>NZ_JBIBFQ010000011.1:68471-149780 GCF_042955955.1 Streptomyces sp. NPDC008317
GGGGGGGGTCGGCGGCGTGGGGCGGGGGTGGGTAGGTCGTGTGTTTGTTCCGTCCCGCCGGGGCGGCGCCGTTTTTTTTTGTGGCGGGGGGGGGGGGGGCGCGCGGGCCCCCCCCCCCCCCACCGCCCTTTTCCGGCCCTTCCGGTCCCTCACGCGATTGCCTCCCCCGCACAGGGACGATCTCCGGCGTCAACGCCACTACGATGGCGCGGTGTTGGTGAAGTGGATGCGCTGCGGGGTTGTGGATCAGGCGGGGTTCGACCGGGGGCAGCGCAGGTGGGCGGCGCTCAAGGACCAGCCCGGCTTCCGAGGGCAGGGCGGCGGCTGGAGCCGTGCCCAGCCCGGAATGGCGCATCTCTTCGCCTTCTGGGACAGCCGGCGGTCCTACGACGCCTTCATGGCCGGGCCGCACGACGGGATCGCCGCGTCGCAGGGCGACACCTACGAGATGCTCGCGGTGAATCTCTTCGAGCACCGGCTGGACGTCAAGGTCGGCTTCGAACCGACCTTCGCCGACGTCGACGTCCTGCGCGTCGCCCTGTGCAAAGTGCGGCCGGACCGTGTCGACCACTTCACATCGATGCAGCAATGGGTGTGGAATCCCGCCATGGCGGGTTCTCCCGGCATGCTGCGCGGCGTCTTCGGCCAGGGTCCGGGAAACGACTTCCTGGTGCTGTCCATGTGGAATTCGGCGACGGAGCGCGGTAAATACCGCGAGGGAGCGGTGACGCGGCTGTCGGAGCGCGCCGAACTCGACACCGATGTGGTGTCCGTGGCGGGTGACGTGGTGGATGTGGTGCAGGCGTGGACGGTCTGAGAGCGGATGGCTCGGGTGACACGGGTGGTGCCGACCGCGCGCCGGATATAGGCGGCGCTGTCACGGGTGGGGTGGAAGCCACCGCTGTGACAGCAGTGGCGGCCGACGATACGCAAGCCCCTTCCCCGCACCAGGTGCGGCTTTTCGGGGCCGCTTATCGGATGCTCGGATCGGCGTGCGCGGCGGACGAGGTCGTACGGCACGCGCTCACCCGTACGGCCGACACCGGTGCGGGCGACGCGCTGCCCGAACTGGTCCGCGAGGTCTTCGGCGCGATACGGGCCGTGCCCGAGCAGGCGGCGCGGCACCGGCGTGAAGCGCACGCGGGCTCCTGGCTGCCGGAACCGGTGCTCACCGAGGGCGGCGCGATGGGCGCCCTGGGCGCTCTGGAGACGGTCGAGAGCCGGGAATCGGTGTCCATGGCGCGGCTGGTCGCGCTGGAACGCCTGTCGTCGGCCGAGCGGGCCGCGTACGTCCTGCGGGAGACCTTCGGCTACGGGTCGGCGGAAACCGCCGTCGTCCTCGGACTGCCCGAAGTGCAGTGCCGCGCCCTGCGGCGCCGGGCACGGCAACGGGTGCGGGAGTCCGCCACCGGCGTTGACCTGCCCTGGCCGCAGCGGCGGCAGCTGGCCGAGGACCTGATGCGGGCCGCTTCGCACGCGGACCAGCAGGCGCTGGCGGAACTGCTCGCCGACGACGTGGTGGCCTGGTCGGACGGCGGCGGTGTCCCCGGGGCGGCCCGGCGTCCCGCCCTTGGAGCCGCCAAAGTGGCCCGCTTTCTGGCCGGACTGATCAGCCAGGCACCGGCGGGAACGCGCGGCCGGGTCGTCGAGATCAACGGCGACGCGGCGGTGCTGGCGACGACCGGGGATGTCGTGGTGGCCGTCGTGGCGCCGGAGTTCGGGCCGCAGGGGCTGGTCGGCATCCGCACGGTGGCCGATCCGGGACGACTGGTGTTCCTCAACCGACAGTGGGTGCGGCGGGGGTTGCGGCGCTGACCGGTGCCTGCTCTTTCGCCTGCGCGCTCACCTGCTCGTTCGCCGATGAGGCCGCGCCTGTGCTCGCGTCTACGCTTGTGGTCGCCCGTGCCCCGGTGGGTCCGTCCGGCCTCAGCAGCTTCGCCAGGGCGCTGGTGATCTGTTCCCCCAGGCTCGCGTCCACCGGCGCGTGATGGCTGATCAGCCGGTACCACATGGCGCCGAAGGCGAAGTCGACCGCGAGGTCCAGCGTCCGGTCCTCCCCGGCCAGTTCACCGCGCTCCACCCCACGGGCCAGGAGCGCGCGGAGCGCCTGCCGCCGGGGCCCGATCACCGTGGACTGGAGCCGCTGTGAGAGGTCCGGGTCGTGCTGGGCATCGGCCATCAGTCCGACCAGGGCCTTGCCGGTGAGTTTGCGGGTGAGCACGAAGGTGGCGTCGAGCAGCGTACGGACGTCGCGCAGCGTGTCGCCGCTGTCGGGGTCCAGGTGCTCCGCCTTGCGCAGACCCAGGTCGCGCAGGGCGTCGAGCAGGACGTCCTGCTTGGCGGGCCACCAGCGGTACACGGTCTGGCGGCCGACCCCCGCGTTCTCCGCGATGCCCTTCATGGTCAGGGCCTGATAACCGCCGTCCTGGCAGAGCCGCAGGGCCGCGTCGAGCACGGCGCGGCGGGCGGTCTCACTGCGGGGTCTGCCCCGCGCGGGTGTCTCGTCCACGAATCCACTTTACAAGGCATGGTGTCTCGCATACTCTTAACGAGTCAGCATGTCTCGTAAATGGAGCTCGCAATGAACGAACGCGTTGTCGGCGGCCGGGGGGAGCACCCCGAGGGCAAGGCCGACTCCCGGCGGACGATCCTGATCACCGGTTCCACTGACGGCCTGGGTCGCTGGCTCGCCATACGCCTCGCGACCGACGGAGCCCGTGTGCTGATCCATGGCCGCGACGGCCGCCGGGCCGAGGAGGTTCGCGACGCCATACGGGAGGCGACGGGTGAGGACCGCGCGGAGGTGCTGCTCGCCGACGTCTCCGATCTCGGGCAGGTCGACCGGCTTGCCGACGAGGTGCTGGCCCGTGCCGACCGGCTGGACGTGCTGGTCAACAACGCGGGAATCGGGACCGCCTCGCCGGGCGGAGCGCGGGAGGCGGACGAGCACGGCGTGGAGCGGCGGTTCGCGGTGAACTACCTGGCGGGGTACCGGCTCACGCACCGGCTCCTGCCCTTGCTGACGGCGTCGGCGCCGTCCCGCATCGTCAACGTCGCCTCCGCGGGTCAGCAGGCGATCGACTTCGGCGACCCGATGCTGACCAAGGACTACGACGGCGGGCGGGCGTACACGCAGAGCAAGCTCGCACAGGTCATGTTCACCTTCGACCTGGCCGAGGCGTTGAAAGGCACCGGTGTGACGGTGAACGCGCTGCATCCGGCCACGTACATGGACACCACCATGGTCAGAGAGGGAGGCATAGCGCCGTGGAGCTCGGTGGAGGAGGGCGGGGAGGCGACCTTGCGGCTCATCGAAGGCACCGATGTCGGCACCGGCCGGTACTACAACGGCACCCGGGAAGCCAGGGCCGACCGGCAGGCGTACGACGGGGACGCCCGACGTCGGCTGCGGGAGCTGTCGGAGGAGCTGACGGCGCGACTGTGAGGCGGATGACCCCCGGATCAGCGCGCCGGAGCGACAGTCGCGCAATAGGCTGATCGTCATGGGACGCCCTCGCCGCATTGTGCTCATCCGGCACGGCGAGTCCCAGGGAAACAGGGACGACACCATTTACGAGCGGGTGCCGGACCACGCCCTGGAACTCACCGCCACCGGCCTTCAACAGGCGAGGGAGGCGGGAGCGGGCTTGCGTGAGCTGTTCGGCGAGGAACGGGTCCAGGCATTCGTCTCTCCGTACCGCCGCACCTGGCACACCTTCCGGGCACTGGGGCTCGACCCCCGGCTGACCCGGGCCAAGGAGGAGCCGCGCCTGCGGGAACAGGACTGGGGAAACTGGCAGGACGTCGAGGACATCCAGCGGCAGCGCAAAGCCCGCGACGCCTACGGCCACTTCTTCTACCGCTTCGCGATGGGGGAGAGCGGCGCGGACGTCTACGACCGGGTCGGGGCCTTCCTGGAGACGCTGTACCGCGCCTTCGACAAGGAGGACTTCCCGCCGAACGTGCTGGTGGTCACCCACGGGCTGACGATGCGGTTGTTCTGCATGCGCTGGTTCCACTGGACGGTGGAGGAGTTCGAGGCGCTGTCCAACCCCGACAACGCCGAGACCCGCACACTCCTGCTCGGCCCCTCCGGCGGTTATACCCTGGACCGGCCGTTCGCGAGGTGGCGGACGCCCGGCCCGCCTGGCGGCGGGGAGTGGTGAAGTCGGCCGGTGACTTTGGGCACACGGAGATTGACCGGGATTGAACACGATGTCAGAGTTTCCGACGCCATGACCCCTCACACCACTGAAACCGACCGCGCCGCGCGCGCCGTGGCCAGCCTCCGCGGGCTGGCCGTGGGCGACGCCCTGGGCTCCCAGTTCTTCGTCCCCGCCAACTACCCGGCACTTCAGAACGGCCAACTGCCACCCGGCACCTGGGGGTGGACGGACGACACGGAGATGGCCTGCTCGGTGGTCTCGGTGCTGATCAAGCACGGACGCGTCGACCAGGACGCCCTGGCCCACTCCTTCGCCGAGCACCACGACTTCGACCGCGGCTACGGCCCGGCTGTCAACCGGATGCTGCGGCTGATCCGCCAGGAAGGCGGCGACTGGCGGGAACTCGCGGCCGGCCTGTTCAACGGGCAGGGCTCGTGGGGCAATGGCGCCGCGATGCGGGTCGCGCCCCTTGGTGCCTGGTACGCGGGTGACGCCGTCCAGGCCACCCACCAGGCGGAGATCTCCGCCTACACGACGCATCAGCACCGTGAGGCGGTCGTCGGGGCCATGGCGGTCGCCGCCGCGGCGGCCCTCGTCGCCGACCCCACGGGACCCCAGGCCCCGTCCGATCTCCTCGGCGCGGTTCTCGACCTCGTACCGCGCAGCGCGGTGCACGCGGGCATCCGACGGGCCAGGGACATGCTCGACTACGCGGACGTCGCCACGGTGGCCGCCGTGCTGGGCTGCGGGCGGCGCACCAGCGCCCATGACACCGTGCCCTTCGCCCTGTGGGCGGCGGCCCGCCATCTCGACGACTACGAGCAGGCGTTCTGGACCACCGCCAGGGCCGGTGGAGACGTAGACACGACCTGCGCGATCGTCGGCGGCATCGTCGCGTCCCGGCCGGGCGGCCAACCGCCGGGCGACTGGCGGGAGCGGACCGAAGTCCTCCCGGACTGGGCGTTGTCCGACTGACCGACCGCCGTGGGACGGCGTGAAGCAGCGGGGTAGGCTTGGTACTGCCATGCCGTACGAACCACCCACCCACAGCGTCGAACGCTCCCTTCGTGCCACCCTCGGGGCGCGGACCGTGGCGGGTGTGGACGAAGTCGGCCGCGGCGCCTGGGCCGGACCCGTCACCGTGTGCGCCGCTGTCACCGGACTGCGTCGCGCGCCCGAGGGGTTGACCGACTCCAAGCTGATCACCCCCAAGCGCCGGGCCCGACTGGCCGCCGTCCTCGGCGACTGGGTCACCTCCTACGCCCTCGGGCACGCCTCACCCGAGGAGATCGACGACCTCGGGATGACGGCCGCGCTCCGGCTGGCGGCTGTACGGGCGTTGGAGGGACTGCCGGAACGGCCGGACGCGGTGATCCTCGACGGCAAGCACAATTACCTCGGCGGTTCCTGGAAGGTCAGGACCGTGATCAAGGGCGACCAGTCCTGCGTCGCGGTCGCCGCCGCGTCCGTCATCGCCAAAGTGCAGCGGGACACGGCGATGGCCGAACTCGGCGCGGACTACACGCCGTTCGCCTTCGCCGACAACGCCGGATATCCGTCGCCTGTTCACCGTGCGGCCCTGGAGGAGTTGGGGCCCACCGCGCAGCACCGGATGTCGTGGTCGTATCTGGACGCGCTGCCCCGCTGGCAGCACCTCAAGAAGGTCCGTCAGCCGGTCGAGTCAGGGGAACAACTCGGTTTCGATTTCTGATCCACACGCCACCCCCCGCTGCGCATTCGTGCGGCATTTGATAGACATCAACTCATGCCTCTCATCCCCGAGGAGCCTCAGATTCACGAGAGCGTCCCGGGTCCCCGTACAGCTCCGGCCACCGGCCGCAGTGCGTCGACCCCCCGTCCTGTCCCCGGTCCGCCGCGGCCCGCAGCGCCGCGTCCCGCGCCGCCGAGGGAAGCCGCCGCAGGCGTCGGTC
The DNA here is from genome assembly GCF_042955955.1 of Streptomyces sp. NPDC008317. Classification (NCBI taxonomy): domain Bacteria; kingdom Bacillati; phylum Actinomycetota; class Actinomycetes; order Kitasatosporales; family Streptomycetaceae; genus Streptomyces; species Streptomyces sp. NPDC008317. The sequence goes on from NZ_JBIBFQ010000011.1 coordinate 74,569, forward strand.
CGGGCCGTCACGGCCCCGCCCGTCCCATCGGTACCCCTGGTCCCGCCGCACCCTCCGGCCCGGTGACCCCGGCCGCGACGGCGGTTCCTCCCACCGTGCCGCAGCAGCGCGCCCAAGAGCCCGCCGCCGCCCAGATCCAACTCATCCCCGCGCCGACCGACGGTGCGCTCGACGCCGCCGACGAGACGGTCGACCTGCTGCTTGACACGGGTCGGGCACCCGGCGAGATCCTGGTCTTCACCACCGGTGACCAGCACCCGTGGGCGGCGCACGAACTCACCTTCGGCGAAGCGTCCTACTGGGCGCAGTACGACGCGGCCGACGACGTCTTCTACGCAGACATCTCCGCCGAGCGCACCACCGGGCGACCGGTCGTGGTCGTCGCCGTCAACGGCGGCAGCGACGACACGCTGCCGAGGGCGCTGGCGGGCGCACTGGCCAACGCGGGCGTCCTGCTGATCGTCTGCGGCGACCCGGCCAGGGTCAATTCCCTGCTGGGCGCCAGCGCCTGACCGTCAGCGCGCGGCCGCGCGGCGAAGAGCCTGCGTCGTCCCACCGGGGATGCCGTGCGCCGCGTCGCCCGGCCGCCGCGACCACGAAGCGGCGTTCGGTGTGCGGCCGACGCGATTCTCGCCGATCACATTCCAGCCGTCGGCGGTCAGGGTGACGTACGACCCGGAGCGAAGGCCGTGCAGGGTGCAGGCGTCACGCAGCCCCCACATCCACGCCCCGTCCTCCTCGGTCCAGCCGGGACCACCGTCCCGGCAGACCATCAGGACAGCGGTGCGTACCGGTTTGCGCAGTCGCAGATCGTGCGGGATGACGCGGCGCAGGTGCGAGAGCAGCGCATTGCGCCGCTCCCAGCCGTCGACCACCCCGCTGCGGGCGGTGAAGGAGGCGCTGGCCCGGATCCGGCCGTCCGGGTCGTACACCGCGATCACCGCGGTTGACGGGGACGGCAGGTGCCGGGCGTGCAGGTCCTTGATCACGTCACGCGGATTGGCCAGCAAAGGTACGCCGATGCCTGCCCATTCGGCCGGCTCCAGAGTGCGCGACGCGAGGGAAGTTGCGGCGGAGGACGTCTCCGGAACGAAGCCGATGGTCACGGTCCTCCTTTCATGGATGCACCCGTAGACCGGGCGCGGGCGCACGCCGGTCAGATGGCTCGATGAGCCGATAGGGGATCCGGCATCAATTCTCGCTCCCGTATTGCCCCGCGGCAACGGGCAATTGAAGCCGCCGACCGGTATGGACCTGTCCGCCGCTTAGATCCTGTCCCGTCCGGCGCCTCGCCACGCACATTCACCCCTGAACGGCCAGGACCAGCGGGAAGACAGCCGTCGCACCGGCCCGCCGCAGCAGCCTGGCCAGGACCGCCAGTGTCCAGCCCGTGTCGGAGAGATCGTCGACCAGCAGCACGGGACCGGGATTCGCCTGAAGGGCCGCGGCCAACTCCTGCGGTACGACGAAAGCCCCGTGCAGGGCGCGTACCCGCTGTGCGCTGTTACTGCGCGGTACGCCGCCCGGGTCTCCCTGATCCGCGTACTCGACCCGGCCGAGCAGGGGCATTCTGCCGACCTCGGCGATACGGGTGCTGAGCGATTCCACCAGCACGCCGTGGCGGCGAGAGGCGACACCGACCACGCCGACCGGGCGTGCGGGGGCGTCCGGCGCGCCGCTGGCCCAACCGCCGGGCCCCTTGGCCCAGTCGGCGAGCACCTGGATCACGGCGTCCACCACTTCCGGCGAAACCGGCTGGTCGACGGCTCCTTCGGCGAACAGCGGCCGCAGCCGGTTGCCCCACCCGATGTCGGACAGACGGCCCAACGCCCGCCCGGTGGACGCCTGTTCCGTCGCCGGAATACGACCCTTGAGCGCGACCCCGATCGCCTCGAGACCGGTCGGCCACATCTTGCGTGCTTCCAGCTCGACTCCGGGGCGCCCGAGCGCCGCGCGTGCCGCGTCCAGCGCGGCGTTCGACACCTCCAGCGGGAAGCGCGCGCCCGCGCAGTTGTCGCAGCGTCCGCAGGGCGCGGCCTGCTCGTCGTCCAACTGCCGGCGCAGGAACTCCATCCGGCATCCGGTGGTGGTCGCGTAGTCCCGCATGGCCTGCTGCTCGGTCTCGCGCTGGCGGGCCACCCACGCGTACCGTTCGGTGTCGTACGCCCACGGCTGCCCGGTCGCGGTCCAGCCGCCGCGCACCCGGTGCACCGCGCCGTCGACGTCCAGCACCTTCAGCATGATCTCCAGGCGGGAGCGGCGCAGATCGACGCGTGTTTCCAGCGCGGGGATGGACACCGGGCGGTCGGAGGCCGCGAGCACTTCCAGGGTGCGGCGCACCTGCTCCTCGGGCGGGAAGGCGAGCGACGCGAAATAGCGCCAGATCGACTCGTCCTCGCGCCCGGGCAGGAGCAGGACCTCGGCGTGGTCGACGCCGCGTCCGGCGCGGCCCACCTGCTGGTAGTAGGCGATCGGCGACGAGGGCGATCCGACGTGCACGACGAATCCGAGATCGGGCTTGTCGAAGCCCATGCCCAGGGCCGAGGTGGCCACGAGTGCCTTGACACGGTTGGCGAGCAGATCCGCCTCGGCCGCCTGCCGGTCCGCGTTCTCCGTCTTCCCCGAGTAGGAGGCGACGGGGAAGCCGCGCTGCCGCAGGAACGCGGTGATCTCGTCGGCCGCCGCCACGGTGAGGGTGTAGATGATGCCGGAGCCCGGAAGCGTTTCGAGGTGGTCGGCGAGCCAGGCCAGCCGGTGGGCGGCGTCGGGCAGTCGCAGCACGCCGAGCGACAGGCTCTCGCGGTCCAGCGGCCCGCGCAGGATGAGGGCGCCTTCCTGATCGGCCCCGGTGGCGCCGGTGCCGAGCTGCTCCGCGACATCGGCGGTCACGCGGGCGTTGGCGGTGGCCGTGGTCGCCAGCACGGGTACGCCGGGCGGCAGATCGGCGAGCATCGTCCTCAGCCGTCGGTAGTCCGGGCGGAAGTCGTGACCCCAGTCCGAGATGCAGTGCGCCTCGTCGACGACGAGCAGGCCGGTGGTGGCGGCGAGCTTGGGCAGCACCTGATCGCGGAAGTCCGGGTTGTTGAGGCGTTCCGGGCTGACGAGCAGGACATCCACCTCGCCCGCCGCGACCTCCGCCTCGATCTCGCCCCATTCCTCGGTGTTGGACGAGTTGATCGTGCGGGCCCGGATGCCCGCGCGTGCGGCGGCTTCCACCTGGTTGCGCATGAGGGCCAGCAGCGGCGAGACGATGACCGTCGGGCCGCTGCCCCGCTCGCGCAGCAGAGCCGTGGCCACGAAGTACACGGCCGACTTCCCCCAGCCGGTGCGCTGGACGACCAGCGTTCTGCGGCCGTGCGCGACCAGCGACTCGACGGCGAGCCACTGGTCCTCGCGGAGCCGTGCGGTGCCCGGCTCGGCGCCGACGAGTCGGCTCAGTACGGTGTCGGCCGCGGAGCGCAGCGCGGTGGGGGTCTCGGTCATGCCCCCATGCAACCTGATCGCACCGACATCGCGCCAACCCCGCTCCGTGGCCTGTGGATAACTCCACCGAAAGTTATCCACAGGTTTTTGGGGGGTCTGGTGTGATTCGCGCGATTACGGCATCGTCGATCTCATGACACAGAGCAACGAGATTCAGCACGGAGAGTCATCATCCGAAGCGGCCGACGTCAAAGTCACCTTGCGCGGGCCCGCCGACCTGGCCGACGCATTGCCGTACTTGATGGGTTTTCATCCCAATGACTCCGTCGTGCTCGTCGCACTGCACGGCGAGCACGGCCGCTTCGGCGGCCGACTGCGACTGGGCCTGCCGGAGGACCCGAGTGAGTGGCCGGAGACCGCCGACCAACTCGCCGACTGCCTCGTGAGGAACAGCACCCGTCGCGGTGGGCGACCCGACGCCATCGTGCTGTTCCTGTGCCGGGACCCGCGTGAAGGAGAGCGCGCGTCGGCCGTGATGGAAAGGCTGAGGCCGCTCGCCCAGCGGATCCGGGTGGCCTGCGGGGCGCTGGACGTGCCCGTCGTCGAGGCGTTGTGCGTCTCGGCCGGCCGTTGGTGGTCCTACTGCCGCCCCGCGGAGACCGTCCCGGCGGAGGGAACGGTCCTGGCTCCGCCCGGCCGGTCCACGATGGCGGCGGCCAGCGCCTACGCGGGAATCCCGGCGCCGGGTTCGCTGCGGGACATGGAAGCCAGGCTGAAGCCGTCCGAGGCGCGGAATCGTGATCACGAGATCGCCCTCGACGCGGCCTGCGCCGAATTGGTGCCCCGCATGCTCGACGACGGTGACTGCGAGAGCGTCCGGCAGCGAACACTCGCCCTGGCCCGTGCGGCACTTGAGAAGTTCCGCTCCGCGCCCCGGATCGACGATCCCGCACGTGCGGACCGGCGGGACGACCGGCTCCTCGCCGACAACGAGGGTGCGGCGGTCATCCTCGGCCTCCAGGACCGCACGGCACGCGACCGCGCCGCCGAATGGATGGAGCCCGAGCGGGCGGACGCCGCCCTTCGACTGTGGCGGGCGCTCGCCCGGCGCTGCGCAGGACCGTACGCGGACCATGCCGCGGCCCCGCTCGCCCTGGCGGGCTGGGTCGCCTGGTCCTCGGGCGACGAGGCCGAGGCGCGGGTCGCCCTCGGCCTCGCGCTGGACCTCGAACCCCACTACACCTTCGCGCGGTTGCTCCACCACTCCGTCAACGAGGGTCTGGACCCTGAGCTGTTGCGGCGGAGCCTGCGGCAGGAGCGGCGGCAGCGCGTGATCGCCTCGACTACAGCTCGCCGCGGGCCAGTCGGATCAGCCGGTCGAGGACCCGGCCGCCACTCACCCGGAGACCGTCGTGTTCGAACTCGTCGGTGACCCAGGTCCGCAGCCCGCGCACCGCACGCGCGGTGGCCAGCGAGTGGGCGGTGTCGACGTACATGTCGTCGTGGTAGATCGCCGCCGCCACCGGAATCTCATTGGCCGCCAACTGGCGGGTGTCATAGAGGTCCGGCCACTTCTCGCGGCGCGCGACAAGCTCCGCCGTCTCGCGCAGTGGTGCGAGCGCCGGATCGGACGTGAACATCCACGGATGGATGCTCTCTCCCGTGAACAGCACGGGAGCGTCCCCTGCCAGCGCGCGCTCGGCGTCGAACCGCGGGAATTCACCACGGACGGCCTCGGCGGCCCAGCCGGTGCCGTGAGGAGAGACGGACCCCTGTCCGTAGACCGACTCGTGCAGCACCGCGTAAAGGGGATTCGCGGCGAAGGACAGATGCTGCTGGACCTGGGAGAGAAAGGAGTCGGAGAAGACGGGACCGGAGGGACCCGTCACGAACGCGTACTCCAGCAGGTAGTGCAGGGTGTGCGAACCGGTGCCGGTGCCGAGCATGAGACCGAGGGACTGGAACGCCTCAGGTGTGAGGCGGCCTCCGCCGGGCAGCGACACCGCCTCGTCGCGCAGGCGGCGGACGATGGTGCGCACCGTCTCGACGTCTTCGGGGTAACGGGCGTAGTGACCGGCGTTCTTGCGCTCGATGCGGGGATAGGCGGCGCGGTAGACGGCCTCGGCGGTCACATCAAGACCCGGCAGGCCGCCCGTGACGAACACCTCCCGCAGACCTTCGGGCGCCGACGACAGATAGGTGACCGCGCAGAAGCCGCCGAAACTCTGGCCCAGCACGCTCCAGCACGCGTCCTCTCCGAGGAGCTGACGCCTGATGAATTCGCAGTCCCGGACAATCGAGTCGGCCCTGAAGTACGACAGGTAGTGCGCCTGGGCGGCGGCGTCGCCACGGGTGGGCAGCGTCTGGCGGGTGGCGGGCGTGGAGCGCCCGGTGCCACGCTGGTCGAGCAGCAGCACCCGGAAGTCGTCGAGCGCGCGCGGCAGCCAGCCGTCCCGTCCCAGCGGGCGCGGCGAGCCGAAGCCCGGACCGCCCTGGAGATACAGCAGCCAAGGCAACGACTCGCGCTCCCGGCCCGCCGCCACGACCTCGCGGGCGTAGACCTCGATCCGCTCCCCGTCCGGGGAGGAGTGATCGAGCGGTACGGCAAACGTGTGGTCGGTGATGACGGTGCCTGGCTGGCGGTGGACGGTCATGGAGTCTCTTTTCGGGGGTGCGGGCCGTGCGGGGAGCCGGGCCTCCCGTTCAGGAACGGTAGACGGGCCGTGACCTGTGCGCTCGGCGGGGCGTTCACCCGGCGTGCAGCACTCTCCCGGAAGACGAATCCCGTACGAGCGGGCGGCGGCTCCGGCCGTCGCCCGGGCCGCACGCGCGGCGAAGGACGGAGCCCGGTGAGCACGCCGCCGGTCGTCGCACCGCGCCGGGCGGCACCCGGCCCGGTACCCGTCCACGACGCCGTCATCTGCGTGGCGGCGCCGGCCCTCGCGGTGTCCGCACAGCACGGGCAGATGCGCGGCGACGGTCTGGACGGCTTCTACCGCGACGGCAGGCGACTGCTGAGCCGCTGCGAGCTGACGGTCGCGGGAGCCGAACCGGTGACCGTGCAGGCCAGGCTGCTCGACGCGGGACGGGCACGTTTCCTGGCGGTCGTCCGGACACCCGGCGACCGTGGCCCCGACCCGGTCGTCACGGTGGAGCGCGTCAGGACCGCCGAGGGCGGTGAGCGGATCACGTTCGCCAACGCGGGGCCGGTACGGGTGGCGCTGCCCGTCGAGATCGCGTTCGGCACGGATCTCGCGGCGCTCTCCGCGGTGGCCGCAGGGCAGGCCGGGGCGGATCTGACGGCCGGCGTCAGCGGCTCGGGGCTGCGCTGGTCGAGCGGCGGGGAATCGGCGCGGGTCACCGCGACTCCCGCGCCGGACGCGGCGCTGGGCGCGTCGGGACTGCTGAGGTGGGACCTGGAGGTGGCGCCGGGAGCGGCACGGACGATCGAGCTGCGAGTGGAGCCGGCACCGGCGGCCACGGCGGCGGGCAGCGCGCGGGCACCGGTCGGCGACAGACCGCCGCCGATGTGGGCCGACGCGCGGCTGGAGGGCGACGACCCCAGAGCCGGTGTCCTGCTGGACGCCTCGCTCGGGGACGCACAGGCCCTGCTGCTCCGCGCGCCGGAACATCCCGCCGACCTCTACGTCGCGGCCGGGGCGCCCTGGCGGATGGGGCTGGCGCCCGTGGACGCGTTGTGGGCGGCGCGGATGCTGCTGCCGTTCGGCACGCGGCTGGCGGCGGGCACGCTCCGCATGCTGGCCAGGTTGCAGGACCCCGCGACGGGCCGTGTGCCCGGAGTGCCGCGGCACTCCGGACCGCACCTGCCGCCGTTGGACTCGGGCGTGGAGGCGACGCTGCTCTTCGTGACCGTGCTGGCCGAGGCCCGACGCTGGGGGCTTCCGGCTCGCGAGGTGGAGCCGTTGCTCCCGGCGGCGGAGCGGTGCCTCGGCTGGATGCGGGCGGCGACGACGGATTCCGGCCTGGTCGTGGACCCGTCGGCGGAGGGTCCGGTGCGGGCGGAGGTACAGGCGTACGCGTATCGCGCGGCGGTGCTGGGTGCGGATCTGCTCGACGCCCACGAACGGAGTGGGGCGGACGGCTGGCGGGAGTACGCGGCGGCGCTGCGGGCGGGCTTCCGGCGGGGATTCTGGCTGGAGGATCCGGGCGGTGGGCGGCCCGCGCTGGCGCTGGCCCCCGGGGGAAGACCGGTGCCAGTGCTGTCCTCGTCGCTCGCGCACCTCCTCGACACCGGGCTGCTCGGCGAAGGGGCGCTCGCTCCCGGGTTGTTGGACAAGGGGCAGACGGAACAGCTCGGCAAGCTGTTCGCCGCGCCGGACATGAACTCCGGGTGGGGTCTGCGGACGATGTCGGCGAAGACGCCCGGCTTCAGCCCCTTCGGCCACCGCGGAGGCGCGGTGCGCGTCCATGAGACGGCGCTCGCCGTGTCCGGACTCGCCGCGGCGGGGCTGGAGCAGGAGGCGTCCGCGTTGGTGGGCGGGGTGCTGGACGCTGCGGCGGAGTTCGGACTGCGGATGCCGGAGATATACGGGGGCGAGCAGCGTTCTGCGGGCGGTGCGCCGTGCCCGCACCCCATGGCGTGCCGTCCGGCGGCGGTCGCGGCGGCCGGGGCCGTCCATCTGCTGACGGCGCTCGCCGGGGTGCGGCCGGACGCGCCGGGCGGCACGGTGGCGGTCCGGCCGATCAGCGCCGCGCCGCTGGGAGCCGTGCATCTGACGGGGTTGCGGGTCGCGGAGCAGCCGTTCTCCATTCGGGTCAGCCGTCTGGGGATGGCCATGATCGAGGAGGCGGCGCCGGGACTGCGCCTCGGGACCTGACCATGGGCGGGGACCGAGCGGAGAGGGACGGGAAAACGTATCGATCCGATAGGGATCAGGCTCCCGATCCGGCTGATTATCGTCAGGCAGACGACTATGATCGCGCCATGTCGCCCTACGACCCGTCGGCTTTCCCGCCCTTCGCCGTCACCGTCGACCTGGTCGTGCTGACCGTGCGACATCACGCGCTGTGCGCACTGTCGGTAAGGCGCGGCGAGCCGCCCTTCCAGGGGCGGTGGGCGCTGCCCGGCGGATTCGTCCGCGAGGACGAGGATCTTTCCCAGGCCGCGGCGCGGGAACTGGCCGAGGAGACGGGGCTCCGGGCGCAGAGCGGCGCTCATCTGGAGCAGCTCGCCACCTACGGGGATCCGCAGCGCGATCCGCGGATGCGCGTGGTCAGCGTCGCCCATCTGGTGCTCGCGCCCGACCTGCCCGCGCCTCGGGCGGGCGGTGACGCCCGCAGCGCGCGCTGGGCGCCGGTCGGGACGTTGCTGGGCGAAGGGGGACAGGAGCACGCGGGGGAGACGGCGCCGCTCGCGTTCGACCATGCCCGGATCCTGGGGGACGGGGTCGAGCGCGCGCGGTCGAAGATCGAGTACTCGTCGCTGGCCACCGCCTTCTGCCCGCCCGAATTCACGGTGGGGGAGCTGCGGCGGGTGTACGAGGCGGTGTGGGGTGTCGCGCTCGACCCGCGCAATTTCCACCGCAAGGTGACCGGCACGGTCGGTTTCCTCGTGCCGACCGGGGGGACGACGACCCGTCAGGGCGGCCGTCCCGCGCAGTTGTTCAGGGCGGGCGGGGCCGCACTGCTCAATCCGCCGATGCTGCGGCCCGAGGTGTAGAACCGGCTCTTTCCGCAAAACGCCCATTTGCGGAGCTATGGTGCAAGGGTGATCCAGGCCATCGGGTTGACCAGCATGCCCCGCCGCAACGCCCCGCCCGCCGTCACCGACCTCACGTTCGACATCAGGGCCGGTGAAGTCACCGGCCTGCTCGGTCCCGCCGGATCGGGAAAGTCCACGGCGCTGCGCCTGCTGCTCGGGCTGGAGGGCGGACGCGGCGCCACCCTCGTCGACGGCCGGCCGCTGCGCGACCTCCCCCACCCCGCCCGCGTCGTCGGCGCCCTCCTGGGTGACGTGCCCGGACATCCCGGACGCACCGCCCGAAGCCACCTCCGCATGCTCTGCGCCGCCTTCGGACTGCCCGCCACCCGCGCCGACGAGGTGCTCGACCAGGTCGGCCTCGCCGAGGTCGCCGAACAGCGGCTCGGCACGTACTCGCTGGGCATGGACCGCCGTCTCGGTTTCGCCGCGGCCCTGCTCGCCGACCCCCGCGCGCTGATCCTGGACGACCCGGTGCGCGAACTCCCGGCCCGCGAAGCCGCCTGGGTGCACGCGCTCGTACGACGGCATGTCGCCGCCGGGGGCGCGGTCCTGCTCACCGGCCGTGATACCAAAGCCCTCGCCCGTACCGCCGACCACGTGATCGCGATCGACAAGGGGCGCCTGGTCGCGGACCAGTCGGCCGCGCACTTCGCCCGCACGAGGATGCGCCCGTACGTGGCCGTCCGCTCGCCCTACGCCGAGCGCCTGGCCACGCTGCTCACCGAGGACGGCGCCGAGGTGATCGCCGCGACCGGCAGCCGTATCGCCATCTACGGCACCAACTCTGCCGCGGTGGGGGAGACCGCCTACCGCCACGGCATCCTGCTGCACCACCTCGCCGACGAGAGCGGAAACGGCGTCACAACCCCGGACGTCACCCCCGAGGCAGAAGGCGGCGTGGCGGCCGCCGTACCGCCCGCCCTGCCGCAGCCGCGGCGGCGTCCGGCACGGCAGCACGGCCCGGTCCGGCCGCTGCGGTACGAACTGCGGCGCGCCTTCGGGGTCCTCACGCCGTGGCCGATCGCCGGAGCGGCGCTGGTCGGCTCGGTGCTCGGCACGGTCCTGATGGCACGCACCGGGGCTGTGTCCGTACCGCCGTTGCGGTTGATCTCCGGATGGGCGGTCCGGCTGCCGCTGCCCGCGGCGGCCGTGGGCGCGGGCGTGCTGGGCGCACTCGCCTACGGGCAGGAGTTCCGCTACCCCGCCCTCGCGCCGGGGTACGGCCCCGAGCCGCGGGTCCTGCGGCTGCTCGGCGCCAAACTCGCCGTGAGCGGAATCTGCGCGCTGCTGCTCGCCGCGTTCGCCGCCGTCGCCGACACCCTGGCGCTGCGGCTGACCCTCGGCCCGGGAAAGGCGCCGGATCTGACGACGCTTCCTGCCGCGCTCGGCGGGTGGGCGGCGCTCGCTGTCGGCTGCGCCTGGGCGGGGGTGCTCGCGGCGGGCGTGTTCCGTACCACCGCGCTCGGTGTGGCCGCCGTCCTCGCCGTACCGCTGCTGGTCGCTCCGGCCGTACGGGGACTGTTCGGTGGGCCGGTGGCACGACAACTCGCCGACGCGGGCGGAGCGTTGTGGTCGGTGGTCAGCGGGGTCTCGCAGGGCGGCGGCGGAACGGTCGAGGGACTGCTGCGCTTCGCCGCCCAACCGGTGGTCTCCGCGCTGTCGTTGTCACTCACCGTGCTGGTCTGCGCCTATCTGGCAACCGCGTTGCGCGGACGGCGACGCTGGCGCCGCCCAACTGCCCCACGCGTCAGCCGAACTGCGCCGCTTACCAGCAAGAAGGGATGATTCATCGCCATAAAACGTCAATTATGAGGTGATGAGCGCTCACCCTTTCGTGTGCTTTTCAGCAAAGCCCTCAAGGCGCGCATCGGCATCGCCGACAAAGGATGCGTGAGTACCCTTGCGCACACCATGATGACCGCGGCTCGTTCTGCCGACTCCGGAATCGCCGGATCGGGCGAGCTGGACCGCTATTCGTACGCCGAAGCCCCTGGCACCGACCGACCTGGACTGACGTCCTGGGAGGGCATGGAGCCGGATATGAACCGGATGGGCCGCCGGGCCGGCGGCAGCCGTGGCCGGGGACTGCACGGACAACTCGTCCAGCAGCTTGGGCAGATGATCGTCTCCGGCGATCTGGGCGCCGACCGCCCGCTGGTCCCCGAGGAGATCGGCCAGCGCTTCGAGGTCTCCCGCACCGTGGTGCGCGAGTCCCTGCGCGTGCTGGAGGCCAAGGGCCTGGTCAGCGCCCGGCCCAACGTCGGAACCCGGGTCCGCCCGGTGAGCGACTGGAATCTGCTCGACCCCGACATCATCGAATGGCGCGCCTTCGGGCCGCAGCGCGACGACCAGCGCCGCGAACTGCTCGAACTGCGCTGGACGATCGAGCCGCTGGCCGCCCGGCTCGCCGCGGGCCACGGCCGCGAGGACGTACAGCAGCGCCTCGCCGACATGGCGGAGATCATGGCGCACGCCGCCGCGCAGGGCGACGCGCTGACCTTCTCCAGGGCCGACGCCGAATTCCACGCCCTGCTCCTCCAGGTCGCGGGCAACCGGATGCTGGAGCACCTGTCGGGGATCGTCTCCTCCGCGCTGCACGTGTCCGGCGGCCCGGTGACCGGCTGCGACCGCCCCGGCGACACCTCGGTCGGCCTGCACCAGCGGATCGTCGAAGCGCTCGCCGAGAGCGACGGCGGCACGGCGGAGGCGGCGATGCGCCAGCTCCTCACCGTCCTGCCCGAGCAGCCCGAGTCCGCTCCCGCCGACCACGTCGTCCCCGGTCCGCGCGAGCAGCACTGACCGTGTCGCCCTCCGCCGCGGACCCCGGAACACCTGGGGTCGGCGGCGGTCCCATGTGGTCCCCCGTGGCTCTCCCGGCCGCTCTCCCGCGCCCTCGCACGGCCGGACGGGTCATGTGTCCGGATTTATGACCGATCTGCACGATTTAGGGTGTGACTCGGGCCACGTAGGGTGGGCGTAACGCTTGGCGAGGCAGCGCGATGACTTAAGAGGTGGCCACGGCACAAGGAATATTCAGCGACGATTTTGACGCTGAGTGGCTGTGCGGTTCCACCGAGTCGTTCCCATCGTTCCGAGAGGTTGTTCGTGTCGGCCAGCACATCCCGTACGCTCCCGTCCGAGATCGCCGAGTCCGAGTCTCTGATGGCGCTCATCGAGCAGGGTAAGGCCCAGGGGCAGATCGCCGGCGACGACGTGCGTCGGGCGTTCGAAGCGGACCAGATTCCGGCAACCCAGTGGAAGAACGTTCTGCGCAGCCTCAACCAGGTCCTCGACGAGGAGGGTGTGACGCTGATGGTGACTGCCGCTGAGGCGCCCAAGCGCACCCGTAAGAGCGTCGCAGCCAAGAGCCCGGCGAAGCGTACTGCCACCAAGACGGTCGCCTCCAGGGCGACCCCTGTCAAGAAGACCGCTGCGCCCAAGGCCGCCGCCCCGGAGGCGGAGGCCGAGGCCGAGACCACGGTGGAGCCATCGGTGGAGGCGGAGAGCCCAGCAAGGAAGGCGCCGGCGAAGAAGGCCGCCGTCAAGAAGACCGTTGCCAAGAAGGCCCCCGCCAAGAAGGTGGCGGCCAAGAAGACCGCCGCAGGCGAGGACGAGGCCGTCGACGCGGAGGAGACGGTCGAGGAGGCCGCCGCGGGCAAGGGCGGCGAGGAGGAGACCGAGAAGTCGGAGTCCGAGAGCTTCGTGCTCTCCGACGACGACGAGGACGACGCGCCCGCACAGCAGGTCGCCGTCGCCGGTGCCACCGCCGACCCGGTCAAGGACTACCTCAAGCAGATCGGCAAGGTCCCGCTACTCAACGCCGAGCAGGAGGTCGAGCTGGCCAAGCGCATCGAGGCCGGTCTCTTCGCCGAGGACAAGCTGGCCGCGGCCGACAAGCTCGCCCCCAAGCTCAAGCGCGAGCTGGAGATCATCGCCGAGGACGGCCGCTGGGCCAAGAACCACCTGCTGGAGGCCAACCTCCGCCTCGTGGTCTCGCTGGCCAAGCGCTACACCGGTCGCGGCATGCTCTTCCTGGACCTGATCCAGGAGGGCAACCTGGGTCTGATCCGCGCGGTCGAGAAGTTCGACTACACCAAGGGCTTCAAGTTCTCCACCTATGCCACCTGGTGGATCCGGCAGGCGATCACCCGCGCGATGGCCGACCAGGCCCGCACCATCCGTATCCCGGTGCACATGGTCGAGGTCATCAACAAGCTGGCCCGCGTACAGCGCCAGATGCTCCAGGACCTGGGCCGCGAGCCCACCCCGGAGGAGCTGGCCAAGGAACTCGACATGACCCCCGAGAAGGTCATCGAGGTCCAGAAGTACGGCCGCGAGCCGATCTCCCTGCACACCCCGCTGGGCGAGGACGGCGACAGCGAGTTCGGCGACCTCATCGAGGACTCCGAGGCGGTCGTGCCGGCCGACGCGGTCAGCTTCACGCTGCTGCAGGAACAGCTCCACTCGGTGCTCGACACCCTCTCCGAGCGGGAGGCGGGCGTGGTCTCCATGCGCTTCGGCCTCACGGACGGGCAGCCGAAGACGCTGGACGAGATCGGCAAGGTCTACGGGGTCACGCGCGAGCGGATCCGGCAGATCGAGTCCAAGACGATGTCCAAGCTGCGTCACCCGTCGCGGTCCCAGGTACTGCGCGACTACCTGGACTGACCCGGCCGGGCTGACCCGACGTCATTTCCGCGGAGTTCTCCGGAGTCCTTCGGGCCTCCGGAGAACTCCGCGGACGTCTTTCGGGCGACACGGCCTCTTTGCGGATGCGGCCTCCGGCCCTATCGATCACTCTGGGTGTCCAGAGTGCTCCACAGGGTCAGGAGGCCGCATGCGTTTCCCCTTCCGTGCCGTGACCGGTCGTCGTCGTGCTGTGATCGGCGGTTTCGCGGCGGCGCTGTTGCCGACGCTGGCCGTCCCGCTGGCCGCGCCCGCGACCCCGGCCGCCGCCAACGGCGTCGTGATCGGTGGCAACCCGGCCAGCACGGACAGCACGCCATGGGTGATGGCCCTGGCCAGCCGCAAGCGCTTCGGCTCCGGCAGGTCCGGCCAGTTCTGCGGCGCGGTGGCCGTCGGGCCTCGTACGGTGATCACCGCGGCCCACTGCTTCGGCCGTGAGGCGCTCGGAGCGAGCGACTGGCACCAACTGCCCGACCTGCGTGTGATCGCCGGTCGTACGGACCTCAGCGGCGGTCGTGGGCAGGAACTGGGCCTGTCGCAGGTGTGGGTCAACCCCGGCTTCGACTCGACGACGAACTCCGGCGACATCGCGGTCATCACGCTGGCGACAGCGCTGCCGAAGGGCGCGACGATCCCGATCGCGGACTCCTCCGACGAGCAGGACTACCGGGCGGGCACTCAGGCGCAGGTCTACGGGTGGGGTGACACGACCGGCCGCGGCACGTACTCGAACACGCTGCGTTCCGCGACGGTCACGGTTTTCGCGGACACGGTGTGCGCGCAGGCGTATCCGGGGAGTTTCGACGGCACTTATGTGCGCGCCTCGATGATGTGCGCGGGTGCCAAGGGCGGGGGCCGGGACGCCTGTCAGGGCGACAGCGGCGGCCCGCTGGTCGTGGGGGACCGGGTCGTCGGTCTGGTCTCGTGGGGCAGTGGCTGCGCGGAGGCGGCCTATCCAGGGGTCTACACGCGCGTCTCGGCGATGGCCTCACTGGTGGCGGCGCACAGTAGCTGAGCGCTGGCGCAGCGCGGTCGAAGGCTGGCAGAACCAGCTGAGCTGCGGCGGGCCGCGGTTGAACGGAAGACGGCGGGCGGACACCCCCTGGAGGGGTCTGTCCGCCCGCCGACTCGAATTCGTCGCTGATGCGAAGTGTCAGCGCTCGTCTTCTCCCGCCGTTGCCGGGGTGTCGGTCAGCCGTCCGGTCTCGTCCTGTATTTCCGAAGCGATCTTCTTGAGCTCCGGCTCGAACTTGCGTCCATGGTGTCCGCAGAAGAGCAGCTCACCACCGCTGATGAGGACAACGCGCAGGTATGCCTGAGCGCCGCAACGGTCGCAGCGGTCTGCCGCTGTCAGCGGACTCGCGGGGGTCAGAACAGTAGTCACGTCGCCTCTTCTCTAGCTCGACGAGCTGTCGTACCAGGGTCAACATCCAACCAGGCCGAAAACGTTCCCGCTCTCAGCTTTTCCTCGAAAACCGACCTCGGGGTGACTGGATGTTACCGATTGGCGGCGAATAGGAGTCAGTTGCGTCAGATGTCGCTTATGGAGCTGTTGTCCGGACTTGCTCCCGGCTGGCTTGCCGGTTGTTGCTGAGGACGTGCCCGGAGCCTAAATGGTTCATGCCTCTTTGGGAACGTGACATGTGTATCACTCGCGCGGGTTATCGAACACGTGCTCGAAGAGGGCTAGCATGGAAGCCGGGACGAGGGCCGTGTTGAGGCCCGGATACCGGGTCGCGGCGCTGTCACCCCTCCCGGCATCGGTACCCTCTCACCGACACGGCTGAAAAAAACTTCAGAACATTCCTGATCGAGGAGCTGCCCGCGTGACCGCCGAAACATCCGTGCCGTCCTCTGCGCTGCTGACGGGTGCAGATCGCGACGGCTCCAACTACACCGCGCGGCACCTGCTCGTCCTCGAAGGGCTGGAAGCGGTTCGCAAGCGGCCCGGTATGTACATCGGGTCAACAGACAGTCGCGGTCTGATGCACTGCGTCTGGGAGATCATCGACAACTCCGTCGACGAGGCGCTCGGCGGTCACGGCGACCGCATCGAGGTCATCCTGCACGAGGACGGCTCGGTCGAGGTCCGGGACAACGGCCGCGGCATCCCGGTGGACGTGGAGCCCAAGACGGGCCTGTCCGGCGTCGAGGTCGTCATGACCAAGCTGCACGCCGGCGGGAAGTTCGGCGGCGGCTCGTACGCGGCCTCCGGCGGTCTGCACGGCGTCGGCGCGTCCGTGGTGAACGCGCTGTCGGCCCGGCTGGACGTCGAGGTCGACCGCAACGGCGCCACGCACGCCATCAGCTTCCGTCGCGGGGTCCCCGGGATCTTCACCGAATCCGGCGCCGAGGCGCCCTTCGACCCCGCCAGCGGGCTCACCAAGGCCAAGCGGGTCCCCAAGACCCGCACCGGCACCCGCGTGCGTTACTGGGCCGACCGGCAGATCTTCCTCAAGGACGCCAAGCTCTCCCTGGACCACCTGCACCAGCGCGCCCGCCAGACCGCCTTCCTGGTGCCCGGCCTGACCATCGTGGTGCGCGACGAGCGCGGCATCGAGACCGACAAGCCCGTCGAGGAGGTCTTTCACTTCGACGGCGGCATCAGCGAATTCTGCGAGTTCCTCGCCCCCGACAAGCCGATCTGCGACGTCCTGCGCCTGTCCGGCAGCGGCACCTTCAAGGAGACCGTGCCCGTCCTCGACGACCGCGGCCACATGACCCCCACCGAGGTCACCCGCGAGCTGGGCGTCGACATCGCGCTGCGCTGGGGCACCGGCTACGAGACGACCGCCAGGTCCTTCGTGAACATCATCGCCACCCCCAAGGGCGGCACCCATGTGACCGGATTCGAGCGCTCCGTCACCAAGACGATGAACGAGGTGCTGCGCTCGGCCAAACTGCTGCGCGTCGCCGAGGACGACATCGTCAAGGACGACGCCATGGAGGGCCTGACGTCGGTGATCACCGTGCGTCTGGCCGAGCCGCAGTTCGAGGGCCAGACCAAGGAAGTGCTCGGCACCTCCGCCGCCAACCGCATCGTGGCCAATGTCGTCGCCACCGAACTGCGCGAGTTCCTGACCTCCACCAAGCGGGACGCCAAGGCCCAGGCGCGCGCCGTCCTGGAGAAGACCGTCGCCGCCGCCAGGACCCGCATCGCGGCCCGGCAGCACAAAGAGGCGCAGCGCAGGAAGACCGCGCTGGAGACCTCCTCGCTCCCCGCCAAGCTGGCCGACTGCCGCAGCGACGCCGTCGACCGCAGCGAACTGTTCATCGTCGAGGGCGACTCGGCACTCGGCACCGCCAAACTGGCCCGCAACTCCGAGTTCCAGGCGCTGCTGCCGATCCGCGGCAAGATCCTCAACGTCCAGAAGTCGTCCATCTCGGACATGCTCAAGAACGCCGAGTGCGGCGCGATCATCCAGGTCATAGGAGCCGGGTCCGGCCGCACCTTCGACATCGACCAGGCCCGCTACGGCAAGGTCATCTTCCTGGCCGACGCCGACGTCGACGGCGCCCACATCCGCTGCCTCCTGCTCACCCTTTTCCAGCGCTATATGCGCCCGATGGTCGAACAGGGCCGGGTCTTCTCCGCCGTCCCCCCGCTCCACCGCATCGAACTCGTCCAGCCCAAGAAGGGCCAGGACAAGTACGTCTACACCTACTCGGACAACGAGCTGCGCCAGACCCTCCTCGACCTCCAGCGCCGCAACGTCCGCTACAAGGACAGCATCCAGCGCTACAAGGGCCTCGGTGAGATGGACGCGAACCAGTTGGCCGAAACCACCATGGACCCCCGCCACCGCACCCTGCGCCGCATCAACATCAGCGACCTCGAATCCGCCGAGCAGGCCTTCGACCTCCTGATGGGCAACGAGGTCGCCCCCCGCAAGGAGTTCATCACCAACTCCGCCACGACCCTGGACCGGTCGCGGATCGACGTGTGAGGCACGGCGGAGCAGAGGGCGGGCGCAGGGCTCCCCTCCGCGTTCCGCACGTTGTCCGCAGGCGAACTGATGTCAGTTCGGGGGAGTGGTTACGCCGCCGTCTCGGCCTCTATGTGACCCCCGTCCAGGCGGTCCGCCTAGGCCTCGTCGACGGGAGCCTGTGCCCCGCTCGTCGAAGTCGGGCCACAAGTGGGTACGGGTGTTGGCCGTCATGGCCGCGTTGGCGTGGCCGAGGTGCTCGAAGAGTCTGAAAGCCCTGCTGGTCGCGCTCCACGTGCACCATGACTTTCGTGCGGTTGGCGTCGGCCCGTGGAAGGCGACGACGCCCGGCGCTGCGCCTCGCCTGCGACGGTCGTTTCGGTGACCCGCTCGTCGGATATCTGCGCGTCGAAGTCGCGCTTGACCCCACCACTCAAGCTGCCCGATGGCTGAGGGTGTGGCGCGCTACTCGATGCGCCCAACGCCGTCCATGAACTGCGGGAGCTCTTCGAAGCTGGGTCACTGGTCGTCCGCCACGCACACACGCAGGCACCTGGACCTCGACCGGTTCGTCCATGGTGTGCATCAAATTCGTGTTGCAACTAAAGCGCCTGAATTCGCGAATACTGAGCACTCGGCGCCCCGAACCTGGGCGTTCGTCGCGTGTCGGTTGGCGATCATCGCCTGGCCCTACCGCAAGGCCGGACCTCGGAGACTAGGGATCATGACCGACCGTCGACCGCTCTCGCTGCCCGCCTGTCCGAGCCCGCTTGCGACGCTCCCGTACCCGCCCAGGCGGGTGGGCGCCGGCTGATGCCGGTCGAGCAGCGCCGACTTCCGCCAGCCGCCCGGCGAGCCCGAGCCCGCACCCGCCCCCGGCCCGACGTCCGCTCGCCCCCGGCGGCCTCACCTTCTCAGACCCGGACCGCCGTATCTGAGCGCTACCACCACGGGTTGCGCCACGTCCAGGACCAGCTCACCACCTAGCCCCACCGCCCGGTGTGCCAGCGCCTCCACCTGGACAGTGGTCGTAGCCGGCCCGGCTCCCGCCTCGGATACCGTGTTCCTCTACGGGGTGCCATAACGGATGTGACGCCCCCTACCGGAGGTAGTCAGCGTATGAGTTCAAAGCGCAGCAAGAATCCAGCCCTGCCCGTACTTGACGACGCATTCCGACTCGCGTCGGTCAAGGACGCCGAAGAGTCCACCCGTGACTTGGCCGCGCGGCTGGTCACCACCGAGCTGCGCCGCGTTTCCCACCCGGGTCGGGTCACCTGGGAGCCCACTGATCAGGCCGAGCCCGTACCGGTCCCGCCGACTGTGGTCGACGGTGACGGGGACCTGTGGCTGAGGGACCGGGGCACTGGCACTTGGACCATGCCCGAGTTCAACCCGAAGGAGTTCCCGGCCCGCTGTGGCGAGGTTCTGACGTGGAACCGGCTTGCCCGCGAGTTCGGCCCGCTTACCGCATTGGCCGACGACCGCCGCATCGGCGGCGGCCGGCGCTGACCGCGCAGCCTTCTGGGATGACCGCGCGCCCCTGAAGCGCCCGTTACGGGTAGCTGGGAGCGCCAGCTCACCGCCGAGCTCGACGATGGCGGCGAGCAGGTGAGCGTGGTGGTCGGTCACGTTGTCTCCATGTTGCAGCCGGATACGTCGTCGCTGTCCGTGGGGTCTGGGTGGAAGAAGCGGGTGTAGCGGAGTCCGGTCTCCGGAGTGATGTTGAACACCGCGCATAGGTGCTGCGGATCAGCGGCGGTGACGGCGGCCTTTTCGGGGATTCGGTCCTCGCGAAGTTGCTGGGCGGTGACCGGGAGGCCGCGCAGCAGCGGTTGCATCCAGCCGGTTGTGACCGGTGCCCGGGTGTGCGCGGTCTGCGAGCTGCCTCGCGGGTGCGGACGAGAGGCTGGCGAAGGCCGAATCTCTGCGCCGCGTTGTGTGTGGCACCTATCCCCACCGAGGACGCGGCGTTCAGGCGATCAGTGCTTCGCGGATCTGTCGTTGTGTCACCTTGTCCCGGGTAAGAACGGACAGCCGCTCCAGTTCGGGGTGGCCTCGGCGCTGAGGGACGCGGGCCAAAGCTCGTATGGCTGTGCTCGTCAGCGGGGTTCGCGAGGATGGACCCTCGACGAGGGCACCTAGGGTGCGGATGGATGAGGGGTGCGAGGGCAGCAAGGAGAGCAGCCAGGTGAGCCCGGCGAGCGCGGGCAGGTTGTATCGGTCGTAGCCACCATCGCCGCGGCCCCCGCCGTCGGCGGCAAGATTTAGCCAGGCGGTCAGCGTGAGCCGGAGCAGCTCAGTGTCGATCGGAGCGGTAAGGGCCAGTGCCCGGCGGTCCCAGGTGAGTGTGGGGCGCGCTACAGGTGAGAGCAGGGCGTGGTCGATGAAGCCGGGCCAGAGGTCGCCGAGCGAAGGCAAGCTGGCGAGGACAGCGTCGGCCCACGGCTCACCGGGGTTGAGCACGGGCCCGCGAAGGCGGGTGAGCACGGGCGTCACGCATTCCGGGGGCCAGCCGTGGTCCAGCGCGGAGCGGCGGAGGAGGCCGACCACCGCGTCGGGCAGGCGCCTGTCGGCGTCCAGCAGAGCGTGGCTGCACGTCCAGAGCTCGTCCGAGATGCCGCAGGACCAGGTCTGATCCGCCATCTCCGTCAGGAGCGCTTCCCATGCCTCGCACCATGTGGCGTTGGCGATGTCACGCGAGACAGCGGCGAGCAGCACCAGACCGCGGTTGCCTGCCTCTGTGTCGGCCGACTCTGCTGCTGCGTTCTCGACGAAGGACTGGGCAAGCGCGAATCGGTCTGGCTTCGGGAGACTGCGCAGTACAGTCGTCACGCCGAAGCCCTCGTGCCATGGGTCTTTCGCGACGAGCAAAGCGCGCGACAACTCGGCGAGGTCGCCCTTGCCGGCCAGTTTCCGGACGAATTCCACCCGCTCAGCAGGCTCCCACGGGGACGTCACCAAATCCATGGCGGGAGAGTACGGGCTGCCACTGACAGCGCACGAGCATGTTCCTCGAAGGGCTCGCTTGCCGTACCGACCCGGCTCGTCGCGACGTGTGCC
Organism: Streptomyces sp. NPDC008317; assembly: GCF_042955955.1. Classification (NCBI taxonomy): domain Bacteria; kingdom Bacillati; phylum Actinomycetota; class Actinomycetes; order Kitasatosporales; family Streptomycetaceae; genus Streptomyces; species Streptomyces sp. NPDC008317. The sequence continues at coordinate 95,386 of NZ_JBIBFQ010000011.1, forward strand.
GGTCAGCCCGGTCAGCTGAGTCCTGGCCACTTGAAATTGCACGTCGGAGGAGGTCAGACCGGTCCGCAAACAGTCCGCAGCGCAGTCGAAAACGGCCGTCGGAGGCCAACGCCAGCAAACGCAAAATGCCTGCTCAGCGCACCGACGCGCTGCTCCGCCGCAGGTCAGAGCTGTGCCGGATTGGTTCATCACCAACTCCGCCACGACCCTGGACCGGTCGCGGATCGACGTCTGATCTGCTGCCGGGCCGGGGGTCAGGGGGTTGTTGGGTTCTGGAGGGTGCGGCGGAGGCGGGCGGCGGGGGCGGGGCGGTCGGCGGCGGTGAGGAGTTCTATGAGGCGGGAGCCGACGCGGTGGTGGAGGGCCGGGCCGCCCTGGGGGGAGATCGCGTAGAGGTCCATGATCTCGGTGGCCTCGTCGAAGAGGGTGAGGGCTTCGTCGAGGCGGGGGTCGGCCGGGGTGACGCGGACTTCCGCGGCGATGAGCAGGGCCCCCGCGAGGCGGTGGAGGGCCACGGGGTCCTTCTCGGTCATGCGGCGGCAGACCATGACGCACTCGTCGGCTGTGTCGGTGGCCTCGGCGAAGCGGCCCGTGACCATCAGCGCGCCGAGCAGGACGCCGAGAGCCTCGGCCAAGGTGTGCTGTTCGGCGATCGCCTCGCGGGCGCTGACGCGGCGGAGGATCGCGACGCTCTCGTAAGCCGCGGTCAGGCTCTCCTCCGGGCGTTGGGCGACGAGCAGGCGTACGGCGAGTCCGTTGAGCCCGTCGGCGAGTTCGCGCTCGTAGGCGGCGGGATTGACCCGGGCGAGGTCGCGGTAGAGCTCGACGGCCTCGTGGGCCAGCGGGACGCTGTCGGGATCGCCGACACGTTCGAGGGCGGCGGCCAGGTGATACAGAGCGTTGGCCAGGGACATGGCGTGGGCGGACGGGTCCTTCGCGTGGAGACGGCGGCGCAGGGCGACGCTCTCCCGGCCGTGTGAGACCGCCGACCGCGGACGGTCGGTACGCAGGTGGCACACGCCGAGGGCGGCCAGGGCGGCGGAGAGGTTCGACTCGTGCTTGCCGGGCTCTTCCGCGGCCAGCGCGCGCAGGAGCGTCACGGACTCCTCCAGGGCAGCCGTCGCGTCGTCCCAGCGCTGCGCGTACGACAGATCCCGTCCGATACCGAGCAGGCCGCTCGCCAGGTCGGGACGGTACTGCTCGTCGTACGCGGCCAGCCTGCGCTGTACGGCGACGGCTTCCTCGGTGGCGGCCAGGGCCTCTGCCCGGCGTCCGACCTCGCCCAGGCGGTCCGCGTACGCCTTGAGGGCGAACGCCAGATTGCCTTCGACCACGGGGACGAGCGAGGGATTGGGGACGCCGTCACGGGCGATGGCCCGGAACTGGGCCAGGACGGCCTCGGATTCGGCCAGCGCCTCCTCCAGCCGACCGGCGTGGTGGAGGCGGACGCCGTGCTCGTGCCGCTCCGCGGCCTGGTCGTTGGGGTTTCTGGCGCGCTCCAGGCGGTGCGGGAGCAGCCGGGTGCTGACGGCGGCGATTCCGGGGTCCAGGTCGGGACTGCGCCGGTTGAACGGCGGGAAGAACATCGCGACGGCTTCGAGGAGTTCGGGGCTGATGTCGTCAAGGGCGGCGAGCGTGGCCAGCGCGGCGCTGCCCCCGATGACGGCGAGTTGAGGGGCCGTGCCGAGCAGCGGGAACAGGTGGAGGGGGCCGACGTGGGGCCAGCGCTGGGCGGCGGCGGTCAGAAAGACCACGGCGCGCGGCATCCAGCTTCCGGTGACCGCGTCGCTCACCACGTCGGTGCCGCTGAGCATGGCGCTGACGGTGCGCCCGGCCCAGTCCTGGGCCGGGTAGTCGGCCCGGTGGCCGGGAAGGGTCAGCGCCAGGAAGTCCTCGGCGAGCCGGTCCGGGTACAGCGGTTCCAGGACGGTGTCGCGGTCGGCCTCGGCCGGTGGGTAGCAGACCGCGTGATCCGCGAGGATGCGATCGGCCGGCAGCCGGACCGCGAGGTCGCTGATGGCCACCCGCCCCTCCTCCGGGCTGACCGGCCCGGTGAGCGCCGCGGTGAACACGGTGCGGTTCATGAGCGCGGGCGAGGTGCGGAACGCCGGTGCGGACGGGGCGATCTCATGATCCGGGTCGCCGTACAGCCGCGCCCAGTGCAACTGCTCCCGGTCCAGCAGATAGCTGGACAGGCCCGCGAGGTCGGTGGGCGCGCGCAACCCGTGGGCGTCGGCGTCCACGGCGACCAGGGCGGCCATGTGCACGGCCAGGGTCAGGCCGAAGGCCGCGTCACCGAGCGGGGCCGGTGCCGCGATGCCGCCGGGGGAGACGCCGTAACGCGCGGCGAAGCTGTCGCGGGCCACGGCGAACATCTCGGACCGCGGGGACGCGGCGGCGCCGTCACCGCCGACCTCGTCGGACAGCGGCGCGAGCCGTTGCAGCGAGGTCCTGGCCTGCTGGTTCGTGAGAGCGGCGCGCACGCTCGGCCAGACCTCGTCGCCACGGGCGATCAGCAGCACCCGGGCGCCGCGCCCGCTGTCGCGGTGCACCAGCGCGTTGCCGAATAGCCACATGAGATGGGTCAGCGGCCAGCGGTCGGCGTAGTCGACGATCAGCAGCACACCCGCGTCGCCCCGGTCGCGGAGGTCCTGACTGCCAGGAGGCGGCAGCACGCTCCCCGGTCCGTGGGTGGCGGTGACGACCTGCCAGCCCTCGGCCAGCGACTCCTGCGCGAAGCGGTCGGCGAGACGGGTCTTGCCCTGTCCGCCCGGCGCGCACAGCCACTGCACGGCGAGCGGACCGCCGCCGTCGCGCCAGCGCCGTAACGAGGTCAACTCGGCGGTGCGTCCGGTGAACTCCACGACCCGGAAACGCGCGTTGAGCATCCGGCTCGGTACATTCAACAGAAAGCCGTCGTCCGGCAGAACCGGCGGCTGCCAGCGTTGCAGCAGGTAGACCGGGACGCCGTCGCCGAACACGTGGATGTCCGCGCCCACGACCCCGTAGGCGAAACCGCTCTCGGCGCGTACGGACTGGCTCACGCTCCCGCCTCCCCACCGCGCGGTGTCCGGCGCTCCACGTTCCGCTGGCCGAGATCCGACACGGTGCCCTCCCCGTTGTCCGACGATCCGATCGCCGGTCGCTGGTCGCTGGAAAAGCGTACGCAGCGCCGCCCCCCGGACGCAGGGGATCCGCTCACCGGGCGGGCGCTCGGACCGGCGCCGGACCGGCGCGTTCGCCCACAGCACGGGGGCGTTGGTGGAGGGGGCTCCACCCGGGGGTGGAGAGGGAGATTCAACCCCCGGTTTGATCCGCTGAGCTGGGGGTTTCCGTAGATTCTGAGATGTCGGCGAACCCGTCGGCCTCGTGGGAGTCGCTTTACGGAGGCGTCCGTCATGTCCGGTCTGATCGATGCGCTGGTGATCGTGGCGGTCATCGGTGTGGTGGTCACCCGCCAGCTGCGGCCGAGGAAGGTCACGGGCGGCCGGCGGTGGTGGCTGATACCGGCGGTGCTGGTGTTCATGGCGCTGCGGCAGCACGGGCTGATCGACCCGGAGCACCGGCAGACGGCGGTCGCGCTGCTGGCCGTTGAGTTGGTGGTCGCTGTGGGGATGGGGTTGGCATGGGCGTGGACCACGCGGTTGTGGACCGAGAGGGACGGGACAGTCTGGGCGCAGGGAGGGAAGCTCACCGTCGCGGTCTGGGCGGCCGGGGTCGCGGTGCGGATCGGGCTGTACGGGGTGGGCACGGCGATGGGGGTCCACCAGGACAGCGGCTCGTTCCTGATAGCGCTCGCGGCCACGCTGCTGATACGCGCCGGGGTGCTCGCCTGGCGGGCCCAGAGCGTGGCGCCGTCGTACCGTACGGCCTCATGAGCGGTTGGACGTCCTGGCCTTCGAAGGAGGCGCTGTCCCGCGAGAACCGGTCGTCCGCGCGGCGGGCGTTCGGCCGGGGAGTGCGGCTGCTCTTCGCCGCCGCGGCGCTCTGGGGGATCCTGGCCCGCACGGATCTCAACGGGTGGCTGACCGCGGCGTCCGTGCTGGGGCTGGCAGCGGTGGCTGTCGCGGTGTGGGCGTTCTTCCGGTTCACGCTCGAGCACCGGGCGGCGCCGTCCGTCGCACTGATCGCACTGATGCTGGGCGCCGCCTTCGGGCTGCACGCGGCGGGCGCTGATGTGCCCGCGACGCTGCTGTGGTGCGGCTGCGCGGTGCTCGGGATGGAGCGGCTGCCGCTGGCCGCGGCGGCGCCCCTCACCGGTACGGCGCTGGCCGCCTACGCACTGGTCGGCGACTCCGGCGGCTGGCTGGTCACGTCGCTGACGGTGGCGGGGCTGGGGCTGATCGGGTACGTCGTGCGGCTGGACGCCGAGGCGCGGGGGAACACGCAGCGGCTGCTGGTCCAGGAGCGGGCGGCGCGGGCGGCGGAGGCCGAGTCGGCGGCGTTGGCGGAGCGGGCCCGGATCGCACGGGAGATCCACGATGTGCTGGCGCACAGCCTGTCGGCGCAGACGGTGCACCTGGAGGCGACGCGGCTGCTGATCGAGCGGGGCGTCGAGCGGGACGTGGTGCTGGGACGGGTGATCGCGGCCCGGCAGATGGCGCGGGAGGGGCTGGCCGAGACCCGGCAGGCGCTGTCGGCGCTGCGCGGGGAGATGGCACCGGTGGAGGACTTCCTGCGGGAGCTGGTCGCCTCGGAGGGGGCGGACCTGGAAGTGGAAGGGGAGGCGCGGTATCTGCCCGCGGAGGCGGGGTTGGCGGTGCGGCGGGTGGCACAGGAGGCGATGACGAATGTGCGCAAGCACGCGCCGGGGGCGAAGGTCGCGCTGCGGCTGGAGTACCGGAGCGAGGAGGTGGAGCTGGAGTTCCGGGACTTCGGGAGCAGGACGCCTGTGGATAACTCTTTGAGGGCATCCGGATCGGGCTACGGTCTTCTGGGGATGCGGGAGCGCGCGGAGCTGCTGGGCGGCGCGCTCGACGCCGGACCGGCCGAGGAGGGCTTCGTGGTGCGCTTGCGGGTGCCCGCGTGACGCGGGTGGTGGTCGCGGACGACCAGACAGTGGTGCGTGAGGGAATTGTGATGCTGCTGGGGCTGCTGCCCGACATCGAGGTGGTGGGAGCGGCGGCCGACGGGGAGGAGGCGGTACGGCTGGTGGGGGAACACCGGCCGGAGGTGGTGCTGATGGACCTGCGGATGCCGCGCTGCGACGGGGTGGAGGCCACGCGGCGGATCAGGTCGCGGTATCCGGGGACGCAGGTGGTGGTGCTGACGACGTTCGCGGACGACGGCTCGCTCTTTCCCGCGCTGCGGGCGGGGGCGCGGGGATACCTGACCAAGGACGCGGGAGGGGAGGAGATCGCGCGGGCCATCGCGGAGGTGACGGCCGGGCGGGCGGGGCTGTCGCCCGCGGTGCAGGGCAGGATGCTGGACGCGCTGACCGGGGCGGGCCCCGAGCGGCGGCCGGAGGGACGGGGGAGCGGACCGGGCGGGGCGGGAGAGCCGGGCCAAGGGGCGGCGGGACGGGGGGAGTTGCCCGACGGGCTGACGGCCCGGGAGGCGGAAGTGCTGGCCCTGGTGGCCGAAGGGCTGTCCAACGCCGAGATCGTCGCGCGGCTGCACGTGAGCATGGCGACGGTGAAGACGCACATCAACAACCTGTTCGCCAAAACCGGGGCGCGGGACCGCGCACAGGCGGTCGGATATGCATACCGGCATGGCATCACCTGATGGGGTGAAGGTTTCTACTTGTTCGTTCTGGATCTTCCCGCTCTGTCCATGATTGGGCACATCGGCCGATCGGCCGATGGAACGAGGAGTGTTCGGTGGACAAGCACGACGGGGGCGACCCCGGGGCGCTGCGGGTGAACGACCCGTGGCAGGACGCGGCGGACGCCGGTCTCTGGGTCCCGGATCAGACGGCCCCCGACCCCGCGCCGGGGCGGACCCGGCCCGAGGGCACACCGCAGGCGGGCCAGGACGGACGGCCGGTGGACCGGTCGGCGGTGTATCTGGAGGTGCAGGGCAGCGCGGCGTTCCAGGAGGTGCGCGACCGGTACCGGAGCTTCACCTTCCCGGTGGTGGCGGGCTTCCTGGCCTGGTACCTGCTGTACGTGGTGGCGGCCACCACGGCACCGGGCCTGATGGGACATCAGGTCGCGGGTGACGTGAATGTGGGGATGGTGGCGGGGCTGGCGCAGTTCGCCACGACGTTCCTGCTGACGTGGGCCTACGCCCGGCACGCGCGGCTGCGCAGGGACCGGGCGGCGCTCGATCTGCGCTGGACGCTGGCGACCAGGACCGGGCAGGAGCGGGTGCGTTGAACAGCGGTCGGTTCAATGGCGGGTATCTGGCGGATTCGGCCGGGGAGCATCAGGGCCTCGCGATCGTGCTGTTCACGATCTTCGTGTCGGTAACGCTGGCGATCACGGCGTGGGCGGGACGGCGGCGGAGCTCGTCGGTGGAGTTCTTCGCCGGGGGACGGTTGTTCACCCCGATGGAGAACGGCCTGGCCATCGCGGGCGACTACATGTCGGCGGCGTCCTTCCTCGGCATCTCCGGGCTCATCGCGCTCTTCGGGTACGACGGCCTGCTGTACTCGGTCGGGTTCTTCGTCGCGTGGCTCGTGGTCCTCATGCTGGTCGCCGAGTTGGTGCGCAACTGCGGGCGGTACACGCTCGCCGACGTGCTCTCCGCGCGGATGAGACAGCGGCCGGTGCGGATCGCGGCGGGCACGTCGTCCGTGGTGGTGTCGATCCTGTACCTGGTGGCGCAGATGGTCGGCGCCGGGAGCCTGGTCGGGCTGCTGCTCGGCGGGCACGGCGCGGCGCGCACCTGGACGGTGGTCGGGGTCGGCGCGCTGATGGTGTTCTACGTGTCCTTCGGCGGGATGCGGGCGACGACGTGGATCCAGATCGTCAAGACGGTGCTGCTGATCGGCGGCACGGTGACGCTCACCGTGATGGTCCTGGTCCGCTTCCACGGCAATCCGGGGAGTCTGCTGCACGCCGCCGCGGCGGGCAGCGGGCACGGCAACGCCTTCCTGGCTCCCGGGCTGAAGTACGGCGGGAGTTGGGCGTCGAAGCTGGACTTCATCAGCCTCGGCCTGGCGCTGGTGCTCGGGACGGCGGGTCTGCCGCACATCCTGTCCCGCTTCTACACGGTGCCCACGGCACGCTCCGCGCGGCGGTCGGTGGTCTGGGCGATCGGGCTGATCGGCGCCTTCTACCTGATGACGATCGTGCTCGGTTTCGGAGCGGCGGCGGTCGTCGGCACCGACACCGTCCGCTCGTCCAACGCCGCGGGCAACACCGCGGTGCCGCTGCTCGCCGAGATCCTGGGCGGCGGGGAGGGGACGACAGGGGGCACCGTGCTGTTCGCTGTAGTCGGCGCGGTGGCCTTCGCGACGATCCTGGCCGTGGTCGCGGGCATCACCCTGGCGTCGTCGGCCTCGGTGGCCCACGACCTCTACGCCACGCTGCGCCGCCGCCCCGTCGCGGAAACGCAGGCACGGCAGAACAGGCGCGCCAAGCGCGAGGCCGCGGCCCCCGGCACCGCGCGGGTCACCGCCGACGCGGTGGAGGAAGGGGCGATGGAGGAGGACGAGGTGCGGGTGGCCAGATTCGCGGCCGTCGGGATCGGCGCCGTCGCGATCGGGCTCAGCCTCTTCGCGCAGGACCAGAACATCGCCTTCCTGGTCGGCCTCGCCTTCGCCGTCGCCGCGTCCGCGAATCTGCCCGCCCTGCTCTACTCCCTGTTCTGGCACCGGTTCACCACCCGCGGCGCGGTCTGGTCGATCTACGGCGGCCTCGTACCGGCCCTGCTCCTGGTGGTGTTCTCGCCCGTCATCTCCGGCAGGCCCGACGCGCTCTTCCCCGGCGTCGACTTCCACCTCTTCCCGCTGGAGAACCCGGGCCTGATCTCCATCCCGCTCGGCTTCCTCGCGGGCTGGCTCGGCACCCTGCTGTCGCCGGAGGAGGCGGACGCGGGGAAGTACGCGGAGACGGAGGTGCGTTCGCTCACCGGCGCCGGGGCCGCGTAACGGCGGTTCAGCCGGTGGCGGCCCAGGCGTAGCGGTGTTCGGGACGGCCCGTGTCGCCGTATTTGAGGGTGAGGCTCAACCGCCCCGCCTGCTCCAGGTACTTCAGGTAGCGCTGGGCGGTGGAGCGGCTGAGCCCGGCGCGTTCGGCGACCTCGTGGGCGGACAGCGGGCGGCCCGCCTCGTGCAGGACGCGGCGGATCAGGTCGGCGGTCGGCGCGGAGTGCCCCTTGGGCAGTTCGGCCGAGGACGCGCCCGCCGTACGCAGGGCGCCGAAGATCCGGTCGACCTGCTCCTGCCCGGCCTCGCCGCGCCCGCCCACCCCCTCCAGGGTGCGGCGCAGCGCCGCGTAACCGTCCAGCTTGGCCCGCAGACCGGCGAAGCTGAACGGCTTCACCAGGTACTGCAACGCGCCGAGCCGCATCGCCGCCTGCACGGTGGCGACATCACGCGCCGCCGTCACCATGATCACGTCCGCGTGGTGCCCGTGCTGCCGCATCCGGCGGACCAGCGTCAGACCCGTCTCGTCCGGCAGATAGTGGTCGAGCAGCACCAGGTCGATCCGGGTGCGCTCCAGCACCGACAGCGCGTGCGCCGCGGTGTGGGCCCGCCCGGCCACCCGGAAGCCCGGCACCTTGCCCACATAGGCCGAGTTGATCTCCGCCACCCGGAAGTCGTCGTCCACCACCAGTACGTCGATCATCGCGCCGCCTCCCCAGCCGCGGAAAGCACTCCTCCGGCCAGCGCCCCACCGGCCAGCACTCCTTCGGCCAGCGCCTCGGGCAGCACCACCGTGAACACCGCGCCACCGCCCGCCCGCGCTGTCACCCGCGCCAGACCCCCGTACCGCTCGGCGAGCCTGCGCACCAGCGCGAGGCCCAGGCCGCGCCCCCGGTGCGGCGGACGTTCCTTCGTCGACCAGCCCTCGGTGAAGATCAGTTCGCGCGCCTCCGGCGGCACTCCCGGCCCCGTGTCCGACACCCGCAGCAGCAGGGTCGTGTCGTCCTCGGCGCGCAGTTCGACCTCCACGAAAGGCGCGGCGGACATCGCCGGGGACACGCGGTGCCCGGCGGCGGCGTCCAGCGCGTTGTCGATGAGATTGCCCAGCACCGTCACCAGATCGCGCGGGTCCACCACCCGGTCGGGCAGCAGCGTGCTCTGCGCGACCCGCAGCGACACCCCGCGCTCCGCCGCGATGGCGGCCTTGCCGACCAGCAGCGCCGACACCAGCGGATCGTGCACCCGGTCCGCGATCACCTCGGCCGACGCCCGATGGGTGTCGGCGACCTCCGCGACATAGCCCACCGCCTCCTCGTGCAGGCCCAGTTCCAGCAGGCCCAGCACGGTGTGCAGCCGGTTGGCGTGCTCGTGGTCCTGGGCGCGCAGCGCGTCCAGCAGCCCGTGGGTGGAGTCCAGTTCGCGGCCGAGCAGCTCCAGCTCCGTACGGTCCCGCAGCGTCACCACGGCCCCGCCGTCACCGGTCGGCATGCGGTTGGCGACCAGTACCCGCCCGCCGCTGACCGTCAGCAGATCCGCGCCCTCGACCCGCCCCGCCAGCACGTCCGTCGTACGGCCAGGCGGCAGCAGCTCGTCCAGCAGCCGCCCGGTGGCCGCGCCGTCACCGGCGCCGTCGAGCCCGAGCAGCCGCTGCGCCTCGTCGTTGACCAGCCGCACCCGCCCCTGCCGGTCCAGTGCGACCACGCCCTCGCGGACGCCGTGCAGCATCGCCTCCCGCTCGTCGAGCAGCGCCGATATGTCGGCGAAGGCCAGCCCGTGCGTCGCCCGCTGCAACCGCCGCGAACCCCACACCGCCGCCAGCACGCCCACGCCCAGCGCCGCGCCCGCGTACATCAGCAGACCCGGCACCAGGCCGATCGCCCGGTTGAGGATGCCGTCGTACCTGATGCCCACCGACACCGCGCCCACGATCCGGTGGGAGGAGTCGTACAGCGGCACCTTGCCGCGGGTGCTGCGCCCCAGCGTGCCGCGGTCGATCTGCATGATCTCGTCACCGGCCAGCGCCACGCTGGGATCGGTCGAGACGGGTTCGCCGATCCGCTTGGGGTCGGTGTGCGACCACCGGATGCCGTGGGTGTCCATCACCACGATGTAGAGGGCCTTCGTGGCGATCCTGACCCGTTCCGCCTCCGCCTGCACCGGGCCGTCCGGCGTCGGCCGGGACGAGACCACGGCCCGCGCGACCTCGGGATCGACGGCCACGGTCTCCGCGATGGCCAGCGCCCTGTGCATCGCCTCTTCGTCGAGCTGGTGGCTGAGCGGCGCCAGGAAGAGTCCGGTGGCGAGCGCCGTGACGCCCGCCGTGATCGCCAGTTGCACCAACAGGACCTGCGCCGAGACACGGCGCGGCCATCCGATCCGCATCGTGGGGCTCCTCCGCATTCCAACCGGTCCGCTGACAGTCGCGGCGGCCGACCCGCGTCCCCACCCCACGCGTACGTCGACAGCCCTGTCGTCAACGCAAGGTAAACCCCGCGGAGCCGGATGGGCAGACTCCGTTTCGCTTTCGTTGTGCGCGGGCGAGCAAAACGAGCAGAAGACCGGCTTGCGCGCAGAAGGCTCCTTGCGCCCACAAGACTGCCGCCGCCGCGGTGGTCGCTCCTAGCCTCCACCGCCATGAGCAGCGAAACGAGCCCCGCCATCGAGCTGCGGGGGGCGAGCAAGGCGTTCAGGACCCCGTCCGGCGCCTTGCACACCGCCGTGAGAGACCTGGACCTGACCGTGGAACGCGGTGAGTTCGTCGCGGTCGTCGGACCGACCGGCTGCGGCAAATCGACGACGCTGACCCTGGTCAGCGGCCTGGAGGAGCCCACGGAAGGCGAGGTGCTGGTCTCGGGAGAGGCCGTGAACGGCATCAACCCCGGCGTCGGCTTCGTCTTCCAGCAGGACGCCGTCTTCCCCTGGCGGACCGTGCTGTCCAATGTCATGGCCGGGCCGCGCTTCCGCGGTGTCGGCAAGGCCGAGGCCAAGGAGCGGGCCCGCGACTGGCTGGCCCGCGTGGGCCTGACCGCCTTCGAGGACCGCTATCCGCACCAGCTCTCCGGCGGCCAGCGCAAGCGCGTCGCGCTCGCCGCGACCTTCGTCAACGACCCCGACATCCTGCTGATGGACGAGCCGTTCTCCGCGCTCGACGTGCAGACCAGGGCCCTGATGTCCGACGAACTCCTGGAGCTGTGGTCCGGTACCGGGTCCTCGGTGGTGTTCGTCACCCATGACCTGGAGGAGTCCATCGCACTGGCCGACAAGGTCGTCGTGATGACCGCGGGGCCCGCCACCGTCAAGGAGGTCTTCACGATCGACCTGCCGCGGCCCCGCAAGGTCGAGGAGGTCAGGCTCCAGCCGCGCTTCGTGGAGATCTACCGCGAGATCTGGTCGTCGCTGGGCGAAGAGGTCCGCATCACCCGCGAGAGGAGCGTCGGACATGCCGCCTGAGTCCGCAGCCCCGGCCACCCCTAGGACCGGGGCCACCCCCGAGGACGCCGTCCCGGCCGGGCCCGGCGCCGGCACCCTGCGCACCGAGGCCCGCGCCCGCGCCGTCCGCAACCGCACCCTCCTGGTGTACGCCAGCCGCCTCGCCGTCCTCGTCCTCGTGCTCGGCCTGTGGGAGTGGTCGGCCCGCACCGGGGTCATCGACCCGTTCAACTTCTCCATGCCGTCCAAGATCTGGGACCAGATCCGGCAGTGGACGATGCACGGCACACCGCAGGGCCCCCTGGGCGAGCAGATCTGGTACACGCTCTACGAGGCGCTGTACGGCTGGGTCATCGGCGTCGCCGGCGGTGTGGTGCTGGGCATCGCGCTCGGCCGGATCCCCTTCCTCTCGGACGTCTTCGGCCCGTACGTGAAGGTGCTCAACGCGATGCCGCGCATCGTGCTGGCGCCGATCTTCCTCATCTGGTTCGGCCTCGGCCCGGCCTCCAAGGTGGCCTCCGCCGTCGTCCTGGTCTTCTTCCCGGTGTTCTTCAACGCCTTCCAGGGCGCCCGCGAGGTCGACCGCAATCTGGTCGCCAACGCCCGCGTCCTCGGCGCGAGCAACCGCCGCGTCACCCTCCAGGTGGTGATCCCGGCCGCCACGTCGTGGATCTTCACCAGCCTGCACGTCAGCTTCGGCTTCGCCCTGATCGGCGCGATCGTCGGCGAGTACATCGGCGCGACCAAGGGCATCGGCCTGCTGGTCTCCGCCTCGCAGGGCACCTTCAACGCCGCCGGTGTCTACGCGGCCATGGTGATCCTCGCCGTCGTCGCCCTCATCGCCGAGGGCCTGCTGACCTACCTGGAGAAGCGGCTCTTCCGCTGGAAGCCCGCCCAGCCCGGCGCCGAACGCTGAGCCGCGGTCGCCCTCCCCGAAATCCCGCGCCCCCGCGCGCGCCCACCCTCCGCTCTCACAAGGACGTGACCATGCGCCAGTACGCCAAGCTCCCGGCATTCGCCCTCGCCGGAGCCCTCGCCCTCACCACACTCACCGCCTGTGCCAACGACGCCGCGTCCGGCTCCGGCTCGGATTCCACCGGGGACGCGGGCTCCACGGCCCCGGCGGCCAAGAACGCCGAGAAGGTCAAGATCATGGTCGGCGGCCTGGACAAGGTCATCTACATGCCCGCCATGCTCACCCAGAGACTCGGCTTCTTCCAGGCCGAGGGCCTCGACGTGACGCTGCTGAGCGAACCGGCCGGTGTGCAGGCCACCACGGCGCTGGTCTCCGGTGACGTGCAGGGCGCCGTCGGCTTCTACGACCACACCCTCGACCTCCAGACCAAGAACAAGATGATCGAGTCCGTCGTGCAGTTCGCACAGGCACCCGGTGAGGTCGAGGTGGTCTCCACCAAGGCCGCGGGCGACATCACCTCCGCCAAGGACTTCAAGGGCAAGAAGCTCGGCGTGACCGGTCTCGGCTCGTCCACCGACTTCCTCACCAAGTACCTCGCGGTGCACAACGGCCTCAAGGTCAGCGACTTCACGCCCGTCACCGTCGGCGCTGGCCAGACCTTCATCGCCGCCCTCCAACAGGGCTCCATCCAGGCCGGTATGACCACCGACCCGACCGTCGCGCAGATCCTCGACAAGGGCATCGGCAAGGTGCTGTACGACATGCGCACGCCCGAGGGCTCGCGGGAGGCGCTCGGCGGCCTCTACCCGTCCTCCAGCCTCTACATGAACACCGACTGGGTGAACGGCCACAAGGAGACCGTGCAGAAGCTGGCCAACGCCTTCGTGAAGACCCTCAAGTGGATGTCCACGCACACCCCCGAGGAGATCGCCGCGAAGATGCCCTCCGACTACGCGCAGGGCGGCGCCAAGCTGTACGCCGACTCCATCAAGGCCACGCTGCCGATGTTCACCACCGACGGCGTGATGCCCCCCGACGGCCCGGCCACCGTGGAGGCGGTCCTGAAGTCCTTCAACCCGAACCTCAAGGGCAAGAAGGTCGACCTGGAGAAGACCTACACCACGGAGTTCGTCAAGAACGTCAAGTAACGCCCGGTCATGTAGCGCCTGCTCACATAACGCCTGCTCACATAACGCCTGCTCATGTAGCGCCTGCTCACGCAGCGCCTCGCCATGAGCGCCCGGCGAAGAGCCCTACGACGCGCGGCCCCCGGCCACCCGCTCGATCCCCGTGACCTCCATCCGGGCGGGTGTGCCGAGGGCCGCGCCGCAGCTCTCCGGCCGCGGCGGCAGCGACGCGACCTGCGCCACCGCCACCTCCCAGACCCGCCCGTCGACGTGCGCCACCCGCACCGCCCAGGCGCCGTCGCCGTCGCCCGAGGGCGCCGGGTCCGTACGCTCCACGGCCTCCACGACCACGGCCGCCGTACGGTCCTCACCGGTCAGCTCCCGTACGGCCAGATCCGCCGCCTGTCCGGGACGGTCCCACGCCGAGCGGCCCCGGCAGCCGTCCAGCACCATTCGCCCGGAGCGCGCCGCCTCCAGTACGTCCTTCGCGTGGTGCGCGTCCACCCGGCCGTACGTGTAGCCGTAGGGCAGCACGAGCATGGTCGGCGCGAAACGGTGTCCGCCGAGGTGGGTGACCTCCCAGACCTCGCTGCCGCCCGAGGCGGTCAGCTCCGCGGCGAGGGGCCGGCCGCGCACCGCGCAGCAGCGGTCCCGCTTGCCGTTGGTGCACACCAGGGCGAGGGGCGCGCCGTCGTACGCGTCGCCGAATCCGTTGTGCGCGCCCGCGCCCAGCGCGGTGAAGTCCAGCGCGGTCAGCTCCGCCGGGTCGGCGACCTCGGCGGTACGGACCCAGGAGGCGCCCGGCGCGGTGTGCGCGAGGTAGACCCGGTGCCGACGCGGAAGGTGCAGGTCGGCGTGTCTGCCGGGGCGGCGGATCAGGGCGACGCGGGTGCCGGTGCCGTCGGCGAGCCGTTCCAGTTGGCGGCCGGTCGCCGGGTCCAGCCGGCTCGCCCCCAGCGCCTTCGCCCCCCACGGGCCCGGCTGCTCGATCAGCAGCCACGTCCGTGCGGTGGCCGCGGTGGCGGCCACCGGTTCGGCGAGGGACGCCGAGGCGCTGGTGCAGGTGCTCACCCGGCTGAGCCTATTGCCTCCCGGCGGCGCCCGATTCCCGGGGCGCGGCGGCCCCCGCCACCGCGCCCGTATCCAGCGACCTGTACGACAGCCTGTACGACTGGCCGTACGACAGCCCGTACGACCGGCCGTACGACACCCTGTGCGACAAGCCGCACGCGCCCGTACGACCGGCCCGCGTACGGCCTGGCGCTACACCGGTCCCGCCACCACCGCGACCGGCTTGACCAGCGGCACACCCGAGCCGTCGCGGCGCGGGTCCTTCGGCGGCAGCTCGGCGGGAGTGCCGGTGGGCGTGGCGGCGCGGGCGGGCGCGGGACCCGCCCAGGCCAGGGCGAGACCGACCTCGCCGCGCAGGAACCGCTGGCAGCGCACACCGCCGGTGGCGCGCCCCTTGCGCGGATACTGCTCGAACGGCGTCAGCTTCGCGGTGCCCTCGGTCGTGTCGTCCAGCGTGCCCTCGGCCCGCGCGACGGTGAACACCACCGCGTCCACGGCGGGATCGACGGCGGTGAAGGAGATCACCTTGGCGCCGTCGGCGAGCTTGACGCCCGCCATGCCGCCCGCGGGCCGCCCCTGCGGGCGTACCTGCGCGGCCGGGTAGCGCAGCAGTTGCGCGTCGTCGGTGATGAAGACCAGGTCCTCCTCGCCGGTGCGCAGCTCCATCGCGCCGACCACCCGGTCACCGTCCTTGAGGCCGATGACCTCCAAGTCGTCCTTGTTCGACGGATAGTCGGGCACGACGCGCTTGACGACGCCCTGTTCGGTGCCGAGCGCGAGGCCGGGCGAGGACTCGTCGAGCGTGGTCAGGCACAGCACCCGCTCGCCGTCCTCCAGGGTGAGGAACTCCGACAGCGCGGCGCCGCCCGCCAGCGACGGCGCCCCGGCCGTGTCCGGCAGCATCGGCAGGTCGATCACGGTCAGCCGCAGCAGCCGCCCGGCGGACGTCACCGCGCCGATGTCGGCGCGCGCCGTGGTCGGCACCGCCGAGACGATCACATCGTGCTTGGCGCGCTTGGCACCGCCGTCGCTGAAGTCCTCGCCGTTGGTCGTACGGGCCAGCAGCCCGGTCGAGGAGAGCAGCACACGGCACGGGTCGTCGGCCACTTCGAGCGGCACCGAGGACAGCGGCGCGCCCGCCGACTCCAGCAGGACCGTACGGCGCTCGGTGCCGTACTGCTTGGCGACCGCGGCCAGTTCGGCCGAGACCAGCTTGCGCAGCTCCGCGTCCGAGTCGAGGATCCGGGTCAGCTCGGCGATCTCCGCGTTCAGCCGGTCGCGCTCGGACTCCAGCTCGATCCGGTCGAAGCGGGTGAGGCGGCGCAGCGGGGTGTCCAGGATGTACTGCGTCTGGATCTCGGAGAGCCCGAAGCGCTCCATCAGGCTTTCCTTGGCCGCCGACGAGTTGTCGCTGGCCCGGATGATCGCGATGACCTCGTCGATGTCGATGAGGGCCACCAGCAGACCGTCCACCAGGTGCAGCCGGTCGCGGCGCTTGGTGCGGCGGAATTCGCTGCGGCGGCGGACGACCTCGAAGCGGTGGTCGACGTACACCTGGAGCAGTTCGCGCAGGCCCAGGGTGAGCGGCTGCCCGTCCACCAGGCACACGTTGTTGATGCCGAAGGAGTCCTCCATCGGCGTCAGCTTGTAGAGCTGCTCCAGGACGGCCTCGGGGTTGAAGCCGTTCTTGATCTCGATGACCAGCCGCAGGCCGTGCTCGCGGTCGGTGAGGTCCTTGACGTCCGCGATGCCCTGGAGCTTCTTCGCGTTGACCATGTCCTTGATCTTCGCGATCACCTTCTCCGGGCCGACCGTGAAGGGCAGTTCGGTGACGACCAGGCCCTTGCGGCGCGGCGTCACGTCGTCCACCGCGACCGTCGCGCGGATCTTGAAGGTGCCCCGGCCCGACTCGTACGCGTCCCGGATGCCCGTCAGTCCGATGATCCGGCCGCCGGTCGGCAGGTCGGGGCCGGGCACGAAGCGCATCAGTGTGTCGAGGTCGGCGTTCGGGTGCCTGATGAGGTGGCGCGCGGCGGCGATGACCTCGCCCAGATTGTGCGGCGGCATGTTGGTGGCCATGCCGACGGCGATCCCGGAGGCGCCGTTGACCAGCAGGTTGGGGTACGCGGACGGCAGGACCGCGGGCTCCTGCTCCTGGCCGTCGTAGTTGGGGGCGAAGTCGACGGTGTCCTCGTCGATCGACTCCACCATGAGCTGGGCCGGGCCGGACATCCGGGCCTCGGTGTAACGCATCGCCGCGGGCAGGTCGTCCAGCGAGCCGAAGTTGCCGTGTCCGTCGACCAGCGGGAGCCGCTGCGAGAACGGCTGGGCCATCCGCACCATGGCGTCGTAGATCGACGCGTCCCCGTGCGGGTGAAGCTTGCCCATCACCTCGCCGACCACGCGGGCACACTTGACGAAGCCGCGGTCGGGCCGCAGCCCCATCTCGTTCATCTGGTAGACGATGCGGCGGTGTACCGGCTTCATCCCGTCACGGGCGTCGGGAAGCGCCCGCGAGTAGATCACCGAGTAGGCGTACTCGAGGTAGGAGGCCTGCATCTCGTCCACGACGTCGATGTCGAGGATGCGCTCCTCGAAATCGTCGGGCGGCGGGGTCTTCGCGGTGCGGCGGGCCATCTCGGCGGCTGCTCCTTCATCTGGACGGGCGGACAGGCGATCGGTCGGGCGGTCGGGCGGTGGCCGGTCGGACGATCGGACGGGCGATCAGCCGAACGGTCGGACGATCAGTCGAGCGATCAGTCGAGCGATCAGTCGAGCGGTCGGACGGGCACAAGGCTCGGGTGGGACGCCGACCATTGTGGACCGCACTACCGACATCGCGGACCACCACCCGGTACGAGCGTGCCGTGGACGGCACGTTCACCCACGACGCGGCGGGCACGTTCACCCACGGCGTGACCGGGAACTTCGCGGACGGTCGGCTCCCTTGCCTAGAGTGGCAGCACTCTACGCAGTCACGCAGCAGCGACCGGAAGGACAGCTTGCCCATGGGTCACACGGCCACGCCGGAGGCACACTCCAGCGGCCTGACAGCCACCGAGCACCGCCTGGCGAACGGCCTGCGGGTGTTGCTCTCCGAGGACCACCTCACTCCGGTCGCGGCCGTCTGCCTCTGGTACGACGTCGGTTCCCGCCACGAGGTCAAGGGCCGTACCGGCCTCGCCCACCTCTTCGAGCACCTGATGTTCCAGGGCTCCGCCAGCGTCAAGGGCAACGGGCACTTCGAACTGGTGCAGGGCGCGGGCGGCTCGCTGAACGGCACCACCAGCTTCGAGCGCACCAATTACTTCGAGACCATGCCCGCCCACCAGGTCGAACTGGCCCTGTGGCTGGAGGCCGACCGGATGGGCAGCCTGCTCACCGCGCTCGACCTGGAGAGCCTGGACAACCAGCGCGACGTGGTGAAGAACGAGCGCCGCCAGCGGTACGACAACGTCCCCTACGGCACGGCCTTCGAGCGGCTGACCGCGCTGGCCTACCCCGAGGGGCACCCGTACCACCACACGCCGATCGGCTCGATGGCCGACCTGGACGCGGCGTCGCTGGAGGACGCGCAGGCGTTCTTCCGTACGTACTACGCGCCCGGCAACGCGGTGCTGGCCGTGGTCGGCGACATCGACCCCGAGCAGACGCTGGCGTGGGTCGAGAAGTACTTCGGCAGTATCCCCGCCCACGACGGCAAGCCCGCACCGCGCGACGGCTCGCTGCCCGAGGTGATGGGCGGCCAGCTCCGCGAGGTGATCGAGGAGGACGTGCCCTCGCGCGCGCTGATGGCGGCCTACCGGCTGCCGGAGGACGGCACCGCCGACGGCGACGCGGCCGACCTGGCGCTGACCATGCTCGGCGGCGGCGAGTCGTCCCGGCTGCACAACCGGCTGGTACGGCGTGACCGCAGCGCCGTCGCCGCGGGCTTCGGCCTGCTGCGCCTCGCGGGCGCGCCGTCGCTCGGCTGGCTGGACATCAAGGCGTCCAGCGGGGTCGAACTGAGCACCATCGAGGCCGCGGTGGACGAGGAGCTGGCCCGCTTCGCCCAGGAGGGCCCCAGCCCCGAGGAGATGGAGCGCGCCCAGGCGCAGATCGAGCGCGAGTGGCTCGACCGGCTCGCCACCGTGGGCGGCCGGGCCGACGAACTGTGCCGTTACGCGGTGCTGTTCGGCGACCCGCAGCTCGCCCTCACCGCCGTCCAGCGGGTGCTGGCCGTCACCCCCGAGCAGGTACGGGCCGTGGCCGCCGCGCGGCTGCGCCCCGACAACCGCGCGGTCCTCGTCTACGAGCCCACCGGCGGCGACGCGGCGGAGGACGCCACCGACGAAGCGACCGACGACGCCACTGACGAAGCGACCGACGAAGCCACCGAGCAGGAGGGCGAGCTGTGAGCGAGACCGCGGCCGTCATGACGTTCCACCCGCAGCCGCAGGCCGGGGAGCCCCGGCCGTGGGCGTTCCCCGCCCCCGACCGCGGCACCCTGGGCAACGGGCTGACGGTGCTGACCAGCCACCGCCCGGGACAGCAGGTCGTCGCCGTCGAGGTGCTGCTCGACGCGCCGCTGGACGCCGAGCCCGAGGGTCTGGACGGCGTCGGCACCATCATGGCCAGGGCGCTGTCGGAGGGCACGGAGCAGCACACCGCCGAGGAGTTCGCGGCCGAGCTGGAGCGCTGCGGCGCCACGCTGGACGCGCACGCCGACCACCCCGGTGTGCGGGTCTCCCTCGAAGTGCCCGCCTCCCGGCTCGACAAGGCGCTCGCCCTGCTCGCGGAGGCGCTGCTGACCCCGGCCTTCCCCGAGGACGAGATCAAGCGGCTGGTCGCCAACCGGCTCGACGAGATCCCGCACGAGCTGGCCAACCCCGCCCGCAGGGCCGCGATGGCGCTGTCCAAGGAGCTGTTCGCACCGGAGCTGCGCTGCTCCCGGCCGCGCCAGGGCACCGAGGAGACCGTCCGCAGGATCGACGCGGCGGCCGTACGCGCCTTCTACCGGGCCCACGTCCGCCCGTCCACCGCGACCGCCGTGGTGGTCGGCGACCTCACCGGCATCGACCTGCCGCGGCTGCTCGACGACACCCTGGGCGGCTGGAGCGGCTCGGCCGCCAAGCCCCGCCCGCGCCCGGCGATCACCTCGGACGACACCGCGCGCGTGGTCATCGTGGACCGGCCGGGCGCGGTGCAGACCCAGCTCCTCATCGGCCGTACCGGCGCCGACCGGCACGACCCGGTGTGGGCGGCCCGCGTGATCGGCACCTACTGCCTGGGCGGCACCCTGACCTCCCGCCTGGACCGCGTGCTGCGCGAGGAGAAGGGCTACACCTACGGCGTACGCGCCTTCGGACAGGTGCTGCTCGGCTCCGCCGACGGTACGGGCGCCGCGCTGCTGGGCATCAGCGGCTCGGTGGCCACCGAGGTCACCGGGCCCGCGCTCGCCGACACCTGGCAGGTCATCAGGACGCTCGGCGAGGGCGGCCTGACCGACGAGGAGCGGGACGTCGCCGTACAGAATCTGGTCGGTGTGGCGCCGCTGCGCTACGAGACGTCGGCGGCCGTCGCGGCCACGCTGACCGACCAGGTCGAGCAGCAGCTCCCGGACGACTACCAGGCCGAGCTCTACGCGCGGCTGGCGGCCACGGGCACGGTGGAGGCGACCGCCGCGGTCGTCAACGCCTTCCCGCTCGACCGGCTCGTGGTGGTGCTGGTCGGGGACGCGTCCGTCATCGCCGGGCCGGTGGGCGAGTTGGGCATCGGACCGGTGAACATCATCACGTAGTACCGGACGGTCGGACCCGCGTCACGCGGGTCACGCGCCACCCGGCGCGAGCGGTCGGCACCGCTCGCGCCATCCGTCCCCGGAACCCCGGCAGCCCCCTGCGGCGCCGGGGTTCCGGGCGTTTTCGACCGCCGCGCGGGCGTTTTCGAGCGCCGTGCGGGAGTTGGGGAGGACTTGCGGGGGAGTGTCAGCGAAGTGTGGCGTACGCAACAAATCAGCTGATCTGTTTGGCGGATGGGCGAAACCGCGGTTAGCGTCTTCGCTCGTTGCCCGTCAGCAGCAGCCGCGTCCGGCGGCACGCGGGCACACATCGCCGAGTCCCCGTCAGGGGAGCCGGGGACCCAGCCCTCTCGCGAGGGAGCAGTCCCTGGGGTGAATCGGGACCGACCGCCGAGCGGCGGCCGGACCCGTAGGAGACCTTCCTGCTCCGAACCCGTCAGCTAACCCGGTAGGCGAGAAGGAAGGAAAGGAGCGACGCCTCTTCATGGCGTTCACCGTTCTGCCCGCGCCCAGCGGGAAGCACCGCCGTCCCCGTCGCGGCGCCGCACGCACCGTCCGCGGTGGCGGCACGCTCGCCGGAGTCGCGGTGCTCACCGCGACCGGAGCGTTCGGGGCCACCTCGATGACCGCCACGGCCCACGCCGAGAGCGCGCACGACGCCGTCGCGAACACCGTCTTCGCCCGTACCGCCGATGTGACCGGCTCGCTCGCCGACTCCCTGGCCGCGCAGGCGGAGGCCCAGCGCAAGGCCGCCGAGGCCGCGAAGGCCACGGCGGAGGCCGACCGCAAGCAGGCGGAGGCCGCCGCCCGCGCCAAGGCGGCCAAGGCCAAGGCCGACGCGGCGGCCGCGAAGGCCAAGGCGGAGGCCGCGGCCAAGGTCCGGGCCGCCCGCGAGGCCAAGGCCCGCGCCGACCGCGCCGCCGCCGAGCGCAAGCGTCTCGGCTCCTTCGTCCTGCCGGTCGACAGCTCCTACGTCTCCACCGCCTACCACTCCTCCAGCGGCCTGTGGTCCTCTGGCTACCACACCGGCATCGACTTCCACGCGGCCAGCGGCACCACCGTGCACGCGGTCGGCTCCGGCACCGTGGTCGAGGCCGGCTGGGGCGGCTCGTACGGCAACAACATCGTGATCCGGATGTCCGACGGGATGTACACCCAGTACGGCCACCTGTCCTCGATCCAGGTCTCGGTCGGCCAGAGCGTCACGCCCGGCCAGCAGATCGCCCTGTCCGGCGCGACCGGCAACGTCACCGGGCCCCACCTGCACTTCGAGGCCCGTACCGGACCCGACTACGGCTCCGACGTCGACCCCATCGCCTACCTGCGCAAGCACGGCGTCTCGGTCTGACCCCAGGACCCCGCAGGGGTCCCGCCACCGCCCCCTGGAACCACCGCACCACCCCCCTCAGCACGAAGGCCCCGGCTCCCCCCGCCGGGGCCTTCGTCCGTCCCGTACCCGTGCCGTACCCGTCCCGCATCGGTCCCGCGCGCCAAAAGAAGTCCCATATTCGGGACTGTGATCGGAATCCCTGGTGTGCTGGAATAGGGTTACCGCAGAATGTGCGGAAAGAATGGGGTCCTGCGATGCGGAATCGGATGTGAACGGGACGGACGGCACGGGGCGGCGTATCTCCGCCCAGGTGGTGTGTACGGCCATCCGCGACGACATTGTCAGCGGTTTCTTCCCGCCGGGCGGCCGGCTGACGGAGGAACTGCTCGCGCAGCGGTACGGGGTGTCGCGCGTGCCGGTCCGCGAGGCGCTGCGCACCTTGGAGTCCGAGGGCTTCGTCCGCACCCGCAGGCACGCCGGCGCGTCGGTGGCCGAGCCCACCGAGCAGGAGGCGGCCGACCTTCTGGAACTGCGCGGCCTGTTGGAGCCGCTGGGCGCCGCGCGCGCCGCCCAGCGCCGTACCGACGCGCATCTGAAGGTGCTGCGCGGGCTCGTACGCCTAGGTCAGGAGCGCGCGGTCCAGGGCCAGTTGTCCGACCTGCCGTCGCTCGGCGGCTGGTTCCACGAGACGCTGGCGCAGGCGTCGGGCAGTCCCACGCTGGCCGCGCTGCTCACGCAGCTGCGCCACAAGATCGCCTGGGTGTACGGCGACGACGTGCCCACCCGCGCGGTGGAGTCGTGGGAGGAGCACGCGGCGCTCGTGGACGCGGTGGCGCGCGGTGACGCCGAGCGGGCCCGCAAACTGGCCGCGGGGCACGTGGAGCGGAGCGCCGCGGTGAGGATTCTGAAACATCCCGTAAACGCGGTGCGCCGCCGCCATTAACAATCGCACCGTATACAAGTGCGTAGAATTGCGGCACCCGTAAATGCAATAAAGCGGGGCCGGTGCAATCCGGGTGGATTGTCCGGCCCCGCTGAATTCCGCTGTCCGGTGGCGGGACAAAGATCCCCGGACGTGTTCCGGCCACGCGAAGGGCGCTTCGCGCGGCAGGGCGCACCGCCCGAAGGCCCGGTCGCGCGAAAGCGCGGCCGGGGAGGGCGGGCGCGCCCCGCCGCGTCTCAGACGGTCTCGGGAAGCTCTTCCAGGCCCTCGGCGACGAGCTTCGCCAGCCGGTCGAGCGCGGCGTCGGCGCCGTCGGCCTCCGAGGCGAGCACGATCTCCTCGCCGCCCTGCGCGCCGAGGCTGAGCACCGCCAGCATGGACGCGGCGTTGACCGGGCCGCCGTCGGCCTTCGCGATCGTCACGGGGACGCCCGCGGCCATGGCCGCGCGGACGAAGATGGACGCGGGACGGGCGTGCAGGCCCTCCGCCCAGCCGACGTTGACACGGCGCTCAACCATGGTGCTGCCCTTCGGGTCGTTCCAGTTGTCTAGACCAGTTTCGCACGGCCGGAGCGCTGCTCCGGCACGTCGGCACGATCGCGGCCCCCACCAGACTGCCCCCTGCGCGTCGGCTCCGCGAGTGTGACGCGCCCGCCGGGCCACCCGCTTACGCTGGGGCCATGAGCGAGCAGACGGCGCATCCGTACCCCGTCCACTGGGAGGCGGACGTCGTACTGCGGGACGGCGGGATCGCCCACATCCGGCCGATCGGGCCCGACGACGCGGGACGGCTCGTCGACTTCTACGAGCAGGTCTCCGACGAGTCGAAGTACTACCGCTTCTTCGCGCCTTACCCCCGGCTGTCCGACCGGGACGTGCACCGCTTCACGCACCACGACTACAACGACCGCGTCGGCCTGGCCGCCACCGTCGGCGGCGACTTCATCGCCACCGTCCGCTACGACCGCACCGACGACGCGGGCCGGGCCGTCTCCGCCGACAAGGGCACCACCGGCACCCGCGCCGAGGTCGCCTTCCTCGTCCAGGACGCGCACCAGGGCCGCGGCGTCGCCTCCGCGCTGCTCGAACACATCGCCGCCGTCGCCCGCGAGCGCGGCATCCTGCACTTCACCGCCGAAGTCCTGCCCACCAACCGCAAGATGGTCAAGGTCTTCACCGACGCGGGCTTCACCCAGCAGCGCAGCTTCACCGACGGCGTCGTCCACCTCGAACTCGACCTGGAACCCACCGAGCAGTCCGTCCAGGTCATGCGGGCCCGCGAGCACCGCGCCGAGGCCCGCTCCGTCCAGCGGCTGCTGCGCCCCGGCTCGGTCGCCGTCGTCGGCACCGGCCGCAGGCCGGGCGGCGTCGGCCGTACGCTGCTGCGCAACATCGTCGCGGGCGGCTTCACCGGCCACGTCTACGCCGTCAACCGCTCCTTCCCCGACGGCGGAACCGACATCGACGGCGTGCCCGGCCACCGCTCCGTCCTCGGCATCGGCGCGCCCGTCGACCTCGCCGTGATCGCCGTGCCCGCCGACCGGGTCCCCGAGGCCGTCGCCGACTGCGGCGCCGCGGGCGTCCAGGGCCTGGTGGTGGTCGCCGCCGGATACTCCGAGACCGGCGAGGAGGGCAGGGCGCGCCAGCGCGAACTGGTCCGGCAGGCCAGGAGCCACGGCATGCGGGTGATCGGCCCGAACGCCTTCGGCGTCCTCAACACCGCCGCCGGGGTCCGGCTCAACGCCTCCCTGTCGCCCGAGATGCCGCGCAGCGGACGCCTCGGCCTGTTCACCCAGTCCGGCTCGATCGGCATCGCCCTGCTCTCCGGACTGCACCGCCGCGGCGCGGGCCCCTCCTCCTTCGTCTCCGCGGGCAACCGCGCCGACGTCTCGGGCAACGACCTCCTCCAGTACTGGCAGGACGACCCCGACACCGACGCCGTCCTGATGTACCTCGAATCCTTCGGCAACCCGCGGAAGTTCACCCGGCTCGCCCGCCGCACCGCCGCCGCCAAACCGGTGGTCGTCGTCAAGGGCGCCCTGCACTCCGGCTCCGTCCCGGCAGGACACGCCGTGCCCGCCACCCGCATCCCCGACTCCACCGTCTCCGCGCTCTTCCGGCAGGCCGGGGTGATCCGCGTGGACACCGTCACCGAACTGCTGGACGCCGGACTCTTCCTGGCCCTCCAGCCGCTGCCCGCGGGCGACCGGATCGCCGTCCTCGGCAACTCCGAATCGCTCGGCCTGCTCACCTACGACGCCGCGCTCACCGCGGGCCTGCGGCCCGCCGCGCCCCTCGACCTCACCACCGCGGCCACCCCCGACGACTTCGCCGCCGCCCTCGGCGCCGCGCTCGCCGACCCCGGCAGCGACGCCGTCGTCGTCACCGCGATCCCGCGCGTCGGCTCCGAGGACGCCCCCGACCCCGAGTCCGGCGACGACCCGGCGCTCGCCGAGGCGCTGCGCCGTACGACCGCCGCCGCGGGCGGCGGCAAGCCGGTGGTGGTCGCCCACCTCGCCCTGGAGACCCTGGCCGACCGGCTCGGCGCGCCCGGCGACGAGGCCGCCTCCCGTATCCCCGCCTACTCCGCGCCCGACCGGGCCGTGCGCGCGCTCGCCGAGGCCGCCGCCTACGCGGCCTGGCGCGCCGGATCGGCGGACCCCGGCCGCATCCCGCAGTTCGACGACATCCAGGAGGCCGCGGCGGCCGACGACGTACGCCGCCTGCTGCCGCCCGGCGAGGCGCCCGAGGGCGGGATCGCGCTCGGCGACGCGGACACCGCGACGCTGCTCGGCCGGTACGGCATCCAGGTGCGCGGCGCGCTGCCCGCTCCCGACGCCGACACCGCCGTGGCCGCCGCCGCCCGGCTCGGCTACCCGGTCGCCCTCAAGACCACCGCCCCCCACCTGCGGCACCGCGCCGACCTCGGCGGCGTACGCCTGGACCTGGCGGACGAGGGCGACCTGCGGCGCGCCTACGACGAGCTGACCGCGCGGCTGGGCACCCCGCGGGAGCTGCTGCCCGTCGTGCAGGCGATGGCGCCGCGCGGGGTGGACACGGTGGTACGGGCGGGCGTCGACCCCGCCGCGGGCGCCGTCCTGTCCTTCGGCCTGGCGGGCGCGCCCTCGGAGCTGCTCGGCGACACCGCGCACCGGCTCGTCCCCGCCACCGACCGGGACGCGGCCGAACTGGTCCGCTCCATCAAGGCCGCGCCGCTGCTGTTCGGCTGGCGCGGCGCCGAGCCGGTCGACACCGACGCGCTGGAGGAGCTGCTGCTGCGCGTGTCGCTGCTGACCGCCGACCTCCCGGAGGTCGTCGCGGTCGACCTGGAACCGGTGGTGGTCTCCTCGCGCGGGCTGACCGTCCTCGGCGCGTCCGTCCGCCTGGCCAGGCCGCCCGCCCGCACCGATCTCGGGCCGCGGGCGCTGTCCTCGTTCTGACCCGGCGCCCGCTCCCGCGCCCGCCCGCACGCCGGGTCGCGCTCCGAGCACGTCGCGGTCGTACCTGGCCCTTAGGATGGTCGGCATGGCGAAGACCGGTACTACGACTCAGGGCCTGCGCACGGCCATCGAGCGCAGCGGCTACTACCCCACCCTCGTGGCCGAGGCCGTCGAGGCGGCGGTCGGACGCGAGCCGGTCTCCTCCTACCTGGTCCACCAGGAGACCAGCTTCGACGCCAACGAGGTCCGTCGTCATGTGACCGTGCTGGTGCTCACCGACAGCCGCTTCATCGTCAGCCACACCGACGAGCAGGCCGCCGACGACACCTCGCCGACGCCGTACGCCACCACGTCCACCGAATCGGTGAAGATCGGCCGGATCTCCTCGGTCGTGGTCAGCCGGGTGGTCGCGAACCCGGAGTCGTACACGCCCGGCACGCTGCCCCGCGAAGTGGTGCTCACCATCGGCTGGGGCGCGGTCTCGCGGCTCGACCTGGAGCCCGCCGCCTGCGGCGACCCCAACTGCGAGGCCGACCACGGCTACACCGGCTCCTCGACCGCCGACGACCTGTCGCTGCGGGTCAGCGAGGCGGGCGACGGCCCGGACACCGTCCGCCAGACCCTGGCCTTCGCGCAGGCGCTCTCCGAGGCGACAGCGGCCACTGACTGATGGTCCAGCCGCTGCACGGCGGGTACGGTTCCGCGCCGCTCGATCCGCGTACCGCTCCCGTACCCGACTACGGCACCGGCGCGCTCTGTGACGTGATCCCGGCCGCCGTCGCCGGATTCGCCGTCCCCGGCATGCCGGCCACCGGCCTGGAACTGGCGCCCGCCGACCGGGTCTGCGTCTTCCTCGTGGACGGCCTCGGCTGGGAGCTGATCCTCGCCCACCCCGACGAGGCGCCGTACCTCACCTCGTTGCTGCCGACCTCGCGCGGCGGCACCGGCCGCCCGCTGACCGCCGGATTCCCGGCGACGACCGCGACCTCGCTCGGCTCGGTCGGCACCGGGCTGCCGCCGTCCGCGCACGGCCTGGCGGGCTACACCACGCTCAATCCGGCCACCGGCGAGCTGATGAACCAGCTGCGCTGGCAGCCCTGGACCGCGCCGCACGTCTGGCAGCCGCACCCCACCGTCTTCCAGCTCGCCGACGCCGCCGGGATCGCCACCTGCCAGGTCTCCTCGCCGACCTTCGTCAACACCCCGCTGACCAAGGTCGCGCTGTCCGGCGGCACCTTCCACGGGCGCCTCACCGGCGAGGAGCGGATGGACCTGGCCGCCGACCGGCTCGGCGCCGCCGACCGCACGCTGGTCTACACGTACTACAGCGAGCTGGACGGCATGGGGCACCGGCACGGCGTCGACTCCGACGCCTGGCGCGGCCAGCTCATGATGGTCGACCGGCTGGCGCAGCGGCTCGCCGAGCAACTGCCGCCGCGCAGCGCCCTGTACGTCACCGCCGACCACGGCATGATCGACATCCCCTTCGACGAGCGGTCCCGGATCGACTTCGACGAGGACTGGGAACTGCGCGCCGGGGTCGCGGTGCTCGGCGGCGAGGCCCGCGCCCGGCACGTCTACGCGGTGCCCGGCGCCGCCGCCGACGTGCACGCGGTGTGGAGCGAGGTCCTCGGCGAGCAGATGTGGGTGGCGACCAGGGCCGAGGCGATCGAGGCGGGCTGGTTCGGACCGCCGCCCGACGAGCGGGTGTTCGGCCGGATCGGCGACGTCGTGGCCGTCGCCCGCGACGACATCGCGGTCGTCGCCCACCGCACGGAATCGGGGGAGTCGAAGATGGTCGGCCTGCACGGCTCGATGGCCGCCGCCGAGCAGCTCGTACCGCTGCTCGAAGTACGCTCCTGAGGCCCGCCCGCCCCCGCGCTCTCCCGCCCCGCGCTTTCCCGCCCCCGCGCTCTCCCGCCCCCCATCGAAAGGCCGTCGTCCTTCCCATGCCCGAGCTGGTCTTCTTCTCCGGAACGATGGACTGCGGCAAAAGCACCCTCGCCCTCCAGATCGTCCACAACCGCACCGCTCGCGGCCTCCAGTCGGTGATCTTCACCAGGGACGACCGCGCGGGCGAGGGCAAGCTCTCCTCGCGGCTCGGCCTGGTCACCGACGCCGTCGAGGTCGCGGACGGCATGGACCTGTACGGCCACGTGGTCGGCGTGCTCAGCCGCGGCGGCCGGGTGGACTACGTGATCGTGGACGAGGCGCAGTTCCTCGCGCCCGAGCAGATCGACCAGTTGGCGCGGGTGGTCGACGAACTCGACCTGGACGTCCACGCGTTCGGCATCACCACCGACTTCCGCACCCGGCTCTTCCCCGGCTCGCAGCGGCTGATCGAACTCGCCGACCGGGTCGAGGCCCTTCAGGTCGAGGCGCTGTGCTGGTGCGGCGAGCGCGCCACCCACAACGCCCGTACGGTCGACGGCGTGATGGTCGTCGAGGGCGCGCAGGTGGTGATCGGCGACGTCGACCGGTCCGGCGAGGTCGGCTACGAGGTGCTGTGCCGCCGTCACCACCGCCGCCGGATGACCAGCGCGACCGCGGGCGCGGGCACGCTCTCGCCCGACGTGCTGCCGGTCACCCACTCCTGACCGCGGCGGTCACCCGGTCATGACGACGGGCCCGGTCGGCCGCACGACGGCGGTCGACCGGGCCCGCCCGCCGGTCAGTTGACGCCGACCGGACCGAAACGCGCCACGACCGTGCGGTCCCCGGTCACCGGCACGGTGACCGTCGGCCCGCTGTCGGGCAGTTGGGCGCCGTCGAGCGTCCAGCCCAGCAGTTGGAAGCCGGCCGCCGGTACGGCCGTCACGGTCGCGGTGTCGCCGCGCTCGAAGCGGCCCGGCTCCGTCTGGTTCCCGCTGACGGTGACCTTCCCGCCGCTCGCGGGCTCGGCCGTGGCGGTCACCGACTGCTGCACCATGTTGATCGCCATGATGCCCAGCAGCTTCGCGGGACCGGTGGACGTCGCGCCGTTGTAGCGCAGCACGTTGACCGCCGTGACGTCGGCCGAGGCGCCCGCCTTCACGGTGTAACCGCCGTCGCCGAGGTTGTCCGTGCCCAGGTTGAAGGCGCGGACGTCACCGGAGGTGACCACCAGACCGTTGTGCATGCCGTAGCCGAAGACGTCCGAGACCGTCAGGCCGCGGGCGCCGTCGACATGCACCAGGTCGGTGTTCTTGCGGGTGAACCCGTCGATGGTCTGCGCGAACAGATCGCTGCCGAGGCCCCAGCCGGGAATGCCGAAGCCGGTGCGGTTCACCGCGTTGCCGTTGCTGAGCACACCGTCGACCAGACCGCCGCGGCCCGCGCGCGCCGTGACGCCCCGGTTGAGGAAGACCCCGGTCAGCTTGTGCACCACGAAGCCGTCGTTGCCCTCGTCCACGGCGTTCCACGCGTTGGTCAGACCGACGTCGACCACATACGTGCCGCGGCCGGTGCCCCGGATGTCGTACGGGTAGGGGACGTAGCCGGTCGCGGGGTTGTTCTCCGGGTGGAAGACCCGCAGACCGCGCACGCCCGAGCCGTTTCCGGCGAGCGTGACGAAGGCGGTGTCGGTGTCGGCGTTCGCGGTGTTCCGGCCCGCGTAGGCGAACAGCACGGTGCCGCCGCTGGCGCCGTCCTCGTCGCGGTTCGGCGAGGACGAGGCGCCCCGCAGTTCGACCCCGGCCGGTACCCGCAGCCGGCCCTCGACCCGGTACCAGCCCGCGGGCAGGTACACGGTGCCGCCGCCCCGCGCGCCCGCCCGGTCCAGCAGCCGCTGGATGCCCGCGGTGGCGTCGGCGGCGGGCTGATAGCCCACCCCGTGCGGGACGGCGCCCGCCGCGTACAGCGCGTGCCCGCGAGGCGCGGGCAGGTCGGGTGCGGCGGCCTGGACCGGTACGGGACCGGGCATCGTCACGACCGTGCCGGAGGTCGCGCCGTCCAGCGCCGTGCCGGTGACCTTCACAAATCCCTTGGTGGCGTTGCGGATCGACGCGACGCTGCCCTGGAGCGTGCCCCCGGCCACCGTCATGCCCCAACGGGTGTCGATGTCGTCCACCTGGAGGGCCACATCGGTGCGCACCACCCGGGTCTGCTGGAACGCGCCGACGAAAGCCGCCCGTTGGCCCTTCACGACCTGGATGCCGGTGCGGTAGTCGGACAGCGAGATCCGGGAGAACTGGTCCCACTCCAGGTCACCGAGGACGAGTCCCGTGCCGTTGGCCCGCGTCCACCGGTCGAGCGCCGACCGCGCGGGCGGGTCGTACGCCGAAGGCGCGTGCGCCCAGTAGGAGTTGGAGAAGGTGATGTCGCTCCAGGTGCCGACGTCCGAGCCGTTGTAACCGGTGGCCCCGGTGAACAGCACCGTCCCCTTGATGTCGGCGAGCGTCGCCGACTCGTGCACCTGGCCCTGCACCGCGGGCCTGCCGCGGTCGTCGGTCTTCGTGGAGACCCCGACACCCTTGTACGAGTTGAGCATCGTGACGTGCGCGACCGTGCTCATCATGAAATTCGCGTCGCTCTGCCAGGCCGAACCCGGAATCTCGAAGGTGTTGTTGTACGGCACCGGGTGGGCCGCGTTCTGCCGCGGGTAGTAGGTGGTCAGGCCCTGGACGGAGGCGCTGCCGCCGACCCGGAAGAGCACCGGCCCGTCGGCTCCCGGCGGCAGGTCGGCGCGGATCACCGTGCCGTAGCCGCCGGACCCGCGGTCCGGGTCGCGCCGGTCGCCGATCAGCGAGCAGAAGGCCGGGACCTCCACGGTGGTGGTGAGGCGGTAGGTGCCCGCGCCCAGCCACACCGTGCCGCCGCCCGCGTCCTGGCAGTCGTACAGCGCGGACTGCACGGCGGCGGTCGCGTCCCTCTTCCCCGAGGTGTCGACGCCGTAGTCGCGGATGTCGAAGTCGGCGACGACCGGAGCGCCGGTCGAGTAGCGGGTGGTGACCAGCTTCGGGTGCGGTGTGACCACCCGCTGGTCGCGGACCTCGAGGACGGCGAGACCCACCTTGGTCTGGCCCGCGCTGTACCCGTGGCACGCCAGCCGGACGTACCGGGCGGTCGTCGGAGCGAAGGCGGTGGTGAACACCGAGCCGCCGACGGCCCCGGTGCGGCCCACGTCTGTGAAGCGCGTCCCGTCCGTGGACACCTGGACGGTGTAGTCGGAGGAGAAGGCGCCGGTCCAGCCGGCCTTGACCTGGTTGAAGCGCTTGGCCGCGCCCAGGTCCACGGTGAAGGTCTCGCCCGTCCCGCCGTCCCCGCTGACCCAGGCGCTGCCGCCGTTCCCGTCGATCGCCGCGGCCGGGGCGGACCCGGCGGCGGTGGACGAGGCGGTGGCGGTGCCCAGGTGCGCCAGGTCGGTGTTCACGGCGGCGGCGTGGAAGACGTCGAGCGCGGCGGCCAGCGCGTGGAAGGCGGTACGCGCCTGCTCGTCGGTGACGCCGGTGCCGTTCGCGACCGCGCGGGCCGCGTCGGCGGCCTGCTGGAGGGCGGCCTTCGCGCCGACCGGGTACTGCCCGTCGCGGGTGCCCTCGCGGGCCGCGAGGTAGGCCAGATCGGCCTGCGCCACAAGCTGCTTGAGGCCGGTCGTCGGGTCGAGCACGCGCGGCAGCGCGGTCACCGAGACGCGGGCGACCTTCAGTTCGGCCGGGCTGCCGCCGGTGGTGATGCGGAAGTCCGAGCCGTTGGAGCGGTTGGTGAGGATCGCGTCGTCCAGCAGGAAGGTGTGGGTCTTCCAGGTCCCCGAGTCGCCGTAGGTGAAGACCGGCGAGTTCTTGAACATCTCCGGGATCGTGTCGCCGGGGGAGTCGTACTGGAGCTGGATCGCTCCGTTGCCCCGGTCGAGGTAGTCGACGGTGACCGCGACCGGGTCGCGGTTGTCGTACAGCGCGGTGTCGTCCACGTTCATGTAGAAGAAGCCGGTCTCGGCGCCCGGGTGGCTCTGGTCGGTGCCCCAGTAGCCGCGGCCCGCCTCCGTGCCGGTCACCAGGTGCGTGTCGTTGTCGCCCGCCCGCGGCGAGATGCCGTGCGCGTCGACCGCGGTGCCGAGGTCCACGGACTGGCCCGCGGCGACCCTCACCGACGCCACCGTCACGTCGGCGGGCGCCCCGTCCTTCGTCCCCGACAGCCGCAGCTCACGGCCTGCCTCCGTCCCGAAGTCCGCCGGTACGGTGAAGGCTTCCGTCGTCCATCCGGCCGCTCCGGTGAGCGCCACGCTGCCGACGAGGTCGCTCGCGCCGCGCGTCAGCCGGAGCGTCGTCCCGTCGGGCGCGTCGTCGTACGTCACCGCCACGGTGACCTGGCCGGCGCCGCCGACGGTGTCGGTCCACTCCCGGTCCAGCGCCAGCTTGATGTAGTCCGCGCCGGCCGCCACATCGGTCTGCCAGTACGGCTTTCCGTTCTTCTCACCGGTGCGCAGGCCGTCGGCGGAGTCGCCCGCGCTCGCCGTCAGGCCCAGCGTGACCGGTTTCGGGCCGAGGTCGGCGCCGACGCCCAGCGGATACAGCGCCGCCGCGGCGGCCCGCGACGACGGAGGGAGCAGGAGGGCCGCGAGCAGCAGCAGTGCTAACGCGGCGGGGGGCCGCAGCCATCGTGCGAGGGTGGGTCTCATGTGGCTTCTCCTACGGAGGGTCGGTTTCCAGGGGGAAGGGCGGTACGCCAGGTCTTGAGGGGCGCGGGGAACGGTGCGATCAGCCACGACGGGCCTGCGGGGGCAACCGGCCCGCGTCGGGCGGACACTAAGGACGCGCCAGGCGGAGCGTCAGGATCTGGAACGGGCGCAGGTCCAGCGGGAAGGAGCCGTCCCCGGCCCGGGGGAGGGGAGCGGTGGGGCTCTCCAGGAGGTCGGTGACGTGCGCCGCGGCGACGGGGAAGCCGGTGTGCAGCGCCCCGCGCGCGCCGCCGCCGCGCGACTCGTAGAGCCGGACGACCACGTCGCCGCCGCGGTCGTCGGCGAGCTTCACCGTCTCCACGACGATGTCGGGGTTGTCGACGGTGACGAACGACGGCCCGGCGGCGGCCCCGCCGGTCGACGCCGAACTGCCCGGCCGCAGCGGCAGGTTGAAGGAGTAGCCGGAGGCGACGGCGTCGCCGACCCCGGCGCCGACCACCAGGCCGTAGGCGAAGGAGTGCCGCCCCCGGTCGGCCTGCGGGTCGGGGCTGTGCGGCGCGCGCAGCAGCGACAGCCGCAGCGTGGTGGTCGTACCGCCGTCGTCGCGGGTCAGGCGCGAGACGTCGTGGCCGTAGGTGGAGTCGTTGACGACGGCGGCTCCCCAGCCGTGCTCGCCCACGTGCACCCAGCGGTGGGCCCAGAGTTCGAAGCGGGCGGCGTCCCAGCTCGTGTTCTCGTGGGTGGGGCGCTGGACGTGCCCGAACTGGATCTCGGCGCTCTCGCGCTCCGCGTGCACGTTCAGCGGCCACGCGGCCTTGAGGAGGGTGTCCCGCTCCTGCCAGTCGATGTCGGTCCGGACGGTCAACCGGGCGCTTCCGGCGGCCAGTTGCAGGTCCTGCGTGAGGTGCGAGCCGCCGAAGGAGCGCGTGACGCGCACCGACGCGAGCAGCGGCCCGGCCTCGGTGACCTCGACGGCGTCGGCGGCGGTGAGGTCGCGGACGGTGTCCCGGTAGTAGCCGTCGATGTTCCAGGCGCTCCACCGGTTGGGGTCGTCCGGGTGGAGTTGCAGCAGATTGCCCGCCGCGCCGGGGGCGATCGCCTCGCGTCCGGCGCGCAGGTCGTACGCGGACCGCACGAGGCCGTCGGCGTCGATCCGTATCCGCAGCACCCCGTTGTCGAGGGTGATCCCGGTGGTGTCCTCGGTGACCGAGACCGGGGGCAGCGCGGAGCGCACGGCCTGGCCGGTGCCGAAGGCGGGGGCCTCGACGAGGACGGCGGTACGTCCGTCGGACAGCGGCTGGCCGTCGGCGGCGGGGGTGCCCGCGGGCAGGACGGCCACCTCGCGCCGCGCGTAGGGCCCGGCGTTGTAGAAGACGGGTCCCGAGTCGGCGGGTCCTGAGTCGGCGGGTCCCGAACCGGCGGGTCCTGAGTCGGCGGGCCCCGAACCGGCGGGTCCCGCGCCCGTCCCCGCACCCACCGCGGCCTCGATCACCTCGGCCAACTCGGCCTGCAACTCCCGGTGTACGGCCTCCGCCTCCCGGTGCACCCAGGCGATCGAGGAGCCCGGCAGGATGTCGTGGAACTGGTGCAGCAGCACCCGCCGCCAGATCGATTCCAGCCGCTCGTACGGGTAGGGGGCGCCGCCGCGGACCGTGGCCGCCGCCGACCACAGCTCGGCCTCGCGCAGCAGCGCCTCCGCGCGCCGGTTGCCGCGCTTGGTACGGGCCTGGCTGGTGTAGGTGCCGCGGTGATTCTCCAGGTACAGCTCGCCGCGCCAGACCGGCAGCCGCTCGTACTCCTCGCGCGCCTCGTCGAAGAAGGCCGAGGGGTCGCCGACCTCCACGCGGGTGGAGCCCTCCAGGTCGCGCAGCCGCCGCGCCCTCTCCAGCATCTCGCGGGTCGGCCCGCCGCCGCCGTCGCCGAAGCCGAAGGGGGCGAGCGAGCGGGTGGCGGCGCCCTTGTCGGCGAAGTTGTGCTCGGCGTGGGCCAGTTCGGCGCCGGTCAGGGAGGCGTTGTAGGTGTCGACCGGCGGGAAGTGGGTGAAGATCCGGGTGCCGTCGATGCCCTCCCAGTGGAAGGTGTGGTGCGGCAGCCGGTTGGTCTCGTTCCACGAGAGCTTCTGGGTGAGGAACCAGCGGGCCCCGGCCAGCGCGGCGAGCTGCGGGTACGCGGCGGTGTAGCCGAAGGAGTCGGGCAGCCACACGCCGTCCTGCGGGATGCCGAACTCCTCGGCGAAGAACCGCCGCCCGTAGACGAGTTGCCGGGCCAGCGCCTCACCGCCGGGCAGATTGCCGTCCGCCTCCACCCACATGCCGCCGACCGGCGCCCAATTGCCGTCGGACACCGCCTTCTTGATCCGCTCGAAGATCTCGGGGCGGCGCTCCTTCATCCACGCGTACTGCTGCGCGGAGGAGCAGGCGAAGACCAGCTCCGGGTACTCCTGGGCCAGCGTCGTCATATTGGTGAAGGTCCGGGCGCACTTGCGGACCGTCTCGCGGACCGGCCACAGCCATGCCGAGTCGATATGGGCGTGCCCGACCGCGGTGACGGTGTGCGCGGAGGCGTGCGCGGGCCGGGACAGCACGTCCGTCAGCCGGTCGCGGGCGGCCTGCGCGGTGGCCGCGACCGCGCGCACGTCGACCGCGTCGACCGCCCGCTGGAGCGCCCGCAGGATCTCGTGCCGCCGCGACCCGTCTGCCGGCAGCTCGCGCATCAGCTCGTCCAGCACCTCCATGTCGTGCAGCAGGTGCCACACCGCGTCCTCGCGCACCGCGATCTCGGCGGCGCGCAGCCGGTACAGGTGCTCCTCGCCCGCGGTGTCCCGCGAGCCGTAGTGCGTGCCGACCGCGAGCGCGCCCTCGATCATCGGGTTCGCGGCCAACTCCACCAGCAGCTCGACCGGTTCGCCGCCCGCGGCGGGCTCCGCGAGCAGCACCGAGCGGTGGTGCGGGTGCAGGCCCTGCACGGGTGCGCCCGCCGCGTCGTGGACGAAGCCCTCGGCCTGGCCGCCGGGGCCCTTCGTCGGGTCGAAGCCGAGGTCGAAGACGGCCTCCACCCGGCGGCCCGCCCAGGCCGCCGGTATCCGGCCGGTCGCCCGCAGCCAGGTCGTCGACCACGGACCGCCCCAGGTGTCGCCGATCGCGGCGGGCGCGTACGTCGCGGCCAGCGCGTCGGCCACCGGTACGGGTTCGCCCGGCACCTGCCAGGCGGCGAGATCGAGGGTCAGCGCGTCACTGTAGAGGGCGGGACGGACCACCTGAGCGAGGAATTTGGTGATCCGCTCTTCGACGATGTGCCGGTCGTCATGCACAGTTGCGTTTCCTTCTGCCGTGGGCGGGCGGGTGCCGGAAGGGCGGGCGGATGCGGGAGGGCGAGTGCTCGCGGGAAAGCCGTGGGGGACGTGGGGGAGGGGTCAGGTACGGCGCTCCGCTCCGGCCGTACGCCAGGTGCGCCGGGGCGTGAAGCCCAGCAGCTCCGTGCAGGCGGCCGTGTCGAAGAGCGAGGCGTGGTCCGGGAGGCCGCTGCGCAGCGGCACCCCCGGATGGTGACGGGCCATCAGTTCTGCGGACGGCAGCGCGGATGTCGTGTCGGCGGCGGTGACGTTGACGACGTGACAGCCGGTCAGCTCGGTCTCCAGCGCGCGCCGTACCGCCTCGGCCGCGTCCAGGGTGTGCAGCCAGCCCCACAGGTCGTGCCGCTGACCGGCCGGGTCGGCGGCGCAGGCGTCCAGGAAGTGGCCGAGCCGGTCGCCGGTCCCGGTGAAGGGCAGCCGCAGACAGACCGCGTCCAGGCCCCAGCGCCGGTGTGCGGTGCGTGCCACCTCCTCCAGCGCGGCCTTCGACAGGCCGTACGGGTCGCGCAGCACGCTCGGATGGGCCTCGTCCAGCGGGACGTAGGACGGCGAGACCGGCACCGGTGACCAGGCCAGGCCCACCGCGGCCATGCTGGAGGCGGCCACCACCCGGCGCACCCCGGCCCGGCCCGCCTCCTCGAACACCCGGTGCGCCGTCAGGCAGTTGTGCGCGAACAGCGTGCTCGGGTCGGTGTCGTTCGGGTGCGGGATCGCCCCGAGGTGCACCACCGCCTCCGCGCCCGCCATGGCTTCGCGGACCAGTTCCGGGTCCTGGAGGTCGCCGGTGTGCACGCGCGCGGCGCGCGGCTCGGTCACCGGCAGCAGGTCGGTGAGCACCAGGTCGTGCCCGGCGGCCAGCAGCGCCGCGGTGACATGGCCGCCTATGTGTCCGGCGGCCCCCGTGATCAGGACGCGCATCAGCCCTTCACCGCCCCGACCAGGCCGTTGACGAAGTAGCGCTGGAGGCTCAGGAACAGCAGCGCCACCGGGATGACGACGATCAGCGCGCCCGCCATCAGGTTGTTGTAGTGCGGCACGTTCGACGAGGCGAGCGTCTGGAGCCCGAGCGGCAGCGTGTACGTGCTCTCGTCGTTGAGCGACACCCGCGTCAGCAGATATTCGTTCCAGGTGGGGATCGCGGTGAGCAGCGCCACCGTGATCAGCGCGGGCCGGGCCAGCGGCAGATAGATCCGGGTGAAGATGTGGAACTCGTTGGCGCCGTCGACCCGCGCCGACTCCCGCAACTCCCGTGGCACGGCGCTGAAGGCGCCGGTCATCAGCAGCACCGACAGCGGCGCGCCGCCGTTGACGAAGGGCAGCACCAGACCGATGTGCGTGCCCAGGATGCCCATCTTGTTCTCCAGCAGCACGATCGGCAGCATCACCGTGATGCCGGGCACGAACAGCAGCGCGACGAAGAGCTTCTGGAGCAGGCCGCGGCCGGGGAAGTCCAGCACCGCGAAGGCGTATCCGGCCGCCGCGTACACCCCGAGCGTCAGCACCACGGTGAGCGCGGTGACCTGAAGGCTGTTCAGGAAGTAGTGGAAGAAGTGCAGTTGGTTCCAGGTGTGGGTCAGCGTGTCCAGCGTCGGGTGGTGCGGGATCAGATGGCCGCCGCGTACCACCTCGACCTGGTCCTTGAAGGCGGCCGAGATCATCCACAGGAAGGGGTAGACGCTGACCAGGCCGTAGAGCGTCAGCAGGATGCCGACGGTCCAGCGCGCGGCGGCGCGCGAGACGGCGGCCCTGGCCGGCGAGGCGGGTCCTGTGGTGCGCGAGGGGTCCGCGCCGGAGATGTTCGTCGTCATGTTCTGCTCCGCATGACTCGCAGGTTGATCAGGGCGAGCACCACGGCGGCGGCGAACAGCAGCCAGCCGAGGGCGCTCGCCAGGCCGAGCGTCGGCGCCAGGTCCTTGAGGAAGGCCAGCCGGTACGCCTCGAGGCCGAGGACGTTGGTGTGGTCTCCGGGACCGCCGTTGGTCATCACCAGGAAGGTCTGGAAGCCCTGGAGGGAGTCGCGGAGATTGAGCAGCACGACGATCGAGGTGATCGGCCGGACCAGCGGCCACACCACCGACATGTTCGTCCGCCACCATCCGGCGCCGTCGAGCTGCGCGGCCTCCATCACGCTGCGGTCGATGGTCTGAAGACCGGTGAGGTACATCAGCATCGCGACCGGCACCGCCCCCCACACGGTGACCACGATCATCGTGGGCAGCGCGGTGTGCGGGTTGCCGAGCCAGCCCTGCGGCTGCGCGAGCGACCCCATGCCGACGCTGCTGAGCAGGGTGTTGACCGCGCCGTCCGGCTGGAGGATGTACTGCCAGGCGAAGAAGACGGCGATGCCGCTGGTGACGTACGGCACGAAGTACACCGAACGCAGCACGCCCTGCATCCGCTTGGCGGAATTGAGCAGGATCGCCAGCGGGAAGGACACCGCGACGGTCAGCAGCGGGACGGCGATCATCACGTACAGGGTGTGGAGCGCCGCGTGGTGCAGCCGGGGCGCGTAGGCCGGATTCTGCCAGAGCAGGTCCTTGTAGTTCTGGAGGCCGACCCAGTCCCAGTGCGGCGCGAAGCCGTTCCAGCGGGCGAAGCTCAGCAGGAAGCCGTAGCCGACGGTGTACAGGCCCATGACCGCGAAGAGCACGACGGCGGGGGCGACGAACAGGTAACCGGAGACGGCCTCGTAGCCGCGGCGGCGCGGGGGGCGCGCGCCGCGGCCGGCGGCGGCGCGCGCGGCCGGCCGGGGATCGCCTCCCCGGCCGGCGCCGGCCGTCTCCGTGAGCGTGGGACGGGGTGCGGTGGTCACTTGGACGTCGCCCAGAAGGAGTTGTTGAGCTTGGCCATCGCCTTGCCGGTCTGGTCCACGCTCTTCTGCTTCAGCGGCGTCAGGTCGGCCAGCACCTCGCCCATCGAGTCCTGGTCGTACGTCGGCGGCCGGAAGGTGTTGTCGCTCGGGTCGTAGGTGGTCTCCGGCGTGCCGACGAAGGTCTTCAGCATGTCGGCGAGGGTCGGGCCCATCACCGAGGCGGCGTCCGCGCCGAGTTCGGTGGCGGGCACGTCGGTGGCGTCCTTGGCGAACTTCGAGGCGATGTCGGGCCGCGCCAGGAACTTCATCCACTTCTCGGCGTTGTCCGGGTGCTTGCTGGTGGAGGTGACCGTCAGACCGGTGAGCGCCAGCGGGCCGAGCGCCCGGTGGGGCACCGCGCCGTCGCCCGGCGAGGGCAGGCCGAAGGCCATCACGTCGTCGGGGTTCATGCCGTTCTGCTGGAGGAAGGCCAGCGTGAAGGTGCCGCCGATGTCGAAGGCCGACTTGCCCTGGGCGAACGCCTGGTCGGCCGCGTCGATGTCGAGCGTCTGGGTGCCCGGCATCCAGTACGGCTGGAGCTGCGCGTACTGCGTGAGGACCTTGGTGCCGTCGGCGGAGGAGAAGTCCGCGCCGGCGTCCTTGCCGAACAGCGCCTGGTACTTCTCCTTGCCCAACTGGGCGAAGGCCAGCGGCTGGAGGACCCAGGTCAGACCGGTCGCCTTGACCTTCAGACCGAGGCTGACCCCGCCGTTCTTCGGGTCCTTGGTGGTGGTGGC
Organism: Streptomyces sp. NPDC008317; assembly: GCF_042955955.1. Classification (NCBI taxonomy): domain Bacteria; kingdom Bacillati; phylum Actinomycetota; class Actinomycetes; order Kitasatosporales; family Streptomycetaceae; genus Streptomyces; species Streptomyces sp. NPDC008317. The sequence continues at coordinate 134,987 of NZ_JBIBFQ010000011.1, forward strand.
CTTCAGGTCGGCCAGGAACTCGTCCCAGTTCGCGGGGGCCTTGGTGATCCCGGCGGCGGCCAGCATCTTCTTGTTGGCCATGACGATGCCGAAGGTCCCGGAGGTGAAGGGCACGCTGAAGCGCTGGCCCTTGCTCACGCCGTGCGTCTTGGAGTCGGCGGGCTTGGACTCGGTGTACTTCGCGTCCGTGACGGTGCCCGAGACCTGGACGCCCTTCTGGTACAGGCCGCTCCAGGCGGCGTCGACGTCGCCCGCGATGTCCTTGGCTATGCCGGTGGCGCCGAGCACCAGGTCCTCGCCGTCGGAGTGCGTCTCCAGCACATCGGGCAGGTCGTGGGTCTTGGCGGCGGCCTGGAGCTTGGTGCTGTACGCGTCGTCCGGTCCGTACGCCTCGATCTTGACGGTGATGCCGGTCTGCTTCTTGAACTCGGCCGCCGCGTTGCGCAGTCCGGCGACGTGCGACTGCTTGAAGGTCCACATCTCCAGCGACTTGCTGTCCCCCGATCCGGAGGAGCCGCCGCCGCAGGCGGCCAGCGGGCTCAGCGAGAGGACGGTGGCCATAGCGGCTGCGGCGAGTCTCGTCTTCGGGGTAAAACGTGCGAATGGTGTGTTCATGGGCCCCTACCTAGGATTCGACCGTTCAGAAGACCGAATGAAGTTGGAGTGACTGAACTTAGGGTCGTGTTTGATATAGCGTCAAGACGCACGCCGCGATGGGAGTGGGCACTCTTATGCGTCGTGCATCGGCGGCGGGGAGCGGAGGATCGGTGGAATCGGTGGCAGAAGCGGCGCGCGGGCGGAAGCCCGAAGAGGTGAAGTCCGCAGCTCGGGTGCTGGAAGTGCTCGAACTGCTCGGCGCGGACGGCGCCCGGCTCTCGCTGGCGGAGATGGCGACGGCGATGGCGGTGCCGAAGAGCAGCCTGCACGCCATCCTGCGCACGATGCAGGCGCGCCGGTGGGTGGATCTCGACCCGTCAGGGACGCGCTACAGCCTCGGTCTCAAGGCGCTGTTGACGGGCACCGCCTACCTGGAGGGCGACGACGTCACCAGCCTGGCGGGGCCGGTGCTCGACGCGCTGGCCGAGGAGACCGGCGAGGCCGTGCACCTGGGCAGGCTCGACGGCACGCACGTCGTCTACCTGGCCAAACGCGAGTCGCGGCACGCGCTGCGGATGTACTCCGCGGTCGGCCGCAGGCTCCCCGCGCACGCTACGGCGCTCGGCAAGGCGGTGCTCTCGCAGTACGACCACGCCGAGGTGCAGCGGCGGCTGGACTGGCCGCTGGAGCGGATGACCCCGACCACGGTGGTCGACCCCGACGCGTTCCTGGCCCAGTTGGCCGAGGCGCGGCTGCGCGGCTGGGCGGCGGACGACGGCGAGAATTCCGTCGACATCCGCTGCGTCGCGGTCGCGCTCGGCGGCGGCCAGGGCGAGGACGCGATCAGTTGCTCGGCGCCCAAGAGCCGGATGGACGACGCGCGGGTCGAGGAGGTCGCGCAGGCGGTCACCGAGGCCGCGCAGTCGCTGAGCACCCTGCTCAAACGGCTGGGCCAGCACTGACCGGCCGCCGCCACCGCGCCGACCGGCCGCGGGCCGGCCGCTGAACCGGCACGGGCCGCCCGCCGGCTCACCACCGGCCCGCCGCCCGCCTGCCACCGGGCCTGACGCGCTGTCGGGCCCGGCCTGACGGGCCGTCCGGCCGACCGGGGCGTGCCGACCCCTTGTGTGTCCCGCGTGGCGGGGGTTACGGTCGTCGCGAGTTTGTCAAAGTGATTGACAAACTCGGAATGCCCTCTCTACGTTCGGATACCGGTACGTCATTCCGTTACCTGTACGTGGGAGTTCGTATGGCATTGCCTGATGCCGGCCCCGCACCGCTCGCCCCGGCCCCCTGGGTCGACGAGCGCGGCGCCAAGATCCGCATCACGGCCGTTCGCACCTTTCTGACCGCCCCCCACGGGTGCCCCCATCTCATCGTCCGCGTCGAGACCGGCGAACCGGGCCTCTACGGCCTCGGCTGCGCCAGCGACCCCCAGCGCACGCTGGCCGTCCGCTCGGTGCTCGACGACTACCTCGCCCCGCTGCTCACCGGGCGGGACCCCGACGACATCGAGGACATCCACCGGCTGATCCTCAACAGCGCCTACTGGCGAGGCGGTTCGGTCACCGGCAACGCGCTCGGCGGCATCGACGTCGCCTTGTGGGACCTCAAGGCCAAGCGCCTCGGCGCGCCCCTGCACTCGCTGTTCGGCGGCAAGGTCCGCGCCTTCGCCGAGGCGTACACGCACGTCGACGGCCGCGACGCCGCCGAGATCGCCGACAAGGTCCAGGCCGCGAGGGAACACGGCTACCGGCACGTCCGGATCCAGGCCGCCGTGCCGGGCGCCGACACCTACGGCGCCTCCGGCGGCGGCACCGCGGACGCCGACGCGGTACGCGAGCGGCGCGCGCCCTGGGACAGCGCGGGCTATCTGCGGCACGTGCCGGGCGTTCTCACCCGTGTGCGCGAACTCGTCGGCGACGACGTCGAGTTGCTGCACGACGTGCACGAACGGCTCGACCCCCGGCAGGCCAGGGACTTCCTGCGCAGGGTCGAGGACGCCGGACTGTACTTCGTGGAGGACCTGCTCGCGCCCGAGGACACCCGGCACTTCAAGCGGCTGCACGACGCCTCGCCCGTACCGCTGGCGGTCGGCGAACTCTTCCACGACACCGCCCAGTTCACCGCCCTGCTGGACGGCCCCGACATCGACTTCGCGCGGATCCGCGTCCCCACCCTCGGCGGCCTCACCCCCGCCCGCAAGATCGCGGCCTTCTGCGAACTGCGCGGTGTCCGGCTCGCGCCGCACGGCCCCGCCGACGTCAGCCCGGTCGCCCAGGCCGCCACCTTGGCCATGGACATCTCCAGCCACGCCTTCGGCGTCCAGGAGGCCGCGGTCTTCAAGCCGCCCGTCCACGAGGTGTTCCCCGGCACGGTCACCGCGACCGCGGGCGGCCTCGTACCCCATGACACCCCGGGCCACGGAGTGGACTTCGACGAGGCCGCCGCCCGCCGTCACCCCGTGCCCGAACCCCTGGCCCACGACCGCTGGGCCCTGCTGCGCAACACCGATGGGAGCGTGCAACGCCCGTGACGAATCCGATCAGAGCCGGTGAACCCGGAGCCGGAGCCGACCAGGACGGGGCCGGCCGGGAGCGGTCCGCACGACGGGCGTTGGTGGTACGCGGCGGCTGGGAGGGCCACGCGCCGATCGCGATCACCGACCTCTTCCTGCCCTTCCTCAAGGACGAGGGCTTCACCGTCGAGACCGCGCAGTCGCTCGACGTCTACGCCGACCGGGACTTGATGGCCGCCACCGACCTCGTCGTCCAGTGCTGGACGATGGGCGAGATCAGCGGCGAGCAGACCAGGGGCCTGGCCGAGGCGGTCAGGGCGGGCACCGGCTTCGCGGGCTGGCACGGCGGGATCGTCGACTCCTTCCGCGGCGACGTCGACTACCAGTTCCTGACCGGCGGTCAGTTCCTCATGCACCCGGCGGGATTCCTCGACTACCGGGTCCATGTGCGGCCCGAGCGCGCCGACCACCCGGTGATCGCCGGGATCGGCGACTTCGACGTGCACACCGAGCAGTACTGGCTGGCCACCGACCCCGACATCGACGTGCTGGCCACCACGACCTTCCCGCCGGACGGCGAGCGCGCGCACCCGGTCGTGATGCCCGCGGTGTGGACCAGGAGGCAGGGCGCGGGACGGGTGTTCGTGTCCGCCATCGGGCACAAGGCCGACGACTTCGACGTGCCCGAGGTGCGGGCGCTGACCGAGAGGGGACTGCTGTGGGCGAGCCGTTGAGGATCGGCATGGTCGGCGCGGGCAAGATCAGCGGCCAGTACCTGGACACCATCGCCGGGCTCGAAGGGCTGCGGCTGACCGCCGTCACCGACCTCGACCCCGGCCGGGCCAAGGAGGCCGCCGAGCGCGCGGGCGCCGAAGTGGCGTCGAGCGTCGCGGAGTTGGTGGCGCGCGACGACGTGGACGCTGTCCTGAACCTCACCGTCCCCGCCGTGCACGCCGAAGTGGCGCTGGCCGCGGTCGCCGCGGGCAAGCACGTCTACGGCGAGAAGCCGCTCGCCGCCACCCGCGAGGAGGCCGCCGCCGTGCTCGCCGCCGCGCGCGCCGCGGGCGTCCGGGTCGGCAGCGCGCCCGACACCGTACTCGGCACCGGCACCCAGACCGCCCGCAAGGCCGTGGACGACGGGCTGATCGGCACGCCCGTCGCCGCGACCGCCTTCATGACCACCGCGGGCCACGAAGCCTGGCACCCGGACCCGGAGTTCTACTACCGGCCCGGCGGCGGCCCGCTGCTCGACATGGGCCCGTACTACCTGTCCGCGCTGGTCCACCTGCTGGGCCCGGTCGTCAAGGTCACCGGCGCCGTCGCCACCCCGCGCGCCGAACGCGCCATCGGCAGCGGCCCGCGCGCCGGGGCGCGCTTCCCCGTCGAGGTCGACACCCACGTCACCGGCGTCCTCCAGCACGAAGGCGGCGCCCTCACCACGCTGATCATGAGCTTCGACATCCACGCCACCCGGCTGCCGCGGATCGAGGTGTACGGCACCGAGGGCTCGCTGTCCGTCCCCGACCCCAACGGCTTCGACGGCCAGGTCGAGTTGTTCACCGACGGTACGTGGCAGCCGCTGCCGGTCTCGGCCGGATACCGCGGCGCGGGGCGCGGCACCGGTCTCGCGGACCTCGCCGCCGCCGTCGCCGCCGGACGCCCGCACCTGGCGTCGGCCGAACTCGCCCAGCACGTACTGGACGTGATGCTGACACTGCTGGACGCCGCGCACGACGGGACGGCGCTGCCGGTCACCAGCGGCTGCGAGCGGCCCGCGCGGGTGGATTCCGTGACACCGTAATTCCACCGAGGGCGGCAGGAAGGGCCACGGCCCTTCCTGCCGCCTTTTGCCGTTCCCGATGTCAGGTGAATTAACTGACGGCTGACTCCCTTTTCGGTTCCAAATTAGCCTGACAATTTGATAGTTGCAGGTCACGACCTGCGAGAAGAAGGAATTCGCGCGAGGCGTTGACTTGATAACACACATGGTTTTACATGGCGGTTACTGGCTGGACAGGAAGGGCTGCCGATGCATGACCGGATGAAGTCCGGCGAAGAGCGCATAGCCGCATTCCTCGCCGAACGGCTGCGCCCCGCGCTCTACCCGCAGAAGCTGCCCATGGACGTCGGCGCCTGGCACATCGCGGGCGAGCCCGTCCCCGCCGAGGTCGCGCTGCGCGCCGACTACACGCCGTTCGCCGTCGGCGAGGCGTGGGGGCGCCCCTGGGCGACCACCTGGTTCAGCGTCCACGCCACCGTGCCGGAGCGCTGGGCCGGGCGGCGGGTCGAGGCGCTGTTCGACCTCGGCTCGGGGCCCGACGACGGGACGGGGGAGGGAACCGGGGCCTGGACCGGGGCCTCCGGCGGCCCGGCCGAGGGCCTGGTGCACGACGCGCACGGCATCCCGCTCCAGGGCCTGCACCCCGGCCTCGGCGCCGTCCTGATCGCCGGCTCCGCCACCGCCGGTTCGTCCGTACGGCTGCTGGTCGAGGCCGCCGCCAACCCGCGGATCGCGGCGGGCAGCGGCGCGGGCACCCGGTACGGCGACCCGGCCACCGCGGGCGACACCCTCCTGTACCGGCTGCGCCGCGCCGACCTCGCCGTGCGCGACGAGGACGTCTGGCAGCTCGTCCACGACGTGCAGACCCTCGAAGGGCTGATGCGCGCGCTGCCCGAACAGCAGCCGCGCAGGCACGAGATCCGGCTCGCGCTGGAACGCGCCCTGGACGCCGTCGACCCGCGGGCCGTCGGCCGCACCGCCGGATACGCCCGTACGCTGCTGACCGACGTGCTCGCCCAGCGCGCCCACGAGTCCGCGCACACCGTGACCGCCGTCGGCCACGCGCACCTCGACTCCGCCCGGCTGTGGCCGGTGCGCGAGACGGTCCGCGAACGCGCCCGCGCCTTCAGCACGATGGCCGCGCTCGCCGACGAGTACCCCGAACTGGTCGTGGCCGCCTCCAGCGCGCAGCACTACGCCTGGATGAAGGACCACCAGCCGCATGTCTTCGAGCGGATACGCAAGGCGGTCGCGGACGGCAACTGGGCGCCAGTCGGCGGCATGTGGGTGGAGGCCGACACCGAACTGCCCGGCGGCGAGGCGCTGGTGCGCCAGCTCGTGCACGGACGGCGCTTCTTCCGCGACGAGTTGGGCACCGAGACCGACGGCGTGTGGCTGCCCGGCGCCTCCGGCGCGTCCGCGGCCTTCCCGCAGCTCGCCGCGCTCGCGGGCGCCCGCTGGTTCCTCGGCCGCCGCCCGGAGCCCGGCCGCGGCTCCGCGCTGCCGCACCACACCTTCCGCTGGGAGGGCCTGGACGGCACCAGGCTCTTCGCGCACCTCGCTCCGGTCGGGACCGACGGCGAACGCGGAACCGAGGCCCCTGCGCTGACCGGCGGCGACCTCGTACGGTCCGTGGACGACTTCGCCGACAAGGGTGACGCGACCCGCTCCCTGCTGCCCTTCGGCCGCGGCGACGGCGGCCCCGACCGGTCGATGCTGGAGCGCGCCCGCCGCCTGGCCGACCTCGACGGCGCGCCGCGCGTCACCCTCGGCGCCCCGGCCCGCTTCTTCCGCGACGCCCAGGCCGAGCATCCGGCCGCCCCCGTGTGGCGCGGCGAACTCGACCTCGCGCCGCACCTGGGCACGTACACCAGCCAGGCGCGCACCAAGCGCGGCAACCGGCGCAGCGAGGCGCTGCTGCACGAGGCCGAGCTGTGGTCGGCGACCGCCGCCGTACGGCACGGAATCCCGTACCCCTACGACGAGTTGGAGCGGCTGTGGAAGAAGGTGCTGCTCCAGCAGTGCCACGACATCCTGCCCGGCACGTCGATCGCCTGGGTGCACGAGGAGGCCGAGCAGACCCACCGGGACGTACGGCGCAGGCTGGAACGGCTGATCCGGCGGGCGGTCGGTGACCCGGACGGCGCGACCGTGCTCAACGCGGGGCCGCGGGCCCGCCGCGAGGTCGTCGTCCTCGAACCGGAGGACGGCCCGGTGCCCGGCACGCTCCTGACCGGCACTCTTCCCCTCGACGCCGCACAGCCTGGCACCGCACAGCCTGGCACCGCACAGCCCGGCACCGCACAGCCCGGCACCGCACAGCCTGGCACCGCACAGCCCGGCACCGCCCGACCCGGCACCGCACAGCCTCGTGCGGCGCGGCCCGGCACCGTACAGCCGCTGTCCGACGGCCGGTTCGCGGTCCTCGCGCAGGCCCCGGCGCACGGCTCAGGACCCGCGGGCATCGCGCTCGGCGACCTCGCCCCGGTCACCGTGACGGCGGGCGCGGACGGCGGCCACGTCCTGGACAACGGGCTGCTGCGAATACGGGTCGACGCGGCCGGTCTGGTGCGGTCCGCCGCCGACCTCGGCACCGGACGCGAGGCCATCGCGCCCGGCGCGGCGGGCAATCTGCTCCAGCTGCACCGCGACGAGCCCGGCGGCTGGAGCGCGGCGCACTACGCCCCGGCGGCCGGGTCCCGCGATCTGGACCGGGCCGACCGGGTGGAGGTCACCGCCGCGGGACCGCTGCTGGCCCGGCTGCGGATACTGCGCGGCACCGGACGCTCCACCGTCGTACAGGAGTTGACGCTGACCGCGGGCAGCCACGCGCTGACCGTCGACACCGAGGTCGACTGGCGCGAGCAGGACACCGTGCTCAAGGCCGCCTGGCCATTGGACGTGCACGCGGAACACAGCCGCGCGGAAACGCAGTTCGGCCACGTCGCGCGCCCCACGCACGGGAACACCGACGGGGACGCGGCCCGCCGCGAGTCGGTCGCGCACCGCTGGATCCACGTCGGCGAGCACGGCTGGGGCGTCGCGCTCGCCGGGGACTCGACGTACGGCTACGACGTGACACGGCACACCCGCGAGGACGGCGGCACCACCACCGTCGTGCGCAGCACGCTGCTGCGCGCCCCGCGCAGCCCCGACCCGCACGCCGACCGCGGACTCCAGCGCTTCCGGCACCGGCTGCGGCCCGGCGCCGACGTGGACGACGCCGTCTCCGAGGGCTACGCGCTGCACCTGCCGCTGCGCCCCGGCCCGGACACCGGCGCCGTCACCCGACCCGATTCCCCTCCCGGCAACGCTTCTGACGCGGCGTCACCGCCCCCGCTGGTCGCCGTCGACCACCCCGACGTCGTGGTCGAGACGGTCAAACTCGCCGACGACCGCAGCGGCGACGTCGTGGTCCGGCTGTACGAGTCGCGCGGCGGGCGGGCCCGCACCGTGCTGACCGCGGGCTTCCCCGCGACGGCCGTCCAGGAGACGGATCTGCTGGAGGAACGGCTCGCCGACCACCCGCACGACGACGGACGCACCCCGCTGACGCTCCGCCCGTTCCAGGTCCTCACCCTGCGGCTGGTCCGCCCCCGCGAAGGCCAGGAGGGCCGCGTTGCCTGAAACACCCCACTCGCCGCTCCCCGAAGTGCCGTCGCAGGACAGGGCGTTGCCCACCTTCCCCGACGAGCGGCGCCCGCCGGGACCGCCGGACGCGCGGACGCGGGACCTGCTGCGCCAGTGGGCCGCGGGCGACGGTCCGCTGGCCACCCGCGCCAGGGTCGTCCTGCTCGCCGCCGAAGGACTGCGGGACGCCGAGATCTCCCGGCGGCTCGGCGTCTCCCGGCAGACCGTGGGCAGTTGGCGGCACCGCTGGCAGAGCGCGGGGCTGCGCGGCCTCGAACAGCGGCCCCGCACCGGCAGACCCGCCACCGTGGACGAGGCCGAGGTGGTCACCCGGGCACTGCTCGCGCCCGGCGGCAGCGGCGCCAGCCGGGCCATCGCCCGCGAACTGGGCCTGTCCCACGCCACGGTGGCCGCGATCAGACGCCGCTGGCAGCTCACCGCGGACGAGACGACACCCGCTCCGCACGTACCGACCAGACCGCCGCTGCCCGGCACCGACGTGTGGGTGATGGGCCTGTACGCCGACGCGCGCGGCGCCGTCCTGCTCGCCGGCACCCGCGCCGCGGCCCCGGCGCCGGGACCCGCGGCCACCGTCATCGGCGAGGACGTCCTGGCCGGACTCGGCCGGGCCCTCGACGGGATGCGCCTGGCCGTGGCCCCGGACCCCGGCGGCCCGCCGCCGCTCGGGCTCACCGGCTACCTCGCGGCGGCGGCCGAACACCACCCGGACATCGCCCTGCACGCGATCACCCTCTGGGAGACCGGCCGGATCTCCGCGCCCCCGCCCGGCACCACGCCGGTGACCTTCCACCAGCTCCCGGCCCGCTCCACCTGGCGCGGCTTCCTGCGCGCCATGATCGCCCTGGACAGCACCAGCCACCCCGAGTCCTCCCGGCGGGTCTACCTCGACCTGGTCGCCGCGCTGGAACGGCAGACCGCGGGCGCGCCGGGCCCGGTCCGCTGGCTGCGCGAGAACGTCGCGGGCCACCTGCGCGCCCCGCACACCCCCGAGGCCGTCGCGCACCCGCCCTCGTTCAGCGGCGTCAACCAGATCGACCTCGGCTCCTTCAACGAGTGCGTGGTGATCGAGACCGTCCGGCTGTCCGGCACCATCACCCGCGGCGAGATCGCCCACCGCACCGGACTCACCCAGCAGTCGGTCTCCCGGATCGCCCGCTCGCTGCTCGACCGCGGCATCCTCGTCGAGGACGCGCAGCGGCGCGCCACCTCGGGCAAGCCCCGCACCCCGGTGCGGCTCAGCGGCACCGCCGCGCACGCGCTCGGCCTGCACATCGACCCCGAGGTGCTGACCGCCGTCGTCATCGACCTCGACGGCGCGATCGTCTGCACCCGCACCCGGCCGGTGAGCGCCGACATCGACCCGGCCGAATTCGTCGCGCAGGTGGTTGAGTTGGGCCGCGAGACGCTGCAAAAGGCGGGCGGCGCGGTCCGCGAGGACGGCTTCCTCGGCATCGGCGTCGCGGTGCCGGGCCCGGTCGACATCGCCTCCGGTACGGTGCTCGGCCCGCCGCTGCTGTCGGCCTGGAACGACCTGCCGCTGCTCTACCTCCTCAAGGACCACTTCCCGTGCCCGGTGATCATCGAGAAGGACTCGCTGGCCGCGGCGGCGGGGGAGCGGTGGATCGGCCGCGACCGCAGGGCCCGCGATTTCGCGTACCTCTACCTCGGTACGGGCGTCGGCTCCGGGCTCTACCTCAACGGCGACCTCTACCGGGGCGTCAGCGCCAACGCCGGTGAGTTTGGGCAGCTCTGCGCCATCGCGCTGGGCCGGGTGGACGCCGACGGGCGGCCCGAGCTGCTGCCCGAGTGCAATCCGCCGGTCTCCGTGACCGACTTCGCGGTCCGCCGCGGCTTGCCCGCCGCCGACGCCGCCCGCGGCAGCACCGCCGCCTACCGGGAGGTCGGCCGGGCCGCGGCGGCCGGTGACCCGGCCGCGACGGCCGCGCTGCGCGAGGTGGCGGGCGCCGTCGGACGCGGCGCGCTCGGCCTGGTCGACCTCCTGGACATCGACCTCATCGTGCTCGGCGGCCCGTTCTTCACCGACGACGTCGCCGACTTCTACCTGGACGAGATCGGCCGCGCCGTCAACGAATTCCCCACCGCCCGCAGGCTGCGCCGGGTCGAGGTGGAGCGCTCGGTGCTGAGCGCCGAGGCCGCCGCCGTCGGCGCCGCGTCGACCATCTTCCACGCCACGTTCACCCCCCGGCTGCGCGGGCGCGAGCGGCCCTGACCGCGACCCGAGCCCGGACCGGCTCCGGGCACAGGCCGGTGAGCAGCCCGCTTCCAGCTTTTTGCAGCGAGAAGTCAAAAAATGCCGGTCCGATCGCGTTCTTTGTCTTGACGCTGCGTCAAAGATGGCAACACACTGCCCAACTGATGACGCGAGACCCGGACTTCCTTCGGACTTGCACCGAAGTCGGTACCGGCATCTGCTCGATGCTGCTCGATGACGACGGAGGCAGGATGGACGAGCGAAAGCGCCGACGCGCGGGACTGGCCGCGGTCTGCGCCATGGCGTGTGCGATCGGACTGACGGCGGGCTTCGGCCCGAGCGCGGCCGCGAACACCCCACAGGAGGCGGTCGCCGCCACCCCGGTCTACCTCGACACCCACTACTCCTTCCAGGAGCGGGCCGCCGACCTGGTGTCGAGGATGACCTTGCAGGAGAAGGTCCAGCAGCTCAGCACCAACAGCGGCCCCGCCATCCCCCGGCTGGGCGTCCAGCAGTACACGTATTGGAGCGAGGGCCAGCACGGCGTCAACACCCTCGGGGCCAACCAGAACAACGGCGGGGCGCAGGGCGGCGTCCACGCCACCAGCTTCCCGACCAACTTCGCCTCGTCCATGTCCTGGGACCCGGCGCTGCTCTACCAGGAGAGCACCGCGATCTCCGACGAGGTGCGCGGCTTCGTCGACAAGTCGCTCTTCGGCACCGGCCAGAACAACCTCGGCCCGTCCGCCGACGACTACGGCTCGCTGACCTACTGGGCGCCGACAGTCAACCTCGACCGCGACCCGCGCTGGGGCAGGACCGACGAGGCGTTCGGCGAGGACCCGTACTTCGTCGGGCAGATGGCCGGCCAGTTCGTCGACGGCTACCAGGGCAACAACCCCGACGGCACCTCGAAGACCGGCTATCTGAAGGTCGCCTCCACCGCCAAGCACTACGCGCTCAACAACGTCGAGGACAACCGCACCGGCATCAGCTCCGACGTCAACGACACCGACCTGCGCGACTACTACACCGCGCAGTTCCGCTCGCTGATCGAGGACGCGCACGTGTCCGGGCTCATGACGTCGTACAACGCGATCAACGGCACCCCGTCGGTCTCCGACACCTACACCACCAACCAACTCGCCCAGCGCACCTACGGGTTCAACGGGTACATCACCTCCGACTGCGGCGCGGTCAGCACCAACTGGCGGCAGTTCCCCGGCGGTCACGACTGGGCGCCGCCCGGCTGGACCACCGACCACAAGGACAACCCGACGTGGACCGAGACCGCCACCGGCACCACGATGTCCGGTCAGGCCGGCGGCCAGGCGTACGCGCTGCGGGCCGGTACCGACCTCAACTGCACGGGTGACGAGGCGACCACCGCCAACATCCAGGAGGCCATCGAGGCGGGCGCGCTCAGCGAGGGCGTGGTCGACACCGCCCTGGTGAAGGTCTTCACCATCCGCATGGAGACCGGCGAGTTCGACCCGGCGAGCGCGGTGTCGTACACGAACATCACCAAGGACCAGATCGAGAGCCCGGCCCACCAGGCGCTCGCCACCACGGTCGCCGACAACTCCCTGGTGCTGCTGAAGAACGACAAGCGGGCCTCGGGCGGCGGCAAACTGCTGCCCGCCGACCCCGCCACCACCAAGAAGGTCGTCGTCCTCGGCGACCTCGCCAACACCGCGACGCTCGGCCTGTACTCGGGTGACCCGACCTACCGGACCAGCCCGCTGCGCGGCATCCAGAACGAGATCCACGCGATCGACCCCACGGCGTCCGTGGTCTACGACGCGGCGGGCACCTCGTCCACCGGCACCGCCGCCGCGGTGCTCTCCGACAAGACCAAGGCCGACATCAAGGCCGCCGACCTCGTGGTGCTGTTCGTCGGCACCACCCAGGCCAACGGCGACGAGGGCAACGACCGCGACAACCTGAACATGCCCGGCAACTACCAGTCGCTGATCGACCAGACGTCGGCGCTCGGCACCGACAAGCTCGCCCTGGTCATCCAGTCCGACGGCCCGGTCGACATCCAGAAGGAGGCCGCCGCCGGCTCACCGGTCTCCTCGATCGTCTTCAGCGGCTACAACGGCCAGTCGCAGGGCACCGCGCTCGCCCATGTGCTCTTCGGCGACGTCAACCCGTCCGGGCACCTCAACTTCACCTGGTACAAGGACGATTCACAGCTCCCCGACAAGCAGAACTACGGGCTGACCCCGAGCGCCACCGGCGGCCTCGGCCGTACGTACCAGTACTTCACCGGCGCCCCCACGTACCCCTTCGGCTACGGACTCAGCTACAGCTCCTTCTCCTTCACCTCGGTCAGCGCCAACAAGACGCAGATCACGCCGGACGGCACCGTGAAGATCGGCGTGGACGTCACCAACACCGGCAAGACGGCGGGCGCCACGGTCGCGCAGCTCTACGCGGCGACCCCCTTCACCGTCCCCGGCGTGGAACTGCCCGCCAAGCGGCTGGCGGGCTTCGCCAAGACCAAGGTGCTGGGGCCCGGCAAGAGCCAGCACCTGACCATCACCGTCAAGGCCGCCGACCTGTCCTTCTGGGACGCCAAGAGCTCCCGGCAGACCGTCCACAACGGCACCTACGCGTTCCGGCTCGGCCCGGACTCCGCGCACCCGGCGGGCACCGCGAACGTGAGGATCAGCGGCACTCTGACGCCCAAGGTGCGCTACGTCACCGTGCAGCCCGAGAGCGTCGTCCACGACGCGGGCCAGACCTTCTCGCTCACCGGCAAGAACAAGTGGATCAAGGACGACACCAACCCGGCGAAGGAACAGCGCGACCTGTCCGTCACCGCGGACGACGTCGTGGAGGCCGTCAACAACGACCAGTCCTTCGTCGACCTGTCCACCGCCAAGGTCACGTACCGCAGCAGTGACCCGGCGGTCGCCACCGTCGACAAGAACGGCCTGGTGCACGCCGTGGCCGACGGCGTCGCCACCGTCTCGGCGACCGTGGGCGGCGTCACCGGCTCCACCCCGGTCGTGGTCCGCGGCACCCTCACGCTCAAGGCGCTGCCGATCGCCAAGGCGGGCAGCACCCTGACCGCGACCACCACCTACACCAACGGCGCCGCGTCCGCGGTGCGGAACGTGTCGGTCACGCTCGCCACCCCGGCGGGCTGGACGGCCACGGCCACCAGCCCGGCGACCTTCGACACCGTCGGCGCGGGCCAGAAGGCCACCACCACCTGGCAGGTGACCGTCCCGGCCGGTGCGGACCCCGACAGCTTCACCCTGGACGCCACCGTCATCACCCCCTCGGGGGAGGAGAGCGCCCAGGCACCCGTCACCGTGCCGTACGCGTCACTGACCGCCGCCTACAACAACTCCGGCATCAGCGACGACGCCCACACCACGACCGGCAGCCTGGACGGCGAGGGCGCCAGCTTCTCGCTCCAGGCGCTGGCCGCCCTGGGCTGGCACGCGGGCCAGAACACCGACCACGACGGGGTGTCCTTCCCCTGGCCCGCCACCGCGGGCACCGGGGACCCCGACAACGCCGTGGCCGGCGGCCAGGCCGTCGAGATCACCGGCACCGGAACCAAGCTGGGCTTTGTGGGCACCAGCGCCTTCGGCGCCACCTCCGGCACCGGCACCATCGTCTACACCGACGGGACCACGCAGACCTACGCGCTGGCCCTGTCCGACTGGTGGGCCGGATCACCGTCGCAGGGCAGCGACTTCGCCGCCAGCACGCCCTACCTCAACAACGGCGGCGGACAGCAGCAGCAGACCGTGCACATCTCCGCGGCCACCGTGGACCTGCTGCCCGGAAAGACCGTCCAGGCGATCACCCTGCCCAACGTGAGCAAGACGCAGGTCGACCACCAGGTCGCCATGCACCTGTTCTCGATCGCGATCGGCGGCTGACACGCAGCGGCGGGGGGGGGCCCCCCCCCCGGGGGGGGGGGGCCCCCCCCCCCCGCCCCCCGCGCCCCCCCGCCCCCCGCCGCCCCCCCCCGGGCCCCCCCCCGGGGGGGCCCCCGCACCCACCGAGCTAA
>NZ_JBIBFQ010000011.1:149790-307580 GCF_042955955.1 Streptomyces sp. NPDC008317
AACGGTCACAACCCCGCGGCACCACACCCGGGCCCCAGTCCCCGTTGCCCCCCCGCCGCGGGGGGGGCCACCCGCCGGGGGGCCCGGCCCCCCCGGGGGGGGGGCCGGCCGCGCCGAGCGCCGCCCGGCCGGCCAGCCTGTCAGGACCGGGCCCGCCGGGAGGAGCCGCAGGACGGCAGCGACGATCCCAGACGTTCATGAGGACGAGCTGAACGCCGAGTCGAAGGAGGCCGCGGGCGGCTCGATCGCGGCCAGCGCCCGTACATGCGCGAGCGCGGCGGGCGCGCCCGTCATCCGGTCCATCCCCGCGTCCTCCCACTCCACCGAGATCGGCCCCTCGTACCCGATGCTGTTGAGCATCCGGAAGACCGGCTCCCACGGCACGTCGCCGTGCCCGGTCGACACGAAGTCCCAGCCGCGCCGCGGGTCGCCCCACGGCAGATGCGAACCGAGCCGCCCGTTGCGGCCGTTGAACTGCTTGACCGACTCCTTGCAGTCCACGTGGTAGATACGGTCGCGGAAGTCGTACAGGAAGCCGACCGGGTCCAGGTCCTGCCACACGAAGTGGCTGGGGTCGAAGTTGAGCCCGAAGGCCGGGCGGTGGCCGATCGCCTCCAGGGTCCTCACGGTCGTCCAGTAGTCGTACGCGATCTCGCCCGGGTGCACCTCGTGCGCGTACCGGACCCCGACCTCGTCGAAGACGTCCAGGATCGGATTCCAGCGGTCGGCGAAGTCCGCGAATCCGCGGTCGACCATCTCCTCCGGCACCGGCGGGAACATCGCCACCGTGTGCCAGATCGACGAACCGGTGAAGCCGACCACGGTGTCCACGCCGAAGGCCGCGGCGGCCCGCGCGGTGTTCTTGATCTCCTCCGCCGCCCGCTCCCGCACCCCCTCGGGCGAGCCGTCGCCCCAGATACGGGCGGGCAGGATGCCGCGGTGCCGCTCGTCGATCGGATGGTCGCAGACCGCCTGGCTGGTCAGATGGCAGGAGATGGTCCAGCTCTTGAGTCCGTGCTTGTCCAGGGTGTCGCGCAGCCGCGGCAGATACGCGTCGTCGCTGAGCGCCGCCTCCACGTCGAAGTGGTCACCCCAGCAGGCGATCTCCAGGCCGTCGTACCCCCACCGCGAGGCGAGCGCGCACACCTCGGTGAAGGGCAGGTCGGCGAACTGGCCGGTGAAGAGCGTGACGGGTCGGGCCATGTGCGTCCTCCAGGGATCGGGGCTTCAGGACTGAGGAGCGGGCACCGGGATGTGCACGCCGAGGGCCGCCGCACTGGTCTCCACGGCCGCCAGCACCCGCTGCACCTGGAGCCCGTCGGCGAACGACGGCCGCGGATCCGTACCGCCCGCCACCGCCTCGGCGAAATCGCGCACCTGGTGCGTGAAGGAGTGCTCGTAGCCGATCAGATGGCCTGGCGGCCACCACGCGTCAAGGTAGGGGTGGGTGGGCTCGGTGACCAGAACGCGGCGGAAACCGGCGGTGTCCGGATCCTCGGAACGGTCGTGGAAGGCCAGCTCGTTCATCGACTCGGCGTCGAAGGCGAGCGTGCCGCGCGAGCCGCTGACCTCGATCCGCATGGCGTTCTTGTGCCCGGTGGCGAAACGGGTCGCCTCGAACACGCCGATCGCGCCGCCGTCGAACCGCGCGGTGAACAGCGCCGCGTCGTCCACCGTGACCCGGCCGCGCTCGGAACCGCCCTTGCCCGACAGACCGCTCGCCGACTCCGGCAGCGGCCGTTCGGTCACGAAGGTCTCCAGCAGCGCGCCGACCGAGCTGATCCGCTGACCCGTCAGATACTGCGCCGCGTCGATGCTGTGCGCGCCGAGATCGCCCAACGCCCCTGACCCGGCGCGGTCCTTGCGCAGCCGCCAGGCCAGCGGGAACTCCGGGTCGACCAGCCAGTCCTGGAGGTACTGCGCCCGCACCTGGTGGATCGTGCCCAGCCTGCCCTCCTCGATCAGCCGCCGCGCCAGCACCAGCGCGGGCACCCGGCGGTAGTTGAAGGCCACCATCGAACGCACCCCGGCCTGCCGGGCCTTGTGCGCCGCGTCGACCATCGCCTCGGCCTCCGCCACCGAATTGGCCAGCGGCTTCTCGCACATCACGTGCTTGCCCGCCGCGAGCGCCGCCTCCGCGATCCGCGCGTGGCTGTCGCCCGGCGTGCAGATGTCCACCACGTCGATGTCCGGCCGCGCCACCAGCGCCCGCCAGTCCGTCTCGTACGACCCCCAGCCGTACCGCTCGGCGGCCGACGCCGCCCGCTGGGCCGACCGGCCGCAGACGGCGGTGAGTTCGAGCCGTACCGGCAGGTCGAAGAAGCGGCCCGCGGTGCGCCAGGCGTGGGAGTGCGCCGCGCCCATGAAGGCATGGCCGACCATGCCGATCCGCAGCGCGGGGACCGGGGGTGGTGTCGTCGTCACGTACGTCCTCCTGGCGGAATGCCGCTCCTGGTACGGGCCGTGAATCGTTATTCATCCGGCATCGACTGAAACTCACGGCGCCGGATAGAACAGTTCGGCAGTTTCTGCCTGAACTTCGGCATAAGTCAAGGCTCTTGACGTCGGTGACGGCAACAGGGCACCGTGCGGTTGCCGAGACGTCACACATCCGGGGGGCAGTGATCGACACTCCAGTCAATCTCCGCGAGGTCGGCAGGCTCCGGGTCCTCGAGGCCCTGCACACCACCGCACGCAGCAGCAGGCCCGAACTCGTGCGCGTCACCGGCCTGTCCAGGGCCACCGTCTCCTCGCTGATCGCCGACCTCATCACCGTCGGCCTGGTCACCGAGGACGAGGGCCCCGAGGAGCCGGAGCCCCGCCGCACCGGACGGCCCGCCCAGTCCCTCTCGCTGGTCCCCAGCTCGGGCTACGCCATCGGCGCGGACATCGGCCACCAGCACGTACGCGTCATCCTCTGCGACCTGTTCGGCGCCGTCCTGTGGGAGCACTGGGTCGCCAAGGACGTGGACCGCGCCCCGCAGGAGACCCTCGACCTGGTCGCCGTCCTCGTCGGCCGCGCTCTCCAGGAAACCGGCGTCGCCCGCGAACGCGTCCTCGGCATCGGCGCCGGAATCGCCTCCCCGGTCGAGAAGGGCAGCGGCGCCCTCGGCGCCGAGGGCATCATGCCCGGCTGGGTCGGCCTGCGCCTCACCGACGAACTGCGCCACCGCACCTCGCTGCCGGTCCGCGTCACCAACGACGCCAACGCCGGCGCCCTCGCCGAGCGCATGTACGGCGCCGGACGGCAGGCGGGCGACATGGTCTACGTCCGGCTCTCCGCCGGTATCGGCGCGGGCATCGTCAGCGACGGCCGCCTCCTGCTCGGCTCACGGGGCCTCGCCGGGGAGATCGGCCATCTCCCGCTCATCACCGACGGCCTCATCTGCCGCTGCGGCAACCGCGGTTGCCTGGAGACCGTCGCCAGTCCGGTCGCCATCGCCCGCCTGCTGTCCGACAGTTGGGGCGAGACCGTCGCACCCCGTGACCTCCCCGCCCTCATCCGGGACCGCAACACCGGCGCCCTGCGCGCCGTCCGCGACGCGGGAGACGCCGTGGGCCGCGCGCTCGCCACGCTCGTCACCCTCCTCAACCCGCGCCTGATCGTGGTCGGCGGCGACCTCGCCGCCGCGGGCGCCGACATCCTCGAACCCATGCGGGCCGGTGTCCGCCGCCACACCCTTCCCTCCGCCGCGGAGGGCCTGGAGATCGTCACCGGCGGCCTCGGGGACGGCGCCGAGGTCCGCGGGGCGGCCGGTCTCGTCCTCGCCGACGCCGCCTCACTGCTTGCCGGAGCGGCCTGACCGGAAAGCGGCCTGTCCCGGAGCTGTCTCACCCGGAAAGCTGCCTGATCCGGAAAGCGGCCTGATCCGTACCGGCCTGACCCGCGTCAGGCCGCTCAGTCCGTGGTCTGGACGATCTGCCCGTCGCGCAGTTCCAGGACGCGGTCGGCCAGCGCGAGGAGCTGCGTGTCGTGGGTGGCGACGAGGGCGGTGACGGACTCGCTGCGGACGACCGCGCGCAGCAACTCCATGACGGCCAGGCCCGTGTCGGCGTCGAGCTGCCCGGTGGGCTCGTCCGCGATGAGCAGGACGGGGCGGTTGGCGAGGGCGCGGGCGATGGCCACGCGTTGCTGCTGGCCGCCGGAGAGTTCGCCGGGGCGCTGGGCGGCGTGGTCGGCGAGGCCGACGAGGGCCAGGAGGAGTTCGACGCGCTCCTCGCGCTCACGCGGCGGGGTCTTGCGCAGCCGCATGGGGACCCCCACGTTCTCGGCGGCGCTGAGGATGGGGAGCAGCCCGAAGGACTGGAAGACGAAGCCGATACGGTCCCGGCGCAGGGCGAGCAGTTCGTCGTCGCCGAGCGAGGCCAGATCGGTGCCGTCGAGCATGATCCGGCCGCCGTCGGGGCTGTCGAGACCGCCCACGAGGTTGAGGATGGTGGTCTTGCCCGAGCCCGAACGGCCCTTGAGCGCGACGAGTTCGCCGCGCGGGACGGAGAACGAGACACCGCGCAGGGCGTGCACGGCGGTGTCGCCGCTGCCGTAGGTGCGGCGCAGATCCTCGACGACGACCATGTCCCCGGACGGCGGACCGTCCGCGACCGCCGTCGCCGCACGTCCCGTGGACCCCTCGCTCATGCGTCCTCCCCGTCCTGGCCGCATCCCCTGCCGGCCCCCGCCCGCGGCGCGCCGGCCACCGTACGGCCGTCGCGTATCCGTACGGTACGCGCAAACGCCGTGGACGGTACGCGCAAACGCCGTGGCCCGGACCCGTGGGAACGGATCCGGGCCACGAGGGGCCACGAAGGCCGCGAACGGCGCGTACGCGGAGCGACGCCTCAGTGCAGCTCGGTGATCTCCGGGCCGCGGCGCAGCGGGTCGATGCCGTCGCCGAACTTCGACGGCTCGCCCTGCTCGGTCGGCGCGGCGCCGTCCGGCACCATCTGCGCGTCGTTCGGCAGCTTCAGCACGATCGGGTCGCGCGGCGCCATCGGGGTGTCGCCGCGCAGCACCACGGTGTCGCGGAAGACGGACTCCAGCACACCGGCGGCGGCGGGCTGCACCGCGCCCTGGCCGGAGATCACTCCGCGCAGGAACCAGCGCGGGCCGTCGCAGCCGATGAACCGCACGAGCTGCACGCCATTGGTGCCGTCGGGGAGCTGGACGGGCACCTGGGCCCGCAGCTCCCAGCCGAGCGGCCCCTCCAGCTCGTCGACGATGCCGCCCTGCTGGGTGATACCGGCGGCGATCTCCTCGCGGACCTCGCCCCAGATGCCCTCGGACTTGGGGGCGGCGAACGCCTGGAGCTGCACGGCGCTGTCCCGCAGCACCACGGTCGCGGCGACGATGGACTCGCCCGCGACCTCGACCCGCAGCTCCATGCCCTCGACTCCGGGCACGAACAGTCCGCCGAGGTCGACGCGGCCCTCGCCGGGCTCACTGACCTCGCTCAGGTCCCACGGGCCGTCGGGCCTCGGGGCGGGCGGAAGGTTGTACCGGAGGGACTCACCGGAGTCGTCCGACTCCTCGGCGTCCTCGACCTGCTCGTCAGGGCCTGCGGCCTCGTCGAGCTCGTCGAGGTCGTCTTCGCGCTCCTTGCGACGACGGAACACGGTCACTGTCCTTCCCGGTCTGCAACGACCGATGCGAATCCGACTCTGGACGTGTCGGCCGACGGCGTCTCCACCGCGGCATGACCCCCCGTGGAGCCGAAGCCCCCCGCGGCCCTGGCAGAGCCGGGCAGCTCCGCCACCTCATGGAAACGGACCCGCTCGACCTGCTGGACGACCAGTTGGGCGATCCGGTCACCCTTTTCGAACCGCACGGTCTCGCGCGGATCGAGGTTGACGACGATCACCTTGATCTCTCCACGGTACCCGGCATCCACCGTTCCCGGGGCATTCACCAGGGCCACACCGCAGCGCGCTGCCAGCCCCGAGCGGGGATGCACGAAGGCCGCGTACCCGTCGGGCAGGGCGATCGACACCCCGGTGGGCAGGACCGCGCGCTCGCCGGGCGCGAGGTCCGCCGCCAGCGTGGTCGTCAGGTCCGCGCCCGCGTCACCGGGATGCCCGTAGGACGGTACGGGCACGGACTCGTCGAGCCGGTGCAGCAGTACGTCCACCGGCTGTCGCTCTGTGCTCACGGGTTCACCTCGCTGACGAGGCGCAGCGGCTCACGGCTCATGGGTTCACCTCGAAGGCGCGGGCGACCTTCACCTGGTCGGGGTCCGACATCGCCGCGCGGATCTCCTCCGCGCGGCCGTTCTGCGTGAAGTGGTCGAGCTTGACCTCGACGAACAGCGCCTCCGCGCGGACCGCGACCGGCCCGTCGTGGCCGCCGATCCGGCCCTCGGCCGAGCTGTAGATCTTGCGTCCGGCGACCGCGGTGCAGCGCGCCGACAGATACAGCGTGGCGCCGACCGGGACCGGGAGCAGGAAGTCCGACTCCAGCCGTCCGGTGACGGCGATGGCGCGCAGCATCCAGTTGACCGAGCCCAGCGTCTCGTCCAGCGCGGTGGCCAGGACCCCGCCGTGGGCGAGGCCCGGCGCGCCCTGGTGGGCGGGCTTGACGGTGAACTCGGCGGTGACGCTGACGCCCTCGCCCGCCCGCGCCGCCAGGTGCAGCCCGTGCGGCAGACCCTCGCCGCAGCCGAAGCACTGGTCGTAGTGCGCCCCGAGCAGCTCGCCCGGCGCCGGGGCGTCCGGGTGCCGCGTGGGCGCGGTGGCGTCGGGCGGCGGCGTCAACGACGACCGTCCGGCGCTTCTGGGTGTGTTCGCTCCACTCACGCCCGAGACCCTACCCTTCCGCGGGATCCTTTCCCTGCCGGTGTCCGTTGGTCCCGGGGGAGCCGCCCGGCGGCCGGCGGAAACCGCCCCCTGTACCACCCTCGTACCGCCCCCGCAGTCCCCCCGTTGTCATCTGGTAGCACCGGAGCGCGCGCATGTCCCCAGGAGTAGGCCAGTCCGTCGTCGTCACCGGAGCCGGACGCGGCATCGGCCGTGCCATCACGCTGGAGCTGGCGCACTGCGGCTTCGACGTGATCGGCACGGTCCGCAACGACCGGGACGCGCGGGCCCTGCGCGCGGCGGTCGACCGTACCGGCGCGGCGGTGCGCACCGCGGTGCTCGACGTGGCCGACGCGACGTCCTGCGTCCGGGCGTTCACCGAGATCGCCACGATGACCGACGGCGGGCCGTGGGCGGTGGTCAACAACGCGGGGTTCGCGCAGCCGGGCGCGGTGGAGGACGTGGACGACGAGCAGGTACGGCGCCAGCTGGAGACCAATCTGGTGGCGCCCGCGCGGATCGCCCGCCTGGTGCTGCCCGCGATGCGGGACCGGCGGGCGGGCCGGATCGTCAACGTGTCGTCGATCGCCGGGCGGGTGTCGCTGCCGATGCTCGGCTGGTACTGCGCGAGCAAGCGCGGCCTGGAGTCGGTGACGGACGCGCTGCGGATGGAGACCGCGCCGTTCGGCGTGCAGGTCTCGCTGATCGAGCCGGGCTCCTACGGCACCGGCATCTGGGAGACCGGCGCCGGGCTGCTGCCCGACGAGCGGGCGTCGGCGTACCAGGAGCAGTACGCGGCGGCCGGGGACGTGCTGCGCGGCAGCCGCGACCTGCCGGGGCCGCGCCCGGTGGCGCTCGCGGTGCGCAAGGCGCTGACCGCCCGGCACCCGCTGCCGCGCTATCTGGTGGGCGGCGGCGCCCGCTCGACCGCGGTGCTGGACGCGGTGGCGCCGACGGCGGCCTCCGACTGGGCGAAGCAGCTCGCCACCGGGCTGCGGCAGGCGCCGCCGAGGGTCACCCGTGCGCTGGCGCGCCTTCGCGGCAGATAGCACAGGACCGCATGGCAGTCTGGTGCCATGCAGCCTTACGACGAACGTCTCACCGTGCCGCGCTCCTGGTGGTTCCTGGCCGCCGGGGTGGGTGTGGCGATGGCGCTGATCCTCTTCCCGTTCGGCCCGCTGCCGATGCTGGCCGGGCTCGCGGCCGGCGCGGCCGTCGCCATGATGGCGGTCAGCTCGTACGGGTCCGCGCGGATCCGCGTGGTGGCGGGTTCGCTGGTGGCGGGCAAGGCCCGGATCCCGCTGGCGGCACTGGGCGAGGCGACCGTGCTCGACGCGGCGGAGACGGTGGCCTGGCGCTCCCACAAGGCCGACCCGCGGGCGTACATGCTGCTGCGCTCGTACGTGCCGACGGCGCTGAAGGTCGACGTGACCGATCCGGACGACCCGACGCCGTACGTCTATCTGTCGACGCGTTCGCCGAAGCGGCTCGCGGAGGCGCTGAAAGCCGTGAAGGCGCCCCAGTAGAACCGATCGGGCCGCACGGTGCCGGGCGGGCCCCCGCGGGGGCGCACGCGGCCGGTCAGGGCTCGATGGCGGGCGGCTGCCACAGCGTGCCGGTCAGGGCCGCGTCGGCCGGTGCGCCGACGGCCGGCAGCTCGGGCCACGGGAGCTGCGCGGCGCGCAGGTCGTGGCGGATCCGCTGGGCGAGCTTGCGGGTGTCGCGGCGGTTCATCACCGCGCCGACGGCCGCGCCGATCATGAACGGCGTCAGCGTCGGCATATTGCGCAGCGTGCGGCGCAGCAGCCGCTGGCGCATCTCCTTCTTCATGCTGCTGCCCAGGGCCACGTTGACCGTGGAGAGTTTCAGCACATCGATACCGCGCTGTTCGGTCCAGGACCATAGATACGCGGTCGCGCGCTCCCGGGAGTTGCCCGGGACACGCAGTCCGTAGACCTCGTGCAGTTCCGCGATGAGTTTGAACTCGACCGCGGCGACGCCGAGCGTCTCGGCGGTCAGTTCGGCCGGCATCGCCGGCGGGGTGGGCAGCATCGCGGCGGCGCCCACACCGGCGCCGACGGTCATGGTGCCCTTCACCGCGGTGGCGATCAGCCGGTCCGCGATGTCCTCGGGGCCGAGACCGGGAAACTGCCCCCGCAGCGTCGCCAGGTCACGCACCGGGATGCGCGGGGCGACCTCGATCAGCCGCTCGGCGACCGAGCCCATGCCCGCCATCGCCTTCCTGCCGCCGTAGCGCGCCCCGCTGCGTATTCCGCGCGCCCCGCGCGCGGTCGTGGCCGCGAGCGAGGCCCTGCGGCCCCGCTCGTCGCCTTCTCGGCCTTCCACCCGGCCTTCCGTCGGACCCTCCACCGGGCCTTGTGCCCGGTCCCGGTCCTGGTCCTGCGCCCGGCCGGCGTCGTCCGCCCGGCCGTCCCGCCGTGAGCCCGTCACCGCGCCCGCGGATCAGGCCGCGCAGTCGCGGCAGATCGGGTTGCCGTTCTTCTCCGCCGCGAGCTGGCTCCTGTGGTGGACCAGGAAGCAGCTCATGCAGGTGAACTCGTCGGCCTGCCTGGGCAGTACGCGAACCGACAGTTCCTCATTGGAGAGGTCGGCGCCCGGCAGCTCCAGGGACTCCGCCTGGTCGAACTCGTCGACGTCCACCGCGGAGGTGGACTTCTCGTTCCGCCGGGCCTTCAGTTCCTCGATGCTGTCCTCGTTGACGTCATCGTCGGTCTTGCGTGGGGTGTCGTAATCCGTAGCCATTTTTCGCTCTCCCCCTGTGGGTGTCTGCGGTGTCTCCAGCGCACGTAACGCGCGGGAGGCCGGACTTGTGCCCGACCCGAGGCGGAGATTTTGCCTCACATCAAGGCCTGTTACTCAATCGACACCCAAGGTCGCCCCCGAAGGGGTGATCGCACGGGTGGCCGATCGTCACTCGCGACAGTCTGAAAGTCGTATGTCGCGGGTGCCATCACGTGTACTTCCCGTGATCATGACCTGGGGAAACATGGATTTTCCGGTCTTTTTCCCCAATGTCTTGATCACTGTGTGTAGGTGTCCCTCCAATAGCATGTGCTGTCGATCACAACGGTTCCCGGCGGGGAACAGACCGCGAAATTTCTCGCATAGCGAACACTCGTCGGTGCTGTCGTCGCCGGTGGCCGTCCTGGGCGTGACGCGGTTCACAACGGGATCGCGACCCGCATGACCAGGCCGCCTCCCTCGCGCGGCTCGGCCACGATGACGCCTCCGTGCGCCCGTGCCACCGACCGCGCGATGGACAGTCCCAGTCCCACCCCCTTGTCACTTCCCGTCCGTTCGGTACGCAGACGCCGGAACGGCTCGAAAAGGTTGTCGATCTCGTACGCCGGAACGACCGGTCCGGTGTTCGCGACCACGAGCAGCCCCTGACCGCCCTCCACGGCCGTGGAGACGTCGACCCAGCCGTTCTCCGCCACGTTGTACCGCACCGCGTTCTGTACCAGGTTCAGGGCGATCCTTTCCAGCAGCACGCCGTTTCCCTGGACGACCGCGCCGTCGAGCCGGGAGCGCAGCTCCACGCCCTTGCCCTGCGCCTCGGCGCGGGTCTGGTCGAGCGCCCGGGAGGCGGCCTCCGCCAGGTCCACCGGCTTGCGGTCCACGATCTCGTTGTCACTGCGGGCGAGCAGCAGCAGGCCCTCGACCAGCTGCTCACTGCGCTCGTTGGTGGACAGCAGGGTCTTGCCGAGCTGCAACAGGTCGGCCGAGGCGTCCGGATCGGAGAGCTGGACCTCCAGCAGCGTCCGGTTGATCGCCAGCGGTGTGCGCAGCTCGTGCGAGGCGTTGGCCACGAAGCGGCGCTGGGCGTCGAAGGATCTCTCCAGCCGGTCGAGCATCTCGTCGAAGGTGTCGGCCAGCTCCTTCAGCTCGTCGTCCGGGCCGTCCAGCTCGATCCGGCGCTTGAGGTCGGAGCCGACCACGACCCGCGCGGTCCTGGTGATCCGCCCGAGCGGCGCGAGCACCCGCCCGGCCATCACGTAGCCGAAGACCAGCGCCACCACGGCCAGGCCGATCAGCGCCAGCAGCGAGCGCTTGAGCAGCACATTGAGCGCCGCCTCGCGCTGGACGGCCATGCACTGCGCCAGGGCGGAGTTGAAGCGCCCCGAATCCGTCTCGTTGATCAGGCTCGGGCAGGTGTTGCTGACGATGTTGACCCGGCCGCTGTTGACGGTGAACAGCGGCTCGCTGCCCTGGTGCAGGGCCTGGGCCGCCAGCAGATAGATGATCCACAGCAGCAGCACACCGGCGATCAGGAACATGCCGCCGTACAGCACGGTCAGCCGTATCCGGATGGTCGGGCGCAGCCAGGGCAGCGGGCTCTCGCCCGGCAGCGGGTCCCAGGGGGGCCTGGGCGGGGTCGGCGGGGCCGAGGGCGGTGCGGGCGCGGGGGAGCCGGCGGAGGGGGACGCCACGCGGATCAGATCCGGTAACCGGAACCGGGGACCGTCACGATCACCGGAGGCTCACCGAGCTTGCGGCGCAGTGTCATGACGGTCACCCGCACCACATTGGTGAACGGGTCGGTGTTCTCGTCCCACGCCTTCTCCAGCAACTGCTCGGCGGAGACCACCGAGCCCTCGCTGCGCATCAGCACTTCGAGGACCGCGAACTCCTTGGGCGCCAGATGCACCTCCGCGCCGTCCCTGAAGACCTCGCGGCGGTTGGGGTCGAGCCTGATGCCGGAGCGCTCCAGGACCGGCGGCAGTGCCGCGGTCGTACGACGGCCCAGCGCGCGGACCCGCGCGGTCAGCTCGGTGAAGGCGAAGGGCTTGGGCAGATAGTCGTCCGCGCCCAGTTCAAGACCCTCCACCCGGTCGCTGACGTCACCGGCGGCGGTGAGCATCAGCACCCGGGTGGGCAGGCCGAGATCGACGATCTCGCGGCACACCTGGTCGCCGTGGACGACCGGGAGGTCGCGGTCGAGGACGACCACGTCGTAGTCGTTGACCCCGATCCGCTCCAGGGCGGCGCCGCCGTCGTAGACCACGTCGACGGCCATCGCCTCGCGGCGCAGCCCGGTGGCAACCGCATCGGCGAGCAGTTGCTCGTCCTCGACGACCAGTACGCGCAAGGCGCTGTTCCTTCCAGAGCGGGGGGACATGAGCGGTCCTGCGGCGGCGCGGAGCCGCGGCCGGAACGGCATGAGCTGTGCGAATGCTCCACCATCCTGCACCTGAGGACCGTAAATCGGCGGTAAGGGACCGACGACGGAATATTCCTCCGGCCGACGGAGGTTTCCGCTCCGAAGCGGGTGGGCAAGACGACTGCACACCCACCCACCACGCCTCGCCACGCGTTTCCCTCGCGTGGTACCTGGCTTGACACACCCCGTGTCAACGACGACGACGAGGGGGCGCCTAATGGACGCGTTCACCACCGGAATCCTCCAGCGCATACACAGCACGGAGACCGATTTGCGCCGGGCCCGGGAGACAGGCGACGACTTCCTCGCCGACGTCGAGCAGGCGGAACTGGAAGACCTCCGCCGACTCGCGTCGGAGAACGGCGTGGACGTACGGCCGAAGGTCGCCTGATCCACACCGGCTGACCCCGAGCCGCACGCCCCGGACACCTCACAGGTGCCGGGGCGTTCGCATGTCTACGCGCGGATATCGGCCGCTCATCGGACGGTCGGCGTGACACGCGCTGGGAGCGCTGCGAGCCCCGCGGGGTCCTACGAACGCGGCGAGCGCCACGGTCCGCCCCACCTGCCCCGCCGCCCCCGCCGCCGTGTCGACGGCTCTAGTCGTGCCAGGCGCCCAAGCCGTCCAGCAGCTCCTGGAGCGGTTCGAAGAGGCCGCCGGGGGCCGCGACCGTCAGCTCGCCCGAGGCGGCCTCTCCCGGCCGTCCACCGGTCAGCGCGCCCGCCTCGCGGGCGAAGAGCGCCCCGGCCGCGAAGTCCCAGGGGTTCAGGCCGCGCTCGAAGTACGCGTCCAGCCGCCCGCAGCCCACGTCCGCGAGGTCGATCGCGGCCGAGCCGCCGCGCCGGATGTCCCGGACCCGCGGCAGCAGGGCGCTCACCACCGTCGCCTGCGCCGCCCGGCGCTCGGACAGGTAGCCGAAGCCGGTGCCGACCAGCGCGTGCGAGAAGGCCGGGGCCGGACGGCAGCGGGCCCGCTCGCCGTTGACGAACGCGCCGCCGCCGCGTACCGCCTGGTACGTCTCGCCGCGCATCGGGGCGGCCACCACACCGGCCACCGCCTCGCCGTCCACCTCCGCGGCGATGCTCACCGCCCAGGACGGCAGGCCGTAGAGGTAGTTCACCGTGCCGTCGAGCGGGTCGATCACCCAGCGCACCCCGCTGGTGCCCTCGCTGCTCGCGCCCTCCTCGCCGAGGACGCCGTCGTCGGGGCGCAGACCGCTGATGTAGGACGTGATCAGCTTCTCGGCCGCGATGTCCATCTCGGTGACGACGTCGATCGGGCTGGACTTGGTGGCGGCCACGCCCAGGTCGGCGGGGCGGCCGTCGCGCAGCAGCTCACCGGCCCTGCGCGCGGCTTCCAGGGCGATCTCCAGCAGCGCGGCGGGCTCGGTCGACGACGCGTCGGGGGTGGGGCTCAACGGGGGGCTCCTTAGTCGGTTCCGGTCACAGCCGGTCTCCGGGGCGGGGTCGGTACCTGCCGGTCGTGTCCCGCCGCCCGGCTCCGGTCGGTACCGGTCAGTCGGTTCCGGCGGCGGCGGGCAGCGGGGTCCTGGCCGGGCAGCAGCCCGCGGGACAGATGTCGTGGCTGGGGCCGAGCGCGCCCAGCGCGCAGCGCGCCGGGGCCGCTCCCCGCTCGGTCGCGGCCCGCTCCAGCACCAGGTCGCGCACCGCGGCGGCGAAGCGCGGGTCGGCGCCGACGGTCGCGGCGCGGCTGACCGGCAGCCCCAGCTCCGCGGCCTTGGCGACGGCCTCGGTGTCCAGGTCGTACTTCACCTCCATGTGGTCGGAGACGAAGCCGATCGGCACCATGACGACCGCGGGCGCGCCCTGCGCGTGCGCCTGCTCGAGGTGGTCGCAGATGTCCGGCTCCAGCCACGGGATCTGCGGGGAGCCGCTGCGCGACTGGTAGACGAGCTGCCACGGCCGGTCGACGCCGGTCGCGGCGCGTACCGCGTCGGCGATCACCCGGGCGGTGTCCAGGTGCTGCGCGACGTACGCGCCGCCGTCGCCGTGGCCCTCGACGGGTCCCGAGGTGTCGGCGGCCGAGGTGGGGATCGAGTGCGTGGTGAAGGCGAGCCGGGCGCCGTCGCGTACGTCCGCGGGCAGCGCGTCCAGCGCGGCCAGCGTCGCCTCGGTCATCGGCTCGACGAAGCCGGGGTGGTTGAAGTAGTGCCGCAACTTGTCCACCCGCGGCACCGGGAGGCCCTCCCGGGCCAGCACGGCCAGCGAGGCGGCCAGATTCTCGCGGTACTGCCGGCAGCCGGAGTACGAGGCGTAGGCGCTGGTGGCCAGCACCAGGACCCGGCGGTGGCCCGCCCGCGCGATCTCCCGCAGGGCGTCGGTCAGATACGGCGCCCAGTTGCGGTTGCCCCAGTAGACCGGCAGGTCGAGGCCGTGCCCGGCGAAGTCCTTGCGGAGCGCGTCGAGCAGTTCGCGGTTCTGCGCGTTGATCGGGCTGACGCCGTCGAAGAGGAAGTAGTGCCGCCCGACCTCCTTCAGCCGCTCTTTGGGGATGCCCCGGCCGTGGGTGACGTTCTCCAGGAAGGGCACGACGTCGTCGGGTCCCTCGGGGCCGCCGAAGGAGAGCAGCAGCAGGGCGTCGTACGGGCCGGCGTCGTGGGGGTCGCGCTGAGGCGGCTGATCGGACATGTCATCGATCCTGCCACCCCGCGACGATCCCGCCGCGCTCCGCCTCCCCGGACGAGCTCACACGGTCGCGCGGTGGCCGCCGCGGGCGCCCTCCGCGCGGTGGAATCCGCGCGCTGGAATCCGGGGCGCCGCGCGGCACAATTCGGTTGCGCGGACTCGTAAGCTGTACGCGCCAGCTACGTTCCTTACCGAGAATTCGGCGACGCCGCCGGGAGCGCCCTTGTCCAGCCCCTATCGCGCGATCTTCACCGCTCCCGGCACCAAGGCGTTCTCCGCCGCCGGGCTGATCGGGCGGATGCCACTGTCCATGCTGGGCATCGGCATCGTGACGATGATCTCCCAGGTCACCGGGAGGTACGGGCTCGCGGGCGCGCTCGCCGCCGCGCTGGCCCTGTCGGGGGCGGCGATCGGACCGCAGATCTCCCGGCTGGTCGACCGGTACGGACAGCGGCGGGTGCTGCGTCCCGCGAGCGCCGTGACGGTGCTGTCGGTGGCGGCCCTGCTGATCGCGGTGCGGGCCGGTTCGCCGGACTGGGTGTACTTCGTGTGCGCGGTCGGCGCGGGCTGCACGCCGAGCATGGGCGCCATGGTGCGCGCCCGCTGGTCGCGGATCCACCGCGGCTCTCCCGAACTCCTGCACACCGCCTACTCCTTCGAGTCGGTGGTGGACGAGATCGTCTTCATCCTCGGGCCGATCCTGTCGATCGGGCTGTGCACGGCCTGGTTCGCGGAGGCGGGCCCGCTGCTGGCCGCGGTCTTCCTGGGCACCGGCGTACTGCTGCTGACCGCGCAGCACGCCACCGAGCCGCCGCCGCATCCGCGCGACCGCCTCTCGGACCGGTCGGTGCTGCGCGAGCCGGGGCTGCTGGTGGTCACCGGCGTCTTCGTCGGCACCGGGGCGCTGTTCGGCGCGGTCGACGTGGCCACCGTGGCCTTCGCGGACGAGCGCGGGCACAAGGCGCTGGCCAGTCTGGTGCTGGCGACGTACGCCCTGGGATCGTGTCTGGCCGGGCTGGTCTTCGGGCTGATGACCCCGCGCGGGACGCCCACCGGGAGGTTCCTGCTGGGCATCGCGTTGATGACTGTGAGTATGATCCCGCCACTACTGGTCGGAAACTTGCCGTTTCTGGCCGTGGCGCTGTTCTTCTCGGGCCTGACCATCGCTCCGACGATGGTGACCGCGATGGGCCTGATCGAAGGGTTGGTACCGCGGACGAAACTGACCGAGGGCATCACGTGGACCTCCACGGGGATGGCGGTCGGAGTCGCCGCAGGGGCCTCGGTGGCGGGTCGGGTGATCGACTCGCACGGGGCGTCGGCGGCTTTCGCGGTGCCCGCCGCCTCGGCGGTCCTCGCCGTGGCGGTGGCGTTTCTCGGGTATCGCCGGCTCAAGCCGGCGCCGGAGCGGGAGGGGCCGCGCGATGAGCACGACGGGCAGTACGGCACGCACGACAAGCAGGGCCGAACAGAAGGCGTGGCGTAACTGGGCGGGGAACGTCTCCGCCCGGCCGGCGCGGGCCGTGGCGCCCGCCTCCGTGGGCGAACTGGCGGCCGTGCTGCGGCGGGCCGCCGAGGACGGCCTGCCGGTGAAGGCGGTCGGCTCCGGGCACTCCTTCACCGCCGCGGCGGCCACCGACGGGGTGCTGATCCGCCCCGAGGGGCTGACCGCGATCCGCGCCATCGACCGCGCGGCGGGCACCGTCACCGTCGAGTCGGGCGTCCAGCTCAAGCAGTTGAACGCGGCGCTGGCCGCCGAGGGCCTGTCGCTCACGAACATGGGCGACATCATGGAGCAGACGGTGGCGGGCGCCACCAGCACCGGCACGCACGGCACCGGCCGTGACTCCGGTTCGATCGCCGCCCAGATCACCGCACTCGAACTGGTCACCGCCGACGGCTCGGTGCTGACCTGTTCGGCCGAGGAGAACCCCGACGTCTTCGCCGCCGCCCGGATCGGGCTCGGCGCGCTCGGCGTGGTCAGCGCCGTCACCTTCGCCGTCGAGCCGGTCTTCCTGCTGACCGCGCGCGAGGAGCCGATGGCGTTCGACCGGGTGATGGCGGAGTTCGAGCAGCACGCCACGGAGAACGAGCACTTCGAGTTCTACTGGTTCCCGCACACCGACAGTTGCAACACCAAGCGGAACAACCGCAGCCAGGGCCCGGCCGCGCCCGTCCCCGCCGTACGCGGCTGGATCGACGACGAACTGCTGTCCAACGGCGTCTTCCAGGCCGCCTGCGTGGTCGGCAGGGCCGCGCCCGCCGTCATCCCCGGCATCGCCAAGCTCTCCAGCCGCGCCCTGTCGGCCCGTTCGTACACCGACATCCCGTACAAGGTCTTCACCAGCCCGCGCCGGGTGCGCTTCGTGGAGATGGAGTACGCGGTGCCGCGCGAGGCGGCGGTCGACGCGATCCGCGAGCTGAAGGCGATGGTCGAGCGGTCCGACTTGCGGATCAGTTTCCCGGTGGAGGTACGGGTCGCGCCCGCCGACGACATCGCGCTGTCGACGGCGTCCGGCCGGGACAGCGCGTACATCGCGGTGCACATGTACCGGGGCAGCCGCTACCAGGAGTACTTCACCGCGGTCGAGAGGATCATGACCGCGCGCGGCGGGCGTCCGCACTGGGGCAAGATGCACACCCGCGACGCGGAATACCTCGCCTCGGCCTATCCGCGCTTCGGCGAATTCACGGCGCTGCGGGACCGGTTGGACCCGGACCGGCGGTTCACGAACGACTACCTCCGGCGGGTGCTGGGCTCGTAGTCGCTTCATGCGGGAAAGTCCGCATTTGCACTCGGCGCGCAACCCTTTCGTGTGAGCCGTGCCACTCAACTCCCGCGCTCCTGGCCCAGATTCGACGGCGCGGCAGCCCACCCCGCTGGCCCAAATGGAGTACCGTGGCGAATCCTGGCTCCCGGTTGCCCGTCCGGGTGGTCGGTAGCTGGTCCGGAACGGCGGGAGGGGAGCCCGACGGCACTCGTCCCGGGGTGCCGCGATCGGTCACGCTGAGTGGCCAATCGACCACCGTCCCATAACGGCGTGTCACCGTGTCACCCCGACACGCCGGGTAACTCTGCAAGGTTGTGGCACGCTGCACCCGGGCAGGCCACACTCGTCCAACGGGAGCAGCGACGCACGTGACGTCGGCAGGCACCACCCGGGAGGTAACCGTGCCCGAACTGCGGGTTGTGGCCGTCAGCAATGACGGCACACGACTGGTGCTCAAGGCTGCCGACAGCACGGAATACACACTCCCCATCGACGAACGGCTGCGCGCCGCCGTCCGCAACGACCGGGCCCGTCTCGGACAGATCGAGATCGAGGTCGAGAGCCATCTGCGGCCCCGCGACATCCAGGCACGTATACGTGCGGGTGCGTCGGCGGAAGAGGTCGCGTCGATGGCCGGCATCCCGGTCGAGCGCGTACGGCGCTTCGAGGGTCCCGTCCTGGCCGAGCGCGCCTTCATGGCCGAGCGGGCCAGGAAGACGCCCGTACGCCGCCAGGGCGAGAGCACCGGGCCCCAGCTCGGCGAGGCCGTCGCCGAGCGGCTGTTGCTGCGCGGCGCGGAGAAGGACACCGTCCTGTGGGACTCCTGGCGCCGCGACGACGGCACGTGGGAAGTCCTCCTGGTCTACCGGGTGGCCGGTGAACCGCACTCCGCGAGCTGGACCTACGACCCGCCGCGCCGCCTGGTCGCGGCCGTCGACGACGAGGCCAGGGCGCTGATCGGTGAGAACGCCGCGCAGCAGGAGAGCACGAAGGAACCGAGCTTCCCCTTCGTGCCCAGGATCGCCCGCCTGCCGCGTGACCGGCCTCTCGACCGCGCCCTCGACCGGCAGTTGGAACGGCCCGATCGGCCGGACCGCGCCGACCGCGAGGCCCGCGCCGAGGACCGGCCGGAGCCGGAGGAGCGCGACTCGCTGACCAGCCTGCTCGAAGCGGTGCCCAACTTCCGCGGCGACATGGTCGTGCCCGCGCCTCCGCCGGGCCCGCCGGGTCCTCCGGACGTCGTGCCCGCCGTGGAGCCGGAGGAGGAGACCGAGGAAGAGGCGGCTCCGGCCGCCAGCGCCGGGTCCGCCTACGCCGACGTCCTGATGCCGCGCGCCGTCGCCGGTCACCGCGACCGTCTGGTCGGCACCACCGACCGCCAGGCCGAGGCCGACGGGGTCCGCCCCGGACGCCGGGCCACGGTGCCGAGTTGGGACGAGATCGTGTTCGGGAGCAGGCGCAAGAAGCAGGAGTAGCGCGTGTGGCGCGCGGCTTGGACAGACCGGGAGCCGACGGCCGTCAGGGGCAGCCACCTTGGTGGCTGCCCCTGACGCGTTGTGCGGCGGCTCGCGCGTTACCGGGTCGCGTGCGGCCGGTGCGGGGCCCTGCCCGGGCCTGGTAGGGGGTGTCGCTGGGGTCAGCCCGGCTGGGGGCCGGTGGCGACCGGGTTGGCCGGGTCGGCGGACCATTCGCTCCAGGAGCCGACGTAGAGCGCGGCCGTGATCCCGGCCGCGGCGAGGGCGAGGACTTCGTGGGCGCCGGAGACCCCCGAGCCGCAGTAGACGCCCACTTCGGCGTCCGGCACTGCGCCCAACCCGGTGAAGCGGTCGGTGAGTTCGGCGGCGGGCAGGAACCGGCCGTCGGCGCCGGTGTTCTGCGTGGTGGGTGCGTTGACGGCGCCGGGGATGTGCCCGCCGACGCGGTCGATCGGCTCCGAGTCGCCGCGGTAGCGCTCGGGTGCGCGGGCGTCGAGGAGCACCCCGCGGCGGGCGAGGTCGGCCGCCCCGGCCGCGTCGAGCAGCGGCAGGGCGCCGGTCGCGGGCACGAAGTCCCCCGCGCCCCCCGCGGGTTCGTCCCGGCTCAGCGGGTGTCCGGCCGCGGTCCAGGCAGCGAGACCGCCGTCGAGGACGCGTACGCGGGTGTGCCCGGCCCAGCGCAGCAGCCACCAGGCGCGGGCCGCGCCCCAGCCCTGCCAGTTGTCGTACACGACGACGTCCCGGTCGCCGCTCACCCCGGCCCGGCGCATGGCGGCGCCGAACTCCTCGGGGTCGGGCAGCGGGTGCCGTCCGCGGGCCCCGGCGGGCCCGGCCAGTTCGGCGTCCAGGTCGACGTACCTTGCGCCGGGTACGTGGCCTTCGAGGTAGGCGGGGTGGCCGGGAGGGCCGCCGAGCTGCCAGCGCACATCGAGGACGGTGACGCCGTCCCGCTCTGCGGCGGAAGCGAGTTCGGTCACGGAGATGAGGGGTTCCATACGCACATTGTGGTCGACCGGTCGTAGCCGCCGTACGGCGGGACACCGTACGGCAACGGCCGCGAAACGGAAGCGACATGACATTTCGGTTGCCGCGCGGCACCAGGGTGATGAATGCGGCGCGGTCACGGCGCGCGCCGCTCCGGGTGGTGCGACGATCGGCTGTGCCACACCATTCCCGACCGGCGGGGCACGCCGTGCCGGCTGCCCGCCAGGAGACCGTAGCCATGACCGAGGTACCGAACCGTCGCCCACCTGGCACCCCTTGCTGGGTCAGCCTCATGGCGCACCGGGCCGACCTTGCGCGGAGTTTCTACGGCGCGCTGTTCGGCTGGGAGTTCGTACCGGGACCGCCCCAACTGGGCACGTACGCCCTCGCCGAGCTGGACGGCCGCCGCATCGCGGGTATCGGCGAGGGGGCGCCCGAGCCGCACCGGCCGGTCGCCTGGACCACGATGCTCGCCTCCGACGACGTCGACGAGACCGCGGAACTGGTCCGCGAATGCGGGGGCACCGTCGGCATCGGCCCCCTCCAGGTCAACGACGAAGGACGGCTCGCCCTCGCCGTCGACCCCTCGGGCGCCGTCTTCGGTGTCTGGCAGGGCGGACTCCTCGGCGGCGCCGAGGCCACCGGCGAGCCCGGCACCCTCGCCTGGAGCGAGTTGGTGACGCGGGACGCGTCGCTCGTCGGCAAGTTCTACGAGGCCGTCTTCGGTCTCGAGGCCGAAGACGCCGCTTCCGACTCCGACGACGTCCTGCTCCGCGTCGGCGGCCACCCCGTCGCCGCGATCCACGGCGTCGGCTCCCGCGTCCCGCGCGACCGAGGGGCCCACTGGACGACCCACTTCGCCGTGGCGGACGTCGATGACGCCGCCGCCCGCGTCACGGCCCTCGGCGGCCACGTCATCCACCCCGCCCACCCGTCCCCCCACGGCCGCACCGCCACCCTCACCGACCCCGAAGGCGCCCCCTTCACCCTCCAGAGCCCGCCGTGAGCCGATCTCAGGGGCCCGAGGGAAGCCGGTCACATGGGCATGCAGACGTCCTCGTGGAACCGGCCCGCGGCTGATCCGGCGGAAGGCGTCTGCCCGGCGAAGGCGTGGGCGCTGACGGTGTGGCCGCCGCGCGGAGCTGAATTCGCTTCCGCGGTCTGTCCGGGCAAGGTGAATATGACCAAGCCGACGACAATGGCGGCAAAGTTGACCCGCATGCGTGATGCCCTCAAGTTCCGTTGAATCTATTGGAGGGCAAGATCCTGCGTGATCACATTGGGTGCGCGCAAGCATTCGAAACGTGCTGGCATATGCCAATTAGCAGATGCCAGGGCCGGGGTCGCGGTGCGCTATCATGCTTCTCTCTGCCAGCGATTTGACCGAGTTCGGTCAATTCTGATCAGGGTTTCGCGAATTCGCTCTGCCGCCATGTCGTTGAATGGCTCGAACAGCGCGAGTGCGCGCCGCCACAGGCCCCGTGCCTCCTCCGGACGCCCGTCGTCGAGGAGCAGGCCGGCGAGCGCGTCGCAGGCGAGTGCTTCTTCGTCCGGTACGCGGATGCGGAGGGCCACTGTGGCCGCCGCCTCCAAGTACTCCCTCGCTTTTCCGAGTTGGCGGGCCGCGCCCGCGGCGATCCCGAGCCCGCGGAGCGCGGCGGCCTCGTCGTCGCCGACGCCCAGTTCACGAGCCAGGCGGAGTGCGGCGTCGTGATGGATGGCGGCCTCCGCGTGGCGGCCCGCTTCCCGGTACACGGTCCCCAGTCCGTTGAGCGCGCTCGCCTCGTTCTTGCGGTCCCCGAGGCGGCGGAAGGCGGCCAGGGAGGAGGTGTGCATGTCCACGGCGGCGTCGAATTCCTCGGGAATTCTCATGGTGGTCGCGATATTCATGCGAATGGTCGCCCGGTCGGCCTCGCTCCCGGAATCGTTGTTCAAGGCGAGTGCTTCCTGGAAGGCGGTTCTCGCGGATTCGATGTCACCCGCCCGGCGCCGAAGGTCTCCGATATTGCTCAGTAATCTGGATTCCAGACGCAAGTCGCCCAATTGATGCATGTCCTGGAGTGAGCGGGTGAATGATTCCAACGCGTTCCTGTGATCACCCATGTGGAGATAGGCGATCGCCAGATTGTTCAAAGTCCTGGCCCGGTTCCACCGGTCGTCGCCCCTCAGTTCCAGAGATTCCTTGAGGATGGTCACCGCCGCCTCGCACTCACTCACATGCCAGTGCAGAACGCCGAGTTGGTTGAGCGCCTCGGCTGTGGTCGCGTCGTCACCGGCGTCGCGGGCCAGGGCGAGGGCGCGCTCGGCCGCTTCCGCGGACCGCGGGTACTGGCTGGCGCGGGCGTGGACCGCCGCGAGGGAGAGAAGGGCGCGGGACTCGGCGCGGGGGGAGGCGGAGGCGTTCCAGTGGGCGACCGCTGCCCGGTGCATGACGACCGCCTCGTGCCAGTAGCCCTCGGACTCGGCGAAGTCGGCCAGCGCGTGCGCGAGCCACGCGGCTTCGGCGGTGTGGCCCACCCGGCGCGCGTGCTGCTCGATGGAGAGCAGGCACTCCATCTCCTCGTCGAGCCAGCCGTGGGCCGCGGCGGCGTCGGGGAAGGAGGGGACGAACACCTGGTGGGCCGGTGCGGGCAGGTCGAGGCGGAAGCGGTGCGGGCGCAGCAGGCGGTCGGCGCGGTCGGCGGTCCGCAGGGCGTACTCGGTGAGACGCAGAAGCGCGTCGGCGTTGGCCGCCTTCTCCGACTCGGCCAGCAGCGTGGCGTACTCGGCGAGCAGGTCGTGGAAGCGGTAGCGGTTCGCCCGCGGTTCCTGCAGGAGATGGCACTCCAGCAGGTCCTCGATCAGCCGCTCGGTGCGGTCCAGCGGTTCGTCGATGATCGCGGCGGCGGCGTACGCGCCGAAGTCGGGGCCGGGATGGAGGCTGAGACGGCGGAAGGCGGCACGCTGTGGTGCGGACAGCGCGTTGTAGGAGAGTTCGAATGCGGCGGCCATCTCCTGGTGGCCGTCCCGTATTTCGAGCAGACGACCGGGTCGGCGGGACAGACGCTCGATGAGATGGCCGAGATTCCAGGAGGGCCGCGCCTTGAACCGGCTGGCCACGATTTCCACCGCGAGCGGCAGCAGCGCGCAGCGCTTGACCACTGCCTCGATCTTGGCCGGGTCATTCGCGCGTTCGGGTCCGACAAGCCGCCGGAACAGGCCGATCGCATCGTCGAGCGGAAGAACATCCACGAACATCGGCCGCGCGGACGGGAGTTCGGTGAGGCGGTGTCTGCTGGTGATCAGTACGAGTGAGGCGCTGTCGTCCGGAAGAAGCGGTACGACCTGCTCCGAATTCTGTGCGTCGTCGAGGACGATGACCGCACGTTTTCCCGTGAGAACGGTCCGCCACAGCGCGGTACGTTCCGGAAGATCGTGCGGAATCTCACCCGGCGGGATACCGAACGCGCGCAGGAGCGCGGTCAGTCCCGCCTCGGGCGTCATCGGCGGCCGGGACGCCGAGTGGGTGTGGAGGTCGATGAAGATCTGCCCGTCCGGGTACCGGTCGCCGAGCCGGTAGGCGGCGTGGAGAGCCAGCGCGCTCTTGCCGACGCCCGCCATGCCGGAGATCGCCTCGATGGTGATGACCGATCCCGCGGTCCCGAGCGCCGCGTCCGCGGTGAGAAGCCGGTTCAGTTCGCCTTCCCGGCCGACGAGTTGCTGGCGGCGGGGCAGATTGCGCGGGCCGCGGGCGGCCGGTGGTCCCGTGGACTCCTCCGGGCGCAGATCGGGGACGAGTTCGCGCAGCGGAGCCTGGCGGAGAATCAGGCTGTGGGTGCGGGTGAGGCGTTCGCCGGGATCGGTACCGAGCCGGTCCTGGAGCAGCCGCCTGGTGCGTTGGAACGCCGCGAGCGAGTCGGCGTGCCGACCGCTTCCGTACAGCGCCACCATCAGGTGCCGGGCCAGCGTCTCGTCCATGGGATGGGCCTCGGTCAGCTCCGTCAGCTCGGATACCATGTCGGCGAACTGCCGTAGCCTCATGCGCAGTTCGAGCTTCGCGTGGGTCGCCGTGAGCCGGCGTTCCGTCATCGCGGTACGCGCCGCGTGTGCCCAGACCCCGGGCAGCCCCGCCAGGGCCTCGCCGACCCACAGGCTCTCCGCGTCCTCGAACAGGGCCAAGGCACGGGCGTCCTTCTCCGCGTCCTGGCCGGGGCCTGAACCGGTGCCCGCCGCCGCACCGGTCTCCGGGTCGTGGACGGCCCTGGCGTCGCCGGACAGTCGCAGGTACCGGTGCCAGTCGATGATCTCCGGATCGGCTTCCAAGGTGTACGAATGCGCGCGCAGCGTGATGACGGCGTCAGGGCGCCGGCCGGTCGCTTCGGCCGCGTCCCGTATGACGCGACGCAGCCGGGAGATGTAGGTGTGGAGATTCGCGCGCGCGTGCTCCGGGGGTTCCTCGTCCCATAATCGGGCCGCCAGGACATCGCGGGCGACCGGCCGACCGACGTCCAGGGCGAGTGACGCGAGGAGACAGCGCTCGCGGTCGGATCCGAGTCGCGGGACCGTCCCGTTCGCCGATAACTCGACCGCCCCCAGGAGATGAATCTCCATCGTCGCCCCCACCCGTCACACCGTCTCGAAATGTGAGCATGACACGACGGTGCGTCACCGTGCCATACCACCCAGGCCCGCTGCAGGGCGGAAATAGCTCATACTGTGCGCGGGT
The DNA here is from genome assembly GCF_042955955.1 of Streptomyces sp. NPDC008317. Taxonomy (NCBI): domain Bacteria; kingdom Bacillati; phylum Actinomycetota; class Actinomycetes; order Kitasatosporales; family Streptomycetaceae; genus Streptomyces; species Streptomyces sp. NPDC008317. The sequence continues at coordinate 174,340 of NZ_JBIBFQ010000011.1, forward strand.
GACAACTTCATCTGCTATATGCGGCCAGTTGGAGCGACGGGGGAACGAACCGTGGACGCGATCACTCTCGACGCCATCGAAGGGGCATTGAGCCGCGCGAGTACGACGGCCCGTGCCACGGCCGCCGCCCTTTTACCGGACCCGCCCGCCGAGTCACCGGATCAGGCGACCGGCGAGGGCGGGTTGGCGCGGGCACTGCTGGACGCGGTCTCAAGGAATCCGGCGCTCCTTCGCGACCTGACCCACTGGATGGCGGTGGTGGAGGCCGAGGCGCCGCGCGAGGTCTCGACCGTCCGCGTCGACCACCGCAACACGGTCGTCGGCGGCGACCACCGGGCGGGTATCGTCCAGGCTGGCACGGTCGGCGACATCCACTGGCACGCCGCGCCCGCTCCCGTGCCCGCAGCGCTGCCTGTGCCGCGGCAGTTGATGGCGGGGCCCCGGCGGCTCGCGGGCCGCGAACGCGATCTCGAGGCGCTGGACGCGTTGCGCCTCGGCGCGGAGCGGCGGGACGGCCCCTTGGTGGCCGTCGTCAACGGGCCCGCCGGTGTGGGCAAGACGGCTCTGGTGTCGTACTGGCTGCGAGGGCAGGCCGACGACTTCCCCGACGGGCAGCTCTACGCCGACCTGCGCGGGCACGCCCCCGAAGGCCCTGCCGATCCGTCGGAGGCGCTGGGCATGTTCCTGCGGGCCTTCGGGATGAACTCGATACCTTCCGGTCTCGCGGAGGCCGCCGCGCTGTGGAGGTCGGTCACCGCGGGCCGACGCCTGATCCTCATGCTGGACAACGTCATCTCCGCGGCGCAGGTCAGGCCCCTGCTGCCGGGCGCGGAGCAGAGCATCGTCGCGGTCACCAGCCGAAGGCGGCTGACCGGCTTGGGACTTGAGGGCGCCGTTTTCCAGCCCCTCGGCTTCCTCGACGACGACGCGTCCGCCGAGATCCTGCGCCAGCGGCTCGGCGCGGGGCGGGTCGCCGCCGAACCCGCCGCCACCCGCCGCGTGGTGGACCGGTGCGGCGGCCTGGCACTCGCGGTCTGCGTGGCCGCCGCACGGATGGCCGCCCGCCCGGGACAGCCCCTGGCCGCGACCGCTGAAGCGCTGGACCGCGGGGCGGAACGGCTGACCGTGCTGCGCGTCGGAGAGGGGATCGCCGTGCAGAGCGCCCTCGATGCCTCCTACCGGTTTCTCAGGGAGGATTCCGCGGCCCTGTACCGGCTGCTCGGGGTGCTGCCCTTCGCCGAGTTCACCCCGGAACTCGCCGCGGCGGCGGCGGGCCTCGGCCGGACCGACGCCGAACGGCGGACCGACGCGCTGGCGGAGGTGAGCCTGCTGGAGGAACTCGGCGACGAACGGCACCGCTTCCACGACCTGGTCCGCCTGCACGCCCGCGGCCTCGCGGAGGCGCGCGACCCGGAGCCGGTCCGTACGGCCGCCGTACGCCGGGCGCTGGAGTGGTACCTGGCGACGGCGACGGCCGCGGAGGAGCTGATCAGCCCGTCCCACCGCACCTTGGACCGCGACTACGAATTTCCGCCGGACGCGGAGCCGGGACCCCGTTTCGCCACCGAGAAGGCGGCGCTCGGGTGGCTGGGGCGGGAGCAGCGCCACCTCATGACCGCTCTGCGCACGGCCGTGGACGCGCGGTGGAACGGTCTGGCCTGGCAGCTCGCCGACGCGATGTGGCCGCTCTTCCTGCGGCTGCGTCCGTACGACCTGTGGGTGGAGGCGCACCGGCTGGGGCTCGACGCGGCGCGCCGGGACCGGCACGCGCAGGGGGAGTTGCGGATGCTGACGTCCGGCGGGGCGGGGCTGCGCAACTCGGGTCACCCGGAGGAGGCCGTGGTCTGGTTCGGCCAGGCGCTGGACCTGGCGCGGCTGCACGGCGACCGGTACATGGAGGCCCAGGCGCTGCACGGCATCGGGCAGTCGTACCACCTGGCGGGACGGCTGGACGAGGCCGTGGGACCGTTCGCCGAGGCGCTGGGGATCAGGGAAGCGATCGGCTACGGCAGAGGGGCCGCGCTGTCCCGGCTGTGCCTCGGCGATGTCGCGCTCTCCGGAGGGCGGCCGGGCGACGCGGTCGAGCCGCTGCGCCGGGCACGGGCCGACCTGCTCACGGCGTCGGACCCGTACGACGCCGCCAGGGCGCTGGCGCTGCTCGGCCGTGCGCTCGGCGAGGTCGGTGAGACCGACCTCGCCGAACGCCATCTGCGCAAGGCGGCGGAGGAGTTCCGCGACCGCGGCTCCGCGCACTGGGAAGCACGGTCGTGGGAACTGCTCGGCCTCCTGTACCGGCGGTCGGACCGCCCGGACGACGCCCGGCGGGCGTTCGAGCGGTCGCTGGGGCTCTACGAGAGCGTCGGCGCCCCGGACGCGGACCGTCTGACCGAGCGCGTCGCCCGCCCCGGCGGCGCTACCGGCACCTCGCCACCCGAGTCCCCAGCTCTGTCGTCCGACGGGCCCCCCGGCCCCGGCGCGAACTGAACCGAGCCGAGGCCGTGCACGAGCAGCCCCACCGGCAGGTCCACCGGAAGGCGGGCCACCAGCCAGGCGTGCAGGAGTGAGCCGACCGCCGCGACCGCGGGCCACGTGCCCGCGGTTCGCAGGCCCGCCCGCGCCGTCAGCGCCAGCGGGGGAGCGGTGGCACAGACCGCCACGCAGCGACCCTGCCCGTACCCCACGCAGACCACCCGCGCTCCGGGACTCCCGCGGAGCACCGCCCCGGCCCGATCGGCCGCGGCGGCCATGGTGACGGCTTCCTCGGCGTCCCACAGGACGTCGGCGCAGTGCCGCCAGCGGGCATCGTGCCCGCCGTCCAGCCGGGCGCTCACATGCTCGTCGGTGAAGGCGGCGAACGGCGGGGAACCGGCGTCGTCGGGCCGGGGAATCCGCAGCATCACCCGTACCTGACGGTGGCCGGACGGCGTCACCACGTGTCACCTCCCCGTACCGCCGCGGTCGGCAGCGGCTCCGGAAGCGGCAGCCGTCTGGTGGACGGCTCGTGCGCGGGTTCGCCCAGTCCCAGGAACCGGTACAGCAGACCTCTCATGTTCTGGTTGAAGCGGCCGGGCTCCGAGGAGATCCGGGTGGAGATGTCGCGGTACGCCCGCGGCTCGTACCGGCCCTCGGCGTAGGCGAGTTGACGGGACAGCGGGTGGGTCGGCGACAGGGCGGGCGCCACGGTCGCCAGCACCGCGGCGGGCGAATGGGGATTGACGTCCTGCTCGACGAATCTGGCCATCACGATCGGTACGTCGCACATCGTCGCGTAGAGCGTCACGGATCCGTGGTCGCCGATGACGAAGTCCGAGGCGATCACCAGCGGGCGCCAGTCGGTTTCCGGGCCGATGAGCGGGACGGCGCCCAGACCGTTCTCCGTGAGCCAGGCCCGCACCTGCCAGCCGCCGTGCCCGGCCCACACATTGGGATGCAGCAGCAGGGCCTTGCGGTAGCCGTCCTCCGGGGCCAGCTCGGTCAGCAGGCGCGGCAGCAGTGCCTCCAGCCGGTTGAAGCTCGACCCGAGGCCCCAGGTGGAACAGACCAGCACCAGCTTCTCCCCGTCCCGCAGGCCCAGCGCCCTGCGGTACTCGTCCCGGCGCCCCAGGCTGCGCGCGATCCGGTCGTACGAGGCGTCCCCGACCACCTCGGCGATGGGCAGCGCCTCGGGGCAGGACCGCGACAGCAGCGCCAGGTCGTCGCGGTGGGCGAGGGCGTACGCGCAGGGCACGACGCGGTCGCCCCACATCAGGTAGTTCCTGCCGAGCCCGCCGACAGCGCGCTGCGGCCCGTCGCCCGGACGGGACAGCTTCATGTGGCCCGCCCCGTGCGGGACGCGGACCAGGGGACCGCGCAGTCGCTCCATCCCCTGGGAGCCCGCGGCGAGGACGAGGTCGAATTCGGTGGCGACCGCCTTGGCCCAGGGCAGCACCTGGGCGTCCAGGGCCTCGAGGAAGCGGCGAACTCCCGGATTGAAGGCGTGCGGTGCGATCGTGAACATCACGTGGATCCGCAGATCGGAGCGGAGCAGCTCGAACACGTCCTGGAGCCGTTGCCCGTAGACCAGGGTGTGGACCACGACCAGAACCTTTTTGCAGCCGGACAGCGTGGCCCACTGTCCGGGATCGCGTATGACCGGGCCGCTCGGCCCGCTCACCGTTGACATGGGTGAAACCCCCCGTCGGAACGACGTTCAACGACCGGTGCCCGGCCGCTGCCGACGGCTTTCCCCGACCGTCTGGCGGAAGGCATGCCAAACCCTTGCGGAAACCTTGCGGCACAGGCCGCGGGGCCCTCATCCGGTGGACGCCCGGTCCCGCTCGGGGCGTCAAGACGCCGTCAAGGTCGCCCCGGCGGTGGCCGCGCGCCCGGAATGTCCCGTTGCGCGGTTCTAGAGTCGGAGGGTGCGCCTGCCGGGCCGTCCGGGCGAAGGGGGCGGCGGAGCGGGACGATGGAGACATGGCACGCGGGAAGCTGCGCATTTATCTGGGGGCGGCACCTGGTGTGGGGAAGACCTACGCCATGCTGTCGGAGGCGCATCGGCGTGCGGAGCGCGGTACGGACGTGGTGGTCGGGTACGTGGAGCACCACAGGAGGCCGCGGACCGAGGTGATGCTGGCGGGCCTGGAGGAGATCCGGCGCAAGGAGATCGACTACCGGGGGACCGTGTTCACGGAGATGGACGTGGACGCGGTGCTGGAGCGGGCGCCCGAGGTGGTGCTGGTCGACGAGCTGGCGCACACCAATGTGCCGGGGTCGCGGAACGCGAAGCGGTGGCAGGACGTCGAGGAGCTGCTGAAGGCCGGGATCCACGTCGTCTCGAACGTCAACATCCAGCACCTGGAGTCACTCGGTGACGTGGTGGAGTCCATCACCGGGGTGAAGCAGCGCGAGACGGTGCCGGACGAGGTGGTGCGCAGGGCCGACCAGATAGAGCTGGTCGACATGTCGCCCCAGGCGCTGCGCCGCCGGATGGCGCACGGCAACATCTACGCCCCCGACCGGGTCGACGCGGCGCTGTCCAACTACTTCCGCCCCGGCAATCTGACCGCGCTGCGCGAGCTGGCGCTGCTGTGGACCGCGGACCGGGTCGACGAATACCTCCAGCAGTACCGGGCCGACCACCGGATATCGGCCGCGTGGCAGGCCAGGGAGCGGATCGTGGTCGGCCTGACCGGCGGCCCCGAGGGCCGCACGCTGCTGCGCCGGGCGGCCAGGATGGCCGCCAAGGGCTCGGGCAGCGAGATCCTGGCCGTGCACATCGTGCGCAGCGACGGCCTGGTGTCCGGCTCGGCCAAGGAACTGGCCGTCCAGCGGGCCCTGGTCGAGGACCTGGGCGGATCCTTCCACCACGTCATCGGCGACGACGTGCCGGACGCGCTGCTGGACTTCGCGCGCGGCGTCGACGCCACGCAGATCGTGCTCGGCACGAGCCGCCGCAAGGCGTGGCAGTACGTGTTCGGGCCGGGCGTCGGCAGCACCGTGGCCCGCGACTCCGGCGACATCGACGTCCACATCGTCACCCACGAGCACGCTGCCAAGGGCCGCGGGCTGCCCTCCGCGCGGGGCGCGAAACTCGGCCGCTCCAGGGTCGTGGCGGGCTGGCTGACCGGCGTCGCGGGCCCCGTACTGCTCGCGGTGCTGCTCACCCGCTGGCACCCCGGCATGAGCCAGGCCACCGAGATGCTGGTCTTCCTGACCATGACGGTCGCCGCGGCCCTGATCGGCGGACTGCTGCCCGCGCTGGCCGCGGCCCTGGTCGGCTCGCTGCTGCTCAACTACTACTTCACGCCGCCGACGCACTCCTTCACCATCGCCCAGCCAGAGAACATCATCGCCATCGCGATCTTCATCGTCGTCGGCGCCGCCGTCGCCTCCGTGGTGGACCTGGCCGCCCGCCGCACCCAGCAGGCCGCGCGGCTGCGCGCGGAGGCCGAGATCCTGTCGTACCTGGCGGGCAGCGTCCTGCGCGGCGAGAGCTCGCTCGAAGCGCTGCTGGAACGGGTCAGGGAGACCTTCGGCATGGACGCCGTGGTGCTGCTGGAACGGGACGACGAGCACGCGGCCTGGCACTGCGCCGCGAGCGTCGGCAGCACCCCCTGCGTACGGCCCGAGGACGCCGACGTGGAGGTGCCCGTCAACGACCGGCTCACCCTCGCGCTCACCGGCCGCGTCCTGCCCGCCTCCGACCGCCGCGTGCTGTCGGCGTTCGCCGCGCAGGCCGCCGTGGTGCTGGACCGCAAGCGGCTGACCGACGAGGCGGCCAAAGCCAGGGAGCTTGCCGAGGGCAACCGGATACGTACGGCCCTGCTGGCCGCCGTCTCGCACGACCTGCGCACCCCGCTCGCCGGGATCAAGGCGTCGGTGTCCTCGCTGCGCTCCGCGGACGTCGCCTGGTCGCCGGAGGACGAGGCGGAACTGCTGGCCGGGATCGAGGACGGCGCCGACCGCCTGGACCACCTGGTGGGCAACCTCCTGGACATGTCACGGCTTCAGACCGGCACCGTCTCCCCGCTGATCCGCGAACTCGACCTGGACGAGGTGGTGCCGATGGCGCTCGGCGGCGTCCCCGAGCAGAGCGTCGCCCTCGACATCCCCGAAACGCTCCCGATGGTCGCCGTCGACCCCGGCCTGCTGGAGCGCAGCGTCGCCAACGTCGTCGAGAACGCCGTCAAGTACAGCCCGGAGAACGAGAAGGTGCTGGTCGCCGCCAGCGCGCTCGGCCACCGCGTCGAACTGCGCGTGGTCGACCGCGGCCCCGGCGTCCCCGAGAGCGCCAGGGACCACATCTTCGAGCCGTTCCAGCGGTACGGGGACGCGCCGCGCGGCAACGGCGTCGGCCTCGGCCTCGCGGTGGCGCGCGGCTTCGTCGAGGCGATGGGCGGGACACTGGTCGCCGAGGACACACCCGGCGGCGGCCTCACGATGGTGCTGACGCTGCCCGCCGCGCACGGGGCCCCCGCAGCGCCCGGCGTTCCCGACCGGCCCGCCACGGCCGTCTCATGACCGAACAGAAGAGCACACAGAAGATCGAACAGAAGAGCGAACAGAAGAGGACGCACATGTACCGGGTGCTCGTGGTGGACGACGAGCCGCAGATCGTCCGCGCCCTCGTCATCAATCTGCGGGCCCGCGCCTACGAGGTCGACGCCGCGCACGACGGCGCCACCGCGCTGCGGGTCGCCGCCGCCCGCCATCCCGACGTGGTCGTCCTCGATCTCGGGCTGCCCGACATGGACGGCGTCGAGGTGATCCGCGGCCTGCGCGGCTGGACCCGCGTGCCGATCATCGTGCTGTCCGCCCGGCAGGCGTCCGACGAGAAGGTGGAGGCGCTGGACGCGGGCGCCGACGACTACGTCACCAAGCCGTTCGGCATGGACGAGCTGCTGGCCCGGCTGCGCGCCGCGGTCCGCCGCGCCACGCCCACCGGACCCGACGACGACGCCGCCGTCATCGAGACCGAGTCCTTCACTGTCGACCTGGCGGCGAAGAAGGTCAACAGGGACGGCGCGGACGTACGCCTCACCCCGACCGAGTGGCACCTGCTGGAGGTGCTGGTACGCAGCCCCGGCCGGCTGGTCAGCCAGAAGCAGCTCCTCCAGGAGGTCTGGGGGCCCGCCTACGGCACCGAGAGCAACTACCTGCGGGTCTACATGGCGCAGCTGCGCCGCAAGCTGGAGGCCGACCCGGCCCGCCCCCGGCACTTCATCACCGAACCGGGCATGGGGTACCGCTTCGAGCAGTGACCGGGCTTCCGGTGGCGACCCGGTCCGGTGGCGACCCGGTCCGGCAGTGACCCGGCTCTCCCGGAGCCGCCCCTTCGGGGCAATGACCGGGCTCTGACTGGCCGGTACCCTGGGGAATATGAGTGGTGCCATCCGTTCGGACCGACCCGCGGGACGTTTCCGCCGCATGCTCGACCGCCTGTCCTCCTCGCAGGAGGAGCTGCACTCCGAGGAGCTGCAGAAGGACGCCCTGGCCGTCGGCTGCACGAGGATCTGCGACTGCTCCGACCGCCAGATAGTGTCCGTCACCGGTACGCTGCGTACGGTCACCCTCCGTCCCCGGGCCGGTGTGCCCGCGCTGGAGGCGGAACTCTTCGACGGGTCCGCCGCGCTGGACGTGGTCTGGCTCGGCCGCCGCAGTATCAGCGGTATCGAACCCGGCCGTCGGATCATCGCCTCCGGCCGGATCTCCATGAACCGGGGTCGTCCGGTGCTGTTCAACCCCAAGTACGAACTGCGTCCGGTCGGACAGGAGTAACAGGTGGCGTCGATCGACAACACGGATCAGACGGTCCGCGCGGATTCCCGGCCGCCCGGCGGGAGCACGGACGGTACAGGGACCGACGAGGTCACCGGCGAGGCCGCGGGCGGGATCACCGACGAGTCGCGGGCGGTCACCGAGGCCGCGCTCTTCGACGCCTTCGGCGGGCTGCGCGGCATGGTGGAGACCACCGTGCCCGGCCTGGTCTTCGTCGCGATCTACACGGTCAACAAGGACCTCAAGAGCTCGGCCATCGCCGCCCTCGCGCTGTCGGTGCTGATGGGCGTGGCGCGGCTGGCCCGCAAGGACACCCTCAAGCACGCCTTCAGCGGGGTCTTCGGCGTCGCCTTCGGCGCGGTCTTCGCCATGATGTCGGGCAACGCGAAGAACTTCTATCTGCCCGGCATGCTCTACACGCTCGGCCTGGCCGTCGCGTATCTGGTCTCCGCCGCCGCGGGCTTCCCGCTGCTCGGCCTGATCCTCGGGCCGATCTTCAAGGAGAACCTGTCCTGGCGGAAGCGGAATCCCGGACGGCTGCGCGCGTACACCAAGGCGAGCTGGGCCTGGGGCCTGATCCTGCTGGCCAAGTCGGCGATCCTCTTCCCGCTGTACTGGTGGGGCAACGCGACGCAGCTCGGCTGGGTCAAGGTCGCGCTCGGCATCCCGCCGTTCCTGCTGTCGGTGTACCTGACCTGGATCTTCCTGGTGAAGGCGCCGCCGCCGATCGACGTGATCGCGGAGATGGAGGCGGCCGAGGCCGCGGAGAAGGCCGAAAAAGCCGAAAAAGCCGGAACGGCCGGAACGGCAGAAAACACGGAAAAGGCCGAGCGGACGGGCACGACGGGGAAGTCCGCCAAGCACGCCAGGCCCTGACCCGCGCGTCCGTACGGCATGCGGAAGGGGGCGGCCCCGGACCTCACTGAGGTCCGGGCCCGCCCCCTTTTTCGCGGGTCGTCAAGGAGCGACTACTCCGTGGCGGTGCCACCGTCGCCCTGGAGCGACAGCAGATCCTCCAACTGCTCCTCCCGGTGCGGCGCGGCCACGAACAGCAGCTCGTCACCGGCCTCCAACGCGTCGTCCTTGGACGGCGTCAGCACCCGGTTGCCGCGGATGATCGTGACCAGTGAGGTGTCCTGCGGCCACTCCACGTCGCCGACCCTGGTGCCGACCAGCGCGGCCTCCTCCGGCAGCGTCAGCTCCACCAGATTCGCGTCGCCCTGGCTGAAGCGCAGCAGCCGTACGAGATCGCCGACGCTCACGGCCTCCTCGACCAGCGCCGACATCAGCCGCGGGGTGGAGACGGCGACGTCCACGCCCCACGACTCGTTGAACAGCCATTCGTTCTTGGGGTTGTTGACCCGGGCGACCACCCGGGGGACCCCGTACTCGGTCTTCGCCAGCAGCGAGACCACCAGATTGACCTTGTCGTCACCGGTGGCGGCGATGACCACGTTGCAGCGCTGGAGCGCGGCCTCGTCCAGCGAGGTGATCTCGCAGGCGTCGGCCAGCAGCCACTCCGCCTGCGGGACCCGCTCCACGGAGATGGAGGTGGGGTTCTTGTCGACGAGCAGCACCTCGTGCCCGTTCTCCAGCAGCTCGCCGGCGATGGACCGGCCGACGGCCCCCGCCCCGGCAATGGCGACCCTCATCAGCGCGCCTCCTCGGGACCCTTGGCGAATGCCGCCTCGACCTCGGCGACCCCGTCGGTCCGCATCATCACGTGCACCAGGTCGCCCTCCTGGAGGACGGTCTGGGACGTCGGCACCATCGCCTCGCCCAGCCTGGTGAGGAACGCCACACGGACGCCGGTCTCCTCCTGGAGCGTGCTGATCTTGTGCCCGATCCACGCGACCGACGTGTGCACCTCGGCGAGCTGTACGCCGCCGCTCGGGTCGCGCCACAGCGGCTCGGCACCGGACGGCAGCAGCCGCCGCATCATCTGGTCGGACGTCCACCGCACGGTGGCCACGGTGGGGATGCCCAGGCGCTGGTACACCTCGGCACGGCGCGGGTCGTAGATCCGGGCCGCCACGTTCTCGATGCCGAACATCTCACGGGCCACCCGGGCCGCGATGATGTTGGAGTTGTCGCCGCTGCTGACCGCCGCGAAGGCTCCCGCCTCCTCGATTCCGGCTTCGCGCAGCGTGTCCTGGTCGAACCCGACTCCGGTCACCCGGCGCCCGCCGAACCCGGAGCCCAGGCGGCGGAAGGCCGTCGGGTCCTGGTCGATCACCGCGACCGTATGACCTTGCTGTTCGAGGGAGTGCGCGAGAGTGGAGCCCACTCGCCCGCATCCCATAATCACGACGTGCACGACCGTCCTTCCGGCTGTCAAACGTTTGTGGCCGGGCTCTTGTGGAGCCCCGCGGAGCACTGTTGGTCAGCACAAGCGTCTCAGACCGCGGCCAAAGCTACACACGCGTGCGGCGGGCGAGAAGGTTGCGCCGACCGGACGCACAACTTCCCCACCGAAGCCGTACCCCGCCCGTCACCAAGTCCCCCACAGTCCTTAGGGCAGTGGGGGGAGCGCCCGTATTGACGATCCCTTAACATCGCGGGGTGTCCAAACTGACCGACCTGCCGAAACGGATCCTGATCGGCCGGGCGCTACGCAGCGACAAGCTGGGGGAAACGCTCCTCCCCAAGCGGCTCGCGCTACCCGTCTTCGCCTCCGACCCGTTGTCCTCCGTCGCGTACGCGCCGGGCGAGGTCCTGCTCGTCCTGTCCATCGCGGGGGCCTCGGCCTACCACTTCAGCCCGTGGATCGCCGTCGCGGTCGTCGTGCTCATGTTCACAGTGGTGGCCTCCTACCGGCAGAACGTCCACGCCTACCCCTCCGGCGGCGGCGACTACGAGGTCGCCACCACCAACCTGGGGCCCAAGGCCGGACTCACCGTCGCCAGCGCGCTGCTCGTCGACTACGTCCTGACCGTCGCCGTCTCCGTCGCCTCCGGAATCGAGAACCTCGGTTCCGCCGTCCCCTTCTTCGCCGACCACAAGGTGCTCGGCGCGGTCGGCATGATCTTCCTGCTGATGGTCATGAACCTTCGCGGGGTGCGCGAGTCCGGGAGCATCTTCGCCATCCCGACCTACGCGTTCGTCGTCGGCGTCTTCTGCATGATCGCCTGGGGCACCTTCAAGATCGCCACCGGACACGACATGCAGGCGCCCACCGCGCACTACACCATCCACGCCGAGACCTCGGGCATCGGCGGCTTCGCGCTGATCTTCCTGCTGCTGCGCGCCTTCTCCTCCGGCTGCGCCGCGCTCACCGGCGTCGAGGCGATCAGCAACGGCGTCCCGGCGTTCAAGAAGCCCAAGTCCAAGAACGCCGCGACCACGCTCGCCGCGATGGGCCTGCTGGCCGTCACCATGTTCTGCGGCATCATCGCGCTGGCCATGAACACCAAGGTGCACATGGCCTCCAACCCGGCGACCGACCTGCTGAACAACGGCGTCCCGGTCGGCTCCGGCTATACGCAGGACCCGGTGATCGCGCAGGTCGCCGAGGCGGTCTTCGGCCACAATTCGATCCCGTTCATCTTCCTGGCCGCCGTCACCGCGCTCGTGCTCTTCCTCGCGGCGAACACCGCGTACAACGGCTTCCCGGTCCTCGGCTCGATCCTCGCCCAGGACCGCTACCTGCCGCGCCAGCTCCACACCCGCGGCGACCGGCTCGCCTTCTCCAACGGCATCGTGCTGCTCGCGGGCTTCGCCGCCGTCCTCGTCTACATCTACGGCGCGGACTCCACCCGGCTGATCCAGCTCTACATCGTCGGCGTCTTCGTCTCCTTCACGCTCAGCCAGACCGGCATGGTCCGGCACTGGAACCGGCACCTGCGCACCGAGACCGACCCGGCCAAGCGCCGCCACATGCACCGCTCCCGCGCCATCAACACCTTCGGCGCCTTCCTCACCGGCCTGGTGCTCGTCATCGTGCTGCTGACGAAGTTCACCCACGGCGCCTGGGTCGCGGTGCTCGGCATGATCGCCTTCTACGCGCTGATGACCGCCATCCGCGGCCACTACACGCGGGTCGCGGACGAGATCGCCGCCGAGGACGAGCCGGGCGACGACTACGTGCGCCCGTCGCGCGTGCACTCCATCGTGCTGGTCTCCAAGCTGCACAAGCCCACCCTGCGGGCGCTGTCCTACGCCAAGCTGATGCGCTCCGACACCCTGGAGGCGCTCAGCATCAACGTCGACCCCGACGACACCAAGGCGCTCCAGACCGAATGGCAGCGCCGCGGCATCGACGTACCGCTAAAGGTCCTCGACTCGCCGTACCGCGAGATCACCCGGCCGATCATCGAGTACGTACGGGGCCTGCGCCGCAGCAGTCCGCGCGATGTGGTCAGCATCTACATCCCGGAGTACGTGGTCGGCCACTGGTACGAGCACGTGCTGCACAACCAGAGCGCGCTGCGGCTCAAGGGGCGGCTGCTGTTCACCCCCGGTGTGATGGTCACCTCGGTGCCCTGGCAACTGGAGTCCTCCGAGGTCGCCAAGGCCCGTGCCAGGCGCCGCGCGGACTGGAACGCGCCCGGTGCGATCCGCCGCGGTCCGGTCGGTCCGCCGCGCCGCGACAGGGAGCACACCGGCAACGGCGGACGCCAGAAGTGACGCCCGGCCCGCGGCCCCGGTCCCGGCCGGGACCGGGGCCGCGGGCCGGGACCGGGATTCCGGCCGGGCGCGGGCACGTAGACTGGAGGGCTTGTCCCCTCGGACACCCCGGCACGCGCGGGGCCCGTCCCCGCGCACCCCACCTTGAAGCTCAGGAGCACCGCCCCCATGCAGACCGAATCCGCACCGTCACTGGTCGGCCAGGAGTACGAGGTCGAGGTCGGCCAGGTGGCGCACGGCGGCCACTGCGTCGCGCGCACCGACGCCGGGCAGGTGCTCTTCGTCCGGCACGCGCTGCCCGGCGAGCGGGTCGTCGCGCGGGTCACGGAGGGCGAGGAGGGCGCGCGGTTCATCCGGGCCGACGCCGTGAAGGTGCTGACCGCGTCCAAGGACCGGGTCGAGCCGCCGTGCCCCTTCTCCGGGCCCGGCCGCTGCGGCGGGTGCGACTGGCAGCACGCGGCGCCCGGCGCGCAGCGCCGCCTCAAGGCGACGGTCGTCGCGGAACAGCTCGAACGGCTCGCCGGGCTCACCCCGGAGCAGGCCGGCTGGGACGGCACCGTGATGCCCGCCCCCGGCGACAAGGTCGCCAAGGGCGAGGTGCCCGCGTGGCGGACCCGCGTGCAGTACGCGGTGGACGCCGAGGGCCGCGCCGGACTGCGCAAGCACCGCTCCCACGAGGTCGAGGTGGTCGACCACTGCCTGATCGCCGCCCCCGGCGTCAGCGACCTCGGCGTCGAGGACCGTACGTGGCCGCAGATCGCCACCGTCGAGGCCATCGCCGCCACCGGTTCGAACGACCGTCAGGTGATCCTCACCCCGCGCCCCGGCGGGCGGCTGCCGATCGTCGAGCTGGACCAGCCGGTGTCGGTGCAGCGGATCGGCGAACGCGACCACGCCGTGCACCGCGTCCACGGCCGCCCCTTCGTCCGTGAGCGCGCCGCGGGCCGCACCTGGCGCGTCGGCGACGGCGGCTTCTGGCAGGTCCACCCGAAGGCCGCCGACCTGCTGGTGGAGGCCGTCATGCAGGGCCTGATGCCGCGCAAGGGCGACATGGCGCTCGACCTCTACTGCGGGGTCGGCCTCTTCGCGGGCGCGCTGGCCGAACGCGTCGGCGACCAGGGCGCCGTCCTCGGCATCGAGTCGGGCAAGCGCGCCGTCGAGGACGCCCGGCACAATCTCCAGGACTTCGACCGCGTCCGCATCGAGCACGGCAAGGTCGAGCAGGTCCTGCCCAGGACGCGGATCGACGAGGCCGACCTCATCGTCCTCGACCCGCCGCGCGCGGGCGCGGGCAAGCAGACCGTCCGCCGGCTCGCCGCCCTCGGCGCCCGCCGCATCGCCTACGTGGCCTGCGACCCCGCCGCCCTCGCCCGCGACCTCTCCTACTTCGCCGAAGCCGGCTACCGCCCCACCACCCTGCGGGCCTTCGACTTCTTCCCGGTCACCCACCACGTGGAGTGCGTCGCGATCCTCGTGCCGGAGAAGCCGGAGAAGCCGGAGAAGAAGGACGCCTGACGCCGGAATGACGCGCGGGGCATCCGGCTCGCCCTGGTCGCCACGGCCGCCGAACACGAGCGGCTGATGGACCGGCTGTCCGAAGCGCTCTGCCCCGACCCGGACCACGAGGGCCCCTGCCCGGTCCCCTGGGCGATGCACAGCAGCAACGAGGACTCCCTCCCGCTCCGACAGTCAGTCCGTGAAGTAGTCGGGGTACTGCTCGCGCAGGGCGACGCCGTAGCGGCGGACGCGGCTCACGTGGTCGCTGAGCAGGCGACGGCCGCCGGTGACGTCGGCGGCTTCGAGGGCGTCGACGATGGCCGTGTGCTCGGCGACCAGGGCGCGGACGGTGTCGGGGTCGGGGAGGCTGAGGCGGCGCAGCCGGTCGAGCTGGAGCTTCATCGGCTGCATGACGGTCCAGACGCCGTGGTAGCCGCTGATCACGAAGATCTGCTCGTGCAGGGCCTCGTCGGCGTCGAAGAATCCGGCGAGGTCCTGTTCCGCCTCGCAGCGGACCTGTTCCGCCAGCAGGGCGCGGCATACGCCCAGGCGGCGGTCCGGCGCGGCGCACGCGACGGCGAAGGCGGAGATCTCCAGGCTTTCGCGGACGAACCGCGCTTCCTCGACGTCGCGCAGGCTGATCTTCGCCACGGTGGTGCCGACTTGGGGGATGACGGTCACCAGTCCGTTGTCCACCAGGCGGGCGATGGCCTCGCGCACCGGGGTCCTGCTCACCTGGAGCCTGGCCGACAGGTCGGTCTCGGACAGCGAGGCGCCGGGCGCGATGCGCAACGTCCTGATCGCCGAGACCAGCTCTTCGTAGACGCGGTCGGAGGTGCGGGCGCGACCGCGGACGACCGGACGCAGCGGGGAGCCGCCGCCGCGCGCTTCCGCTGGGGGGCTGTTCAACGATCGTTCCACCCTCGCAAGATTTTCGGGCCAAACTCCTCGTCAGGATATCGGGATTCGTCCGTCGGGCAGCGGGTCCCGCGCACACCGCGGCCGGCCGGGTCCCGCGACCCGGCCGGCCGTGTGTCTCATCGACGCAACGCGGCGGTCAGCGCTTCGCGCTCTGCGTGCCGGGCGTCACCGTCCACTGGTCGAAGTCGTACGCGACCGACTCGTCGCCGACGGTCGCGGTGAACGTCGAGCCGAGCTTGTCCTGCTGGAGCCACGGCGTGTCGAACAGCTTGAAGCTGTCGTAACCGATCGCCTGGCCGTTGACCAGGTGGGTCGCGCCGGGCGCCTGGGACGCCTTGTCGTAGGTGAGGTCGAGGTCGTCCCCGGCCAGGCTGTGGTAGACGACGCGCGGGGTGGCGTCGTTCACGTGGCTGGTGTCCAGGCTGGTCTGCGTGGTCAGCGCCGTCGCGAAGGCGTCGAGGTCGGCGTACGCGGAGGCGTCGGCCGTCTCCAGCACCCACGCGTTGGTGTCGGCCTGGCTGCGCAGGATGTCGTAGGTGTAGCCGAGCGTCGCGGTCGGGTGGATCTGCGTCGTCGTCTTCACCTTGTTCGACGGGTCGTTGGGCGTCTGGTGGTACCAGGTGCCGGGCTTCGCCAGCTTGAACGCGAAGTACATCGGCCCGGTGCTGACGACCGTCCAGCCGTCCACCTGCTCGCGCTCCACGATCGAACCGTTGTCGGGGAACATCGCGTTGATGTAGTTCGACGTCTGGTCACCGGACGACTTGTAGATGCCCAGCGCCGTCGGACCGTCCTGCATCACCCGGTGGTTGTCGGGCTGGTCGTACGACCCGATCTGCGCGGTGCCCTGGTCGAGCGAGATCCGGAACAGCGGATTCGCCGCGTTGGACTGCCAGCGCAGCACCATCGGCATGTCCTCGATCCAGTTGTCGACCCTGCGGTACTGCGTCTCGGTGGCCAGTCCCCAGGTGGGCCGCACATAGCTGGTGCGGTAGACGTCCATCGCGTTGCCGCCGGAGTTCTGCAGATTCGACTTGTACGCGCTGTACGACTTGTCGGTCATCTGACCGATCTTCACCGCGAGCGGCGGCGGCGTGTAGGACGTGCCGGACCAGGCCAGCATGCCCACGTACTCCAGGTCGGGCCGGTACGCAGACGGCGCAGTGTTGTCCGACTCGCCCACGCCCTGCTGCGCCCGGTGCTCCCCGAAGTACGTCCAGGCGAGCGTCGTGTGGTCCGCGGACCGCCAGGTCGGGTCGTTGGCGGAGGCCAGGTCGCCCTTGGCGCGGCTCTCCGACGAGATCAGGTAGCCGTTGTCCCAGTCGTTCGCCCACTCGAACCACATGACGTCCATGGCCATCTTGACCTCGGAGCGCAACTGCTGGTCGTCGGACCACTGGTAGATCGCGTTCAGACCGACATACGTCATGATCGTGTACTCGGGGCTCTCGTACTCGGCCCAGCCGCGCCGCACCCCGGCCTTGACCATCTCCTCGATGTTGGCCTTGCTGCTCGCCTTGAGCGCCGCCCCGGAGCTGCCGTTGAGGTCGGCCACGTCCGGGAAGTACTGCCCGACCAGATAGCCGGTGACGTACGTGCTCATCCGCAGGTTCTCGGTCTGCGGGAGCTTCTGGTAGCCGTACTTGGCGAAGTACGCGCGCACGTCCTGGAGCATCGCGGGGCTGAACTGGTCACCCGCCATCAGGTACGTGTACATCTTCGCCATGATCTTGTACTGCTCGTAGTCGTAGCCCTGGTAGAGCTTGTCCAGCTTGCCGAGGTTGGCCGCCACGTTCTGGTGGTCCACCAACTGCGCGGTGTACTGCGCCACGTTGATGGGGCCGTCCTCCTCCTTCATGGCCTTCGTCCGGTCCCACAGCCACTGCGTCCGGGTCTGCTGGGTGCCGGGGAACGGGGCGGGAGCCGCGGGTACGTACGTGGCGGTCGTGACGTGCACGGGGGCGCTCAGCGCGCTGACGTGGCCGAACGCGTCCTTCGCGCGCACCGCGAAGTCGTAACCCGTGCTCGGCATCAGGCCGGTGACGACCGCGGAGGTGCTGGAGCCGCTGACCGAGGAGGCCAGGTAGCCGTCGCGGTAGATGTCGTAGCCGCTGACCCCGGTGTCGTCGGTCGAGGCGTTCCACAGCAGCGGGACGCTGTCCGAGGAGGCCGTCCCGGCGTGCAGGGACGTCGGCGTGGTGGGCGGCGCGCTGTCGGACACCGCGCCGGCGTCGTACACACCGACGTTGTCGACGTCGATCGCCTCGTCGGTGCCGCCGGTGTCGACGCGCACCTGGAAGCCGAGTTCGACGGTCGTCACCAGCCGCTGCCCGCCGTTGGGCACCACGGTGAAGCGGTACTCGGGGATGTCGCTGTCGTCGACCGTCGCCAGGGCGCCCGACGTGCTCTTGTACGCGGCGGTGCCGGTCAGGCTCACGGCCGGTACGGCGAACCGCGGCACCAGGACGTTGTCGGCGTTGCCGAACTGGATCTCCGCGTAGATGTCCTTGGCGACGGGCTTGCTGCTGGCCGCGGCGCGCTTGAGGTCGAACTTCAGGACGAACTGCTCGGCCGGGCTGCCGACCGGCGCCCCGTAGACGGCGTTGACGCGGCTCACCAGCGAGCCGGTGGAGAACCGGTGGTAGAAGTAGCTGGCGAGGTTGGTCCCCTGGGAGGCGTCGCGCAGTTCGAGCGCGTTGTTCCCGCCGACGCTCACGATCTGCTGGCTGCCCCCGCCCGAGGCGGTGGACATGGTCAGCGGACTGGTGCCGCTGTCCATCGTGGTGTCCATGTCCGCCGCGAGCAGGTTGACCTGTGGGTCGTCGGCGGCGACGGCACCTTGGGACGGTGCCGCGAGGAGCACGATGACGCACGCGGACGCCATGGCTCCGTACAGGACTCTCATTGATCATCCTTTCGTTGGCACTGGTTGACTTGCCGACCGTTGAACCGACCGGCTACTTGACCGACCCCGCGACCAGGCCCTTGCTCCAGAAGGACTGCAAGGACACGAACATGGCGACGACGGGCACGACCGAGAGCAGCGCGCCCGTGACGACGGTCGCGTAACCGATCGGATAGCCCTGCATCTCACGCCAGCCGACGAGCCCCACGGTCACGGGCTGGAGCGATCTGTCGGCGAGCATGAGCGAGGGGAGCAGGAAGTTCGTCCAGATCGCGACGAACTGGAACAGGAAGATCGTCACCATCGCGGGCGCCATGATCCGCATCCCCATCACGAAGATGCGGAACTCGCCCGCCCCGTCGATCCGTCCGGCCTCGATCAGCGCGTCCGGGATCGACGACGCGGCGTAGATCCGGCTCAGATACACGCCGAAGGGGCTGACGATGCTGGGGATGAACACCGACCAGAAGGTGTTGATCACGCCGGTGTGGCTGAAGAGCAGATACAGCGGGACGGCGAGTACGGGGGCGGGCAGCAGGACGGCGGCGAGCACCGTGCCGAAGACCGCCTCACGACCGGGGAAGGGGAACTTCGCCAGCGCGTAACCGCACATCGTGGCCAGCAGCGTGGAGACGACGCCGCCGCCGACCGCGTACAGCAGCGAGTTCAGCAACCAGCGGGAGTAGATGCCGCCTTGGGCCTCGAACAGCGTCTGGACGTTGTCCCAGAGGGCGAAGTGCGCGCCGAACCAGAAGCCGTTGCCGGAGAAGAGCTCCCCGCTGCCCTTGGTGGCGGAGACGGTCAGCCACCACACCGGGAGCAGGAAGTAGAGGGCGAACAGGCCCATGACGGCCAGCACGAACATCCGCGAGGCCGGGTTCACGGTCGTCAGCGGGCTGCCCGAGGCGCGCTTGGGCCCCGGTCGCGGCTTCGGGGGAGCCGGCGTGGCGGGCGCGGGTGATTCCACGGTGGCGGTCATCAGTCGGTCCTCTTGGCCGACGCGCGGAAGACGGCGACGGAGAGCACACAGATCAGCGCACCGAGCACCACCGACTGCGTGGCCGCGTAGTTGAAGTTGTTGGAGGAGACCGACCGCAGCGTGGCCATGATCGGCGTGTAGGTGGAGGACAGGTTCGGCGCCACGGACTTCATGGTCGCGGGCTCGTTGTAGAGCTGGAACGTGCCGATGATCGAGAAGACCAGGGTCATCAGCAGGGCGGGGCGGATCTGCGGGACCTTGATCAGCCACGCGGCCCGCCACCCCGTGCAGCCGTCCATCGCGGCGGCCTCCATGGTCTCCTCGGGGATCGCCTGGAGCGCCGCGTACAGCAGGATCGTGTTGTAGCCGGTCCACGCCCAGGTGAGGATGTTCGCGATCGAGAACGGGAGCGCGGCGTCGGTGACGAAGCTGGCGTGGACGCCGATCGAGTCGAGCGCGCGGGTGATCGGGCTCAGCGACGGCGCGTACAGGAACGACCAGACCAGTCCCGCGATCACACCGGGCAGCCCGTACGGGACGAAGTAGGCGAGCCGGAAGAACCGGCCGCCCTTGATCGCCGCGGAGTCCAGGAGAAGGGCGAGTACGAGCGCGATGCCGAGCATCACCGGCACCTGGATCACGCCGATGAACGCCACCCGTCCCAGCGAGGCGAGGAAGTCCGCGTCGTGGAACACCTCGACGTAGTTGTCGAAGCCCGCGAAGACGGTCTTCGAGCCGCCGAGCCCGAGGCCGGAGCGCTTCACCGAGAACAGGCTCTGCTCCAGTGAGTACGCGGTGGGGATCAGGTAGACGACGACGAAGAGCAGGAGGAAGGGCAGGACGAACGGCGCGGCCCGGCGGAGCTCGCGTAGTCGGCGCCGTTGAGTCGTCACGGAGGACACGGTCACCTTCTCTCTGAAGGAACGTGGGTGCTGGGGGACTTGTCGGGGTGAGGGCGAGGGCGAGGGCGAGTCGGGGGCGAGGGCAGGGCAGGGGCGGGGCCAGGGCGGCGGCGGGGGCGGCGGATTCGCGGCCCCCGCGCGGCCCTTCTTCCTGGCCCCGGCTAATTGACCGAGAAGCCCTGGGACTTCAGCGCCTTGAGCGTGTCCTTCTGGGCGTTGCCGAGCGCGTCCTCGTACGTGGCCTTCTTCGTGTGCACCTTGCCGAGGCCGTCACCGAGCGTCGTGGCCGAGATCGACATGATCGGCCCCCACATCCAGCCGGAGTTGACCTTGGCCGACTCGGTGCGGAACAACTGGTAGACGGGCTGGCCGCCGTAGTAGCTCTGCGGGGCGTCCAGCGCGGGGTTGGTGAGCCCGGACTTGGAGGCGGGCAGGATGGCCGCGGAGGCGATGAGGTTCGACACCGACTCCTTGTCCGTCGACATCCAGGTGGCGAATTCGGTCGCCTCCTTCGGGTGCGAGCAGTCCTTCATCACGGCCGTGGCCGATCCGCCGGAGTTCCCGACCGTGTCCGTACCGGCCCATCGGGGCATCGGCGCGACGGCCCACTTGCCCGCGGAGCCCGAGGCGTTGTCCCGGATCAGGGACGCCGACCAGACGGGACCGACCTCGGCCCAGACCGTGCCCTTGCTCCACGCGGAGTACAGCGCCGCGTCGAAGGCGGGGTACGAGGCGAGCAGCCCCTTGTCGTACAGGCCCTGCCAGTAGTCGCCGACCTTGCGGTTGGCGGCGCTGTCGAACGACACGGACCACGCGTCGTTCTTCACCCCGAACCAGGGGGCGCCGCCCTGCCACGCGAACCCGGCGTAGAGGTAGGGGTCGGTGGGCAGGTTCATGATCCGCGACGCCGGGTCCGCGGCCTTCACCGCGGCGGCGGCGGCCGTGAACTCGTCCCAGGTCCTGGGCAGCGCGATGTGCGCCTTCTTGAACAGGTCGGCCCGGTAGAACATCGCCATCGGCGCGGTGTCCACCGGTACGCCGTACGCCTTGCCGTCGACGCCGACGTTGCCCCACACCCAGTCGGGGAACTCGCTCCTGCCGTCCTTGACGTACGTGCTGACGTCCTGGAGCACGCCCGCCGCGAGGAAGCTGGAGAACGTCTCGTACCCGACCTGGGCCAGGCAGGGCGCCTTGCCCGCCTTGGCGGCGGTGAGCATCTTGTCGTAGCCGCCGGCGCCGCCGTTGGTGATGGCCTCGTACTTCACGTGGACGTCGGGGTGCGTCTTGTTCCAGAGCGCGACGGACTTCTCGTAGCCCGCGGCCCAGCCCCAGAAAGTGATGTCCGCCGGGCCGCCGGTGTCCGCCTTGGCGCTGCCGCTGCCGCTGCCGTTGCCGCCGCCGCATCCGGTCAGCGCGAGGCTGAGCGCGGCGAGGACCGCGGCGGTGGTGAGTCTTGCCCTGCGCATGATCATGGCGACCTCTCGGTTTGCTGCTGTACAGCGCGGTTCGTGTCTTCGTGCCGTGGTGATGGGGGGCGTTGGCGGGGGCGATGAGGGGGCGAGGGGGGAGCGGACATACCGCCGCGGACGACACCGGGTAGGCGACCGGGATACTTGCATACAAGAATACTGGCATGCAAGGATTCGGACGTGAATCCTCCCCGACCAGCACGCATCCAGGAGCAGGCACCCCCCGGCCCCGCCGGAGGGCTGTCGCCGATCACCCGGGACCGCACGCGGAACCGCGCCTCCGACCACGTCTACGACGAGTTGGTCTCCGCGATCCGCAGACTGCGGCTCGCCCCCGGCTCCTCCCTGTCGGAGACGGACATCGCGGAACGGCTGCACGTCAGCCGTACGCCCGTCCGGGAGGCCATCGCCCGGCTCGCCGACACCGGCCTCGTCCACGTCGTGCCGCAGGTCGGCACGCAGGTCGGGCTGATCCGGCTACGCGACGTCGAGGAAGCGCGCTTCGTCCGCGAGAGCCTGGAGGTCTCGGCCTTCGAGGCGGCCTGCGGCAATCCGGCACTGGACGTCGGCATCCTCCGCGACCTGCTCGAACAGCAGGAGCACGCCTACCGCACCGCCGACTACGACACGTTCTTCCAGGCCGACGAGGCCCTGCACAGTGCGATCTTCACCCTCAGCGGCCACCCCGGCGCCTGGCAGGTCGTCCAGCGGATGAAGCTGCAACTCGACAGAGTGCGCCGGCTCGCCCAACCCGACACCGCCACGATGCGTGACCTGATCGACGAACACCGGCTGATCGTCGACGCGTTGGAGTCCCGCGACATCGCGGGCGGGCGCGCCCTGATCAGCCGTCACGCCAGACGCGCGCTCGAACGCGTGCCAGGGCTGCGCGCGCAGTATCCGCACTACTTCACGGCATGACCGCGCGCGGCGGCGTACGACCGGGCGCGGGGGCGTATGACCACGCGCGGCAGCGTCGCCCGACCGGGCGGGGCAGCGTCGTACGACCGCCCCATAACGTGCACGACCGCGCACGACCGCGCATGACAGCCAGGTGCACCGAATCACCGCGACGAAAGGACAACCCCACGTGAACAGGTTCGCCGGACGGACGGTTCTCGTCACAGGCGCCGGTTCCGGCATCGGCCGCGAGATGACGCGCCAGTTCGTGGCGGAGGGGGCGACCGTCTACGCGGCGGACCTCGACCCCGCCGACGTGCCCGACGGCGGCATCCCGCTCACCGTCGACGTCACCGACCCCGACTCCTTCGCCGCGGCCGTCTCCCGGGCGGTGTCGGAGACCGGCGCGCTGCACGTGCTCTGCAACAACGCGGGCCTGGCCTCCAGCACCGACACCCTGGCGTGCAGCGTCGAGGAGTGGGACGCGACCTTCGCGGTCAACACCCGCGGGGTGTTCCTCGGCACCAAACTCGCCCTGCCGCACATGCTCGCCCAGGGCGACGGCGCCATCGTCAACACCGCCTCCGCCGCCGGACTCGTCGGACTGAAGGACCGCGCCGCGTACTGCGCCAGCAAAGGCGCCGTGATCGCCTACAGCCGCCAGGTCGCCGTGCAGTACGCGGGCACCGGCGTGCGCTGCAACTCCGTCTGCCCCGGCACCGTCGACTCCCCGTGGGTGGGCCGCCTGCTCGCCGCGGCCGACGACCCCGAGCAGGCCCGCGCCCAACTCGTCGCCCGGCAGCCGATGGGCCGCCTCGGCACCCCGGCCGAGGTCGCCGCCGCCGCCCTCTACCTCGCCTCCGACGCCGCCGCGTTCATCACCGGCACCGAGCTGGTCATCGACGGCGGGCTGCTCGCCGGCTGACCATCCCTACCACCGAACGGATCACCGTGAAGCTCATGCGTGTCGGCCCACCCGGGGCCGAACGGCCCGTCGCCCTGCTTCCCGACGGCCGCCACCTCGACCTGTCCGCGCTCACCGACGACATCGACGGCGCCTTCCTCGCGGGCGACGGCCCCGACCGGCTGCGCGACGCGATCGAGGCGGGCGGCCTGCCGGCCGTCGACGTCACCGGGCAGCGCGTCGGCCCGCCCGTCGCCCGCCCCGGCGTCGTGCTCTGCGTCGGCATGAACTACGCGGCGCACGCGGCGGAATCGGGCGCCGCACCGCCCCGGGCGCCGGTCGTGTTCTACAAGTCACCGCACTGCGTCGTGGGACCGGACGACGACGTCCTGCTGCCGCGCGGCTCCGCCAAGACGGACTGGGAGGTCGAGCTCGCGATCGTCATCGGACGCCGGGCCCGCTACCTCGACTCGCCCGCCGACGCCCTGGCCCACGTGGCGGGTTACACGATCTCCAACGACGTGTCCGAGCGGGCCCTGCAACTGGAGACCAGCGGCGGCCAGTGGTCGAAGGGCAAGAGCTGCGAGACGTTCAACCCGCTGGGTCCCTGGCTGGTCACCCCGGACGAGATCACGTCCCCCCAGGCCCTCGGCCTGCGCTCCTGGGTCAACGGCGAACCCCGCCAGGCGTCCGGCACCAAGGACATGATCTTCGACGTCGCCACGCTGATCCACGAGCTGAGCCAGTTCACCGTCCTCGAACCGGGCGACGTCATCAACACCGGCACGCCCGAAGGCGTCGCGCTGTCGGGCCGCTTCCCCTACCTCACGGAGGGCGACACCATGGAGTTGGAGATCGACGGGCTGGGCCGTCAGCGGCAGCGGGTCGGCCGGGCATGACCATACGACTTTCGCTCGGACACATCGACACCTACGACGCGCGGGTGGCGACCTTCGCGCGCCAACTCGGCCTCACCGGCGTGCAGCTCCACACCCCCGACCTGCTGCCCGGCGAGGACGGCTTCTGGAGCGAGTCCGAACTGCGGGCCCTCAAGGACCGTTGCGAGGCCGACGGCCTCGCGATCGACGGCCTGGAGAACGTACCGCTCGCGCACTTCTGGAAGATCCAGCGCGGACTGCCGGGCCGCGACGAGCAGATCGAGAACTACCTCAGAACCATCCGCAACCTCGCCGCCGTCGGCATCGACCTGCTCGGCTACAACTTCCTCGCCACGTACGTCTGGCGCACGGACATGGCGGCGGCGGGCCGCGGCGGCGCCAAGGTCAGCGCCTTCGACCTGGCGGACGTCTCCCGCGGCAACGCGCTCGCCGGATACCGGCTCACCCCCGACCACCCCGTCGACGAGCCGGCCACCGCCGACCGGATGTGGGCCAACCACCAGTACTTCCTCGACGCCGTCCTGCCCGTCGCCGAGGAGGTCGGCGTACGGCTGGCCCTGCACCCCGACGACCCGCCCGTCGACGTGCCGTTGGGCGGCATCGCCCGGATCTTCACCTCGCCCGCCGCCATCGGACGGGCCCGCGACCAGGCGGGCGGCAGCCCGTCCTGGGGCCTGAACCTCTGCCTGGGCACGGTGTCGGAGATGGCGGGCGAGGAGAGCGTCAACGAGGTCATCGACCTGCTGGGGCCGTCCATCTTCTACGTCCACTTCCGGGACGTCCGCGGCACCGTGCCCCGCTTCAGCGAGTGCTTCCTCGGCGAGGGCAACTTCAACCCGGCGCGGGTCATCCGCCGTCTTGAGGACTCCGGATTCGACGGGTTCCTCATCGACGACCACGTCCCGGCGATGATCGGCGACCTCGACACCTGGGGCGACATCTCCTCCGAGGCGTACTGCAGCCGCGGCCGGGCCCACGCGATCGGCTACCTGCAAGGCGTCCTCAACGGCCTCGGGCTCGACCAGCCGGAGGCCCGCCCGCGGGCCGGCCGCTCGGCGACGGTCGGCCGGTAGCCTCAGGCCAGCCAGTAGTACGGCAGGCGCAGGAGGTCGGCGACGCGTGCGGCGACCTCCCGCGCGTGCGGCGGGACGCCCTCGTCGGCGATGCCGCGTATCAGATGCAGATGGAGCGACTGGAGGGTGGCGAAGGTGTTGAACGCCCAGACCGGGACCGCGCCGGGTCCGCCGCCCTCCAGGGCCTTGTGAACGACGGTCAGCCAGTCGGTGGCCTCCTCGACGGTCAGTCCGGGGGCCTGGAGGACACGGGTGAGCGCGCGGGCCAGCCGCGCGTCCTCCAACTGCGCGTAGCGGTAGTCGGTCTGCTCGACCGTCATCCTGCGGGCGCACAGCTCCAGCAGGCCGGTGCGGCGCTCCGGCAGGGCCTTCGCGAACGCGGCGGCGGCGTCGGCGCCGTGTGCCACGGCGTGCAGCCAGCCCAGCGCGTCGTCCCAGCCGCGGGTGTCGCGCTCGGCCGGATACCAGGCCGAGAACCGCGCGTACCAGCGCTCCGCCGCCTCTCGCGGCACGAGCCCGGGCACGGCGTCGCCCCGCGTCAGCACGGAGCAGATGATCAGCGGTGCGAAGGCCCTGGCCTGAACCTCCGGGTGGGTGAGACGGCCGGCCGCGTCGTCCCCGAGCGTTTCGAGGACGGCGTCGAGACGCCCGTCCCTGATCCAGCGGGCAGCGCCGGTATAGGCGTGGTCGTCGCGTGTCCCGGGGTCCGGGGACGTCAGCATGACGGACAGCTCGGCGGCGAGCCGTGGCGCGGGGACGCCCTCGGGGAAGGGGAATCCGTCGGCCGCGACCGACGCCCAGTCGACACGATCGGCGTTCATGGCATCAGGCTATTCCTCGCTCATCGCCACCAGTTTGGTGACCGTGTTCCAGTTGCGGGTGGACGCCGTCAGGCCGAGGCGGCGGTCGGAGAACTGGGCGGCCAGCTTGGAATTGTGCACACCGCCGGGGAAGTGGCCGTAGATCTCGCTCTGCCCGGGACGGAATTCGTCCGGCGCGTACGCCGCCGCGTCGATCGCCGCCAGCTTGTCGAGGGGGACGGGCCCCGACAGGAACGTCACCATGAAGCGCGACGGATTCACCCCGTCCATCGGGAACGGGTTGGCGTCCACGACCCGCCGGAGGTCCGCGCCGGTACGGATCAGGCAGGCGACGGTCAGCCCCAATTCGTCGCTGATCCGCTGCTCCAAATCCGCCGCCAGCCGCCCCGGATCGGCCTGCGCGTGGGTGAAGACGGCGTTGCCGCTCTGGAGGTGGGTGCGGATGTCGGCGGCGCCGATGGAGGCCAGCAGGTCCCTCAGGGTCCGCATGGGCAGCTTGTTCTTGCCGCCGACGTTGATTCCGCGCAGCAGCGCGACGTAGCGGGTATCCGTATCCGTATCCGGGGTCGTGCTCTTACTGGTGCCGGTCCTGGTCCTGGTCCTGGTCCTGGTCCTGGTCCTGGTCCTGGTCCTGGTCCTGGTGTTGGTCTTGGTGTTGGTTTCGGCGCCGGTGGCCTTGGTCGTCACGATCGCCACGCTAGCGGCCGGCACTGACAATCGGTCGATTCCGGGTGGTGCCGGGGCAAGCGCGGCGTCGCGCGAATCATGCGCGATGTCCCTCGTTCGGAGGACGGTACGGTCGCTGGAACGGTTCGGCAGGCCGGGGCCTGGTTACGTTCGCGCATATGACCAGCATCCATGACAGGCCCGTCGTCACCGAACTGCGGCTGTCGGCCTTCAAATCGCACCGGGGCGCGTCGTTCGGACTCGGGCCGCTCACCCTGCTCTGCGGGGGCAGCGGCACCGGCAAGTCGAGCGTGCTGGAGGCGCTGGCCGCGCTCGGTCGGCTGGCCTGCGGGGACGGGCTCGACGAGGTCTTCGAGTCCGTGGTGCGCGGTGGCGCGGCGGCGTGCGTACCGCAGGACGCGCAGCCCGACCCGCAGGGACGGCGCGGCTTCCGGATCGGCTGCACGGTCACCGGCCCGGTGGGTCCCGTGCGGCTCGACGTCGCCGTCCAGGCGGAGCCCACGCTGCGGATCGTCGGCGAGCGGCTGACCGGCGCGGGCGAGACGCTGCTGACGACGGCGCTGCGCGACCCGGAACGCCCCACGGTTCAGGCCGCCTGGCACACCGCGGGCCTGGTCGCGGTCACCCGCGCGCCGCTGCCCGACGACCGCCTCGCCACGGCCCTGTTGCCGCTGCGCGTCGCCGGACGCACCGACGGGCAGCGCCTGGTGCTGGCCGCCGCGGAACAGGTCGTCGTGGCGCTGCGCGGGGTCTTCCCGATCGCACCGCGCCCCGAGCTGATGCGCGGCCCCGTCCCGGTCGGCGACGGACGGCTGCGCGCCTCCTGCGACAATCTGTCCGCCGTCCTGGCCAGGACGGAAGGCGAGTGCGGCACCCGGCACGCGGCGCTGGTCAACGCGGTGCGCGCGGTGTGCAGTCCGCCGGTGGAGGGGATCACGGCGCTGGCGGCGGGCGCCGCCGCGAGCACGGGCGCAGGCGGGCGTACGTGCGCCGGTCCGCGTACCGGTGCCGGTACGGCGGAGGGCGCCCGCGCGGGCGGCGGGTCGGTGGCGGAAACGGCACGTGCGGTGGACGCCGTGATCGCCGCGGTGGACCGAGGCCCGCTCGGCCTGGTCCCGGTGGACCGCCTCGGCGACGGCGAACTCCGCTTCCTCGCGCTGGCGTTGGTGCTGCTCACCGGCCCCGGAGTGCTGGACGTCGACACGAGTACGGAGCTGCTGCCCGCCAGTCAGGTGCTGACCGTGCTGGGCGACGGCCTCGACCACGGCCTGGACCGTCGTCAACTGAGCGAACTGCTGCGGCTGGCGGGCCCGGCCGCGGAACGCGGGCACATCCGGCTGCTGGGCACCGTCCAGGACGCGAGCTTCGCGGAGGGGATCGGCGGTGTCTCGGTCACCGCGCTCGGGGTCCCGAGGCCACGCCGCCGTGAGGATGCGGTAGACCAGTCGGGGTGACCGAAGAAACCGACGCACCCGATCTCGCGGCGCTCCAGCGCCGCCTCGCCTCCTTCGCCGCGGCCCGGAACTGGCAGCCGTTCCACACGCCCAAGAACCTCGCCGCCGCGCTGAGCGTCGAGGCCGCGGAGCTGCTGGAGATCTTCCAGTGGCTCACCCCGGAACAGGCGGCGGAGGTAATGGCGGACGACGGGACCGCGCACCGGGTCCGCGACGAGGTCGCGGACGTGCTGGCGTACCTGCTGCAATTCTGCGAAGTGCTCGGCATCGACGTGCTGGCCGCGCTGGCGGCGAAGATCGACCGCAACGAGCTGCGGTTCCCGCGGGCCGATCCCTCGTCCGGGTGACGAGGTTTTCCCCAGGCGCGCAGTTGTCCACAGATCTCCCGAGGGGCCTTTCCGCACCCGCGAAACTCTGTCACTCTGAGTAATGGTGAAGGGATCGCCGCAGGACAGAGGGGGTGCGGGACATGGACGCAGCGCGACTGGTGGCCCAGGCGGAGCGCGTGATGAGCCGGTCGCCGCAGCCGGACGACGTCATCGCGGAGGCATGGCAGGCGTTCGAGCTGACCGAGGCCGTGGGACGGCTGCTCACCGCCGATCACGAGCGGCCGGTGGGCCGCGCCGGGCCGGGACCGGTGGTGGGCGCGTCAGGCGGCGACCCGCCGCGGGCCGCACGGCTGACCGGGGTGCGCGACCCGCACGGCACCCTGCGGGCCCTGCGCACGCTGCTCGGCGAGATCGGCCTGTCCCTGGTCGCCATCACCTGCACGGCGGAGGACGAGGCGGCGTACTGGAACTGCATCGAGGCGCTGGACGCGGTGGACGAGGCCAAGGACCGCGTGCGCGCGCTGACCCGGGAGGTGGACCGTTGACGGAGATCGCCGTGATGGGGGCAGGATGGAGGAATGGATCTGCGAATCTTCACCGAGCCCCAGCAAGGTGCCGAGTACGACACCCTGCTCACCGTCGCGAAGGCGACCGAAGACCTGGAATTCGACGCCTTCTTCCGCTCCGACCATTACCTGAAGATGGGCGACGGGACCGGACTGCCGGGACCCACGGACGCGTGGATCACCCTGGCCGGACTCGCCCGCGAGACCAGCCGGATCAGGCTCGGCACCCTGATGACGGCCGGCACCTTCCGGCTCCCCGGTGTGCTGGCGATCCAGGTCGCCCAGGTGGACCGGATGTCGGGCGGACGGGTCGAGTTCGGCCTCGGCGCGGGCTGGTTCGAGGAGGAGCACACGGCGTACGGCATCCCCTTCCCGAAGGAGAAGTTCGCCCGCCTTGAGGAGCAACTGGCCATCGTCACCGGCCTGTGGGAGACCCCGGTCGGCAAGACCTTCGACTACGACGGGACGTTCTACCAGCTCAAGGACTCGCCCGCGCTGCCCAAGCCCGCGCAGGCGAAGGTCCCGGTGCTGATCGGCGGCATGGGCGCCAAGCGGACACCGGAACTGGCGGCGCGCTACGCGACCGAGTTCAACATCCCGTTCGCCTCGGTCGAGGACAGCGGGCTCCAGATCGGCCGGGTGCGCGCGGCGGCGGAGGCGGCCGGGCGCGGCCCCGACGACCTGGTGTACTCCAACGCCCTGGTGGCCTGTGTCGGCAAGGACGACGCCGAGGTGGCCCGCCGGGCCGCCGCGATCGGCCGGGAGGTGGACGAGCTGAAGGCGAACGGGCTGGCGGGCACGCCCGCCGAGGTCGTCGACCGGATCGGGCAGTTCGCGGAGCAGGGCTCCACCCGCTTCTACCTCCAGATTCTCGACCTGTCCGACCTCGACCACCTGGAGCTGATCTCGTCCCAGGTCAGGACCCAGGTGGGCTGAGGCCGCGATGCCCACCACCCCGCCCGCACCGCTCTTCCCGGCCGCCGCCGGGAGGGCACTGGTCCTGGACGGCGGGCTGTCCAACCAACTCGCCGACCAGGGCTGCGACCTGTCGGACCCGCTCTGGTCCGCCCGGCTGCTCGCCGACGCCCCGGAGCAGATCGAGGCCGCGCACACCGCCTATGTGCGGGCGGGCGCCCGGGTGCTGATCACCTCCAGCTACCAGGCCACCTACAAGGGGTTCGCCCGGCGCGGCATCGGGCGGGCCGAGGCGTCCGCGCTGCTGACCCGCAGCGTGGAGCTGGCCCGGCGGGCGGGCGCGGGCCGGACCGACGTGCGGGTGGCGGCGTCGGTCGGGCCGTACGGGGCGATGCTCGCGGACGGCAGCGAGTACCGCGGGCGGTACGGGCTGAGCGTGCGGGAGCTGGAGCGCTTCCACCGGCCGCGGATCGAGACCCTGGCGGCGGCCGGTCCCGATGTCCTGGCCCTGGAGACGGTGCCGGACACCGACGAGGCCGAGGCCATGCTGCGGGCGGCCGAGGGGACCGGCGTGCCGGTCTGGCTCTCCTACACCGTCGACGGCGACCGTACCCGGGCCGGGCAGCCCCTGGCGGACGCCTTCGCGGTGGCCGCGGGCCGCGACGAGGTGATCGCGGTGGGCGTCAACTGCTGCGCGCCCGCCGACGCGGA
Source organism: Streptomyces sp. NPDC008317 (assembly GCF_042955955.1). Lineage (NCBI taxonomy): Bacteria > Bacillati > Actinomycetota > Actinomycetes > Kitasatosporales > Streptomycetaceae > Streptomyces > Streptomyces sp. NPDC008317. The sequence continues at coordinate 205,157 of NZ_JBIBFQ010000011.1, forward strand.
CCATGCGGTGGAGGCGGCGGCGACGGTCACCGGCAAGCCCGTCGTCGTCTACCCCAACAGCGGCGAGCACTGGGACGCCGGCCTCCGCCGCTGGGACGGCGCCGCCACCTTCTCCCCGGCCCGCGTGACCGCCTGGGAACGGTCGGGCGCCCGCCTGATCGGCGGCTGCTGCCGAGTGGGCCCGGCCCGGATCAGCGCCCTGTCGAAGGTGCTGGGCGGCGGCTAGGGCCGGGAAAATCCCCTGGTCGGGGGGCGGCCGGAAGAGAATACTCGGGGAGGTGTTCCTGACGATCTCCACCACCGGCACCGCGGCTGCCCCGGCCACTGACCTGGGGTTTCTGCTGCACAAGCACCCGGAGAAGGCGCAGACCTTCTCCACCTCCTACGGCAACGCGCACGTCTTCTATCCCGAGGCGTCGGTCGAGCGGACCACGGCCGCGCTGCTGTTGGAGATCGATCCGCCCGCGCTGGCGCGCCGGGGGAAGGGCAAGGGCAAAGGCCGGGGCGGCGCGCCCGACTCCGCGCTCGCGCAGTATGTGAACGACCGGCCCTACGCGGCCTCGTCGCTGCTCGCGGTGGCGCTGCGTACCGTCTTCTCCAGCGCGCTGCGCGGCGAGTGCCGCACGATGCCGGAGCGGGCGGCGGCGCCGCTGCCGCTGCGGATCGAGGTGCCGGTGCTGCCCGCCCGCGGCGGCCCCGCGCTGGTGGCCGGGCTGTTCGAGCCGCTGGGCTGGCGGGTCGAGGCCGAGCCGGTGGCGCTGGACACGCGGTTTCCCGAGTGGGGCGACTCGCGGTACGTACGGCTGGTGCTCGAAGGGGAGTTGCGGCTGGCGGACGCGCTGCGGCAGATCTATGTGCTGCTGCCGGTGCTCGACGACGCCAAGCACTACTGGGTGTCGGCGGACGAGGTGGACAAGCTGCTGCGGTTCGGCGAGGGGTGGCTGGAGGAGCACCCGGAGCAGAAGCTGATCACCAGCCGCTATCTGGCGCGGCGCTGGGCGCTGACCCGGCAGGCGATGGAGCGGCTTGAGCTGGCCCGGCTGGCGGACGCCGACGACATCGAGGTCGAGGCCATCGACAACGCGGTCGAGGACACCGTGGGCCCGGACGGCGAGGAGGCGCAGGAGCGGCCGACGCCGCTGGCCGTCCAGCGGCGCGAGGCGATCCTTGGGGCGCTGCGGGACGCCGGGGCCACGCGCGTGCTCGACCTGGGCTGCGGGCAGGGCCAGTTGGTGGGCGCGCTGCTGAAGGACGTGCGGTACACGGAGATCGTCGGCGTCGACGTATCGGTGCGGGCGCTCGGCAGCGCGGCGCGGCGGCTGCGCCTGGACCGGTTGAGCGAACGGCAGGCGGCGCGGGTCACGCTGTTCCAGGGCTCGTTGGCGTACACCGACGCGCGGCTCAAGGGTTACGACGCGGCCGTGCTCAGCGAGGTCGTCGAACACCTCGACCTGCCGCGGCTGCCCGCCCTGGAGTACGCGGTGTTCGGCTCCGCCCGGCCGCGGACCGTGGTCGTGACGACGCCGAACGTCGAGTACAACGTGCGGTGGGAGTCGCTGCCCGCGGGCCATGTCCGGCACGCCGACCACCGTTTCGAGTGGAGCCGCGAGGAGTTCCGCGGCTGGGCGACGACGGTCGCCGCCCGGCACGGCTACGACGTCGCCTTCACCCCCGTCGGCCCCGACGACCCCGAGGTCGGCCCGCCCACCCAGATGGCGGTCTTCACGATCGCCGCGCCCACGACCGACACCCGTCACACGAACACGAACACGACCACGGGCACGACCACGAACACGACCACGACCACGACCACCAGCAAGGAGGCGGCGGCATGACCGCACCGCGCACGCTGCCCGTCACCGACCTGTCCCTCGTCGTCCTGATCGGCGCCACCGGCTCCGGCAAGTCCACCTTCGCCGCACGGCACTTCAAGCCCACCGAGGTCATCTCCTCCGACTTCTGCCGCGGCCTGGTCAGCGACGACGAGAACGACCAGAGCGTCAGCGCCGACGCCTTCGACGTCCTGCACTACATCGCGGGCAAGCGGCTCGCGGCGGGCCGCCGCACCGTCGTGGACGCCACGAACGTGCAGGCGGAGAGCCGCAGGGAGTTGATCAAGCTGGCCCGCGAGTACGACGTGCTGCCGATCGCCGTCGTCCTCGACGTACCCGAGCAGGTCTGCGTCGCGCGCAACGCCGAGCGCCCCGACCGGGCCTCGCTGCCGCGCCACGTCGTGCAGCGGCACCAGCGCGAACTGCGCCGCTCGCTGCGGGGCCTGGAGCGCGAGGGCTTCCGCAAGGTGCACGTCCTGCGCGGCACCGAGGAGATCGACTCCGCCGAGATCGTCACCGAGCGCCGTTACAACGACCTGACGCACCTCACCGGGCCGTTCGACATCATCGGCGACATCCACGGGTGCAGTTCCGAACTGGAGACGCTGCTGGCCGAGTTGGGCTACGCCGACGGCACGCACCCCGAGGGGCGCACCGCCGTCTTCGTCGGCGACCTCGTCGACCGCGGCCCGGACAGCCCCGGTGTGCTGCGCCGCGTCATGGGCATGGTCGAGGCGGGCACCGCGCTGTGCGTGCCCGGCAACCACGAGAACAAGCTCGGCCGCTACCTCAAGGGCCGCCAGGTGCAGCAGACCCACGGACTGGCCGAGACCATCGAGCAGTTGGAGCGCGAGGACGCCCGCGACCCGGAGTTCCGCAAGCGGGTCGCGGCCTTCATCGACGGTCTGATCAGCCACTACGTGCTGGACGGCGGCAGGCTGGTGGTCTGCCACGCGGGTCTGCCCGAGAAGTACCACGGCCGCACCTCGGGCCGGGTCCGCTCGCACGCGCTGTACGGCGACACGACCGGCGAGACCGACGAGTTCGGCCTGCCGGTGCGCTACCCGTGGGCCGAGGACTACCGCGGGCGCGCCGCCGTGGTCTACGGCCACACCCCGGTTCCGAACACGTCCTGGATCAACAACACCATCTGCCTCGACACCGGGGCGGTCTTCGGCGGCAAGATGACCGCGCTGCGCTGGCCCGAGCGCGAGATCGTGGACGTACCGGCCGAGCGGGTCTGGTACGAGCCGGCCAAGCCGCTCGTGGTCGAGGCGCCCGGTGGCCATGACGGGCGCCCGCTCGACCTCGCCGACGTCACCGGGCGGCGGATCGTGGAGACCGGGCAGATGGGACGGCTCGCCGTCCGCGAGGAGAACGCGGCGGCGGCCCTTGAGGTGATGAGCCGCTTCGCCGTCGACCCGCGCCTGCTCGCCTACCTGCCGCCGACGATGTCGCCCTGCGCGACCTCGCGGCAGGAGGGCTGGCTGGAGCACCCGGCGGACGCCTTCGCCGACTACCGCGAGAGCGGTGTCGCCCAGGTCGTCTGCGAGGAGAAGCACATGGGCTCCCGCGCGGTCGTCCTGGTCTGCCGTGACGAGGCCGCCGCGCGGAGGCGCTTCGACGTGCCCGAGGGCACGACCGGCGCGGTGCACACCCGTACCGGGCGGCCGTTCTTCGACGACGGGGCCGTCACCGAGGAGGTGCTGGCCCGGCTGCGCGCGGCCGTCACGGCGGCCGGACTGTGGGACGAGCTGTCCACGGACTGGCTGCTGCTCGACGCCGAACTGCTGCCCTGGTCGCTGAAGGCGTCCGGCCTGCTGCGCAAGCAGTACGCGGCCGTCGGCGCCGCGGGCGGCGCGGTCTTCCCCGCCGCCCTGAGCGCACTCGAAGCCGCGGCGGCTCGCGGCACCGACGTCGCGGACCTGCTGGGCAGACAGCGCGAACGGGCGTCGGACGCGGCGGCGTTCACCGACGCCTACCGCCGGTACTGCTGGACCACCGACGGGCTCGACGGCGTACGGCTGGCGCCGTTCCAGCTCCTCGCCGTCCAGGGCCGCAGCCTCGCCGCGCTCCCGCACGACGAGCAGTTGGCGCTCATCGACCGGCTGGTCGAGGCCGACCCCACCGGGCTGCTCAGGACCACCGGGCGGCTGCTGGTCGACACCACGGACGAGGAGTCGGTCGCGGCCGGAGTGCGCTGGTGGCTCGAACTGACCGGCGCGGGCGGCGAAGGCATGGTCGTCAAGCCGCTCGCCGCGCTGGTCCGCACCGAGAAGGGGCGGCTGGTGCAGCCGGGCATCAAGTGCCGCGGCCGGGAGTATCTGCGGATCATCTACGGTCCCGAGTACACCCGTCCGGAGCACCTGGAGCGGCTGCGGTCCCGTTTCCTCGGCCACAAGCGCTCCCTCGCCCTGCGCGAGTACGCGCTCGGCCTGGAGGCGCTGGACCGGCTGGCGGCCGGCGAACCGCTCTGGCGCGTCCACGAGGCGGTCTTCGCCGTACTGGCGTTGGAGTCGGAGCCGGTCGACCCCCGGCTGTGACGCCGTGAGTCGTGCCCGTCGAACGGTCGGGCCGCCCACACCCCTCCGGTGGGCGGTCCGACCGGGCTCGATCCCCGTGTGCCGAACCGGTCCTACCCCAGCAGCCGCAGCGCCGTCGCCGACCGGCCGAGGCGTACGGTCTGACCCCAGGTCAGCTCCAGCGCGTCGGACTCCATGCCGTCGCCGAAGGCGACCAGACGGTCGGACTCGACGGTCAGCCGGAGCCGGTCGGCCGCGGCCAGCACGCCCGCGACCTGCGAAGTGCCGGTCGCGGGGGAGGGCCAGGCCTCGCGGACGAACCACAGCAGCCGCGGCTCCGCGGGACCCGGCAGCGGAAGGCCGCTGCCGCGTTCCTGCCACAGCGACCGCAGCCAACCCGTGGCACCCGTGCCTGTACCCACCAGAACGCCCGATGACGCCTGGGCTTCCGCGGGCGCGGCGTCGTCGTCGGGACCGAGCCGGTAGCGGGCGGTCTGATGTCCCGGCGGTCCGAGGTAGATCTCGTTGAGCGCCAGCAGCCGCTGTGTGTCGTCGGCGACGGCCTCCACCATGGTCAGTTCGTCGGCCCGGCCGCCGCGCGCGGCGGAGTCGAGCAGCTTGCCCGCGTCGCCCGCCCGGTGCCGGACGAGCACGCCCGGATTACGGCCGGGATCGGTGTCGATCCCCACCACCGGCTGCCCCGACAGGTACTTGGCGGCGTTGGCGACCAGCCCGTCCTGGCCGATCACCACGACCACGTCCTCCGGCGCGAAGAGGAAACGGTCCAGATCGGCCCGCTCCACCCGCGCCTGCCGCCACCGCAACGGCACCGCCGCGGCCACCTCGGCGAGCGCGGCCCGCCCGCGCTGATGGCGTTCGCGCACCTCCTGGATGCTCCGGCCGCGCGAGGAGAGGAAGAACGCCGCCTGGCCGTGGGTGCCGTGCCGGGCCAGCAACTCCTCGTACTCGCTGACCCGGTGCACCAGCACCGCGCGCGGGGCGAGGCTCACCGCCGCTCACCACCGGAGCCCGGGACCGCGCCGCCGCCGGGGCGCCCGAGCCGTTCCACCAGGCCGGTGAGCATGTCGGGGGTGAGCGTGAGGCTGTCGATCCGCGGCAGATTCTCCGCGACCCGGTTGAGCGCCAGCGCGTGCAGCGTCGCCGGATCCACGTCGCCGTGCACCCGCAGCCACCCGGCCTGTGCCTCGGCGCGCGCCGTACCCGCCTCGCGCGCCGCCTCGGCCTTCGCGCGGGCGAGGCGGACGAGCCGGGCGGCCTCGGCCTCGGCGCGCACGGCGTCGGCCGCCGCGTTCTCCTCCGCCTCGCGGCGCGCGTTCGTACCGTGCTGCTCGACCAACTGCTCCTCGCGCCGGGCCAGTTCGATCCGGCTGGCCAACTCGTTCTCGGCGATGGCCCGTTCGCGCTCGACGGCGACGGCCCGCCGCTCGTACGTGGCCCGGTCCGCCTCCTGCTGGATCTGCTCGCGGGCGGGCGTCCGCAGCGCGCGCTCCACCTCGGGCTCCGGCCGGATCGCCACCACGCGTACGGCGACGACCTCGATGCCGGTGGTGGCCAGTCGCGGCTCGTCGGCGAGCCCGTCGGCGATCCGCTGCCGTACCGCCGCCACGCCGTCGACCAGCGCGGACGCCAGCGCGGTACGGGCCAGGACGTCGAGCGCGTGCTGCTGGGCGGTCTCGGTGAGCAGGGTGGCGAGCTGTTCCAGCGGGGCGCCGCGCCAGATCCCGGTGTCGGGGTCGATGGAGAAGTCCAGGCGCTCGGCGGCGGTGGCCGGGGCGCTGATCCGGTACGTCACGGTCGACTGCACGCTGACGTCCTGGAAGTCGGAGGTCCTGGCATGGAAGGACATCGCCAACTCGCGGTCGTCGACCGGCACTTCGGAGAGGGCCGCGGTCAGCGACCGGTACCAGAAGCTGAGGCCGGGCCCGTCGTGCACGAGCGCGCCGCGCGAGTGGTGGCAGATGTGCGCGGTGGGCGCCGAACGCAGATGGCGCCAGCCGAAGCGCCTGGTGATGTCGGCCATGGTGGACCCCTCCTTCTCGTCAGTGCGACGATATCGAGCGATCCGCTTATCGTCAAGAGGACGAGATGGGGAGTTCGGCGTACCCGCCGGGGTGCGCTGGCGCGGGCTGACGGGGCGCGCGCGGCGCGTCCTGCCGCCGGGGCGCGTGAATCGCGGGCGCGGTGGTCAGGATGGAGGCATGGGATTCCACGTCGACTCCGAGACCGGGCGGCTGCGCCGCGTCATACTGCACCGCCCCGACCTCGAACTGAAGCGCCTGACCCCCAGCAACAAGGACGCGCTGCTCTTCGACGACGTCCTGTGGGTGCGCAGGGCCCGCGCCGAGCACGACGGCTTCGCGGACGTGCTGCGCGACCGGGGTGTCGAGGTCCACCTCTTCGGCGACCTGCTGCGCGAGTCGATGCTGGTGCCCGAGGCCAAGAAGCTGGTCCTCGACCGGGTCTTCGACGCCAAGGAGTACGGACCGCTGGCCACGCCCCATCTGCGGGAGGCGTTCGACCGGTTGGGCGTCGTGGAGCTGACCGAGGCGCTGATCGGCGGCATGACCAAGCGCGAATTCCTGGAGCGCTTCGCCGAACCCGTCTCCGTCCGCTTCCACGCCATGGACCTGGACGACTTCCTGCTCGCCCCGCTGCCCAACCACATCTTCACCCGCGACACCTCGGCCTGGGTCTACGACGGCGTCAGCATCAACGCCATGCGGTGGCCCGCCCGGCAGCGCGAGACGGTGCACTTCGAGGCGATCTACCGGCACCATCCGCTGTTCTCCGGCGGCGGCTTCCACGTCTGGTCCGAGGGGCAGGCCGACTACCCGTCCACCATCGAGGGCGGCGACGTCCTGGTCATCGGCAGCGGCGCCGTGCTGATCGGGATGAGCGAGCGCACCACCCCGCAGGCCGTGGAGATGCTGGCGCAGGGGCTGTTCGAGGCCGGCTCCGCGCATACCATCGTGGCCCTGGACATGCCGAAGCGGCGGGCCTTCATGCACCTCGACACGGTGATGACGATGGTCGACGGCGACACGTTCACGCAGTACGCGGGGCTGGGGATGCTGCCCTCGTACACCATCGAGCCGGGCTCGGGCGCGGGCGACCTCAAGGTCACCGACCACTCGCCCGAGCACATGCACCGGGCCATCGCGGCGGCCCTCGGCCTGGACTCCATCGACGTGCTCACCGCGACGCAGGACGTGCACGCCGCCGAGCGCGAGCAGTGGGACGACGGCTGCAACGTCCTGGCCGTGGAGCCGGGCGTGGTCGTCGCCTACGAGCGCAACGCGACCACCAACACGTTTCTGCGCAAGCGCGGCGTCGAGGTGATCGAGATCCCGGGCAGCGAGCTGGGCCGGGGCAGGGGCGGCCCGCGCTGCATGAGCTGCCCGATCGAGCGGGACGCGGTCTGAACGCCCGACCGGAGCTGAGGGGCGGCCCGAACGCCTGGTCGGGGGCGGGCGGGGTCTGAACGCCTGATCTCGGCGGGGCGCGTGTGCGGCGCGGGAGGGGTCTGTATAAGAATGCCGATCTACGTATAGACTTCCAGTCTTGTTCGTCCCGCACCCCGACCTAGGAGTCCCCGCATGGCCGTCGACCTCAAGGGCCGCCACTTCCTCAAGGAGCTGGACTTCACGCCCGAGGAGTTCCGCCACCTGGTGGAGCTGGCCGCGGAGCTGAAGGCGGCGAAGAAGGCGGGCGCGGAGGAGCAGCGGCTGCGCGGCCGTAACATCGCGCTGGTCTTCGAGAAGACCTCCACCCGTACCCGGTGCTCCTTCGAGGTCGCCGCCGCCGACCAGGGCGCGTCCACCACCTACCTCGACCCGTCCGGCTCGCAGATCGGACACAAGGAGTCGGTCAAGGACACCGCCCGCGTGCTGGGCCGGATGTTCGACGGCATCGAGTACCGGGGCAGCGGCCAGGACGTCGTCGAGGAGCTGGCCGCCCACGCGGGCGTCCCCGTGTGGAACGGCCTCACCGACGACTGGCACCCCACCCAGATGCTCGCCGACGTCCTCACCATGACCGAGCACAGCGCGAAGCCGCTCACCGGCATCGCATACGCCTACCTCGGCGACGCCCGCTCCAACATGGGCAATTCGCTGCTGGTCACGGGCGCGCTGCTGGGCATGGACGTACGTGTCGCCGCGCCCGCCAATCTGTGGCCGCGGGAGGCCGTGGTCGCCGAGGCCCGCCGCCTCGCCGAGATCTCCGGCGCCCGCCTCACCCTCACCGAGGACGTCACCGAGGCCGTGCGCGGCGCCGACTTCGTCCACACCGACGTGTGGGTGTCGATGGGCGAGCCGAAGGAGGTCTGGGACGAGCGGATCGCGCTGCTCGCGCCGTACGCCGTCACCGCCGACGTCCTCGCCGCCACCGGCAACCCGGACGTGCGCTTCATGCACTGCCTGCCCGCGTACCACGACCTGGGCACCGCGATCGGCCGCGAGATCCACCAGCGCACCGGGCTGACCTCGCTGGAGGTCACCGACGAGGTCTTCGAATCCGACCGGTCGGTCGTCTTCGACCAGGCGGAGAACCGTATGCACACCATCAAGGCGGTCCTGGTGGCGACGCTGGCCTGAGCCCGGTGCCGCCCCGGTCCTGAGGCCGCGCCCGGCCGCCCCGGCGGTCAGTGCAGGGTGAACCAGACGGCCTTGCCGGTGCCGGTCAGCCGGCAGCCGGAGTCCGCGCTCAGCGCGCGGATCAGGATCAGGCCGCGGCCGTGCTCGGCCAGCTCGTCGTGGCACGGGGGGTCGGGCTGGGCGGGGATCAGGAGATTGAGGCCGACGGGGAAGTCCAGGCCCTGGTCGTGGACCTCGACCTGGAAGCCGTGCGGAAGCAGCTCCACGAACAGCTCGATCGCGCCCGGCGGGGTGTGCTCCACGGCGTTGGCCACGACCTCGGCGGTGAGGAGCTCCGCGGTGTCGGTGTCGGGGCCGGTGTCCTGACCGAGTTCGACCAGGACAGTACGGACCATGGCGCGCGCCAGCGGGACGGCGGCGGGGGAGTGCGGCAGGTCGATCCGCCAGACCGTCGGCCGGTCGGGGAACTCGCCTGCGGTGCGGGTGGGGCTGGTCATCGCTACTCCGATCCGGACGGGGCGGGGGCTCGCTCACCCCGATGTCCTCCACCTTAGGAATCGGACAATACGGTCAGCAGAGGCGTCCGGAAGGAGGTCGTAGGGACCAAAGGCCCGCGAGCGGACGGACCTCCTGCCCGTACCCGGCGCGGGCGCCGCTCTCGTTCCGCCCGTGTTCGCGCCCCGCCCCCTCCTTGTCTCGCTCTCCTGACGACAGTCACAAACAGGTGATAACGTCGGGGCGAGGAGGCCGCGCATGAGTCCGTATCCCAGCTCCGCGAGCCCCACCGGCCACTGGCGCCATCTGCGCGTCGACCGGGCCGAGGGCGTCGTCACCGTCACCTTCGACCGGCCCGAGCGGCTCAACGCACTGACCTTCGGTGCCTACGCCGACCTGCGCGACCTGCTGGCCGAGCTGGCCAGGGAGGGCGGGACCCGCGCCCTGGTCCTCGGCGGCGCGGGCCGCGGTTTCTGCTCGGGCGGCGACGTGGACGAGATCATCGGCGCCACCCTGGCCATGGGCACCGGCGAGCTGCTGGAGTTCAACCGGATGACCGGACAGGTCGTCCGGGCGATCCGCGAGGCGCCCTTCCCGGTGATCGCCGCCGTGCACGGCGTCGCCGCGGGCGCGGGCGCGGTGCTCGCCCTCGCCGCCGACTTCCGGATCGTGGAGCCCTCCGCGCGCTTCGCCTTCCTGTTCACCCGCGTCGGCCTGTCGGGCGCCGACATGGGCGCCGCGTATCTGCTGCCCCGGCTCGTCGGGCTCGGCCACGCCACCCGGCTGCTGATGCTCGGCGACAGCGTCGACGCGGCGGAGGCGGAACGGATCGGCCTCGTCAGCCAGCCGGCACCGGAGGGCGGCGCCGACGAGGCCGCCGCCGCGCTCGCCCGCAGGCTGGCGGCGGGCCCGGCGCTGGCCCACCAGCAGACCAAGGCGCTGCTCACCGCCGAGTTGGACATGCCGCTGGGCGCCGCCGTCGAAATGGACGCCGCGGCCCAGGCGTTGCTCATGACCAGCGGCGACTACGCCGAATTCCACGCCGCCTTCACCGCGAAGCGCGAGCCGACGTGGGAAGGCCACTAGCGATGCCGGGCGTTCACCGGACCGCGGGCGCCCGCCGTCCCGAGCGCGTCGCCGTCATCGGCGGCGGCCCCGGCGGCCTCTACGCCGCCGCGCTCCTCAAGCGCCTCGACCCGGACCGCACGGTCACGGTGTGGGAACGCGGCGCGCCCGAGGACACCTTCGGCTTCGGCGTCGTCTTCTCCGACGAGACCGTGGGCGGCATCGAGAACGCCGACCCGGCCGTCTACGCCGCCATGCGCGAGGAGTTCGTCCGCTGGGAAGCGATCGACATCCGGCACCGCGACCGCCTCACCCGCTCCGGCGGCCACGGTTTCGCGGCCCTCGACCGGCGCCGGCTGCTCGCGCTGCTGTACGAGCGCTGCCGCGACCTCGGCGTGGACGTCCGCGTCCGCACCCCGGCCCCCTCCGCCGACCGGCTCGCCCTCGACCACGACCTCGTGGTGGCCGCCGACGGCGCCCACAGCGCCACCCGCGCCGCGCACGCCGACGTCTTCCGCCCCCGCCTGACCACCCACGGCTGCCGCTACATCTGGCTCTCCGCCGACCTCCCGCTCGACGCCTTCCGCTTCGAGATCCTGGAGACCCCGCACGGCGTGATGCAGGCCCACGCCTACCCGTACCGGCCGGGCGCCAGCACCTTCGTCGTCGAGATGACCGAGGACGTCTGGCGGCGCGCGGGCTTCGACCGCGAGGCCGCCGAAGCCGCCGAAGCCGCTGAGGGCGCTGAGGGTGCTGTCGGCGCCGTCGGCGCGGAGGGCGCAGCGAACGGGTCCGATACGGAAGCCGCCACCGCCGCCACCATCGCCGCCTGCGAAAAGCTCTTCGCCCGCCTCCTCGACGGCCGCGCCCTGCACGCCAACCGCTCCCGCTGGCAGCCCTTCACCACCGTGGTCAACGAGCGCTGGCGGCACGGCCGTACGGTCCTGCTCGGCGACGCCGCCCACACCGCGCACTTCTCCATCGGCTCCGGCACCAAGCTCGCCATGGAGGACGCGCTGGCGCTCGCCGCCTCCCTGCGCGAACAGCCCGACACCGAAACGGCGTTGGCCGCCTACGAGAGCGAGCGGCGGCCGGTGGTGGAGAGCACGCAGCGGGCGGCGCTGGCCAGTCTGGAGTGGTTCGAACGGCTCGGCAGCTACGTGGACCAGCCGCCGACACAGTTCGCGTTCAATCTGCTGACCCGCAGCCGCCGCGTCACGCACGGCAATCTGCGGCTGCGCGACCGGGAGTTCACCGACCGCGTCGAGCGCGACTTCGGGGCGCCGCCCGGCACACCGCCGATGTTCACCCCTTTCCGGCTGCGCGGCCTGACGCTGCGCAACCGCGTCGTCGTGTCACCGATGGACATGTACGTGGCGCGGGACGGTGTGCCCGGCGACTTCCACCTCGTCCACCTGGGCGCGCGGGCGCTCGGCGGGGCCGGTCTGGTGATGACCGAGATGGTCTGCGTCAGCCCGCGCGGCCGGATCACCCCCGGCTGCACCGGCCTGTGGAACGGCCAACAGGAAGCCGCCTGGCGGCGGATCACCGACTTCGTCCACCAGCAGGGCGGCGCGGGCGGGACCGGCGCGGGCGGGACCGGCGCGGGTGCGAGCGGCCCGGACGGAACCGGCCCGGACGAAAGCGGCGCTGGTGGGACCGGCGTCGGCGGAACCGGAACCGCCATCGGCCTCCAGCTCGGCCACAGCGGCCGCAAAGGCTCCACCCGCCTCATGTGGGACGGCATCGACCAGCCGCTCCCCGACGGCAACTGGCCGCTGGTCGCCCCCTCGCCGCTGCCGTACCGCGAAGGCGTCAACCAGGTGCCGCACGCCCTGCGCGCGGACGAACTCGCGCAGATCCGCGACCAGTTCGCGGCGGCGGCCGAGCGCGGCGCCCGCGCCGGTTTCGACCTGCTCGAACTGCACTGCGCCCACGGCTACTTGCTCTCCTCCTTCCTGTCCCCGCTGACCAATCACCGCACCGACCGCTACGGCGGCGACCTCGCGGGGCGGCTCCGCTTCCCGCTCGAAGTCCTGGACGCGGTACGGGAGTCGTGGCCGTCCGACCGGCCGCTGACGGTACGGATCTCCGCCACCGACTGGGCACCAGGCGGTGCCACGGGAGACGACGCCGTCACCGTCGCCCGCGCGCTGGCCGAGCACGGCGCCGACGCCGTGGACGTCTCCACCGGCCAGGTCGTCGCCGACGAGCGGCCCGCCTTCGGCCGCTCCTACCAGACGCCGTACGCCGACCGGATCCGTAACGAGACGGGCCTGCCGGTGATCGCGGTCGGCGCCATCTCCTCCTGGGACGACGTCAATTCCCTGCTGCTCGCGGGCCGCGCCGACCTCTGCGCGCTGGCCCGCCCGCACCTGTACGACCCGCACTGGACACTGCACGCCGCCGCCGACCAGTCCTACGAAGGCCCCGGCGCGCCCTGGCCCACCCCGTACCTCGCGGGCCGCCGCCCGCCGCCCACCGGCCGTACGGACGCGCCGAAACCCCGGCTGGCGCTGGACTCCTGAGCGCAAGGGGCCGGGCTACTGGTCCGCCACGAAGCGCGCCCCCTGGTCGCGCAGCAGCACATGCAGGGCCGTGAACACCGCCGCCGAGCGGATGCCCGGCCAGTCCGCGGGCAGCAGCGCCGGGGGCAGGCCGGGGTCGGCGTACGGCAGGCGGCGCCAGGTGTCGAGCGCGCGCAGATAGTCTCCGAAGGCCCGCTCGGGCGAGGGCTCACCGGCCCCGACCTCGGACTCAGCCTCGGCCCCGGTCTCAGCTTCGGACTCAGCCCCGGCCCCGGACTCGGCCGACCACCTCCCCAGCACCGGCTCGTGCGCCGCCAGGAACGTGTGGTGCAGCGCGGCCAGCGCGTCCAGATCCCACCAGCGCCGTACCGCCTCCTCGGTCGCGGTGAAACCGAGGTGCGCGCCGCGGAACAGGTCGACGTACGGGGCCAGTTCGAGCCGCCGCAGCACGTGCCGGGTCTCCTCGTGCAGCGCGCCGGGCGCCACCCACACACCGGGCGCGGCCGTACCGAAGCCGAGACCGGCCAGCCGGGACCGCAGCAGATGCCGCTTGTGCCGCTCGGACTCCGGCACCGAGAAGACGGCGAGCAGCCAGTCCTCCGGGTCGGGATCGGGCGCGGCGCCGACCCCGTAGATCCGCCCGTCGCCGTCCGCGAGCAGCAGCCGCGCGTCGTCGGACAGCGCGTACGCGGCGGCCCCGCCGACCCGGTCGGGCACGAGGAGGCCGCGCCGCTTGAGCCGGGAGACCGCGGACCGGACCGACGGCGGGTCCACGCCCACCGCCCCCATCAGCCGGATGAGCGCGGCCACCGGCACCCGGCCCGCCAACTCCGCGCGCCCGTAGGCACCGTAGAAGGTGAGGATCAGGGAACTCGGTGTGTGCTGCTCGGTCACATGATCACCCTAGGGCGTCTCAGTCCAGGTCGCGCAGCCGGAAGCGCTGGAGCTTGCCGGTGGGCGTACGGGGGAGCGCGGGCACGAAACGGATCTCGCGCGGCGCCTTGTACGGCACGATCACACTCTTGGCGAAGTCCCGCAGCGCGCCCGCCGCCCGGTCCCCGCCGTCCACGCCCTCGTGCAGGACGACGAACGCCCGGACGATCTGCCCGCGCTCCTCGTCCGGCACCCCGATCACCGCAGCCTCCCGCACGTCCGGGTGCCGCAGCAGCGCCTCCTCGACCTCGGGCCCCGCGATGTTGTACCCGGCCGAGATGATCATGTCATCGGCGCGCGCCACGTAGCGGAAGTAGCCGTCGGCGTCCCGGACGTAGGTGTCGCCGGTCAGATTCCAGCCGTCGCGTACGTACTCCGTCTGGCGTTCGTCGGCCAGATACCGGCAGCCGGTCGGTCCGCGCACGGCCAGCAGCCCCGGCTCGCCGTCCGGCACCGGCCGCAGGCGCTCGTCCACGATCCGCGCGGTGTAGCCGGGCACCGGCAGCCCGGTCGCGCCGGGCCGGGCCGCGTCGTCGGCGGCGGAGATGAAGATGTGCAGCAGCTCCGTCGCCCCGATCCCGTTGATCAGCCGCAGTCCGGTCCGCTCGTGCCAGCCCATCCAGGTCGCGGCGGGCAGATTCTCCCCCGCGGACACGCAGCGGCGCAGCGACGAGACGTCGTACGACGGCAGGTCGCCGAGCATCGCGCGGTACGCGGTCGGCGCGGTGAACAGCACGCTGACCCGGTGCTTCTCGACCGCTGCCAGCAGCTCCTCCGGTCCGGCCCGCTCCAGCAGCAGCGAGGACGCGCCCGCGCGCAGCGGGAAGACCACCAGGCCGCCGAGTCCGAAGGTGAAGCCCAGCGGCGGGCTGCCGGTGAAGACGTCCTCGGGCACCGGGCGCAGCACCCGCGCGGAGAAGGTGTCCGCTATGGCCAGCACATCGCGGTGGAAGTGCATGCAGCCCTTGGGGTGCCCGGTCGTGCCCGAGGTGAAGGCGATCAGCGCCACGTCGTCCGCCGAGGTCGGCACCGCCTCGTACGTCTCGGCGCGCCCCTCGGCCAGCCGCAGCAGATCGTCGTCGCCGGTACCGCCGTACGGGGTGATGCGCAGCCCCGGCACGCGCGCCGCCGTCAGCTCCTCCAGAAACGCGGCGTCGCACAGCGCGTGCGAGACGCGGGCGATCCGGCCCACCTCCGCCAGCTCGTGCGCGCGCTGCGCGGCCAGGACGGTGACGGCCACCGCGCCCGCCTCCAGCACGGCGAGCCAGCAGGCGACCAGCCAGGGGGTGGTCGGGCCGCGCAGCAGCACGCGGTTGCCGGGGACGACGCCCAGCTCGTCGGTGAGGACGTGCGCGATCCTGGCGGTCGTCGCGCGCAGCTCGGCGTACGTCCACTCCGAGCCGTCGGGCAGCCGGAGGCAGGGGGCGTCGGGGCGTCCGGTGGCGAGGAGTTCGGCGGCGCAGTTGAGCCGATCGGGGTAGCGGAGACCGCCGTCGGCTCCGGGGCCTTCACCGAGGGCGTCGCGGTCGTCGCGGTCGTCGTCGCCGTCGCCGTCCAGGCCGTCGAGGTGCGGCCACTGGTCGGACGGCGGAAGGTGATCGCGCGCGAAGGTGTCCACATGGGCTGACGGCAGCAGGTCCATGGCGACAGTGCCCCTCGACGAGTAAGCATCCAGCGGACGATTTCAGCGTAACGTGTTGATGACGGCAGTCAACAGGACGCGATAAAGCTGGGAGGCGGGGCGATGGAGGACGGGGTTTCCCGCGGTACGGATTCCGACGGTCCGGCGGCCGGGGAAGGAGCCGGGGGCCGCGCCGGTGGGGGCGGCGGCGCCGGTGGCGGTGGCATCGGTGGGGGCGGCGGCGCCGGTGGCGCCGGTGGCACCCGTGTGGCGTTCACCCTCGACCCGGCACGGGCGGCCTGGGCGGACCGGATCAGGGCGCTCGCGGCGGAACGCCTGAAACCGCTGGCCGAGGCCGGTGAGCCGGGCCGCGTCAACCGGCCGCTGCTGGCCGAACTCGGCGCCCTCGGACTCCTGGCCCGCGTCCTGCCGGGAGACGGCGCCCCGGTCTCCGCCCTCGATCTCTGTGTACTGCGGGAATCGCTGGCGCGCGAGTGCACCGAGGCCGAGACCGCCCTCGCCCTCCAGGGCCTGGGCGCCCACCCGCTGCTCACCGCGCCCGCCGTCGCCGCGCGCTGGCTGCCCGAGATGACCTCGGGCCGGGCCGTCGCCGCCTTCGCGCTCACCGAGCCGGGCGCGGGCTCCGACGCGGCGGCGCTGTCCCTGGCCGCCGAGCCGGACGGCGCGGGCCGCTGGCGGCTGACCGGCGAGAAGTGCTGGATCTCCAACGCGCCCGAGGCCGACATCCTCACCGTCTTCGCCCGGACGGCCCCCGGGCCGGGCCCCGGCGGCAGCGGCGCGCGCGGTGTCACCGCCTTCGCCGTCCCCGCCGACCGCCCCGGCCTGACCGGCGAACACCTCGACATGCTCTCGCCGCACCCCATCGGACGGCTGGTCTTCGACGGCGTCCCGGTCGGCGCCGACGACCTCCTCGGCGTGCCCGACCACGGCTTCCGTACCGCCATGGCCACCCTCGACCTCTTCCGGCCCAGCGTCGGCGCCTTCGCGGTCGGCATGGCGCAGGCCGCACTCGACGCGGCCGTCGCGCACGCGGGTGAACGCACCGCGTTCGGCGGCCCGTTGAAGGACCTCCAGGCCGTCGCGCACCCGCTCGCCGAGATGGCCACTCGCACCGAGGCCGCCCGGCTGCTGGTCCACGCGGCGGCCACCGCGTACGACACCGGCGCCGCCGACCTGACCGCCCGCGCGGCGATGGCCAAGCTCTACGCCACCGAGACCGCGCAGTACGTGGTCGACGCCGCCCTCCAGATCCACGGCGCCCGCGCACTGCGCCGCGGCCACCTGCTCGAACACCTCTACCGCGAGGTGCGCGCCCCGCGGATCTACGAGGGTGCCACCGAGGTCCAACGGACCATCATCGCCAGGGAGTTGTACCGATGAGCCTGCGCCGTATCAACCCCGCCGAACTCTCGCCGCCCACCGGCTTCTCGCACGCCGTCACCGCCACCGGCCGCAGTCTGGTGATGCTCGCGGGCCAGACCGCGCTGGACTCCTCCGGCGTGGTCGTCGGCGACGGCCTGCCCGCTCAGTTCGAGCGCGCCCTCGCCAATCTGCTGACCGCCCTGCGCGCGGCGGGCGGCACCCCGGCCGATCTCGCCCGGCTCACCGTGCACACCACCGACGTCGCCGCGTATCGCGCGTGCGCCGCCGAACTGGGCCGGATCTGGCGGGAGTCGGCGGGCCGGGACTATCCGGCGATGGCGGTGATCGGGGTGGTCGGACTCTGGGACGAACAGGCCCTGGTGGAACTGGACGGCATCGCGGTGCTGCCGTAACGCCCTTCCTCGCGTAACCCCCTTCCTCGCCTAACCCCCTTCCTGGGCTGCGGACTTGGCGGCACTACGCGTCCACGCCGGTCCGATAGCTCTCGCGCGTCCACGCGCGGGCCCGGTCGGTGAGGGTGAAGCCGAGGCCGGGGCGGTCGGACAGGTGCATACGGCCGTCCCGGATCTCCAGCCGCTCGTTGAACAGCGGTTCGAGCCACTCGAAGTGCTCGACCCACGGCTCGTGCGGGTAGGCGGCGGCCAGGTGGAGATGGATCTCCATGGCGAAGTGCGGGGCGAGTTGCAGCCGGTGGTGGTCGGCCAGCGCGGCCAGCTTGAGGAACTGCGTGATCCCGCCGACGCGCGGCGCGTCCGGCTGGATGATGTCGCAGGCCCGCGCGTCGATCAGCGCCACGTGCTCCGCGACACTGGCCAGCATCTCCCCGGTGGCGATCGGCGTGTCCAGCGCGGCGGCCAGCGCGGCGTGCCCCTCCGCGTCGTACGCGTCCAGCGGCTCCTCGATCCAGGTGAGCCCGAACGACTCCAGCGCCCGCCCCAGCCGCGCCGCCGTCGGCCGGTCCCACTGCTGGTTGGCGTCCACCATCAGCGGTACGCCGTCGCCGAGATGGGCCCGTACCGCTGCGAGCCGCTTGAGGTCCTCGGCGCTGTCCGGCTGCCCCACCTTGATCTTGACGCCGCCGATCCCGCGCTCCAGCGAGGCCGTCGCGTTCTCCATCACCTGCTCGACGGGCGTGTGCAGAAAGCCGCCGGAGGTGTTGTAGCACCGCACCGAATCCCGGTGCGCGCCCAGCAGTTTGGCCAGCGGCAGCCCCGCCCGCTTCGCCTTCAGATCCCACAGCGCGATGTCGAACGCGGCGATCGCCTGCGTGGCCAGGCCACTTCGGCCCACCGAGGCGCCCGCCCACACCAGCTTCCCCCACAGCCGCCCGATGTCGTTGGGGTCCTCGCCCACCAACTCCCCGGCCACCTCCCGCGCGTGCGCGAACTGCCCCGGACCGCCGGCCCGCTTGGAGTAACCGAACCCGATCCCCTCGTGCCCGTCATCCGTCCCGATCTCCGCGAAGAGCAGCGCGACCTCCGTCATCGCCTTCTGCACCCCCGTCAGCACCTTGGCGTCGCTCACCGGCACCGCCAGCGGCAGATAGACGGACGACAATCTGACCGACCGGAACCGGTCACCGGCGGGCGGCATCGACACCACGGAAATCCTCCCGATCACATATCTAAACGCCAAGCGCATCCCTGAACGCGCCCAGCATACGACCAGCCGCCGCACCCCGCACCGACCCGCTCAACAGCAGGTCAGACGGGGTGCGGTGGCATCCGTGTGTCAGATGTCGCGGAAGATCTCGATCTGGGCGCCGATGGAGTTGAGACGCTCGGCGAGGTCTTCGTAGCCGCGGTTGATGACGTAGACGTTGCGGAGGACGGAGGTGCCTTCGGCGGCCATCATGGCGAGCAGGACGACGACGGCGGGGCGCAGGGCCGGGGGACACATCATCTCGGCGGCGCGCCAGCGGGTGGGGCCCTCGACCAGGACGCGGTGCGGGTCGAGGAGCTTGACGGCCGCGCCGAGGCGGGTCAGCTCGGTGAGGTAGATGGCGCGGTTGTCGTAGACCCAGTCGTGGATGAGGGTCGAGCCCTGGGCGGTGGCGGCGATGGCCGCGAAGAAGGGGACGTTGTCGATGTTGAGCCCGGGGAACGGCATCGGGTGGATCTTGTCGATAGGGGAGCGCAGCTTGGACGGGCGGACGGTGAGGTCCACCAGCCGGGTGCGGCCGTTGTCGGCGCGGTACTCGGGAGTCAGCTCGTGGTCGAGCCCCATCTCCTCCAGCACGGCCAGCTCGATCTCCATGAACTCGATCGGCACCCGCCGGATCGTCAGCTCCGACTCGGTGACGACGGCCGCGGCCAGCAGGCTCATCGCCTCGACCGGGTCCTCGGACGGCGCGTAGTCCACGTCGCGGTCGATCGAGGAGACGCCGTGCACGGTGAGCGTCGTCGTACCGATGCCGTCGACGCGGACGCCCAGCTCCTCCAGGAAGAAGCAGAGGTCCTGGACCATGTAGTTGGAGCTGGCGTTGCGGATGACGGTGACGCCGTCGTGCCGGGCGGCGGCCAGCAGCGCGTTCTCGGTCACCGTGTCGCCGCGCTCGGTCAGCACGATCGGCCGGGTCGGGGTGACGCTCCGGTCGACCTCCGCGTGGTACGTGCCGTCCGTCGCGGTGATGTCCAGGCCGAAGTGGCGCAGCGCGTTCATGTGCGGCTGGACCGTACGGGTGCCGAGGTCGCAGCCGCCCGCGTACGGGATGCGGAAGCGGTCGGTGCGGTGCAGCAGCGGCCCGAGGAACATGATCACACTGCGGGTGCGCCGCGCGGCCTCGGTGTCCATCGAGTCCAGGTCGAGGCTGGCGGGCGGCACGATCTCCAGGTCGTTGCCGTCGTTGATCCAGCGGGCGCGGACGCCGATGCTGCCCAGCACCTCCAGGATCCGGTAGACCTCCTCGATCCTGGCCACCCGGCGCAGCGTGGTGCGCCCGGCGTTCAGCAGGGTCGCGCACAGCAGGGCCACGCAGGCGTTCTTGCTCGTCTTGACGTCTATGGCGCCGGACAGGCGACGCCCGCCGACCACCCGCAGATGCATGGGGCCCGCGTAGCCGAGGGAGACGATCTCGCTGTCCAGCGCCTCGCCGATGCGGGCGATCATCTCAAGACTGATGTTCTGGTTGCCGCGCTCGATACGGTTGACTGCGCTCTGGCTGGTCCCGAGAGCCTCGGCGAGCTGGGACTGTGTCCAGCCTCTGTGCTGCCTGGCGTCTCGGATGAGCCTGCCGATACGTACGAGGTAGTCGTCGGTCATATCGCCGAGGCTATCTCACATATGAGATGCGGCAACCGCAGATCGGCCGTCCGTGACGGACCCCACTCCCGCCGCGTGCCATCCGGCGTACGCCAGCGCGTGCCGCCCGTGCCCGCACCCGCGACCGCCATCACCGTACTCGCGGGTCACGGCCGCGCAACCCGAAGCGCCGCCCGGCCCACCATCCGACCGCGGAACCCGGCCCCGCAACCCGACCGCGCGGCCCCGGCCCCCGCGACCCGATGCGCACGCCCCGGCCACGCGCCGCCGCGGGCGTACGGCACACTTCCGATCATGCTCACGCGCATACGTTCCCCACGGCCCACGCGGCCCCGGCCCGCGCGCCGCGCGGCCGGTGCGGGACTGGCCGTCGCCGTACTCGCCCTGGCCGGAGCGCTCGCCGGGTGCGGCGGCGGCGCGGGCCCCTCGCGGGACCAGCCGAAGCTGCCCTTCGGCTGGTCGCCGAGCGGACCCTCCCGGACACCCCCGACCCGGGCGGAGACGACGGGCGCCGCGGCCACGCGGGGTACCGGATCGCCCTCGGCCGGCTCGACGTTCGCCCTCACGGCGCCGCCGGCGCGCGCGGGCGCGACCGCGGTGACGCCCGGCGTGAGCGGGAACGCGCGCACGTGCCCGACCCCCGGACACCCGTATCGCGTGTGCGGCCACTACACGCTGGTCCGGCCGACGATCGACCCGTCCGCGCCGTGCGTCGACAGCGATCAGGGGGTCCACGGCGGCACGACGTATGTGTGCCTCTACGGCTCCTGGGTGGAGCTCCCGAAGGTCCCGACACCGGCCACGCCGACGTAGCGCGGCCGGTGCCCGCTACCGCCCGTGCGGTACGAAGATCCGCTCGTCGTCGGCCGCGGCCCGCGGCGCCGGAATCCGGCGGCGCGCCACCCACCGCGGCGTACGCGGCAGGACCACGGCCAGCAGACAGCACACCGCCATGCCGAGCAGCCCGGTGACGACGCCGAGCTTCGTGGCCAGGGAGACCTGCGGCAGGACGAACACGGCGATGTCGAGGCCGAAGGACGCGGCGCTCACCACCGTCAGCGCCGCCGCGACACGGTTCAGCCGGGCGTCCAGCGCCTCCGCGCGCTGCGAGGACGCGGCCAGCAGGGAGTTGCTGACGTAACCGAGGAGCTTGTCGGCGCGCTCCTGGGTGTCGTCGAGCCCGATCACCTGGCGCGCGGAGAGATAACTGGCCCGGTGCGCCTGCGTCGACTCGATCCGGTAGCCGTCGAGATGGTGGAAGTCGGCCCACAGGCCGTCGAGGAACCGCCGGAAGGCGTGCACATCGGTGGTCTCGGGGTGGCCGTGCGCCAGGTCGGCCAGCACCCACCGCCCGGCGACGAGCGCGCCCACCAGCAGCGACTGCTGCGCCACCGCGATGTCCGTGGGCTCGGTCATGGTCAGCAGATCGTGCAGCGGCGTCGCCGGATCGCGGTCCCAGGCGTAGGTGTACGGCAGCAGGATCCGGCAGTCGGGGCCCGATATCAGCGCGGGCACCCGTGCGTCGGCCGCCCACGGCGGGTCCCGCGTCACGAAGTGGCAGTTGTAGCGCGCCGATTGACGGTCGATCGGCGAACCCGCCCCGGTCAGCGCGAGATCGGGCCGCAGTGCGATCTCCTGGACTAGACCACTGGCGACGGCCGCGGCCAGCACCGCCGTCAGGATCGGCGCGTCCGCCTCGCGCAGCGCCTGGTTGACGGTCGCGTCGAGCGCGTCGAGGTCGTGCAGCGCCATCCGCCGCAGATCGGCCTCGTGCCGCAGCGCGTAGACCACCAGCACCGTGCCCGCGGTCAGGATGCGCGCGTGGCAGGCCACGATCTCCGTGCCCGGCAGGCTGATCGCCGGTCCGACCATGCCGGTCAGGTCCATCTCGATGGTGGTGTCCGGGTTGTACGCCAGCGACCGCAGGCCCCCGACCACCGGCCGTAACTCGCCGTGGCCCGGCACCGCGACCAGCTCCAACGAGCTGACGGGGGAGCGGTGGTGCAGCGGATACGCCCGGCTCTGGAGATGCAGCACCTCGCTCGCGCCGAAGCTCATGCCGCCGCTCGTGCCGCCGCTTGTGCCGCTTCTCGCGCCGCCGCTCATGCCGCCGCGCCCGCGCGGCCGGTGCTGGAGCCGGGGGTCCAGGAGACCGCCACGTACTCCGGGATCAGGTCGGACTCGCTCACCGACACCCCGCCCAGATAACGGCGTTGCAGATCCTCGGGGCCCCGGTCCTCGATCGCCGTGCCCAGCAGCGACTCCAGCTCGTCGTGCGTGAGATGGCTCGCGTCCGCGGGCACCGACCTGCGCAGGAACCAGTCGCGCTGCTCGGCCAGGACACGGCAGCCCGCCGCCGCCGCGGGCCAGTAGCTGACCGCGGTCACCGCCGTCGTACCGAAACCGGCGCCCAGCGTCACCACCGACCGTGCCGCGTCCCCCGGCAGATAGAAGACGACGCCCTCCGCGACGTACGCGACCGGCCGACCGGCCGCCAACTCGCGTGCGGCGGAGGTCACTTCGGCGCGGCCCTGCGCGCTGTTCAGATCGGCCGCGAGATGCCGCACCTCACGCTCCGGCGCGACACCGGACGCCGTCAGCTCCGCCGCCCGCCGCCGCTTGGCCGCCGCCATCTCCGGCAGGTCCACCTCCAGCGCCGCGGGGAACGGCAACAGCCAGGGATACGAGGAGAAACCGGCCCCGCACACCACGAGCACCGTGTCCGGGTCGGCGCGCAGCGCCCGCGCGAGGGTGTCGGCGATGTAGCGTCCGCGCAGCGACACCACCAGGTCGTCGTGCGGGTACACCTCGTCGGCGAACTCCCGCCACAACTCCCTCACCGCGGGCCGGTCACCGTCCGGAATCCACGCGCCCGCCAGAGGATCCTCGGCGAGGTCGGGCTTGCGCGCCCGCGACTCGTTGACCAGATACGCGGTCAGTTCGACCCCACCGTGCTGCATGACCGTTGACCCCCGAGTGTGTGACGTTGCGTCACCCACCTTGGTATCACGTCCCGTTGCCGTTGTGGATCTCCCCGTCGGCCGCACGACGGGTCCCGCGGGTCAGGTCCGCAGTCGCGCCAACTCCGCTTCCCTGGCGTCGATGTACGGTCCGAGGTCGGTCACGGTCGCCAACCGGACCTGTCCGATGGGCACGTGGTGCCCGACGACGGTGACCGTGACGGATTCCGCGTCAGCGTCAGCGTCCGCATCCGCATCCGCGTCCGCATCCGCATCCGCGTCGGCGTCCGTCACCGCCTCGATCCGCGCCGCCCACCACGTCCCTTCCGTCAGGACATCGGCCGCCCGCGGCGCACCGTCCACGACGACCTCCGCCCGCGACGTACGGCCTGCCCCGGCCTCCCGCGCCGAAGGGTCCTCGTCCGCCCGCGGGTACCCGTCCCGCTCCAGCCGCAGCGACTCGGCCAGGCTCACCGGCTCGGCGGCACGCACCGCGCTGGTCACCCAGACCGCCGCCTCGTCCTGCCCCAGCCGTCCGTGCCGCACGGTGATCCGCTGCCATACGTCGTCTCTTCTGTGGCCCTCGGCGAACCACGCCGGTTCCGGCGCGGGACCGGTCACCGCGCACACCCGGAAAGGCGGCGCCCCGCGCAGCGCGGCCATCCGCCGCGCCGCCTCGGCCAGGACCGCCGCGACCCTCGCGCCCTCGTCCTCCGTCGCATACCGCATGAGGGCATTGTCCCGGCACCCGTCAAGCGGGCACACCCCCGCGCCCCGTCCCGCGTCCGACCCGCGGCACGGCACACCCGTCGGTCACGCCGTCGGTCACGCCCGTCCGACCCGCCCGTCCGACCCGGCGCGCGCCACGCCGCCGTCCCCGGGTGGGCCGGGCATGACCCAGCGGCGGTCATGTACTAGAGTTATCTCGACATCGAGATATCTGCTGAGGCGTACGACGACCGCACCGCACGAGGTAAGGGTTACCTAACCAGAGCCCACCTTAGCGGACCGGCCGGCGGGCATGTCACCGACATGCGGCCGGACCGGGGGACCGCGGTGGTACGCGCGCAATGACGCAAGACGACGCATGAAGGAGACTGTCGTGTCGGCGAACAGCTTCGACGCCCGCAGCACGCTGCGCGTGGGCGACGAGTCGTACGAGATCTTCCGGCTGGACAAGGTGGCGGGCGCGGCCCGGCTGCCGTACAGCCTGAAGGTGCTGCTGGAGAACCTGCTGCGTACCGAGGACGGCGCGAACATCACCGCCGACCACATCCGGGCGCTGGGCGGCTGGGACTCCCAGGCCCAGCCGAGCCAGGAGATCCAGTTCACGCCGGCCCGCGTGATCATGCAGGACTTCACGGGTGTGCCCTGCGTCGTGGACCTGGCCACCATGCGCGAGGCCGTCAAGGAGCTCGGCGGCGACGCCGCCCGGATCAACCCGCTCGCCCCTGCCGAGCTGGTCATCGACCACTCGGTGATCGCCGACCGCTTCGGCACCGCCGACTCCTTCGCGCAGAATGTGGAGCTGGAGTACGGCCGCAACAAGGAGCGCTACCAGTTCCTGCGCTGGGGCCAGACCGCGTTCGACGAGTTCAAGGTCGTCCCGCCCGGCACCGGCATCGTTCACCAGGTGAACATCGAGCACCTGGCCCGTACCGTCATGGTCCGCGGCGGCCAGGCGTACCCGGACACCCTGGTCGGCACCGACTCGCACACCACCATGGTCAACGGCCTCGGCGTGCTCGGCTGGGGCGTCGGCGGCATCGAGGCCGAGGCCGCGATGCTGGGCCAGCCGGTGTCCATGCTGATCCCGCGGGTCGTCGGATTCAAGCTGACCGGCGAGCTGCCCACCGGCACCACCGCCACCGACCTGGTGCTGACCATCACCGAGATGCTGCGCAAGCACGGCGTGGTCGGCAAGTTCGTGGAGTTCTACGGCGAGGGCGTCGGCGCCACGTCGCTGGCCAACCGCGCCACCATCGGCAACATGTCGCCGGAGTTCGGCTCCACCGCGGCGATCTTCCCGATCGACGAGGAGACGCTGAAGTACCTGCGGCTGACCGGCCGGGACGCGCAGCAGGTCGCGCTGGTCGAGGCGTACGCCAAGGAGCAGGGCCTGTGGCTGGACCCGGCCGCCGAGCCGGACTTCTCCGAGAAGCTGGAGCTGGACCTCGCCACCGTCGTCCCGTCGATCGCCGGGCCCAAGCGCCCGCAGGACCGTATCGTCCTGGCGAACGCCTCCCAGCAGTTCGCCCGCGACGTGCGCAACTACGTGACCGACGACGAGGAGGCGGGCAAGGAGTCCTTCCCGGCCTCCGACTCCCCGGCCACCCACAACGGCGTGCCGACCAAGCCGACCGTGGTGACCGCCCCCGACGGCAGCACGTACGAGATCGACCACGGCGCCGTCACCGTCGCCGCGATCACCTCGTGCACCAACACCTCGAACCCGTACGTGATGGTCGCCGCCGCCCTGGTCGCCAAGAAGGCGGTCGAGCGCGGTCTGACCCGCAAGCCGTGGGTGAAGACGACGCTGGCGCCCGGCTCCAAGGTCGTCACGGACTACTTCGACAAGGCGGGCCTGACCCCGTACCTGGACAAGCTCGGCTTCAACCTGGTCGGTTACGGCTGCACCACCTGCATCGGCAACTCGGGCCCGCTGCCCGAGGAGGTCTCCAAGGCGGTCAACGAGGCGGACCTCGCGGTCGCCGCGGTGCTCTCGGGCAACCGCAACTTCGAGGGCCGGATCAACCCGGACGTCAAGATGAACTACCTGGCGTCGCCGCCGCTGGTCGTCGCGTACGCCATCGCGGGCTCGATGAAGGTGAACATCACCGAGGACGTCCTCGGCACCGACACCGACGGCAAGCCGGTCCGCCTCCAGGACATCTGGCCGACCGAGGCCGAGGTCAACGACGTGGTCGCGTCCGCGATCGGCCAGGACATGTTCAACGAGTCCTACCGCGACGTCTTCGCGGGCGACGCGCAGTGGCAGGCGCTGTCGATCCCGACCGGCGACACCTTCGAGTGGGACCCGCAGTCCACCTACGTCCGCAAGCCCCCGTACTTCGAGGGCATGACGATGGAGACCACCCCGGTCACCGACATCGAGGGCGCCCGCGTCCTGGCCAAGCTCGGCGACTCGGTCACCACCGACCACATCTCGCCGGCCGGCGCGATCAAGGCCGACACCCCGGCGGGCAAGTACCTCACCGGACACGGCGTCGACCGCCGCGACTTCAACAGCTACGGCTCGCGCCGCGGCAACCACGAGGTCATGATCCGCGGCACCTTCGCCAACATCCGGCTGCGCAACCAGATCGCGCCGGGCACCGAGGGCGGCTACACCCGCGACTTCACCCAGGCGGACGGCCCGGTCGCCTTCATCTACGACGCCTCGCGCAACTACATCGAGCAGGGCGTGCCGCTGGTCGTCCTGGCGGGCAAGGAGTACGGCTCCGGCTCGTCCCGCGACTGGGCGGCCAAGGGCACCGCGCTGCTCGGCGTCAAGGCGGTCGTCGCGGAGTCCTACGAGCGCATCCACCGCTCCAACCTGATCGGCATGGGCGTGCTGCCGCTCCAGTACCCCGAGGGCGCCTCCGCGGCCTCCCTGGGGCTCACGGGCGAGGAGACGTTCGCCATCTCCGGCGTGACCGAGCTGAACGACGGCACGACCCCGCGCACGGTGAAGGTCACCACCGACACCGGCGTGGAGTTCGACGCCGTTGTCCGGATCGACACCCCCGGAGAGGCCGACTACTACCGCAACGGCGGCATCATGCAGTACGTATTGCGGTCGCTGATCCGCAAGTAACGATCAAGTGACGTTCCGCTACGGCGGATACGCAGAAGAAACCGCAGGCGGGCCGCGCTCCTCTCAGGGGAGTGCGGCCCGTCCGCTTATGTCCGTACATGCAGACCGGCTCGGCCCGGTTCGGTCTTCACTACTTGAACGCACTTCCGTGACAGTCGTGTTGACTAGTGAATACAAGATCCGGCGCGCTCGGGATCGGTGAGACATCCCACGTTTCGCGGAGGTCTCAACTCGGGAAAGCTTGCCGCCCAAACCATCATTCGATCTTGCCCTGCCGACTGCAAGTGGACTATACCTGTCGGCGTCCAAGGAACCCGCTCACAGCGGGGCGGGGCGGGGGGGAACGTCGGGCAGAAACACCCGGCGGCCTACGGTGACGTACCCCTCCTCGATGGATGCACGGCATCACTCAAGCTTCAACTGTTCGCGGTCGTCGGCGGATTCCGCTGCACCGCATGAGTCCTGATGAGAGCGAGGACTTGAGCATGGGATCCGAAATGAACCGCCGGGATCTGGTCAAGCGTTCCGCGGCGCTTGGCCTCGTAGCCATTCCGTCGGCCGGTCTGCTGAGCGCCTGCGCGTCCAGCGGCGGTGACAGCAGTAGCGACAAGCCCACCAAGAGCGCGACTGCGGCCTCGAAGGACAACCCCTTCGGCGTGAACGACTCCACGGCCCTCGACATCGTCATCTTCGACGGTGGTTACGGCCACGACTACGCCACCGCGCTCGGCAAGCTGTACGAGTCCAAGCACCCGGGCTCCAAGTCCAGCGTCCTGCCCACGCAGGACATCGCCGGCAAGCTCCAGCCGCGCTTCAACGCCGGCAGCCCGCCGGACGTCATCGACGACTCGGGCGCCCAGCAGATCAAGCTGGACGTCCTGCAGAAGAGCGGTCAGCTCGCGGACCTCACCCCGCTGCTCGACGCGCCCTACATCGACGACCCGAGCAAGAAGATCCGCGACGTGCTCCAGCCCGGCACGATCGAGACCGGCACGCTCGACGGCAAGATGTACTCGCTGAGCTACATCTACACCGTGTTCGGCCTGTGGTACTCCGGCAAGCTGTTCAAGGACAAGGGCTGGACCGAGCCCAAGACGTGGGCCGACTTCATCTCCCTTTCCGCGGAGATCAAGAAGGAGAAGATCGCGCCCTTCTGTCACCAGGGCAAGTACCCGTACTACATCAACGTCGCGATCATGGACCTCATCGCCAAGAACGGCGGCCTGGAGCTCCAGAAGCGCATCGACACGATGGACCCGACGGCCTGGGACGACCCGGCCGTCAAGGCGGGCATCGAGGCGGTCTACGAGATCGTGGACAAGAACTACCTGCTGCCCGGCACCAACGGTCTGACCCACATCGAGTCGCAGACCGCGTGGAACCAGTACAAGGCCGCCTTCATCCCGTGCGGCTCCTGGCTGGAGAACGAGCAGATGAAGGCCACCCCGAGCGACTTCGACATGAAGTTCATGCCGATGCCGTCGCTCACGGGCGACAAGCTGCCCTTCGAGGCGATCCGGGCGGGCGCGGGCGAGCCGTTCATCGTCCCGGAGAAGGCCAAGAACAAGGCCGGCGGCCTGGAGTTCCTGCGCATGATGCTGACGAAGGAGGGCTCCGGCAAGTTCGCCGCCGCCGCCAACTCCCTCACCGTCCTCAAGGACGGCGTCGGCTCCGACGTCCAGCTCCGTCCGGGTACCGCGTCGACCGTGACCGCGCTGAGCGCTGCCGGTGCGAACACGTTCAACTACAACTACCCGAACACCAACAGCGAGTTCGATGTCGCCCTGCAGAACCTGAGCGGTGAGCTGATGGCCAAGCGCCTCACCCCCGCCCAGTGGATCTCGAAGGCCAAGGCGCTCGCGGCCAAGGCCAAGAAGGCCTGACCCAGCGACGTCGTGCGGTGCGGGGGCCGGAATCCGTCCGGCCCCCGCACCGGCATAGCCCCTCGATCAGGAGCAGGATCCATGCAGCATCGCAAATACCCCTTCATTGTGGGCTTCCTCATCGTCCCGATCGTCCTGTATGTGACGTTCGTGATCTGGCCGTATCTTCAGACGATCGGCTACTCGCTCACGGACTGGAAGGGCGAGTCCCAGACCTTCAACTTCGTGGGCCTGGACAACTACACGACCCTGTTCCACGACTCCGTCTTCAGAACCGCGTTGTGGCACAACATCCTGCTGCTGATCTTCCTGCCGGTGATCACCATCCTGCTGGCGCTGTTCTTCGCCTTCATGGTGAACGTGGGCGGTCGCAGCACGGCGGGCGGTGTCCAGGGCGTCCGCGGCGCCGGGATCTACAAGGTCGTCTACTTCTTCCCGCAGGTCCTGTCGGTCGCGATCCTGATCGTGCTGTTCGGCGCGGTCTACCGCAGTGACTCGGCCGGTCTGCTCAACGGCGTCCTGGTGAAGCTGCACCTGGAGGACGCCAACAACCCCATCGAGTGGCTGAACGACCCCAACCTCGTGCTCTGGTGCCTGCTGGCGATCCAGGTCTGGGCGGGCGTCGGCTTCTACCTCGTGCTGTTCTCCGCGGCGATGCAGTCCATCCCCAAGGACATCTACGAGGCCGCGCTGCTCGACGGCGCGGGCCGCTCGCAGACCTTCTTCAAGGTCACCCTCCCGCTGCTGTGGGACAGCGTGCAGACCTCGTGGGTGTACATCTCGATCTTCGCGATGGACTTCTTCGCCCTGGTCTCCGGACTGACCCCCGGAACCGGCTACGGCGGTGGTCCCGACCACCACAGCGAGGTCATGGCGACCTACCTGATGCGCAACTTCCTGTCCTTCGGCAAGAGCGGTTACGCCTGCGCACAGGGCGTGATCATCATGCTGGTGACCTTGATCGTTTCCGCTGTCACGCTGCGGGTCTCCCGCCGTGACCGCATCGAGTTCTGAGCGGGGAAGCACCATGACCTCACCCATCACCGAGGCGCAGTCCGGCGGACTGCTGGGCCAGGTACCCGCTCAGGGCGGGCCCGGCAAGAAGCGCAAGGGCAAGGGAGCGGAGGAGGCCGGCTACGACGGAGCCGGCGGCCGGGTGCTCAACGTCTTCTCGCACGGCTTCCTTGCGGTCTGGGCGATCATGATCATCCTGCCACTGGCATGGATCATCCTCAGCTCGTTCAAGAACAACAGCGAGATCGGCTCCAGCGCGTGGTCCTGGCCCTCGCACTTCACCTTCGGCGCGTTCAGCCGCGCCTGGGACAAGGGCATCGGCGACTTCTTCCTGAACACCGTGATCGTGATGGTGTTCTCGGTGCCGCTGACCATGCTCTTCGGCTCGATGGTCGCCTACGTGCTGGCCCGGTACGAGTTCCCCGGCAACAGGTTCATCTACTTCCTGTTCGTCGGCGGCGCGATGTTCCCGTACTTCCTCGCGCTGGTCCCGCTGTTCTTCATGGTGAAGAACCTCGGCATGCTGAACACGTACCAGGGTCTGATCCTGGTGTACGTCGCCTACTCGCTGCCGTTCACGACCTTCTTCATGCACTCGTTCTTCAAGACGCTGCCAACGGCCATCCATGAGGCGGCGGTGCTCGACGGCGCCTCGCACACCCGGACGTTCTTCCAGGTGATGGTGCCGATGGCCAAGCCCGGTCTGCTGAGCGTCGGCATCTTCAACGTGCTCGGGCAGTGGAATCAGTACATCCTGCCGGTCACGCTGATGCAGCCGCAGACCAGCACCGACAAGGACCACTCCATGCTGGCCCAGGGCCTGGTGAACCTCGCGCTGTCGCAGGGGTACTCGGGCGACTACCCGGCGCTGTTCGCCGGCATGGTGATCGCGATGCTGCCGGTGCTGGTGGTGTACCTGTCCTTCCAGCGCCAGGTCCAGGCCGGACTCACCGCGGGCACCCTGAAGTAGCCCACGGCGGCGCCCCCGAGCGCCGTTGAGCAGGCCGTACGCCGCGAGGAGCGGCTCCGCGAGGGCGCGGAGCCGCTCCTCGGCGTTCGCGACCGATTCGCATAACGGTGTGGCTCTCCCCCTTGACGGGACATCACCCCAAACACTCAACTTAGAGTTCACATGTTGTAGACGACGGGGTCTCACCGATGTGGCAGGTACGACATCGGTCCGGGTCCCCGTCCGTGCGGGCAGCCGGGACGCTCCGGCTGCCGGGCAGGAGTGGATGTCGTGGTCGAGACTCCGGGATCGCAGTCGTCGCTGCACCGGGCCAACCTGGAACGCGTCGTGCGTGCCGTACGGCTGGCCGGGTCACTCACCCAGGCGGAGATCGCGCGCAGCACCGGCCTGTCGGCCGCGACGGTCTCCAACATCGTCCGCGAACTGCGGGACAACGGCACGGTGCAGGTGACGTCGACCTCCTCGGGTGGTCGGCGGGCCCGCAGCGTGGCGCTGTCCGGTGACGCCGGCATCGTCGTAGGAGTCGATTTCGGCCATTCGCATCTCCGGGTCGCGGTCGGCAATCTGGCCCATCAGGTGCTGGCCGAGCAGTCCGAGCCGATCGACGTGGACGCCTCCGCCTCCCAGGGCTTCGACCGCGCCGAG
Organism: Streptomyces sp. NPDC008317; assembly: GCF_042955955.1. NCBI lineage: Bacteria > Bacillati > Actinomycetota > Actinomycetes > Kitasatosporales > Streptomycetaceae > Streptomyces > Streptomyces sp. NPDC008317. The sequence goes on from NZ_JBIBFQ010000011.1 coordinate 236,723, forward strand.
CAACTCGTCGCGCGGCTGGTGGAGTCCACCGGGATCAACCCCGACAAGGTGCTCGGGGTGGGTCTGGGCGTGCCGGGGCCGATCGACGTGGAGTCCGGGACGCTCGGTTCGACCGCGATCCTGCCCGGCTGGAGCGGTATCAACCCCCGCCAGGAGTTGACCGACCGGCTCGGTGTGCCGGTCCAGGTGGACAACGACGCGAATCTGGGCGCACTGGGCGAGTTGGTCTGGGGCGGCGGCCGGGGCGTGAAGGACCTGGCGTACATCAAGGTCGCCAGCGGCGTCGGCGCGGGCCTGGTGATCGACGGCAGGATCTACCGCGGACCGGGGGGCACGGCGGGTGAAATCGGCCACATCACCCTCGACGAGTCGGGTCCGGTGTGCCGGTGCGGCAACCGCGGCTGCCTGGAGACCTTCACCGCCGCGCGCTATGTGCTCGAACTCCTGCGCGGCAGCCACGGAGATGGCCTAACGGTCCCGAAGATGGTGCAGCTCGCACGCGAGGGCGACCCCGGCTGCCGTCGCGTGATCGGGGACGTGGGCCGCCACATAGGCATGGGCGTGGCCAGTCTGTGCAACCTCTTGAACCCCAGCAGGGTCGTGCTGGGCGGGGACTTGGCCGAGGCGGGGGAGCTGGTGCTCGGCCCGATAAGGGAGTCCGTGTCGCGGTACGCGATCCCCAGTGCCGCCCAACGGCTGTCCGTGGTGCCCGGGTCGCTGGGTGCCCGTGCGGAGGTTTTGGGGGCACTTGCCCTGGTGCTGAGTGAGATGGGTGATTCTACACTGTTGGATGGTAATACTCCGGTTGATACACCCGCCTTTTCGGCATAACTGAGCGTTCACACAGCTAACGAAACGGGTCGTTGCCATCTCGTTAAGTGTTTACTTCTTGACGGCATGGCGTCAGCCGGAGTTGACTCACGAGCACCTCGGCCGCGGTGTTGCGGCCCTGTCAGGGAGGCAACCTCACATGAACGCAATGACGCGTCGAATCGCCGTCGGGACGGTCGCTGTTTCGATCGCGCTCACGATGGCCGCTTGTGGCAAGGCGGGCGACAAGTCGTCCGACAGCAGCAAGGACAAGACCATCGGCCTGCTGCTCCCGGAGAACGCGACCACCCGGTACGAGAAGTTCGACCGGCCCCTGATCGAGGCGAAGGTCAAGGAGCTGTGCTCCGACTGCAAGGTCGACTACGCCAACGCCGCCGGTGACCCCGCCAAGCAGGCGCAGCAGGTCAGCAGCATGATCGCCAAGGGCGTCAAGGTTCTCATCCTGGACGCGCAGGACTCGGTCGGCATCCAGTCCTCGGTCCAGGCCGCGGTCGACAAGGGCATCAAGGTCGTCGCGTACGACCGCCTCGCGCAGGGCCCGGTCTCGGCCTACGTCTCCTACGACAACGAGAAGATCGGCGAGCTCCAGGGCCAGGCGCTGCTCAACGCCATGGGCGCCGACGCCAAGCCGACCTCGAAGATCGTCATGATCGACGGCGACCCGGCCGACCCGAACGCCGCCTCCTTCAAGGCCGGCGCCCACAAGATCCTCGACGGCAAGGTGAACATCGCCTACGAGCAGTCGGGTCTGTGGAAGGACACCGTCGCCAACCAGAAGGTCACCGCGGCGATCACCCAGCTCGGCAAGGCCAACATCAAGGGCGTCTACTCGGCCAACGACGGCATGGCCGGCGGTATCGCCACCGCCCTCAAGGGCGCCGGCATCAACCCGCCGCTGACCGGCCAGGACGCCGAACTGCCCGGCATCCAGCGGATCCTCGCGGGCACCCAGGCCGCGACGATCTACAAGGCGTACCAGCCGGAGGCCGACGCCACCGCCCAGATCGCGGTCGCGCTGCTCGAGGGCAAGGACTTCAAGGACGTCGCCGACACCACCGCCAAGAGCGGCTCGGGCCAGACGGTCCCCGCCCACCTCATCGGCGCCGTCGCGGTGACCAAGGAGAACATCAAGGACACGGTCATCAAGGACAAGCTGTACACCGTGGCCCAGATCTGCACCGCTGAGTTCGCCCAGGCGTGCAAGGACGCGGGCATCCAGTAGTACCCAGGGCCTCGGCCCGCCCCCGAAAGACCTGTCCGGTGCCCCGCCCCCACCATTCCACCCCGCTGCCGGGGCGGGGCACCGGACGGAAACGCTTCCGGGGTAGAGCGTTCGGGGAAGGGGTATGAGCCCGTTCCCCGTTGACTGATGTCATCCCAGTGCTTTATTGCACGTCCCCCGCGGCTGTCCCCCCAGTACGCGGCATCCCCGCCGGTCAGGCGGCGAAGGAGATGGTTCACGTGTCCGCTACGCCCGTGCTGGCGTTGCGCGGAGTCTCCAAGCGATTCGGTGCGGTTCAGGCCCTCACCGATGTCGAGTTGGAGGTCCACGCCGGAGAGGTTGTCGCCCTGGTGGGCGACAACGGAGCCGGTAAGTCCACACTGGTCAAGACGATCGCCGGTGTGCACCCCATCGACGAAGGCGTCATCGAATGGGAGGGCAAGGCGGTCAGCATCAACCGGCCGCAGGACGCCCAGAGCCTCGGCATCGCCACCACGTACCAGGACCTCGCGCTCTGCGACAACCTCGACGTGGTCGGCAACCTCTATCTCGGACGGGAGATCCTCCGGGTCGGAGTGCTCGACGAGGTCACGATGGAAAGGCGTGCGCGCGAGCTGCTCAACACGCTGTCCATCCGGATCCCCAGCGTGCGGATCCCGATCGCCAGCCTCTCCGGCGGTCAGCGGCAGGTCGTGGCCATCGCCCGCGCCCTGATCGGCGAGCCGAAGGTCGTCATCCTCGACGAGCCCACCGCCGCCCTCGGCGTCGAGCAGACCGCCCAAGTCCTCGACCTGGTCGAGCGGCTGCGCGAGCGCGGCCTCGGCGTGATTCTGATCAGCCACAACATGGCTGACGTGACGGCGGTCGCGGACACCGTCCACGTGCTGCGCCTGGGCAGGAACAACGGGTCCTTCCCGGTCAAGGGCACCACGAACGAGCAGATCATCGCGGCCATCACCGGAGCCACGGACAACGCCGTGACCCGCCGTCAGTCGCGCAATGTGGAGGCGGCGAAGTGAGCGACAAGACCACCCTGTCGAAGGCCGACGAGGAGCCGCCGGCCGCTCCGGTCGACGAAATGGCGCCGGCCGCGGTCGAGGTCATCGACCCCCGGCTGCTGGTCCGCCAAGAGGGCTTCAAGGGCTACATCACCGAGTTCAAGCGCAAGCTCAAGGGCGGTGAACTGGGCTCGCTGCCCGTCATCGTCGGCCTGATCATCATCTGGACCGTGTTCCAGCTGAAGGACAGCCTGTTCCTCAGCTCGACCAACATGGTCAACATCAGCTACTTCCTGGCCGCCACCGGCATGATCGCGGTCGGCCTGGTCTTCGTGCTGCTGCTCGGCGAGATCGACCTGTCGGTCGCCTCCGTCAGCGGTCTGTCGGCCGCGATCTTCGCGATCTTCTCCACCACACACGGCATGAACATGTGGCTGGCGATGATCCTCACGGTCCTCACCGGCATCGGCATCGGCGCGATCCACGGCTTCTTCTTCGCCAAGATCGGCGTCCCCGCCTTCGTGGTCACCCTCGCGGGCAACCTCGGCTGGAACGGCCTGATGCTGTGGCTGCTCGGCTCCACCGGCTCGCTGTCCATCCAGGACAAGGGCCCGATGCACATCCTGGGCCAGCGCTCCTTCTTCATGGACCAGGACATCGCCGGCGCCTACATCCTGGCGACCGTCGGTGTCGTCGCGCTGCTCGCCGGTTCGCTGATCGAGCAGACCCGCCGCCGCAAGGCGGGCGTCCCGTTCCGCCCCACCAGCGAGATCGCGCTGCGCACCGTCGCCCTGGCCGTCGTGGCCTACGTGGCCGCGTACGTGCTCAACAAGTCCGCCGGTGTGCCGAACGCCCTGGTGATCTTCCTGGTCGCCCTGGTGATCTGCGACTTCGTCCTGCGCCGCACGCCCTTCGGCCGCAAGGTCTTCGCGGTCGGCGGCAGCATCGAGGCCGCCCGCCGCGCCGGTATCAACGTGGCGCTGATCCGGATCGCGGTCTTCGCGATCTCCGGCGGCTTCGCCGCCATCGGCGGTCTCTTCCTGGCCGCCCAGACCTACACCGCGACGCTCGCCGCCGGTACCGGCAACCTGCTGATGCTGGCGATCGCCGCCGCGGTCATCGGCGGCACCAGCCTCTTCGGCGGTCGCGGCAACGTCTGGTCGGCGCTGCTCGGCATGCTGGTCATCCAGTCCATCCAGACCGGACTCGACCTGCTCAACATGAACACCTCGATCCAGTACATGATCACCGGCGCCGTTCTGCTCGCCGCCGTGGTCATCGACTCGGTCTCGCGCCGTACGCAGAAGACCTCCGGCCGCGCGTAGCGCCGCCGCGTACGACGGCGGCGCGCGTAACGGCTCGTAACAACGCGGGCGGACACGCGCGCCGCGGCAGCACCTCGAACCGCCGGGCGGACCTGGAAATCCAGGTCCGCCCGGCGGTTCGCCGTTGCCGTGCCGTGACATACATCGCACAGGGCGGCCGACAGCCTTGGAACCGGAAGATTAGACTCGTCGGATCGGCCGTATCGAAGCGATCCGGCCGTGTCGGCGTCCACGTCGGCAAAACCGTGGGACAGACCTTCGACAGGTGCCGACAGGTACCGACAGGCAGCAGAGGGAGGAACGGGTGGCAGTGCTGACCCGTATCAACGGACCGCGCGACCTCGACCGGCTCAGCCAGCAGCAGCTCGTGGAGCTGGCGGGCGAGATCCGTGCCTTCCTCGTCGACGCGGTGTCCAAGACCGGCGGGCACCTCGGCCCCAACCTCGGTGTGGTCGAGCTGACCATCGCCCTGCACCGCACCTTCCACTCGCCCGTCGACCGGATCCTCTTCGACACCGGCCACCAGGCGTACGTGCACAAACTGCTCACCGGACGCAAGGACTTCGCGAAGCTCAAGAGCAAGGGCGGCCTGTCCGGCTACCCGTCGCGCGCCGAGTCCGAGCACGACGTGATCGAGAACAGCCACGCCTCCACCGTCCTCGGCTGGGCCGACGGTCTCGCCAAGGCCAACGAGGTGCTGGGCCGCACCGACCACGTGGTCGCCGTGATCGGCGACGGCGCGCTCACCGGCGGCATGGCCTGGGAGGCGCTGAACAACATCGCCGCCGCCCAGGACCGCCCGCTGATCATCGTCGTCAACGACAACGAGCGGTCCTACGCGCCCACCATCGGCGGCCTCGCGGACCACCTGGCGACCCTGCGCACCACCGACGGCTACGAGCGCTTCCTGTCCCGTACCAAGGACCTCCTGGAGCGCACCCCGCTGATCGGCCAGCCGCTCTACGAGACGCTGCACGGCGCGAAGAAGGGCCTGAAGGACTTCATCGCCCCGCAGGGCATGTTCGAGGACCTCGGCCTGAAGTACGTCGGCCCGATCGACGGCCACGACGTGGAGGCGCTGGAGTCCGCGCTGCTGCGCGCCAAGCGGTTCGGCGGCCCGGTCATCGTGCACTGCATCACCGAGAAGGGCCGCGGCTACAAGCCCGCCGAGCAGGACGAGGCCGACCGCTTCCACGGCATCGGCCCGATCCACCCCGACACCGGTCTGCCGGTCGCCGCCGCGGGCGCCGACTGGACGTCCGTCTTCGGTGACGAGATGGTCGCGCTCGGCAAGGAGCGCGACGACATCGTCGCCATCACCGCCGCGATGCTCCAGCCGGTCGGCCTGGAGAAGTTCGCCAAGGCGTTCCCCGACCGCGTCTACGACGTCGGCATCGCGGAACAGCACGGCGCGACCTCGGCCGCGGGTCTGGCCACCGGCGGACTGCACCCGGTCTTCGCGGTCTACGCGACCTTCCTCAACCGCGCCTTCGACCAGGTCCTGATGGACGTGGCCCTGCACAAGTGCGGTGTCACCTTCGTCCTGGACCGGGCGGGCGTCACCGGCAGCGACGGCGCCTCGCACAACGGCATGTGGGACATGTCCATCCTCCAGGTCGTGCCGGGACTGCGGATCGCCGCCCCGCGCGACGCCGACCAGGTACGCGCCCAGCTCCGCGAGGCCGTCGCGGTGGACGACGCGCCGACCGTGGTGCGCTACTCCAAGGGCGCGGTCGGCCCGGCCGTCGCCGCCGTCGGCCGGATCGGCGGCATGGACGTGCTGCGCGAGCCGTCCGAGGGCGAGCGCCCCGACGTCCTGCTGGTCTCGGTCGGCGCCCTCGCGCCGATGTGCCTGGAGATCGCCGGGCTGCTGGACGCGCAGGGCATCACCACCACCGTGGTCGACCCGCGCTGGGTCAAGCCGGTGGACGAGGCGCTGCCCGGCCTGGCCGCCAAGCACCGCGTCGTGGTCACCGTCGAGGACAACGGGCGGGTGGGCGGCGTCGGTTCCGCCGTCGCGCAGGCGCTGCGCGACGCGGAGGTGGACGTGCCGCTGCGCGACTTCGGCATCCCGCAGCGCTTCCTCGACCACGGATCGCGCAAGGACGTGATGGCCGACATCGGGCTCACCGCACCGGACATCGCCCGCCAGGTGACCGGCCTGGTCGCCACCATCGACGGCCGCTTCGCGGACGACGCGGACCACGCGCGCGAGATCGCCCGCGACTGATCCCACCGCCCGCCCGCCCCTCGCCGGGGACACGGCGGCGCACCCGTACGACGCGGGGGTCCACCCATACGGGTGGACCCCCTCTTCCATCGGCGTACGCGTAGGCGCGCCTATTCGGGTGAGACGGACCTCCGGAGTGCAGTAACGCAGTAGCGGCTGCCGACCGACGGAATCGACCGGCCGAACCGACCGGCCGCCGGACGATCTGGAGGTGTGACGGTGGACACCGACACGCGTGACGACACGGCCCCCCGACCCCGGGGGGTGTTCCGCACCAAGAGCATCGAACAGTCGATCGCGGACACCGAGGAGCCGGAACACGGCCTGCGCAAGGAGCTGTCCGCGCTCGACCTGATCGTCTACGGGGTCGGCGTCATCGTCGGCACCGGCATCTTCGTGGTCACCGGCTCGGTCGCCAAGGACTACGCGGGGCCCGCCGTCGCGCTCGCCTTCATCGTCTCCGCGATCGTCTGCGGCCTGGCCGGGCTCTGCTACGCCGAGTTCGCCTCGACCGTGCCGGTGGCCGGATCGGCGTACACCTTCAGCTACGCCTCCATCGGCGAACTGCCCGCCTGGATCATCGGCTGGGACCTGATCCTCGAACTGGCGCTGGGCGCGGGCGTGGTGGCGGGCGGCTGGTCCGGCTACATGGCCAATCTGCTGTCGCACTTCGGCATCGACATCCCCAAGGTCCTCACCCACGACGGCGGCGGCTTCGGCTTCGACCTGCTGGCCGCGGTGCTGGTACTGGTGCTCACCGGCATCGTGATGGCCGGAATGAAGCTGTCCGCGCGGGTCACCACGCTGATCGTCGCCGTCAAGGTGACCGTGGTGCTGCTGGTGATCTTCGCCGGGCTCTTCTTCGTCACCGGCAGCAACTACCACCCGTTCCTCCCGGCGTCGAAGGCCAACACCGGCAGCGGCTCCGACCTGCACGCGCCGCTGGTGCAGATGATCTTCGGCTTCACCCCGTCCTCGTTCGGCGTGATGGGCATCTTCTCCGCCGCCGCCGTGGTCTTCTTCGCCTTCATCGGCTTCGACATCGTCGCCACCGCCGCCGAGGAGACCAAGAAGCCGCAGCGGGACATGCCGCGCGGCATCCTCGGCTCGCTGGTCATCTGCACCGTGCTGTACGTGGCGGTCTCGCTCGTCGTCACCGGCATGCAGAAGTACTCGGACCTGGACACCACCGCGCCGCTGGCGTCCGCCTTCAAGTCGGTCGGCGCGCCCTTCTGGTCCGGCCTGATCAGCTTCGGCGCGGCCGTCGGCCTGACCTCCGTGGTGATGATCCTGCTGATGGGCCAGACCCGGGTGTTCTTCGCGATGAGCCGCGACGGGCTGCTGCCGCGCGCCTTCTCCCAGGTGCACCCGAAGTTCGGCACCCCCTACCGGACCACGGTGCTGCTCGGCGTGATCGTCGCGCTGATCGCCGGATTCTTCACCGTCGGCGAACTGGAGGAGATGGTCAACGTCGGGACGCTCTTCGCGTTCGTCGTCGTCGCCATCGGCGTCGTCGTGCTCCGCCGCACGCGCCCCGACCTGCCGCGCGCCTTCCGCGCCCCCTGGGTGCCCGTCCTGCCGGTGGCCTCGGTGTGCGCGTCCCTGTGGCTGATGCTCAACCTCAGCGTGGAGACCTGGCTCCGGTTCGCCGTATGGATGGTGATCGGCCTCGTCATCTACTTCGGCTACGGCCGCTCCCACAGCAGGCTGGGCCGCGGGCGCTAAGTGCAGCCGACGAGCGCGGTACTGCCGGCGCGGCCGGCCGTACCGGTGGCCGTACCCGCGGGTGCCCCCGGCCGCCGCGACCGGCGCTACTGGTCGCGGCTGGCCGCCCTGCTCGCGGCGCTCACCGTCCTGCTGCGCCTGCCGTCCTTCGCCCGCCCGGTGTGGAATCCCGACGAGGGCTATCTGGCCGTCCAGGCGCGGCTGCTGGCGCACGGCGGGGTGCTGTACGACACGGTGGTCGACCGCAAGCCGCCGCTGCTGCCGTGGCTGTACCAGGGGCTCTTCGCGGTCTTCGGCGACGGCTCGCTGTGGCCGCCGCGCACGGCCGCGCTGCTGGCGCACCTGGCGACCGCGCTGCTGCTGGCCGCGGTCGCCCGCCGCCGCTGGGGCGACCGGTCGGGGGCGGCGGCGGGCGCGGGATATCTGCTGCTGTCGGTCGGCCTCGCGCCCGAGGACACCCTGGCGGCCACCTTCGAGGTCTTCATACTCCCGTGGACCGCCGCCGCCGTCTGGTGCGCCGACCGCTCCCGCTGGGGACTGGCGGGCGTGGCCGTGGCGGGCGCGGCCCTGACCAAGCAGACCGGCGCGGTGATGCTGCTCCCGGTGGCCTGGACGCTGTGGCGGGCGGCGCGGGCCGGACGCGCCCCGGCGCTCGCGGGCGCGCTGCGGCTCTGCCTCGGCTTCGCGCTGCCGGTCGGCGCGGTGGCCCTGCTGACCGGACCCGGCCGCTTCCTGTTCTGGACGGTCACCGGCTCCGCCGAGTACGTCTCGCCGCGCGGCGCCTGGCTGACCGGGCTGAGCCGGGCGGCGGGCGGCGCCAGCGTCCTGGCGGTGGCCGCCGCCGGAATGCTGCTGGCCGCGGGCGCCGCCTGGGCGCTGCGGCGCCGCCCGGTCCCCGCCGACCTGTGGGTGTGGCTGGCCGCCTCCGGGGTCGCCGTGGTCTCCGGCTTCCAGTTCTACGGCCACTACTTCCTCCAGATGGTGCCCCCGCTGGTGCTGATCGGCGTGGCCGCCGTCCGCGCGCTGCCCCGGCTGCGCGCCGCCGTCACCTGCTGGACGGTCCTGGCCTGCGCCGGATTCCTGGTCTGGGACCTGGCCGCGCCGAGCCGCGAGCTGGACCACGCGGTCGCCGTCGCCGCCGCGGTCCGCGCGCACACCGCGCCCGACGACCGCGTCCTGGTGTGGGGCATACACCCCGAGACGTACTGGTTCGCCGACCGGCGGCCCGCCAGCCGCTATCTGACCGCGGGCTTCCTCACCAACTTCAGCGGCGGGCGCGGCGGGGTCCGGGTGGGGGAGCGGTACGCGGTCCCCGGCGCCTGGCGTGCCTTCGGCGCGGAATTCTCCGCGCACCCGCCCGCGCTGGTGGTCGACGACTCCCGCGGCGACCCGTACGCGATCTCGCGCACGCCGACCCTGCGTGACCTGCTGGGTTCCGGCTACCGGCGGGTGGCGAGGGTCGACGGCGCGGTCGTCTGGGCGCGCGAGGCCGCAGGACCGGCCGGGCGCGGCGGCGCCCATGGGGGACCGGCTGGACGTGGCGCATGGGGGCGATGGTAAAAAGGCGCGAGAGCTGGTGCGGCAATATCGAGGTGGCGTTGTCATGACGGAGTCCAAGGGACCCGGGAACCAGGACCGTGCGAAGGACGGGGGGAGCAAGCCCAAGCGCAAGTCCCTCCTGGACCGGGTACGGCCCTACGCGGTCGGCACGACCGCGATCGTGGTGGTCTTCGGCGGGTCCGCGCTGATCGGCCAGCACGTACGCAGCACCAAGGACGACAAGGTGCGCGAGCCCTCGGGCGTCATCGCCGCGCCCATCGTGCCCACGGGCCCGGTGGACACCGCGTCGCCCAGCCCCAGCGCCGCCCCCACGGGCCCCAAGCTCGGCCTGCCGGTGCGGCCGTCCGTGCCGGTCACGGTCACGATCTTCGTGGACCTGCGCAGCCCCGACTCCAAGGCGTTCGCCGACGAGTACCAGGCCACGCTGACGCAGTTGCTGACGACCGGCCAGGCGGAGCTCCAGTACCGCCTGGTGACCGCCTCCGACCAGCAGTACGGCGGCGAGGGCTCCAAGACCGCGGCCAACGCGGCGGCGTGCGCGCAGGACCAGAGCCGCTTCACGCAGTTCATGAAGGAGGTCTGGAAGCACCAGCCGGACCCGAAGAGCGACACGCTGACCCACCTGAACTTCCTGAAGGAACTGGCCGTCAAGGCCGGGAAGATCAAGCTCAGCACCTTCGAGCCGTGCCTGGAGCAGGGCGACCACAACGGCTGGGTGCAGCAGTCGCAGAACGACTTCGCGAAGTCCGACCTCGGCTCGATCCCGGTGGTGGAGATCAACGGCACGCCGGTCAAGGACGTGCACTCCACGCTGACCCCGCAGAAGCTGCGCAAGATGGTGCTCGCCGAGGCCAAGCGCGTGATCGCGGTGCAGGCCACGCCGTCGGACACGCCCGCGCTGCTGGGCTGACGGACTGTCGGATTTCTCCGGCCGCTCCGTCTTCCGCACCGCGGTAGCTCCGCTGTCCCGCCGCTCCCCGCGGTCGGGTGTTTCGTGCCCTTGAATCATCGGTATGTCAGATTTCGTCAACTTTTAGGCGAAATCGGGTACTGAAGGCATGTGACACCCGATCACGGAGGAGTGGTGCGCATGTCCATACCGGTGTTCGATGACGTCGAACCGCTGCCCGCCTGCGGTTGCGAGGAGTGCGCCCGACGGCGCCTCACCGACTCGATGGCGCGCGACACCGGTGGACCGGCCACCGGCGCGACGACCCGTGTGGTGGTCGTGGCCGCCGCCGCGGGCACCGCGCTGGGCAGCGCCGCCGGAGCGGTCGCCGCCGTGCCGCTGCCGTCGGAGGCCACCGCCTTCACCACGGGCCACGCCGCGCTCGCCGCCGCCCCCGCCACGGTCCCGGCCGCCACCCCCCTGCGGCTCACCCGCGACCAGATCATCCAGCGCGCCCGCACCTGGGCGGACGCCAAGGTGCCGTACAGCATGACCGCGTACTGGAAGGACGGGTACCGGCAGGACTGCTCCGGCTTCGTCTCCATGGCCTGGGGTCTGGGCAGCAGCGCCTGGACCGGCAGTCTGGCCGGCTACGGCGTCCGGATCACCAAGGACGAGCTGATGCCCGGTGACATCCTGCTCTTCCACAACGCCGCCGACCCCGAACACGGGTCGCACACGGTCATCTTCGACGGCTGGGTGGACGACGCGCACACCGCGTACACCGGCTACGAGCAGACGGTCCCGGCCACCCGGGTCCAGACCACGCCGTACGCATACTGGTCCAATTCCGGGAAATACATTCCCTACCGGTACAAGTATCTGGCGGGTGGCAGCAGTTCGGGATCGGGGTCCGGTGGGTCGTCGTCGGGTTCCACGGCCTTCCCCGGCACGTCCGCCTTCGGCCCCGGCGCCGACAACGCCAACGTCACCCGGCTCGGCACCATGCTGGTCGGCCGCGGCGCCAGCTCGTACTACAAGGTCGGTCCCGGACCGAAGTGGAGCGAGTCCGACCGCGGCGCGACCAGCGCCTTCCAGCGCGCCCAGGGCTGGTCGGGCAGCGACGCGGACGGGCTGCCCGGCCCCACGACCTGGTCGTACCTCGTCCAGGACAAGGGCCGCGACATCTCCGGCGCCCCGCGGGCCTCCGGCGGCACCCCCGCCAAGGTCCCGGCCTACCCCGGCGCGGGCGCCTTCCGGCCCGGCCAGACCAACGACTCGGTACTCGCCCTCGGCAAACGGCTCGTCGCCAAGGGCTTCGGCAAGAACTACACGGTGGGCCCCAGCCGTACATGGGGCGAGGCAGACCGGCGCAATGTCGAGGCGTTCCAGCGGTCCCTGGGCTGGACCGGGCGCGACGCGGACGGCTACCCCGGCCCCGAGACCTGGAGACGACTGTTCACGTGACGACATCTTCCACCGCCGCTGGCACGGGGCTGCCGGAGCAGACCCGCCCGGCCGCCCACAGCGGCGGCACCGAAGTCCACCCCGCCCCCGCCGCCCCGCCGGAGCTCGTCGAACGGCCGGGGCCCTGCCTGCCCGGCTGGACCGCGACCGCCGTCGTGCTCGCCGCGACCGTCGGCGTCTGCTGGCTGCTGTGGCGCGCGGGCGTCCTGCCCGCCGACGTGGCCGGCCGCCCCCTGCTGCCGCCCCCGCCCGGCGGCGGCTCCGCCAGCGGCCTGTGGAGCGGCGTCCTGCTGCTCGCCGCGGTCGCCGCCTTCGCCGCGGGCGGCCTCACCAGAGGCCGCAACGGCAGCGTCTGGGTGCTCACCCGGCACGGCTCCTACCGCGGCACGGTCCGCCGTACCGGCCTGCTCTGGATCAGCCCGCTGCTCACCCGCCGCAGGCTCGACGTGTCCCTGCGGCACTGGCGCAGCCGCCCGATCGACGCGGTCGACGCCAACGGCACCCCGCTCCAGCTCAGCGTCCTGCTGGTGTGGCGGGTCAGGGACACCGCCAAGGCGGCCTTCGCCGTCGACGACCACAACCTCTTCCTGCGCGAGCAGGTCGAGGCCGCCGTCGCGCTGGCCGTCTCCCGGCACCCGGCCGACGACTTCCGGGGCGCCGCGCCCACCCTGCGCGACAGCGAACGGCTCGGCGACCACCTCACCAAGCTGATCGCCGCCGACCAGCGGCCGGTCGGCATCGAGGTCTTCTCGGCCACCCCGGTCCGCCTCGACTACGCCCCCGAGGTCGCCGCGGCCATGCGGCGCGCCCAGATCGCCGCGCTGGACGCCAAACACCGCAGAGCCGTACTCGACGACGTCCTGGCCACCGTCGCCGAGACCGTCCGCGGCATCACCGAGCGCGGCCTCGTCCAGCTCGACGACTACGAACGCAAGGCGCTGGTACGGGACCTGACGGTGGCGCTGTGCACGACCGTGCCGAAGAAGTGAGCCGCGCCGGGACCCGCGTGAGCTGAGCCGGAACGGCGAAGCGCCGGACGGCCCCCTGACATCGGGGCCGTCCGGCGCTTCGCCGCGTCCGTCCTAGGCCGGGACGCTCGCCACGCCAGGCGCCAGGAACGGCTTGCCGTTCACCCGCTGGGACACGCCCTCGCGGTCCAGGTACGGGGTGACGCCGCCCAGGTGGAAGGGCCAGCCCGCGCCGGTGATCAGGCACAGGTCGATGTCCTGCGCCTCGGCCACCACGCCCTCGTCCAGCATCAGGCCGATCTCCTGCGCGACGGCGTCCAGCACCCGGTCGCGCACCTGCGCCTCGGTGAGCACCGAGTCGCCCTGCTTGAGCAGCGCGGCGACCTCGGGGTCCAGCTCCGGCACGCCGGAGTCGTAGACGTAGAAGCCGCGCTTGCCCGCCTTGACCACGGCCGCCAGATTCTCCGAGACGGTGAAGCGGTCGGGGAAGGCGCCGTGCAGCGTCTCGGAGACGTGCAGACCGATGGCCGGGCCGACCAGTTCGAGCAGCACCAGCGGCGACATCGGCAGGCCGAGCGGCTCGACGGCCTTCTCCGCGACGGCGACCGGCGTGCCCTCGTCGATGACGTTCTGGATCTCGCCCATGAAGCGGGTCAGGATGCGGTTGACGACGAACGCCGGGGCGTCCTTGACCAGCACCGCGGTCTTCTTCAGCTTCTTCGCCACGCCGAAGGCGGTGGCCAGCGACGCGTCGTCGGTCCGCTCGGCGCGGACGATCTCCAGCAGCGGCAGCACCGCGACCGGGTTGAAGAAGTGGAAGCCGACGACCCGCTCCGGGTGCTCCAGCTTCGAGGCCATCTCGGAGACCGACAGCGAGGAGGTGTTGGTGGCCAGGATCGCGTCCGGGCGCACCACCGCCTCCAGCTCCGCGAAGACCTGCTGCTTGACGCCCATCTCCTCGAAGACGGCCTCGATGACGAAGTCCGCGTCGCCGAAGGCGGTCGCCTTGTCCAGGTGACCGGAGACCAGCGCCTTGAGGCGGTTGGCCTTGTCCTGGCCGACGCGGCCCTTGGCGAGCAGCTTGTCGATCTCGCCGTGGACGTAACCCACGCCCTTGTCGATCCGCGCCTGGTCGATGTCGGTCAGCACGACCGGCACCTCCAGGCGGCGGGCGAAGAGCAGCGCGAGCTGCGAGGCCATCAGGCCCGCGCCGACCACGCCGACCTTGGACACCGGGCGGGCCAGCGACTTGTCGGGCGCGCCCGCCGGGCGCTTGCCGCGCTTCTGCACCAGGTTGAAGGCGTAGATGCCGCTGCGCAGTTCGCCGCCCATGATGAGGTCGGCCAGCGCCGCGTCCTCGGCGTCGAAGCCCTGCCGCAGATCGCCGTTCTTCGCCGCGGCGATGATGTCCAGCGCGCGGTACGCGGCAGGGGCCGCCCCGTGCACCTTGCTGTCCGCGACGGCCCGGCCGCGGGCCACGGCCTGGTCCCACGCCTCGCCGCGGTCCACCTCGGCCCGGTCCACCTCCAGCTCGCCCTTGAGGACGGCCGCGGTCCAGGCCAGCGACTGCTCCAGGAAGTCCGCCGCCTCGAACAGCGCGTCGGCGATGCCCAGTTCGTACACCTGGGCGCCCTTGAGCTGACGGTTCTGGTTGAGCGAGTTCTCGATGATGACGGTGACCGCGCGGTCCGCGCCGATCAGGTTCGGCAGCAGTACGCAGCCGCCCCAGCCGGGCACCAGGCCGAGGAAGACCTCGGGGAGCGAGAAGGCGGGCAGCGAGGCCGACACCGTGCGGTAGGTGCAGTGCAGACCGACCTCGACACCGCCGCCCATGGCCGCGCCGTTGTAGTACGCGAAGGTCGGCACGGCCAGCGACTGGAGCCGCTTGAAGACCTCGTGGCCGCTCCTGCCGATGGTCAGCGCCTCGTCGCGCGTCCTGAGCACCTCGACGCCCTTGAGGTCGGCGCCGACCGCGAAGATGAACGGCTTGCCCGTGATGCCGACGCCGGTGATCGCGCCCTCCGCCGCCTCCTTCTCCACCTGGTCGAGCGCCGCGTCCAGGTGGGCCAGCGACTGCGGGCCGAAGGTGGTCGGCTTGGTGTGGTCCAGGCCGTTGTCCAGCGTGATCAGCGCGAAACGGCCCGCGCCCGGCAGCTCCAGGTGCCGCACCTGGGCCTGGGTGACGACCTCGCCGGGGAACCGCTCGGCCGCCCCCTTCAACAGCTCGGTGGTGCTGCTCACTTGGTGCCTCCGTCGAAGTGGGGGTTCTCCCAGATGACCGTGCCGCCCATGCCGAAGCCGACGCACATGGTGGTGATGCCGTAGCGCACGTGCGGCTGCTCCTCGAACTGCCGGGCGAGCTGCGTCATCAGCCGCACACCGGAGGAGGCCAGCGGGTGGCCGTAGGCGATGGCGCCGCCGTACTGGTTGACCCGCGGGTCGTCGTCGGCGATGCCGTAGTGGTCGAGCAGCGAGAGCACCTGGACGGCGAACGCCTCGTTGATCTCGAACAGGCCGATGTCGCCGATCGACAGACCGGCCTTGGCCAGCGCCTTCTCGGTCGCCGGGATCGGGCCGATGCCCATCACCTCGGGCTCGACGCCCGCGAAGGCGTACGAGACCAGGCGCATCCGTACCGGCAGGTCCAGCTCCCTGGCGACGTCCTCCGCGGCGAGCAGCGAGGCGGTGGCGCCGTCGTTGAGACCGGCCGCGTTGCCCGCGGTGACCCGGCCGTGCGGGCGGAAGGGGGTCTTCAGACCCGCGAGCTGCTCCAGCGTGGTGCCCGGCCGCATCGGCTCGTCCGCCGTCGCCAGGCCCCAGCCGGTCTCCCCGGCCTCGGGGGTGGTGCGGCGGATCGCGATCGGCACCAGGTCCTGCTGGATCCGGCCGTTGGCGTACGCCTTCGCGGCCTTCTCCTGGCTGCGGACGGCGAATTCGTCGGCGCGCGCCTTGGTGAGCTGCGGGAAGCGGTCGTGCAGATTCTCCGCGGTCATGCCCATGAACATCGCCGACTCGTCGACGAGCTTCTCCGAGACGAACCGCGGGTTGGGGTCGACGCCCTCGCCCATCGGGTGCCGTCCCATGTGCTCGACGCCGCCGGCCACCACGACGTCGTACGCGCCGAAGGCGATGCCGCCGGCCGTGGTCGTCACGGCGGTCATCGCGCCCGCGCACATCCGGTCGACGGAGAAACCGGGCACGGTGGTCGGCAGCCCGGCGAGGATGCCCGCCGTCCGGCCCAGGGTGAGGCCCTGGTCGCCGATCTGCGTGGTCGCGGCGACCGCGACCTCGTCGATCCGCGCCGGGTCCAGATCCGGGTTGCGCCGCAGCAGCTCCCGGATGCACTTGATCACCAGGTCGTCGGCCCGGGTCTCGTGATACATGCCCTTCGGGCCCGCTTTGCCGAACGGGGTGCGGACGCCGTCAACGAATACGACGTCCCTTCCGGTACGAGGCACGGTGGGTCTCCCTCTTCGACGATGTGGAACGCGGCGCTGAAGCACGCTTCCTACGGCTCGCCTCACATGCTACTCGTCGGTAACTCATGTGCACAGCTTCCCTCGCGGAAGCGGCGCAGCTCACATCGCACGGATGTTACCGAAGGTTACCCCTGTAGGGGAGACCATGAGGGAGCGCCGCGGGCGGGTCGGCCGTTCGACACGGAACCACCGGCGGCGGACCACCGACGCAGGACCACGGACGGGGAACCGCCGACTGCGGACGGGCCACCGGCCCCGGCGGGCTATTCGCCCGGGGGCGGGTCCGCCGGGCGGGCGGTCAGCGCGACCGTCAGCAGCGGGGTGGTCAGCTCGACCTGCCACGGGCGGGCGCCCATCTCCGCGAGCTGGGCGGCCACGACCTCCTCGCTCGCGTTCGCCGGAGGCGCCCAGCACAGCCGTCGCACCGTGTCCGGGGTGATCAGATTCTCCTGGGGGAGATTCAGCTCCTCGGCCAGCGCGCTCACCGCGGCGCGCGCCGCGGAGAGCCGGGCGGCGGCGACCGGGTCCTTGTCCGCCCAGGCGCGCGGCGGCGGGGGGCCGGTGTACGCGGCGGCGGGCTGCGGCAGCTCCCGCTCGGGCAGCGCGCGCGCCCGGTCGATCGCGGACTGCCACTGGTCGAGCTGGCGGCGGCCCATCCGGTGCCCGAAACCGGGCAGGGCGGCCAGCGCGTGCGCGTTCGGCGGGCTCTCCAGCGCCGCCGTCACGATCGCGGCGTCGCTGAGCACCCGGCCCGGGGAGACGTCCCGCTCACGGGCGGTACGGTCGCGCGCCAGCCACAGCTCGCGCACCACGGCGATCTGCCGACGCCGCCGCACCTTGTGCATGCCCGAGGTCCTGCGCCAGGGGTCGACGCGCGGCGCGGCCGGCGGGGCGGCGGCGATGGCCGCGAATTCCTGGAGCGCCCACTCCAGCTTCCCCTGGGTGCGCAGCTCCTCCTCCAGCGCGTCGCGCAGATCCACCAGCAGCTCGACGTCGAGCGCGGCGTACCGCAGCCACGGGTCGGGCAGCGGGCGGGTGGACCAGTCCACCGCCGAGTGGCCCTTCTCCAGTGCGAAGCCCAGCACGTTCTCCACCATCGCGCCGAGGCCGACCCGGGCGAACCCGGCCAGCCGCCCGGCCAGTTCGGTGTCGAACAGCGAGGTGGGGTGCATGCCGATCTCGGACAGGCACGGCAGATCCTGGGTGGCGGCGTGCAGCACCCACTCGGTGCCGGTCAGGGCGTCGCCCAGGGTGGACAGGTCGGGGCATCCCGTGGGGTCGATCAGCGCGGTCCCTGCTCCGGCGCGGCGCAACTGGACCAGATAGGCCCGCTGCCCGTAGCGGTAGCCGGAGGCGCGCTCGGCATCGACGGCGACCGGACCGGAACCCGCGGCGAAAGCCGCGACGACATCTGCGAGAGCCTCCGGGCTGGCGGTCACCGGCGGGATTCCCTCGCGCGGGTCCAGCAGCGGGACCGGCGCCGGGCCTGCTTGGGTTGCGGTCTCTCTGGCGTCGGTCACTTGTTAAGGGTAGCCGGGTACGGCGTGTCAGGTGGAGATCCAACGGACAGGGCGTACGGTACGTCGCCGCCGGGTCCGTGAGCGCCGGGGCCGCGGCACCGCCCCGACGGCCGACGCGCGCGCGTATACGGCGGGCGTACGCGCGGACACGGGCGCGCGTATACGAAACGACCCCCGGCGGAACGTTCCGCCGGGGGTCGCTCACGGCCGGGGCCTCAGTGGATGATTCCGGTGCGCAGGGCCACCGCGACCATGCCGGCGCGGTCCCCGGTGCCCAGCTTCCTGGCGATCCGGGCGAGGTGGCTCTTGACGGTCAGCGCCGAAAGGCCCATGGAGACGCCGATCGCCTTGTTCGACTGGCCTTCCGCGACCAGCCGCAGGACCTCGACCTCGCGGCCGGACAGCTCGCGGTAGCCGCTGGGGTGGCCGGGGGCGCCCGGCGGGCGGCGCTGCATACGGGCCGCGGTGGCGCCCAGCGGCGCCAGTCCCGGCCGGGTGGCGAGACCGCCGGGGCTGTTGCGGGTGCCGGTCACGACATAGCCCTTCACCCCCCCGGCAAGCGCGTTGCGCACGGCGCCGATGTCGTCGGCGGCGGAGAGTGCGAGGCCGTTGGGCCAGCCTGCCGCGCGGGTCTCGGCGAGCAGGGTGAGGCCGGAGCCGTCGGGGAGATGGACATCGGCGACGCAGATGTCGCGGGGGTTACCGACCCGGGGACGGGCCTCGGCGATGGACGAGGCCTCGATCACGTCGCGAACCCCGAGAGCCCACAGGTGTCGGGTGACAGTGGAGCGGACGCGGGGGTCGGCTACGACGACCATGGCCGTCGGCTTGCTGGGGCGGTAGGCGACCAGGCTCGTGGGCTGCTCGAGAAGAACGGACACCGGGCCTCCTGTGGCAAAGGGGACTGAAACGGTCACAATCTCCTTCGGCAGCAATTGCTCCGGCCTTTAGGGAAAGATCACGATTTATTGAGGATCATTTCCGGCAATTCGGACGAGAAATCGAACATGCGAGAAGTGAGTGCGCCGCGCGATACGCCGGGGAGTGCGCGGGGGCGCGTCATCGGGGGCGCGCGACGTCACCGCAGGCCGGGGCGGTACGCCGGGCTACGGAAGCGGTCTGACGGACTCAGGTGCGGCGCTTCGGCATCGGCACCACGCCGCTGCCCCCGCGCACCAACGGCTCCGGGCCCTCCGACGGCGGCAGACCCGCGCACGCGCACAGCAGATCGCACCAGGCCGCCAGGTGCGCCGCCACCTCGGGCGCGCCCCCCGCCCGCTCCCTCGGCGTCCAGGACGCCCGGATCTCGATCTGCGTGTCGTCCACCCGGTCGGCCAGCGCGCCGAAGTAGTGCGACGACGCCCGCGAGACCGTACCGCTCGGGTCGTTGTACGCCGCTCCGCGCGCCGCCAGCGCCCCGGTCAGCCAGGACCAGCTCACCTCGGGCAACAGCGGATCCCCCGCCATCTCCGGCTCCAACTCGGCCCGCACCAACGTCACCAGGCGGAACGCGCCGTGCCACGCCTCGTGCCCGTCCGGCTCGTGCAGCAGCACCAACCGCCCGTCGGCCAGCTCCTCGCCGTCCGCCAGCACCGTCGCCTCCAGCGCGTACGCGTACGACGCCAGCCGCTTCGGCGCGGCCGTCTCCTCGATCCTGACCTCCGGCCTCACCCGCACCGAGCGCAGGGTGTCCACCGAGCGCCGAAAGGGGAGGGGGACGTCGTCACTGCCGTCGCCGAGGTGCCCGTGAACCGCTGCCATGCCCGGAAGACTAAGCCGCCGATGCCCTCCGGGCTCGGAACAACACCCTTATTGCCCTTCGGGGCGCCTTCCCGCTCCCCGCGAGGAGCACCCTTGCGCCTGCCGCGCGCCCCCAACCCCCCGACTGCGCGGCGGGGTTCGCCGCTGGGGTGGCTGTGGGGGGTGAACGTCAAGGGGGGCGCTCTTGTGTGGGGTCAGCGGTACGGGGGAGCGGGGGTGGGAGGGGGTGAACGTCAAGGGGGGCGCTCTTGTGTCGGCTCAGCGTCACGGCGGACCGTGCGTGGGAGCCGTCTTTTCTATGCTCACCGCGATTCCCTTTTTTTGCCGCCCTCTCGCCTCCGGCGGCTTAGATCCGGTGTCGACGGTCGATCGTGCTCGCTCCCTCGTTCCTCGGTCGCTGTGCGCGTTCTCCCTTTCGACACCGGCGCCGCCTTCGGCTCGCTGGCTACCGGCGAACCCCACCGCGCAGCGGTGCCGTAGGGGCGCAGCCCCTCGCGTAGACGCACCCTGGGGGCGAACCCCAGCGCGCGGACGTGTGCTAGGGGCGCAGCCCCCTTGGTGGGGGTGGTGGGGGAGACGTGGGAGGATTCTCGGCGTGAGTGCGCACCAGCAGACCGCTGCTTCCCCGTTCATCCGCGCCTGTCGGCGCGAGCCCGTGCCGCATACGCCGGTGTGGTTCATGCGGCAGGCCGGGCGTTCGCTGCCCGAGTACCTGAAGATTCGCGAGGGCATCGCGATGCTGGACTCGTGCACGCGGCCCGACCTCATCGCCGAGATCACGATGCAGCCGGTGCGGCGGCACAAGGTCGACGCGGCGGTCTACTTCAGCGACATCGTGGTGCCGCTCAAGGCGATCGGGATCGATCTCGACATCAAGCCCGGCGTGGGCCCGGTGGTGGCGGACCCGATCCGCACGCGGGAGGACCTGAAGCGGCTGCGGGCGCTGGAGCCCGAGGACGTCGGTTACGTCACCGAGGCGATCGGCCTGCTGACGGCCGAACTCGGCGAGACGCCACTGATCGGATTCGCGGGCGCGCCCTTCACGCTGGCCAGCTACCTCGTGGAGGGCGGACCGTCGCGCAACCACGAGCGGACCAAGGCGCTGATGTACGGCGACCCCGAGCTGTGGCGTGACCTGCTGGACCTGCTCGCCGACATCACCGTGGGCTTCCTGAAGGTGCAGATCGAGGCGGGCGCGAGCGCCGTCCAGGTCTTCGACTCGTGGGTGGGGGCGCTCGCGCCCGTCGACTACCGGCGCTACGCGATGCCCGCGTCGGTGAAGGTCTTCGACGCGGTCGAGGACTACGGCGTCCCGCGCATTCACTTCGGCGTCGGCACCGGCGAACTGCTCGGTCTGATGGGCGAGGCGGGCGCGGACGTCGTCGGCGTCGACTGGCGGGTGCCGCTGGACGAGGCGGGCCGTCGGGTCGGTCCCGGCAAGGCGCTCCAGGGCAACCTCGACCCGTCGGTGCTCTTCGCCCCGACGGCGGCCGTCGAGGCGAAGGCCCGGGAGGTGCTGGACGCGGCCCCGGCCACCGGCCATGTGTTCAACCTCGGCCACGGTGTCCTGCCCAGCACCGACCCGGACGCTCTCACCCGTCTCGTCGACTTCGTGCACACCTCGACCGAGGTGTGACGGCTCAGTCCGTCGGCGGCTCCTCCGCACGCTCCGGCGCGTCCGTACCCGCCGGAGCCGTGGAGGGCGTGCGCTGCGGGTGGATCGGCGCGTGCGAGGACGGGCTCCAGGGGCGCGGCGCCATCGTCGGCGGCTCCTGCCGGGGCCAGCGGCGGCGCACCAGCCGGTAGCCGATGAAGCCGGCCAGCGCGACCACCAGGAACGGCAGCACGGCCGACAGGACGACCAGCACACCGCGGATCGTCACGTAGAAGGCGTGCCAGCCGCCGCCCAGCGCGTGGCCGACCTGCGTCCAGAAACCGTCCTCGTGCTTCGGCTTCGGCTTCGCCGCGACGTGCTTCACCGGCGGCTCGACCAGCCGCAGCGTCACCGTGGCCAGATCCGTCCGCTCCCGCAGTGCCGCCTGCTGCGCCTGGAGGGACTCCAAGTCGGCCTCGCGCGTGCTCAGTTCGCGCTCCAGCGACACCACGTCGCTGAGCGAGCCCGCCTGGTCCATCAGCTTGCGCACCCGCGCCACACTGGCCTGCTGCGACTTGATCCGGCTCTGCACGTCGACCACCTGGCCGGTGACGTCCTCGACGCCGACCTTGCGCTCCATCAGCGTGCCGAGCCCGGCCAGCCGGGTCAGCAGACCGTCGTACGCCGCGGGCGGCACCCGGAGCTGGATCGTCGACTGCTCGTGGCCCCCGGCGTCGACCGAGGTGTCCTCGGTGCCCGCGTAACCGCCCGCGTCGGCGACCATCGCGCGGGCCTTGTCGAGCGCGTCGCCCACCTTCGGGGTGCGGACGGTCAGGTGGGCCGTACGGACGAGGTAGCTGGGCGCGGACGGCTTGGCGTTGTTGCCGGTGGTGGCGGCCTTGTCCGACGCGGAACCGGGCGTACCGGAAGGCGCGTTCCCGGCGTCCGTACCGCTGCCGCCGTTCTTCATCGAGTCGCTGCCGCTGTCGTCCTGACCGCGGGCAGCCGGGGCGGCGGCCTTGTCGGAAGCGCCGCCGCTTTCGCTGCTGCACCCGGCGACCGCGAGTGAGGCGGCCAGCAGCAGCGCGGCAGGGACGGCGGCCAGCCGCCGTCCGCGCCGGCCGGCGTGGTGCGCGCGCCCGGTGCGCGGCGCTCCGGGTCTGTGTGTCCTCACGTCAATTCCCCCCAGGTGCGAGCCTCGTGAGGCCCGCCTAGTGACCTGTAATGACAGTTGGACGTGGACGGTCCGCGCCGGGTTGCGGTCCCGCGGTAGCGATGGGATCACGTTCGGAACTCGGAACGGAGTCTGAGACAGTGGACGCATGAGCCAGACGCACAACGGCACGGGCGCTCCTGAACACGCGATCGTCATCGGCGGCGGAATCTCCGGACTCGCCGCGGCGCACCGGCTGGCGGGCGCGGGCGTCCGCGTCACGCTGCTGGAGGCGTCGTCGCGGCTGGGCGGCAAGCTGTACGCCGACGAGATCGCCGGGGTGCCGGTCGACCTCGGCGCCGAGTCGATGCTGGCCCGCCGCCCCGAGGCGATCGCCCTGGCCCGCGAGGTCGGGCTCGGCGACGACCTGGAGCCGCCCGCGGTGCTCGGCGCCGCGCTGTGGACGCGCGGCAAGCTGCGGCCCATGCCCAAGGGACACGTCATGGGCGTGCCCGGCGACCTCGGGCCGCTCGCCTCGTCCGGTGTGCTGTCCGCCGCCGGTCTCGCCAGGCTCCCGCTGGACCACGTACTGCCGCGCACCGAACTCGGCGACGATGTCGCGGTCGGCGCCTTCGTCGCCGCCCGGCTCGGCCACGAGGTCGTGGACCGGCTCGTCGAACCACTGCTCGGCGGCGTCTACGCGGGCAACGCCTACGAGATCTCGCTGCGTGCCGCGGTGCCGCAGCTCTTCGAGGCCATGCGCACTGGGCGCTCCCTGATCGAGGCGGCCCGCGACATCCAGCGCCGGGCCGCGGTCAGGGCGGGCGGCGCGGGACCGGTCTTCAACGGCATCCGCGGCGGCGTCGGACGGCTGCCGCTCGCGGTCGCCGAGGCGTGCCGCGCCGCGGGCGTCACCATCGAGACGGACGCGCCCGTACGCGAGCTGCGGCGCACCCCGCACGGCTGGCAGGTCGGCCTCGACGGCCGCGCGCTGGAGGCCGACGCCGTGGTGCTCGCCGTGCCCGCGCCGACCGCGGCCCGGCTGCTCGACGCCGAGTCGCCCGCCGCCGCGGCCGAACTGGACACCGTCGAATACGCGGGCATGGCGCTGGTCACCATGGCCTTCCGCCGCCGTGAGATGACACGGCTGCCCAACAGCAGCGGCTTCCTCGTCCCGCCGGTCGACGGCCGCACCATCAAGGCGTCCACCTTCTCCAGCCGCAAATGGGGCTGGCTCGGCGAGGCAGGCGGCGACACCGTCGTCCTGCGCACCTCCATCGGCCGCCACGGCGACGAGGCGGACCTCGCCTGGGACGACACCGACCTCGTCCGCCTCTCCCGCGACGACCTGGAGGCCGCCGTGGGCCTGCGCGCCGCCCCGATCGCCGCCCGCGTCACCCGCTGGACCGCGGGTCTGCCCCAGTACCCGGTCGGCCACCTCGCCCGCGTCGCCCGCGTCCGCGAACACCTCACCAAGCTCCCCGCCCTGGCCGCCTGCGGCGCCGCGTACGACGGCGTCGGCATCCCCGCCTGCATCGCCGGCGCCCACCGCGCCGCGGCCGAGCTGCTGCCGCGGGGCTGAACGGCTCCGCGCCGGGCGGCCCCGCGGGGCGTCGTGGGGGACCCTGGTGCCGGGAGCGTCGGGGGGCGCGGGAGAATGGGGGGTATGACCGACTCGACTGCCGACCGCGCTTCCGATTCCGCCGACGCCACGTCGGCGAAGGCCCCCAACGCGGGGAAGAAGGCCAAGGACCTCAACGAGGTCATTCGCTACACGCTCTGGTCGGTGTTCCGACTGCGCGACACCCTGCCCGAGGACCGCGGCGGGTACGCGGACGAGGTCGAGGAGCTGTTCGCGCAGCTCGCCGCCAAGGACATCACGATCCGCGGGACCTATGACGTCTCGGGGCTGCGGGCCGACGCCGATCTGATGATCTGGTGGCACGCGGAGACGGCCGAGGAGTTGCAGGAGGCGTACAACCTCTTCCGCCGCACCAAGCTGGGGCGCGCGGTGGAGCCGGTGTGGTCCAACATGGCGCTGCACCGCCCGGCGGAGTTCAACAAGTCGCATGTTCCGGCCTTCCTCGCCGATGAGACGCCGCGCGAGTGGGTCAGCGTCTATCCCTTCGTGCGCTCCTACGACTGGTACCTGCTGCCGGACGAGGACCGCCGCCGGATGCTCGCCGACCACGGCAAGATGGCCCGTGGCTACCCCGACGTGCGGGCGAACACCGTCGCGTCCTTCTCGCTCGGCGACTACGAGTGGATCCTGGCCTTCGAGGCCGACGAGCTGTACCGGATCGTCGACCTCATGCGGCACCTGCGCGCCTCCGAGGCCCGCCTGCACGTCCGCGAGGAAGTCCCCTTCTACACCGGCCGGCGCCGCGAGATCGCCGACCTGGTCGCGGGCCTGGCCTGACGCAGCAGCGCCCGTATCGCGGGGTCGCGCGGCGTGCGCGGCCCACGGGCGGCCAGGGCCGACAGCGGCGGCGCGTCCCGGGGTATCCCCCGGAGCGCCTCCTGCCCGGCCGGGGCCGCCCACCGCGTGTACGGATAGACCTCGACGCGCGCCACCGCCCAGCACGCCCCCGTTAGCAGCAGCGGCAGCACGTACCAGAGCAGCGCGGGCGTGCCGTCCGGCGCACGGACCGACCCGTTCAGGGCGACGGTGGCCACCGCCATCGCCAACGTCAGCCCGGTGGCGCCGCGCACCTGCCGCACCCCCGCCGCGAGCCGTTCGCGTGCCGCCGCCGGAACCCCGAGCCCGGCGGCCACCAGCCGCTCGCCGAGCGCGCGTACGGCCTCCGGCCAGGAACGCCGTTTCGTACAGACCGAGTTCGACGCCGTCCGTGGGCCGCCGCTCTCCGGGCGCTCCACTGGCCGCGGCGACCCCGGCCAGGCACAGGCGCGCACCGGCGGCGGTCGCCGCGGCGAACGCGACGAGCAGCAGAAGAATCCACATGAGGGATTTCTACCGGACTCCGCCGACACCGCGTTCTCGGCCTGTGGATAACTCCGCGATCGGGCTGGCGGGGCCCGTCAGAGCGTGCCGGGGGCGGGATGCGCGCGCAGGGACGGGTGGTCGGCGACGACGGTGGCGGAGCCCGGGGCGACCTCGGTGAAGCCCGCGTCGCGGACGACGGGGAGTGAGGACGCGCTCAGGCGGGTCCACAGGGCGGGGGAGGGGGTGCGGACGGCCAGGGGGAAACCGGCGGCGCGCCAGGCGTCGCGGTCGGCGTCCGACAGCTCCCACCAGGCGAGTTGGGCGCCGTGTCCGGCCTGGGCCATGGCCTTCCCGGCCGACATGGTGACGTCGGGATTCATCCACAGCGCGGGGCGCGGGTCGCCGGGTTCGAGGGGTGACGGCGGTTCCGGGTCGTCCAACTCCGTGCCGGAGACCTGGAGTTTGGCCAGTTCCTTCGGCCAGCCGTCGAGCGGCACGGGCGGGTAGACCCGCACTTCGGCGGGCGGCACATCGGCCGTACCCGCTTCCGTGTTCGCCCCCGGCACCGATCCCGACGCGGACCCCGATCCCGATCCCGATCCCGTCACCGTGATGCCCGGCAGGGCCGCCGCCCGCCGCCACTCCGCTCCGCGCGCCCGCCGTACGACCTTGCGGATCCTGGCGTCCTGCCAGTTCCGTACGGCCTGCGCCCACTCGCCGTCGTCGGCCGTCGCGCGCTCGTCGCAGAGCAGGGTGAGGACGGCGCGCGCCGCCGTCTCCAGGGCGTCGGTACGGGCCGGGGGCGCGTCGCGCTCGATCCGGACGACGAGCGGGAGGACGAACTGGGGTGCCGCGTCGCGGTCGGCGGCCTGGTGCTGGAAGGGGCTGCTCACCGCCCCAGTCTGCCACCCGCTGCTGGACGCCGATCCGCCGTGGCGTGCGGCGTCGGTGCGTACGGAAGCGGCGGCGGCTGCGGCGGCCGCGGCGGCCACGCCGGAACCGGTGGCGCCCGCCGATGTCGTCGTGCCAGCCACGACGCTCCCGCAGGGCACCGCCCGCCCCGGCGGGGCGGTTCGGTTGTCTCCGGACCACCGGCCGGTGGGGGCTGATCGCGCAGTTCCTCCCCCAGCCTTCGGCCGGGAGGTGCCCCCAGCGCCCCTTCGGGGCCCGTCCCGCCGTGGGGGCTGGTCGCGCAGTCCCCGCGGCGCTGAACGGCTGCCCCCCGCCGGAGGCGCACCGCACCCCCGGAGGGGTTACTCCGTGGGGGTCAAGGTCAGGGAGATGGAGTTGATGCAGTAGCGCTGGTCGGTCGGTGTGCCGTAGCCCTCGCCTTCGAAGACGTGGCCCAGGTGGGAGCCGCAGCGGGCGCAGCGGACCTCGACGCGGGTCATCCCGAGGGTGCGGTCCTCGATGAGTTCGACGGCGTCGGTGTCGGCAGGGTCGTAGAAGGAGGGCCAGCCGCAGTGGGACTCGAATTTGGTGTCGGAGCGGAAGAGCTCGGCGCCGCACGCACGGCAGGCGTAGACGCCGGTCGTCTTCGTGTCGGTGTACTCGCCGACGAAGGGCCGCTCGGTACCGGCTTTGCGCAGGACCGCGTACTCCTCCGGCGACAGCTCGGCGCGCCACTGCTCGTCGGACTTGCTGACTTCGTAGGACATGGAGGTCTCCTCAGCTGCCGAGGCGGGCGAGAATCAGGGGACCGAGGTCGGTCACGTCGCCCGCGCCCATGGTGAGAACGAGATCACCCGGCTTCGCCATTCCTGCGACCACGTCCGGTACCGCCTGCTTGTCGTGTTCCGCGGTCACGTCGGCGCCCGCCGCGCGGGCCGCGTCGATGATGAGTGCGCTGGTCACACCGGGGATCGGGTCCTCGCGGGCCGGGTAGATGTCGAGGACGACGGAGGCGTCGGCGAGGGCGAGGGCGGCGCCCATCTCGGTGGCCAGCTCGCGGGTGCGGCTGAAGAGGTGCGGCTGGAAGACGACCAGGACGCGGGCGTCCCCGGCGGCGCCGCGGATCGCCTCCAGGTCGGCGGCCATCTCGGTCGGGTGGTGGGCGTAGGAGTCGATGACCTGGACGCCCGCCGCCTCGCCCTTGAGCTGGAGGCGCCGCTTGACGCCGGTGTACTTCGCGAGGGCCGAGGCCAGATTCCGGGTCGGGGCGCCGATCGCGGTGCCCGCGGCGAGCGCGGCGACGGCGTTGTGCGCGTAGTGGCGGCCCGGCACGGAGACGGTGAAGGTCAGCGGGCGGCCGTCGATGACGACGGTGACCTCGCTGGTCAGCCCGCGCGGGTTGATCTTCGTGATGCGTACGTCGGCGGTCTCGGCCTCGCCGACCGTCACGATGGTCAGACCGCCGATGTCCCGTACCCGCTTCGTCAGCTCGACGGCGCCCGGCTGGTCGGCGGAGATCACCAGCGTGCCGCCGGGGCGGATCTTGCCGACGAAGGTCTCGAAGGAGTCGTAGATCTCGTCCATCGAGGCGTAGTTGGCGTGGTGGTCGAGCTCCACGTTGAGGATGATCGCGACCTCGGGCGCGTACGTGTGGAAGCTGCGGTCGCTCTCGTCGGCCTCCGCGACGAAGATTTCGCCGCCGCCGTGGTGCGCGTTCGAGCCGGGCGCGTCCAGGTCGCCGCCGATCGCGTACGACGGCTCGCTGCCGAGCGCCGTCAGCGCGACCGCCAGCATCGAGGTGGTGGTGGTCTTGCCGTGGGTGCCCGCGACCGCGATCGGCCGGGTGCCCTCCATCAGCGCGGCCAGCGCGTCACTGCGGTGCACGACGGGGACGCCGCGCTCGCGGGCCGCCGCCAGCTCCGGATTCTCCGGGCGGATCGCGCTGGAGACGACCACCGAGGTGGCGTCCTGCGCCAGGTGCGCCGCGTCGTGGCCGATGTGCACGGTCACGCCGAGCGCGCGCAGCGCGCCCGCCGTCTCCGACTCACGTGAGTCACTGCCCGCCACCCGCGCCCCGCGCTGCGCGAGGATCTTCGCGATCCCCGACATTCCGGCGCCGCCGATGCCGATGAAGTGCGGTCGGTCCATGGCGGGGGGAACGGACGGGCTCATACGGAGGTCTCCCGGAGATGTGCGTGGTTCGTTTATTGACCGGGTCCTGATTCTCGCACCTCCGGGCGCGCGGACGACTCTGCCCGCGCGCCCGTGGCACCTTCCGCCGGCGCTGCCCGCGCGCCCGTGGCACCGCGCGCCGACCCTGACCGCGCGCCCATGGCACCCCCCGCCCGGCGAGACGTTTCTGCAAGGGGTGCCCGGGACACACGACGCCCGAGCCGCCGGGCGGCGCGGCACCGCCTCACCGCGCTCACCGCGCTCGCCGCCTCATCGTGCCCTGCGGCTCATCGCGCTCGCCGCCTCATCGCGCGCTGCGCCTAATCGTGCTCGGCGAAGAGCTTCAGCACCGGCACCCCCACCTTGTGCCGCGCCCGCGACGTCCAGTCGCGGTGGAAGAACTCCTCCACGAAGTGCGGCGCGGTGAGCACGATGACCTCGTCGGCGTTGGTCTCCTCGACGACCGTGCGCAGCAGGTCGAGCGGGTGCTTGTCGACGATCCGGCCCACCGCCTCCGCGCCGGAGGCGCGCAGCGCCTCCAGGGAGTGCGCCAGGGCCCGCTCCGCGACCGGGGTGGCGTCGTCGCCCTCCGGCTCGCGGTCCTCGTGCGCGGCGTCATCCAGATAGCCGAGCGCCACGTCGTCCACGGCCCGCAACAGCCGGTCCTGGTCGCCGCGTGGCTGCATGAGCACGACGAAGGAGACCTGCTCGTCGCCGTGGAGAGAGGTGACGAGCTCCACGTCGGCCGGTGCGAGCGGCTTCTCGATCATGAGTACGGTCGTGAACACGGACGCGTCCTTCTTTCTCGTGCTTCGTCGGGGCCACCGGGCCGGCGTTGGAACGATCCTGCCCCGATCTTCGCGGGGCACTCGGGTAAGTGTTCCCGCGCGGAGCGAAACGGAACGAGGGAATCCGCTTTTTTCGGTCGCGGTTCCACCGTGCGGCGCGCCGCTGGTCAGGTGGGTGGCATGAGGGGTGTCGGTGGGACGGTCGGGCGGTCAGGCCCGGACGTAACGGGTGAACAGGAAGCCGTCCTCCTCCAGGACGGAGCGCGGGACGAGGCGGGCCGGGCCCGGAACGTCGGGGCCGTGCATGATCCGGGGCGCGTCGCCGCCCCCGAGTACCGGGGCGACGGTCAGGCACAGTTCGTCCAGCGTGCCGGCCGCGGCGAACTGCGCGAGGACCCGCGGGCCGCCCTCGTGGAGCAGCCGCGTGTGGCCCAGCGCGGCCAACTCGCGCACCGCGCGGACCGGGTCGACGCCTTCGCCGTCGCCCGCGACGACCACATGGGCGCCCGCCGCGCTGGCGGCGGCGACACGGTCGGCGGGCGGCGACGCGCCGGTCAGCACCAGGGTGGGGGTGACCGGCGCGGTGAACAGCGGTGTCGTGAAGTCCAGATCGAGTCCGCGGCTGATCACCGCGACGGCGGCGGCCGGGGTCTGGCCGTCCGCCGCCCTGCGCGCCGCGAACACCTCGCGGGCCCTCGCGGGCCGGTAACCCTCCAGGCGAACCGTTTCCGCACCCACCAGCACCACGTCGGCCAGCGCGCGCAGCACGCCGAAGACCCGCATGTCCGCCTCCGACGACAGCGGCGCCGACCTGCCGTCGTACCGGGCCGCGCCGTCCAGCGACGACACCATGTTGGCCCGGAGGTACGGGCCCGCTCCCCGTTCGGGGTACGCGTACGCGTCCGCCAGACCGAGCGGGGTCTCCAGCCCGGCCGAATCGTTCGCTCCCGCTACGGGATAGAGCCGTCGCATCCCCGAAGTCTCCCACGCCGCGCCGCTACGGGCCGGTCGGCGCCCTCGGCCCGCCGCCCCCGTACGCGTGGGGTCGGACACATGCCGGCGGGGGCGGAACCGGGAGGCACTACGCTGGTGAGCTGTGTCGACCTCTGTCGTTTCGTCTGGGAGTGCCGCGATAGGCGGCGATGGCGGGCCCGTGTCACTCAGCGCGCGCACGCCGCATGTGCCGGTGGAGCGATTGGTGGCGGAGATGGTGCCGCCGCCGCGGTTCGACGGCGTCAGGTTCGAGACCTACGTGCCCGACCCGAATCAGCCCAGCCAGGCCGCGGCCGTACGGGCCCTGGCCGGTTTCGCGGCGTCGCTGACGGCCGCGCCGACGCCCAAGCGGTGGTTCCGGCGGGAGGCACCCGCGCCCGGCGGCCCCGGCGGGGTCTACCTCGACGGCGGTTACGGCGTCGGCAAGACCCACCTGCTGGCGTCGCTGTGGCACGCCACCCCGGCGCCCGCCGAGCGCAAGGCGTTCGGCACGTTCGTGGAGCTGACCAATCTGGTCGGCGCCCTCGGCTTCCAGCACGCGGTGGCGGCGCT
This sequence comes from Streptomyces sp. NPDC008317, assembly GCF_042955955.1. Taxonomy (NCBI): domain Bacteria; kingdom Bacillati; phylum Actinomycetota; class Actinomycetes; order Kitasatosporales; family Streptomycetaceae; genus Streptomyces; species Streptomyces sp. NPDC008317. The sequence continues at coordinate 267,785 of NZ_JBIBFQ010000011.1, forward strand.
CAGCGACCACCGGCTGGTCTGCATCGACGAGTTCGAACTGGACGACCCGGGCGACACGGTGCTGGTGTCCACGCTCCTCGGCAAGCTCGCCGACGCGGGCGTACGGCTGGCGGCGACGTCGAACACGCTGCCCGGCAAGCTCGGCGAGGGCCGCTTCGCCTCCGCCGACTTCATGCGGGAGATCCAGGGCCTGTCCGCCCGCTTCACCAGCCTGCGGATCGACGGCGAGGACTACCGGCACCGCGGCCTGCCCGAGGCGCCGACCCCGCACACCGACGAGCAGGTCACCGCCGCCGCGGCCGTCACACCCGGCGCCGCGCTCGACGACTTCGGCGCGCTGGCCGCGCACCTGGCCACCGTCCACCCCAGCCGCTACGGCGCGCTCTGCGACGGCGTCGGCGCGGTCTTCCTGCGCGGCGTGGAACCCGTCACCGACCAGGCGACCGCGCTGCGCCTGGTGGTGCTCGCCGACCGGCTCTACGACCGCGAGATCCCCGTACTGGCCTCCGGCGTGCCCTTCGACCGCGTCTTCGGCCAGGACATGCTGGCGGGCGGCTACCGCAAGAAGTACTTCCGCGCCGTCTCCCGGCTCACCGCGCTCGCGCGGGACGCCGAGAAGCTGACCGGCACTGGCGGAGACCGCTGATCCGGCGCAGGATCGGTGCATGGCCAAGAGCGGGAGCAAGGGCAAGGGCAAGCACGGCGCCGAGCACGCGCACGTGGACCGGCACGCGCACGAGGACGGCCGGGGCGGCAAGCACGCCGACGCCGCCGCCAAGAAGGCGCAGAAGGACCCGGGCCTGCGGTCCCTGCTGCGCGTGCCGCCCGGCGGCGGACCGGTCAACCTGCGGGCGTACGACCCCTCCGCGACCCCCGGCGGCCCGCGCGACAAGGCGACGGCCCTGGCCGCGACCGCGGAGCTGCGCGCCCGGCTGGCCGAGCTCCAGGAGCGGCTGTGGGCGCAGAGCACCGCGGGCGACCCGCACTGCGTGCTGCTGGTGCTCCAGGGCATGGACACCTCGGGCAAGGGCGGCACCGTCAAGCACGTGTCCTCCGGGCTGAACCCGTCGGGCATCCGCGTCACCGCGTTCAAGGCGCCCACCGAGGAGGAGCGTCAGCACCCCTTCCTGTGGCGCATCCGCCGCGCGCTGCCCCGCCCCGGCGAGCTGGGCGTCTTCGACCGTTCGCACTACGAGGACGTGCTGATTGCCCGCGTGCGCGACCTCGTGCCGCGCGCCACCTGGAGCCGCCGCTACAGCGTCATCAACCGCTTCGAGCAGTCGCTCGCCGACGACGGCGTCACCGTCGTCAAGGTCTTCCTGCACATCAGCTACGACAAGCAGCGCGAGCGGCTGCTGAAGCGGCTCGACAACCCGGACAAGCACTGGAAGTTCAACCCCGGTGACATCAGCGAGCGCGCGCTGTGGCCCGCGTACCAGAAGGCGTACGAGGTGGCCCTGGAGCGCTGCTCGACCGACGCCGCGCCCTGGCACGTCGTGCCGTCCGACCGCAAGTGGTACCGGAACTGGGCGGTCGCCAAGCTGCTGCTCGAACACCTCGAACTGATCGACCCGGCCTATCCGAAGGCCGACTTCGACATCGAGGAGAACCGCGTCGCGCTCCTCAAGACCTGACCCGCGTGCCCCGGTCCTAGCCGGAGCACGCGGTGCGCTGCGCCTCCTGCCACTCGCACACCGGGCAGTACGTCGCGCCGCGCGTGCTCGCCGGATACTCGGTCGGCTCGCCGCACAGCACGCAGTCCGCGAGGGCTTCCGCGTCGGGCGTCGGGGTCGTCTGTGTCACCCGTTCACCGTAACGCGGGCGCGCAGCACGGCGGCCCCCCGGGGCGGAAGCTGGACGGCCGCGTCCGGGCCCGGCAGCACCTTGCACGACGGCCGGGCCAGCACCACCTCGCACGGCACGTCCAGCGGCACCCGCGCGGGCGCGTCGGAGAAGTTCACGACCGTACGGAAGGGGCCGCGGGCCAGCCGCAGCGTCCGGCCGCCCGCGGTCGCCGCGACCGTGTCGAGCTGGGGATCGGTCAGGGCGGGCTCCGACCTGCGCAGCGCGATCAGCCCGCGGTACCACTCCAGCAGCTCGCGGTGCCCCGCCTTGTCCGGCTCGGCCCAGTCCAGGCACGAGCGGTCCCGGGTCGCGTGGTCCTGCGGATCGGGCACGTCCTCCTCCGCCCAGCCGTGGTCGGCGAATTCGCGGCGCCGCCCGCGCGTGATGGCCGCGCCCAGCTCCGGGTCGTCGTGGTCGGTGAAGAACTGCCAGGGCGTGCCCGCGCCCCACTCCTCGCCCATGAAGAGCATCGGGGTGAACGGCGAGGTCAGGACGAGGGCCGCGGCCACGGTGAGCTGGTCAGGGGTGAGCCGGTCGCCGGTCGCGCGGTTGCCGATCTGGTCGTGCGTCTGCGCGTAGCCCAGCAGCCGGTGGGCGGGCGCGGCGGCCCGGTCCAGCGGGCGGCCGTGGTGCCGGCCGCGGAAGGAGGACCAACTGCCGTCGTGGAAGAAGCCCCCGGTGAGCGTCTTGGCCACCGCGGCGGCCCCGGCGGCGGCGAAATCCGCGTAATAGCCCTGCGCCTCACCGGTGACGGCCGCGTGCAGGGCGTGGTGGAAGTCGTCGCTCCACTGGGCGTGCAGGCCGAGGCCGCCCGCCTGGCGCGGGGCCGTCGTCCGCGGGTCGTTCAGATCGGACTCGGCGATCAGGAACAGCGGGCGGCCGAGCGCGGCTGACAGCCCGTCCACGGCCGTCGACAGCTCCTCGAGGAAGTGCAGGGCGCGCGTGTCGACCAGCGCGTGGACGGCGTCGAGCCGCAGTCCGTCGAGCCGGTAGTCGCGCAGCCACGACAGCGCGCTGCCGATCAGGAAGTCCCGCACCTCGTCGGAGCCGGGCGCGTCCAGATTGACCGCGTCGCCCCAGGGGGTGTGGTGCCGGTCGGTGAAGTACGGGCCGAACGGCGGCAGATGGTTGCCCGACGGGCCCAGGTGGTTGTGGACCACGTCGAGGACGACGCCCAGGCACTGCTTGTGCGCCGCGTCGACAAATCGCTTCATTCCCTCGGGGCCGCCGTACGGCTCGTGCACCGCCCACAGCGACACGCCCTCGTACCCCCAGCCGTTGGTGCCGGGGAACGGGCACACCGGCATCAGCTCGATGTGCGTGATGCCCAGCCGGGCCAGGTGCGGCAGCCGCTCGATCGCCGCGTCGAAGGTGCCCTCGGGGGTGAAGGTGCCGACGTGCAGTTCGTAGACCACCGCGCCGGGCAGCGCGCGGCCCGGCCACGGCACCGTCCAGGCGAACGCGTCGTGGTCGACGACGGCGCTCGGCCCGTCCGGGCCCTCCGGCTGGCGGCGCGAGCGCGGATCGGGCAGCGGCGGACCGCCGTCGAGCAGATACGCGTACCGCGTGCCCGGCCCGGCGGACACCTCCGCGCGCCACCAGCCGGCCCGCGCCGGGTCGGGGCCGAGGCCGTGCCGTGTGCGGTCGTCGATCAGGATCTCCACCTGCTGGGCATCCGGCGCCCACACCTCGAACAGCACCCACGGCTCCCGTCTCGTCATCCGGTTCGTTCAGCGTCTTCGGTCTTCCGCGCGGCGGTCTTCCGCGCGGAAGTTCTCCGTACAGCGGTTTTCTGTACGGCGGTACGGCGGTCTTCTGTACGGCAGTCTTCTGTACGGCGGTCTTCTGTGCGGGCGCCCCCGAGGCTGTTCCTCGCGGGTGCCCGGGGCCGTGGCCGCGCCACGGACCCCGGGCACATGCATGCCCACGGAACGGCCTCCCGCATCACCGCGAGCGGATCAGCGGGGGAACATCACACTGCGTCGGGGACGAAGTCGATCCGCTCCTGAACGATCGGATACCCCGCCTTCGCGAAATTCCGCGCCATCGGGACATTCGTCCGGTCGGTGGCCGCCGCGACCTTGACCGCGCCGCGGTCGACCAGGTCGTGAGTGCACTCGACCAGCAGGTCGTACGAGTAACCGCGGCCCCGCTGCTCGGGCACCACGGCGATGAAGCCGATGCACGGGCCGGCCGGATTGCGCGCGGGCACGTGCAGCCCGGCCACCTCGCCGTCCGGGGTGTACGCCACCCGCCGCCAGTCGGCGGGCGAGGGGAACCAGTCGAAGATGCCGATGGTCTCGTCGAGGGCGGCCTCCAGGCCCTGTTCGGCGATCATCCGGCGGTCGTGGGCGTCGAGAGTGCCCTCCATGATGCGGGCCATGACGGCCCGGAAGGCGGTGTCGTCCGGCTCGGGCCGGTACTCAAGACGCCCGGTGCGCGGCGGCAGCGGGCAGTCCGCCGTCCACTCGTAGCGGTACCGCTCGACCAACTCGCGCAGTCCCGCGGCCTCGACGGCCGCCGCGCGGCTCCGCGCCGCCGCCGTCACGTCGGGGCGCTCGCGCCAGTCGGGCGGCAGCAGCAGGCTGTACTCGGTGTTCAGCGGCGCGGCGCGCAGCAGTTCGGTGGCCGCCTCGGCTTCGCCCTCGGCGAAGTCGAACCAGTCCAGGGCCAGCGGCTCGCTGTCCTCGGGCTTGGCCCACCACGCGGCCCGCGCGACGACCTTCGCGCCGCGCAGCGCGACCCACGACCACTCGGGCCGGTACTCGCCGCCCGCGTCGAGGGTCGCGAAGGACTGGCCGAGCAGGGCGCGGCCGACGAACGCGTCGCCGGTGCCGGTACGCGTGCCGGATGCCGTCTCGGCAAGCGAGTTGAACAGGGCGGACTCGCCCGCGACCAGCGGGCGGAAAACCAGATCGGACATGGTGAAACGATTCCTTCGGGAGTTCGACGGAGCGCTCCCGGGACCATCTCCCCGTGGATCTACGGACGCCCTGCGGAGGGGCGGGAGCGCGGCACAGTGATGTACGTCATCGCTCTCGCCTCCTTCTCGTCCGGTCATGGGCGTGATCGGCACCCTAGGCGGGCGACGGCCGACAAGGCCACCGGTTTTACGCGGCGGCCTTGTCGGGATGTCGACGCGGGTGCGCGGGAGCGGGTGTGGGCGGCTCAGCCCGCCGGGCTCACCTGCCGGGCTCACCTCTCCGCGCTCACCTCTCCGGGGTCAGCAGGGCCACAGGGCTGCGGCCCAGCAGTTCGGCCAGCGGGGCCGCGCCCTCGTACGTCCCGCCGCCCAGGCGGTCGTGCCAGCGGCCCGGAGGGAGCGGCAGCGACGCCTCGCGCCAGCCGCCCGCCGCGGCGAGGCGGGCGGAGAGCCGGGTGACGACGGTGAGGGCGGAGCCGCCGCGCAGGAAGGCGAGGCAGTGGTCACCGGCCGGACCCTGCGCGACGAGGGGGATGTACGAGGCGGTGGGGCCGTACCACTCGGGGCGGTCGCGCCGCAGCCGGAGCGCCACCGCGGTCAGGCGCAGCTTGGCCTCGTCGAAGGAGCCCGGCGCGGCGCCGTCCAGCAGGCGGTCCAGGGTGCGGTCGACGCCGAACCGCTGGGTCCCGCCGACCGGCCCGTTCATGGGGCCGCGGTTGTCCGGGTCGACCAGGGTGTACACCGGGAATTCGGTGTTCTGGTAGACGTCGGGCACACCCGGCATCGTCAGGTGCACCAGCGCCGCGCCGAGCGCGTTGGCATCGGCGTACGGGGCGAGGGAGTTGACGAATTCGCCCACGTCGTAGACGCCCGCGCCGCACGGGCCCTGCTCGGTGAAGTCGGTGACGGCCTTCTCGTACGCCTCGTCCTGCTCGGTCCACGAGGTGTGCAGGCCCGCCTCGCGGACCGCCTTGAGCGCGGCGGGCACCAGCCGGTCCGGGTGGCAGAAGCCGAGGCCGACGCCGGTCTGGAAGACGGTGTACGCGGTGTGCCGGTCGGGCGCGGGCGCGTCGCCTGACCGCTCGGCGCGGGCCTCGCGGGCGCCCATCCACTCCCGCCAGGCGTCGGGGAGTTCGGACAGGACGGCCAGCCGCAGCCGCAGGTCGGCGCTGCGCTTGGTGTCGTGCGTGGACAGGACGGTGCCGGTACCGGGGTGGTCGCGCTGGATCCGCGCGCAATAGGCGTGGAATTCCTCCGGGGCCGTCGCCGGATGCGCCGGGCTGCGGCCGACCTCGCACAGTGACAGCAGCGGCGAGTAGCGGTAGAAGGCGGTGTCCTCGACGGACTTGGCGTGCAGCGCGGAGGCGACCTGCGCGAAGCGGACGGCGAAGTCGTCGGCGTCCTCACCGGGCACCGTCGCGCCCTCGGCCGGGCGGCCGAGCGCAAGGTCGCGCAGCAGGCCGATCGCCGGGGCGAGCCGCCCGTCGGCGCTTTCCGCCGCACTGGAGGCGGCCTCGGTCACCATCAGGGTGTCGCCGGGCGTCGCCGGGGTGCCGGGGCGTACGTACGGGCGGTACACCGGGATACGGACCAGCAGCTCGCGCAGCGCCTCCTCCAGCACGGACGTCGCATAGGGCGCCGTGTAAGGGTCGGTCTCCTGGTGCTCGGCTGTTACCGGCCCGCCCGCCCCCTCGGTCCCGCCGCCCGTGCCGGGGCGCTGCGCCCGCTGCGCGCTCGCCGCGAGGCGGGAGACCTCCGCGGCGAGGTCGTGGCCGACGATGCGGTGGGCGGCGCGCCGCGCGGTCGGCTCCCACCGGCCGCCGCGGCTGTCCTCGACGCCGGTGAACTCCCGGTAGAAGCCGGTCACTTCGGCGACGCCCGCCGGGTCCGTGAACAGCCCGTCGATCCGGTCGAGCGCGTCGTACCCGGTGGTGCCCGCGCACGCCCAGTCGGCGGGCAGCGCCTCGTCCCGCTGGAGGATCTTCTCCACCACCGTCCACCGCCCCTCGCTGGCCTCGGCCAGGCGGCGCAGATAGCCCGCCGGGTCGGCGAGGCCGTCCGGGTGGTCGATCCGCAGCCCGTCGGCGACGCCTTCGCGCAGCAGCCGCAGCACGGTCGCGTGGGTGGCCTCGAAGACGTCCTGCCGCTCGACGCGGACCGCGATCAGGTCGGAGATCGTGAAGAAGCGGCGGTAGTTCAGCTCGGTGCGGGCCTGCCGCCAGTACGCCAGCCGGTACCACTGCGCCTCCACCAGTTCCGGCAGCGGCAGATTCTCCGTGCCCGGCCGCAGCGGGAACCGGTGGTCGTAGTAGCGCAGCACCTCGCCGCCCGCGCGCTTGTCGGAGACCACCGAGAGCTGCCCGAGGACGTCGGGCAGGGGGTCGCCCAGCACAGGCAGCAGCACCTTGCCGCCCAGCGCGGCCCAGTCGATGTCGAACCAGTCGGCGTACGCGGAGCCGGGACCGTCGCGCAGCACCTCCCACAGCGGGCCGTTGAGGTGTTCGGGCGCGGGCACCGCCATGTGGTTGGGGACGATGTCCAGGATCAGGCCGAGGCCGTGCTCGCGGGCGGTGTGCGACAGCGCCCGCAGGCCCTGCTCGCCGCCCAGCTCCTCGCGTACCCGCGAGTGGTCCACCACGTCGTAGCCGTGGGTGGAGCCGGGCACCGCTTCGAGGATCGGCGACAGATGCAGGTGCGAGACGCCGAGCGAGGCCAGGTACGGCACGTGCGCGGCGGTGTCGGCGAAGGTGAAGCCGGGCTGCACCTGCACCCGGTAGGTGGCGGAGGGCGTCACGGGAAGTCCGGTCATGAGGTCTTCTCTACCCCGGATTCGGCCGTGAAGCGGCCGAACGCGCCCGGGTCTCCCCGGACGCCGTCCGTATCGCCGAAAGCGGCCCGTCCTTCCCCGCGGCAGGCCGGCCGCGCCGCCTTAGGCGGAGCCCCGGCCGTGCCGCCTCACGCGGAGCACGTGTCGCGCCGCCGGGCCGCTACAGCGCCGGGCGCTGGAGCACCACCATGCTGCGGTCGGCCAGCTCCACCCGGTCCCCGGCCTGTACGCGCTGGCCGGTGCCCGGCGGGACCCCCCCGGCCAACTGGGTGTCCACCACGAGCTGCCACTCCAAGCCGTGGTTGACCGGGACCACGAACTCCTGCGGCTTCGGCGCCGCGTTGACCATCAGCAGGAACGAGTCGTCGGTGACCGGCTCGCCGCGCGGCCCCGGTTCGGAGATCGCGTTGCCGTTGAGGAAGACCGACATCGACCTGGCGTGCGCCGCCTGCCAGTCGCGCTGCGCCATCTCCTGCCCCTCGGGCGTGAACCAGGCGATGTCCGACAGTTCGTCGTGCGTGCCCTCGACCGGCCGCCCGTGGAAGAAGCGCCGCCGCCTGAACACGGCGTGGTCGCGCCGCAGCCACACCATCGTGCGCAGGAACTCGTGCAACTGCTGCGCCTCGTCGTTCGGCCCGCCGTCGTCCGGCTTGCCGGGCCAGGACACCCACGCCAGTTCGTTGTCCTGGCAGTAGACGTTGTTGTTGCCCTTCTGGGTGCGGCCGAACTCGTCGCCGTGCGAGATCATCGGCACGCCCTGCGAGAGCATCAGCGTGGCGAGGAAGTTGCGCATCTGCCGCCCGCGCAGCGACCGCACCTTCTCGTCCTCCGTCGGCCCCTCCGTACCGCAGTTCCAGGACCGGTTGAAGCTCTCGCCGTCACGGTTGTTCTCGCCGTTGGCGTCGTTGTGCTTGTCGTTGTACGACACCAGGTCGCGCAGCGTGAAACCGTCGTGGCAGGTGACGAAGTTGACCGAGGCCAACGGGCGGCGGCCGTCGTCCTGGTAGAGGTCGGAGGAACCGGTCAGCCGGGAGCCGAACTCGGCCAGCGTGGCGCTCTCGCCGCGCCACAGGTCCCGTACCGTGTCGCGGAACTTCCCGTTCCACTCGGTCCACAGGGGTGGGAAGTTGCCCACCTGGTAGCCGCCCTCGCCGACGTCCCACGGCTCGGCGATCAGCTTCACCTGCGAGACCACCGGGTCCTGCTGGACCAGGTCGAAGAAGGACGAGAGCCGGTCCACCTCGTGGAACTGCCGGGCCAGCGTGGCCGCGAGGTCGAAGCGGAAGCCGTCCACGTGCATCTCGGTGACCCAGTACCGCAGGCTGTCCATGATGAGCTGCAGGACGTGCGGGCTGCGCATCAGCAGGCTGTTGCCGGTGCCCGTGGTGTCCGTGTAGTACCGCTTGTCGCCGCCGAGCCGGTAGTACGAGGCGTTGTCCAGGCCGCGCAGCGACAGCGTCGGCCCGAGGTGGCTCCCCTCGGCCGTGTGGTTGTAGACCACGTCCAGGATCACCTCGATCCCGGCCCGGTGCAGCGCGCGCACCGCCGTCTTGAACTCCAGCACCTGCTGCCCGCGGTCGCCCAGTGAGCAGTACGAATGGTGCGGCGCGAAAAAGCCGATGGTGTTGTAACCCCAGTAGTTCGCGAGGCCCGCGTCCACCAGACGGTGGTCCTGGATGAACTGATGCACCGGCATCAGTTCCAGTGTCGTCACCCCGAGTTCCACCAGATGGCCGATCACCGCCGGGTGAGCCAGCGCCGCGTAGGTGCCGCGGATCTCCTCCGGCAGACCCGGGTGAGTCATCGTCAGGCCCTTGACGTGGGCCTCGTAGATGATGGTCTTGTGATAATCGATCCGCGGGGCGCGGTCGTCGGCCCAGTCGAAGTACGGATTCACCACGACGGACGTCATGGTGTGCGGGGCGGAGTCCAGATCGTTGCGCGAGTCGGGCTGTCCGAAGCGGTAGCCGTAGACCGCCTCGTCCCAGTCGATGCTGCCGCTCATCGCCTTGGCGTACGGGTCGAGGAGCAGCTTCGCGGAGTTGCAGCGGTGGCCGCGGGGCGGGTCGTAGGGCCCGTGCACCCGGAAGCCGTACCGCTGACCCGGCATCACCCCCGGCAGGTAGGCGTGCCGTACGAAGGCGTCCGCCTCGCGCAGCTCGACGGCCGTCTCCGACCCGTCGTCGTGCAGCAGGCACAGCTCGATACGGGACGCCACCTCGGAGAAGACGGCGAAGTTGGTGCCCGCGCCGTCGAAGGTGGCACCCAGGGGGTACGACTGACCCGGCCAGACTTGCATCTCGTGACTCTTCCACTCCCGGACCGGGAGAGCGCGGACCGATCCCGCGCACCCGGCCAGCTTCGTTGCCGAATTCGTTGCCGAGAGTGCATCCTCCCACCTGGTCCACCCGAGGGTGACAAAGCCACAACAGCCAGCTACCGCAAGGGTGATGAGCTTGTCCGGTAGTAGTCAAGTAGGGTCAACAGGGCTGCGGGGCACCCTGCACCGCAGTACCCTTCCTTGATCGTGGACGGGGGTGGGAGGCGGGTGGCGTGGAGACGTCCGGAGGTCTGATGCTCCCGGGTGGTGGAGATCAGGAGGACCGTCAGGTCGCGGACGGTGCCGCCGCCGAGGCGGTGCAGAGCGCGGTCACCCTCGCCCAGCCGCTGGAGATCGGAGCGGAGCTGGACTGGGGCGCGGAAGCCTGGTCGGAGGTACGCACCCGCGCCACGCGCGCCGGGCGGGCCTACGTGTGGCTCAACCTCGTGGAACAGCGCCTGCGCGCCGTCGTCAACGCGGTGCTGCGCCCGATCTACGAGCCCGTGCACGGCGAGGAGTGGGTGGTCGCCGCCGCGGGCCCGGCCGGGCACGAATGGGTGCAACGGGCCGTCGCCGTACGGGAAGTGAGCCGCCGTAAGGGCTTCCTGCTCGACCCCGCCGACGACAATGTGCTCAGCTTTCTGACGCTGCCCCAGCTCCGCGAACTGGTCGTCCAGCACTGGCCGTGCTTCGAGCCGTACTTCGACGACCGCCGCGACCTCGAACTCGCCCTGGACGAGCTGGAGGTGGCCCGGCACGTCGTCTCGCGCAACCGGGCGCTGTCCAGGACCGTCCTGGACCAGGCCGAGCGGGCCGCCGCCAAGCTGCTGGAGCTGCTGGGCGCGGGACCCGCCCGTACGGCCGCGCAGCGGCTGCCGGTGGACGCCGTCGAGGACCTGGTCGCCGACCGCTACTCCGACGTCATCGGCGTCTACCCGGACCGCGTGCGGCTGCAACGGCAGCTGCCCGTCGAGGACTTGTTCGCCGGCGCGCGCCGGCTCGACGCGATAGGCATCGGCCTCAATCTGCTGGTGCAGAACTACTCGGGGCGGCGCCTGGTGCGGCTCGCCGAGTCCGGCTGCCGGGTCAGACTGCTCTTCCTCAACCCCGCGAGCAGTACGGTCCGCCGCCGCGAGCGGGAACTGGGCCTGGGACGCGGTGAGCTGGCCCGGTCGGTCGAGATGAACATCATGCACATGCGCCGGGTGCGGGCCCGGCTGCGGGACCCCGACGCCTTCGAGATCCGGGTCTTCGACGAGACCCCGCGCTTCACCGCCTACCTCGTCGACGGCGACACCGGCGACGGCCTGGCCGTCGTGCAGTCCTATCTGCGGCGGGCCCGCGGCATGGAGGTGCCGGTGCTGCTGCTGCGCGGCGGGTCCCGGCAGGTGGTCGCCGAGGAAGGGCCCGCGGAACACGGGCTCTTCGAGGTCTACCGCGAGGAGTTCGAGGGCATCTGGACGGATTCCCGTCCCGTGTCGTGACCTCCGGGGGAGGGGCGGGGACGCCCCGGGAAACGGAACCCCGCCGTCCGGCGCTGTCAGTGGTCCGCGCGATGATGGCAGGGCACACGGGGGTTACGGGGAAATGGGTGGGAAGGATGCTCGCCATGGCATGGCATGAGGAGCTGTTGGTCGGGTTCGACCTGGAGACGACGGGGACGGATCCGCGCCAGGCGCGGATCGTGACCGCGGCGGTCACCGAGGTGAAGGACGGGGAGCCGGTACGGCACCGGGCGTGGCTGGCCAATCCCGGCGTCGCCATTCCCGAGGAGACCACCGCCATCCACGGCATAAGCACCGCCCGCGCGGCGGCCGAGGGGCGCCCGGCGCCGGAGGTCGTCGCCGAGATCGCCGACGCCCTGCGGGGGTACTGGGCGGCCGGGGTGCCCGTCGTCGTCTACAATGCGCCCTTCGATCTCACCCTGCTGGACGAGGAGTTGCGGCGGTACGCGCTGCCGCCGCTGGCCGTTCCCGGGGCCCGCCCGGGGCCCGTGCTCGACCCGCTGGTGATGGACCGCGCCCTCGACAAGTACCGGCGCGGCAAGCGCACCCTGGAGGCCGCCTGCGGCGTCTACGGTGTCGTCCTCGACGGCGCGCACGAAGCGGGCGCCGACGCCCTCGCCGCCGTCCGCGTCGCCCGCGCCCTCGCCGCCCGCTACCCCCAGGTCGCCGACGCCGACCTCTGGGACCTCTACGACGAGCAGCGCGGCTGGTACGCCGACTGGGCCGAGGACTTCGCCTCCTGGCTCCGCCGCAAGGGGTCCGCCGACGCCTCCACCATCGACCGCGCCTGGCCGCTGCGCGTCTCCGCCGCCTGACCCCTCCGGGGCCGGTCACCCGCCAACCCGCGGCCCGCCGCGGCGGCGGATCGAAGAGGCGCCCCCTCTTCGGCTCACCTGTGCGTCGCGTTCAACTGGGGGCCGTGCAAGGGGTGATGGGGTGGGGGAGGGCGGTGCCTTCCTTGAAGGCCGCCGCGGTGGGGCGGGGTCAGAAGGAGTACCAGCGGACGGTGGGGTCGGCGGCTCTCAGCGAAGCGACACGTCGGCGGAATTCGTTGAGGGCGGCCGGGCTGGCGGGGGCGTGCTGGGCGACCCAGGCGCAACTGGCGGTCTCGCGGGCACCGCGCAGGACGGTGATGCCGGGCCACTCGGTGACGTCCCAGCCATAGGCGGCGGTGAAGGCGTCGTACGCCGCCGCGGGCACCCCGTAGCGGTCACGGCTGAGCGCCTGGACGACGAGGTCGTGCTCGCGCAGGTCGGAGGAGAAGGTCTCCAGGTCGACCAGGACCGGCCCGTCGGGCCCGATGTGCACGTTGCGCGGCAGCGCGTCCCCGTGGATCGGCCCGCGCTCCAGATGCGGTACGAGCTCGGCCGCGGCGGTCGCGAAACCGTCGCGCCGATTGCGCAGATACGCGGCGTCCGCCGGATCGATCGCGTCCCCGGCCAGCCGCAGCCAGCGCTCGACCCCGCCGAGCAGCTCACGCGGCGGCAGCCCGAAGTCCGGCTCGGGCAGCGCGTGCACGAGCAGCAGCAGCGGCGCCACATCGGCGGGCTCCGCGGGCCGCAGCGGCTCGGGCAGCCGCTGCCAGTACGTGATCGGGTGGCCGTCCACCAGCCGCACCTCGGACTCCGCCGAGCGCACGGCGGGCACATCGTGCTTGGCCAGCCAGTCGGCGGTGCGCACCTCGCGCCGGGCCCGCTCCAGCAGATCGGCGCTGCGGCCGATCTTGATCACCAGACGCCCGGCGGCGTAGACCGCGTTCTCGCCGAAGGCGAGCAGCTCGGCCTCGTGATGCCCGGCGGCATCCAGCACCGCCCGCGCCCGCTCCCGCGTGAACACCCTCGTGTCCGCCATGCCGAAACCCGAACCCTTCGCCGAATCGCCCGCAGTCCCGAATCGTCCACTGTCCCGTACCGCCGCGCCCGCCCGCGCCCTCCTCGTACGCCCCCGCCGTGTCACGCGCCGCCCCACCGACGTGCCGCTTTCCGTACCGCATATGCCGACAGCATCGGTCAACGGCGCGGAACTAGGCCAGTGTCGCATCCGCGCGCCCCCTGAACGCGCGTCACCGGCTGAGAATGCGCCGTGAATACGCCCGAATACGTCGGGCGCGCAGCGATGAATCCTGGCCGCCCGGCCGGTCGGTATCCATGAAGGCCCGTCCGGGGGCCAGGTCCAGGAGAGGCGGAGAAGACTGTGACGGCGGCACCCGGCCCGACGGAACCCCTGGTCGTGGACGTGACCGGGCTCCCCGGCGGCGCGCCCGGCACCATCGGCGCGCTCGCCCGGCTGGGGCTGGCCGCGCACAGGACCGGGCACACCGTGCGGTTGCGCGGCGCCACCGCGGAACTCCGCGAATTGCTCGAACTCGCCGGGCTAGCGGGGCAGTTCGAGTGGGAGGCCGAAAAGCGGGAATAGGTGCGCGGTGTCGAGGAACGCGTTGATGCCGGTGATCCGGCCGTCGGTGATCTCCAGCACCTGGAGCGCCCACGGGTGGTGGCCGCCCTCCGGGCCGTTCGACCGGTACTGCCCGAAGCCGGGCGATCCGTTCGCCCACACCGGCAGCAGCCGGGAGTCCTTGCACTCGATACCGGTGCCGAGGAACCAGTCGCGTATGTCCTGGTGACCCTGGAGCCACAGGGCGTACGGCGGCATGGACAGCGTGACGTCCTCGTGCAGCAGGGCGGTCAGCGAATCGAGGTCGTAGCGCTCGAAGGCGTCCACATAGCGCGCGAGCAGCTTCTCCTGCGCCTCGTCCATCGGCGCGGCGGCGGCCTTGGCGTAGTCGGTCCCCGCCGTGCTCACCCCGGCCTCGCTGAGCGTGGCGCGGGCGCGCTGCAACGCGCTGTTGACCGACGCCACCGTCGTACCGAGCAGTTCCGCGGTCTCGCTGGCCTTCCAGGCCAGCACCTCGCGCAGGATCAGGACGGCCCGCTGCCGGGCGGGCAGGTGCTGGAGGGCGGCGACGAAGGCCAGCTTGATCGTCTCGCGGGAGACCACGACATCGGCCGGGTCGCCGGAGGACGGCAGGGCGCGGACGTCGGGTACCGGCTCGATCCAGACGCTCTCCGGGGAGGCGGCGGGCAGCGTCGCGTCGGCGTGCGACGCGGGGGACAGGTCCATCGGGCGGGCCCGGCGCTTGCCCGCGTTGAGACTGTCCAGGCACACATTGGTCGCGATCCGGTACAGCCAGGAGCGGAACGAGGCCCGCCCCTCGAAGCCGCGCTGCCCGCGCCAGGCGCGGACCAGCGTCTCCTGCACGGCGTCCTCGGCCTCGAACACCGAGCCGAGCATGCGGTAGCAGTAGCCGGTCAGCTCTGCCCGGTGCTCCTCAAGACGGAGCTCCACCTCGTCGGCAGCCAGGGCGGTACCGCTCCCGGCGCTTTCGCTCTCTCTCACGGTCACGCTTTCCACACTAGGCCCGCCCACTGACAACGAGCCCGGAAAAGGGGCCCGGATCACCGCCCGGAACGCGCCGGAGCCCCCGTCCCGGGCGGGACAGGGGCTCCGTGACCTGCGGAGAAACGCGGGATCCGAATTTTCCGAGGTAATTTTCGCGCCGGGCCGAGGCGGGCCGGGCCGGGCCGGGAACAGGTCCCGGGGTCCTCCCCGGCCCCCGGCCCCCGGCCCGGGATCAGGCCCTGGCCGGGGATCAGACCCGGTCGGGCACCTGGTCCCGGTACGGCTCCTCCGGCAGCGCGACGACCGGCGGCGGGGCCAGGGTCGACTCGTCGTGCGTCATGTCGGGCAGCCGGTGCATCCAGCGCGGCAGGTACCAGTTGCGCTCGCCGAGCAGGCTCATCACGGCCGGGAGCAGCACCCCGCGGATGACGGTCGCGTCGATCAGCACCGCGAAGGCCAGGCCGACACCCATCTGCTTCATGCTCTGCATGGACAGCGTCCCGAAGATCGCGAACACCGCGACCATGATGACGGCGGCGCTGGTCACGACGCCCGCGGTGGTGGTGATGCCGTGCTCGATCGCGCCGCGGGTGCTCATCCCGCGCACCTTGGCCTCGCGGATCCGGGAGACCACGAACACGTGGTAGTCCATGCTCAGCCCGAACAGGATCACGAAGAGGAACAGCGGCAGCCAGGCCACCACCGCGCCCGTACCGGTGGCGCCCACCAGCGACGCGCCCCAGCCGTGCTGGAAGACCGCGGACAGGATGCCGTAGGCCGCGCCCACCGAGAGCAGATTCAGCACGATCGAGGTCAGCGCGATGGTCAGCGACCTGAAGGACAGCAGCATCAGCAGGAAGGCGAAGACGGTCACGAAGGCGAAGACCGGCAGCACACTGCTGGTGATCTTGGCCGTGAAGTCCATCGACCCGGCCGTCCCGCCGGTCACCGGCGCCTGGAGGCCGTCGACCTTGCCGAGCGTGTCGGGCCGTACGTGGTCGCGCAGCGTCCGCACGTTGTCCTGGGCCTTGGCGCGGTCGCTGCCGCCGGCCAGTGGTACGTCGATCTGGGCGACGTTCTGCGCGGCGTGCACGGTCAGGGTGACCGGGCCCTTGCTGGCGCCCGAGGACACGGCCTCGGCGCGGAAGGCGGCGATCGCCTTCTTGACCGCCGGGGCGTCGATGTCGTCGGCCTTGACGACCACGTTGGCCTGGTCGGGACCGCCGGGGAACGCCTCGTTGATGTGCTCGTAGGTCTGGATGATCGGCAGCTTGCTGCCCAGTTCCTGCGGCATCGACAGATTCGCGGTCTTCATGCCGAACGCGGGGAGCGCGATGACCAGCAGCGCGCCGCCCGCCATCACCGTGGCGGTCTTGGGGTGGCTCAGCACCGGGCCCAGGACGGTCTTCCAGAAGCGGCTGCTGGGGTTGGCGGCGCGCCGGGCGGTGTTCTTCCGGCCGCGGTTCAGGAACGGGATGCGGCCCTTCTCGACCCGGTGGCCGAGCAGCGACAGCAGCGCGGGCAGCACGGTGACCGAACCGAACATCGCGATGGCGACGACGATCATCGTGGCCAGGCCCATCGCCTTGAAGTCACCGATGCCGGTGAAGAGCATGCCCGCCATGGCCACGATCACGGTGATGCCGGAGATCAGGATGGCCCGTCCCGAGGTGGCCGCCGCGATCTTGATCGCGGTCTGTCCGTCGTGCCCCGCGGCCCGCTCCTCACGCTCGCGGCGCAGGTAGAACAGGCAGTAGTCGACGCCGACGGCCAGGCCGACCAGCAGCATCACGGAGTTGGCGGTGTCGCTCATCGGGATGATGTGGCTGACCATCGCCACCACACCGCCCGCGGCCATGAACGCCGTCATCGCCAGCGCCACCGGCAGCAGCGCCGCGACCAGCGCGCCGAACGCGATCAGCAGGATGCCCAGTGCCACGGGCACGGCGGAGAACTCGGCGGTCTTGAAGTCGCTGCCGAAGGCGTCGTTGAGCACCTTCCCGCCGCTCGCGTCGCCGAATTCCTCGATCCGCAGGTCCGTGTGGCGCGACTGGACCTTCTTCACCGCGTCCATGACCGGCTGCACCTTGTCGGGCGCGTCGTCCGCCAGGCCGAGCATGTCGAAGCGGACCAGCGCCGAACGCCGGTCGGCGGAGACGGCCTTGGTGTCATAGGGCGAGGTGACCGCGGTGACCTTGCCCGTGCCCTTGACCGCGGTCATCACCTCGGCGACCGCGGTGCGGAAGGCCGGGTCGGTCGCGTGACCCGAGCCCTTGGCCTGGATCAGCACCATCTCGCCCGCCGCGCTCTTGAGCCCGGCGTTCTCCTTTATCGTGGCGGCCTGGTTGATCTCGCCGGACATCGACTTGTCCTGGTCGAGGTCGACCCGGCCCGCCGACTGTCCGACGAACATCGCCAGCATGACGAAGAGCAGCCACCCGCCCACCGCCGCCCAGCGGTGCCGGGCGCTCCAACCGCCCATAGCCGCCGCGATGCCCATCCTGCTGCCGTGTGCGCCTGAGCGACTCACGGTGTCCCCCTTGAAGGATCGTCATGGGTGGCGGCCTGACCTGGTGATCCGGGGCCGCTCCGTACGCCTATGACGCTATGGGGACGCGGGGCGCCGACCCATCCGGCCTGCTGGTGACTTCCGGGAGGGCGGGCTCCCCCTCAGGGGTGGGGACAACCCCACCATGGCCGGGAAGTTGGCCCTTACACCGACACCAGTCGGCGCGCGGGCAGCAGCGCCTCGTCGTACCGGCGCAGCAGCAGTTCGGCCAGCTCCGGCGCGGCGCCGAGCACCGGCGCGAGCACGTCGGCGCCCGCCTCCCGCGCGCCGCGGGCGATCCGGTCGGGCAGGAAGCCCGGCGCGATGACGTACGGGGCCACGGCGATCCGGCGGACGCCCTCGGCGCGCAGCGCGCGTACGGCGTCCTCGGTGCGCGGCAGGGCGGCGGAGGCGAACGCGGGCCGCACGGCGCGCCATCCGGTGCGCCGCCACTCCCGCGCGATGTCGGCGATCACCGCCCTGGCCTCCGGGTCGGTGGAGCCCGCGGAGGCCAGCACGACACCGGTCGAGGCGCGGTCGTCCGGCCGCAGCCCGGCCTCCGTCAGCCGCCGCTCCAAGGTGGCGACCAGCAGCGGCGACGGGCCGAGCACGTCGGCCTGCGTGATCCGCAGCCGGGAGGGGGCGTCCCGCAGTACGGCGGGGATGTCGGCCTTGGCGTGGAAGGCGCGGGTCAGCAGCAGCGGAAGGGCGACGGTCTCCCGTACGCCCTCGGCCGCGAGCCGTTCCAGCACCTGGGGCACCGAGGGGGCGCAGAAGTCCAGGAAGCCGGTCTCGACCCGCAGACCCGGCCGCGCCGCCCTGACCCGCCGGGTCAGCGCGCGCACGGTCTCGGCGTGCCGCGGGTCGCGGGAACCGTGCGCGATGACGACCAAGGGGGGCCGGGCGGCGGGGCGCACTACTGCTGGGCCCCGGCGGTCAGGCCGCGGCTGCGCAGCACCCAGCGCTCCAGCGGGCTGAAGATGATCTGGTCGATGGCGATGCCGACGAACAGGATCAGCAGGATGCCGAGGAAGACCCCGGCCATGTCGGAACCCTCGCGCATGTTCTCCAGGTAGCGGCCGAGGCCGACGCCCAGGTCCGGTGAGGACGCGATGAGTTCGGCGGCCATCAGGGAGCGCCAGGAGAACGCCCAGCCCTGCTTGAGGCCCGCGACGTAACCGGGCAGCGCGGCGGGCAGCAGGATGAACCAGGCGCCGCGCAGGCCGGTCGCGCCGATGGTGCGGCCCGCGCGCAGGTACAGCGGCGGCACCTGGTCGATGCCGGACACCAGGCCGTTGGCGATCGACGGCACCGCGCCCAGCAGGATCACCGTGTACATCGCCGAGTCGTTGATGCCCAGCCAGATCACCGCGGCGGGCACCCACGCCACCGACGGCAGCGACTGGAGCCCGGACAGGATCGGGCCGATCGCCGCCCGTACGAACGGCACACGGGCCACCAGCAGGCCCAGCGGGGTGCCGATGGCCAGCGCGGCGACGAAGCCGAGCAGGCCGCGCTGCACGCTGGTCCAGATGATGGAGAGCAGGTCGCCCTCGTTCCACCGCTCGGACAGCGCCTGGCCGACGGCGTGCGGGCTGGGCAGCTTCGTCGGGTCGGAGAAACCGCCCCACACCGCGAGCTGCCAGACCACCAGCACCAGCAGGATCGCGGTGACCGGCGGCAGCACCTTCTTGAACAGGATCTCCCAGAAGGGCGCCCGCCGGACCTCGACGGTCTCCAGCGCGTCGAGGCCCGCTTCGAGCCCTGACAGGTCGTGCCGGTCCGCGGCGCCCGGCCCGTCCGTCTTCCCGAGCGGGACGGCGCCTTGCGCGGACGTCTCAGTGCTGGCCATGGCGGCGGATCTCCCCACGCAGTTCTTCGGTGATCTCGACGGACAGGTCCGCCACGGCCGCGTCCTCGATACGGCGCGGCTGCGGGATGTCGATGGTCCACTCACGGGCGATCCGCCCCGGCCGCGACGACATCAGCACGACCCGCTCGGCGAGCCGTACCGCCTCCCGGACGTTGTGCGTCACGAACAGCACCGACAGGTCGGTCTCGGACCAGATCCGGGTCAGCTCGTCGTGCAGCACATCGCGGGTGATGGCGTCCAGCGCCGCGAACGGCTCGTCCATCAGCAGCAGTTGGCTGTCCTGGGCGAGCGCGCGGGCCAGTGCCACGCGCTGCCGCATACCGCCGGACAGCTCGTGCACCCGCTTGCCGTACGCGCCGCCGAGCCGTACGAGGTCCAGCAGCCGCTCGGCCTCGGGGCGGCGCTCCTCACGGGGCACGCCCCGCAGCCGCAGGGCCAGTTCGATGTTCTTGCCCGCCGTCAGCCACGGGAACAGCGCGTGTTCCTGGAACATCAGGGCGGGCCGCCCGCCGGGCGCCGCGATGGCGCCCGCGGACGGCTTGTCGAGTCCGGCGACCAGATTGAGCAGGGTGGACTTGCCGCACCCCGAGGCCCCCAGGAGGCAGACGAACTCACCGGGCCGCACGTCGAGCGTGATGTCGTCCAGCACGAGTTGCCGGGCGCCGGGCCTGCCGAACGCCTTCGACACATGGTCGAGCCGCGCGGCGTACGCCTCGGGCTCCGCGGTCTGCGCGTCGGCACTGGTGAGGGTGTCGGCCATGGGTGTCACCTCCTGGGGTCCTACGGGGCGGGTGCGGTTGACGCCGCTACGGGTCGTCGGGGGGCGGGTGTCGCGGGCGGGGCTACTGAGCGCCGAGCCCCGCGGCGTCCACCGTCGGCTTGCCGTCCGCCGTGAGCACCTTGTTGAGCAGCGTCAGGTCGTACAGCCCGTTGAGCTTCGGCGCCTTGAGCAGACCGGCGTCCACGGCGTGCTGTGCCTCCTCGCCCGCGGTCTTCGCCAGCGGGTCGTCCAGCACCTGGATGGACTTCCACGCCGGGTCGAGGACGTTGGCCGGGAGCGCCTTCTGCGTCAGCTTCTTGAGCTGCTCGTTCGCGTCCGCCTTGGCCTTGTCGGGGTTGGCCGCGATCCACGCGTTGGTGTTCACCGAACCGCGCAGCACCGCCTCGACCACGTCCGGGTGCGCCTTGAGGAACTTCTGCGACACGATCACATTGGTGATCACGAACTTGTTGTCGGGCCACAGCGTGCTCTCGTCCAGCAGCACCTTCGCGCCCTCGGCGACCAGCTTCGACGCGGTGGGCTCCGGCACCCACGCGCCGTCGATGGAGCCCTGCTTGTACGCGTCGGGGGTGATCTTGTTGTCGGTGCGGACCACCGACACATCGCCCTTGCCGCTCTGCGCGTCGACCTTCCAGCCCTTGGTCTTGATCCAGTTCAGCAGCGCCACGTCCTGGGTGTTGCCGAGCTGCGGGGTGGCGATCTTCTTGCCCTTGACGTCGTCCAGCGTCTTGATCTTGTCGGGGTTGACGACGAGCTTCACACCGCCGGACGCCGAACCCGAGATGATCTTCAGGCTGGCGCCGTTCGACTTGGTGTAGCCGTTGATCGCGGGGGAGGGGCCGATCCAGCCGATGTCGATGGAACCGGCGTTGAGCGCCTCGATCTCCTCGGGGCCCGCGTTGAAGGTCAGTTCCTTGACCGTGGTGGCGCCCAGTTCCTTCTGGAAGATGCCTTCCTTGAGGCCGACCAGCGGGGTGGCGTGCGTCAGGTTCGGGAAGTAGCCGATCTTGACCTGGTCGGCGGAGAGCTTCTTCGCGTCGGCCCCGGCACTGGCGGCCGGCGCGGTCGTCGCGTCACTCGACTTGTCGTCGTTGGAGCCGTAGCCGCAGGCGGCGAGAGCGCCGAACAGGATCGGCAGGGCGGCGGCCGCGGCGGTGAGTCTGCGGCGGCGGAGGGCGCGGGATACGGGACGGGACTGGGCAGACACGTGGGTGTCCTCTCGTAAGGCCCGGCGTGTCGCGCTCGTGGTCAGGGCGCGGCCGGAAGTTCGTCAGGTCTTCGAAAGCGGTGCAACGGGGGCCGCTGTGCGCGGCGCTGGGGTACGGCGGCGGTCACGGCGTGCCCGTGGTCCGCGGCCGGGCGCGTCAGCCCACACATCGTGCGACCCCGCCCGTACCCGCGCCGAGCGAGCCGCTGCCGACGCGGCCGCCCTCCTTCGCGAAACCCGAGAAGGCATCCTGAGTCATCGTCAGAAGTCCCAACCCTCGTCGTCAGCCGCGCCATCCGCGGCCGGATCCGTCTTCTCCGCGAACGCCTCGCCCGCCATGCCCGCGGTCAGCGTCGTACCGTCCGCCGGGTCGATCAGCAGGAAGGAACCGGTCAGCCGGGAGTCCGCGTACGCGTCCACCGGCAGCGGCTCCGCGGTGCGCAGCAGCACCGCTCCGATGTCGTTGACCTCCAGTTCGGCGGGCTCGTTGTCGTGCGCGAGACCGTGCGAGAGGTCGATCCGGTACGGCAGGCCCTTGACGATCGCCTTCACCGTCCGGGTGGTGTGCTTGAGCAGCACGCGGTCGCCGATCCGCAGCGGACGCTCGTGCAGATGGCACACCGTGGCCCTGATGTCCTGGGTGATCGCGGGCGCCGTCGCGGTCGGCGCGATCATGTCGCCGCGCGAGATGTCCAGGTCGTCGGCGAGCAGCACCGTCACCGACTGCGGCGCCCACGCGGTGTCGACGGCCTCACCGAGCGCGTCGATCCCGGAGATCGTGGTGGTACGGCCCGACGGCAGCACGGTCACCGCGTCGCCGACGCGCAGTAGCCCCGAGACGATCTGGCCCGCGTAACCGCGGTAGTCCGGGTGCTCCGCGGTCTGCGGCCTGATCACGTACTGCACGGGGAACCGCGCGGGGCAGCCGGTCAGGTCGTGGCTGACCGGGACCGTCTCCAGGTGCTCCAGGACGGTCGGGCCGCCGTACCAGTCCATGTGCGCGGACGGCTCGACGACATTGTCACCGGCCAGCGCGGAGATCGGGATCGCGGTGATCTCCGGGACGCCCAGCGAGGCCGCGTAGGAGGTGAACTCCTCGGCGATGGCGGCGAACACGGGCTCCGCGTAGTCCACCAGGTCCATCTTGTTGACCGCGAGCACCACGTGCGGGACGCGCAGCAGGGCCGCGACGGCCGCGTGCCGCCGGGTCTGCTCGATCACGCCGTTGCGGGCGTCGACCAGCACCACGGCCAGCTCCGCCGTCGAGGCGCCGGTGACCATGTTGCGGGTGTACTGCACATGGCCCGGGGTGTCGGCGAGGATGAACCGCCGCCGCGCGGTGGCGAAGTAGCGGTAGGCGACGTCGATGGTGATGCCCTGCTCGCGCTCGGCCCGCAGGCCGTCGGTGAGCAGCGCCAGGTCCGGGGCCTCCTGGCCGCGGCCGAGCGACGCCCGCTCGACCGCCTCCAGTTGGTCGGTGAGCACCGACTTGGAGTCGTGCAGCAGCCGCCCCACCAGCGTGGACTTGCCGTCGTCGACGGAGCCCGCGGTGGCGAAGCGCAGCAGCGTGGTGGCCGACAACTGCTCGGCGGTGAGGGGGTTGGTGGGACCCGTGGTGGCGGTCATGGTTAGAAGTACCCCTCGCGCTTGCGGTCTTCCATCGCGGCTTCCGACATCTTGTCGTCGGCGCGGGTCGCGCCCCGCTCGGTCAGCCGGGAGGCGGCGATCTCGGTGATCACCGCGTCGAGCGTGGTGGCCGCGGAGTCGACGGCGCCCGTGCAGGACATGTCGCCGACCGTGCGGTAGCGCACCTGGCGGGTCTCCACCGGCTCACCGGCCTTCGGGCCGCCCCACTCGCCCGCGGTCAGCCACATCCCCGACCGGTTGAACACCTCGCGCTCGTGCGCGAAGTAGATCTCGGGCAGCGCGATCTTCTCGCGGGCGATGTACTGCCACACGTCCAGCTCGGTCCAGTTGGACAGCGGGAAGACCCGTACGTGCTCGCCCGGCGCGTGCTTGCCGTTGTAGAGCTGCCACAGCTCGGGGCGCTGGCGGCGCGGATTCCACTGCGAGAACTCGTCGCGCAGCGAGAACACCCGCTCCTTGGCCCGCGCCTTCTCCTCGTCGCGCCGACCGCCGCCGAACACCGCGTCGAAGCGGTGCTCCCTGATGGCCTCGGTCAGCGGCACCGTCTGGAGCGGGTTGCGGGTGCCGTCGGGGCGCTCGCGCAGCCGCCCGTCGTCGATGTACTCCTGCACCATCGCGACATGCAGCCGAAGGCCGTGCTCGGCGACCGTACGGTCCCGGAACTCCAGCACCTCGGGGAAGTTGTGCCCGGTGTCCACGTGCAGCAGCGAGAACGGCACCGCCGCGGGCGCGAACGCCTTCAGCGCCAGGTGCAGCATGACGATCGAGTCCTTGCCGCCGGAGAAGAGGATCACCGGCCGCTCGAACTCGCCCGCCACCTCCCGGAAGATGTGCACGGCCTCGGACTCCAGCGCGTCCAGGTGCGAGAGGGCGTACGGGCTGTCCTTGCTTCCGGAGTGCGCGACGGCGGCGGTCATATGGTGAGCCCCTTCTCGACAAGCAGCGCGTGCAGTACGGAAGCCGACTCCTCGACCGTGCGGCCCTGGGTCTCGATCCGCAGATCGGGGTCGGCCGGGATCTCGTACGGGTCGTCCACGCCGGTCAGGCCGGTCAGTTCACCCGCGGCCTGCTTGGCGTACAGGCCCTTGACGTCACGCGCCGAGCAGACATCGACCGGTGTCGCGACGTGCACCTCGACATAGCCGGTGCCCTGCTGCTGGTGGCGCTTGCGGACGGCCTCGCGGCTGTCGGCGTACGGCGCGATGACCGGGACGAGCGCCAACACGCCGTGCGAGGCGAGGAGTTCGGCGACGAAGCCGATGCGCTGCACATTGGTGTGCCGGTCCTCGCGGCTGAAGCCGAGGCCCGCGGAGAGGAATTCGCGGATCTCGTCGCCGTCGAGCACCTCGACCCGGCGCCCCTGCGCGCGCAGCCGCTCGGCGAGTGCGTGGGCGATGGTGGTCTTGCCCGCGCTCGGCAGACCGGTGAGCCAGACGGTGGCGCCGGTGGTCATCCCCAACTCCTGACTGGTCGTCACTGCCTCGGTCGTCACCGCGCCGGTCCGCGTGGGGCCCTTCGTGGCACCGGTCCCCGTCCGACCGGCCGTCACAGGTGGATCCCGCACTCGGTCTTGCCCAGGCCCGCCCAGCGGCCGGCGCGGGCGTCCTCGCCCTCCAGTACCCGGCGGGTGCACGGCGCGCAGCCCACCGAGGCGTAACCGTCCGTCAGCAGCGGGTTGGTGAGGACCCCGTGCTCGGCGACGTACGCCTCCACGTCGTCCTGCGTCCAGCGGGCGATCGGCGCGATCTTGACCTTCCGTCGCTTGGCGTCCCAGGACACCACCGGGGTGTTGGCCCGGGTCGGCGACTCGTCGCGGCGCAGGCCCGTCGCCCACGCCTCGTAGCCGCGCAGGCCCTCCTCCAGCGGAGCGACCTTGCGCAGCGCGCAGCACCGGTCGGGGTCGCGGTCGTGCAGCTTCGGCCCGTACTCGGCGTCCTGCTCGGCGACGGTCTGGCGCGGGCTGATCGTGATGACGTTGACGTCCATCACGGCCGCGACCGCGTCCCGCGTGCCGATGGTCTCGGGGAAGTGGTAGCCGGTGTCGAGGAAGACCACGTCCACGCCGGGCAGCGCCCGCGAGGCGAGGTGCGCGACCACGGCGTCCTCCATCGAGGACGTGACGCAGAACCGCGGCCCGAAGGTGTCGGCGGCCCAGCGCAGCACGTCGAGCGCGGACGCCTCCTCCAGGTCGCGGCCCGCCTGCTCGGCCAGGGTGCGCAAGTCCTCGGCGGTGTGCTGTGCGGTGGTCACGGGGCGCCTCCATGCGGGGAGTTGGCGGTCGTTCCCCTGGACAGCAGCCCGAGGAACTTCAGCGTGAATGCGCGATTGCAGGCGTGGCATTCCCACGCGCCGTGGCCTTCCTCGGACGGACGCAGGTCCTCGTCCCCGCAGTAGGGGCAGTAGAACGGCGCGGCCCGCTCGCTCATGACAGCTCCTCAGCGGAGGCGCGCGCCGCCCACTGCGCGAAGCGCTCGCCGTCGGTGCGACCGGCCTGGAAGCGGGTCAGCACCCGCTCCACGTAGTCCGGCAGCTCCGCCGAAGTGACCTTCAGACCGCGGACCTTGCGGCCGAAGCCCGCCTCCAGGCCGAGGCTGCCGCCCAGGTGCACCTGGAAGCCCTCGACCTGCTCGCCGTCGGCGTCGGTGACGAGCTGTCCCTTGAGACCGATGTCCGCGACCTGGATACGGGCGCAGGAGTTGGGGCAGCCGTTGATGTTGATGGTGACCGGCTCGTCGAAGTCCGGCAGCCGCCGCTCCAGTTCGTCGATGAGCGAGGCGCCGCGCGCCTTGGTCTCCACGATGGCGAGTTTGCAGAACTCGATTCCGGTGCAGGCCATCGTGCCGCGCCGGAAGGGCGACGGCGTGGCCTGGAGGTCCAGCGACTCCAGACCCGCGACCAGTGACTCGACCCGGGACTCCTCGACGTCCAGGACGAGCATCTTCTGGTCGACGGTGGTCCGCAGCCGGTCGGAGCCGTGCTCGGCGGCCAGTTCGGAGATCTTCGTCAGCGTCGCGCCGTCGATCCGGCCGACCCGCGAGGCGAAGCCGACGTAGAAGCGGCCGTCCTGCTGCCGGTGCACGCCGATGTGGTCGCGCCACTGCTGCACCGGCTGGTCGGGCGCCGGACCGTCGGTCAGCTCGCGCTTGAGGTAGTCGTCCTGGAGCACCTGGCGGAACTTCTCCGGACCCCAGTCGGCGACCAGGAACTTCAGCCGGGCGCGGGCGCGCAGCCGCCGGTAGCCGTAGTCGCGGAAGATGCCGATGACGCCCGCCCACACCTCGGGCACCTCGTCCAGCGGCACCCAGGCGCCCAGCCGCACACCGAGCTTGGGGTTGGTGGACAGCCCGCCGCCGACCCACAGGTCGAAGCCGGGGCCGTGCTCGGGGTGCCGGACGCCGACGAAGGCGATGTCGTTGATCTCGTGCGCCACGTCCAGCAGCGGCGAGCCGGAGACCGCGGTCTTGAACTTCCGCGGCAGGTTGGAGAATTCCTTGCTGCCGATGTAGCGGTCGTGGATCTCGTCGATCGCGGTGGTGCCGTCGATGATCTCGTCCTCGGCGATGCCCGCGACGGGCGAGCCGAGGATGACGCGGGGCGTGTCGCCGCACGCCTCCATGGTGGACAGGCCGACCGCCTCCAGGCGGCGCCAGATCTCCGGTACGTCCTCGATCCGGATCCAGTGGTACTGGATGTTCTGCCGGTCGGTGAGGTCGGCGGTGCCGCGGGCGAACTCCTGCGAGATCTCGCCGATCACCCGGAGCTGGGCCACGGTCAGCCGGCCGCCGTCGATCCTGACCCGCATCATGAAGAACTCGTCGTCCAGCTCCTCCGGCTCCAGGATGGCGGTCCTGCCGCCGTCGATCCCGGGGCGGCGCTGCGTGTACAGCCCGTACCAGCGCATCCGGCCGCGCAGGTCGGCGCCGTCGATGGACTGGAATCCGGCCTTGGAGTAGATCGTCTCAATGCGTGTCCGCACATTGAGACCGTCGTCGTCCTTCTTGGTCTGCTCGTTGCCGTTGAGCGGCGTGAAGTGCCCCATGGCCCACTGGCCCTCACCGCGGTGCCGTCCGGCCTTGCGGCGCGACGCGGCAGCCCCGGCGGCGGCGTCTCCGGCCGGAGTCTGGGGCAGGTCAGGGGTGGAAGCCATGGCGATGCGTCCTTCGGGCAGGCTCGAATACGGTCGATTACGCGCGGGAGCACCCTATGGCCTGGGAAAACGCAGGGCTGTGAAACACAGCGGGGCGGCCGGGGACTCCCGGGCATCCACGACGACGGGGATGGCGGGGAGCGGAGCTAAGTCGGTCAGACCGCCGGACAGATGGCGCTGGACACGCGGCAGAAGTCGACGTGCGGCCGACCTACCAAGGCGATTCCAGTGCGTGACATGACGAAAGCGTGGCATGCGGGTCTCCGGAGAGTCCACCGCCATCCATTATGTGGACCAGATAATCTCACCAGGTGAGAAACTGTGGCGTCGGTCACGCCCCGCCCGGCGCGACCGGCGCGCGGACGGTCACGCGCCCGGCGCGCGCACGGTCACGCGCCCGGCTAAGTGGACGGGGAAGCGGCGACCGTCGTGTCGAACACCCGGAAGCCGCGCCGCCGGTAGTTGTCCAGCGCGTACGGCCCGTCCAGCGAGCAGGTGTGCACCCACACCCGCTCGGTCGGTTCCCTTCCCTCCCAGCGGTCGCCCAGGTCCCAGGCCCGCTCGGTGCCGAAGGACAGCAGATGGCCGCCGAGACCGCGGCCCCTGGAGTCCGGCAGCAGCCCGAAGTAGACGATCTCCACCACGCCCGCGTCCTGCGCCCCCAGCTCCACATAACCCGCGGGGGTGCCGTGTTCGTACGCCACCCACACCTCGGTGCCGGGCCGCGCCAGATGCGCCCGCCACTGCTCCGGCGGCCACGGCAGCCGGTCCCGCCACGCGCAGTCCGCGCCGACCGCCGTATACAGAAAGCGCCCGAATTCGGCCGACGGGACCTGCGACCGCACGATCCGGACACCCGACGCCTCGGGCGGCACGGCCGCGGCCCGCAGCTCGTCGGGCGAGGTCAGTTCGAGGGACCAGGTGGTCACGGGCGTACTCATGCGGCCCACCCTAGGCGGTGCGGCCCGGCGCCCCGGGCCCGCCCCGGACGCCGCGACCGGGCACCCGGTGGCCGGATCTCGCCCCCGGCCCGCGCCCGTACCGCGCTCCGCGCGCCCCCACGGCGCGGACACGTCCTCTTGACGGCCGCGCCGCCGACTCGTTTCGATGGTCATCACGCGAATGCGGCCGGACACGTACGGTGACCGGTCGCGCCCGGCGGCCGTACGGTCAGCGGCGCGCGGCCAGCACCGCGGGCGCGAGCGAGTGCGGGAGGAGGTCCAACGGGTGGTGCGGACGGATGAGTTCGACATTCACCCCGTCGGCGAAACGGTACGGCCGGTGCGCCAGCACGCCCGCCAGATTCCGCCGCAGCCGGGACAGCTCCGCGCGCACCGTCACCGTACGGCTCGGATCGCCGAACAGATCGGCCGCCAGCTCGGCCGCGGTCCTGCCGCCGCGGTGCACCGCGAGCACGAACAGCAGCTCCGCGTGGCGCGGACTGAGCTGCTGCGCCCAGCTCCCGGCCGCGCCGCT
This sequence comes from Streptomyces sp. NPDC008317, assembly GCF_042955955.1. Classification (NCBI taxonomy): domain Bacteria; kingdom Bacillati; phylum Actinomycetota; class Actinomycetes; order Kitasatosporales; family Streptomycetaceae; genus Streptomyces; species Streptomyces sp. NPDC008317. Next base: position 296,283 of record NZ_JBIBFQ010000011.1, read on the forward strand.
CACCGTCACCATCCAGTTGCGCGGACGGCTCACGTCCAGCACCACCTGGCTCGCGCCCGACGCCCGCTCGCGGCTGCCCAGCCGTACCAGCCAGCCGCCCGGCAGCGGCTCCACCGAGCACAGGCCGAGCGAGGGCAGCCACATCTGCCCGGCGCTGACGGCCGCGGGCAGTTGCAGCCGGTCCGGCGGCGCCATCCCGGCCACCGCGGCCACCCAGCCGTTGGGGTCGACGGCCAGCGCCTGGCCCTCCATCCGGGCCAGCAGCGGCGCGGCCACCGACCGCAGCCGCTCGACCGCCGCCCAGTGCCTGGCCCGCAGTTCGCCCTCGGCGACCCTGGCCACCGCGGAGACCAGCGACAGATTCGCCGGGTGCGCGGTGGAGGCGGGACCGGTCACGTTCACCACGCCCAGCAGCCGTCCGTCGCGCGGATCGTGCAGCGGGGCCGCGGCGCAGGTCCAGCCGTGCAGATTGCGCACGTAGTGCTCGGCGGAGTGCACCTGGAGGGGGGTGCCGGTCACCAGCGCCGTACCGATCGCGTTCGTGCCGACCGCGTCCTCGGCCCAGCTCGCGCCCTCGGCGAAGCCCAGCCGGTCGGCGAGGGACTTGCGGGACGCGAGGCTGCCGTCGCGCCACAGCACCCGGCCCTCCGGGTCGGTGACGATCATGATGTGCCCGGCCACGTCCGCGACCGCGTGCAGACCGTCGCGCAGCAGCGGCAGCAGAGCGCCGAGCGGGGTGGACTGCCGCCGGTACTCCAGCTCGTCGGTGCCCAGCAGCCCGTCGTTGCGACCGGTGTCCGGGTCCAGGCCCCGGCTCAGGGCGCGTGTCCATGACTCGCCGATCACCGGCCGCGGCGGCTTCGGCGGCACATCACCCGCAAGAGTGGCTTCCCGGACCGAGGCCAGCAGGTGCGCGGACGCGCGGGCGTCCATCGCGTCCCTCCGGCCGACCTGGATCGGAAAGTGTGTCACGTCGCCCCCGCCCTGCGTGCTCTCCGTCTTCCACTGCCCATGGTGCCGCCGTACGGGCCCGGCCGTCGCGATTTCCCTCCCCTCCGCCGGAGGTCCCCGCACGGCCTGACGACATGTGCAACGGGCTGCAACCATTGCGAGCGTACGCGACTTCGACGGAGAGTGACGCGGCGTCACCGGCGCGCGGCAGCCCCCCGCCCGCGCTGCCGGGACGGTCGGCCTGACGGCCCAACAGACCGGGGGTGGTGCCGAGTCGGCGCGGCGCCACCCTCCGTGGGCGCGGCGGCGGAAACCTTTCTGCTCCCCCTTCGGGGGGCGAGCGGAGGGACAGCCGCTGCCGCGCCGTTTTCCGTTCCGCCGCGACGGGACTTCGCGGACGCGCCCTAGGACTGGACCGGGCGGGCGCGGTCGACGATCGAGGACAGGTCCAGGGTGTGGGGGAGGGTGCCGAAGGTGGCGCCCCAGTCGTGGCCGAGGCGGGAGGCGCAGAAGGCGTCGGCGACCTCGGGGGGCGCGAAGCGGACCAGGAGGGTGCCCTGGAGGACCAGCGCCATGCGCTCGACGATGCGGCGGGCGCGGGTCTCGACTCCGTCGAGGTCGGCGAGTTCGCCGAGGAGGTCCTTGACGGCGCCGTCGAGGCGGTGGTCGGCCCCGCGGGCCAGCCCCAGCTCGGCCAGGAAGGCGTTGAGGGCCAGCGGCTCCCGCTGGAGGACGCGCAGCACGTCGAGGGCCTGGACGTTCCCCGAGCCCTCCCACACCGAGTTCAGCGGCGACTCGCGGAAGATCCGCGGCATGCCGGACTCCTCCACGTAGCCGTTGCCGCCCAGGCACTCCAGCGCCTCGGCCGCGACGACCGGACAGCGCTTGGTGACCCAGAACTTGGTGACGGCCACCGCCAGCCGCCGGAAGTGCCGCTCCTGCTCGGTGTCCGCGTCGCAGGCCGCCGCCAGCCGCAGCGCCGTGGTCGTCGCGGCCTCCGACTCCAGCGCGAGGTCCGCCAGCACGTTGCGCATCAGCGGCTTGTCGGCCAGCGGCCCGCCGAAGGCGCTGCGGTACGTGGCGTGGTGCACGGCCTGCGCCACCGCCTGCCGCATGAGGGCGGCCGAGCCCAGCGCGCAGTCGAGACGGGTCGCCGCGACCATCTCGATGATGGTGGCCACCCCGCGCCCCTCGTCGCCGACCCGCCGCGCCCACGTACCGCTGAACTCCACCTCGGAGGAGGCGTTGGAGCGGTTGCCGAGCTTGTCCTTCAGCCGCTGGATCGCGAAGACGTTGCGGGTGCCGTCCGGCAGCACGCGCGGCAGCAGGAAGCAGGTCAGCCCTCCCGGCGCCTGCGCCAGGACGAGGAAGCCGTCCGACATCGGCGCGGAGCAGAACCACTTGTGCCCGGTCAGCGCGTACGCGCCGTCCTCCGCCAGCGGCTCGGCGTGCGTGGTGTTGGCCCGTACGTCGGAGCCGCCCTGCTTCTCCGTCATGCCCATTCCGAACAGCGCGCCCGGTTTCTCGCCGGCCGCGACCAGTTGCGGATCGTAGACCCGCGACCCGAGCCGCGGCTCCCACTCGGCGGCCAGCGCCGGGTCGGTGCGCAGCGCGGGCACCGCCGCGTGCGTCATCGACACCGGACAGCCGTGCCCGGCGTCGACCTGCGACCAGACCAGGAACCCGGCGGCCCGCCTGAGGTGCCCGTCGGGCCGCGACCAGGCGTCGGTGAGACCGGCGGTGACCGCGTGCCCGAGCAGCCGGTGGTACGAGGGGTGGAAGTCCACCTCGTCGATCCGGTTGCCGTAGCGGTCGTGGGTGCGCAGCACGGGCGAGTACGTGTTCGCCTCCTCGCCCCAGCGCTGTGCCTGGGCGGATCCCGCGGCCTTGCCCAGCTCGCTCAACTCGTCCGTGATCTCCGTGAGCCCGGCCGGATCGGCGTGGCGGGCCACGGCCTCCACGAGGGCGCTGTCGGTGCTGTACACGTCATGGCCGACCAGCGGCGGAGCCTGATTGGTCACCGTGTGAGTGAGGGTGCTCATGGCAGCTAACGTAAGGGGGTGCAAGCAGCCGAAGAAAGAGGCCATCGTCGCCCGAGCAGGTGGCGCCGGGCTCGGGTGGTGTACCGCAACGTCTCCAAGCGCAAGGTCGCTTGGCTGCTGCTGAAGGACACCGTCAACTCCTGCATGGAGTACCGGGTGACCGGCCTCGCCGCCGAGGCGGCCTTCTTCGTCCTGCTGTCGCTGCCGCCGCTGCTGCTCGGCCTGGTCGGCGCCCTCGGCTACGTCGACACCGTCATCGGCCTCGACACCATCGACCACATCCGGCACAACATCCTCACGGCGTCCTCCACCGTGCTCTCCGACAAGGGCGTCAACCAGCTCGTCAAACCCCTGGTCGACGATGTCTTCCACGGCCGCCGCCCGGACCTGATCTCGCTCGGCTTCCTGATCGCCCTGTGGTCGGGCTCCCGCGCGGTCAACGTCTTCGTGGACACCATCACCATCATGTACGGCCTGGAGGGCCGCCGCGGCATCGTCAAGACCCGGCTGATGTCGCTGGTGCTGTACGTCGTCGCGCTGATACTGGGCGCCGCCGTACTGCCGCTGGTCGTCGCGGGACCCGACGCGGTGGTCGACGTGCTGCCGGGCGGCGAGGGCGCGGTCGCGGTGCTGTACTGGCCCGCCGTCCTGCTCGCCACGATCGCCTTCCTCACCACGCTCTACCACGTGTCGGTGCCGGTGCGCTCCGCCTGGTACGAGGACGTGCCCGGCGCGCTGATCGCGCTGCTGATGTGGGTGGTCGGCAGCTTCGTCCTGCGGATCTACCTCACCCACACCGTCGAGGGACCGACGATCTACGGCTCGCTGGCCGCGCCGGTCGCCGTCCTGCTGTGGATCGGCGTGTCCGCCTTCGCCGTCCTGGTCGGCGCGGCCGTCAACGCGGCCGTGGACCGGGTGTGGCCGTCGCTGGCCACCGCCGCGGCCCGCGAGGAGAACGCCAGGCTGCGGGAGGCCGCGGCGGCCGAGGTCGTCGCGCAGGCCGCCGCCCGCAGGGCCGCGTACGCCGGGGACGAGGACGGCGACCCCGACGACGACCCGCCCGCCGAATACCCCGAGCGGTGGGCGGAATTCCTGCCGCACGCCGATGTGCGGTCCCGGCTGCGCCGCCGCCCCGACGTACCGCCGATGGCTCCGGCGCCCCCGCCCGCCCGGCACTCGGCCCCGCACCGCTCGGCCTCCCGGCCCGCGCCTCCGCCGCCCGCCGCGCCCCCGCCGCCGATGCCGCCCTTTCCGCCGGAGCTGTGACGCGCGGCTCGGCTCGGCGGGACCGGCGGCCGGGTCGCGGTGCACCATGGAGGCATGTACGAGGAACGTGCCGCCGCGGTGCCGGGCGTCACCGTGTGGACCCGTGAGAACGGCGGCGGGTCCTACCGCGTGCTGCCCGACGGCTGCATGGACCTGATCTGGTACGACGGCGGTCTGCTGGTCGCGGGCCCCGACACCCGCGCGTTCGTCGCCGACGACCCGCCGGGCGGCTCGTACGCGGGGCTGCGGTTCGCGCCGGGGCTCGGCCCGCTGGTGCTGGGAGTGCCGGCCCGCGAGCTGCGCGACCGCAGGGTGCCGCTGGACGCGCTGTGGCCCGCGGCGCGCGCCGGACGGCTGGCGGACCGGCTGGGCGGCCGGGACGCCGCGGCCGTCCTCGACGCCTGGGCGGTGACGCGGCTCGGCGCGGCCGGGCCCGTCGATCCCCTCCCGGCCGGCGTCGCCAGGGCGCTGGCCGCGGGCCGCCCGGTGGGCGCGATCGCGGCCGGGACGGGCCTGGGGGAGCGGCAGTTGCGCCGCCGCTGCGAGGCCGCGTTCGGCTACGGGCCCAAGACGCTCGGCCGGGTGCTGCGGCTGCAAAGGGCGCTGGAGCTGGCCCGCGGGGGCACCGCGTTCGCGCAGGTCGCGGCGGTCGCGGGCTACGCCGACCAGGCCCATCTCGCGCGCGAGGTCAAGTCGCTCGCGGGCGTGCCGCTCGGGCGGCTCATCCAGCCGACGGCTCCGGCATAGCGGCGAAGAGGTCGACGGTGTTGCCGTCCGGGTCGTACACGGCCGCGTAGCGCTGGCCCCAGAAGGCGTCCCACGGCTTGAGGTGGCCGGTGTGCCCGGCCCCGGTCAGCTCGGCGTAGGCCGCGTCCACGCCCTCGGGGGCGCCGCAGTCGAAGGCCAGCGACATCCGGGAGCCGGTGGCGGCCGACCAGCCGGGGTCGAAGGAGCGGACGGTCTCCACGGTGTCCCAGGCCAGCCGCAGACCGCCGGGGAGCGTGACCTCGACGTGCGGCTCCGCGTCCGCCGCCGCGGGCAGCTCGATGCCCAGGAGCCGGTAGAAGGCGAGCGAGGCGGCCATGTCCGCGACGACGAGGCCGATCAGATCGATACGGGGCGTGAGGGGTGCGTTCATGCCGTTCACGCTAGGCGGGCCGGGCGCCGGGTGTCTTGAACGAAACGGACACCCGGCACCCGACCTGCGACCCCCCGGCCCCCACCGGGGTTGTGAGCGTCGCCGCGGTCGCGCACCGTGCTCCGCGGGCGACGCGGTCCGAAGGATGCGATGAGGCCGATGGGGACTGATGAAGGCCGATGGGGTCGGATGAGGCCGATGGGGTCGGACGGGGCCCGACGGGGAGGAGTACGGGCCAGTGGTAAGGGGGAGGTATGCGGTGGTGCGTGGAAGGAAAGCTTCTTGTCCGTTGGTTCGGAAGGATCGCCCCACCGGGCCGCCGCGTCAAGGGCTGGGTCAAGGAAGTGAACGAAAAACAACTCACCCCCCGGTCAACGCTGTTACTAGGTCAAGGATTCGACCGCGAGTCATTGACATGAACATAGTCTGGACCTTTCAATCGCGGTACAGGCGCACGTCCCCCACCGTCGCGCACAAGGAAGGTCCCCCACATGATCAGATCCCGCACACAAATACCCTGGTCGCGCACCCTGTTGAGGCTGTTCGCGCTGTTCGCCGTGGTGCTCGGGGTACAGGCGGGGCCCGCGCACACCGCGCAGGCCGCCGACTTCAAGGTGATCGCCTTCTACGACGGCACGTACGACGCCGCCCACATCAACTTCGTCCACGAAGCGAACGCGTGGTTCCCGCAGCACGCGGCGCAGTACGGCTTCTCGTACACCTCGACCAACGACTGGAGCCAGCTCAACACCGCCAACCTGGCCCAGTACCAGGTGGTCATGTTCCTCGACAACGCCCCGCAGACCGCGGCCCAGCAGAGCGCGTTCCAGACGTACATGAACAACGGCGGCGGCTGGATCGGCTTCCATGTCGCGGCCTATAACGACGCGTCGTCCAACGGCTGGTCCTGGTACCACCAGACCTTCCTCGGCACCGGCACCTTCAAGTCCAACACCTGGGGGCCGACCGCCGAGACGCTGAAGATCGAGGACCCGAACCACCCGGCCACCGCGGGCCTGCCCGGCACGATCGCCTCGTCCGTCAGCGAGTGGTATAGCTGGCAGAACGACCTGCGGCAGAACCCGAACATCGACATCCTGGCCTCGATGGACCAGTCGACGTTCCCGATCGGGACCGACCCCAACCAGACCTGGTACAGCGGCTATTACCCGATCGTGTGGACCAACAAGAACTACAGGATGGTCTACAACAACTTCGGGCACAACGCGATGAACTACGACACCAACACCGCGCTGTCGTCCACCTTCGCCAGCGCCCAGCAGAACCAGTTGCTGATCCAGGAGATCCGCTGGGCGGCGGGCCAGAGCGGCCCGGTCACCCCGCCGCAGGGCGGCCCGACCGGCGCCATCCACGGCTACGGCGGCAAGTGCGTGGACATCGCGGGCGCCAGCAGCACCAACGGCGCGGCCGTACAGCTCTACGACTGCAACGGCACCAGCGCCCAGACCTGGGCGGTCGGTTCCGACGGCACGCTCAAGGCCCTCGGCAAGTGCATGGACGTCACCTCGGCGGGCACGGCCAACGGCACCAAGGTGCAGCTCTACGACTGCAACGGCAGCGCCGCCCAGAAGTGGACGCGCAGCGGGAGCACGCTGGTGAACGCCGGGTCGGGCAAGTGCCTGGACGCGACGGGCCCCAGCAGCGCCAACGGCACCCGGCTCCAGATCTGGACCTGCGGCACGGGCGCCAACCAGCAGTGGACGCTGCCGAGTTGATCCCCCGGCCGGGCTGATCTCCGCGGCCGGCCGACACCCGAGCGGAGCCGGGCCACGGCCCGGCTCCGTACTCGTACGCCCCACGCCCACCTGAGGCCACACCCACCCCGGATGAACGCGGCGCGCGCCGGTCGCGTATTACTCCCACAGGGGTTGCGGCGTGCGCCGCCCCCGGGGGAGGGGACGACCGGTGACACCGGAAGAACGCGAAACCGGGCAGCACACCGAGCACTACGAGATGCTGGTGTCGTTCGCCCTCGGCCACGTGCGCGACCGCGCGCAGGCCGAGGACGTGGCCCACGAGACGCTGCTGCGCGCCTGGCTGCACCTCGGCCGGATCGAGCCGGGCAGCGCCACCGTCCGCGCCTATCTGCTGACCATCGCCCGCAATCTGCTGGCCGTGACACCGGGGGCCGGCTCGCCGCCGAACTCCCGCTGAGGGCCGCCGCGTCGGTACCGCTGAGCCCCGCCGCCCGGCCGGCTCACGCGGGATAGGCGTGCGTCTGGGCCGCCTTGACCGTCGCCCACACCTGCGCGCCCTCGTGCAGGCCCAGTTCGGCCACGGACACCGCCGTCAGGTCGGCGGTCAGCGGCAGGTCGTCGGCGCTTCCGGTGAGGGCGACACGGATCTGGTCGCCGTGCGACTCCAGGCCGCAGATCCTGGCCCGCCAGGTGTTGCGCGCGCTGGAGGCAGGCCGGTCGGTGGAGAGCGTGACCGCGCTCGGCGGGAAGGCCACGAAGGCGGGCCCCGTCAGCTCCTCCGTGGCGGTCACGGTCAGCTCCGGACCGAGCCGGACCGTGTGCCCCTCGGCCTCGCCCCGGTAGAGATTGAGCCCGACCAGCCGCGCGATGTAGTCCGTACGCGGACGGCGGGCGATCTCCGCGGGCGTGCCCTCCTGCACCACCCGCCCGTGCTCGATCACCACCAGCCGGTCGGCCAGCACCATCGCGTCCAGCGGGTCGTGCGTCACCAGCACCGCCACCGCCTCGAACGCGGCCAGATGGCGGCGCAGCTCCGCCCGTACGTCCAGCCGCGCGCGGGCGTCCAGCGCCGCCAGCGGCTCGTCGAGCAGCAGCAGCCGCGGCCCGGTCGCCAACGCCCTGGCCAGCGCCACGCGTTGGGCCTGCCCGCCGGACAGCCGCCGCGGCTTGACGCCCGCGTGGTCCGCGAGCCCCATCCGGTCCAGCAGATCCGCCGCCCGCGCCCGCGCGTCCGCCTTGGACGCGCCGTGGCAGCGCGGCCCGAAGGCGACATTGTCCAGCGCGGTCAGATGCGGGAAGAGCAGATAGTCCTGGAAGATCACTCCGACCGGCCGGTCCTCGGCCGGCACCCGCCGCCGTACCGCCGGTTCCTCCAGCGTCCGCCCGTCGAGCCGCAGATGGCCGCCGGACAGCGGGGCGAGACCGGCCAGCGTACGCAGCGCGGTGGTCTTGCCCGCGCCGTTCGGACCGAGCAGCGCCAGCACCTCGCCGGGCGGCACCGACAGCCGTACGTCCAGCCGGAAGGTGCCGCGGTCCAGGACGAGACGCGCGTCGAGGCCGTCGGCGTCCTCGGCACCCCGCACGTCGGGCCCGTCCCCCTTGTCGAGTCTCATGACGCGGCCGTCCAGCGTTCGCGCAGCCCGGCGAGGACCGCGACGGAGACCGCGAGCAGGACGAGACTGAGCGCGATGGCGGCGGCCGGATCGTCCTGGAGCGCCAGATAGACCGCCAGCGGCATCGTCTGCGTACGGCCGGGGAAACTGCCCGCGAAGGTGATGGTCGCGCCGAACTCGCCCAGCGCCCTGGCCCAGGCCAGCACCGCGCCCGCCGCGACACCCGGTGCGATCATCGGCAGGGTGACCCGGCGGAAGGCGGTGAACCGCGAGGCGCCCAGCGTCGCCGCCGCCTCCTCGAACCGCGTGTCGGCCGCCCGCAGCGTCCCCTCGACGGTGATCACCAGGAACGGCATCGCCACGAACGTCTCCGCCACCACCACACCGGCCGTCGTGAACGGCAGCGTGACGCCGAACGCCGAGTCGAGCCAGCGCCCCACCACACCGTTGCGCCCCAGCGCCAGCAGCAGCGCCACACCGCCGACCACCGGCGGCAGCACCAGCGGCAGCGTCACCAACGAGCGCACCAGACCGCGGCCGGGAAACGTCGTACGGGCCAGCAGCCACGCCAGCGGGACCCCGAACACCAGCGACACGGCGGTCGCCGTGGTCGCGGTCTCCAACGACAGCCGCAGCGCCGTCCACACCTCGGAACTGGTGAGCTGCGACGGCAGGCTCCGCCACGGCGCCCGGATCAGCAGCGCCAGCAGCGGCAGCAGCAGAAAGACGAGTGCGATCAGCGCGGGCAGCAGCAACGGCAGCGGGACACCGCCGCGGCTGCGCACGAAGCGGCGCCGCGGCCGGTGCCCGGGAAGTCCCGGACCGGCCGCGGCGCCCCACCGCTCCTGACCGGTCACGGGTTGAGGAAGCCCGCCCCGGTGAGCACCTTCTGGCCCTCGGCGGACCGCACCAGCGCGATGAACGCCTGCGCGGCCGTCCCGTTGGGCGCGTTCTTCAGCTCCACGATCGGGTACGTGTTGATCGCCTTCGCCGACTCGGGGAAGTCCACGCCCTGCACCTTGCCGCCCGCGGCCTTCACGTCGGTCTTGTAGACCACCGCCGCGTCGACCTCCTTCAGCTCCACCTTCGTCAGCGCGGCCTTCACGTCCTGCTCGTAACTGACCGGCGTCAGCTTCAGCCCGCTGTCGGTCAGCGCCGTCTGCGCGGCGGCCCCGCACGGCACCGTCTTCGCGCACAGCGCGACCTTGAGGCCGGACTTCGTCAGGTCCTTCAGCGACGCGATCTTGTCCGGGTTGCCGGGCAGCGTCGCGATCTCCAACTGGTTGCGCACGAAGGGGGCGGGAGTGCCCGCCGCGTCCTTGGCGTCGGTGACGATCTTCATCGTCTTCGTACTGGCCGCCGCGAAGACGTCAGCGGGCGCGCCCGAGGTGATGCTGGCCGCGAGCACGTCGCTGCCGCCGAAGTTGAACGTCACCTTCGTGCCGGGGTACGCGGCCTCGAACTGCTTGCCGAGCGTCGTGAAGGACTCCTTCAGCGACGCCGCCGCGAACACGGTCACGGAACCGGTGACCTTCGGCGTGGTCGCCGACGCGGAAGCGGAGGACGAGGCGGAGGGGGACGACGAGCCGTCGGAACCCTTGTCCGAGGACGAGCAGGCAGTGAGCGCCAGCAGTACGGCGGCGCCGCCGACGGCCGCCACCATGCCGCGGCGCCGTTCGGTACGGATCATCACAGGAACTCTCTCTCTGCCGCGCACCAGGTCATTGTGACGATCATAGTGACGCATCTGCGAGGGATAAGTCTCCTGGCGCATTGCATAAGCCGCATGATCCAGCTGTCCGCCTCGTTTGTGCGATCACACAACCATGATGACGTCCAGGGTGCGGGGGCCGTGGACGCCTTCGACGCGGTCGAGTTCGATGTCGCTGGTGGCGGAGGGGCCTGAGATCCAGGTCTGAGGCCGGGTGGGGTCCAGGCGGGGGAGGGCCTGGGGGACCGAGGCGACGATCTGCGCGGGGGTGATGACGCAGATGTGGTGGTCGGGGACGAGGGTGATCCGGCGGCGGCCCTGGTCGGGGGAGGTGTCGAGCACGATGGTGCCGGTCTCGGCGATGGCCAGCGCGCAGCCGGTGACCACGGTGTCGATCGCGTCGAGGTCGTAGGTGGTCTGCTCGGGCCGGTCGGTGTGCCGCTCGGTGTCCGGGCCGATCGCGTCGAGCCAGTGCGCGGGCAGGCCCTGCGGGGTGACGACGCTGCGGCTGCCGTGCTCGGCGATCAGGCGGGCGACGGTCGCGGGCAGTCCGGTCTCGTCCGTGTGGTGGACGTGGGCCCGGTAGTCGGTGAGGTTCTCCGCGAGCAGGGTCGCGGTCTCCTGCGGGGTGCGGTCGGCGTGGGTGTGCAGGTAGTCCCTGGTGAGGGGGGTGTCGTGCGGGCGGTCGTCGCGGGGGACGTCCGCGAGGGCGTTGCGGATGCGGGTGAGGACGGTGTCGCGGGAGGTCACTGGCCGTTCTCCTTGGTCTGGGGGTGGTTGGCTGGTTGGTTTTTCTGCCACCAGTCGCGGAAGGTCTGCGGGGGGAGGGTGGGGAGGTCGCGGGTGGCGGTCCAGGCTT
>NZ_JBIBFQ010000012.1:0-182492 GCF_042955955.1 Streptomyces sp. NPDC008317
CGCATTTCGAGGAGGTGCCCCGGACCGGCACCGACCAGGCACAAGCGGCACCCGCAGACGAAGAAAACACCCGCACGGGTGGGCGGGCGGGAAAGACAAGACAACGAGCCCTAAACAGAGTCGCGTTGAATGAGCTCAGTGGCCAGAACGACATGGCGTCGCACCGAATCCCGCTCGGCGATCTCCTCCAGAAGCACCCGCGCCATCGTGCGCCCCATCTCCTCCGTCGGCTGCCGAACACTGGTGAGCGCCGGATCCATGTGCCGCGCGATGGCCGAGTCCTCGAAACCGACGAGCGCGACATCGGTCGGCACAATCCGCCCCGACTCGCGCAGCACCTGCCGCGCGCCGGCCGCCATGAGGTCGGAGGCGGCGAAAACGGCGTCGATGTCCGGCCGCCGCGCGAGCAGCTCGCGCATGGCCCGCCGCCCGCCCTCCTCGGTGAAGTCGCCCCGGGCGACAAGCTCCGAGTCCGAGGAGCCCCCCGAGGAACCCCCGGCGGAAATCCCCGCCGTCTCCACGGCCTGCCGATACCCGTCGAGGCGACACCGGGCCACGTACATGTCCGGCGGCCCGGTGATCGTCGCGACGGCCCGCCGCCCGCGGGCGAAGAGGTGGGCGACGGCGGCACGCGCGCCGCCGACGTTGTCGGCGTCCACGTACGAGACGGACTCGAGGTCACTGCGCCGCCCGTTCAGAACGGCGGGCATGTCGAGCTGTTCGAGAAGGTCGGGCAGCGGATCGTCCTCGTGGACGGAGACCAGCAGGACGCCGTCCACGCGGTGCGCGGCCAGGTACTGGCCGAAACGGGCCCGCTCCTTGGGCGTACGGATCAGCGTGAGCAGGAGCTGCATGTCGGTGTCGGCCAGCTCCGCCCCGATCCCCCGGATGATGTCGGAGAAGTACGGCTCGGCGAAGAGCCGCGTCTCCGGCTCGGGGATGACCAGAGCGATCGCGTCGGTGCGATTTCCGGCCAGCGCGCGGGCCGCGCGGTTGGGCACGTACCCCAGTTCGGCGATGGCGGCCTCGACCGCGGCCTTCGCGCGGTCGCTGACCCGCGGCGACCCGTTGATGACGCGCGAGACCGTGCCGCGTCCCACCCCGGCGCGTACAGCCACCTCTTCCAGGGTGGGCCGTCCGCTGTGCCGCCCGTTCATGGCCACTTCCGCCTCCTGTGCTCCACTGTCGCGCCACCTTAGCGCCCGGCCCGCTCTGGACAGCAGGATCTCTTGAGAGCGCTCCCACGCTGTGTTCACCGTACCCGCCCCGCGGCGTCCGATCCGTTCAAGAAGTGACCATCGGTCCGGTCCGGACACGTTCCGGCAACGAAATCGACTTCACATCTTGACACTGACCCCTCCGAGGCCGGATTGTTCCGGCAAGCTTAGTGGGAGCGCTCCCACACCCTCACTCGCACCACCGCACGCCAGACCCACCCTGACAAGGAGAGTGGAATGCGCACTTCCGGCAGAACCCGCAAGGCCGCAGTCATCGCGGTCGCGGGTCTCGCGACCTGCGCGACCCTGATCACCGGATGCAGCAGCGACAGCAAGAGCAAGGACTCGGGCAACGGGAGCACCGCCTCCTCGACCGAGAAGATCACGCTGCACGTCGGTGACTTCGGATCGTTCGGCTACGACGACAAGACGGGCGCGGCCCTCTTCTCCGAGTACCACAAGCTGCACCCCAACATCACGATCGTCGAGGACAACGTCGCCGACGGGCAGCAGTACTGGGACGCCCTGAAGCTCCACCTCTCCCAGGGCAGCGGCCTCTCCGACATCCAGGCCATCGAGATCGGCTACATCGCCGAGGCCACCGGCCCGACGCTGGCGTCGAAGTTCGTGGACCTGGGCAAGGCCAAGGGCGTCAACGTCGGCGACTGGCTGGACTACAAGGAGAAGCAGGCCACCACCACCGACGGTTCGGTGATCGGCCTGGGCACCGACATCGGCCCGATGGCGGTCTGCTACCGCAAGGACCTCTTCAAGGCCGCGGGTCTGCCCGACGACCGCGAGGCGGTCGCGGCCAAGTGGGCCGGTGACTGGTCGAAGTTCCTGGCCGTCGGCAAGGAGTTCAAGGCGAATGCGCCCTCGGGTGTGGCCTTCACCGACTCCGGCAGCGGCCTGTTCAACGCGGTGGTCTCCAGCCAGACCACGCAGTACTCCGACGCGTCCGGCAAGCTGATCTACGACACCAGCCCCGGTGTGAAGACGGCGTGGGACCTGGCGACCGAGGCCGTCAAGGACGGACTGACCGACAAGCTGCGGCAGTTCGACGCCAACACCTGGAACGCGGCGTTCAAGAACTCCAAGTTCGCGACCGTGGCCTGCCCGAGCTGGATGATCGGCATCATCAAGGACTCGGCCGGCCCCGCCAACCAGGGCAAGTGGGACATCGCCGCGCCGCCGCAGGCCGGCAACTGGGGCGGTTCGTTCCTGTCGGTGCCCAAGGCCGGCAAGCACATAGCGGAGGCGACCGCGCTGGCCGCCTGGCTGACCGCGCCCGCCCAGCAGGCGAAGGTCTTCGCGAAAAACGGCAACATCCCGTCGACCAAGGCGGGTCTCGCCGACCCGGCCGTGCAGAACGCGACGAACCCGTACTTCGGTGACACCCCCGTCGGCAAGATCTACTCGGCCACCGCGGAGAGCATCCAGCCCGCGCCCATCGGCCAGTACGACGGTCAGGTGAAGACCTTCATCACCGACAACGGAATCCTCGACATGGAGCAGCACGGCACCTCGGCCGAAAAGGCGTGGTCGAACGTGAAGGCACTGGTCAAGGACAAGATCGACCAGTAGCGCGGACGGGGCCGCCCGGCAGTGTCTCCCACCTGCCGGGCGGCCCGCACCTCGTCTCCCCGCACCTCGTACCGCCCCCGCATCCGCGGCCGGACCACCCCGGACGACCGCGGCCCTCCTCCAGTCACCGCACAACCCTCGCCCGAACCCCTACGGGAAGGACGCCACTCGTGGCCACCTCCGTCAGGGCGACGTCCGACGGCAGTCCTCCGTCGTCCCGGCCCGCCGCCCCCCGCTCGCCCGGCAAGGGCGCCCACCGCCCCCCGGGCTGGCGTTCCAGGCTGTACCGGCTGGACACCAAGGCGTCGCCGTACGCGTACATCGCCCCGTTCTTCATCTGCTTCGCGGCCTTCGGCCTCTTTCCGCTGATCTACACCGGCTACCTCTCCTTCAACCAGGTGCAGCTCGGCGGCGACGCCAGTTGGGTCGGCTTCCGGAACTACACCCGCCTGTGGGACAGCGAGTTCTTCTGGAACGCGCTGCGCAACACCTTCTCGCTCGCGGTGATCTCGACCGTGCCGCAGCTCCTGATGGCGCTCGGCCTCGCGCACCTGCTGAACTTCAAGCTCAGGGCGCGCGGCTTCTTCCGGGTCGCGGTGCTCGCGCCGTACGCCACCTCGATCGCGGCGGCGTCGCTGGTCTTCGTCCAGCTCTTCAATCCCGACTACGGGATGGTCAACCAGATCCTCGCCCACTTCGGGGTGCACAACCTCGACTGGCAGTCGTCCAAGTGGCCCGCGCAGATCGCCATTTCGGCGATCGTGACCTGGCGCTGGACCGGCTACAACGCGCTGATCTACCTGGCCGCGATGCAGGCCGTGCCGTCCGACCTGTACGAGGCGGCGGCGCTCGACGGGGCCTCGCGCTGGCGGCAGTTCATCAGCGTCACGATCCCCTCGATCCGGCCGACGATTCTCTTCACCATCGTGGTCTCGACGATCGGCGCCACACAGCTCTTCGGTGAGCCGCTGATCTACGGCGGCGGAGTCGGCGTCAGCGGCGGCTCCGCGCATCAGTACCAGACGCTGAGCCTCTACATGTACGAGAAGGGCTGGGCGACCGGCGCGCTGGGCCAGGCCTCCGCCGTGGCCTGGGTGATGCTGCTGATCCTGCTGCTCATCGGCGCCGTCCAACTGTTGATCGTGCGGGCCAACCGCCGGAAGCTCGGGGGCTGACCTCATGGCACAGACAACCGAAACGCAAGCGTTCGGGGCCGCGCCGTCGCGGCGGTCCACCGCCGTACCGCCGCCCAAGCCCCCGCGTCGCCGGTTCCTGCGCAGGAGCGGGGCGGGCAAGCAGGAGCACGCGGGCCCGGTCGCGTACGTCATCCTCGTCGTCGCGGCGCTGATCTCGCTGTTCCCGCTGTACTGGACGGTGGTGGCGGCGTCGCGCACGGACGCCGAGATCGTCACGCCGCCGATGCCGCTGCTGCCCGGCAGCCATCTGATCGACAACCTGCACATCGTGTGGGACCAGGTCGACATGGGCAAGGCCCTGATCAACTCCACGATCGTGGCGGGCTTCGTGTCGTTCAGCACGGTGATGTTCGCGACGCTCGCCGGATTCGCCTTCGCCAAGCTCCAGTTCCGCGGCCGTAACGCGCTGCTGATGCTGGTGGTCGCGACGATGACGATCCCGCCGCAGCTCAGCGTGATCCCGCTCTACCAGATCATCACCAACCTGGGCTGGGTCGGGCACATCCAGTCCGTCATCCTGCCGTCGCTGGTGGCCGCCTTCGGCGTGTTCTTCATGCGGCAGTTCCTGTCCGAGGCGCTGCCGATCGAACTGGTCGAGGCGGCGCGGGTGGACGGCGCGCACAGCCTGCGGATCATCTGGCACGTGGTGTTCCCGGTGGCGCGGCCCGCGATGGCCGTGCTGGGAATGCTGGTGTTCGTGCAGTCGTGGAACGACTTCTTCTGGCCGTTCATCGCGCTCAACCAGCAGAACCCGACGGTTCAGGTCGCGCTGGCCGGTCTGGGTTCCGGTGACCACACCATCGACCACTCGATCGTGGTGACGGGCGCGCTGGTCGCCACGCTGCCGCTGCTGCTGGTCTTCGCGGTCCTCGGCAAGCACATCGTCGGCGGCATCACGGCAGGTGCCGTCAAGAGCTGAACCCTTCGCGAACTCCCCCATGCCTCCCCTGAACTCCCCCTGAGCAGCGTCCTGTTGGCCCCCTCCCCCGCTTACCCCTGATTCCCCTGGAGTCCCCCGTTATGACCGCTGTCCGCTCCGAGAGCGCCGAGAGCGCCAATGTCTCGGCCTCGCTCCGCTTTCCCCCCGGCTTCGTCTGGGGGGCGGCCACCGCCGCCTACCAGATCGAGGGCGCCGCGGCCGAGGACGGCCGCACCCCTTCGATCTGGGACACCTTCAGCCACACGCCCGGCCGCGTCCACAACGGGGACACGGGTGACATCGCGGCCGACCACTACCACCGCTTCCGCGACGACGTCGCGCTCATGTCCGACCTGGGCCTGGGCGCGTACCGGTTCTCCGTCTCCTGGTCGCGCGTGCAGCCGACCGGGCGCGGCCCGGCCGTCCAGCGCGGCCTCGACTTCTACCGCTCGCTCACCGACGAGCTGCTCGACCGCGGCATCACGCCGGTGGCCACCCTCTACCACTGGGACCTCCCGCAGGATCTGGAGGACGTCGGCGGCTGGACGGTACGCGACACCGCCGAGCGGTTCGCCGACTACGCGGCGCTGGTGGCCGGCGCGATCGGCGACCGGGTGCCGTACTGGACGACCCTCAACGAGCCCTGGTGCTCGGCCTTCCTCGGCTACGGCTCCGGCGTGCACGCGCCGGGCCGCACCGAGCCGGAGTCGGCGCTGCGGGCCGTCCACCACCTCAACCTCGCGCACGGCAAGGCGATCGGGGCCCTGCGCTCCGCGCTGCCCGCCGCCGCGCAGACCTCGATCACCCTCAATCTGCACCAGATCCGCCCGCTGACCACCTCACCGGGCGACCTCGACGCGGCCCGCCGGATCGACGCGGTCGGCAACCGGGTCTTCCTCGGCCCGATCCTCGGCGGCGACTACCCGGCCGATCTCCTCGCGGACACCGCCCACTTGGTGGACTGGGAGTCGCTGGTACGGGAGGGCGACCTCGCGGAGATCTCCCGGCCGATCGACCTGCTGGGCATCAACTACTACACGCCGACGCTGGTTTCGGACGGCAAGCAGCGCGCCGACGGACCCGACGTGCCCCGCAACGACGGGCACGGCGCCAGCGACCACTCGCCGTGGCCCGGCTCCGAGCACGTCGCCTTCCACCTGCCGCCCGGCGAGACCACCGCGATGCGCTGGGCGGTGGACGCCACCGGTCTGTACGACCTGATCCACCGGGTGGCGCGCGAGCACCCGGGGCTGCCGATGATGGTCACCGAGAACGGCGCCGCCTACGACGACTACATCTCGCCCGAGGGCACGGTCAACGACCCGGAGCGGATCGCGTATCTGCGCAGCCACCTGGCGGCGATCCACCGCACGATCGCCGACGGCGTGGACGTACGCGGCTACTTCCTGTGGTCGCTGATGGACAACTTCGAGTGGGCGTACGGCTACAGCAAGCGGTTCGGCGCGGTCTACGTCGACTTCGGCACACAGCGCCGCATCCCCAAGCAGAGCGCCCACTGGTACGCGGCCGTCGCCCGCGAGAACGTCCTTCAGGGAGTCGCGGAGGAGGACGGGGCTTCCTGAGGGAACGGAAAAGGAGCGGTACGGACAGCTCGAGGGTGCTGTCCGTACCGCTCCGCGCTCCTCTCCCGTGGGGGTGGGAGAGGCACGGTTCAGGGGGCGTTCACAGGTGACGTGCCGTCAGCCGGTGTACGCGGCGAACGCCTTGGAGAAGGCGCCCGCGCTCTGCACGATCGAGCTGCACGAGGCGTCGGCCCAGCTCTGCGCGCCGCCCGCGCACTGCTTGTCGCGGGTCGCGGACCACATCGACAGCCACGCCAGGCCCTTGGACTTGGCGAAGGTCACCAACTGCGTGGCGTCCTCGACGGTGAAGATCTCGGTGGCGACGTCGTTGACGCCGATCATCGGCGTCACCGCGATCTTCTTCCACGCGGCGGCGTCGGAGATCCCGAGCACGCTCTTGACCTGCGCCTGCGTGGCGGTCGCGCCGTCGATCGCGTACTGGCCCATGTCGCCGCTGAACGAGGAACCGTAGTCCATCGCCATGATGTTGACGGCGTGGATGTCCACCCCGTTGCTCTTGGCGTTGCTCAGCAGATTGATGCCGTCCTGCGTGAGCCCGGTCGGCATCGCGGGCAGCGTGTACGAGACCTCGAGTCCGCTGTGGCTCTTCTGGAGTTGGGCGATGGCCTGCGCGCGGCGGGTGTTGGCCGCGGTGTCCGGCAGCGCGCCGCCCTCCACGTCGAAGTCGACCTTCGTGAGCTTGAACTGGTCGATGGCCTTGCCGTACGCCGCCGCCAGGTCCGACGCCGAGGAGCACGCCGAGGCCAGTTCCGTACCGTTGGCGCCGCCGAACGATACGCGTACGTCGCCGCCGGCCGCCCGCAGCGCGCCGATCTGCGCGGCCACCGCGTCACCGCCCAGGTCGGTGACGCCGCCCCACTTGGGGACGCAGCCGCCGCCGGACACGAGGAAGGCGAGGTTGAACTCCTTGACGCCGTTGGCCTTCGACGCGGCGACGAGGTCATACGCCGGGTAGAGGGAGGTGTCGACGTAGGGGGCGAAGCCGCTGGACGCCGTGGTGCCGCCGCCGCCCGAGGTCGGGGTGGCGGTGGGCGTCGGGCTCTGGGTGGGGGTCTGCGTGGGCTTCTGGGTCGGGGTCGCCGTCGCGGTCGCGGTCTGCGTCGGGTGGCCCGTCGGGGTCTGCGTGGGGCCGTCGGAGACCGAGCACTTCGCGTTGTTGATCAGGCAGTTGACGGGGTCGCCCGCCGCGCCGGACGCGCTCGTCACGAAGCCGACGTCGACTTTGCCGCCGGGGGCGATCGTGCCGTTCCAGCTCTCCGCGGTGACGGTGACCGTCTGGCCCGACACCTGGTAACTGCCGTTCCACAGCGAGCTGATCTTCGTTCCCGCAGGCAGGTCGAACTTCAGCGTCCAGCCGGTGAGGGCGCTGCTCGCGGAGTTCGTGATCTCGTACTGGCCGGTGTAACCGCCGTCCCACCCGCTGGTCTTGGAGTACACCGCCCCGACCGACGCGGCACTCGCCGATCCCGCCAGTGCGAAGGCGCCTCCGGCTACGGCGGCGACGGCGGTGAGGCCGCCTATCAGTTGGACCTTCCGGCTGGGGCGACGGCGGTGCGTTGTTGCCATGTTCGAGCCTGCCTCTTGGGGGTTGGGGGGAGGGGGACGCGTTGGCACGCTAGCGCGCGGAGAGGGGACAAATTGGCTGGTCCGGGCTGCGGACGGGGTTCTTATGGCGCGCTTAAGGCGGCGCAAGGGAGCCGTTAAAGGTGGGGCCTCATCGCCGGCGGGGCTCGTCGCCCCCAGCCAGCGCGGGGAGGCGCCCCCACAGACGCCGGACGGGCTGAATCCTGGCTTCCGGCACACGCGCCGGGCGCGCTGCGGGCTCAGCGGTGGCGGTTGAGGGGGGTGCGGCGGTGGGTGGGGTGGGGGGTGGTGGTGTGGGGGGAGAGGGCGAGCCAGAGGCGGATCTCGGCGCCGCCGAGGACGCTGCGGCCGACGGCGAGGTCGCCTCCGGTGGATTCGGCAACGCGGCGGACGATGTCGAGGCCGAGGCCGGTGGAGCCCTGGCCGCCCGCGCCGTGGCCGCGGCGCAGGGCGGCGGCCGGGTCGGCGACGCCGGGTCCGGCGTCGGAGACGAGGACGATGACGGCGTCGTCGCCGCGGTGGACGTCGACGGCGAAGGCGGTGCCCTCCGGGGTGTGGCGGAAGACGTTGCCGAGCATGGCGTCGAGGGCGGCGGCCAGTTCGGCGCGGGCGACGGGGACCCGTACCGGCCGGTCGGCCCCCGCGGAGCGGACCTCGCGGCCCTCGTCCTCGGCGAGCGCGGACCAGAAGGCCATCCGTTCGCGGATGACCTCGGCGGCGTCGCACCCGGCGGCGCCGGTCGCGGTGTGGGCGCCGCGCTGTTCGCGGGCGGCGCGGATGATCTGGTCGACCTCGCGTTCGAGCTGGGCGACGGCCGCGCGGGTCTGGTCGGCGGCCGGACCTTCGCCGAGGGACGCGGTGTTGAGCCGCAGCACGGTGAGCGGGGTGCGCAGCCGGTGCGAGAGATCGGCCGCCAACTCCCTTTCGCTGGCGAGGAGTTCGACCACCTGGTCGGCCATGGCGTTGAACGCGGCGGCGGCGGACCGCAGTTCGCTGGGACCGGCCTCGGGAACCCGTACCGCCAGGTCGCCTTCGCCGAGGCGCTGCGCGGCGCCCGCGAGCCGGGCGGCGGGGCGGACCATGCGGGTGCCGAGCCGGTCGGCGATGGCGACCGAGCCGACGATCAGGCCGATTCCGACGGCGGCCAGCACCAGCCAGGCGGTGGGGACACCGCGGTTGATGTCGTCGTCGGGCACGAACACCTCGACGACCGCGACCGTCCCCGAGCTGACGGCGGTCGGCTGGAGCAGCGCGTATCCGCCGGGGACGCGTACGGTCGCGGCCTCGCCGTACGCCGAGGCGGTGTGCAGCGCGGCGTCGGTGGCGTGCGGGGTGCCGATGCCGACGGCCGCGGACTGCGCGGTGGCCGGTATGCGCAGCGCGATCCGGGACTCGGCGCCCGCCTGGGTGCTGGCGATGGCGCGTTCCAGCTCACCCCGGTCGGTGGTGATGGCCAGGGCGGGCCCGATCGCGGCGGCCTGGCGTTCGGCGTTGGTGAGCGCGCGGTCGCGGGCCAGTTCCTTGACGACCAGGCCGAGCGGTACGGCGAAGGCGATGACGACCATCGCCGTCACCGCCAGGCTCACCTTGATCAGCGCCCATCTCATGACGGCGGCGCCGCGGGGGCGGGCGCTATCGCGGTGGGCGGCAGGGCGGCGGGCGGTTCGAGTTTGACGCCGACGCCGCGCAGGGTGTGCAGATAGCGCGGGCTGGCCGCGGTCTCGCCGAGCTTGCGGCGCAGCCACGACAGGTGGACGTCGATGGTCTGGTCGTCGCCGTACGACTGCTGCCAGACCTCGGCGAGCAGTTCGCGGCGGGCGACGACGACGCCGGGCCGGGCGGCGAGGAAGGCCAGCAGGTCGAATTCGCGGCGGGTCAGGTCGAGGACGGCGCCGTCCAGGACCGCTTGGCGGCGGCGTACGTCGATGTGCAGGCCGCCGACGTGGATCAGGGCGTCCGCGGTGGGCGCGGCGGACCGGCTGCGGGCGCGCCGCAGGACGGCGGAGAGCCGCGCCGACAGGTGCTCGACGGAGAACGGCTTGATCAGGTAGTCGTCGGCCCCGGCGTTGAGCAGGCGTACGACCTCGGCCTCGTCGTCCCGCGCGGTCGCGATGATCACCGGTACGTCGCTGAGGCCGCGCAGCATCTTCAGCGCCTCGGACCCGTCGAGGTCGGGCAGGCCGAGGTCGAGGATGACCACGTCGAAGCCGACCTGCGCGACCTCCCGCAACGCCTCAAGAGCCGTCCCCACGCTGCGTACCGTGTGGGACGCCTCGGTGAGGTGCCGAATGAGGGCGGACCGCACGAACTGGTCGTCCTCGACCACGAGCACACTTGCCATGCGCCGCAACCTAGCCCATCCGGGGGACCGGGCACCGGCCCGCCCGACGATCCGAGGTGCGTACGGGGTGCGGACGGGGGTGCGTAAAGGGGCGCATCGGACGCGCGGCGGGGCGGGCGGTCTCGCGGACGGCGGTGCTTCGGCCAGCCGCTGGGCCCGGCGCCGAATCCGGTGTTGAGCCGGACGCTGAGCCGGGCGTTCCGGTACGTGTTCCGGGCGGCGGGCGGGTGCGGCAGTATGGCGCGCGTGCACAGAGGACTGTTCCATGTCGGCGCCTGGGCGCTGGCGACCGCGGCGGCCGTGACCTTGTCGTGGTTCGGCGTGCACTCGGTGCTGCGTACGGCGTACGACCCGCCGCGCGCCCTGCCGATCTCGGACGGGGACCCGCCGGTCGTGTCCTCCACGCACCGCCCGAAGCCGACGCCGCCCGCGACGCCGACCGCCACGCACACCAGGGCGACGGCCCCGCCCCCGGTCACCGGCAACGCCAAGGTGCCGCCGAAGACGCCGCCGGGCACGCCGAAGGCGACCGCCACGGCGAGCGGCGACACCGGCCATGTGCACAGCTACACCGTGGAGGGCGGCCGGGTAGCCCTCGACCTGGGCCCCGACTCGGCGTCGCTGGTCTCCGCGACGCCCAATCCGGGCTGGCAGATGCAGGTCTGGACGCAGGACGGCTGGCTGCGGGTGACCTTCACCGAGACCTCCGGCAGCGGCTCGTCCTCCGTCTTCTGCACCTGGAACGGCCACACGCCGACGGTCCAGGCCTTCGAGGACTGACGCCCGGCCCTCCGCCACGGGGCAGGCCGCGGGCTTACGTGAAGACGCCGGGCGGTGGCGCCGGGGAGTCGGCGGCCGTGGCGTCCGTGACGACGGGCGCGCCGCCCGCGAAGTCCGCCAGCCCGCGGCCGTGTTCGACCCGGCCGGGGTGCGGGTCGGTGGCGACCCTGCGGGTCAGTTCGGCGACCGGCAGCGGGTGGTCGGCGGCGTAGAGGATGAGATTGCCGAATCTCTTGCCGCGCAGCACGGCGGGGTCCGCGGCCAGGCAGACCTCGGCGAAGGCGGCCCGTACGGTGGCGATCTGCGCGCGCAGGAAGTCCAGCCGCCCGCCGTCGGCGAGGTTGGCGGCGTAGTGCCCGTCGGGGCGCAGCACCCGGCGGACCTCGGTGAGGAATTCGGCGCTGGTGAGGTGGGCGGGGGTGCGGGCGCCGCCGAAGACGTCGGCGATGACCAGGTCGGCCCAGCCGTCGGGCAGTTTGGCCAGGCCCGCGCGGGCGTCGCCGCCGCGTACCTTGATCCGCCAGCCGCGGTCCCAGGGCAGTTCGGCGCGGACCAACTCGACCAGCGCGGTGTCCAGTTCCACGACCTGCTGGGTGGAGCGCGGCCGGGTGTGCGCGGTGTAGCGGGCCAGCGTCAGGGCGCCCCCGCCCAGGTGCAGGACCTGCAACGGGCGGCCGGGCGGCGCGGCCAGGTCGATCAGGTGGCCGAGCCTGCGCTGGTAGGAGAAGTCCAGGTGCGCGGGGTCCGCGAGGTCCACGTGCGACTGCGGGGCGCCGTCGATCAGCAGCGTCCAGCCGCCGGGGCGCGCCCGGTCGGGCACGAGCGCGGCGAGTCCGCCGCCCACCTGCGCCTCGACCGTGTCCGGGGTACGCGCCCTGCCGCCGCTCTGCCGCTTGCCTGCCATCCCCCGATTATCGGGGACGGCCGGCGGCCGGGCGGGTCAGGGGCGGGGAGGCCGGAGAGGCCGGAGAGGCCGTGCGTGATCCGCTGGACAGGCCCTAGCGGTACCCCGGGGTCGCGTCCGCGGTCCGCAGGGCCGACTCGGCCGGGCGGTGGTAATCCGCGGAGGGGCAGAAGCCGTCGGCCAGCTCGATGGTGCGGGCCGCCATGCCGAGGGCCGCGCGCAGTACGGCCGGGTCGGTGACGACCGTGTCGGTGTGCGGCGGCACCAGCCAGCCGGTGTCCTCGACGGGCGGCTCGTCACCGATGACCAGACCGCGGCCGTCGGTGCTGGTACACGAGCTGCCGGGGACGTCCCAGCAGTCCGCGGTGCCGGGCGGGACGAGGAAGCCGAGGCTGTGCCCGGAGTTGTCGTGCAGTACGGGACCGACTCCGCTGCTCAGCCGCAGGATGTCGACCGCTTCCAGACCCTGCCTGGTCGGCACGGTGACCAGGTCGCACGGCGGCGGCAGTTGGCTGCTCTCCGTGCTCGGACCCGACGTGTGTGACCCGCTGGTGTCCAACAAGGCAACTCTCCTCACGCTCACGATGGGATCGGCACCACACCCGTATCAACGCGCCCCGGCGTCAACGGCTACGCGTGAATGACGCCGTAAGGGGTGGCGTTTCATGGCGGATAGCGCGTGAGATATCCGTTTTGTAGGCAAATTGAGTATTTCGCGGGCCCGATTCCCCGGTACGGTCGTCCCCGCCGCCGAGCGGCACCGTCCGTCCGGGAGTCCGTCATGACGTCGTTCCCCCTGCCCCCTCTCCCCCGCGCCACCGGGTCGTCCGCCGCCGCGTCCGCTTCCCCGTACACGCCCAACACCGCCTTCCGTCAGTTGCGCGGCGACCGGTCGCCGGGCGAATTCGCGGCGGCGGTACGGCGCGCCGCCCGCGAGATCGGCGAGCACGTGAGCTGCGACGCGCGGTACATCGGGCGGCTGGAGAGCGGGGAGATCCGCTGCCCCAACTACGCCTACCAGCGGGTCTTCCGCCATCTGTTCCCCGACCTGACCTCGGCGGACATGGGCTTCGCACCCCGCCGGGCGGTACGGGGCCGCGCCCGCCGCTCCCCCGAGTCCGGCGCCGCCGCCGGTCCGCCCGCCCTCTCCGTCCTGCCCTCCCCCACCGGCCCTTCCGGCCCTGCCGGCCCTGCCAGCCCCACGGCTTCCGCCGGCCTTCCCGATCCGACGTACGAGGAGAGCGACGTGCTGCGTCGCGCATTCATGACCGGCGGCTCCGCCGCCCTCGCCAGCACCCTGGTGCCCGCGCAGGGCGGCCGGGACCGAGGCCGTACGACGGGCCGCGCCGGTTCCTCCGAGGTACGCGCCGTCCACGAGTCCGTCCGGCAGATCCGGCTGCACGACGACCGGCACGGCGCCGACGGCCTCTACGACGACGCCGGAGACGCCCTGCGCACGGCCTACCGGCTCCTGGACGAGAGCAGCCACGGGCCCGCCGTGGCCGCCGGGCTCGCCTCCGGCGCCGGTGAACTGGCCATCTCCGTCGGCTGGTTGGCCCACGACTCCGGGCGGCTCACCGAGGCCCGCTCGTACTACGCCGAGGCGCTGGCCACCGCCCGGATGGCCGGGGACTCCGCCCTGGAGGCCCACGCCTTCTGCAACACCGCCTTCCTCGCCCGCGACGCCGGGCGCCCCCGCGAGGCCGTCCGCGCCGCCCAGGCCGCCCAGCTCCTCGCCCGCTTCTTCGGCTCCCCTCGGCTGCTCTCCCTGCTCGCCCTGCGCGAGGCCGGGGGACGCGCCGGGCTCGGCGACCGGCGCGGCTGCGAACTCGCCCTCTCCCGCGCCCACTCCCTCTTCGCCTCCGGCCCGCGCGACGCCGACCCCGCCTGGATGACGTTCTTCGGCGAAGCCGAACTCTCCGGCCTCGCCGCCCAGGCATGGTCCGCCCTCGGCGCCCACTCCCGCGCCGCTGCCGCCGCCCGCGAGGCCGTCCGCCTCCAGGACCCGCACTTCACCCGGAACATCGCCCTGTACGAGGCCGAACTCGCCCTCAATCTGGCCGCGTCCGGCCAGCCCGAGGAGGCCCAGGCGGCGCGCTCGCGCGCGCTGCGCCTCCTCGGACAGGTCCGCTCCTCCCGCATCCGCGCGATGCTGGTGGCGTAGCACGCGGCACCTCAGCGGACCCGGTCGTAGACGAGGGACAGCGTCCCGTGCTCGCCCGCCGCCCTCCTGGCCGCTAGCCCTCTTGCCCTTTGTCTTTGCCCGCCCGCCCACCCGTGCGGGTGCTTTCTTCGTCTGCGGGTGCCGCCTGTGCCTGGTCGGTGCCGGTCCGGGGCACCTCCTCGAAATGCGGCTACCTGGCCCCGCGTATCCGGTGCCCTTCTTGTCACCGCATTTCTGCGGGGGCACCCCGGCCCGTCCCCTCCCGGTACGTCGGCGTCCGCCTGTCCGGCGGGGGTTGCCGGGAGGGGGATTCTTTCGGCGGGCCGCCCTGCGCCGGTGCCCCCTCCCAGCAAGCCGCAAGACCTCGGCCCTTCCCCAAGCACCCAACTCCACCCCTGCCCACCCCGCCAGACCGTCGCCTCCCCCAGGCCCCGACCCCCCTCGCCCACCCGGCCGGACAGTCGGGCGCGCAGGAACCGGGCTCCCACCCACCCCCCTTCGCCCACCCCGCCGGAAGGTCGGGGCGCACAGGGCCCGGACCCCCACCCCCTCCACCTACCCCGCCGGAAGGTCGGGGCGCGCAGGGGCCGGGCTCCCACCCACCCCCTCCACCACCACCTCAGCGGACCGTCAGCCGCCGACGCACCCGAACCCACCCACCCCCCTCCGCCACCCCCACCGGACCGTCGGACGCCGACGGACCGGGAGGGGACGGGCCGGGGTGCCCCCGCAGAAATACGTTGACGGCCGGGTGCCGGATTCGCGAAGGCCAGGTGATACGGATTTCGAGGAGGTGCCCCGGACCGGCACCGACCAGGCACAAGCGGCACCCGCAGACGACAAAACACCCGCACGGGTGGGCGGGCGGGAAAAGGAAGCAAGACACGAAGGGCGGAGGCGGGTTCGTTAGGGTGCGGGGAGGGGGTGAGGGGCGGTGGACGGTGGAACCGTCGCAGGAGTCGCCGCGTCCACCGCGGCGCTGCTGACGCTGCACCTGCTCGCCAGCCACCGCACCGCCGGCCTCGCCGCCGCCGCCGCGGCCGGCGCCGTCGCGATGGCCACCGCCACCGCCGCCGCGGCCGGCCTGAGGCCGTGGAACGTCGCGGGCACCGCCCTCGTGGCGGCGGGCGCCGCGGCCGTCGCATGGGCCCTGGGCCGCTCGCGGAAACGCAGGCGCGCCGAGCGCTCGGCCCTGGCCGCGTACCGTACCGGCGCACCCCAGATCCCCCGCTTCGCGGCCCTCGCGGAACGCGACCGGCTCGCGGTCGAGTTGCACGACGTCGCCGCCCAGCGCCTGACGGCGATCGTGGTCTCCGCCGCGGCGGCGCAGCGCCTCGCCGACCCCGAGCGCACGACGGCCGCGCTGCGCCACGCGGGCACCGCCGCCCGCCAGGCGATCGCGGAACTCGACGTCCTCACCGACCACGAGGACGAAAGAGCGGCGGACCTCGACGCCGTCGCGGCCCTCGCCGCCGAGGCCGGCGCCCACTACGAGTGCACCGCCGCGGCGGTCCCCGCGCCGACCGCCGCCCTCGCGTACCGCGTCGTGCGCGAGGCCCTGACCAACGCGGCGCGCTACGCCCGCGGTTCGGCGATCCGTATCGCCGTCGAGGCCGCCCCCGGCGTGGTCACGGTCACGGTCGGCGACAGCGGCGGCACGGCGCTCGAACCCCGCCTCGGCACGGGCCACGGCCTGGCCGGTCTGCGGACGACCGTGGCCGCCGCCGGGGGCACGCTCCGTTACGGCCCGGACGGCCCCGGCTGGACGGTGCGGGCCGAACTCCCGGTCGCACAAGCCGCGTCCGGCCGGACACCCGGCGGGACACCCGACCACCGCCGCCCCCTGTGGCGGGGACCCACCGCGCTCGACTGGGCGCTGGTCGTCCTGGCCGTCGCGCTGTCGCTCGGCGCGAGCCTGCTCTCGGACGACGTGCCCGACTCGTTTCGCGGGCTGCTGCCGAGCGTGCCGGTGGTGGTCCTGTCCGGGCTGCACGCGGTGCCGTTGGGGTGGCGGTCGCGGGCGCCGGGGGCGGGGCTGGTGGCGGTGCTGTCGGCGCTGGTGCTGTGGTGGGGGTGCGACAGGGCCGGGTGGACCCGGCCGCCGGTCAGTGACATTTTCCTCGTCTATTGGTGGGTCGAGCTGACGTTCGTCTTCAGCGCGGGCGCGTATCTGGCGGTGCGGCGCGGGCTGATGGCGCCGGTGGCGGTGGCCGTGACCGGCGGTCTCGCGCTGGCCAGCGCGGACGGCATCACCGGCAGCAGGACGGCGGCCTGGGCGGCGCTGACCGGGCTGCTGGCGGTGCCGTCGTTCGCGCTGTGGTGGCTGGGTCTGGCCACCGCCCGGCGGCGGGAGCGGCGCGGGGCGGTGGCGGCGCGGGGGCGGGAATGGCTCGAACGGGACGCCGACGCCGCCGTACGCGACCAGCGCCGCCTGATCGCGGCGGGCCTGCTGCGTACCGCCCGGCAATACGCGGCGAATGTGGCGGACGCGGCCGACGCGGGACGGCTCGACACCGTTCTCGACGAGGCGCGCGCGGCCCTGGGCGCGCTCCGCGAACTCCTGCGTGACCTGCGCGGCCGGGACGGCGCGAGCACTCCGCCGCCCACGGTGGCGGGGATCGCCGCGCTGGCGGGCCGGTACGGCGCGACCGTCCGCTACCGGGGGCCGCACCGGGCGGTGACCGTCGTCGTGGGGGTGGCCGCGTACCGGGTCGCGGCGCTGCTGCTCGCCGAGGGCGTCACCCTCACCGTGCTGCGCCTGGACGCGGGTGTCGAACTCACCGCGCCGCCGCCCGGCGGCCCCGGCGCCCTGCGCCGGGTACGGGCGGTGGCCGACGCGGTGGGCGGTACGCTCACCAGGACCGACGACGACGCGGTGCGCGTGTGGCTGCCGGAGGTGTTCCCATCACGATCAGGGTGACGGTCGCGGACGACCAGGCGGTCGTACGCGCGGGCATCGCGGCGATCGTCGACGCGGAGCCCGGCCTGTCGGTCGTCGGCCAGGCCGACGACGGGGAGTCGGCGGTGGCGCTCGCTCTCGAACTGCGCCCGGACGTCGCGCTGATGGACATCAGGATGCCCGGCACCGGCGGTCTGGCCGCCACGGCCCGGATCGTCGCGGGCGCCCCCGCCACCCGTGTCATCGTGCTCACCAGCTTCGACCTCGACGAGTACGTGTTCGCCGCGCTGCGCGCCGGGGCCGTCGGCTTCCTGCTCAAGGACGCCGAGCCGGAACGGGTCGTGGACGCCGTACGGGTGGTGGCCGGCGGGGCCGCCCTGCTCGACCCCGCGGTGACCGGACGGCTGATCGAGCGGTACGCCGCCGGGCCCGTCCCCGCCGACCCGGCGCGGCTGGCGCGCCTCACCCCGCGCGAGACCGAGGTCCTGCGGCACGTGGCGCGCGGCCTGGCCAACGCCGAGATCGCCGCCGTCCTGGGCATCAGCCCGGCCACCGTCAAGGACCACGTCGCCGTGGTCCTCGGCAAGCTGGGCGTACGCGACCGGGTCCAGGCGACGATCGCCGCGTACGAGACGGGTCTGGTCCGCCCCGGAGCCAGCTGAATCCGCCGCCCGCAGCCCCCGTACAAGACAGATCTGACCCGCCCCGGAGCCGGCTGAATCCGCCGCCCCCCGCCCCCGTACGAGACAGATCTGAGCCGCTGCGGCCGGCCGGGCCCCCCGCCGCGCGGCGGGGGTCGGGACCCCGCCGACCAGCGGATTTCGCCGAACGCCGGTCGTCCGGGCGCACGACGACCGGGTGACCCGCGCGTACCTAGCCTCGGCGGCATGGCACTGAGACTTCCCCCGCTTCCCGCGCTTCCCCCGCTCGCCCGCCGCATATTCGGCGGCGTCCTCCTCGTCGTCACCGTGGCGCTGACGCCCGTCACCGCGACCGCCGGTTTCTTCGCGGCGGCGTTCGCGACCGCGAACGTCCCGCTGCTCGCCCTGTGCGGCCTGGTGGTCGCCGCGGGGACGGCCGCGGCGCTCGGCCGAGGGGCGTTCGCCCTGCTCGGCAAGGGCGGCCTGCGGGCGACCTGCGTCCTCACCGGCGTCCTGCTCCTCGGCGTCTGCGCGCTCGCCGCCGGTACGGTCTTCCGCCCGATGCCGACCTCCGCCTCGGCCCCGGTCCCGGCGGACGTCAGATTCTGGAATCTGCCGACCGGTTCACGGATCGCCTATGTGCACGCACCCGCCGTCGGCACCCCGAGGCCGACCCCGGTCGTCTTCCTGCACGGCGGCCCCGGCACCCCGTCGGAGGGCATCCCCACCGGCGGCCGGGAGTTGGCCGCGGACGGCTTCGACGTCTACGCGTACGACCAGGTGGGCGCCGGACGCTCCACCCGGCTCTCCGACGTCACCGGGTACACGGTGGCGCGCCAGGTCGCGGACCTCGACGCGATCCGCCGCACGATCGGGGCGGACCGGATCATCGTCGTCGGCCAGTCGTGGGGCGGTTCGCTGGCCGCCCAGTACCTGCTGGCGCACGGCACGCACGTCGCCAAGGCCGTGTTCACCTCGCCCGGCGCGCTGTGGGGCCACGAATTCCCCGGCTCCGCGGCGGGAGACCCCTGGGACCACCTGACACCGGCCCAGCGGGCGGCCCGTGACCGGCTGGACAGCAAGCCGCGGCTGATCGCCGCCAGTCTGCTGCTCCAGATCAACGCGCGCGCCGCGCACGCCCTGGTGGGCGACGGCGAACTCGACCACTGGATGCACGAGGTGGCCCTGCTCGGCAAGGACACCACCTCCTGCGCGGACGCCGCGGCCTCGGAGGCGCACGCCAACCCCCAGGGCTTCTACAGCAACCAGATGACCGTCAAGGACTTCGAGCAGCTCCCCGACCCGCGGCCGAGGCTGCGCGCGATCCACGTTCCGTCCCTGGTCATGCGGGGAAGCTGCGACTTCATCAAGCCCGCCGTGACCGAGGAGTACCGACAGACCCTCCCGGACTCCCGCCTCGTGCGCGTCAAGGACGCGGGCCACGCCATCTCCCACGACCAGCCCGCCCTCTACACCGCCCTCCTGCGGTCCTTCCTCCTGGACCGCCCCCTGCCGACGCCCGCCTCCTGAGCCGAGGACGCGGAGGGGACGGTGCGGGGACGGCGCGGGGACGGCGCGGGTACGGGGCGGGGACGGCGCGGGTACGGGGCGGGGCGCGGTCAGGGCCTCACGCCAAGTGACCGGTGTCGTTCCAGCGTTCGATCGCCGGGGCGCCGTAGGCCCAGCCGAGGATGGACAGGGAGGCGGGGTCGAGGCGGAGGGCGCCGGCGAAGGACGGGTCGAGGTCGAGCCAGCGGGCCCCGAGGACGCGCAGGAAGTGCCCGTGGGCGAAGACGAGGACGTCGCGCTCGGCGGACCGCGCCCAGGAGACGACCTGGTCGGCGCGCGCGGCGACCTCGGCCAGCGCCTCGCCGCCCGGCACGCCGTCGCGCCAGATGGTGAAGCCGGGCCGCAGGTCCTGGAGCTGGGCGGGCGTCAGGCCCTCGTAGTCGCCGTAGTCCCATTCGACCAGCGCGTCCCACTCCTTGGCGGCGCCGCCGAAACCGGTGAGGTCACAGGTCTCGGCGGCCCGCAGCAGCGGACTCGTGCGGACCTCGACGTCGGGAAGTCCGTTCCAGGGCCCGCGCGCGAGCCGCTCCCCGAGGATCCGGGCGGTGCGCCGCCCCTCCTCGGTGAGGGGGATGTCGGTACGGCCGGTGTGCCGCCCGGACAGGGACCATTCCGTCTGGCCGTGTCTGACCAGAAGAATGCGCGGAGCCATGCGGCGGTGCCTTTCCTAGGAAACGGGCCCCCATCATCGCTCACGGCCCCGCCGTCCCCGCCCTCACGGCCCCGCCGTGCCCGCCCTCAGAGCCCCTGGCCGCCGCCGAGCAGACCCTCCAGCAGCCCTTCGAGGCCGAATTCGTACTGCGCGGACCCCTGGTCCTGGGCGCAGAGGAGTTCGGGCGCGAGGCTGACGAGGGCGGGGTAGACGTCGGGCGGCAGGGCGTCGATCTTGGCGCGGACCCGGTCGCGTACCCCGTCCTCGCACAGGGCGCGGGCCCGCCGGGTGTTCCACAGGGCGGAGCCGACGGTGTACTGCATGAGGGCCACGTGCGCGTGGGCCGCGTCGGCGCGGCCGAGCCCGGCGCGCCTGAGCAGGTCGAGCATGCGGTCGATGACGGCTATGGCGTCGTCGCCGCGCAGCGGCCTGATCGTGAGGAGCTGGAGCGCGGAGGGGTGCTCGGTGAAGAGCCCGTAGACGCCGCGGCAGACCTCCCGCAGCTCACCTCGCGGGTCGCCCGTGCCGGTGGGCGGAAGCTCTATCGTGTCCATTAGACGCTGTGCCACGGCGTCGCTGATCTCGTCCTTGCCCCGGAAGTGGGAGTAGACCGCCATGGTGCCGACGCCGAGTTCCTGGGCGAGCGCGCGCATGGTGAACGCCTCGGCGCCCTCGCGGTCGAGGAGGGTGATCGCGGCGTCGAGGATACGGTCGGGGTTGAGCGAGTTGCGGGGAGCGCGGCGCCGTGGGGAGCGGACCGGCTGGGTGACGGACATCCGATTCTCTTGTTTCTCGTACTCAGTCGTACTTCAGTCGTACAACAGTCACGCTGGGGTGCCTCGTGCGACGGGGTACGCCGAGGCCGGAACGTCGCCAACACGTCGAGGAATACGCCGAGGAAGGCAACCCGGAGAGCGGACCGGGCGTCCTCGACTGCACATACCCCTGCTACGGAACGTTGAACACCGTACGATGTCGGAGTTTCTTCCGTAGTTCTGGGCCGGTGTACGTGGCGTTTAGCGTACGTCGTACGGTAGAGGGTACGCGCCAAGACCATGACCGCCCGCCCGCGGCCTTCGGAGAACCTGGAGAGACGCCCGCATGACGATCACCGCCACCGCGCCGCGCGCCGCCGCCTACCGGGGGAAGCTGCGCTGGTGGACCGAGCTGCCGCTCATCGCGGTGATTTACGCGCTCTACTCCGGCGCCCGCCTGCTGGTCAGGGGGGACGTGGACGACGCCGTCGAACACGGCGCGGACATCCTGCACTTCGAGCAGCTCCTGCACATCGATCCGGAGCGCTGGTTCAACAAGCTCTTCACGCAGCACGCCTTCCTGGGCGTGCCCGCGGACTTCGCGTACGCGTCGCTGCACTATGTGGTGACGCCGAGCATCCTGATCTGGCTGTGGCGCCGCCGCCCGACGCACTACCGGGTGGCGCGCACGTGGCTGATGATCTCGACGCTGATCGGTCTGGTCGGCTTCACCGTGGCGCCCACCGCGCCGCCGCGGCTGATCGGCGGCGGGCACGGCTTCATCGACACGATGGCGCAGTACGGCTCCTACGGCTGGTGGGGCACCGACGCGAGCGCGCCGCGCGGTATGGGACATCTCACCAACCAGTACGCGGCGATGCCCAGCCTCCACGTGGGCTGGTCGCTGTGGTGCGGGATCATCCTGTGGCGCTACGGGCGGAACAGGGTGGTGCGCACCCTGGGCGTGCTCTACCCGGTGACGACGGCGTGTGTCGTGATGGGCACCGCCAACCACTATCTGCTGGACGCGGTGGCCGGTGTCGCCGTGATGGGCCTGGGCTATCTGCTGGCGAAGCCCGCGCTGCGGGTCGCCGACCGGCTGCTGGCGCGCGTGAAGGAAGCCCTGGGCAGGCAGACGGCCGAGGAGACGGAGCCGGTGTCCGGTGCGTCGTCCGCGGTGGTCACCGCGCACGTCGCCAATACCGCGCAGGTCTCCAACGGCACGCACGTGTCCAACGGCACGCAGGTGTCCAACGGCGCGCATGCCACGGGTGTCAGCGGTGTCGCCGCGAGCATTCCGGCGCCCGGTGGCGGCGCCTCCGTACCGAAGCCGCGGACCGTGTCCGTACCGCCCGGCGCGGACGGGCCGGACGACGCCGACGACCCGCGTGCGGCGGGCGAACACGCCGGACAGAGCCGGATGTCGTAGCCGAGTGCCACACTTTCGCGGGTGAGCACTACGCACCACCACCACTCGCTGCGGGAACGGCTGGCCGCGCTGCGCGGCCCCGACACCGCGCCACGGCCGCTCGACGCACGGGCGCTGGCCGCGCTGGCCGCCAACCCCGGCTGCCGCCGCCGCGCGCTGCTGGACGCCGCCGGGGTCGACAAGGGCGCGGTCGCCGAAGTGCTGGGCGCGCCCGCCCGGTTCGGCCAGTCCCGCTTCGCCTTCTCGCGCGGCCACGCCTTCGAGGCCCGCGTCAAACGGGACGGCTGCGCCGAGTTGCTGCGGCTGCTGGGCGCGGCGGAGACGGCCGCGGGGATTCCGGAGTCCGCCGAGGTCCCCGATCTGTCGGCGGCGGGGCCCGAGGGCCGGGCGGCCCGTACGCGGCTGGCGCTCGCCGAGGCACCTGCCGGTTCCTGGACGCTGCTCGACCATCCGCTGCTGGCCCTCGAGGTCGCGGGGTCGCTGGCGTATCTGGAGCCGGACGCGGTGGCGGTGCGGCCCGACGGGTCCTGGACGGTGGTGGAGATCAAGTCCTTCCCGATCCTGGACGGCGGCGCGGACGCGCTGAAGGTCGGCGCCGCGGCCCGGCAGTCCGCGGTGTACGTGCTCGCGCTCGACGAGGTGGCGGCCGGCCGGACCCGGCCCGACGTCCTGCTGGTCTGCCCGAAGGACTTCTCGAATCTGCCGACCGCCGAGTGGGTCGACGTCCGCAAGCAGCTCTCGGTCACCCGGCGGCAGTTGGCCCGGCTGACCCGGATCGAGGAGATCGCGGCGGCCCTCCCCGAGGGCACCACCTTCGACCTGCGGTACGGCGCGGACGGCAGTACGCCGACCCGGCCGCGGATCGACCTGACCGCCGCCGTGGACGCGGTGCCCGCCGCGTACGCGCCCGAGTGCCTGTCGACCTGCGAGCTGGCGTACCACTGCCGTGACCGGTCGCGGGCGGACGGCTGCGTGGAGTCGCTCGGCCGCAGTCTGCGCGGCGAGCTGGGCACCCTGACGACGGTGGAGGCGGTGCTGTCGGCCGCGCACGGTGAGGCCGGTGACCCGGCCGACCCGGCGGTGGCGGCGCTGCGCCGGGCGGCGGCCCTGCGGGCCGAGGCGCTGTCCGCCCGGGAAGAGGCACCCCCGCTGCCCGCCCAGGCCGCCGTACGGGACCAGGCACCGGACGACGCCGCCGTACGGGACGGTGCCGCATGTCGTTGATGAACACGCTCGCGCGGGCCGAGGCCGTCGCGACGGGCCGGGCCGTGCCCGCGGCGACCGTACGCCACCGGCACCTGGCCGAACGGCCGCTGGTGCTGGTGCCGTTGACGACGGCCGGTGAGGCGGGCGCGCCGCTGGGCGCGATGGTGGGCACGGACCGGGCGGCGCCCGAGCTGCTGGTGGTGCCGCAGCCGCTGGACCGGGAGCTGCGCTTCGGCTTCTTCGCCGGACTCGCGGGCGCCGTACTGCCGTTGATGGACGCGTACGCGGACGACGTCGAGGTGGAGCCCGCGACCCGCAGCCGCGTGGGGGCACCTCCCAGCCGCCGGGCTGGGGGAGAGTCGGAGGTCTGCGCGGACGCGCCGCAGATCGTGGTGCCGAACAGCGCGGCGCTGGAGTACGTCCGCCTGCTCGGCCGGTCCACGCGCTTCCTGCGGACGGTCGAGGACCCGGACGCGCCGCACCCCGTCCCGGTGCCGGTGCCGCTGCTCGGCCGCTGGCTGACGCATTACGGGGAGCGGGCGCGTACGCCGGGCAGCGCGCTGCTGGTGGCCATGACGGAGCTGCTGACCCGGCACTGGGCGACCGGGCAGAGCTCGATGGAGGACCAGCACCTGGGCGGCCTGCTCGGCTGGATCGACCCGCCGGACGGGCTGGACGGGGCGGTCGCCGCCGAGCGCGCGCAGACCGACCGCGCCGCCGACGGGCTGCTGCTGAGCCCGCCCGCGGGTCCCGCGACCGACCCGGTCTTCGACAACCGTGTGCTGGCACCCGCGATGGCCCGCTACGACGCGGCGCGTACGGCGGCGGAGGCCGACCCGGCCGGGGCCGCCGCGGAGCTGGCCGCGGCCGAGGCGGAGGTACGGCGGCTGGTCGGCTCCCAGCTCCGGCCGACCTGGGACGACGTGTGGCGCGGCCTCGACCTGCTGCGGGCGCTGCCCGAGGGCGCGCATGTGGCCGACCGGTGGAAGCGCGACCGCTGGTCGTTCACCGGGCACCGCGACCGGCTGCGCGCCGGTGAGCCGCCGCAGCCCAAGCGGGACGGCGCCATCGCCGCCGCGCAGAAGCTCGCGGGCCGCGAGACGGCCCAGGCGCGGGTCTCCGCGCAGGAGGCGCTGGACGACCCCCTGACGATGGCGGCCAGGCGGCTGGCGGGCGAGGCGTTCGCGGGCGAGGTCATCGGCGTCGAGATGACGTACTCCGAGGGCAAGCGGCCCATGCCCCGCCCCCTCCTGACCATCCGCACCCACGACCTCCCCCAGGCCGAGCCCGGCACCAAGGCGTACCGCTCCGTGCCGGGCGCCAAGTCCGCGCAGAGCGCCGAAGTGGTCTCGGTGGCCCCGGACGGCAGCGGCGCCACCGCGCCGGACGGCGGTCCTGCGGCCGGGCCGGAAGGCCGGTTCGTGGTGGTGGTGCGGCTCACCGGGGGGATGGGGAGCGGGCGGACGCCGAAGGAGGGGTCGGTGCCGGGGGCCGGTGACCGGGTGGACTTCACCTTCTTCGAGCACGATCCGCGCGGCGGCCCCGGGCTGCCGGAGCCGGAGCAGACACCGTGGACGCACGGCGGCCCGCCCGACGCCGGGACGCCGCCCGGCACACCGCCGACCGCTGACCCGCCCGACCCCGTGACCGCGGAGGACTACCTGTGACGCAGCCCGTGCGAGCCGACGGCCCGGACACGGACGGACACGTACCGGAGAGGTGGGACAGAAAGGACGGGTTCGACGCGGGCAGGGCCGCCGCCGAGGCGACGGCCGCGATCCTGGAGAGCACGCTGCACGGCACCGCCCGCGGGGTCGTGGTCGACTCGCCGCCCGGCGCGGGCAAGTCGACGCTCGTGGTGCGCGCGGCACGCGAACTGGCGGCGGCGGGCGAGTCGTTGATGATCGTCGCGCAGACCAACGCGCAGGTCGACGACCTCGCGGACCGGCTCGCCACCGCCGAGCCCGACCTGCCGGTGGGCCGGCTGCACGGCGCCGAGTCGCCGCCCGACAAGGCGCTCGACCGGCACCCGGCGCTGATGAAGTCCAGTTCGGTGGCGGATCTGCGGGCCTGCGAGGTGGTGATCGCGACCGCGGCGAAGTGGGCGTACGTGAAGGACACCGAGCCGTGGCGGCACGCCATCGTGGACGAGGCGTACCAGATGCGGTCGGACGCGCTGCTGCAAGTGGCGGGGCTCTTCGAGCGGGCGCTGTTCGTGGGCGACCCCGGGCAGTTGGACCCGTTCAGCGTGGTCGGCGCGGAGCAGTGGGCGGGGCTGAGCTACGACCCGTCGGCGAGCGCGGTGGTGACGCTGCTCGCGCACAATCCGGGGCTGCCGCAGCACCGGCTGCCGGTGTCCTGGCGGCTGCCCGCGTCGGCGGCGCCCCTGGTGTCGCGCGCCTTCTACCCGTACACCCCGTTCAGGAGCGGTACGGACCACGGCGACCGGCGGCTGGTGTTCGGGGTGCCGGGCGACGGCGGCGGGCCCGACCGCGTCCTGGACGAGGCGGCGGCCAGCGGCTGGGGGCTGCTGGAGCTGCCCGCCCGGCACACCCCGCGCACCGACCCTGAGGCGGTACGCGCGGTGGCCGCGGTGGTGCGGCGGCTGCTGGACCGCGGGGGTCTGACGTACTCCGCGCCCGATCCCGATCCGGCGCCGCTGACCGCGGACCGGATCGCGGTCGGCACCGCGCACCGGGACCAGGCGGCGGCGGTGCGCGCCGCCCTGGCCGACGTCGGCGTCGCCGGGGTCACGGTGGACACCGCGAACCGTCTCCAGGGCCGCGAGTTCGACGTGACCGTGGTGCTGCACCCGCTGTCCGGCCGCCCCGACGCCACGGCGTTCCATCTGGAGACCGGGCGGCTGTGCGTGCTGGCCTCCCGGCACCGGCACGCGTGCATCGTGGTGTGCCGCGCGGGCGTGGCCGAACTCCTCGACGAGCACCCGTCCTCCGAGCCGGTCCAGCTCGGTGTCACGGTCAAGTTCCCCGACGGCTGGGAGGCCAACCACGCGGTCCTGGCGCACCTCGCGGAACACCGGGTGAGCTGGCGGCCGTGAGCGCGGTCGCTCACCCGAATGGAGGGGGTCTTGCGTGGGCGCGGGACAATGGTGTGCGTGATCGATTCCGGAGGTAGCCGTATGTCAGAGCCGCAGTCGGCTCAGAACGCGCAGGGCGGTGGGTCGCGGGAGGCGGCGCCGCGGCCCAGGCGGCCCGCGTCGCTGAGCTTCGAGCCTGCCGCGACGGTGGAGGATCCGGAGCACTTCTTCGACCTGGAGTCGATGGACGATCCGGGGCGGATGCTGGCGCGGGCCACGGAGCTGGCGACGGCTTTCCGTACGGCCGCCGACCGGGCCACGGACTTCCAGGCGATAGCCGCCGCGCAGCTCACCGATCCGCGCCGCTTCGACCGGCTGACGTACGCGGGCCTGGCCGAGCGCGCGGGGTGGACCGAGGACTACGCGAAGCGGATGGTCGAGTACGGCGAGGGCCTGATCGCGGGCGGCGGCGCCCCCTAGGGCGGGTCCGCGGGCGCTTCCGGCTCCCCTGGCGGCTGCCGTGACTGTCACGCCGCCGGGGGCCGCCGCAACCGTGCCCCGCATATGCGTCGCGGCAAGGTACCCCCTCTCCCACCCTCCTGTCCCGAATTCGTCCGATTGCGCCGACCGCGCCTGAAGCGGCCGGTACCTGTAGATGCCATGGACGAATGGCAAGGGACCGGAAGCATCGCGGCCGTGACGCATGCCGTCACCGAGGTCGTCACCGAAGCCCAGCGGCGTCGGCACACGTCGTACGTCACCCCGGAGGGCGCCGAGTGGCTGGCCTCGGCCAGCGCCTTCCCGCGCAGCGTGCGGGCGCTGTGGTCGGCCCGTCCGACGGCGCCGAGCGTGCTGCCGTGCGGTACGGCGTTCGACGTGGTGAACCTGTCGGCGCTGTTCGGCCGCAGACTCCTGGAGCAGTTATGGGCGTCGGGCCCCGGCAGCGGCCCGGTGGCCGTGCACCGCGGGCGGCTGCTGCTGCTCGTCGCGCCCGGTACGGCGCAGCGGCTGCCGTACCTGCTGGACTGGGAGGAGTGGGGCCAGGCGGTGCCGCCGATGCTCTGTCACGGCAGCGGCGACGCGGTGACCGTACCGCCGCTGTACGCGCCGCAGGACGGCGCCGAGGCCGGCCAGGACTCCGGTTGCGATCCGGGGGCAGGGCTGTCCCGCTGGCTGGTGGCGCCCGATACCCGGCACCCCTGGCTGCCGGGCGCGGACGTGGTCCTCTGGGCGTGCGTGCGGGCGGCCAGGTCGGCGCCCGCGAAGACCGTTCCCGCCCTGGTCAGCACCCCTGGAACGGCCTGAGTCATATCGATTTCCGCTCCCCGTGGCCGGATGCTAAGGTCTACGACGTCAGCAGGCGCCGCTAGCTCAGTTGGTTAGAGCAGCTGACTCTTAATCAGCGGGTCCGGGGTTCGAGTCCCTGGCGGCGCACAGACGGTCGAAGGCCCCTCGCGGAAGCGGGGGGCCTTCTTCGTATGAACGTCCAGGCATGCGGACGCGCCGTCCGGGTGGCCGACGGCCCGCACCACGACGACCCTGGAGCCATGGTGGACTGGCTGGCCGACGCGTACCGGACGCGGATCGCGGACACCGGCCGTGAGCCGCTCTTCCTGCTGCTGGTCGGACTGATCGGCTCCTTCCTGTTCATCCGGTTCAGCGTGCGGATGATCCGGCGCGGGGTGAAGTGGTGGCCGGGCAATGTGCAGCCCGGCGGCCTGCACATCCACCATGTGGTGTTCGGCCAGGCGATGATGCTGATCGGCGGCATCGGGTCGTTCGCCGTGCGCGGCGGCCCGGCGGTGCACGACGTGCTCGCGCTGGTCTTCGGGATCGGCTGCGGCCTGGTGCTGGACGAGTTCGCGCTGGTGCTGCACCTGAAGGACGTCTACTGGAGCGAGCAGGGCCGCCAGTCGGTCGACGCGGTGATCCTCGCGGTGTCGGTGATCGGGCTGCTGCTGATCGGCCAGGCCCCGCTGGGCGGATTCGTCGTCGGGGAGTCGTACCAGCAGTATCTGAGCGCCGGGGTGCTGATCGGCTTCGTGGTGGTGTGCCTGTCCAAGGGCAAGGTGTGGACGGGGCTGCTCGGGGTCATGGTGCCGGTGCTGGCGATCGTCGGCGCGCTGCGGCTGGCCCGCCCGGCCAGTCCGTGGGCGCGCTGGCGGTACACCTCCCGGCCGCGCCGGATGGCCAGGGCCGAGCGGCGCGAGGACCGGATCCACCGGCGGATGGTCGCGATGAAGACGGCCATGATGGACGCGGTGGCGGGCGCGCCGCTGCCGTCGTCGACGCCCGCGCGCAAGCCCGCGCGGCGGCCGACGATCGTGGAGCTGCCGCCGTCCAGGATCGAGACACTGCTGGCCCGCGTGCTGCGGCCGTTGCGGCAGCCGGGTGCGGCCTTCACCGTCTGGTACCTGCGGGTGGTGTGCGCGGTCAACGCGGTGACCGGGGTGATCGCGCCGTTCCGCGACCGGGTGCGGGCCGCCTCGAACGGCGAGTTCTTCACCGCCTTCCTGGTCAGCCCCGGTTTCACCGGCGCGGTGCTCGCGCTGGTGCTGTCGGTGAGCCTGCGCCGCCGCAAGCGGGCCGCCTGGATCGTCACGACCGTGCTGACCGGCGGATACACACTGCTGTGCCTGGCCGGTGTGGCGGCGCTGCCGGTGACGCGCGGGCATCCGTTCAACTGGGTGTCGCTGGGGGTGACCGGGCTGGTGCTGTTCGCGCTGCTGGTGTCCAGGACGGTGTTCAACGTGCGCGGCGAGCGGGGCAATGTGGCGCTGGGGCTGACGACCTTCGTCGTCGGCGGCGCGGTGGCGATCGGCCTCGGCACGCTGCTGGTGCACGCGACGGACGAGCTGCCGCCGCGCCAGTGGGGGGCCAGTACGCGGTACACGCTGGTGCGGGTGCTGACGGTGTCCGGTCTCTTCGACCTGCCGGAGATCCGGGTGCCCGGCTGGACGGACCTGGCGATCAACGTCCTGAGCGTCGCGCTGATGCTGCTCATCCTGCTCGCCTTCTTCCGCTCGCCGCGCGGCCGGGACCGGCTGCTGCCCGCGGACGAGCGGCGGCTGCGGGCGCTGCTGCGGGTGTACGGGCGGCGCGACTCGCTCGGCTACTTCGCGCTGCGCCGCGACAAGGCGGTGTCCTGGACCCCGGAACGGGACGCGGCCGTCCTCTACCGCGTGGTGAACGGGGTCGCGCTCGCCTCCGGTGACCTCGTCGGCGACCGGGCGGCCTGGCCGCGGGCCGTCGACCACTGGCTGGACACGGCGCGGCGGCACGCCTGGGTCCCGGCCGTCACCAGCGCGGGGCCCGCGGCGGCCGTGGTGTACGAGGCGGCCGGTTTCCGCGCGCTGCCGTCCGGTGACGAGGCGGTGGTGGAGGCGGCCTCCTTCGCCGCCGTCTTCGCCGATACGGGCTCCGCCGAGCTGAGCGCGCTGCGGCAGGCGCACGGGGTGCTCGGCGGCGCGGGCTACTCGGTGGTGCTGCGCAGGCACCGGGAGATCGCCCCGGACGAACTGCGGCGGCTGGCGCATCTGGCCGACAGGTGGCGGCGGCACCCCGCCGAGCGCGGCTTCTCCGTGGCGCTCGGGCGGCTCGGTGACGCGGCCGACGGGGACTGTCTCCTGGCGGAGTGCCTCGATCCGCACGGGCGGACCTGCGCGATGGTCACGTTCGTGCCGTGGGGGCCCGACGGGCTCACCCTCGACCTCATCCGGCGCGACCGGGAGTCCGGGCGGGCCCCAGTGGATTTCCTCCTCGCCGAGGTGCTGCTGCGCGCCGCAGCCGGTAGGGCTCCGCTGGGCGCGGTCACCCGCGTGTCCCTCAACTTCACCGCCTTCCGCGGCGCCCTGTCCTCACGGCTGCGCCGCGCCCCGCTGCGGCTTCTCGCCCGCCTCGGGCAGGTCGCCGCCCGCGAGCGGGGCTACGCGGCGTTCGCGCCGCGCTGGCAGGCCCGCTATGTGCTCTTCGAGCGGAGAGCCGACCTTCCGCGGGTGGCTGCCGCCAATGCCATCGCCGAGGGGTTCCTCACCGGACCCCGTCTCCGCCACCGCGGCACCCTCCTCACCCCTGAGGACGGTGCTCCCTAGCCCGGAGCCGTACGCCTGGGGAGGCGCGTCACGCCGGGTTGGGGAAAGCTGAAGGCGCCAGGTGCGTGGGAGGAGAGGCGGAGCCGATGCCCGGGAAGGTGGCGTGGGGGCGGGTGGCGCCCAGAATTCCGGGCTGGTTCGGAGAATTCTTCGGGATTCTGGCCCTGTTCTGCGCCACCCTGGCCGTCGTCTCCCCGTTGCGGCCCCTGCTGGACCCGGTGCGCCGGTGGGTGGAGATCCTGACGGTGCCGGCGTCGCCGAATCTGGCGTACGCGGCGTTCCTGGTGCTGCTGGGCGGCGCGATGGCGGCCCGCAAACGGGTGGCGTACTGGATCGTGGCGGTCTTCCTCGGTCTGACCGTGGTGGCGAATCTGGTGCTGATCGCGGTGCGCGACTGGAGCGCGATCCCGGCGCTGCTGATCACGGGCACGGTGCTGGGCGCGGTGATCGCCGCGCGGGGCGAGTTCTCGGCGCGGGTGCGCAAGGGGGCGTTCTGGCGGGCGCTGCTGGTGCTGGTGTGCGGGCTGGCGATCGGGGTGCTGCTGGGGTGGGGGCTGCTGACGCTGTTCCCGGGGACGCTGGAGGGCGGGAACCGGCTGCGGTGGGCGGTCAACAAGGTGGTCGGCGGAGTGAACGACCTGCCCGACATCGGCAGGCCGCCGTACTGGACGAATTTCTGGCTGGGCCTGTTCGGCGCGGCGGCCCTGCTGTGCGCGGCGGCGGCGCTGTTCAGGTCGCAGCGGATGGAGGCGGCGCTGCGGGGGGACGACGAGGACCGTATCCGGGCGCTGCTGGCGCGGTACGGGGACAAGGACTCGTTGGGCTACTTCGCGACGCGGCGCGACAAGTCGGTGGTGTTCTCGCCGAGCGGCAAGTCCGCGGTGACGTTCCGGGTGGAGGTGGGGGTCTGTCTGGCCAGCGGTGATCCGCTGGGCGACCCGGAGGCGTGGGGTCCGGCGATCGACGCGTGGCTGGCGCACGCGGGGGCGTACGGCTGGGTGCCGGCGGTGATGGGCGCGGGCGAGGAGGGCGCGAAGGCGTACGCGCGGGCGGGGCTCGGCGCGCTGGAGCTGGGCGACGAGGCGATTCTCGACGTGACGGACTTCGACCTGGCGGGCCGCGAGATGCGCGGTATCCGGCAGGCGGTGCACCGGGTGCGGCGGACCGGGGCGACCACCCGCATCCGGCGGCACCACGACCTGTCGCCCGAGGAGCTGCGGGAGGTCGAACGGCTGGCGGACGCCTGGCGGGACACCGACACCGAGCGCGGCTTCTCGATGGCGCTGGGGCGGCTCGGCGACCCGGCGGACGGCGAGTGCCTGCTGGTGGAGGCGCTGGACGACAAGGGGCGGGTGACCGCGCTGCTGTCGTTCGTGCCGTGGGGGCACGACGGGGTGTCGCTCGACGTGATGCGGCGGGACCGTACGGCGCCCAACGGGATCATGGAGTTCATGGTCACCGAGCTGGCCGCGGGCGCGGGCGCGCTGGGTGTCCGGCGGGTCTCGCTGAACTTCGCGGTGTTCAGGTCCGCTTTCGAGGAGGGCGCCCGGATCGGCGCGGGGCCCGTCCTGCGGATGTGGCGGCGGCTGTTGCTGTTCTTCTCCCGCTGGTGGCAGCTGGAGGCGATGTACCGCTCGAACGTGAAGTACCAGCCGCACTGGTACCCGCGGTACCTGTGTTACGCCGACGGCAAGGACATGGCCAGGATCGGCCTGGCCTCGGGCATCGCCGAGGGTTTCGTGGAACTCCCGAGCCTGCGCTTCCGGCGCCGCCGCCGGTCCGCGGCGGGCGGTACGGGAGCGGGCGCGGTGGGCGGTACGGCGGTGGCCGGTGCGACGGCGGGCGTGGTGGGCGGTACGGCGGCGGGGATGACGACGGCGAGCGTGACGGCCGCCGCGGCCGAGCGCGGCCGTCACGCCCCCGCGGACCCGCACGGCCCCGCCGAGCAGGTCCGTGTGCGCCTGGCCAAGGTCGAGGGGATGCGGCGCGACGGCGTCGACCCGTATCCGGTGAGCGCGGGGCCGACGCACACGCTGGCGGTGGCGCGTACGGCGGGGGCGGGCAGCGCGGTGGCGGTCGCGGGCCGGGTGCTGCGGGTGCGCGACCACGGCGGGGTCGTCTTCGTGACGCTGCGGGACTGGTCGGGCGACCTCCAGATCATGCTGACCAGGGATCGTCTCGGACGGGACGGTCTGCGGGAGTTCGAGTCGGGCGTGGACCTCGGCGACCTGCTCCGGGTCGAGGGGGCGATGACGGTCAGCCGCGGCGGTGAGCCGACCGCGGAGGCGCACTCCTGGACGCTGACCGGCAAGTGCCTGCACCCGCTGCCGGACAAGCGGCGCGGCCTGACCGATCCGGAGGCGCGGGTGCGGCAGCGCTATCTGGCGCTGGTGGTCTCCCCCGAGGCGCGGTCCCTGCTCACCGCCCGCAGCGCGGCCGTCGACGCGGTCCGTACGACGCTGGCCGACCGCGGCTTCCTGGAGGTCGAGACGCCGATGCTCCAGCCGGTGCACGGCGGCGCGAACGCCCGCCCGTTCACCACGCACATCAACGCCTACGACCTCGACCTGTATCTGCGGATCGCGCCCGAGCTGTATCTGAAGCGGCTGTGCGTCGGCGGGGTGGAGCGGGTCTTCGAGCTGGGCAGGACCTTCCGCAACGAGGGTGTGTCGTACAAGCACAACCCCGAGTTCACGATGCTGGAGGCGTATCAGGCGTTCGCGGACTACGACGTGATGCTCGA
Source organism: Streptomyces sp. NPDC008317 (assembly GCF_042955955.1). Taxonomy (NCBI): domain Bacteria; kingdom Bacillati; phylum Actinomycetota; class Actinomycetes; order Kitasatosporales; family Streptomycetaceae; genus Streptomyces; species Streptomyces sp. NPDC008317. The sequence continues at coordinate 33,316 of NZ_JBIBFQ010000012.1, forward strand.
TCTGGCGCGGGAGCTGATCCAGGCGGCGGCCGTCGCGGCGAACGGCGGGCAGACCGCCCGGCGGCCGGACGGCGCGGAGGTCGACCTGTCGGGGCGGTGGCCGGTGCGGACGGTGTTCGGGGCGATCTCGCTGGCGCTGGGCGAGGAGGTCGACGCGGGGACGCCGCTGGCGCGGCTGCGCGCGCTGTGCGACCGGGCGGGGGTGCCGTACGGCCCGGAGGACGGCCCGGCCGACGTGGCGCTGGAGATGTACGAGCGGCTGGTGGAGGAGCGCACCACCACGCCGTGCTTCTACAAGGACTTCCCGGCCGAGGTCTCGCCGCTGACCAGGCAGCACCGCACCGATCCGCGGCTGGCCGAGCGCTGGGACCTGGTGGCGTACGGCACGGAGCTGGGCACGGCGTACACCGAGCTGACCGATCCGGTGGAGCAGCGGGCCCGGCTGACCCGGCAGTCGCTGCTGGCGGCGGGCGGCGACCCGGAGGCGATGGAGCTGGACGAGGACTTCCTGACGGCGCTGGAGTACGCGATGCCGCCGACCGGCGGGCTGGGGATCGGGGTGGACCGGCTGGTGATGTTCCTCACGGGGCGGACGATCCGTGAGACGCTGCCTTTCCCGTTGGTACGTCGCCGCTGACCGTGCCGCGCGGCGGGTCGCGGGGGGTGCGCGGCCGGATTCGCGGGGGCGCGGGGCGGGTTCCCCGGGGCCGGGCGCGGGGCGGGGGGCCTTGCATCACCCGTTCGGAGCATGTTTACGGTGGTCCGCATGACGTACAAAACCGGACGATCTGGGATGTTGAGCCGCACGGCCGTACGGCGGACCGCCGCCGCGGTGGCCACCGCGGCGCTCGCCGGGACCGCGCTCGCGGCGTGCGGCACACAGCACGGCGGGGCAGCGGCGAGCGGGGCGGACGACGCGCGGGCCTCGTCGCGCGCGCCGTCCTCGACCGCGTCGGGTGAGGCGTCCGGCCCGGCCGCGGGCATCCCGTCCCAGCGGACCTCTCCGCCGGGCGATCCGTCCGGCTCGCAGCCGTCCGGACCGGGTCCCGGTCAGAACGGTCCCGCACCGACCGATCCGTCGCAGACGGGTCCCGTGCCCACCGATCCGTCCGGGACCGTCCCGTCGCAGACGGTCCCCGGGCAGCCGACCGGGCCCCTGGACCCCTCGGCCGGTCCCGCCGACCCCTCGGGGAGCCCCGCCACCGGCGCCCCGGCCGGCGAGTCGATCCAGCACTCCACCGAGGACGGCGGCAGGTCCGTCGCGCTGACCTTCGACGACGGCCCCGACCCGCGCTGGACCCCGCAGGTCCTGGCACTGCTGGCCGCGCACCACGCGAAGGCGACCTTCTGCGAGATCGGCCCCAACGCCGCCGCCCACCCCGACCTGGTCCGGCAGATCACCACGGCGGGCCACCGGCTGTGCGACCACTCCGTGCACCACAACGAGCGGCAGAGCAGCAGGTCCGCGGCGTACAACACCCACGAGATAGTCGACGCGCAGCGCGAGATAACCAAGGCCGCGGGCGCCGGCGCGAAGCTCTGGTACTACCGGGCGCCCGGCGGCGACTTCACCCCGACGATCCGTCACATCGCCGCCGGCCACGGGCTGCGCCCGCTGGGCTGGACGGTGGACTCCCGCGACTGGGAGCGGCCCGGCACCGCCAAGGTGCTGGCGAACATCGACCGTCAACTGCGCCCCGGCTCCATCGTGCTGATGCACGACGGCGGCGGCGACCGCGCCCAGACGGTGCGGGCGCTGTCGCGGCTGCTGGACAGGCTCGACGCGCAGGGCTGGACATACAGCTTCCCCGCGCGCTGATCGTGGCGCGCGCGAGGTAGCGTTCAGGAGGCGTTCCCGCCATCCGTCGGTACCTCTTGGAGGCTTCACCATGGCAACCACCCGCACCGCGACGACCCAGTGGAAGGGCCCGCTGATGGGCGGCGCCGGGACCGTCTCGCTCGACACCTCGGGCGTCGGCTCGTACGACGTGACGTGGGCCTCCCGCGCGGAGGAGGCGAACGGCAAGACCAGCCCCGAGGAGCTGATCGCCGCGGCCCACTCCTCCTGCTTCTCGATGGCGCTCTCGCACGGCCTGGCGGGCGCGGGCACCCCGCCCGAGTCGGTGCAGACGCAGGCCGACGTGACCTTCCAGCCGGGTGAGGGCATCACCGGCATCGTCTTGACGGTGAAGGCGCGTGTCCCCGGCATCTCCGCCGGTGACTTCGAGGCGGCGGCGCAGGGCGCCAAGGAGAACTGCCCGGTCAGCAAGGCGCTCGCGGGCACGACGATCACGCTCAACGCCGAACTGCTGGACTGAGTACGGTCTCTGACGCCTGATCAGCGGCGGGTGACGTGGATCTTCCACGCGCCCGCCGCTGTCCTTCCCAGCACCTTGAAGGTCAGCCCGGACGCCTTGTCGGTGGAGCCCTCGCCGACGCTGAAGGGCGCGTCGTTCAGGGAGTTGAAGGCGCCGCTGCTGAAGTCGCAGGCGGAGGTGCGGGGATGGGCGTCCACGACGGTCACCGGGCCCTTGCCCGAGTCGATGTCGGTGCGGACCCGGTAGGCGAGCACGCCCGCGCGGCACGCGTCCTTGTCGTTGCCGAGCTGCTGCCTGGCCTCCAGGACGAAGACCCCGGTGCGGCTGTACGGGATCACGACGGCTTTGCGTCCGCCGGGGATCTCGACGGCGCCGAGTTCGTAGGTCGTGTCGGTGCGGCCGGTGACGCAGGCGATCTGGCTGTCGTCGAGCCAGCCGAGCTTCCACTTGTGCCAGGCGAACAGGTCGCCCTGCAGTCCCCAGTCGAGGGACATGCTGTCCCACTGCCCGGCGAGTGTGTCGGTGCGCGGGAAGTCGTCGGCGGCGTAGAGGTCGGGCAGGCCGAGCGCGTGGCCGTTCTCGTGGCTGAGGACGCGCGGGCCCGACTGGTCGTGGCCGTAGATGAGGGAGACCTTGTCGAGGTGGGCGCCGTCGTCGGTGGTCGCGGCGGACGCGCCGGTCCAGGTGACCGAGAGCACCGCCTCGTCGGCGGGCGGGCCCGCGTTGGGGGTGACGAGGATGTTGACGAGGTCGTAGCCGCGGAAGTCGATGGAGTGGTCGGCGACCTTGAGCAGGTCGCGCATCATCTCGGTGTGGGCGTCCCAGCCGTAGCCGCGGCCGATCCCGTACGCGCTGAAGGGCCGCGGCATCCGTATGTAGCGCAGCACCGGCGTGGACTCGTAGTCGAGGCGGCCGTACGAGCTGACGGCGTACCACTTCTTGACGGCGGGGAAGAACTCGCCGTAGCGGTCGGCGGCGCTGTACTGGGCGGGCGCGTCGGGGAAGTCGATCAGCAGGGTCAGGGCGTGCAGGGTGCCGGTGGAGGGGGCGAATTCGGCGTTGGGGCCGCGGCTGGAGCTGTCGGGGAAGCCCTCGGACATGGCGACGCCGGGGACGGCCCGCAGGGCGCAGGGCCGGGCGGCGGGCGGCGGCGAGGCGTTGAGCGCGGGGGTGCGCGGGCCCGCGGAGACGGTGCTGCCGACGGCGAGCAGCCCGAGCGCGAAGAGCGCGGTGCAGCGCAGTCCGGTCCGGGTCAGCCGGCGCGGCCCCGACCCCGTCGTGGCCGGGCGGCGCGGTCCAGACCCCTTGGTGGAGGCCATGGCGTTAGCTCCTGTGGCCGGTGTCGTCGCCGACGGGCGACCCCTCGACGATCTTGACCGTCCAGGTGCCGTCCGAATTGTGGGCGGAGACCGTCACGCGGGTGGAGCCGTCGGGTACGGCGTAGGACTCCCCCACGCCCAGCGGCGCGTCGGCCAGCGGCGGGTAGACGGAGGTGGCCCGGCACGCGGAGGTGTGGGGGTGGCCGTCGATCACCGCGATGGGTCCGTCGCCCGACTCGATGTCGGAGCGCACCTTGTAGAGCAGGACGCCCTGGCGGCAGGCGGCGTGGTCGTTGCCGGTGGCGGTGCGCGCCTCGATGGCGAGGGCGGTGTCGGGCCCGGTGCGTACGACGATCAGCTTGGTGCCGCCGGGGGTCTCGTCGGGGCTGAGGTCCTGGTAGGTGGTGCCCGCGCGGGTGACGCAGCCGACCTGGTCGGAGGTGATCCAGCCGAGCTTCCACTTGTGCCAGGCGAAGGGGTCGGGCGCGAGGCCGAACTGGCTGCCCATCAGGTCCCAGTCGCCGACGTGGGTGTCCCAGTCGGCGTTGCTGCCCGCGGGCGGCCGGTAGTACAGGTCGGGCAGGTCGAAGACGTGGCCGGTCTCGTGGGCGAGCACGTTGCGGTCCGGCGGGTGCCGTTCGAAGACGGTGACGAGCCGGCGCAGCGGGGTGCCGTCGACGGTGATCGGGGTGGAGAGGTTGACGACCTTGGTGGCGTCGGAGTCGACGCCGGGCGCGTCGGGGTCGGCGACGAGGTAGACGACGTCGTAGCCGTGGAAGTCGACCACCGGGTCGGCGGCGGCGATGGCGTCGCGCAGGTAGGCGGTGCGGTCGGCGGCGTTCCAGTCGCGGCTGATCGCGTAGTCGGTGGCCGGGCGCGGCATGCGCAGCCAGCGGGTGACGGGGTGGACGCCGAGGTCGAAGCGGCCGTACGAGGCGCGGTCGAAGAAGCGGGTGGTGGCCGGGAAGTGGTCGGCGGCGACCTGCTGGGTGGTGAGGTCGGGCGCGGTGCCGGGGAAGTCGAGGAAGACCATGAGGGCCTTCATGTGGCCAGTCGGCCGGGTGTAGCCGCTCTCCCAGGTGTCGACGCCCTCGGAGTGGTGGGCGCCGGTGCGCGGCAGGAGGCAGGCGCTGCCGACGGCGGCGGACGCGGCGGGGCCGGTCGTCAGCGTCCAGGCGACCACGGCGCTGAAGACGCTGAGCGCCGCCGCGGCGGAGCGCAGGACACGCCGCCGCGCGCGGGGCGGTACGCCTATCGAGACGCCTGAGGAGCCTGACGAGCTGGCTGACCGCCGCACATGGACCTCCGGGGAGGATTCGTGAACCCGTTCGGGACACCTCCCCCACATTGCTATGGAATGTGACGATATGTCCTGTCCGACTGCTCCAGCCGGGCGGTGTGCGGGAGGCGTACGGGCGTCGCACAGCGGTCACTACGGTGCGTAATGTCCCCAGGGATGCGATCACATGAGCGATCCGTTCGGACACGTTCGGTCGATCCGTCAGCACACGTGCGGAGAATCACCACCAGGGCGCTGGAACACCAACTCCGCCAGCCCATATGATCGCGATCGAGACGAGCGCGAAGCGGGGAGCGGGCCATGGGCGGACCCTCGGGCGGCCCAGGTGTCGAGCCCGAAAGCACAGCACAAGTCATCACGCACAGTCACACCTCTGCCCCACACTCCGGCGGCGGCGGGGAACCGCAGCCGGCCGGACGGACGGCGGGGCAGGGAAGTACGGCCGCGCGGCCGGGCGACGCCGACCTGCGCGACTACCGGGCCGCCTTCGCCATCGCCCAGACCGCGATGGCGCTGCTCGCCCCCGACGGCACGGTCCTGGAGGCCAACGGCGCGCTCGGCGCGCTGCTGGGCGCCTCGCCCGAGCGGATGAGCGCCACGGGCGCCGCCGCGCTCCTCGGCCTGAGCGGCGACCGGCACGCCCGCGCCGCCTTCCACGACGTGCTCACCGGCCGCCGCGAACGGCTGCGCTGCACGCGCGGCATCACCCGGCCGGACGGCAGCACCGTGCACGCCGAGATCACGCTCTCGCGCACCGGCGCGCGCCCGCTGCTGCTGTCCGTCGAGGACGTCGGCGAGCGGGACACCCTGCGCGAGGAGCTGCGGCACCTGCGCATGCACGACCCGGTCAGCAGACTGCCCAACCGCGCGCTGTTCTTCGAGCGGCTGTCGGCCGCCGTCGGCGACCACGGCAGCCGGACCGGCCGGATCGGCCTGTGCTATCTGGACCTGGACGGCTTCAAGGCGGTCAACGACACGCTCGGCCACCGCGTCGGCGACGAACTGCTGGCCGCCGTGGGCCGTCGCCTGCTGGCCTGCGCCGAGCCCGGCGGGCACCTGGTGGCGCGGCTCGGCGGCGACGAATTCGCCCTGCTGGTACGGGACTCCACCGGTACGGGGCAGGCGACGGATCTGGCCGAGGCCGTACTGGCCGCGCTCCAGCCGCCGTTCGACGTGGGCGGCCACCGGCTCGCGGTCTCCGCCAGCATCGGCGTGGTCGAACGGGAGGCGGCGGGCACGTCGGCCACCGGTCTGATGCAGGCCGCCGACACCACGCTGTACTGGGCCAAGGCCGACGGCAAGGCGCGCTGGACGCTCTTCGACCCGGAGCGCAACGAGCACCGGATGACCCGTCAGGCCCTGTCCCGTACGCTGCGGCAGGCCGTCGAGCGCGGCGAATTCGTCCTGGACTACCAGCCGTTGGTCGCCCTCGACTCGGGCGAGCTGCGCGGTGTCGAGGCACTGGTGCGCTGGGAGCACCCGCACTTCGGGCGGCTGGCGCCCAACCGCTTCATCGGTCTCGCCGAGGAGGACGGCTCCATCGTCCAGCTCGGCCGCTGGGTGCTCGCCGAGTCCTGCCGCCAGGCCCGCGCCTGGCAACTGGCCCACCCCGAGGCGCCGTTGGTGGTCAGTGTCAACGTGGCCGTACGCCAGGTCTGGGACTCCGACCTGGTCGCCGACGTCGCCGCGATCCTCGCCGACACCGGTCTGCCGCCGCGGCTGCTCCAGTTGGAACTCACCGAGTCCGCCGTGATGGGCTCCGCCGGCCGTCCCCTCCAGGCGCTGCACGCCCTGGACGAGATGGGCGTACGGATCGCCATCGACGACTTCGGCACCGGTTACTCCAACCTCGCCTACATGAGCCGCCTCCCGGTCTCGGCCCTGAAGCTGGACGGCTCCTTCGTGCAGGGCTTCCGCTCCGCGGAACACCCCAACCCGGCCGACGAGACGATCGTCGAGGCGCTGGTCGAACTGGCCCACCGGCTCGGCCTGACGGTGACGGCGGAGTGCGTGGAGAACGCGGAGCAGGCGGAGCGCCTGCGGCGGATCGGCTGCGACACGGGCCAGGGCTGGCACTACTCGCGCCCCGTGGCGGCGGCGGCGATCTCCGCGCTGCTGGACTGAGGCGGCACGCGCCGCGGGACCGGGGCGGTACGCGCCGCGCGGACCGGGGCGGCACGCGCCGCGCGACGGCGGCACGCGGAAGGGGCCCGCGTCCTTGGGGGGAGAAAGGACGCGGGCCCCGGGTCATGCGGTCAGGAGGTGAGCCGCGTCAGCAGGCCCCGAGGTCCTGCCACACGCCCCATTCCCCGGTCGTACCGGGCTCCTCATTGGTGGTCCACCACTTGGCGTTCCACTTGTGGCCCTTCCAGGAGACCTGGTTGCCACCGACGTAGACCGCGGAGGCGGACCAGGACGGCAGGGTGCAGGTGCCGCCCGGCGGGGTGGTCGGAGGCGTGGTGGGCGGGGTCGTCGGCGGCGTCGTGGGGGGCGTCGTCGGCGGGGTGGTGGGAGGCGTGGTCGGCGGGGTGGTCGGCGGCGTGGTGGTCGTGCCGCAGCCGGACGCGGACCCGTTGGTCGCCGTCACGATCTTGTTGAAGAGGGTGGCGGCGGGATCGAGGTCGAGCAGCGAGTACATCATCGAGCCGGCCAGGTTGTGGCAGTGCGCGTAGTCCGCCTTGGCCTGGATCGCCTGGGCGCCGAGGCCGGTCCAGAACTCGGTCCCGTTGTAGAACCAGTTGGCCTGGGTGCTCGGGTCGTAGAACGTCGTGGAGGCGTTGTCCACGAGCCCGGTGAGCTCCTTGTAGTACGCGGTGCCCGCCACCTGGCTGATGCCGCGCGCCGGGGCGGGGCCCGAAGCGGACTGGTACAGGCCGTGGTTGCTGCCCGCGGGTACACCGGTCCAGCCGCGGTAGTACAGCGGGTAGCCCATGGTGATCTTCGTGGACGGGAAGCCGCCCGCGATGCCGTAGGCCGAATTACCGTTGATCCACGCGTTGATGGCGTGATCGGTGCTGTACTTCTCGGTGCCCGGCGGGATCGCCGTGGACGGGTCGGTCGGCGACTGGTACAGCGGGTCCTGGAGGTTGGTCGGACCGGTCGCGTCCCAGGCTCCGTGCATGTCGTACGTCATGATGTTCGCGTAGTCGAGGTACTGCCCGACCTTGTTGGTCTCGATCTGCGCGATCTTGTCCTGGCCGGCCGGGAGCGCGGCGGTCAGCAGCATCTTCTTGTTGCCGTTGGCCGTGCCGTACGCGTTCAGTTCGGTGCGGAACTCCGCGAGCAGCGCGGTGAAGTTGGCCTTGTCGTTGGGGCTGTAGTGGTTGCCCACGTGGCCGTTGGGCGAGCCGGGGTACTCCCAGTCGATGTCGAAGCCGTCGAAGATCCCGGCACCGCTGCCGGGGCCGCCGTAGCCGCCCTGCACGGGCAGATTGCCCTTGATGAACATGTCGATGCAGGAGCTGACGAACTTCTTCCGGCTGGCGTCCGTGGCCGCCACGTCGGAGAAGTACTTGGAGTAGGTCCAGCCGCCGATCGAGGCGACGATCTTCAGGTTGGGGTGCTTCGCCTTCAGCTTCTTGAGCTGGTTGAAGTTGCCGACGATCGGCTGGTTCCAGGTGTCGGCGACACCGTCCACGCTGATGTCCGCGCCGAACGACTTCTGGTAGTCGGCGAAGGAGTCCCCCGCGCCGTCACCGGCGTTGGGGTTGGACTCGTTCGTGGAGTCCGACGCCTTGGTGGCCTCGAAACAGGTCAGGTTCGAGGGGTCGATGTTCTCGAACGAGTAGTTGAGGATGTCGAGTTTGCCCGCCACCCCCGACGTGTCGAGGTTCTTCGGGTAGTAGGCGTTGCCGTACACGCTCCACTGGTCGTAATAGGCGATCTTCACGCCGCCGCTGCTCGCGGCGGCGGCCGCGGGCTTGGCGGCGGCGGTGGTGTCCGCCTGGGCTGTGCCCACTCCGGCGACGAGCGCGGTGAGCGCTCCGGCGGTGAGGGCGGCGGTCGTGACGGCTGCCACGATCGCTCTCTTCCTGGACTGCACGAGTACCTCCGGGGGGAGAGGGAGGAACAACAGGGGGCTGGTGAATGGATAACCCCTCGTCAAGTGCACGTCAATGGTCTGAACCAGACTTGGACTAGACCAATCCTGCGGAAGGCGACCGGCCGGTAGCGTTCCGCGACAACGGCAAAGCCGCTCGTCAACCGGGTGACAAGCGGCTTTAACGCTGACTTAAGGCTGGTCAGGGGCCGTCGCGCGACGTTGGACCACGCACCGGCCGGAAATGAGTCTTTAACCGGCGGCGACCTCGGAGGAGACACCCGACGGGGCCTCGGCGGAGGCCGTCGCGATGTCCTTCGGGAAGCCGTACGCGTCCGCGATGAGGTCGTAGGAACGCAGCCGGACCGACGGCGTGTGCGCGTTGGCGGTGATCACCAACTCGTCGGCGCCGGTGCGGTCCACGAGCTGGTCGAGTCCGGTACGCACCGTGTCCGGGTCGCCGTGGATGATGTTCACCAGCCACGAGTCCACGAAGTCCCGTTCCGCCGGGCTGAATTCGTATGCCTCGGCCTCCTGGGGCGTCGGCACCAGGCCGGGGCGTCCGGTGCGCAGCCGCAGCATGCTCAGCGCGCCGGAGAGCACCTGGCGGCGCGCCTCGGCCGGGTCGTCGGCGGCCAGCGCGGCGACGCCGATCGAGGCGTAGGGGCGGTCCAGGATCTCCGAGGGCCGGAAGGACTCGCGGTAAAGGGCCAGCGCGGGAACGGTGTTGGCGGCCGAGAAGTGGTGCGCGAAGGAGAACGGCAGGCCGAGCGTGCCCGCCAGTCGCGCGCTGAAGCCGGAGGAGCCCAGCAGCCACACGCTCGGGCGGCCCGCCGACTGGACGCCGCCGGGCGCCGTGCCCTGCACCGGGCCGGGAATGGCGTGAATGCGCGCGTAGCGGTGCCCGTCGGGGAAGTCGTCGTCCAGGAACCGGGTCAACTCCGCGAGCTGCTGCGGGAATTCGTCCGCGCCCTCGTGCAGCCGGTCGGTGCGGCGCAGCGCGGCGGCCGTCGCGCCGTCGGTGCCGGGCGCGCGGCCGAGACCGAGGTCGATCCGGCCGGGGGCCAGCGCCTCCAGGGTGCCGAACTGCTCGGCGATCACCAGCGGCGCGTGGTTGGGCAGCATCACCCCGCCGGAGCCGAGCCGCAGCGTGCGGGTGTGGGCGGCGAGGTGGGCGAGGATCACCGCGGGCGAGGAGCTGGCGACGCCCGGCATCGAGTGGTGCTCGGCCACCCACATCCGGTGGTAGCCGCGGGTCTCCGCGGTCCTGGCGATCTCGACGCTGGTGCGCAGCGCGTCGGTGGCGGTGAAGCCGCTGCCGACGGTGGCCAGATCCAGTACGGACAGCGGTACGGGGGCGGTGCCGCGGACCGGGCCGCGGATGCCCCGGCCGCGGAGCGTACCGGTGTCGCCGTCCCGGCCGTCCGTACGGGACCGGCCGTCCGTAGCGGACCGCCCGTCCGTCCGTTCGCCCTGCTGTTCGCCCTGTCGTTCGTCACCCACGGCGGGCGCCTCCTCGATCGTCTCCGTGCCCATGTCTGCCCCACCCCTGCCCGACCGACAACCGGAGCCCGCGTCCGGTTATTCCCGGGCGCGGATTGTACGGTTCCCCCGCCGTTTCCTTTTCGGGTAATGACGTCGGCATATGCCAGGGTGGCCCCTTCCTGCATATACGCTTGAAGAGCCCCGGATAACCGGCCAACCGCCTCTACCTGAAACGGGATTGGGGCTATCGTGGAGACCGGCCCAGCCGCCGGGTCCGGTCGTCTCGGATACCCGTCCGTGACCGGCGGCGACAGCCAGGACGCAAACGGTCATACCTGCAGGGGGCTACCGTGGCGCTTGAACACCGACAGATCGAGCCGGTGTACGCGGTCCAGTACGCGCTGCGCGTGCTCGAATCCGTCGACACCCATCGGCACGGCGTCACCGCCGAACAGTTGGCTCGCGAAATCGGTGTGCCGCTGGACTATCTCTCCCATCTGCTGGCAATGCTGCGCCGCGAGCGTTATCTCGGATTTCTGCCCGGCGGCGGATATGTCATCGGCGAGTCCATGGTGCTCCTCGGCGCCGCCAACCGCGACCACGCCCTCGCGGAGAAGCTCCAGACGGTCCTGGCCGAACTGCGCGACGAAGTGGGCGCGGCCGTCTACTTCAGCCGGTACGACGACGGCGAGGTGCACGTCATCGACTTCGCCGACGGCCCGAACGCGCCGAAGGTCAACGAGTGGGTGGACTTCCGCTCCTCCGCCCACGCCAGCGCGGTCGGCAAGTGCCTGCTCTCGCAGCTCGACCACGACGGCCGGATGGAACACCTCTCGCGGCACCGCCCGGCCCGGCTGACCTCGCGCACCGTCGTGGACGACCGCGTCCTGCTGACCAAGCTCGAACGCCAGCCGACCTCGGTGCCCACCCTCGACCTCCAGGAATACGCGGTCGGCACCGTCTGCGCCGCGATCCCGGTCACCATCGGCAAGACGGTCGCCTGTCTCGCGCTGTCGATGCCGTACGCCCAGGCCCACCGCCTCAAGCCCGCCGTGGACACCCTCCACACCCGCGCGGCCCCGGTCCTGCTCTCCTTCAGCATCTGATCCGCCACGACGAAGACCCGGCACGGCGAGCGTTCGGTACGACGAAGGCCCCCCGCGTGTACGGAGGGCCTTCGTGGGCATGTGCGCCGCCAGGGACTCGAACCCCGGACCCGCTGATTAAGAGTCAGCTGCTCTAACCAACTGAGCTAGCGGCGCCTGCTGACGTGGGAGATCGTACCCGATGGTCGGGGCCGGGCTCAAAGCGGCGGCGGATTGCCGCCAGGCGGAATCGCGCCACCGCCGATCCGTGCGGTGGCGGGCGTACGGCCGGTAGATCATGTGCATGACTTCGACTCGACGCCGGATCACCGTACCGGCGGGCACCACCGTGCTCGCCCTCGGTACCGCACTCCTGCTGCCCACGGGCCCCGCCGCCGCGGCGACCCCCGCGGCGGCCCCGCGGTCCGCGCCCTCGTCAGCCAACTCCACCCCCTCCGCCACCTCGACCACCGTCACCCTGCTCACCGGCGATGTCGTGCACATCGCCGACGGCCCCGGCAAGCAGGACACCGTCACCGTCGACCGCGCGCCCGGAGCGCGGGGGATCGTACGGATCCAGCAGTACGGCGGTGACACGTACGTCATTCCCGACGAGGCGGAGCCGCTGCTGGCCGCGGGGAAGCTGGACCGGCGGCTGTTCGACGTGTCCGCCCTGGCCGCGATGGGCTACGACGACGCGCACAGCGCCGGACTGCCGCTGATCGCCACCTGGACCGACGCCGCCCGCACGGCACGGTCGCAGCCCGCGGCTCCGGCCGGCGCGAGCACCGTACGGACGCTGCCGAGCATCGGCGGCGCGGCCCTGAAGGCCGACAAGAAGCGGTCCCGCGCCTTCTGGACCGGCCTGGCGGGCCCGGCGGGCAACGCCCGTTCGCTCAACGGCGCCACCGGCATCGACAAGCTGTGGCTCGACGGCCGGGTGACGGCCGACCTCAAGGACTCGGTGCCGCAGATCAACGCGCCGCAGGCGTGGGCCGAGGGCTACGACGGCGCGGGCGAGAAGGTCGCCGTCCTGGACACCGGCGTGGACGACACCCACCCCGACCTGAAGGACCGGATCGCCACCGAGCAGAGCTTCGTGCCCGGCCAGGCCGTCACCGACGGCAACGGCCACGGCACGCACGTCGCCTCCACCATCGCGGGCAGTGGCGCGGCCTCCGACGGCAGTTACAAGGGCGTCGCGCCGGGCGCGAAGCTGCTGGTCGGCAAGGTGCTCTCGAACGAGGGCGAGGGCCAGGACTCCTGGATCATCGCGGGCATGGAGTGGGCCAAGGCCCAGGGCGCCGACGTGGTGAGCATGAGCCTCGGCTCCTCGATACCCGACGACGGCACCGACCCGATGGCCCAGGCCGTCAACTCCCTGTCGGCGAACGGCGGTCCGCTGTACGTGATCGCCGCGGGCAACTCCTACGGCGCGGGCACCATCGGCGCCCCCGGCTCGGCGCGCGACGCGCTGACCGTGGCGGCCGTCGACAAGTCCGACCAGCGCGCCGACTTCTCCAGCATGGGCCCGCTGAGCGGCGGTTACGGTCTCAAGCCGGACCTGTCGGCGCCCGGCGTCGACATCACCGCGGCGATGCCCGGCGGCGGCTACCAGACGATGTCCGGTACGTCGATGGCCACCCCGCACGTGGCGGGCGCCGCCGCGATCCTCAAGCAGCGGCACCCCGACTGGACCGCGGCGCGGCTCAAGGACGCGCTGATGAGCACGTCCAAGGTGCTCGCCGACTACACGCCGTTCGAGCAGGGCACCGGCCGGGTCGACGTACTGGCCGCGGTCGACTCCCCGGTCCAGGCCACCGGTTCGGTCGACACGGCCGTCTACTCCTGGCCGCACGACGGCGCGGCCCCGGCCACCCGCGTGATCACGTACCGCAACAGCGGCAAGGCCCCGGTCACGCTGGATCTGGCGACGGACACCAAGGACCCGGCGTACACGCTGTCGGCGCCGTCCGTCACCGTCGCCGCGGGCGGCAGCGCGGACGTCACGCTGACGCTCGACCCGGCCGGGGTGCCGTCGGCGACCACCTTCTCCGGCCAGGTGCTGGCGACCGACGCGGCGACCGGACACATCGTCGCGCACACCGGCTTCGCGCTGGAGAAGGAACAGGAGCTGTACGGCTACACGGTCAAGCTGCGCGGCCGGGACGGAAAGCCCGCCGCGGGCACCGTCGTGCTGGCGCAGGAGGGCAACCCCAACCCGTCGCCGGTCGCGGTCGACGGCGAGCGCACGCTGCGGCTGGCGCCCGGCACGTACATGGCGTACGCGGAGATCGACGTGGCAGGCGACGCCCCGGACTCGCTGGGCCTGGCCGTGCTGATCAACCCGGAGACGGTGCTCAGCAAGGACACCACCGTCACGCTCGACGCGAGCAAGGCGCGCAAGGTCAGCGCGGCCGTGCCGGGTCAGCGGACCCAGACGCGGCAGCTCCACGTGGACATCGCCCGCACCTTCGCCGACGGCGAGGTCGTCCGTGACGCGGCGGTCCTGCCGCTGACGTACGACACGCTGTACGCGTCGCCGACGGCCAAGGTCGGCAACGGCACCTTCGACTTCCTGACCCGCTGGCGGCTCGGCGAGCGGCAGGTCGCCGTCACCGGGCGCGGGCAGGACCTGGACACCACCCCGCAGCCCGGCGCCACCGTCACCGACGGCAAGGGCACGCTCCGCGCGGTCTACGCCGGGCAGGGCGGCGCGGCCGACTACCGGGGTCTGGACGCCAGGGGCAAGGTCGTGGTGGTCGAGCGCTCCGACGCCGTCACGCCGGTCCAGCGCGCCGCGGCGGCGACCGCCGCGGGCGCGAAGCTGCTGATCGTCGTCAACGACGGCCGCGGCAGGCTGCTGGAGTCCTACGCCGACCCCGACAACGGCTACCAGGACACGCCGCTGACCGTGGTCTCCGTCCAGCAGGGCGCGGGCGCGAAGCTCGTCGCCGACGCCAAGGGCGGCAAGCTCTCGCTGAGCGTCGAACAGCGCGAGTACACCCGGGTCGTCTACGACCTGCTCGACCAGCACGACGGCACCATCCCTGACCGCTCCCTGGCCTACACCCCCGACCCCAGGCGCGACCTGGCCAAGGTCACCGCCACCTACAACGGCGACCGCGCCCGCGCGGGCGCCGGCTTCCGCTACGACATCCCCGCCTGGGGCTACGGCATCGGTTTCGCCGAGCAGGAGTCCTACCCGGGCACCCGTACCGAGTACGTCTCGCCCGAGCACGGCGCCGGATTCTGGTACGAGGACCACTCCGTCTACGACGCGGACTACAGCAACCAGCTCCTGGAGGAGCGCGGCGGCAACGACTCGTTCACACCGGGCCGTTCGTACGCGGTCTCCTGGTTCGGCGGGATCTTCCGGCCGCGCCTCGGCTCCGCCTTCTGGGGGCCGAACCGCTCGTCGTACAACGACATCCAGTTCAACATCACGCCGTGGACGGACGGCGGCGCGGGCCACTCGGGCGACATGCCCGCCGACGAGTACGACGGCCGCACCACCTACGCCGCCTACCAGGGCGACACCCTCGTCGCCCAGGGAGTCGGCCGGGCGGGCGGCATCTGGGACCAGCCCGCGAAGAAGCTGCCCTACCGGCTGGTGCTCGACTCGGCGCGGGACGCCAAGGAGTGGCGGACCTCGATCCGTACGCACACCGAGTGGAACTTCGTCTCGGGGCCGCTGCCCGAGGGCGTCGGCCAGGACGACGTCAAGCTGCTCCAGCTCGACTACGACGTGCCCACCGACACCGCGGGCGATGTGCCCGGCGGCCGGCTGATCCCGGTCGGTCTGGGGTCCACCACGCAGGAGTGGCTGGACGGCGCGACGAAGGCGGCCTCGGCGAAGCTGTCGGTCTCCTACGACGACGGCAGGACCTGGCTGCCGACGCTGCTGATCAAGGACCGCAAGGGCCACTGGACGACGCTGATCCGGACTCCGCGCGACCCCGGCGGCTCCGTGTCGCTGAAGGCGAGCGCGTCCGACGGCGCGGGCGGCTCGGTGAGCCAGGAGATCATCAGGGCCTTCGGCCTGAGGTGACCGGCTGACCCACCGGGCGGAGGGGATGGTCGGAGGGGGTGGTCGAGACCACCCCCTCCGACCACGTATGATGGTCCCCGCAAGCGCCGCTAGCTCAGTTGGTTAGAGCAGCTGACTCTTAATCAGCGGGTCCGGGGTTCGAGTCCCTGGCGGCGCACTTGCCCAGAAGGCCCTCCGCGCGAGCGGGGGGCCTTCTCCGTGTGCCCGCCGGTGTGCTCCGCACGGGTGGTCCTGGGCGGCGGCGGGCGCGGCAGGCGTACGGGGCGGGGCGGGCGGAGGAAGGTCGGCCCGTGCTGGGGCTGATCGTGGGTCATTTCGTGCTGGCGGGTTTCGCGGGGGTGTTCACGCGGTGGTGGGGCCGCCGGGCCTTCCTCGTGCTCGCCGCCGCGCCCGCCGCGACCGCCGTCTGGGCGGCCCTCCAGTGGAACGCGGTCGCCAACGGCCGGGTCCGCGAACAGACCTGGCACTGGGCGCCCGCCCTCGACCTGGAGATCGCGCTGCGCCTCGACGCGCTGAGCCTGCTGCTCGCCGTCCTCGCGGGCGGCGTCGGCGCCCTCGTCCTGGTCTACTGCGCCGGGTACTTCCGCGACGACGAGCCGGGACTCGGCGGCTTCGCGGGCACCCTGACCGCCTTCGCGGGCGCCATGCTCGGCCTCGTCCTGGCCGACGACCTGATGCTCCTGTACGTCTTCTGGGAGCTGACCACCGTCCTGTCCTTCCTGCTGATCGGCCACAGCGCCGAGAAGAAGGCCAACCGGCGCTCCGCCCTCCAGGCCCTGGTGGTCACCACCGCGGGCGGCCTCGCCATGCTCGTCGGGCTGCTGATGCTCGGCCACTGCGCGGGCACCTACCGGCTGTCCGCGCTGATCGCCCACCCGCCCGCCACCGGTCCCGCCGTACGCGTCGCCCTCGTCCTGGTCCTCGCGGGCGCCCTGTCCAAGTCCGCCGTGTGGCCCTTCAGCCTGTGGCTGCCCGGCGCGATGGCCGCGCCCACCCCCGTCAGCGCCTACCTGCACGCGGCGGCCATGGTGAAGGCCGGTGTCTATCTCGTCGCCCGCCTCTCCCCCGCCTTCGCCCCCGTCGGCCCCTGGCGCGCCCTCACCGTCGGCCTCGGCCTGGCCACCATGCTCCTCGGCGGATGGCGCGCCCTGCGCGAATTCGACCTCAAACGGATCCTCGCCTACGGCACCGTCAGCCAACTCGGCTTCCTCACCGCCCTGGTCGGCACCGGCTCCCACAACGCCGCTCTCGCCGGAGTCACCCTCCTGTTCGCCCACGCCCTCTTCAAGGCCGCCCTCTTCCTCGTCGTCGGCGCCGTCGACCAGACCACCGGCACCCGCGACATCCGCCGCCTGTCGGGCCTGGCCCGCACCTCCCCCCTCCTGTGCGCCGCCGCCACCCTCGCCGCCGCCTCCATGACCGGCCTCCCCCCCTTCCTCGGCTTCCCCGCCAAAGAAGCCGCCTTCGACGCCCTGACCCCCCTCCCCCTCTCCCTGTCCGTCCTCGGCTCCGCCCTGACCGTCGCATACACCCTGCGCTTCCTGTGGGGCGCCTTCGGAGGAAGCGCCACGGCGAAGCCCCCTGCCGCCCCTCCCCCCGCGGCCCCCGACGCACCGAAGCCCCCTGCCGCCCCTCCCCCCGCAGCCGCCGACGTACCGGAGGGGACGGGCCGGGGTGCCCCCGCAGATTTGCGTGCCGACAGGGCGGCGACGGATGCGCAGGAGCAGGCAGCACGCAGCTCGAGGAGGTACCCCGGCCCGGGACCGACCCGCGCACACACGGCAGGCGCCCACACGGCCAGCCCACGCACGGCCAGCGCACACACGGCAAGCGCACACCTGAAGGGCTGGGAAAAGGCGGTGCCCGTAGGAACGCTGGCACTCGCCGGGACGGTCCTCGGCCCCTACGTCACCCACCTCGAACCGCTGCTCGGGCAGTACGCCCACTCCGTACCGGAAGCGGACGGCGCCGCGCCGTACCACCTGGCGCTGTGGCACGGCTGGGGCACCCCCCTGGCCCTGTCCCTGGTCGCCTGGGCCCTGGGCGCAGCCCTCTTCGCGGGGAACACCCCCCTGATCCGGCTCGCCCGGAAAACGGCCCTCCCCACCGCCGAAGCGGCCTTCGCCCGCATGATCCGCGGCACCGAATGGTTCGCCCTCCAGCTCACCGGCACGGTGCAACGCGGCTCCCTCGCGGTCTACTTGACCACCGCCCTCCTCGTGTTCACCGGCACCGAGTCGTACGCCCTGGTCCACGACGCCCCCTGGCACACCCCCGGCGGCGGCCCCCGCCTGGCGGACGACGCGGCGCAGGCCGCCGTGGCGGTCGCGGTGATGGCGGCGGCGGTGCTGTGCGTGACGGCCCGGCTGCGGATGAAGGCGGTGGTGCTGGCGGGCACCACGGGCTACGGCACGGCGGTGCTGTTCGTGCTCCAGGGCGCCCCCGACCTGGCCCTGACGCAGTTCACCGTGGAGACGGCCAGCATCGTGGTGTTCGTGCTGGTGCTGCGCCGCCTCCCGGCGCGCTTCCCGCGCACGGCCCCGCGCCGCCGCGCGGCGAACTACGCGGTGGGCGCCGCCGCGGGCGCCCTCGTCGCGGGCCTGACGTATCTGACGGCGGCGGCCCGCCGGGCGAGCGACGCCCGCGCCGCGCTGATCGAGGCGACCGAGCACGACGGCGTGAAGAACGTGGTGGCGACGATCCTGGTGGACCTGCGCGCCTGGGACACGATGGGCGAGTCCGCGGTGCTGGCGGTCGCCGCGGTCGGCGTGACGAGCCTGCTGTTCCTGCGCCGCCGCGCGGGCTCGCTGCCACGGGCAGTGGACGGCGAGGAACCGGGCACCGTATGGCGGGCGGGGCCGCGCGAGGCGCCGGGCCCGGCGTCACTGGCCCCCGAGCGGACCTGGCTGTCCGCGAGCGGCACCCTCGCGCAGGAGCGCCGCTCGGTGGTCTTCGAGGTGGTGGCCCGGCTGACCTTCCACCCGATCCTGGTGCTCTCCCTCTACCTGCTGTTCAGCGCGGAGAATCTGCCCGGCGGCGGCTTCACGGCCGGGCTCGTGGCGGGCCTGGCGCTGGTGGTGCGCTATCTGGCGGGCGGGCGGTACGAGTTGGCCGCCGCGGCCCCGGTGGACGCCGGTTTCCTGCTGGGCGCGGGCCTGGTCGTGTCGGTCGGTACGGGCCTGGGCGGGCTGGTGTTCGGGCGCGCGGTGCTCGACGCGGGCACGTACCACGCGCGGCTGCCGCTGTTCGGCTCGGTCCATCTGGCCAGCCCGGTGCTCTTCGACTTCGGGGTCTACCTGCTGGTGCTCGGCGTCGTCCTGGACGTGCTGCGCGGCCTGGGCGCCGAGATCGACCTCCAGATCGAACGGGACGGCCGCGGGGAGAGGGAGGTCACGTGAAGGCGACGATCGCGCTCATCGCGGTGGGCGGTGTGCTGTTCGGCTGCGGCACCGCGCTGCTGATGTCCAGACCGCTGACCCGGATCCTGCTGGGCGCGGTGCTGCTCGGCAACGGGGCGAATCTGCTGGTGCTCGCCACGTCGGGCAAGGCGGGGAAGCCGCCGCTGCTGTATCCGGGCACCGACCCGAAGGACGTCACCGACCCGCTGCCGCAGGCGATGGCGCTCACCGCGATCGTCATCACGCTGGCGCTGACGGCGTTCCTGCTGGCGATGGCGTACCGGAGCTGGCAGTTGTCGGGGAACGACGACGTGCAGGACGACGTCGAGGACATCCGGATCGCGCTGCGCGCCGAACACGAGGGCACGCGGGCGGAGTTGCGGGCCGTGCTGCGGGCGGACCGGGTGCGGCAGGCCCGCGCGGAGGAGACCGAGGACCTCGACGACGAGGTCTGGGACCACGTACTGGGGGCCGACCGGTGACCGCGTCCGACCTGCTGCCGCTGCCGGTGGCGCTGCCGCTGCTCGCGGCCGGGGTGAAGCTGGCGATCGGCCAACGGCTGCCGCGTACGCAGCGGTTCATCAGCGCGGGCGTGCTGTGCGCGGTGCTCGGCGCGTCGCTCGCCCTGCTGGTGGCCGCCGACCGGGACGGGCCGCAGGTCATGCACACCGGCACCTGGCCCGCGTCGGTCGGCATCACGCTGGTCGCCGACCGGCTGTCCGGGCTGATGCTGGTGGTGTCGGCCGCGGTCACGCTGTGCGTGCTGATCTACTCGATCGGCCAGGGCATGGCCGACCAGGACGCGGCGACACCGCTGTCCGTCTTCCACCCGGCGTATCTGATCCTGGTCGCCGGGGTCTGCGACACCTTCCTCGCGGGCGACCTGTTCAACCTCTACGTCGGCTTCGAGATCATGCTGACCAGCAGCTATGTGCTGTTGACGCTCGGCGGTACGGCGGCCCGCATGCGGGCGGGCGCCACGTACGTGGTGGTGTCGCTGCTGTCGTCGGTGCTGTTCCTCGTCGCGATCGGGATGGTCTACGCGGCGGCCGGGACGGTGAATCTGGCGCTGCTCGCCGGGCGGCTGGCCGAACTGCCCTCCGGCGTACGGCTGCTGCTGCAACTGGCGCTGCTGACCGTCTTCGGCATCAAGGCCGCCGTCTTCCCGCTGGCGGCGTGGCTGCCGGACTCGTACCCGACCGCGCCCGCGCCGGTCACCGCCGTCTTCGCCGGTCTGCTCACCAAGGTCGGCGTCTACTCGATACTGCGGACCCAGACGCTGCTGTTCCCCGGCGGGCGGCTCGCCGACCCGCTGATGCTGGTCGCCCTGCTGTCGATGGTGATCGGCATCCTGGGCGCGGTCGCCCAGACCGACCTCAAGCGGCTGCTGTCCTTCACGCTGGTCAGCCACATCGGGTACATGGTCTTCGGTATCGCGCTCGCCTCACGCGGCGGCATCGCGGGCTCCGTCTTCTACGTGGCCCACCACATCACCGTGCAGACCACGCTCTTCCTCGTCGCGGGGCTGATCGAACGGCGCGGCGGCACGACGGATCTGCTGCGGCTGGGCGGTCTGGCCCGGATCTCGCCGCTGCTCGCCGTCGTCTTCTTCGTCCCCGCCATGAACCTCGCCGGTATTCCGCCGCTGTCCGGTTTCCTCGGCAAACTCGGCCTGCTGCGCGCCGGCATCGCCAACGGGGGCGGCTGGGCGTACGTCCTGGTCGCGGGCGGCATCGTCACCAGCCTGCTGACGCTGTACGCGTTGGCGAAGGTCTGGAACCTGGCCTTTTGGCGTGCCGCCCCGCCCGATCTGTGCGAGGACGGCACCGTCCTGGAATCCGACGAGGACTCCGCCGACGCGGAGGAGGGCGGCTCGGGGCCGGCACCCGCGCCCCCGTCGCCCCCGTCGCCCGGGGAGGACTCCGGGGCGACCGCCGTGCCGCTGCCCGCCGGGGCCGCCCACGCCGCGTCCCTCAGCGGGCGGCCCATCACCACCACGGCGGCCCTCCCCGCGCCGATGCTTCTCGCCACCTGCGCCATGGTCGCGCTCGGTCTGTCGTTCACCGTCCTGGCCGGGCCCCTCACCGGCCTCGCCGATCGCTCCGCGAGCGAGCTGCTGTCCCGAACCCCGTACGTCTCGGCGGTCCTCCGCCACTGACGGTCCCCACCGGCCGGTGGTCCGGAGACAACCGGACTGCCCCGCCGGGGCGGGTGGTGACCCGCGGGAACGCGGTAGTTGAGCGCGCGGTTCCCCATGCCCCCGACGGGGCGCGTCCTGCCCCGGGCGTCAGGTCCAGTGGGAGGGGCGGGGCGGGGCACCTGGCGAAAGGACGGTGGTGGAGTCGCCGCGGGCGGCGGTGAGTTGGGGCGGGGTGAGGAAGAGGGCCCCGCGCAGATCCGCCCCGCGCAGATCGGCGTCGCGGAGATCGGCACCGATGAGATCGGCGAGGCGCAGGTCGGCCCGCCGCAGGTCGGCGGCGATCAGATAGGCCCCGCGGAAGTCGGTGCCGCGCAGGTCCGCCCCGCGGAACCCGCGGCCGATGAGGTCGGCGCCGCGCCGGTCGCGGCCGGGGGTGCCGGCGCGGGCCAGGGCGCTGGCGCGGAGCAGGATCTCGTTGACGGGCGCGCGCTCGGCGGCGACGTCGAGGGCGAGCAGGGCATCGGGGGTGCCGAGGGTGAGCCCGGAGATCCGGGCGACGGCCGCCTCCGCGGCGGCGTGCACGGGCCGGGCGGACGGCAGCGCCAGTGTCTCGCCGAGGTAGCGGAGGAGTTCGTGGAGCTGCCGGACGACCGGCAGCAGCGCGAACATCGACCGCCCCCCGTCGGCGGCGTCGCGCCAGTCCTGCCCGCCGAAGGTGATCCGGGAGAGCTTCTGGCCCGCGCCGAAGCAGTCGTAGACGGTGCAGCCCCGGTAGCCGCGGCCCCGCAGTTCGCGGTGGATGCCGCAGCGGTGGTCGCCGCCGAGGTGCCCGCAGGGCTCCCCGGCGGCCTTGTCCGCGGCGAAGTCCGCGGAGCGGGTGAAGGCGAGGGCCACGCAGCACAGCCCGAAGCAGTCGCCGCAGTCGGCCCGCAGCTCACTCGTCTCACCCGTCGGCGTGTCCACCGGTCAATGGTGCCTCACGGCGCCGAGGGGAAGACCGCGGGCTTGGCGGGGGTGTAGAGCCAGGTCTGGAAGAAGGTGCCGAGGCGCTGCCCGGAGATCCGCTCCGCGAGCCGCTGGAAGTCGGCGATGGTGGCGTTGCCGTAGCGGTGCAGGGCGGGCCACGCCTTGAGCAGGGTGCGGAAGTCGCGGTCGCCGATGGTGTCGCGGAGCGCCTGGATGGCGACGGCGCCGCGGTCGTAGACGGCGTCGTCGAACTGGTTGTCGGGGCCGGGGTCGCCCGGCTTGACCGTCCAGAACGGGTCGTCGGCGGGGTGCGCGTCGTAGATGTCCCGGGCGAGCTGCTGCGGGGTGCCGGTGCCCTCGTGCTCGGCCCACAGGAACTGGGCGTAGCTGGCGAAGCCCTCGTTGAGCCAGATGTCGGACCAGCGTTCCAGCGACACGTCGTCGCCCCACCACTGGTGGGCCAGTTCGTGCGAGACGACGTTGGTGTTGGCCTTGGTGGCGAAGGAACTGGGGCTGTAGAAGACGCGGGTCTGCGCTTCGAGCGCGAAGTGCGACGTCACGTTGGGCACGTAGCCGCCGGCCGCGTCGAAGGGGTAGGGGCCGAACCAGCCGCTGAGGAAGTCGACGATCTCGGCGGTCCGCTCCACGCTGGCGCGGGCGTTGGCGGCGGTGGCCGCGGGGAGGTCGGCGCTGTACGCGTTGATGACCGGGACGCCGGTGCGGGTGCGGCTGTGCGTGATGTCGAAGTGGCCGACGGCCAACGTGGTGAGGTACGTGGCCTGCGGCTTGGTCTCGCGCCAGTGGTAGCTGGTCCGGCCGTCCTCGGACTTCCGCGAGACCAGCAGCCCGTTGCTGATCGCCTGGTCGCCGTCGGGGACCTTGACGCGCACGTCGTAGGTGGCCTTGTCGGCCGGGTGGTCGTTGCTGGGGAACCACCACCACGCGGACTCGGGTTCGTTGGCGGCGACTGCGCCGTCCGGGGTGCGCTGCCACGACGTGAAGCCGTAGCGCTTCACGGTGGAGGGGACGCCCGAGTACGTGACGGCGACGGTGATCCGGTGGCCCTTGGCGATCGGCCTGGCGGGGGTGATGACCAGTTCCTGCTCGCCGCTGGTGGCGAAGGCGGCGGGCTTCCCGTCGACGGTGACCCGGCTGACGGTCAGCGCGAAGTCCAGGTCGAAGCTGGTCAGTCCCTGGGTGGCGGTCGCCGTGATGACGGCGGTGCCCGACAGCAGGTCGGTGCTGGGCTGGTAGTCGAGGTTCAGGTCGTAGTGGGAGACGTCGTAGCCGCCGTTCCCGTAGGTCGGGTAGTACGGGTCGCCGATGCCGGGCGCGCCCGGCCCCGTGTCGGCAGCGGCCGCCGGGATCGCCAGCAGCAGGCCGAGGGCGGCGGCAGTGGACGCGATGACTCTCTTACGCACAGGGGTCCTCCAGCACGGTGAACGACAAGCGGCGGGTGCCAAGTGGCCGCCGCCGCGAGGCGGGTGGCGGCGGCCGAGTGGCAGGTACACGGCGACCCTAAGGAGCCCCAACCGTCCCAGCCACCCCTGTACTCACTGCTGTCGCAGAACGTTCACCCGGCGCAACACAACGGCCGGAACGTGACACCCGTGTCGTAGGCGCGTCACACGTGTCCGGTCTGCGAGCATTCGGCGGGTGCGTACCCTGCGGAGAATCCAGTGGCCGCTGGTGCTCTGGCTGGCCGTGGTCTGGGTGCTGCTGTGGGGAAAGGTCACCGCGGGCAATGTGCTGACCGGCCTGGCCGTCGGCGTCGTGCTCTGCCTGGCCTTCCCCCTCCCGCCGCTCGAACTCGAACTGCGGCTGCACCCGGTGGGCCTGGTCCGCTTCGCCGCCTACTTCCTGGCCGATCTGACGGTGGCCGGGCTGCGTACGGTCTGGCAGATCCTCACCCCGTCGCCGCTGCCCTGCGCGGTGCTCGCCGTACCGCTGCGCTCCCGCAGCGACTTGATGCTGACCGCGACGGCCGTGGCGGTCTGCGCGGTGCCGGGCAGCGCCGTACTGGAGATCCAGCGCTCCACCGGCACCCTCTTCGTCCACGTCATGGGCTCCGACAGCGCGGGCACGGACCAGGCCCGCGCCGAGGTCAGACGCCTGGAGCAGCTGGTGGTACGGGCGTTCGGCACCCGCGCGGAGATCGCGGACCTGACGGCACCCGAGCCGGGTACGGGTGCGCCGTGAACTGGGTGACGGGGGTGGTGCTCGCCCTGCTGGTCGCCTCCGGCGTGATGGTCTTCGTCCGGCTGGCGCGCGGCCCCTCGATGCTGGACCGGGCGGTGGCGGTGGACGCGCTGCTGGCGGTCGTGGTGGCCGGACTCGGCGCGCGGGCCGCCGAGGCGCGCACCCCGTACACCCTGCCGGTGCTGCTGGTCCTGGCCTTCCTCGGCTTCACCGGCTCGGTGGCCAGCGCCCGCTTCATCGCGGTGCGCGGCGCGGAGCCACCGGAGCGGCCGGGCGGGCAGGAGCCGGCGGGGTCAGGGTCAGGGGAGCCAGAAGGGCCGGGGCGGCCGGTGGAGCCGGTGGAGCCCGAGGGGGCCGAGCGGCCTGAGCGGCCTGAGCGGACCGAGCGGACCGAGCGGACCGAGCGGCCGAAAAGGGATGACGGCCGGGAGGGCACGGCCGCTGACGGTGAGGAGACGGGCGGATGAGCTGGACCGCGGTGGGCGACTGGGCCGCGGCGGTGTGCCTGCTGCTCGGCGCGGGGCTGAGCTTCGTGGCCGGTGTCGGGCTGCTGAAGCTGCCCGACACCCTCACCCGTATGCACGCGGCGACCAAGCCGCAGGTGCTCGGGCTGCTGTTGGTGCTGCTCGGGGTCGCCCTGCGGTTGCGTTCCTGGGTGGATCTGGGAACGCTGGTACTGATTGGCACGTTTCAGCTGATGACTGTGCCGGTCGCGGCTCATATCGTGGGCCGCGCGGCGTACCGCACGGGCCAGGTGGACGGCGACCGGCTGGTCCTTGACGAGTTGGACGAGCGGCTGACCCGGCCGGAAAGGCCAGATAGGTTCACCGTGTGAAGAATGTCCGCGTGGTCAGGGCGCTACAGCATGTGGAGGACGAATACCTGTCACGTATGGGTATGTCGCTCCCCCTGCTGGTCATCGCGCTGGTCGTGATCGCCGATCTCGCGGCGGGCCGGGACCACTTCATCACGCCGGGCATCGTGGCCGCGCCGCCGCTGGCCGCGATCACCGTCAACTGGCGGCGGACCCTGTTCATCGGCGTGCTGGGCCTGATCGTCCAGGCGGCGCTCGCGCCCTACGACGGCATCGCCGAGATCCCCGATCACGACGTGTTCTTCGGCCAGGTCTTCGCGTACGGCTCGGTGACCCTCTTCAGCATCTACATCGCCTGGCGCCGCGAGACCGGCGCGAAGGCGTTCAGCGCCATCACCTCCGTCGCCGAGGCCGCCCAGCACGCCCTGATGCGCCCGCCCGCCCCGCGCGTGGGCGGTATCCAACTGGCCGTGCGGTACGTGTCGGCGGCCGACGCGGCGCAGATCGGCGGCGACCTGTACGCGGTGCTCGACACCCCGTACGGCGTGCGGGCGCTGATCGGCGACGTGCGCGGCAAGGGCCTGGGCGCGGTGCAGACCTCGGCGGTGGTGCTCGGCGCCTTCCGCGAGGCCGCGTTCGACGAGGGCGGACTCGACCGGGTGGCGCGCCGGGTGGACATCAGCGTCGGCCGGCATGTGACCGGCGGGGACTTCATCACGGCGCTGTTCGCGCAGTTCGACAAGCCGGACAGCGTGGAACTGCTGCACTACGGCCATGTGCCGCCGCTGCGGGTCTCGCGGGACGGCGAGGTGGAGACGCTGTACCCGAACGAGCCGTGGCTGCCGCTGGGCCTGGCCGACATGGTGGCCGACGGCCCCACCCCGTGGCGGGTGCCGCTCATGCCGGGCGATGTGCTGGTGCTGTGCACCGACGGGGTGATCGAGGCGCGCAGCCCGCGGGACAACTCCTTCTACCCGCTGGCCGAGCGGGTCGGCCGCCTGGTCGCCGGTGCCTCGTACGACCTGGACGACGCCGTGGAGCGGGTCTACAGCGATCTGCTGGAGCACGCGGGCGGCTCGCTCACCGACGACGTGGTCCTGCTGCTGCTCGCGCCCCAGCAACGGCCCCTGCCGGCCCACCCGCAGGACCCGCCGCTCAATCCGGTGTGACCGCTGTCGTCGTGTCCCGGGCGTCCGGCGCGGGCGCCGCGTGGGTGACCGGGAGGCCGCGTGTCGCGCGGTCCAGCGCGATCAGCACCGACTCGTACGCCTCGCCCGTGGCGTGTTCCATGCCCAGCTCGCACATCCGGTTCGCCGACAGATACGCGTCGTAGCCGCGCGCCGCGACCTCCTCGGCCTCGGGGCGCGTCGCGGCCTCGGTCAGCTCCTCGTGCAGCATCCCGCGGTCGCCCGCGAAGGCGCAGCAGCCCGCGTCGTCGGGCACGACGACCTCGCGGGCGCAGGCCCGCGCGACGGTCTCCAGCGCGCCGGTGTCGCCGAGGTGCCGCATCGAGCAGGTCGGGTGCAGGACGGCGGACGCGACGGTGTCGGTGACCGTCAGCCGCGGCAGCAGGTGCTCGGCGGCCCAGACGACGGAGTCGATGACGGTCAGCTCGCCGTGGAGTTCACGGTTGGCGTCGGAGAGGTACGGCACGACGTCGCGGGCCAGGCCGAGCGTGCAGGAGCTGGCGTCGACCACGATCGGCAGCCGTCCGCCGCCGGTCCACAGCCAGGCGGCCTCCACGATCCGGTTGGCCATCACCGCGTTGCCCGCCAGGTAGCCCTTGGAGTGCCAGATGGTGGCGCAGCAGGTGCCCGTGACGTCGTCCGGGATCCACACCGGGCGGCCGGCCCGCGCGGAGACGCTGACGACGGCCTGCGGCAGCGACCCGTACCGGGTGGCCGGGACGCCGAAGACGCGGTTGACGCACGCCGGGTAGTACACGGCGGTCGCGCCGTCCTTCTCGGTGCGGGGCAGCCGGGGGGCGGCGCCGGGGATCTCGGGGAGCCATTCGGGTATCAGGTCCGGGCGTACGGCCCTGCGGGCCAGGCCGGTGCCCGCGGTCAGCGGGCGGTCGCCGACCCGGTCGCGTACCGCGTCGGCGGCGGCCACCGCGGCGCGGGCGGCGCGTTCCGCGGCCTTCCAGTGGGTGGCGACGGAGGCGGCGACCCGCTCCTCGGTACGGGAGTGCCCTGCGTGCCGGAAGTCCCGCATCATCGCGCCGGTGTCGATGCCGACCGGGCAGGCCAGCGCGCAGGTGGAGTCGCCCGCGCAGGTGTCGACGGCGTCGTATCCGTACGCGTCCAGGAGCGCCTGGAGGACCGGGGAGCCGGGCGGCTGGCGGAGCATCTCGCGGCGCAGCACGATCCGCTGTCGGGGAGTGGTGGTCAGGTCGCGGCTGGGGCAGGTGGGCTCGCAGAAGCCGCACTCGATGCAGGCGTCGGCGACGGCCTCGATGGCCGGGATCGTCTTGAGGCCGCGCAGGTGGCCGCGCGGGTCCAGGTCGAGGACGACGCCGGGGGCGAGGACGCCGTCCGGGTCGAGCAGCCGCTTGACCCGCCACATCAGGGCGGTGGCCTTCGCGCCCCACTCCAGTTCGAGGAAGGGCGCGATGTTGCGGCCGGTGCCGTGCTCGGCCTTCAGCGAGCCGTCGAAGCGCTCGACGACGGTGTGGCAGAAGTCGTCCATGAAGGCGGCGTAGCGCTCCACGTCGGCGGGGTCGGCCGCGTCGAAGGTCAGCAGGAAGTGCAGATTGCCGTGCGCGGCGTGGCCCGCGACGGCCGCGTCGAAGCCGTGCCGCTCCTGGAGTTCCAGCAGCTCGGCGCAGGCATCGGCGAGCAGCTCCGGCGGTACCGCGAAGTCCTCGGTGATCAGCGTGGTGCCCGACGGGCGGGCGCTCCCGACGGCCGCGACGAAGGCGTTGCGGATACGCCACAGGCCGGCGATCCGCGCCGGGTCGCGGGTGAAGGCGTTGTCCGCGGACGGTACGGGCGTGACCAGGCCGAGGTCGTCGCAGACCCGGACGGCGGCCCGCTCGTACGCGGCCAGCTCCGTGTCGTCGGCGGCCCGGAACTCCACCAGCAGCGCGGTCGTCTCGCGCGGCAGCACGGCCCACTCCCCCGGCACCTCGGGCACGCCCACGGCGGCCCGCAGGGTGTTGCCGTCCATCAGCTCGACGGCCTCGGCCCCCGCCTGGTTGAACAGCGGCACGGCCGCGGCGGCGGCGGGCAGCGTCGGGAAGAACAGCAGGGCGGCGGTGGCCGCCGCGCGTATCGGCAGCGTCTCGAAGACGGCCTCGGCGACGAAGCCGAGGGTGCCCTGCGAGCCGACCATCAGACCGCGCAGGATCTGCGCGGGCGTCTCGGCGTCGAGGAAGGCGTCGAGCCGGTAGCCGTTGGTGTTCTTGATCGCGTGCTTCGCGCGAATCCTGGCGGTCAGCTCCTCGTCGGCCTCGATCTCGTCCCGCAGGTCGAGCAGGCCCTGGCACAGCTCGGGCTCGGCGGCGGCCAGCGCCGCGTCGGCGTCGGGGTCGCCGGTGTCCACGAGGGTGCCCGACGGCAGGACGACGGTCATCGAGGTGACGGTGCGGTACGAGGTGCGGCTGGTGCCCGCGGCCATCCCGGACGCGTTGTTGGCGACGACTCCGCCGACCGTGCACGCGACGGCGCTGGCCGGGTCGGGGCCGAGCACCCGGCCGTGCCGGGCCAGGGTGGCGTTGGCCCGCGCGAGTACGGTGCCGGGCAGAATACGGGCCCGCGCGCCGTCGGCCTCGACCTCGACGCCGCTGAAGTGGCGGCGCACGTCCACCAGGATGTCCTCGCCCTGCGCCTGGCCGTTCAGGCTGGTGCCCGCGGCTCTGAAGACCAGGTGGCGGCGCTCGCGGCGGGCGTAGGCCAGCAGCCTGACGACGTCCTGCGCGCTCTCGGGCAGGACGACGGCCTGCGGCACGAAGCGGTACGGGCTGGCGTCGGAGGCGTAGCGCACGAGGTCGGAGACGCCGGTGAGGACCTTGTCCGCGCCCAGCAGCTCGGTCAGCGCGGCCTTGAGGCCCTGCGGTGTGCCGGTGGCCCGCGACTCTTCCACCCGGTCGGGCGCGGCGCTCGCGGGCGGCACAGGGCGCAGTGCCTCGCCCTTCGGATCGGGCACGGGCATCCGGACCTCCTCGGGCGGACCGTGGGACGTGGTGGCTTCCGGTTCTCGGTCGTGGGCGCTGGGCTCGCGGCGGTTCTCGGGTCGGCGGCTCCGGGTGCTCGGTACTCGGCTCTCGGTGCTCGGGAGGAGCCCACCGATTGCCAAGGTATGACGGACTCCGCGTTCCCGCTCGCCCCGCGGGCCCCGCGCTGCTCCGCCGTCTCCGACCTACGGCGGAGGCGCCGCGCCGACCCGACGGCGGATACTCGGCTGCGAGTCCGGCAACGGGGGCCGGGCACGAACGGGGAGCAGCGAGAATGAGCCACAGCGCGCCAGGTGATCCTTCCGGCCCTCCCACGAAGGGTCCCGCCACGAGCGGCCCCGCCTCGAACGGTCCGGCCGCGGGCGGCCCTTCCGGTGTCGGGCCTGGCGCTCCCGCCGACTCCCCGGCGCCCGAGCCGTACGCCGCCGCGCTCGGGGCGGCCTTCGTGGCCGTGGCCGACACGCTCGACGGGGGCGGCGCGGTCGGGGACGTGCTGGTCGGGCGGTGTGTCGGGGTGCTCGGGGCGGCGGCGGCCGGGCTGCTGCTGGTGGCGGAGTCGCGCGGGAGCGCGGAGCCTGAGGTGGTCGCGGTCACGGACGAGGCCGTACGGGCGCTGGTCGCCGCCGAGGGCCCGGGCCGGGAGTGCCACCGCGCGGGCGCGCCGGTGCGCGCCGACGTGCTGGGCGCGGCGGCGGGCCGGTGGCCCGATTTCACCGGGGCCGCGCTGGCCGCGGGCTACGGCGCCGTCCTGGCCGTCCCCATGCGCTGGCGCGAGGAGACCATCGGCGCCCTGACGCTGTTCCGTACGGCGCCCGGCCCGCTCCCCGACGGCTACGCCGAGCTGGCCCAGGCGCTCGCCGACGTCACCACCATCGGGGTGCTCCAGCGCCGGGTCAGACGGCAGCGCGAACAGCTCGCCGACCAGCTCCAGTCCGCGCTGGAGAGCCGGGTCCTGGTCGAGCAGGCCAAGGGGCTGCTCGCCGAGCGCTGGCAGGTGAGCGTGGACGCCGCCTTCACCGCGCTGCGCAGCCACGCCAGGACGCGCCGCATCCGGCTGTCCGACCTGGCGCAGGGCCTGCTCGACAGCACGGTGGACGCGGCGGAGCTGCGCGGGGGCCCCGGCCGGTGACGCCGCCCATGCCGCGGCCGGTGACGTCGCATTGCGTAGAGAACGTGTAACCAACCGTCATATTCCCTCTGGTGCGCGGGAGTTCGGTGTTCTAGGGTGTGGGGCACTTCGCGGCCCGCGACCCCGGTCGCGGCGCTCAGACCCGTACTCTTCCGTCCGCTCAGGCACGGCCCGACGACGCCAGGACTTGGTTTGCCCATGGTCAAGCTCGCGGCATCCGCGTACCTCCCCCCACGCGAAGCCGACCGCCCGGTGCTCGACGTGTCCTGGACCTTCTCCGTCGGCCGCCTGCCCGGCAGCGACGAACTGGCGGCCCGTATGACCCGCGCCGCCCTCGACACGCTCGGCGGCCCGTACGGCGGGATCGGCGCCCTGATCACCGACGCCACCTCACTGGCGTGCGCCTACCTGGTCGCCCACAGCCTGGCCCGGCGCTACCGCGTCACCCTGGGCGTGGACGGCGGGCACTGCGCGGTCGCGGTCACCGACTACGGCTACGACCACGGGCTGCCCGGCGACGGCGCGGAGCCGGTGCCGGAACCGGCCCGCGACGAGGCCAGGGACCTGTGCAGGCGGCTCGCCGAGGCCGCGGCCCACCCGGTGACGATCGACGGGGTCCAGGTGCACCACGCGGTGGACGGCGCCGTGCTCATCCGCTTCAGGACCCAACTGCCCCACTCCCCCACGGTTCCCCCCACTCCCCCGGCCGCGCCGGACGCCTCCCGCAGTCCAGGCGCCCGAGGGTGAGGAGCGCCCGGCCGGGCGGCTTCGCGGGGGAGGCGAGCCACCGGCCGGGCGCGGTACGCACCCCGGGAGGGATGCGAGTCTCGACACGCGCGTCAGGCCGTCCGCGTGCCGGGCCGTACGTGCGTCGGGCCGTACGCCGTCGGGCCGTACGTGCGTCGGGCCGTACGTGCGTCGGGCGCACGCGCCTCGGGCCGTACTGCGTGCGTCAGGTCGTACTCCGTGCGTCAGGTCGTGCGGTTGCCGGTCAGCGCCGCGAAGACCACGACGTTCGCCGAGTACGCCTGCTTCTCCTTGTCGAAGGAGCCGCCGCAGGTGATCAGCCGCAGTTCCGGGCGCCCGGAGGACCCGTACACCCGGTTGGCGTCGAAGTGGTCCTTCTCCACCACCTCGACGCCCTCGACGGAGAATTCGGCGACCGTGCCGTCCGCACGGGTCACCTCCACCAGCGCGCCCGGCTCGACGGTGCTCAGCCCGTAGAAGACGGCCGCGCGGGTCTCGGTGTCGACGTGGCCGACGATCAGCGCCGCGCCCGCCGTTCCCGGCGACGGTCCGTCGCGGTACCAGCCCGCGACGTCCGGGGTGGCGTACGGCGGCGGGTCGACCGCGCCGTCCTTCAGGCCGCGGCCGACGAGCTTGGCGTGCAGCCCGATCGAGGCGATGTCGATGCGCAGCGGCGTGGAGGCGGGCATCGGCAGGTGGGGGGCGTAGACCTCGCGCGGGCGGTCGGCAGCGGCGGCGGCCAGCGCCCGGCCGCCGGGGGTGGCCTCCGTACCGCTGCCGCCGCCGTCGTGTCCGAACAGCCAGGCCGCGAGCAGCACCAGGGCGACGGCCGCGGTCGTCCAGGTCCTGTTGTCGGGCCGTGGACCGTCCTCGCCGCCGCCCGCGGCCTCCGCCCCTTCCGCCATCCCGGTCAGCCGCGGTCGGAGCTGCGGCGCCGGTGGATCACGAGGCCCGCCAGACCGATGGCCGCGAAGCCGCCGGTGACCAGCAGCGCGCTGGTGTCGGAACCGGCCGTGCCGGGCCCGGCCGCGAGCTGCGCGGTACCGCCGCCGCCCGCGGGGACGGGCGCGATCGGCAGCGAGGTGCTGGCGCCGGTGACCGTCACGGACGCGGACGCGGAGCTGGAGGAGCCGTTGCACTCGACGGAGATCTCGTACGAGCCGTCGACCGCGTCGGACTTGATGAACGCGGTGCCTTCGAGCGAGTGGGAGCCGTCGCTCGCCGGGGCGAGGGTGACGGTGTCCACGAAGACCTCGGCGCTGGCGCGGGCCTTGCCGCCGGACTTGCAGGAGGTCTCCAGGTGCAGGCTCACGACACCACCCGGCGCCACGCTGGCGGGCGACACGTCCATCGAGTCCGAGGAGCTGGACGACGAGGACGAGGACGACGACGAGGAGGAAGAGGACGACGATCCCCCTCCGCCCGAGTCGGCGATCGCCTGGCTGGGCAGCCCCGAGGCGCCACCGAGCGCGAACACTCCGACGGCACCGGCTGCGGCGATGACGGGCAGTTTCAGACCGAACATGGAGACCTCCGCTCGTCCGGGAGCGGGGACTCGCGCCCGGTGCTTACGAACATCCCTGCGACGGCCGCCGCCCGCACCCCGAGGGGCGCCTCAATCGTCCATCAGGGTGAGGGACGCTCTACGGAGAGTGACGAATCGGTGTGTCGGCTCGGCTTTCCCGGGCCCGGGGCTCCGGGGGCCGCGCGCCGGCTCGGGGGCCGGCGCTGGGGGCTGCGGGCCGGGGCTCAGATCTCCGACACGAGGTCCGCGATCGAGTTCACGACGCGCGAGGGGCGGAAGGGGTGGCGGTCGATGTCGGCGGGCGCGGTGAGGCCGGTCAGCACCAGGAACGTGGTCATGCCGGACTCCAGACCGGCCAGCACGTCGGTGTCCATCCGGTCGCCGATCATCGCGCTGGTCTCGCTGTGCGCGCCGATCGCGTTGAGCCCGGCGCGCATCATCAGCGGGTTGGGCTTGCCCACGAAGTAGGGGTCCTTGCCGGTGGCCTTGGTGATCAGCGCGGCCACCGAGCCGGTCGCGGGCAGCACGCCCTCGGGGGACGGCCCGGTCTCGTCGGGGTTGGTGCCGATGAAGCGGGCGCCGTTGTTGATCAGCCGGATCGCCTTGGTGAGCGCCTCGAAGCTGTAGGTGCGGGTCTCGCCGAGGACGACGTAGTCCGGGTCGGTGTCGGTGAGGATGTAGCCGACGTCGTGCAGGGCGGTGGTCAGCCCCGCCTCGCCGATCACGTACGCGGTGCCGCCGGGGCGCTGGTCGTCCAGGAACTTGGCGGTGGCCAGCGCGGACGTCCAGATGTTCTCGACCGGTACGTCGAGACCCATGCGGGTCAGCCGGGCGTGCAGGTCGCGCGGGGTGTAGATGGAGTTGTTGGTGAGCACCAGGAAGGGCTTGCCGGACTCCTTCAGCCCCTTGATGAAGGCGTCGGCGCCCGGGATGGGCGTGCCCTCATGGATCAGCACCCCGTCCATGTCGGTGAGCCACGACTCGATGGGCCTGCGTGTCGACACGGGTTCCGCTCTCCTGTTCCTCGCACAGCTCGCGCCCGGGGCATCCGCTCGCGGCATCCGCGCGCCGCTTCCGCGCACGGCTTCAGCACGCCGGCTTCAGCCCACGGCCTCAGCACGCCGCTTCTGCCCACGGCTTCACTCACCAGCGTAGCCGGGGCGGATGGCACCCGCCCCGGCCGTCTCGCGTGCTGGTCGGCCGCCGCGTCACGGCGGTCCCCCGGTCAGCCAACGGCCGGCTGACCGGTGACCTGCCGCTCGGCCAGGAGTCAGCTTCCGGTGGCCGTCTTCCACGCGTCCACGTAGTCGGTCAGGTGGGCGTCGATGTCGGACCAGTCGGGGGTGAAGACGTCCACGCCCGACATGATCTGCTCGAGCTTGGCGGCGTTGGCGTCGGTCGCGGTCACGTCGGTGCGGGCCGCGAAGCCGCCGCCGATCGAGGAGACCTCCTGCTGGACCTCGGTGGTCAGGAAGTAGTCGAGCAGCTTCTTGGCCGCGTCCTCGTGCGGCGCGTTCTTCACCAGCCCGGCCGCGTACGGCAGCGCGAAGGTGGTCGGCTTGCCCGAGGCGTCGGCGGCCGGGAAGAAGATGCCCTGGTGCGGCATCGTCGCCTGGTCCGCGTAGTTCATCTGCACATCGCCGTTGGCGACCAGCAGTTCGCCCTTGTCGACCTTGGAGGCGAGCTGGCCGGTGGAGGCGGACGGGCCGACGTTGTTGGCCTGGAGCTTCTTCAGGTACTCCATCGCCGGGGCCTGGCCGCCGAAGTCGTGCATGGCCTTGATAACGACGGCGGTGCCGTCGCCCGCGACACCGGGGGTGGAGTACTGGAGCTTGTTCTTGAACTTGCCGTCCAGCAGGTCGTTCCAGGTCTTGGGCGGGGTCGGCAGTTCCTTGGTGTTGTAGATGAAGCACAGGTAGTTGTTGACGATCGAGGTCCAGTCGCCGTCCGCGCCCTTGTCGGCGGCGTCGACCTTGTCGGAACCGGCGGGCTTGTACGTGGTCAGCAGCCCCTTGGCGTCGGCCTGCTGGATGAAGGGCGGCAGCGTGACGATCAGGTCGGCCTTGGTGTTGGACTTCTCGCGGATCACGCGCTGCACGACCTCGCCCGAGCCGCCCTCGACGTAGTTGACCTTGATGCCGGTCTTCGCCGTGAAGTCCTTGAACACCTTGTCGTAGAAGCCGTCCCCGGCCTCGTTGTGCAGGCCGTCGGCGCTGTAGACGGTGACCTCGGTGGACGCCTTGCCGTCCGAGGAACCGGAGCCGGAGTCGGAGGAGCCGCCGCATGCGGCGAGGGCGAGACCGAGCGTGAGGGTGCCGGCGACGGCGGTGAGCGGGGTGATGGGGCTGCGCTTGCGCATGGCAGGTCGAACTCCTTGCTGGGTGTGGTCAATCGGGAAGGAGAAAGGGGAAAGATGGGGAAAAGGGGAAACGGACTGGGGAGAAGGGGAAACGGCGGGGGTCAGCGGTAGGAGGCCCGGGTGCGGACGCGGGACATCCCGAGCAGGACGAGCAGGGTCGTCACCATGAGGACGACGGCCAGGGCGGCGCCCGAGTAGAGCGAACCGCGGTTCGTCGCGCCGTAGATCTGGACCGGCAGCGGCAGCCAGTCGGGCGGGTAGAGCATCATCGTGGCGCTCAACTCGCCCATGGACAGGGCGAAGCAGAGTCCGGCGGCGGCGGTGAGCGAGGGCAGCAGCAGCGGAAGCCTGATCCGCCACAGCACGTACGCGGGCCGCGCGCCCAGGCTCGCGGCGCTCTGCTCGTACGCCGGGTCGAGGCGGACGAGCGCGGCGCTCACGGACTGGTAGGCGAAGGCGGTGACCAGGACGGTGTGGGCCAGGATCACGATCTCGCGGGTGCCGTTGAGCAGCAGCGGCGGCTTGGAGAAGGCGACCAGCAGGGACAGGCCGACCACGACGGACGGCACGGCGACGGGCAGCATGAACAGGGTGTCGAGCAGGCGCCGTTGCCAGCCGCGCAGGCGTTCGGCGGCGAGCGCCGCCCAGCCGCCGACGAGCAGGGCCAGCACGCTGGCGGCCAGCGCCGTCCACAGGCTTGTGGTCAGGGCGTGCGCCGAGTCGCCCTTGGTGATGTCCTGATAGTGCGTCAGCGTCGGGTGGGACGGGAAGGCGCCGCTCCAGTTGGTGGCGAAGGACGCCATCAGCACGACGAGGAAGGGCAGCGCGAAGACCGGCAGGAACAGGACGAAGAAGACGGCCCAGGCCGTCCAGCGACCGCTGCGGCTATGCACCAGCACGGCGGGCACCTCCGGTGAAGCCTCCTGCGAGGGTGGTGGTACGGGCCACGACGGCCCGGTAGAGGCCGTAGAGCGTCACCGACAGCACGACGGCGACGACCGCGACGACGCACGCCCCCGGGTAGTCGCCGTCGAGGATCGCCTTGCTGTAGACGAGCATCGGCAGGGTGGTGACGCCCTTGGCGCCGGTGAAGAGCACGATGCCGAACTCGTTGAGGCACATGACCAGGACGAGGCTGCCGCCCGCCGCGAGCGACGGCAGCGCCTCGGGGAGGATCACCTGCCGTACGATCCGCGGCGCCCGCGCGCCCAGCGACGAGGCGACCTCCAACTGGGCGGTCTCCACCTGGGAGAAGGCCGCGAGCAGCGGGCGCATCACGAAGGGCGTGAAGTACGTGATCTCCGCCAGGAGTACGCCCCACGGCGTGCGCAGGAAGTCGATCGGGCCGCTGCCGCTCGCGCCGCCCGTCACGTCCGTCCACAGGCCGTTGACCATGCCGACGGTGCCGTAGAGGAACAGCAGCGCGAGGGTGATCAGGAAGGAGGGGAAGGCCAGGAAGATGTCGATGAAGCGGCTGAGCGCCTTGCCGCCGGGGAACGGCACGAAGGCGATCACCAGGGCCAGGACGAAGCCGAGGACCAGACAGCCCGCGGTCGAACCGACCGCGATCCACACGGTGTTCCACAGCGCCTTGCGGAACGACTCCTCCGTGAACACGTCGGTGTACGCGGACACGGAGTGGCCGCCGCTGTCCGGTGAGAGGGACTGCTTGCCGACGAGGAAGAGCGGATAGAGGAAGAAGAAGCCGATCGCGGCCAGGGGCGGCAGGGCCCAGAGCGGGCCGGGCACGGTCAGCCGCCGCGAACCGCCCTTGTCCGCGGCGGACGTGGCGGTGCGCGCGGCCGGTGGGGCGTCCGACTTCGCGGCCGGTGTGGCGTCCGACTTCGCGTCCGGCGTGGCGTCCGGCTTCGCCTCCGGTACGAGCGGCGCCTGCGTCGTCCTAGCCAACGCCGACACCTCCCGCGCCGAGCCCCGCGGGCAGCAGCACCGCGTCCTCGGCCGCGAAGGTCAGCGCGACCTCGTCGCCCGCCCGCGGCGGCTGCCGCAAGTCCCCTACGTCGGCGCGCAGTTCGTGCCCGTACGCCGCGACGAGCAGCCGGTGCGTGTGGCCGCGCCACTGCACGGCGGTCACGGTGCCGCGCAGGACATTGCCGCCGCCTTCCCCGGATGCGCCGGCCAGCCGCAGCGCGTGCGGGCGGACGCACAGCGTCGCCTCGGCGCCAGGCGCCGGGCCGTCCGTACCGCTCGCGGCCACCTGGAGGGTGGTGTCCGCCAGCCGTACGGCGCCGTCCTCCCCCGCGCTGACGTTCAGCAGATTGGCGTTGCCCACGAAGGAGGCCGTGAAGGCCGTGCGCGGGTGCCGGTAGAGGTCGTGCGGGGTGCCGCAGTCCCGG
Source organism: Streptomyces sp. NPDC008317 (assembly GCF_042955955.1). Taxonomy (NCBI): domain Bacteria; kingdom Bacillati; phylum Actinomycetota; class Actinomycetes; order Kitasatosporales; family Streptomycetaceae; genus Streptomyces; species Streptomyces sp. NPDC008317. The sequence goes on from NZ_JBIBFQ010000012.1 coordinate 70,718, forward strand.
AGCCTGGCCTTGTCCAGGACGGCGATACGGTCGGCGAGCGTCAGCGCCTCGATCTGGTCGTGGGTGACGTACAGGATCGAGACCTCGGGCAACTCGCGGTGCAGCCGGGCCAGTTCGGTGAGCATCCCGGAGCGGAGCTGCGCGTCGAGCGCCGACAGCGGCTCGTCGAGCAGCAGCACCCCCGGCCTGATCGCCAGCGCGCGGGCGATGGCCACGCGCTGCTGCTGCCCGCCGGACAGCTCCCGCGGATAGCGCCGGGCGTACGCGGCCATGCCGGTCATCTCCAGCGCGTCCGCCACCCGCCCGGGCACCTCGCCGCGCGGCACCTTCTGCGCCTTGAGCCCGAACGCCACATTCTGGTCCACCCGCAGATGCGGGAAGAGCGCGTACTGCTGCACCACCATCCCGATGCCCCGCCGGTACGGCGGCAGGTCCGTCACGTCCCGTCCTCCGATCACCACCCGCCCGCTGACCGGCCGCACGAACCCCGCCACCGCCCGCAGCGCCGTCGTCTTCCCCGACCCCGACGGGCCGAGCAGCGCCATGACCTCCCCGCGCTCGACGGTCAGGTCGAGCGAGTCCAGCACCGTCTGGCCGTGGTAGGCGACGGTCACCTGCGCGAACCGGATGCCCGCGGGGCCGGTCGTGCCCGCGCGCGGGGGCACGGGCGTCGGCTCCGCCGCCGGGTGGTCGGCGGCGGTCATCGCGGGGTCTCCCGGCGCGCGACGGCGGCGGGGAGTTCGGCGATCGAGGCCAGGACGTGGGTGGCGCCCGCGGCGATGAGCTGAGCCTCGGTGTGAGCGCCGGTCAGGACGCCCGCGACCAGCGGGGCGCCCGCGCGGACGCCGCTGAGCATGTCGTAGGCGGTGTCGCCGGCCACCGCGACCTGGCGGACGGAGTCGGTGCCGGTGCGCAGCAGCGCGGTGAGCACCATGTCGGGGTAGGGGCGGCCACGGCCCGCGTCGGCCGGGCACAAGGTGAGGTCGGCGACGTCGCGCCAGCCGAGCGCGTCGAGGATCGCGTCCTGCGTGACGCGGGAGAAGCCGGTGGTCAGGACGACCTTGCGGCCCGCCTCGCGCAGCGCGTCGATCGTCTCGCGCGCGCCGGGCAGCGGCGCGCACCGGCCGCCGTCGACGAGTGCGGCGTACGCGGTCTCGAACGCCGCGTTGCCGCGCCGTGCCGCCCGCTCGTCACCGAACAGGGCGCGGAAGACGGTGATCTTGGACTCGCCCATCGTGGCGCGTACGTAGTCGAGTTTGGCGCTGTGGTCCGCGCTGCCGGGCTCGACCCCCAGCTCCTCGGCCGCCCGCGAGAAGGCCAGTTCGACCAGGCCGTCGTCGGCGACGGTGGTCCCGGCCATGTCGAGGACGACGAGCCGCAGGTCGGACGTATCGCCTGGGGCGGAGGTGGAGGCGGCGGGTCCCGGCTCCGTGGGTGCGGGGGCGGCGGCAGCCGCCGTGGTCTCGGTCATGTCGTTCACCAGCCGATCTCGTTCGCGGTGTCCTCGCCGATCGCCGGGGAGCAGGTCATGCCGCGACCGCCGGGGCCGGTGACCAGCCACACGCCGTCGCGTACCTGCTCGCGGTGGACGACCCGGGTGGTGTCGGCGCACTGCGCGTACACCCCGGCCCAGCGGCGGCGGATCTTGGGCAGGGGGCGGCCGAGGAGTTCGGCGGCCCGTTCCAGCAGGTGGTCGTACGGGTCCTCGATCACGTCGAAGGCGAAGGCTTCGTCGTATTCGTGGGTGTCGCCGATGGTGAGGCCGCCGTCGAGGCGCTGGACCATGAGCAGTTGCATGCGGTGCTCGGCGGCGACCGGCGGCTGCGGCTGGCCCGCGCGCAGGGCATCGAGCGCGGCGCCGTCGTAGGCGGGGTAGTAGCGGAAGCTGTCGGCGTCCGCGACGGAGGTCGTCAGCGGTTCGCCGAGCGGGTCGGTCTGCGCCATCTGGAGCCGGACCCTGCGTACCGGCAGGCTCGGCGCGAGTTCCTTGACGAGACCGGTCAGCCAGGCGCCGGTGGCGACGACGACGCTGTCGGAGGCGTACGACGTGCCGTGGTCGTCGCGGACCAGGCCGGTGTCGACGTCGCGGACCTCGCGGCCGGCGACGAAGGTGTAGCGGCCGGTCGCTTCGAGGTGGGCGCGCAGGGCGGGCAGGGCGACGCGCGACTCGACGGCGGCGTCGCGCTCGCAGAGCAGGGCGCCGAGGAGTTCGCCGCGCAGGGCCGGGTTGTGGGCGGCGACCTCGGTGGGCGACAGCCACTTGTAGCCGCGCTCGGCGGCGTCGGGGCGGCCCAGGACGTCCTCGGCGACGGCCCGCTCGGCCGGGGTGCGGACCACGGTGAGCGAGCCGTTGGCGCGGAAGCCGACGCCGGGCACGCGGGCGCCGATCCCCTCCCACAGCTCGCGGGCGCGCAGCGCGGTCTCCAGTTCGGCACCGGCCGCCCGGCCGCCGACCCACACGAGGCCGAAGTTGCGCACGGACGCGCCGCGGGCCTCCCGCTCGCGCTCCAGGTGGACGACCTCGTGGCCGCGGTTGACTGCGTGCCAGGCATGCATCGTGCCCAGCGCTCCGGCTCCTACGACAGTGACTCTCACGCCGTCGAGATTCGCGGCGGAGGGTGGCCGTCTCGCGTCCGGCTACCGACGTCCGGGTGAACAGGTCTCCAAGCTTGGACTAGACCCGTTATCATTCCGTGACTGAAAAGGGGGCGTCGGCCAATGGGGACCTCAGCCCCGCCGGTCGCTCTTCTCCATGTGGACGGTGAAGCTGAAGCGGTCGCCGCGGTAGAGCGACCGCACCCGCTCCAGCGGCTCGCCCGCCTCGTCCCGGCTCGACCGGTGCAGCAGCAGCATCGGCAGCGCGGGCGGCGTACCGATCAGCAGCGCCTCGCGCGGTGTGGCCAGCACCGTCTCGATCCGCTCGTCCACCGAGACCGGCTCGACGCCGATCCGCTCGCGCAGAAAGGCGTAGAAGGAGGTGTCGGGCGCGAAGTCCCTTTCCAGGTGCGGCAGTCGGGCCACCGCGAGATACGTGCTCTCCAGGCCGACCCGCTCCTCGTCGGCGAGCAGCACGCGCTCCATGTGCCACACCGGGTCGCCGGGCGCGAGCCGCAGTTCGGCGGCGAGACCGGGGTCGGCGGGCAGCCGCTCCAGCGCGATCAGATTACGGCCGGGGACGCGGCCCTGCCGCCGTACGCCCTCGGTGTAGCTGTCGGTGGACAGCGGCTGTTCCAGCTTGGGTCCGGCCACGACGGTGCCGCGGCCCCTGCGGCGCACCCGGCCCTGGATCAGCAGTTCGCGCAGCGCCTGCCGTACGGTCTCCCGCGCCACCTCGAAGCGGGCCGCCAACTCCCGCTCCGTGGGCAGCAGTCCGCCCTCGCCCAACTCGTCGAGCACGACTTCGAGGCGGGTCTTGACGGCGAAGTACTTCGGCACCCGCCCGTGCTCCGGGATGCCCGCCCGGATCGGGCTCTGCGGATCTGCGTCGGCCATTGCCCGATCCTCGCAGACCGGACGGGGTGCCCGGTCCCGGAGCCCTGCTCACGGGCGGGCGGGGACGCGTCAGGCGCGGGTGAGGACATTGCCGAAGAGCGGGGCCAGGACGAGCAGGGCGGCGCCCTCGGCCTCCGCGCGGGGGCCCGCCGCGGCGAATCCCACGGGCACGCTCCGGCCGCGTTCGGCCAGCACGGCCGCTACCTGCTCGGCGAAGACGGCGGGCGCGGCCAGTACGGTCCTGCCGCCCAGCACCACCCGGTCGATGTCGAGCAGCGCGACCAGATTCGCCGCCCCGACGCCCAGCAGCCGGGCCGCGCCCACGGTGTCGCCGCGCCCGGCCGCCGCCAGGCACAGCGCCTCCAGGCAGCCCCGGTTGCCGCACTCGCACAGCACCCCGCCCAGCTCCACCGCCTGGTGCCCGAACTCCCCCGCCCCGGTCCGCCCGCCCCGGTACACCTCCCCGCCCAGCACCAGCCCGGCGCCGAGCCCGGCCCCGAGGTGCAGATACGCGAAGGCCGGGGGGCCGCCTGCGGCGGGGCGGGGACGGGCGGCTGCGGACCACCCGCCGGGGGCGGCGGCCGGGGGCGGTGAGCCCTCCCCGGTCCCGGCAGGAACAGTCCCCGCCGGGACGGCCTCGGCCAGGATCGACAGGGCCGCCGCGTTGGTGTTCTTGTCGAGGGCGACCGGGAGGCCGAGGGCGGCGGCCAGGCGGGCGCGGAGCGGGACGCCCTGCCAGTGCGGGAAGCCGGTGACGCGGTGGAGGGTGCCGGTGCGGTGGTCGAGGGGGCCGCGCATGCCGACGCCGACGCCGAGGACGGCGCCGGGGGCGCGGGCGGCGATGAGCCGTACTTCGTGGACGATCGCGGCGAGCGCGGACTCCACGGGCAGGCCGAGGTCCAGCGGCGCCTCGCGTTCGGCGACGGTACGGCCGGTGAGGTCGGTGAGGACGGCGGTGAGCCGTTCCCCGTCGAGGTGGACGCCGACGGCGTGCCGGGCGCCGCTGACGAGCCGCAGTTCGGTGCGCGGCTTGCCGCCGGTCGAGGCGCGCCGCCCGGCCTCCTCGACCAGTCCCTCGGCCCGCAGCCGGGCGGTGATCTTGCTGACCGCCTGGGGGGTGAGGCCGGTCCGCTCGGCCAGCTCCAGGCGGCTGATGCCCCGCGCGCGGCCGTCCGTACCGCCGCTGCCCGTTCCGCCCCTGCCCGTACCGCCGCCGGTCGTACCCCCGCTGTCCGTGCCTCCGCCGCTCGTACCCCCGCTGTCCGTACCGCCGCTGTCCGTGCCTGCGTCGGCGGGCGACAGCGTGGCCGTACGGAGCAGGCCGAGGACGAGCGCGGCGTTGTGGCTGCGGAGGGCGGGGAGGTTGGCGCCGGGCGCGGACGGGTTCACCCCGCCATTGTCCCGCGCGCTTGCACTTTGGCAACACTGTTGCCAAAGTGGAGCGCATGAGCACCCCCGGCACTCCCCTTCGCGTCGGCCTCGTCGGCTACGGCCCGGCCGGCTCCTTCTTCCACGCCCCGCTGATCGCCGCCACCGAGGGCCTGGTCCTCGACACGATCGTCACCGGCAGCCCCGAGCGCCGCGCCCAGGCGCTGGCCGAGCACCCGGACGTACGCTTCGCCGCGGCGGCCGACGAGCTGTGGGCGCGCGCGTCCGAGCTGGACCTGGTCGTCCTGGCCTCCCCCAACCGCACCCATGTGCCGCTGGCCACCGCCGCGTTGGACGCCGGGCTGCCGGTCGTGGTGGACAAGCCGCTCGCGGGCACCGCGGCCGAGGCGCGCGAACTGGCCGCCTTCGCCGAGCGCCGCGGCCTGCTGCTCTCCGTCTTCCAGAACCGGCGCTGGGACAGCGACTTCCTCACCCTCCAAGGGCTGCTGGACAAGGGCGAGTTGGGCGAGGTGCAGCGCTTCGAGTCGCGGTTCGAGCGGTGGCGCCCGCAGCCCAAGGGCGGCTGGCGCGAGTCCGGCGACCCGGCCGAGATCGGCGGCCTGCTGTACGACCTCGGCAGTCACCTCGTCGACCAGGCGCTCGCGCTGTTCGGCCCGGCCGCCCTGGTGTACGCCGAGTCCGACGTCCAGCGGCCCGGCGCCGCCGCGGACGACGACACCTTCATCGCCGTCACCCACGCCAACGGCGTCCACTCCCACCTGTGGATGAGCGCCACCACCGCCCGCCTCGGGCCGCGCTTCCGCGTCCTCGGCAGCCTCGGCGGCTACGTCACCTACGGTCTTGACCCGCAGGAGGCCGCGCTGCGCGAGGGTCTGCGCCCCGGCGAGGGCACGGCGTGGGGCGCGGAGCCGGAGTCCTCGTGGGGCACCGTCGGCACCGACGACAACTCGCGCCGGGTGCCGTCCGTGCCCGGCGACTACCCCGCCTTCTACGCCGGTGTCCTGGCCTCCCTGCGCGACGGCACCCCGCCGCCGGTCACGGCGCTGGAGGCCGCCGCCGCCCTGGACGTCCTGGAGGCCGCGAAGCTCTCGGCCGCGCAGGGCCGGACGGTGGCGCTGTGACCGCGCCCGGCGGCGAGCGCGTCGCCGAACTCGTGGCGCAGGAAGCGGAGTTGGTGTTCTCCCGGTTCACCCACGACGACGCCTGGCGGCTCGGCTCCCTGCTGGTCGAGATGGCCCGCGAGGGCGGCGCCGCCGTCACCGTCGACATCCGGCGCGGCGGTCAGCAGCTCTTCCACCACGCCCTGGACGGCACCACCCCCGACAACGACGCCTGGCTGGCCCGTAAGGCGCGGGTCGTCGAGCGCTACCACGCCTCGTCGCTGCTGGTCGGCGAGCGGTTCCGGGCCAAGGGCGGCAGCTTCGAGGAGTCCTCGCGGCTCGACCCCGACCTGTACGCGGCGCACGGCGGCGCGTTCCCCCTGCGGGTGGCGGGAGTCGGCGTGGTCGGGGTCGTCGCCGTCTCCGGCCTCCCGCAGGTCGAGGACCACGCGCTGGTCGTGGCGGCGCTCACCCGCTATCTGGCGGAGGCGGGCGCCTGACGGCGAGCGCGGTGGGTGGCCGTGATCGCCGTGAGCTTGACGGTCGGTCGCCGTGAGCTTGACGGTCGCCGTGAGCTTCATGGTCGCCGTGATCGCTCAGTCGGCGTGATCGCTCAGTCGGCGGGGGCCCCGAACCACTTCGGCATCAGGGCGCGCAGTTCCGCCTGGTCCTCGCCGACCCACACGGCATGGCCGTCCGGGCGCAACAGGACGGCGGGGACGTCCAGTTCCTCGCTGACGTCGACCACGTGGTCGACCCGGTCCGCCCACCCGTCGACCGAGAGCGCGCCGGTCCGGTCGAGCAGCAGACCGCGCCCCTGGTGCATCAGCCCGTAGAGGTGGCCGCGCTTCAACTCCACGTCGCGCAGCCGCCGGCCGAGCAGTTCGTGCCCCTCGCCGACGTCGTAACGGATGGCGATCGCGGTGATCTTCTCGATCAGGTACGTGTTGACGTTCTCGAACTCGGCCAGTTCCGACAGCAGTCGGCGCACCGCCATGGCTCCCGGCTCGGTGGACATCAGCTCCATCTGGGCGCGGGTGTTGTCCAGTACGGCGGCGGCCACCGGGCGGCGCTCGGTCTCGTAGGTGTCCAACAGCCCTTCCGGGGCCCAGCCGTTGACGGCGGCGGCCAGCTTCCAGCCGAGGTTGAACGCGTCCTGCACGCCGAGGTTGAGGCCCTGGCCGCCGGTCGGCGGGTGGATGTGCGCCGCGTCCCCCGCCAGCAGCGCCCGGCCCACGCGGTAGCTGTCCGCCAGGCGGGTCGTGTCGCCGAACCGCGACAGCGAGCGCGGTGAGTGCACGCCGAAGTCGGTGCCGCCGAAGGCCGTCAGCCGCTCCTTGAAGTCCTCCAGCGTCGGCGGGACCGCCCGGTCCTCGCTGACGCCCTTCGCGGGCACGACCACCCGGTACGTCCCGTCCCCGAGCGGCATCGCCCCGAAGCGCTTCTCGGTCTTGCGCACCTCGGCCGTCACGGCCGCCAACGTCTCCTGGTCGACGTCCAGTTCCATCTCGCCGATCAGCGTCTCCACCCTGCTCGGCTCCCCCGGGAATCCGATGCCGAGCAGCTTGCGCACCGTGCTCCGGCCGCCGTCGCACCCCACGAGGTACCGCGACCGCAGCCGCGACCCGTCCGCCAGCTCCGCCGTCACCCCCTCGTCGTCCTGGCTCAGCCCCACGACCTCGCAGCCGCGCCTGAACTCCACGCCCAGCTCCCGCGCGTGCTCGGTCAGCAGCCGTTCGGTGACCGTCTGGAAGATCCCCAGCACATATCCGTGCGCCGTATCCAGCCGCCGCGGCCACTCCTTGCCGAGCCCCCCGAAGAATCCCCCGACCCGGTGCTGCGTCCCCAGCGCCAGGAACCGCTCCAGCAGCCCGCGCTGGTCCATGATCTCGATGCTCCGCGCGTGCAGCCCCAGCGCCCGCACCAACGACGTCGGCTCCGCCTCCCGGTCCAGCACCACGACGTCCACGCCCTGCAACCGCAGCTCGCTCGCCAGCATCAACCCCGTCGGCCCACTGCCGACGACGGTCACGTCCACCATCAGATGTCCCCGTCCACAAAGCCGTGCATTCCGCCAGATTCACCGCACCTCTGGCCTCCGGCCGCCCATTGTGCGACCCCAGCACCCCCTTGCCGCAAGGCCCCCCTTGCGCTATACCTTAAGAAGGGCAAGGAGTACCCACTCTCCTTGCCCATTCGCATACCCGGCCTCCGCACCCCGGAATTCAGCCCGGCCCACCCCCGTACGCTGGCAGCCCGGACCGGGTCGACGTCATGGCCCGCGCGAGACAGCGACAGACGGCGGGGGCTGAGCATGGGTGGAGTGACGCGGTTCTGGACGGGCGAGCGGGTGCGCCTGCGGGGCCTGGAGCCCGAGGACTGGGAGCAACTGGCCGCGTTCGAGTCCGAGGCGGAGACGCAACGGGACGGTGAGCGGCTGATGCTGCCGATTTCCGCGGCCGCGGCTCGCAAGCGCCTTCAAGAGCAGAGCGAGAAAGGGCCGAGCCGTACGGAGGACGAGTACCTGCTCGTCATCGAGGCCCTGGACAGCGGGAAGCCGGTGGGTGCTGTCGTGCTGAACGACTGCGACCGGCTGAACGGCAACTTCCATTACGGCATTCATCTCGGTGCCGCGTACCAGCGCCGCGGCTACGCGTCGGAGGCCATGCGGCTGGTCCTGTCGTTCATGTTCGGGGAACGGCGGTATCACCGCTGTTGTGCCGAGGTCTACGGAGGCAACGAGGGGTCGTTGGCGCTCCAGCGCAAACTCGGTTTCACCGCGGAGGGCGTGCAGCGTGAGCACGTGTTCCAGGGCGGCGCCTATCGGGACGTGCATCACTTCGGGCTGCTCGCGGTCGAATTCGAGGCCAACGAGCGGGCGGCAGGACGTGAGCCCTACTTCGTCACGGCGTGACGGGCTTCGGGGCGGGCCCGCCCCGGGGGCGGGCCCGCTGTGCGCGTGCCGGTCAACGGCCGCGCGGTGGGGTCAGGCGGACGTGAACTGCTGGCGCTGCGTGCCGAGTCCGTCGATGCTCAGCTCGACGACGTCGCCGGGCCGGAGGTACGGCTTGGGTTCGGGCTGGCCCATCGCCACACCGGCGGGGGTGCCGGTGTTGATGACGTCGCCGGGGTAGAGCGTCATGAAGTGGCTGAGGTAGCGGACGACTTCGGCGACGGGGAAGATCTGGCTCGCGGTGGAGCCGTCCTGCTTCAGCTCGCCGTTGACCCAGAGCCGGAGGCGCAGGGCCTGCGGGTCGGGGACCTCGTCGGCGGTGACGAGCCAGGGGCCGAGGGGGTTGAAGGTCTCGCAGTTCTTGCCCTTGTCCCACTGGCCGCCGCGCTCGATCTGGAACGCGCGCTCGGAGACGTCGTGCGCGATGGTGTACCCCGCGACGGCGGCCAGCGCCTCCTCGTGCGAGGCGGCGTAGCGCAGTTCGCGGCCGATGACGACGGCCAACTCCACTTCCCAGTCGGTCTTTTCGCTGCCGCGCGGCACCAGCACCGTGTCGTCGGGGCCGACGACCGTGTCCGGGGCCTTCATGAACACGACGGGCTCGCCCGGCGCCTGGGCGCCGGTCTCGGCCGCGTGGTCGTGGTAGTTGAGCCCGATGCAGACGATCTTGCCTATCCGGGACAGCGGCGGGCCGACCCGCAGCGACGGGTCGAGCGACGGGAGCGAGCCATCGGCCGCGGCCTCGGCCACCGCGGTGAGCGCCTCCGAATCGGCGAGGAGCTTCCCGTCGATGTCGGTCACCAGACCGCTCAGGTCACGCAGGACACCGTCTCCGTCGAGCAGGGCCGGGCGCTCCGCCCCGGCGGGGCCGACTCGCAGCAGCTTCACGTGGGTACTCCCATTTTTTTCCGGTCGCCTCTGGGCGGCCTGCCCCGGGCCGGGGCTCGGTCATCGGTCGGCACCCGGTGGGAACGGTCATCGGATGTCTTGTCCGATCCTCCAACTCCGCCCCCGGCCCGCGCAACCCCCGGCCCACCCCGTGGGACAGCCGCCCCGGCAGAAGGTCCGCACGGGCCCGGGCCCCGGGCAGGCCCTAGCGGGAGGCGGTGGATTGGAGGGTGCCCCAGAGGACGAGGCGGTAGCGGGAGGTGAATTCGGGAGTGCAGGTGGTGAGCGTGATGTAGTGCGCGACCCCGCGCATACGGGCGGAGGAGTGGACGGAGCTGTACGGAATGGGCGCGATGACGGTGCCGTCGGAGGCATACGTCTGGGGAAGGACTTCACGGATCACGTACGTGTAGCGGTATGCGGCCGTCTCGACCTCGACGGTGTCGCCGACGCGGAGCCGGTTGATGTAGCGGAACGGCTCGCCGTGGGTGTTGCGGTGCCCGGCGAGGGCGAAGTTGCCGGTGGCGCCGGGCCCCGCGGTGCCGGGGTAGTGGCCGACGTAACCGTGGTTGAGGATCGCGGACTTGCTGATGCCCTCGGCGATCGGCGCGGTGATCCCGATCCGGGGAATGTGGATGACGGCGAAGCCCGGATCGCGGGTGCCGCCCTTCGAGGAGGGCGGCGGCGCGGCGGCGGACGGGGCCGGGCCGCTCGGCGTGACGGCCGGATCGTCACTCGGCGCGCCGGTACCCGGCGAGGGCGCCGCGGGAGAGGGCGACGGCGTGCCCCAACTCCGTTCCAGCGCGGCGACTTCGCGCCGGGCCGCCGCGTGCGCCTGCACATTGGTCCACCACAACTGGTGGACGACGAGCAGGAGTACGAGCACCCCCGCGGTCATGGCCAGTTCGGCCGCCGCCCACAGCAGCCGCCCGGTCAGCGAGCGCCGAGGACGGGGCCCGCGGCCGTAACCGGGGCCGTACGCCTGCCCGTAGCGGCGGCCGTAGCCGTGCCCGTAGGCGACGACGCGCCGCCGCCGGGGCGGGCCCGACCCCCGCCTGGACGTCGCACCCCGCCGACCGTGCCGTATCTGACGAACCGTCACATCGGCAACGATACGGCGGTACGGCGCCGCCCGTCAGCCCCCCGCGAGGCGGGAGATGGCGAAGATGGCCAGGCCCGCGAGGGCGCCGACGACGGTGCCGTTGATCCGGATGAACTGGAGGTCGCGGCCGACGTGGTTCTCGATCTTGCGGGACGTCTGGTCGGCGTCCCAGCCCGCGACGGTCTCGGAGATCAGCGAGGTGATCTCGTCGCGGTAGGTGGTCACGAGATACGTGGCGGCGTCCTCCAGCCAGACGTCGACCTTCTCCTGGAGCCGCGGGTCGGTGGCCAGCTTGCGGCCGAGCGACAGCAGGGAGGCGCGGGCGCGCATCCGCAGCTCGCTGCGCTCGTCCTCGGCGGCGGCGACCATCATCGTGCGCACCGCGCCCCACACGGACGCGATGAGGTCCTGCACCTCGCCGCGCGCCAGCAGGTCCCTCTTCAGCCGCTCGACGCGGGCGCGGGTGTCCGGGTCGGACTGGAGCTCGACGGCGAAGTCGCCGAGGAAGCGGTCGACGGCGCCGCGCGCCGGGTGGCCGGGGGAATCGCGCATCTCGGTGACGAAGCGCAGCAGTTCCTTGTAGACCCGCTCGCCGACCTTGCGGTCCACGAAGCGCGGGGTCCAGCCGGGGGCGCCGCCCTGCACCGCGTCCATGACGGAGTCGCCGTGCTCGACCAGCCAGTCGTGGGCGCGGACGCAGACCAGGTCGACCATGCGGCGGTGGCCGCCGTCGGCGACGATCCGCTCCAGCATCTTGCCGAGCCCCGGCGCGACCTCCTGGGCCTCCGCGCGCCGGGTGATCGCCTCGCTGACCACGGCCTGCACGTCGGAGTCGCGCAGCACCGTGAACATGCCGCGCAGCGCGGCGGCGGCCTGCTCGGTGACCTTGTCGGCGTTGGCGGGCTCCGACAGCCAGCCGCCGAGCCGGGTGCCGACGCCGACCGCCCGCAGCCGGGTGCGGACGACCTCGGCCGACAGGAAGTTCTCGCCGACGAAGTCGCCGAGGCTGGCGCCGAGGGCGTCCTTCTTGGTCGGGATGATCGCGGTGTGCGGGATGGGCAGGCCCAGCGGGCGGCGGAAGAGCGCGGTGACCGCGAACCAGTCGGCGAGCGCGCCGACCATGCCCGCCTCCGCGGCGGCGGCCACGTAACCGGCCCAGCCGCCCGCGCCCCGCGAGTCCGCCCACTTCGCGAGCGCGTAGACGACGGTCGCGACCAGCAGGAAGCCGGTCGCGATCAGCTTCATCCGGCGCAGGCCCCTGCGGCGCTCCTCCTCGGCCGCGGCGCCGCCGGGCGCGTCGGCCAGTCCGCCGCGCGGTGAGGGCCGCCCGCGCGGGGCGGAACCGGGCCCGGAGCCGGAGCCCGAGCCGCCGGAGCCCGAGCCGCCGTGGCCCCCGCCGCCTGAGCCGTTCCGGGACGCGCCGCCGGGGCCCGAGCCGTCGGCCGTCGGCGCAGCGTCACCGGCCTCGGGCCCGAGCGCGATCCGTCCGCCTGATTCCGGCCGTGCGCCGTTGGCCGCGGGGCCATGGGCCGCCGGGGCCGCACTGCCCGCACCCGCCGCCCCGCCCGTACCGGTCCCGCCGCTCGTGCTCGCCGTTTCCATCCGCTCCCGCTCCGCCCGCGTGTCCACCCGGGTATTATCGCCGCCCGCGGCCGTCACGGCCCGGTGATCCTTGTCGTACGCGCGCACGTACGCCAGCCCGTACGCGCTCCGGTACGCCTGCCCGTACGCGCCCACGTACGCCTGCCCCTACCCGCTCCCGTGCGCCTCCTCGTCCGCGCGCCCGTACCCGTCGTGCCGGCGCTTTCCCCCCGCGCCGACAATGGGGGAACGAACGGCGGGTTCCCGGTGCCTCCCGGCACCGGGAACGGCCCACGACGCACGCATACCCCCGCACGGCACCGCCACGTACGAGCGACAGACAGCGACAGACAGCGACAGGGAGCACACCGCGATGACAGCGCCGCACGCCACCGGAGGGCTGCCCGGTTACGCCGAGCACTTCGAGGAGCCGGAGGGCTATCTCGACTTCGCCCGTTACGGTCCGCCCTCGCGGGACGTGCTGGCCGCGACGGCCGAGGCGCTGGAGAGGTCGGCCCACGCCGACCAGGACACGGTGAACGACCTGATGCGCGCCGAGCCCAGGGCGCGGGAGGCCGCCGCCCGGCTGGCGGGCACCGACGCGGCGCACACGGTGCTGCTGCCGAACACCTCGACCGGCCTGTTCCACGCGGCCTTCGGCCTCCCGGCGGGCACGGTGCTGGTGCCCGCGGGCGAGTTCCCCGCCAACCACTACCCGTGGCGGCGCAGCGCGGAGCTGGGCCGCGCCGTACCGCGCGTGCTGGAGCCGGACGCGCGGGGGCGGATCACCGCGGACGCCGTACGGGCGGCGCTGACCGACGACGTCGTGGCCGTGTCGGTCAGCGCCGTGGACTTCCGGACCGGCTACCGGGCGGATCTGGCGGCGCTGCGCGAGGTGATCGGCCCGGACCGGCTGCTGGTGGTGGACGCCATCCAGGGCTTCGGGGTGGCGGATCTGCCGTGGGCGGCGGCGGACGTGGTGGTCGCGGGCGGCCAGAAGTGGCTGCGGGCGAGCTGGGCGACCGGCTTCGGAATCCTCTCCGACCTCGCGCTCGACCGTCTGGAGCCGACGCTCGGCGGCTGGACCGGCGTCGAGGACGCGGGCGTCTTCGACGACGTCGAGCACCCGCCCGCGCCCGGCGCCCAGCGCTGGAGCACCACCAATCTGAGCCCGGTCACGGCCGCCGCGCTGGCCACGGCGCTGGAGCTGGTGGAGGGCGTCGGCGTACCGGCCGTCGAGGCGCACATCCGCGCGCGGGTCGGCCAGTTCATCGACGCCGTCCGGTCCTGCGGCGGCGACGTCCTGTCCCCCACCGATCCGGCCGAGCGGGCCGGGATCGTCTCCTTCCGGCTGCCCGGCACCGACCCGCGGCACGTCGCGAAGGCCCTGCACGCGCACGGGGTCACGCCGTCGGTCCGTACGGACTCGGTACGGCTGTCCGCGCACGCCTCCACCCGGCTCGCGGCCGTCGACCGTGTCCGCGCGGCCCTGACGTCGCTGCGCTGATCCGGCGGCGGGCGGCCCCGCGCACGCGCGCCGCCCACAGCGGTTGTCCCCCCGACGTCCCCCGCGTCCCCCGCGTCCCCCGTGCCGCCCCTGCCGCGGGGGGCGTCGCGCCCACTCCCCGTGTGCTACACAGGGAGTAACCAAAGGGGCATTTTGCAGCAGCTCAAGCAGCTCAAGCAGCACAGGCAGAACCCGCAGCAGCCGCACCTCACGCTCGGAATCATGGCGCAGACGCGCAAGGAGAACGAGCACCGTCTGCCCATCCATCCGGCCCACTTCGAACGCATCGACGCCGACCTGCTCGGCAGCATCTATCTCCAGACCGGTTACGGCGAGCACTTCGGTGTGCCGGACGAACAGCTCGCGCCGCTCGTCGCCGGTTTCCGGCGGCGCGAGGAACTGATCGCCGAGTGCGATGTCGTCCTGCTGGCCAAGCCGCTCCACGAGGACCTGGCGGAACTGCGCGAGGGCCAGGTCCTGTGGGGCTGGCCGCACTGCGTGCAGGACGAGAAGGTCACCCAGGCCGCGATCGACCGGCGGCTGACCCTGATCGCCTTCGAGGCGATGAACCACTGGCACCGCAACGGCTCGTTCAACCTGCACGTCTTCCACAAGAACAACGAGCTGGCCGGATACTCCTCGGTGCTGCACGCCATGCAGCTCACCGGGGTCACCGGTGACTACGGGCGGCGGCAGCGCGCGGTCGTGATCGGCTTCGGCGCGACCGCCCGCGGCGCGGTCACCGCGCTCAGCGCGCTGGGCGTGCACGATGTGGACGTGCTCACCGCCCGCGGTGTGACGGCCGTCAGCTCGCCCATCCACTCCGCGCGGATCGTGCACTTCGACCACGACGAGGCCGACGACACCCTCGACCCGCGGCGCAGCGTCGTCCTGACCGAGGACGGCCCGCAGCCGCTGGCCGAATTCCTCGCCGGGCACGACATCATCGTCAACTGCGTGCTCCAGGACACCGACGCGCCGCTGATGTTCCTGATAGAGGACGACCTGCCCAGCCTCGCGCCCGGCACGCTGATCATCGACGTGTCCTGCGACGAGGGCATGGGCTTCGCGTGGGCCAGGCCCACCACCTTCACCGACCCGATGTTCACCGTCGGCGACCACGTCCAGTACTACGGCGTCGACCACAGCCCGTCGTACCTGTGGAACTCGGCCACCTGGGAGATCAGCGAGGCGCTGCTGCCGTATCTGCGGCGCGTCCTGGAGGGCCCGGCGGGCTGGGACGCGGACGACACCCTGCGGCGGGCGATCGAGATCCGCGGCGGGACCGTGCAGAACCCCAAGGTGCTGGCCTTCCAGCACCGCGCCGAGGAGTATCCGCACGACCACGTCCCGGCACGGCCGTAGCCGAATCGCCTGCCGGGGCGCGTACGGCCTCGCGGTCGTCCGCGCCCCGGCCGGTCGGGGGCGGTCCGTTCAGGTGCGCCCGTCAGGTGCGGACCGCTTCAGGTGCGGTCCGTTCAGGTGCGGTCCGCGCCGTACATCCGGGCGATGACGTCCTCGATGGCCGGTTCGCGGACCGACAGGTCCACCAGCGGGTAGTCGGCGGCGACCGCGGCGACCAGCGGGGCGGCGCTGGCCTGCGCGGGGAAGGCCAGCCACTGGCGGGGGCCCTCGACCTTGACGCAGCGGGCGCCCTCGACCTGGACCGGGGGCAGCTCGCGGGCGAAGTCCGCCACCAGGGTCCGCTCGCTCTCCCCGACCGCGTGCAGTCCGCCGAGGTCCCCGTCGTACATCAGGCGGCCGTGGTCGATCACCATCACCCGGCGGCACAACTGCTCGATGTCGGTGAGGTCGTGCGTGGTGAGCAGCACCGTCGTGCCGCGTTCGGCGTTCACCGTGCGCAGGAAGTCGCGCACCTTGGACTTGCTGATCACATCGAGCCCGATCGTCGGCTCGTCCAGGTACAGCACCTCGGGATCGTGCAGCAGCGCCGCCGCGATGTCGCCGCGCATCCGCTGCCCCAGCGAGAGTTGGCGCACGGGCACGTCCAACAGCGGCCCCAGGTCGAGGAGTTCGACGCAGGCCGCGAGATTGCGGGTGTAACGGGCGTCGTCGATCCGGTACATGCGGCGGACCAGTTGGTACGAGTCGCGCAGCGGCAGGTCCCACCAGAGCGTGGTGCGCTGGCCGAAGACGACACCGATCCTGCGGGCCAGCCGGGTACGGTCGCGCGTCGGGTCCAGGCCGCAGATCCTGATCCGGCCGCCGCTGGGGTTGAGGATGCCGGTGAGCATCTTGATCGTCGTGGACTTCCCCGCGCCGTTGGGCCCGATGTAGCCGACGATCTCGCCGCGCGGCACGGTGAAGGAGATCCCGTCCACCGCCCGCACCTGGCTGCGCACCCTGCGCAGCGCGCCCGCTTTGCGGCGTACGTCGAAGACCTTCTCGACGCCGTCCAGCGCGATCACGGTGTCTGTGCCGGGTCCCGGCCCGCCCCCGGCACCTGTGACGCCTGCTCCGGTGGCTCCCGCTCCCGCGGCTCCCGTTCCTCCGGTTGCTCCTGTGCGTTGCTCGATCACGGCCGTCTCAACTCCCTGTGCTGCGGTACGTACGAAGGGCCGCGCGCCAGGCGAGCCCGGCCAGGCCGCAGCAGAGCGCGGCGACCAGCGGGGAGGCGAAGTCGACCCAGCCGGGCAGGCCGAGCGGGTCGGGTTCGCCGAGGATGCGCAGGGCGGGCAGCCAGTTGACGAAGGCGAGCGGCACCACGAAGGTGACGCCGCGCACGAGGTCGCGGGCGAAGATGCCCGGCGGGTACTGGAGCATCGTGTTGCCGCCGTAGGTCACCGAATTCTGCACCTCGGAGGCGTCGCCCGCCCAGAACTGGAAGGCGCCGCCCGCCACGTACACCGCGCAGAAGATGACCGCGCCCGACAGCACCGTCACGGGCAGCAGCAGGACGGTGACCGGCGACCAGTCGATGTCCGCGTGCGCGACCGCCCAGCCGAGCACGATCAGACCCTGGGTGATCCGGCCCAGCCTGCGCAGCGCGAACCGGTCGGCGGCGACCTGCGCGAGCACCGGCACCGGGCGCAGCAGCAGCGTGTCGAGCGTGCCGTCCCTGATCCGGCGGCCGAGCCGGTCCATGGAGCCCAGCACCAGATCGGCGACGCCGAAGGACGTGCTCGTGGTGCCGTACAGGAACGCCACCTCGGCGAGGGTGAAGCCGCCGAGCACGGTGATGTGCGAGAACATCAGCAGGATCGTCACGAAGTCCAGGCCGGTGGCGGCGAAGTTGCCGAACGCGGTGAGGACGAAGGACGTCCGGTACGCCATCGTGGACCGCACCCACATGCCGACGATCAGCCGGTAGGTCCGCCACGTCTCACGGACGGTGAACCACGCGCCGCCGGCGGTGTCGTACGGGTCGACGGCCCCGACCGATTCGACGGAGCCGAAGCCCCCGACGCCCCGGGAGCCGTCGAAGCCCCGGGAGCCCCCGAGGCTCCGGCCGTCCTCGGCGCGCCCGGCGCCGTCGCGGACCGTGGATTCCTCAGCCACCCTGCACCACCACCCTGCGGGCCGCGACGGCCTGCAACGCGCGGCCGGTCAGCAGCAGCGCCGCCGCCCAGCCCGCCTGGAAGGCCAGCGCGAGCAGCGCGTCCGTCCCCCGGTGCCGCTCCAGCAGCACATCGGCGGGCACCTGGAGCATCGCCGCCCACGGCATCGACCGCGCGAGCGTGCCGAGCCAGCCCGGGAAGACGGTCAGCGGCAGCAGCATCCCGGAGAAGAACAGCCCGGCCAGGAAGGCGACCTGGCTGACGCCCGCCCCGTCCAGCAGCCAGAAAGCGCTCAGCGCCACCAGGAACCGCACCGCGAAACTCACCACCACCCCCAGTGCCACCGACACCAGGAACAGCAGCCAGGTCGCCGGCCGCGTCGGCAGCGCCAGATCGAACGCCAGCGCCCCGCACACCATCGGGATCACGCCGCGCCCCATCAGCTGGAAAGAGGCCCGGCCCAGATCCGCCGCCAGCCACCACCCCTGGAGGTCGGCCGGGCGGTACAGGTCCACCGCGATGTCACCCGACCTGATCCGCTCCATTAGCTCGTCCTCGAAGCCGCCGCCCATCAACGCCATCGTCTGGAGCAGCGCCTGCCCGATCCAGACATACGTCAGCGCCTGCGCCTCGGTGTAACCGCCGAGGTGCGGGCGCTGACCCCACAGCGCCACATAGCTGTAGGCGACAATGAAACCGAAGACCGTATTGGTGAAGACACCCGCCGCGGTCGCCGTCCGGTAGGTGGCGTAACGCCGGAAACCGCGCACCACCACGGCCCCGTAGAAGCCGCCCATCACTCACTCACCCCCGAAAAAGACGCAAGTCGGCGAGCCTAGTACGCGGCGAACCCCACCCACCACCGGTTTTCTCCGCGGCGTTCCGCACCCCGGCGACCCACCCCAACGGGTGACACGCGTGCGCCGTCCGGCCTGTCACAGCCCTGTCACGGATGCGCGGCGTTGAACCCCGGCGGGCTAATGGTGCGACAGTGTTTGGCGGCGGCCTACGTAAGCGTACGTAACGATTGGTCCATCATGTTCCGCCGCGGACCAACCCCGGCAGCGGCGGAGGAGTCCCAACAGATATGAGCCACGAGCCGAAACCGACGACGGGCGAGCGGGCATGACCGGCGGGCAGGGCTGGGGACCGCGCCCGACGCTCACCGACCGCAGGGGACGGCCGCGCCGTACCGGCCTGCGCCGGCTGCTGCCGACCTGGCGCATGGTCACCGGCGGCGTACTCGCCGTCCTGATCGTCCTCATCGGCGGCTTCTTCCTCGGCTACGCGCTGGTCTCCATCCCCGACCCGAACGCCGCCGCCACCGCGCAGAGCAACGTGTACGTGTACGCCGACGGCACGACGGAGATCGCCCGCGACGGCGCGATCAACCGTGAGAACGTCACCCTCAGCGGCGTCGCCAAGACCGCGCAGCACGCCGTGCTCTCCGCGGAGGACCGGAATTTCTACCACGAGTCCGCCGTCAGCCCCAAGGCCATGCTCCGCGCCGCCTGGAACACCGCCACCGGCAAGGGCAGGCAATCCGGCTCCACCATCACCCAGCAGTACGTGAAGAACTACTACCTGAACCAGTCGCAGACCGCGGTCCGCAAGGTCAAGGAATTCTTCATCGCCATCAAGCTGGACCGCAACGAGACCAAGGACCAGATCCTCGAGGGCTATCTCAACACCAGCTACTACGGGCGCAACGCGTACGGCATCCAGGCCGCCTCCCAGGCGTACTTCGGCGTCAACGCCAGCGAATTGACGACCGCTCAAGGCGCCTATCTGGCAACGCTGTTGAACGCGCCCAGTGAATACGACCTGGTCGCCCACCCGGAGAACGCCCCGGCGGCGAAAGGCCGTTGGAACTACGTACTGGACGGCATGGTCAAGGAGGGCTGGCTCAGCCAGTCCGAGCGCAACGCGACGGTCTTCCCCGGCATCGACAAGCCCAAGCCCGTCGCCAGCAAGGCGGGCCAGCGCGGCTACATCATCGAAGCCGTCAACCGCTATCTCTCCGACAACCACATCGTCGACGCCGACACCCTGCGCCTGGGCGGCTACCGCATCGTCACCACGATCCAGAAGCCCAAGGAAGACGCCTTCGTCGCCGCCGCCCAGAGGAACATCTACGACCAACTCGGCCACAAGACCGTCGACAAGTACGTCCGCGCGGGCGGCGCGTCCATCGACCCGGCCACCGGCAACGTCGTCGCCCTCTACGGCGGCATCGACTACACCAAGCAGTACGTCAGCAGCGCCACCAACGCCACGTATCCGCCCGGCTCGACCTTCAAGCCGGTGATCTTCGCCTCCGCCGTCCAGCACGAGTCCTCGACGCAGGACAAGGAGCCGATCACTCCCAAGACGGTCTACGACGGCACCAACAAGCGCGAGGTGATCGGCCCGGACGGGCCCACCGGCTACAAGCCGGAGAACGAGGACCAGGGGTCCTACCCCGACATCACCGTCACCCGCGCCATGGACAAGTCCGTCAACGCCGTCTTCGCGCAGATGGCGCAGGACGTCGGCACCCGCAAGGTGATCGACACCGCGCACGACCTGGGCATGCCGGACGACGTCAAGATCCCCGAGACACCCGCGATGGCGCTCGGCGCCTTCGGGGCCAGCCCGCTGGACATGGCGCAGATGTACGCCACGCTCGCCAACCACGGCAAGGAGATCCCGTACTCGCTCGTCCTGAAGATCACCAAGGACGGCAACGACGTGAGCCTGCCCAAGCGCGACGCCGTCCAGTCCGTGCCCCGCCAGGCCGCCGACACCACGACGTCCATCCTGCGCAGCGTCGTCGACAGCCCCGGCGCGACCGCGACCGTCGCCCAGGACTCCGGCTGGCCCTCGGCCGCCAAGACCGGTACGGCGGACGACGACATCGCCGCCTGGTTCGCCGGCTACACGCCCAAACTCGCCACCGTGGTCGCCGTGTTGGGCATGAACCCGGACAACGGCAAACAGGAGAAGCTGTACGGCGCGATGAATCTGCCGCGGATCAACGGCGGCGGGCCGCCCGGCTCGGTGTGGGCCGACTACACGGCGGCGGCGCTCAAGGGCGTGCCCAAGCAGAACTTCTCGCTGGACGTGCAGAGCGGCCTGCCCACGCAGCCGCCGGCGACCACCGCGAGCCCGACCGACACGCCGACGTCGACGCCGCCCACGTCCGAGCCGCCGACCACCCCTCCCCCGACGACCACCGTGCCGCCCACCACGCAGCCGCCGACCACGGAACCGCCCACGACGCAGCCCCCGACCACCGAGCCGACCCCGTCCGACACGTTCAACCCGATCGGCGGGGTGACGGGCGGGACGAGTCCGGGCGGCGGGAGCAGTGGCGGCGGGGGCGGTGACGGGAGCGGTACGGCGGGGCCGGACGGGAACAGTTCACCGGGCGGGTGAGGAGGCCGGGCGCGGGGGCCCGGCATGTGCGGGGCCGGGCCGCGGGCAGGGGCCTCAGCGGCCCGGCTCCGGGGAACCACCGGCCTCAGGGAGTCCGGTCATCCACCGGTCTCAGGGAGTCCGTCATGCACCGGCCTCAGAGCGTCCGTCATCCACCGGCCTCAGAGATACAGCCCGGTGGAATCCTCCGAGCCCTGGAGCCGCTCGGCGGCGACCGCGTGCAGATCGCGCTCCCGCATCAGGACGTACGCGACACCGCGCACCTCGACCTCGGCCCGGTCCTCCGGGTCGTACAGCACCCGGTCGCCGACCTCGACGGTCCGCACATTCTGCCCGACGGCCACGACCTCGGCCCACGCCAGGCGCTTGCCGACGGCCGCGGTCGCCGGAATCAGAATCCCGCCGCCACTGCGGCGTTCGCCCTCACCGCTGTCCTGGCGCACCAGAACGCGGTCGTGCAGCATGCGGATGGGCAGCTTGTCGTGCTGCTCGCTCTTCGAACTCTTCGAACTCACGGCCACGACGTTACCGGCGGCGCCGCCACACCGTGAGACCGGCCACCGCGGCGACCAGCGCCACCCCGGCGACCGCCGCCGGAATGACCCGCTCGGGGCGGGGCGCGCCCTTCTCGTCGACGAAGTGCGCACGCGTCCTGCCGACCGCGCGGTTCGCCGCCACGAACGCCTGCCCGACACTGCGGTCCACCGCGGAAACGGCCTTGGCCTTGGTGTCCCGGACAATCGTCACCGGGTGCACCCGTACCGCGATCTCGTCCAGCGTCGACGCCAGATCCTGCCGCCTGCGGGTGATCTCCGCCTCGATCTGGGCGGCCGTCCTGACTTCCGACCCTTCCGACACCGCGGTTCCTCCATCGCCTGATTCGGTAGCGTTCGGACAGTCTGTCAGTACGACGCGGCCCGCGCCCCGTCGGCACCCCCGAATGCGCCCCATTGCCCAAGGAGTTTCCCTCATGTCCGAGCGCCTGGCCCCCGGCGACACCGCCCCCGACTTCACCCTTCCGGACGCCGACGGCAAGCCCGTCTCCCTCGCCGACCACCGCGGCCGCAAGGTCATCGTCTACTTCTACCCGGCCGCCCTCACCCCCGGCTGCACCAAGCAGGCGTGCGACTTCACCGACAATCTCGACGTCCTCGCCTCCGCCGGGTACGACGTCATCGGCGTCTCCCCCGACAAGCCGGAAAAGCTCGCCAAATTCCGCGAGAAGGAATCCCTCAAGGTCACCCTGGTGGCGGACCCCGACAAGGCCGTGCTCACCTCCTACGGCGCCTTCGGCGAGAAGAAGCTCTACGGCAAGACCGTCACCGGCGTCATCCGCTCCACCGTCGTCGTCGACGAATCCGGCAAAGTCGCCCACGCCTTCTACAACGTCAAGGCCACCGGCCACGTCGCCAAGCTCCTCAAGGACCTCGCCGTCTGACGTGACCACGTATCCACGGACGCGGGGGCGCGTGTGACCACGTACCGCAGACCACACCGGGTCGATATCATGGTGAGGCTGCACGCGGCCGTGTCGTAACAGGCAGCCGAGCTGGGTTTAGATCCCAGTGGGAGAAATCCCGTGTGGGTTCGAATCCCACCGGCCGCACCATGTATGGCCTGCGATTCGAAGGTCGAATCGCAGGCCATTGTCATGCGCGGGGTCAGGCCAGGAGTTCCGCGACCAGGGGGGTCAGGGCGCGGAAGGCTTGGCCGCGGTGGCTGATGGCGTTCTTCTCCGCGGGGGTGAGTTCGGCGCAGGTGAGGGTGGAGCCGTCGGGCTGGAGGATGGGGTCGTAGCCGAAGCCGTTGGTGCCGGCGGGGGCGGTGCGCAGGGTGCCGCGGAGGCGGCCTTCGACGACGCGGGTGGTGCCGTCGGGGAGGGCGAGGGCGGCGGCGCAGGTGAAGTGGGCGGCGCGGTGGGGGGTGTCGATGTCGCCGAGCTGGGCGAGGAGCAGGTCGAGGTTGGCCGCGTCGTCGCCGTGCTTGCCCGCCCAGCGGGCGGAGAAGATGCCGGGGGCGCCGCCGAGTACGTCGACGCAGAGCCCTGAGTCGTCGGCGACGGCTGGCAGCCCGGTACCGGCCGCCAGCGCCCTCGCCTTGAGCAGGGCGTTCTCGGCGAAGGTGATGCCGGTTTCCCTGACGTCGGGGATCTCGGGGTAGGCGTCGGCTCCGACGAGGTCCACGTCCAGGCCGCTGTCGGCGAGGATCGCGTGGAGTTCGGTGACCTTGTGTGCGTTGCGGGTGGCGAGTACGAGGCGGCGGGTCATGGGGGGAATTATCTCCGGCCGGATGCCGTGGCCGTTGAGGCGGTCGTGTGACGACGGTTCACGCGCCCCCTCCCCCGTGGCCGCGCCTCCCGGCGGGTGCGGCGCGCGTAGCTGTCAACACGCGGCAGCCGCCGGGAGGGTGGCGTCGAGCGGGGTTCAGGCGGTGGCCGCCAGGGCGGCTTGCTGGGCGGCGGTGAGGTCGGCGCAGCCGTTGACGGCGAGGGCGAGGAGGGCGTCGAGTTCGGCGCGGTCGAAGGGCTGGCCTTCGGCGGTGCCCTGGACCTCGACGAAGCGGCCGTCGCCGGTGCAGACGACGTTCATGTCGGTTTCGGCCTTGACGTCTTCTTCGTAGGCGAGGTCGAGGAGGGGGACGCCGTCGACGATGCCGACGCTGACGGCGGCGACGGTGCCGGTGAGGGGCTGGGCCTTGGCGCGGATGAGGCGGTTGGTCTGCATCCAGGTGACGGCGTCGGCGAGGGCGACGTAGGCGCCGGTGATGGCGGCGGTGCGGGTGCCGCCGTCGGCCTGGAGGACGTCGCAGTCGAGGACGACGGTGTTCTCGCCGAGGGCTTTGTAGTCGATGACGGCGCGCAGGGAGCGGCCGATCAGGCGGGAGATCTCGTGGGTGCGGCCGCCGATCTTGCCGCGGACGGATTCGCGGTCGCCGCGGGTGTTGGTGGCGCGCGGGAGCATGGAGTATTCGGCGGTGACCCAGCCTTCGCCGCTGCCTTTGCGCCAGCGGGGTACGCCTTGGGTGGCGCTGGCGGTGCAGAGCACGCGGGTGTCGCCGAAGGAGACGAGGACGGAGCCCTCGGCGTGCTTGCTCCACGCGCGCTCGATGGTGACGGGGCGGAGCTGGTCAGGGGTGCGGCCGTCGAATCGTGACATGCGCGTGAGCCTATCCGGGTGAGGCCGCCGCGCAGGACCGGGTGGGTCCGGGACCGCGGGGTCCGTCGGGGGCGCGGCCCGCGGCCGTCGGCGGGAACGGGGAGGACCGCGCCACGGGAGTGACGCGGTCCTCGGACGTTCAGCGCGGGCGCCGCGTCACATCATGTCTTCGATGTCCGCCGCGATCGGGTCCGCGTCGGTGCCGATGACGACCTGGATGGCGGTGCCCATTTTGACGACGCCGTGGGCGCCCGCGGCCTTGAGGGCGGCCTCGTCGACGAGGGAGGGGTCCCGTACCTCGGTGCGCAGCCGGGTGATGCAGCCCTCGACCTCTTCGATGTTGTCGAGTCCGCCGAGACCGGCGACGATCTTCTCAGCCTTGCTGGCCATCTCTTGTCTCCTGTTTCCCTGACCCACCGTGAGTCCGATATGTCACGGTAACGCACGGTTGGCCCAACTTCACGGGCGGTTGACCCCCGGGTGGACCACCATGGCGCTCAGCGGCGCCCCCCTGCCGGACGGGCGCCGCCTGCGTACAAGTGGTCTAAACCAATGTACGGCCACTGTACGCGAACGCCCGCAGGCAGCAGTCAGGGAGGACACCGAATGAGTTCGGCCACCGCGTCCGCGGCGCCCCGCAAACCCTGGTTGAGCGTGCTGTTCCAAGGGCTCCAGAAGATGGGCCGCAGCCTCCAGCTGCCGATCGCCGTCCTGCCCGCCGCGGGCATCTTGAACCGACTGGGCCAGCCGGACGTCTTCGGCGCCGACGGCCTGGGCTGGGACCGGGTGGCCAAGGTCTTCGTCGGCGCGGGCGGCGCGCTGCTGGACGGCTCGATCGGTCTGCCGCTGCTGTTCTGCGTGGGTGTGGCCATCGGCATGGCCAAGAAGTCCGACGGCTCGACCGCGCTCGCCGCGGTGGCCGGTTTCCTGGTCTACAACGGCGTGCTGCACCAGTTCCCCAAGGACTGCGGGCCCGGCACCGTACTGTCGGCGGGCGCGTGCATCGCCAAGGACGGTACGGCGGCGGCGGCCACGTACCAGAACCCCGGTGTCTTCGGCGGCATCGTGCTCGGGCTGCTGACCGCGTACTTCTGGCAGCGCTTCCACCGCACCAAGCTCGTCGACTGGCTCGGCTTCTTCAACGGCCGCCGCCTGGTGCCGATCATGATGGCCGGAGTCGCGATCGTCTTCGCGGTGATCTGCACCTGGGTCTGGCCGCCGATCGGCGACGCGCTGACCAGCTTCAGCAAGTGGCTGGTGGACCTCGGCGCGATCGGCTCGGGCATCTTCGGTGTCGCCAACCGCGCGCTGCTCACGGTGGGTCTGCACCAGTTCCTGAACACCTTCGTGTGGTTCCAGTTCGGCGACTTCACCAAGCCGGACGGCACGGTCGTGCACGGCGACATCCCGCGCTTCCTGGCGGGCGACCCGACGGCCGGGCAGTTCCAGACCGGCTTCTTCCCGATCATGATGTTCGCGCTGCCCGCCGCCGCGCTGGCCATCGCGCACACCGCCAAGCCGCACCGCCGCAAGGAGATCAGCGGCATGATGCTCTCGGTCGGCCTGACGTCGTTCGTCACCGGGATCACCGAGCCGATTGAGTACTCCTTCCTGTTCATCGCACCGCTGCTGTACGCCTTCCACGCGGTGCTGACCGGCGTCTCGATGGCGGTCTGCTGGGGGCTGGGCGCCAAGGACGGCTTCAGCTTCTCGGCCGGTCTGATCGACTACTGCCTGAACTGGAACCTGGCCACCAAACCCTGGCTGCTGCTGATCGTCGGCGCGTGTTTCGCCGTGGTCTACTACGCGCTCTTCCGCTTCGTGATCGTGAAGTTCAACCTGGCCACGCCGGGCCGGGAGCCGGACGAGATCGAGGCCGAGCTGGAGCAGGGCAACGTAAAGTAACGATTCGGCGTCGTAAAAGCCCCCAAGTCCCCGGACTTGGGGGCTTTTGTCATGTCACCCAGCGTGTGACTCATGGCACACGCAACGATCCGGAATCATGGATTCCTTTACGCCTCCCTCACGTGTTAAAACTGGTCTACACCACTGAGTGGTATAGACCACGGCGGCGGGCCGTCCCCTTCCATGCGCCCGCCTCACCAGGAGGAATCTGATGAGTACGGCCACCGGCACGGCGGCTCCCGCGAAGAAGCGGGGCTCCGGCCTGTTCCAGGGTCTGCAGAAGGTGGGACGGAGCCTCCAACTCCCGATCGCCGTCCTGCCGGCCGCGGGCATCCTGCTCCGGCTCGGCCAGCCCGACGTCTTCGGCGCCGACGGTCTGGGCTGGGGCAAGGTCGCGACCGTCTTCGCCGAGGCCGGCGGCGCGGTCTTCGACAACCTGCCGCTGCTGTTCTGCATAGGCGTCGCCATCGGCTTCGCGAAGAAGTCCGACGGCTCCACCGCGCTGGCCGCCCTGGTCGGCTTCCTGGTCTACAGCCGGGTCCTCCAGGCGTTCCCGGTCACCGACGCGGTCGTCAACACCACCGCCAACAAGGGCGTCGACGTCGCGGCCACGTACAACAACCCCGGTGTCCTCGGCGGCATCCTGATGGGTCTGCTGGCCGCCGTGCTGTGGCAGCGCTTCCACCGCACCAAGCTGGTCGACTGGCTCGGCTTCTTCAACGGCCGCCGCCTCGTCCCGATCATCATGGCCTTCGTCGGCACCGGCATGGGTGTCTTCTTCGGCCTGGTCTGGAAGCCGATCGGCGAGGGCATCAGCAACTTCGGCGAGTGGATGACCGGCCTCGGCGCGGTCGGCGCCGGCCTGTTCGGCCTGATCAACCGCGGTCTGATCCCGGTCGGCATGCACCAGTTCGTGAACTCCGTCGCCTGGTTCCAGATCGGCGACTTCAAGGACGCCTCCGGCACGATCGTGCACGGCGACCTGACCCGGTTCTTCGCCCACGACCCGACCGCGGGCCAGTTCATGGCGGGCTTCTTCCCGATCATGATGTTCGGCCTGCCCGCCGCCGCGCTGGCCATGGCGCACACCGCGCGCCCCGAGCGCCGCAAGGCCGTCATGGGCATGATGCTCTCGCTCGCCCTGACCTCGTTCGTGACCGGTGTCACCGAGCCGATCGAGTTCTCGTTCATGTTCATCGCGCCGCTGCTGTACGCGATCCACGCCGTGCTGACCGCCGCGTCGATGGCCATCACCTGGGCGCTGGGCGTGCACGCGGGCTTCACCTTCTCCGCGGGCTTCATCGACTACGCGCTGAACTGGAACCTCGCCACCAAGCCGTATCTGATCATCCCGATCGGCCTGGTCTTCGGAGCGATCTACTACTTCGTCTTCCGGTTCGCGATCGTCAAGTTCAACATCCCCACCCCGGGCCGCGAGCCCGAGGAGGAGATCGAGGACATCACCAAGTGACGTACGGGCGCTGACAGTTCAGCCACCCGCGGCGGGTCCGGGACCGGATACGGTTACGGGCCCGCCGTCCGCGTTCCGGTCAGAGTTGGTAGACCGCGCCGGAGACGGCGAGTTCGACCGGACCTTCGAAGGCGGACTTGGCGTCACGCAGGTTGACCGAGGGGTTGGTCCACGGCGGGATGTGGGTGAGGACCAGGCGTCCGGCGCGGGCGCGCGCGGCGGCCTCCCCGGCCTCGCGGCCGTTGAGGTGCAGCTCGGGGATGTCCTCCTTGCCGTGCGTGAAGGACGCCTCGCACAAGAAGAGGTCGGCGCCGTCCGCCAGCCCGTCCAGGGCGGCGCAGGGGCCGGTGTCGCCGGAGTACGCCAGCGTGCTGCCCTCGTACTCGATACGGAACCCGTACGCCTCGACCGGGTGGCTGACCAGGTCCGTGGTGATGCCGAACGGGCCCAGGCGGAAGGCGCCGGGCTCCAGGGTGCGGAAGTCGAAGACCTCGCTCATGCACTTCTCGTCCGGCACGTCGCCGTAGGCGATGCTCAGACGGCGCTCGGTGCCCTCGGGGCCGTAGACCGGGATCGGGGCGGCGGGGCCGCCGTCGTGCCGATAGTAGCGGGCCACGAAGTAGCCGCACATGTCGATGCAGTGGTCGGCGTGCAGATGGCTGAGCAGTACGGCGTCCAGGTCGTACAGGCCGCAGTGACGCTGCAGTTCGCCGAGGGCGCCGTTGCCCATGTCGATCAGCAGCCGGAAGCCGTCGGCCTCGACGAGGTAGCTCGAACAAGCCGATTCCGCGGACGGGAACGACCCCGAGCAGCCGACGACGGTGAGCTTCATTCCTGGAAACACCTCCGTGGGCGCGCCACAGATCACCCCATTCCGGCTGGAGTGGGGGGATTGGCGGGACGGTCCGCCATGTCTTGAGAGGGTAAGGCGCGGGGGGTCCTCACGCGCCTCTCCCGCACCTCGTTGTGGGCGGAATCACCAGTACGGGGGGCCGCGGGGCCGGTTGCCGAACACCAACGCGGGCCCCCGCGCACCGGGGGGTGTCCTGGAACGCCGGACGGGCCGGCCGACGAGCGGTCAGGCCCAGAGCTGGCCGTGCAGGGCCGCGACGGCGGCCTCGGTGGACTCGGCGGTGTAGATGCCGGTCGAGAGGTACTTCCAGCCGCCGTCGGCGACGATGAAGACGATGTCGGCGCGCTGGGCGGCGCGGTGCGCCTTGGCGGCCACGCCGAGGGCGGCGTGCAGGGCCGCGCCGGTGGAGACCCCGGCGAAGATGCCTTCCTGCGACAGGAGTTCGCGGGTGCGGCGGACCGCGTCCTCGGAGCCGACGGAGAAGCGGGTGGTGAGCACGGACTCGTCGTACAGCTCGGGCACGAAGCCCTCGTCGAGGTTGCGCAGGCCGTAGACGACGTCGTCGTAGCGCGGCTCGGCGGCGACGACGGAGACTCCCGGCACCTTCTCGCGCAGGAAGCGGCCGACGCCCATGAGGGTGCCGGTGGTGCCGAGACCGGCGACGAAGTGGGTGATGGTGGGGAGGTCGGCGAGGATCTCCGGGCCGGTGGTGGCGTAGTGCGCGGCCGGGTTGGCGGGGTTGCCGTACTGGTAGAGCATCACCCAGTCGGGGTGCTCGGCGGCCAGTTCCTTGGCGACCCGGACCGCGGTGTTGGAGCCGCCCGCGGCCGGTGAGGAGATGATCTCCGCGCCCCACATGGCCAGCAGCTCGCGCCGCTCGGAGGAGGTGTTCTCCGGCATGACGCAGACGATCCGGTAGCCCTTGAGGCGGGCGGCCATGGCCAGCGAGATGCCGGTGTTGCCTGAGGTGGGCTCCAAGATGGTGCAGCCGGGCGTGAGGCGGCCGTCCGCCTCGGCCTGCTCGATCATGTGCAGGGCCGGGCGGTCCTTGACCGAGCCGGTCGGATTGCGGTCCTCCAGCTTCGCCCAGACGCTCACCTCGTCGGACGGCGACAGGCGCGGCAGGCGGACCAGCGGGGTGTTGCCGACCGCCGCCAGCGAACTGTCGTAACGCATCAGCGCGCGCCGCCGGCCACTGCCGGGAGGATCGTCACGCTGTCGCCGTCGGCGACCTTGGTGGAGATGCCGTCGAGGAAGCGGACGTCCTCGTCGTTGAGGTAGACGTTCACGAAGCGGCGCAGCTCGCCGCCGTCCACGACGCGGTCGCGCAGGCCCGCGTGCCGGGTGTCGAGGTCCGCGAACAGCTCGTCCAGGGTGGTCCCGGCGCCTTCGACGGCCTTCTGGCCGTCGGTGTAGGTGCGGAGGATGGTCGGGATGCGGACCTCGATGGCCATGACTGCGCTCCAGTGAGTGCGTGCGTACGACGACAGGGGCGGGGCGGGGCTGCGGTGCTTCAGCGGTCGTGCGGGGTGCGTGCGGAAGCGGGCGCGGGTGGTCAGGCGCCCTGACACGCCGCACTGGTGCGGCGGCACAGGTCGACGTGCAGCCGCGCCACGAGCAGCGTGCCCGGCGCCTTGTCACTCACGTCGAAGAGAACCATGGGGTCATCGTATCGATTCCCCCTGGCGGGCCGAGACGGCCGTCCCACGATCCGGACCGTCAGACGTAGGAGTCCACGACCTGTACGGGTTCTTCGGTGACGACACCGTCCACGATGCGGAACGAGCGGAACTGGAACTCCTCCGCGAGCGAGACCAGCACGTAGTGCGCGCCGGGTTCCTGGGCGAGCGAGATGTCGGTACGGGAGGGGTACGCCTCCGTCGCGGTGTGCGAGTGGTAGATCACCACCTGCTCCTCGCCGCGCTGCCGCATCTCCTTGTCGAGCCGGAGCTGCTCCATCGAGTCGAACTCGTAGAAGGTGGGTGAGCGGGCCGCGTTCAGCATGGGCACGAACCGCTCGGGGCGGTCGCTGTCCTCGGGGCCCGCGACGACCCCGCACGCCTCGTCGGGGGCGTCGGCCTCGGCGTGCGCGACGATCCGGTCGTACAGGTCCTGGGTGATGGTGAGCATGCGGGAAAAATAACAGGGGCCGCGCGGTCACGGCCCGGTGGTCGGGGCCCGGCGCTCACGGGCCGGTGGCCGGGGCCCGGCGCCTACGGCCCGGTGGTCGCGGTCGCGGCGGCGGGGGTGGGGGCGGGCGCCAGGTGGGCCCTGCGGGCGAAGGCGGCCGGATTGCGCCGCTTGAGCAGCGCGTAGCCGCCGGCCAGGAGCGCGAGCCACAGCGGGACGCCGTACAGCGAGATCCGGGCGTCGGCGTCGGCGCCGATCAGCACCAGCACCAGGACGAGGAAGGCGAGCGCGAGCCAGCTGGCGACGGCGCCGCCGGGCGCGGTGAACCAGGCCGCCGCCGCGCGCCCGTCCTTGACCGCGGCGCGGTAGCGGATGTGCGAGGCGAGGATCACCCCCCAGGTCCAGACGGCGGCGACGGTCGCGAAGGCGGTGATGTACGTGAACGCGCCTGCGGGGTCGACGTAGTTGAGCCACACGCCGGTGCCCATCAGGGCGACGGAGACCAGGGTGCCGGTGGCCGGGGTGCGGCGGGCGGTGAGGCGGGTGAAGACCCGCGGGCCCTGGCCGTTGACGGCGAGGTCGCGGAGCATGCGCCCGGTGGAGTACATCCCGGAGTTGCAGGACGACAGGGCGGCGGTGAGCACCACGAAGTTGACGATGCCCGCGCCGAAGGGGATGCCGATCCGGGCGAAGGCGGCCACGAACGGGCTGACGCCGGGCCGGAATTCGGTCCAGGGGACGACGCAGAGGATGACGGCGAGCGCGCCGACGTAGAACAGGCCGATGCGCCAGGGAAGGGTGTTGATGGCCTTGGGCAGCGTCTCGCGGGGGTTCTCGGCCTCGCCCGCGGTGACGCCGACGAGTTCGACGGCCAGGTAGGCGAACATGACGATCTGGAGGGTGAGCAGCGAGGAGCCGACGCCGTTGGGGAAGACGCCGCCGTCGCGCCACAGGTGGCCGACCGAGGCGGTGTCACCGGCCGCGGACACCCCGAGGGTGAGGACGCCGACGCCGATGAGGATCATGCCCGCGATGGCGGTGACCTTCACCATCGACAGCCAGAACTCGACCTCGCCGAAGAGCCGTACGGAGATCAGGTTGGCCGCGAAGAGCAGGACGAGGAAGCCGAGGGCGGCGGTCCACTGCGGAATCCAGGGCCACCAGTACGCGAGGTAGGTGGCGGCGGCGGTGACCTCGGCCATGCCGGTGACCACCCACATCAGCCAGTACGTCCAGCCGGTGACGAAGCCCGCGAAGGGGCCGAGGAATTCGCGGGCGTAGTCGGCGAAGGAGCCGGACACCGGGCGGTAGGTGAGGAGTTCGCCGAGCGCGCGCATGATGACGAAGATGGCGACGCCCGCGACGGCGTACATCAGGACCAGGCCGGGGCCCGCCTGGTGGATGGCGCGGCCCGCGCCGAGGAACAGGCCGGTGCCGATCGCGCCGCCGATGGCGATCATCTGGATCTGGCGGCTGCCGAGGCCGCGCGCGTACCCCTCGTCCCCCGCCGGGGCCTCGCCCGCCCCGTCCCGCCCGTCCGTTCCACCCGTCACGCCCGACACGTCCGTCATGCCGGATTCGTACCACGCGCGGTACGGCGCCGCCCGTCGGCGGCCGACGGTCCGTCAGGTCGGGTGCGGGCCGGATGAGGGGCGGATACGGGCCGGGGGCGGGTGGGCGCGGCTCGGGCCCGGCTCGGGCGGGGCTCAGGTGAGGGCCGGGCCCGGCTCAGGCGAGGGCCGCGCGGGGCTCAGGCGAGGGCTTCGAGCAGGGTCTCCTGGAGCAGGCCGAACCACTGGAAGGCGAGCATCAGCGGCTTGCGCGGGTCCTCGTCCGGCAGGTGGTACAGCTCGCTGCGCTCGTCCTCGCTGACCTCCAGCCGGGCGCCGATGGACAGCCGCAGGTCGTTGAGCGTGCCGAGCCACTGGCGGGCCTCGTCGGCGCTGAGCCGGATCAGCGGGCCGCCCGCGTCCAGCGCGCGCAGCACGGCGAGGGCGTCCTCGCGCTTGCGGGCGCGCAGGTCGTTCTCGGTGAAGCGGCGGAATTCGGCGGCGTCGGCGGTCTCCTCGTACGCGCTCGGGAAGAGCCGGGCCAGCGCCGGGTCCTCCGGGGGCTTGGTGGGGCCGTCGGCGAAGAGCGCGGCCAGCGGGTCGTCGTCGGCCTCCGCGGGCTGGCTGCCCGGACCGACGAGTTCGAGCAACTGCGCGGTGAGGCTGCGGAGGATGGAGATCTCCACGGTGTCCAGCTCGATCGCGGCGCCGCCGCCGCGGACCCGCTCGAAGTAGCCCGCACGGGCGCGGCGGCCCATCAGCGGTCCTGCGTCAAGGTGGCCCACAGGCCGTATCCGTGCATCGCCTGCACGTCGCGTTCCATCTCCTCGCGGGTGCCGCTCGACACCACGGCGCGGCCCTTGTAATGGACGTCTTCCATCAGCTTCTTGGCCTTGCCCTTCGAGTACCCGAAGTAGGTCTGGAAGACATACGTCACGTAGCTCATGAGGTTGACGGGGTCGTTGTGGACGAGGGTCACCCACGGCACGTCCGGCGCGGGAACCTCGAAAGGCGCTTCGCTCGCTTCGGGACGCTCGACTTCTACTGGCGCGACACTCACAGGTTCCATGCTGCCGCTCCTGTGGTGCCTCGCACAAATGGGCGTGCGCGGCACCGCCGAATGGGGGTTTTGCGCCCGCGCGGAATCCGCGAGTGTGCGGCGCCGCACACTTGCCCCGAGAAATCGTCACTCTGACGAGTATTGGGGGTAGCATCCTCGCCATGAGCACAGCAGACCTGGGACTGCCGGTGGACGTGCCGTCCACCGCCCTGTTCACCGACCGGTACGAGCTGACGATGCTGCGGGCCGCCCTGCGCAGCGGCGCCGCGCAGCGCCGCTCGGTCTTCGAGGCGTTCACCCGCAGGCTGCCCGAGGGGCGCCGCTACGGAGTGGTCGCCGGCACCGGCCGGGTCCTCGACGCGGTGGAGAACTTCCGCTTCGACGAACCCGTGCTGGAATTCCTGGAGCGCGAGGGCGTGGTGGACTCCGCGACCCTCGACTGGCTGGCGGGCTACCGCTTCACCGGCGACATCTGGGGATACCCGGAGGGCGAGGTGTACTTCCCCGGCTCGCCGATCCTGCGCGTCGAGGGCACCTTCGCCGAGGCCGTGCTGCTGGAGACGGTCATCCTGTCGATCCTCAACCACGACTCGGCGATCGCCGCGGCGGCCTCCCGGATGGCGGTGGCCGCGGGCGGCCGTCCGCTGATGGAGATGGGCGCCAGGCGCGCCCACGAGCTGGCCGCGGTGGCCGCCTCGCGGGCCGCGTACATCGGCGGCTTCGGCTCCTCCTCCAACCTCGCCGCCGGTTTCCGGTACGGCATCCCGACCATCGGCACCAGCGCGCACGCCTTCACGCTGCTGCACGACACCGAGCGCGACGCGTTCACCGCCCAGGTGGACGCGCTCGGCCGCGGCACGACGCTGCTGGTGGACACGTACGACCTCACCAGCGCCGTGCGCACCGCCGTGGAGATCGCCGGGCCCGAGCTGGGAGCGGTCCGGATCGACTCCGGCGACCTGCTGCTGCTCGCCTACCGGGTGCGCCAGCAGCTCGACGACCTCGGCGCCAAGGACACGAAGATCATCGTGACCTCCGATCTGGACGAGTACGCCATCGCCTCGATGGCCGCCGCGCCCGTGGACGCCTACGGGGTCGGCACCTCCCTGGTCACCGGCAGCGGGCACCCCACCTGCTCGATGGTCTACAAGCTCGTGGCCCGCGCCACCTCCGACGACCCCGACGAGCCGCTGGTCTCCGTCGCCAAGAAGTCCCTCGGAGGCAAGACGAGCGTCGGCGGCCGCAAGTGGGCCGCCCGGCGGCTCGACGAGGACGGCGTCGCCGCCGCCGAGGTGGTCGGCACCGGGGCCGTGCCGCCCGAGCTCGCCGACCGCCAGCTCCTCGTCCCCCTCGTCCGCCACGGCGAGGTCATCGGCCGCGAGCCCCTCGACTCCGCCCGCGCCCGCCACATCACCGCTCGCGCGGGCCTTCCCCTCTCCGCGACCCAGCTCTCCCGCGGCGAGCCCGTCCTCCCCACCGAACTGATGTGACCCCCGCGGGGGCGCCCCCTCAGGGGCGCGAGGAACCGCGCGAGCGGCCCGTCGACGGCTGAGCGCGCGGTTCCCCGCGCAGCGGGGAGGGCAACGTCTTACGTTGGGGGGAGCGCACCCCTAGGCTCGGGACCGTTTCCACACTTTCCGCCGGAAGGGCAAAATGCACCGCGCATTGATCGTCGTCGACGTGCAGAACGACTTCTGCGAGGGCGGCAGCCTCGCGGTGACCGGCGGGGCCGACGTGGCCGCGGCGATCACGGACCTGATCGGGGAGTCGGCGGGCAGCTACCGGCACGTCGTCGCCACCAGGGACCACCACATCGACCCGGGCTCGCACTTCTCGGACCGGCCGGACTTCGTGACGTCGTGGCCGGTGCACTGCGTGGCGGGCACGGAGGGCGCGGGGTTCCACCCGAACTTCGCGCCCGCGGTCGCCTCCGGCGCGGTGGACGCGGTCTTCGACAAGGGGGCCTACGCGGCGGCGTACAGCGGCTTCGAGGGCCTGGACGAGAACGGCGCGGCGCTGACCGGCTGGCTGCGCGAGCGCGGCGTCACGGAGGTGGACGTGGTGGGCATCGCCACCGACCACTGCGTGCGGGCGACCGCGCTGGACTCCGTACGCGACGGCTTCACGACCCGCGTGCTGCTCTCGCTGACCGCGGGCGTGGCGCCCACGACGACCGACCGGGCGCTGGTGGAGCTGCGCGAGGCGGGCGTGGAGCTGACCGGCGCCCCGGTGGTGGCCGGCTAGGTACGGTTCAGCGCCGAGATCGGGTGCCACAGCTCGGTGCTGGCGCCGACGTCCCCCTTGCCGCGGTATTCGCGCCAGACCAGGCCGTCCGGGTGGTGCAGGACCGCGGTGACCTCGTCGGGCGTGGGCGGCTCGGCGTTGCCGGTGAGCCGGGCGCCGCGGAAGCCGAGGTTGCTGAGCCGGGTGAGGGCGCGCTGCCGGTTCTGGGCGTGCACCACGACCCGTACCGTGCGTTCGGGGCACGCCGGATGCGGCAGGCCGAGTGCGACGACGACCGTGCCGCCCGGGAGCTTGGTGAATCC
Source organism: Streptomyces sp. NPDC008317 (assembly GCF_042955955.1). NCBI lineage: Bacteria > Bacillati > Actinomycetota > Actinomycetes > Kitasatosporales > Streptomycetaceae > Streptomyces > Streptomyces sp. NPDC008317. The sequence continues at coordinate 106,335 of NZ_JBIBFQ010000012.1, forward strand.
ACCGACCGCCATGGTCACATCATCAGCCGTTCGGCCGCCGCCCACCAGAGGACGACGGCCGAACGCGGGATGAACCCGGATGAAACAGCAGGTCACAGCGGGTGCGACCCGATCAGGACGATCTTCGTGCGGTGACCGTCCCGGTGATCGGCCCGGTGATCGTCCCGGTGATCAGCGGTGCGCCGGCCCGACCTGGAGGGTCATCGTGCTGCCGTCGAGCGCCTCACCGACGATGGTGATCCGGGTGTTGGTGTCCTGCACCTTCACCCCGCCGGTCGGGTTCGCGGCGTCCCAGTAGGAGCCGTAGTGGTCGTCGAAGACCGGGTTGCCGAGCTTCGCCTTGACCTTGGTGGCGACACCGTTGGTGTGCACGGTGAAGCCGTCGGTCGGGAACCAACTGAACGGCGAGTCGTACGCCTGGATGCGGTTGCGCATCACGCTGCCGTCCGACCACTTCTCCGCCTTGGCGTGGGCGTCGATCGGCAGGATCTGGCCCGTGCCGGGGTGGATGCCGACGTTGTTGTCGGCCTGCGAGGTGTCCCACAGCCAGACCAGCAGACCGTTCTGGTACGGGTAGTGCTCGACCCAGTCCGGCCGGGTGCTCGTCCAGCCGAAGTTGTACGGGCCGGTCTTCAGCGTCTTGTCGTACGAGACGTACTGCCGGTTCTCCGCGATGTAGTACTGCGGGTAGTCGTTGGTGAACGACGCCCCGATCCGGGAGAAGCCCTTGGCGGTCCAGCCGTTGTCGTCCGTCTCGGCGCCGTCGGTGAAGACGGTCGCGCCGTCCGCGGTGACCGAGATCGCGTCGGCCGCGAAGCCCTGCTGGGCCACGCCGCCGTCGGTCAGGTAGCGGAAGCGGAGCTGGATCTGCTTGCCCGCGTAGGCGTTCAGCGGGAAGGACAGGTCCTGGTACGCGCCGTTGGTGCCGGTCAGCGCCGGGGTGCCGCCGCCGTCGCGCGGGATGGACTTGCCGTTGGCGGTGCCGTCGAGCGCGGTCCAGGTGGCCCCGCCGTCGGCGGACGCCTCGGTGTAGAGGTAGTCGTACCCCTCCTCGATGTCCCACCAGCCCTTGAGGGCCAGCGACGCCGAGGACTTGCCGGTCAGGTCGACCGAGCGGGTCAGGGTGTTGGACAGGTTGTCGCCGCTGCCGCTCCACCACTGCTTGCTGCCCTCGGCGGGCGCGGTGATGGCGGTGGTGACCGCCTTGTCGGGCAGCGAGACGATCAGCGCCTGCTTGTCCTTGGTGTTGTACTCGGCGACGCCCAGCTTGGTCGTCGAGCGCGAAGCGGCCTTGGCCGTACCGTAGTTGAGCCAGCCGAGCTGGAGCTTGTCCCAGGCGCTCATGTCGTCCGGGAGGTCGCCGATCGAGTCCTTGCCGGTGCCCATCCAGGAGCCGGAGGACATCAGCGACCAGAAGCCGACGCTGGACTCGCCGACGTACGTGGTGTCGTACTCGTCGGGCAGGCCGAGGTCGTGGCCGTACTCGTGCGCGAAGACGCCGAGTCCGCCGTTCTCCGGCTGGAGGGTGTAGTCACCGATCCAGACGCCGGTGTTGCCGATCTGGGTGCCGCCGGACTTGTTGTCGGCCGGGCCCGTGCGGCCCGCGTCGGTGCCGTAGGCGTACCAGCGGTGCGCCCACAGCGCGTCCGTGCCCTGGGCGCCGCCGCCCGCGGACTCGTCCTCGCCCGCGTGCACGATCTGGAAGTGGTCGATGTAGCCGTCGGGCTCGTTGAAGTTGCCGTCGCCGTCGTAGTCGTAGCGGTCCCACTGGTCGTACTGGGCCAGGTCCGCCTTGATCTGCGCGTCGGTGCGGCCCTGGGCCTTCTGGTCGGCGACGTACGCGGTGGTGGCGTCGCGGATCAGGTCCCAGGCGCTGGAGCAGGTGCTGGCGCCGCAGTAGTTGGAGCCGTAACGGGCCTCGTTCCAGGGCACCTTGACCCAGGAGGAGACCTCGCCCTCCACCGAGTAGCGGCCCGAGGACTGCTTCTCGTAGTACTTCGCCAGCGACTCCTTCTTCGCGTCGTGCGAGAAGTAGAGGTCGTTGAAGTGCTGCTGGTTGTAATCCGCCTGCCAGGCCGTGCTGTTGTCGTTCTTCGGGTCCGGCTTGGCGATGGTGTTGTGCGCGGGGCCCGGGTCGCCGCCGTACTTCACGACCGGCGGCTGCGGGCCGTCGGGGCCGTCCGGGTCGTACGTCGTGGTGTTGTCGACCTGGTCGCCGAACTCGACAAGAATCGTGAAGATCTTGTCGGTCTGCTCGCGGCCCAGCTCGACGTACTTGCTCTTCTTGCCCTTGCCGGAGCCGAGTTGGACGACCTTCGAGCCGCCGCGCTGCTGCACGGTCGCGTCGCCGTTCACGACCTGCTGAAGCGCGGCCGTACGCTCGGCCGACTGCTTCTCGCTGAACGGGCCCGGCAGATCGTGGGCCTGGTTCTCCGCCGGATCGTGGCTGGCCACGGGTGCGGGCTGCCCCTTCTCGGCGGGAGCCGCGTACGCCCCCGCGGTGGTGACCGCGGTGACGCCCAACACGGCTATCGCGAGGGCCAGGGCGGCGGGTGTGGTGATCCTCCGCTGCGTTTTCAAGATTTTTGACCTCCCCTTGGGAAAGGCCATTGCATCGGAGTGACGGGAGAAAAAACAGATCTTGACTTGAGCATGGCAGGCCAGTACGTTTACCGGTTTCCCGGCACCGCTCAGCGGACCCACAGGTCACACCAACCGGCCTCCGCCGTCCGGGCGTTGACGGACACCGGCGTCCGCAGGATGAGACGCCTGACACGCTTGCGACCCCGTGCGCCCCCTCGTGCTCCGCACCGTGGGTTAGGTCACGCTTACCCCATGTTCGGGCCGGGCATGCCGAAGCGTAGAGCCAGCCCGCTACCGAGGACGGATTCCCCCAATGCCACGTCCTACGACCGCGCAACTCGCCTACGGTTCCCTGACCGTTGTCCTGTCCACCTTCGCGATGCTCCTGCTGTCGGACGCACGGTCCGGCGTGGGAGTCGCCGTCATTTGCGCGGCGGGACTGATCCTGGGCCTGCTCGTCGCGGTGACCGTCACCCTGCCCTTCGTCGCCCGGGTGCGGTCCGCCCAGGCCCGGCCCAGCGCCTCCAACGGTTCCACCGGTTCCACCGTTCCCGCCGCCGAGTCCGGCGCCCAACCGTCCCCCGCACAGCGCCCGCTCCCACGGGCGGCCGGCGGTCGCGGCGTACGCGAGTCGTCGCGGGTCGGCGAGGCGTCACTACGACGCTGAGGCCCGGCGCGGACCCGCGCGGAAGACCCGCACCGCATGTCACCGCTGAAGGCACTTCGGCACTTCGGCCCTTCGGCCCTTCGGCGCTTCACGGCGCCACCGCTTCATCGCTCCAGCGCTCGTCCGCTGCACCGCTTCACCGCTGCACCGCGTCAGACGGCGGCCACGACCACGGTCCTGGCCGCCTTGTCGTGCAGGCACTGCCGGAACGGCTTGTCCCAGGTGCACCACAGGGAGTTGAGCAGCCAGAAGAGCGGGCCGATCAGGATCGTGACGAGCACGCCGGGCAGCGCGTAGACCGCGGCCCGCGTCCAGCCGACGCCGCCGGGGACCGCGCCGTCCTCCAGGCGCGCCGCGCGTATCCGCAGCAGCATCTTGCCGAGGGTCTGCCCGCGGGCGGCCGTCATGGCGCCCTCGTAGAGGAAGTACGCGATGAAGGTCGCCGCCCCCGCGAGGATCTCCTTGCCGCGGCCCGCGTCACCTGGATTGGACAGATCACCGCCGAACACCGCCGCGCTGAGCAGCACGTCGAGGACGATCAGGATCGCGGTGTCGACGACCCGGGCCAGCAACCGCTGGCCGAGGGAGGCGAGCGGGGCCATCCCGGACGGCTGGTCTGCACTCATGACGCTCAGTCAATCAGCCATCCGGGTGGCGGTACAGGGCGTGTGCGGCGCCCTTCCGCCCGGCCGCCGGTCCGTCAGGCGGTCTGGACGACCACCGTCTTGGCGGCCTTGTCATGGAGCCCCTGCTTGTACGGCTTGTCGAACAGCACCGTGATGCCGAGGATCACGAACCAGACGCAGCTGCAGCAGAAGGCGGGCAGCCACAGCACGAGGGCGCGCAGCCCCGCCGCCGCGGAGGTGGGCACGCTGCCGTTCTCCAGCATCGCCACGCGCAGCTTCATCAGCTTCTTGCCCACCGTCTGGCCGGTGGACCGGGTCATGAACCACTCGTAGAGGAAGCCGAGCACCGCGAAGAAGGCGCCGCCGACCGCCGACTTGCCGCTGCTGAAGTTGTCGGTGCCGCCCGCCGCCCAGTCCAGCAGACCGGCCGGGATCAGCACGATGATCACGTCGATGACGCGGGCCAGCACGCGCTTGCCGCCGTCCGCCAGCGGCGGCATCCCGGCCAGCGGGTCCTGCGGGGCGCCGCCGTAGGGGTTGTTGGGGTCCCCGGGCCCGCCGGGACCGCCAGGACCGCCGCCGTACGGGTTTCCCGGACCGCCGGGACCGCCCCCGCCGTACGGATTCGCCGGGCCGCCGGGACCGCCGCCGTAGGGGTTGTCGGAGCCGCCGGGGCCGCCCGGAGTGGCGGGACCGCCGCCGTACGGGTCGCCGCCGTACGGATTGCCCGGCGGCGGGGTGCCCTGGGCGCCGTTGTACGGGCCGCCGGCCTGGTCGCCTGGCGGCTTGGCGAAGGGGTCCTGGGGGGAACCGGGCGCTGGCTGATCGGTACTCATGTCCCGAGTCAAACCCGGACACCGGCCGCCCGCCCGCTGCGGACTCCGTTCGGAGTACGGCGCCGCCCCGGACGTACGGCATCGGCGCGGACGTACGCCCCCACGGACGTGACCTCAGTCGGCCGCCACGAACGTCCGCGCGGCCTTGTCGTGCCAGCACTGGCGCCACGGGCGGTCGAAGAGGCACCAGGCGAGGCCGACGACGCCGACGACCAGGACGTCCAGCATGGTGTGGGTCAGCCAGCGGCGAAGGCTCGGGCCGAAGGCCGGCGGGATCTGCGCCTCGACGTCCAGCACCCGCAGGCCCACCAGCTTCTTGCCCAGCGTGCGCCCCCACTTGACGGTCGGCAGCACTTCGAGCAGCAGGCCCGCCAGGACCGCCACCAGCAGCACCACGGCCAGCTCCAGGCCCGTCGTACCGTCGATCAGCCACACCTTCACGGTCTCGCCGCTCTGCTTCGCGTCGTCCACCTTCGTGTGGATGTGGTGGTACGCGGCCGTGCCCAGCGGTACGGCCGCGGCGGCGGTCACCGCGCAGAACAGCACCGTGTCGAGCACGCGCGCCGCGAACCGCCGCACCAGCGCGCCCGGCCGCCCCTGCGCCGAGATCATGCTCAGGAACGGGTCACCGGCCGGGGGCCGCCACGGCGCCGGGCGCTCCTCGCCCGCGGGCCGCTCCTGCTCCCCCGCCGACTGCCGGGCCAGATGGTGCACCTGCTGCGCCCAGGGCGCGGCCTGCGGTTGAGGTTGCGGCTGGGGCTGGGGCTGCGGTTGAGACTGGGGGGCGGCCTGCGGCTGCGGCTGGGCGTGCGGTTGAGGCTGGGCCTGGGCCTGCGGCTGGTGGGGCGGTGTCCGCGGCTGGGGCCGCTCGGCGGCGGGCGGAGGCTGCTGCGCGGGCACGCCCGGCGCGGCGGCCGTGCCCGCGGCGCCCCAGGAGATCCGCGGCGGCTCGGCGCCGGGCTCCTGCCCGGCGGGCCGGGGCCAGGAAGGAGCGGGCTCCGGGGCGGACGCCGGGGCCGCAGCGGGCGCCGGCGTACCGAAGTCGGAGTGCGGCGCCCCCGGGTCCTCGTCGAGGAACATTGGCCCGGACTCGTCCATCGCCGGGGCGGGCGGAGGGGAAGAAGAAGGGGACGGGGACGGAACCGGCGCCTCACCCGCGGCGGGCGCGGGCCGGCTCGTACCCGGCACCCAGGTGGAGCCGTTCCAGTAGCGGATGTAGTTCGGGACCGAGGGGTCAGGGTAGTAGCCCGGGGCCGGGGACGCGGAGGAGGAACCGGAGGAGCCAGAAGTGGGTGCGCTCATGGTTCACGGAATCCGTATCTGCTCGGTCTGGGGGGTTTGTGACGTCCACATCTACCAGACGCGCGGGCCCGGCGTGACCGCCGTTCCCCGCACCGCCCGGCTTCGGAGGGCGTACTTGTCTTTACCCGTACGCGCCCCCTCGTGCCCGTGCTTCAGGAAATTTGAACCGAATCCCGCGAACCCGCGTAATGGTTGGAGTGGTACGCGCTCTCTCCTGGTGCAGGCCCCGGCGCAGCACCCGCTGCGCGTCACCGAAGACACCGCGGAACACGCGGAACGCGAAATGGGGCTGCCGCGCCGAGGAAAGGATGTCGAGTCGATGCACACCGTGGTGGAACGCGAACTGGAAATGCAGCTAGTGCTGTCGCCGGAGCGGAGCATCCCCGTACCCGCCAGGCTGGCCTATCGCACGGATGATCCCTTTGCCGTGCACATCACTTTCCACGTGGGCTCCGACGCCCCCGTGAACTGGACCTTCGCCCGCGAGCTGATCGTGGAGGGGGTGTTCAGGCCGTGCGGTCACGGTGACGTGCGGATCTGGCCGACGAAGGTCAACGGCCGCAGCGTGATCTGTCTGGCCCTCAGCTCCCCCGACGGCAACGCGCTGCTGGAGGCGCCCTCGTCGCCGGTCGCGGCCTGGCTGGAGCGGACGCTGCGGGTGGTGCCGCCGGGCACCGAGCACGAGCAGCTCGGCATGGACGACGGTCTCAGCCGGTTGCTCGCCCCGACCACGCGGGACGAGCTGTGGCTGAGCGATCCGTGGTCGGGGAAGGACGAGACGCCGGACGCGGGGGCGTGAGGGCCGGGCACGCCCGGCGCGGCCCTCAGAACAGCTTGCCCGGATTCAGCAGCCCGAGCGGGTCGAAGACGGCCTTCACGCCGCGCTGCAACTCGACGCCGGTGGGGCCGAGTTCGCGGGCCAGCCAGTCCTTTTTGAGCAGGCCGACGCCGTGCTCGCCGGTGATGGTGCCGCCGAGCGCGAGACCGAGCGCCATGATCTCGTCGAAGGACTCGCGGGCCCGCAGGGCCTCGTCGGGGTCGTGCGCGTCGAAGCAGACCACGGGGTGGGTGTTGCCGTCGCCCGCGTGCGCGCACACCCCGATCGTCAGGCCGAACTTGGCCGAGATGTCCGCGACGCCGTCCAGCATCTCGCCGAGCTTCGCGCGCGGTACGCACACGTCGTCGATCATCATGGCCGTCGAGATGGTCTCCAGCGCCGTCAGCGACAGGCGGCGCGCCTGGAGCAGCATCTCGGACTCGGCGCTGTCCTCCGCGGGCACCACGTCGGTGGCGCCCGCCGCCGTGCACAGCTCGCCGACCGCGGCGAGGTCGGCGGCCGGGTCGGCGGTGTCGAAGGCGGCGAGCAGCATGGCCTCGGTGGTCTCGGGCAGGCCCATGTTCGCCATCGCGTTGACCGCGCGGATGGTCGTGCCGTCCATCAGCTCCAGCAGCGACGGCACATGGCCGCTCTCCATGATCGAGCAGACGGCGGCGCAGGCCGCGGCGGCCGACGGGAATTCGGCGACCATGGCGAGCTGGCGCGGCGGCGCGGGCCGCAGCGCGAGGACCGCCTTCACGACGATGCCGAGGGTGCCCTCGGAGCCGACGAAGAGCCGCGTGAGGTCGTATCCCGCCACGCCCTTGGCGGTGCGCCGCCCGGTGGTCAGCAGCCGCCCGTCGGCCAGCACCACCTCGAGGCCGAGGACGTACTCGGCCGTCACCCCGTACTTCACGCAGCACAGGCCGCCCGCGCCGGTGCCGATGTTGCCGCCGATCGTGCACTGTTCCCAGCTCGACGGGTCCGGCGGGTAGGACAGGCCGTGCTCGCCGACCGCCCTGGACAGCACGGCGTTGACGACGCCCGGTTCGACCACGGCGATCCGGTCGACCGTGTCGATCTCCAGGATGCGGTCCATCTTCACCAGCGAGAGCACGATGCAGCCGTCCATGGCGTTGGCGCCGCCGGACAGCCCGGTCCGCGCCCCCTGCGGTACGACCGGCGCCCGGTGCGCGGTCGCGGTCCGCATGACGTGCTGCACGTCCTCGGTGCTGCGGGGCAGCACGACCGCCGCCGGGGTGCCGACGGCGGAGAAGCTCGCCATGTCCTGGGAGTACGCCGCGACGACGTCGGGGTCGGTCAGTACCGCCTCCGGCGGCAGGCCGCCGCGCAGTGCGGTGATCAGTTCATCGTGCATGTGTTCACCCTGACAGGCCGGGGCCCCGCCCTCAAGGGCGGGACCCCGCGAGACCACAGGGTGAGATCAGAGGTTGCCGCGCAGCTCCTGCTCCCGCTCGATCGCCTCGAACAGGGCCTTGAAGTTGCCCTTGCCGAAGCCCATGGAGCCGTGGCGCTCGATCATCTCGAAGAAGACGGTCGGGCGGTCCTGGACCGGCTTGGTGAAGATCTGGAGCAGGTAGCCGTCCTCGTCGCGGTCCACGAGGAGCTTGAGTTCGCGCAGTGTCTCGACGGGGACGCGGGTCTCGCCCGCCCATTCGCCGAGGGTGTCGTAGTAGGAGTCGGGGGTGTCGAGGAATTCGACACCGGCGGCGCGCATGGCGCGTACGGAGGCGACGATGTCGTTGGTGGCCAGCGCGATGTGCTGGACGCCGGGGCCGCCGTAGAACTCCAGGTACTCGTCGATCTGGGACTTCTTCTTGGCGACGGCCGGCTCGTTGAGCGGGAACTTCACCTTGAGCGTGCCGTCGGCCACGACCTTGGACATCAGCGCCGAGTACTCGGTGGCGATGTCGTCGCCGACGAATTCCTTCATGTTGGTGAAGCCCATGACCCGGTTGTAGAAGGCCACCCACTCGTTCATCCGGCCGAGTTCGACGTTGCCGACGCAGTGGTCGATGGCCTGGAAGAAGCGCCGCGCCGGGGGCTCGACCACCGGCTCGGCGGCGACGAAGCCCGGCATGTAGGGGCCGTCGTAGCCGGTGCGGTCGACCAGGGTGTGCCGGGTCTGGCCGTACGTGGCGATGGCGGCGAGCACGACGGTGCCGTGGTCGTCCTTCAGCTCGTACGGCTCGGTGAGGCCGGTGGCGCCGTGCTCGACGGCGTACGCGTACGCGGCGCGCGCGTCCGGGACCTCCAGGGCGAGGTCGACGACGCCGTCGCCGTGGGCGGCGACGTGGTCGGCCAGGAAGCGGCCGTGGTCGGTGGCGGGCTTGATGACGGAGGTGAACACGAAGCGCGCGCCGCCCGACTCCAGGACGTAGGAGGCGGTCTCGCGGCTGCCGTTCTCGGGTCCCGAGTAGGCGACGCGGCGCATGCCGAAAGCGGTGGAGTAGTAGTGCGCGGCCTGTTTGGCGTTGCCCACGGCGAAGACGACGGCGTCCATGCCCTTTACCGGGAAAGCATCCTGGGTCTCAGTCATGACAAAAGCGTCCCGCCGCTTGTCAGGGTGCGCAATAGTTCCGGATTTCAGTGGACAGTCTGCACAGCGGAAGCGAGGATCGACGGGTCAATCTGTGCAGCATGACCACGGAAGGCGGCGGGGTATGGGGATCGACGCGCTGGACGGGCGGCTGATCACGCTGCTGGACCGGGAGCCGCGGATCGGCGTGCTGGAGGCGTCCCGGCGGCTGGGGGTGGCGCGCGGCACGGTGCAGGCCCGGCTCGACCGGCTGAGGGCCAATGGGGTGATCCGCGGCTTCGGCCCGCAGGTGGACCCGGCGGCGCTCGGCTATCCGGTGACGGCGTTCGCCACGCTGGAGATCAAGCAGGGCCAAGGGGCCGACGTACGGGCGCACTTGACCACTGTGCCGGAGGTGCTGGAGCTGCACACCACGACCGGTCAGGGCGACATGCTCTGCCGTCTGGTGGCCCGTTCCAACGCCGATCTCCAGCGGGTGATCGACCGCGTTGTCGGCTTTGATGGGATTGTCCGGGCCGCCACGGCCATCGTCATGGAGAACCCGGTCCCGCTGCGGATCATCCCGCTGGTGGAGCAGGCGGCGCGCGACACGTAGACGCGCCACGCGGTCGAAGGAGACGGGGAGGTGGCGGCGCGGTGAGCTTCTGGCAGTACCTCTCCAACCGGCACCAGCAACTGCTCACCGACGCCTTCCAGCACGCCAGCGCCGTGTTCCAGTGCATGGTGCTCGCGACCGTGATCGGCGTCCTGATCGGTGTCCTGACCTACCGCAGCGACTGGGCGGGCAATCTCGCGGTCACCTCGACCGCGACCATCCTCACCATCCCGTCGCTGGCCCTGATCGGTCTGCTGATCCCGGTCCTGGGCCTGGGCGTGCCGCCGACGGTGACCGCGCTGACGCTGTACGGGCTGCTGCCGGTCGTCCGCAACTCCATCGTCGGGCTGCGCGGTGTGGACCCGGCGCTGGTGGACGCGGCCAAGGGCATCGGCATGTCGCGGGTGGCCCGGCTGCTGCGGGTGGAGCTGCCGCTGGCCTGGCCGCCGATCCTGACCGGTATCCGGGTCGCCACCCAGATGCTGATGGGTATCGCGGCGGTGGCCGCGTACGCCTCGGGCCCCGGCCTCGGCAACGAGATCTTCCGCGGCATCGCGTCGCTGGGCAGCGCCAACGCGCTCAACGAGGTGCTGTCCGGCACGCTCGGCATCATCGTTCTCGCGCTGCTCTTCGACGCCGCGTACGTGGGCATCGGCCGTCTGACCATTCCGAGGGGGATCCGTGTCTGAGCAGTGGTCACCGCAGGACCGGGAGCAGCCGGCGCCCGCCGGGGTGGCGGGCGCCACCATCGAGCTGGAGAACCTGACCAAGCGCTATCCGGGCAGCCAGGACCCGGCCGTGGACAGCGTCAGCATGGAGATCAAGGCCGGTGAGACGGTGATCTTCGTGGGCCCTTCCGGCTGCGGCAAGTCCACCACGCTGAAGATGATCAACCGGCTGATCGAGCCGTCGTCCGGGCGGATCAGGATCAACGACGAGGACGTCACCGCGATCGATCCGGTCAAGCTGCGCCGCAAGGTCGGGTACGCCATCCAGTCGTCCGGTCTCTTCCCGCACATGACGGTCGCGGAGAACATCGCGCTGGTGCCGAAGATGGTCGGCTGGAGCAAGTCGCGGGTCAAGGACCGGGTCGAGGAGATGCTCGACCTGGTGGGCCTGGACCCGCGGGAGTTCCACGGCCGCTACCCGCGCCAGCTCTCCGGCGGACAGCAGCAACGCGTGGGCGTGGCACGGGCGTTGGCCGCCGACCCGCCGGTGCTGCTGATGGACGAGCCGTTCGGCGCGGTCGACCCGATCACCCGCGACCACCTCCAGGACGAACTGATCAGGCTCCAGCACGAGTTGCACAAGACGATCGTCTTCGTCACGCACGACTTCGACGAGGCCATCAAGCTGGGCGACCGGATCGCGGTGCTCCGCGAGCACTCGCACATCGCCCAGTTCGACACGCCGGAGGCCATTCTCACCAACCCGGCCGACGACTTCGTGTCCGGCTTCGTCGGCGCCGGCGCGGCGCTCAAGCGGCTCAATCTCACCCGCGTGCGCGATGTCGGCATCGCCGACTTCCCCGCGGTGGGCGTCGACGAGCCGTTGCAGTCGGTCTTCGAGCGGCTGCGCACCAGCCAGCACAACGAACTGCTGCTGCTCGACCGGCGGCGGCGCCCGTACAAGTGGCTGCGGCGCGGCGATCTGATGCGCGCCAAGGGGTCGTTGGCACGGGCGGGCACGATCGTGCACGACACGGTGACGCGGGACGCGACGCTGCGGGACGCGCTGGAGGCGGTGCTGACCGACAGCGGCGGGCGGGTGGCGGTGACCGGGCGGCGCGGCGAATTCGTGGGCGTGGTCGACATGGAGACGCTGATGAACTCGGTGCAGGAGATGCTGGAGGCCGACCGGCTGACCGCGATGGAGCACCAGCACGAACTGGCCGAGTCGCAGGCCGGGCAGGGACACGAGGAGGAGCGGGCACGCGCCGAGCAGGAGGGCGCGGCGGGCGCGGAGCCGGCGTCATGAGCCCGGACAGCCCGGACCGCGCGACGGGGGCCAGCCGCGCCGACGGCGGCCGGTCCCACCCGTCGGGCCGGGACACCCGCGACGCCGGGGAGCGCCGTCCCCCCGGCGAGCACGACGTGCGGGGCCTGGCCTTCCGCGACGACGACGGCGGGACGGAGCACGAGGAGCACGAGGGCGGGCCCGCGCCCGCCGCGACCAGGCCGAAGCCCAAACTGACGTGGCGGAAGCTGGTGTTCACCCCGGTCGTGCTGGCCGCCGTGCTGCTCGCCACGTATCTGTGGATCACCAACATCCACCTGGACGCGATCGAGAAGAATTCGCTCGACGACGGCAATGTGCAGCTCCGGCTCTGGCAGCACGTGAAGCTGACCGCGATCTCCACCTTCTGGGTGCTGGTGATCGCCATCCCCGTCGGCATCGCGCTGACCCGGCGGCGGCTGCGCAGGGTCGCGCCGTTCGTGACCGCGCTCGCCAACATCGGCCAGGCCACCCCGGCGATCGGCCTGCTGGCGCTGCTGGTGATCTGGCTGGGCATCGGCGCCCGCACCGCGATCATCGGCATCGTGGCCTACGCGGTGCTGCCGGTGCTCTCCAACACCGTCGCGGGGCTCAAGGCCATCGACCCGACGCTGGTGGAGGCCGCGCGCGGCATCGGCATGTCGGCGCCCGGCGTGCTCGCCAAGGTCGAACTGCCGCTCGCCGTACCGCTGATCCTCGCGGGCGTGCGGACCGCGCTGGTGCTCAACGTCGGCACCGCCACGCTGGCCACCTTCGGCGGGGGCGGCGGCCTCGGCGACCTGATCACCTCCGGCATCGTCAACCAGCGGATGCCGGTGCTGATCCTCGGCTCGGTGCTGACGGTGGTGCTCGCGCTGTTCGTGGACTGGCTGGCCTCGGTCGCCGAGCAGTTGATGCGCCCCCGCGGCCTGGAGGTGACGGCGTGACGCGGCGGCGTACGGGGCTCGTGGCGCTCTGCGGCGCCGCCCTGCTGGCGTCCTGCGGGCTGACCAGCGGCAGCCCGCTGGTGGACAATGTCAAACCGGGCTCGATCGGGCAGGGCGAACCCCTCAAGGGCGCCCACCTGGTGATCACGTCCAAGAACTTCAGCGAGAACATCATCCTGGGCGAGATGATCGGCCTCGCCTTCAAGGCGGCGGGCGCGAGCGTGCTGGACCGGACGAACATCACCGGCTCGATCGGCGCCCGCGAGGCGGTCAAGTCCGGTCAGGCGGACGCGATGTACGAGTACACCGGCACCGCCTGGATCACGTATCTGGGGCACACGGAACCCATCAAGAACCCCCAGGCGCAGTGGCAGGCCGTGCACGACGCGGACCTGAAGAACGGCCTGACCTGGCTGCCGCCGTCCACGCTGAACAACACGTACTCGCTCGCCGTCAGCCAGCGCAACAACGCGAAGTACCACCTCAAGACGCTCTCCGACGTGGCCGCGCTGGCGAAGAAGGACCCCAAGGCCGTGACGCTGTGCGTGGAGAACGAGTTCGCCTCCCGGCAGGACGGGCTGCCCGGCATGATGAAGGCGTACGACATGGACATCCCCAGCTCGCGGATCCAGAAGATGGACGCGGGGATCATCTACACCCAGGTGAACAAGAGCGGTTCCTGCCTGCTGGGCGAGGTGTACACCACAGACGGCCGCATCCAGTCGATGCACCTGACCGTCATGGAGGACGACAAGCACTTCTTCCCCAACTACAACGCGGCGCCCGTCATCTACAGCAAGGCGTTCAAGAAGTACCCGGCCATCGCCAAGCTCCTCGACCCGATCAGCGCCAAGCTGGACACGGCGGTCGCGCAGAAGCTGAACGCCCAGGTGGACGTGGACGGGCAGGACCCGCACGACGTGGCGAAGAAGTGGCTGATCGCGGAGGGCTTCATCAAGAACGGGTGAGGGGGCCCTGCGGGGCTCGGGGGGTACGGCTCGCGGGGTACGGGCCGGGGGTACGGCTCGGGGGTACAGCTCGGGGGTGGATGCAAAGCTGTTTTGCAAAAGAGCGTTGCAAAGGTGCTTTGCACGCGCTTAAGGTGGTGTCCATGACGGACAAGAAGGACGCGGTGCCGATCGGCCCGATCTCGGACGAGGATCTGCTGACCCTCGACGCCAGGTCGCTGCGCGGCCTCGCCCACCCGCTGCGGATGCGGCTGCTGGCCGCGCTGCGCGACCGCGGCCCCGCCACGGCCTCCCAACTGGCCGACCGGCTCGGCGAGTCCAGCGGTGCGACCAGCTACCACCTGCGCCAGCTCGCCTCGTTCGGCCTGGTCGAGGACGACCCCGGCCGCGGCACCGCGCGCGAGCGCTGGTGGAAGGCGGTGCACCGGGGCCAACGCTTCGACAGCATCGGGGAGTTCGTCCGGCACCCCGACCCCGAGGTGCGCGCCGCGATGAGCACCTTCCTGGTCGAACACGCCACCAGCAGCGCCGAGCAGGTGGCGACCTGGATGAGCACGATGCACACCTGGCCGAAGGTCTGGCAGGAGGCGTGGGACTCCAGCCGCTTCACGCTGCGCCTCACGCCGCAGGACGCGGTGGAGCTGAGCGAGCGGGTGCACGCGCTCGTGGAGGCCTTCCGCGAGCGGGAGACGGACGGGCCGGAGGGTGAGCGGGTCCGGGTGCAGTTCCACGAGTTCCCGATCGCGTCCGACTGACCCCGCTCCCCCGCGCCGCGCGCGCCGTCACCGCACGCGCAGCCGTATCCGTACCCGTACCGGCTCCCTGTCCGTACCGGCTCCCTGTCCGCACCGGCCCGTAATTCCGTAGCTCCGTCACTCCGTATCAACGACCCATCGTCACGGGGGAATTCGCCATGCCCGCACGCACCGCGATACCGCACGCCCACCACCGGCCCGACGGGTCGGGACCGGCCCGCGACCGGCGCCCGCTGGGGGTGCTGCTGGCCGCCAACGTGGTCTCGATCGCCGGGAACATGCTCACCGTCGTCGCCGTCCCGTGGTTCGTGCTGGAGACCACCGGGAGCCCGGCGCGGGCCGGTCTGGTCGCCTTCGCGGCCACCCTGCCGGTCGTGCTCGCCGCGATCCTGGGCGGCCCGCTGATCGACCGGCTCGGCTACGCGGTCACGAGCGTCGTGTCGGACGTGGTGTGCGCGGCGGCCATGGCGGCCGTACCGCTGCTGCATCTGACCGTCGGGCTGCGCTACTGGGAACTGCTCGCGCTCGTCGGCGTCAGCGGCCTCTTCCACGCCCCCGGCGAGACCGCCCGCGAGGTGCTGATGCCCCGCCTCGCCGCACGCGCCGACACCACCGTGGCGCGGGCGTCGAGCGCGTACGAGGGCGCGTCGCGCGGCGCCCGTATGCTCGGCGCCCCGCTGGCTGGCGTGCTCATCTCGGTGATGGGCGCCACCAATACGCTGCTGGTCGACGCGGCGACCTTCGCGGTGTCCGCGGTGCTGATCGGGATCGGGGTACGGGACCGGACGCCGTCGGAGGCGCCGGAGCCGCCGAAGGAGTCCGCCGGCAGTTACCGGGCCGAACTGCGCGAGGGATTCGCCTACTTGGTGGCCGCGCGGCTGCTGTTCGCCATCGTGGTGATGGTGATGGTGACCAACGCGCTGGACCAGGCGTGGTCGGCGGTGCTGCTGCCGGTGGACGCCCGCGAGCACCTGGGCGGTTCGGTGAGCGTCGGCCTGGTCGCCGGGACCTTCGGCGGCGGCGCGCTGATCGGCTCGCTGACGTACGGCGTCGTCGGCCACCGGGTGTCGCAACGCGGCCTCTACATCGGCGCGTTCCTCATCAGCGGCTTCCCCCGGACGGCCGTGGCCGCCTTCGTGCCCGGTCTGACCCCGCTCCTGGTCACCTGCGCGGTGTGCGGGCTGGCCGCCGGGGTCCTGAACCCGATGATCGGCACCGAGATGGTCCGCCTGGTCCCCGAGCGGCTGCGCAGCCGCGTCTTCGGCGCCGTCACCTCCGGCGTCCTGGTCGCCGTGCCGCTGGGCGGCCTGCTCGGCGGCTTCCTCGTCCAGTACGCGGGCCTGCGCACCGCCATGGCCACCGTCAGCGCCGTCTATCTGCTCACGACGCTGAGCCCGCTCGTCCTGCCCGCCTTCCGGCACTGGAACGACGAGCCCGGCGACGCACCCGCCGTGTCGCCGGGCGCCGCGCGGGCGTCGGTCTAGCCGCCGTCTAGCAGGTCGGCAGCTTTCCGCCCTTGTCCAGGGCGGCCAGGGCCGCCAGCGCGCCGTCCAGGTCGTTGACCGGGACCAGCCTGAGCCCGTCGGGCAGCTCCGCCTTGGCGTCGGAGCACTCGCCGCGCGGCACGAGGAAGACGGTCGCGCCGTCGCGGCGGGCGGCCTGCTCCTTCAGCGGCACCCCGCCGACCGCGCCGACCTTGCCCGAGGCGTCGATGGTCCCGGTGCCCGCGATGGTCCGGCCGCCGGTGAGGTCGCCGCCGTGGCCGTCGCCGTTGATCTTGTCGATGATGCCGAGTGCGAAGAGCAGCCCGGCGCTGGGGCCGCCGACGTCGGCGAGCTGGAGATCGACCTTCACCTTGGACGGTGAGAGCCCGAGGTGCTTGAGCGCGGCCGTCGTCGCCGCGTCCTGCGAATCGGTCATCTCCTTGCGGTTCGCCTTCTCGATCTCCTTCACCGAGCCGCCGGTGGGATAGACCGAGTCGCGCGGCATCGCCGCCTGGTCCTTCTTGAACCACGCCTTCAGCACGTCGGTGACGTGCACCGAGGCGTCCGGTGACGTCGCCTGGATCGTCACCATCCGCAGTTGCCCGCTCGTCCTGCGCACCGGTGTCCCGCTCACCGTGATCACCTGCGTCCCCTGGTCCGCCCCCAGCACGTTCGCCGTCAGCCCCGGCTCCACGATCGAGATGGGGAGCGGGGCGAGGGCCGCGACGGCCAGCAGCCCGGCCGTGACTGCTCCGCAGACGGCCAGAGTCACGGTCCGCCGGGAGACGCTGCTTCTACGCATGCCGCCGACCCTATTTCACACCCCCCGCCCTCGCGGCCACGCCCCCGCACGACCAGCGCCCCGCCAGGGGCGCGAGGAACTGCGCGAGCAACCCACCACCGGCCGGTGGCCCGCCAACAACCGAACCGCCCCGCCGGGACCGGCAAAGCAACCGCCCCGGGGCCGGGCCCCAGCTACCCGCACGCACGCACGACCAGCGCCCCGCCAGGGGCGCGAGGAACTGCGCGAGCAACCCACCACCGGCCGGTGGCCCGGACCCAACCGAACAGCCCCGCCGGGGCCGGTGGTGACCTGCGGCAGCACCATGGCTGGCCGCGCAGTTCCCCGCGCCCCCCAAAAACACGGCCCACCGCCCCCAGCAAAGCACCCTCTCAAGGGCAGCGGCCCAAAACGCGTAGCTGGCGTCCCAGCAAAGGAGCCCCCTTGGGCCGGGCCCGTGAAGACGCGTAGCCGGCGTCCCGGCAAAGGACCCGGCACGGGCCCGGGGGCCTGGGGGCGCACCCTTGTGGGGAGGCTCAGCGCCCTAGCGCAGGGCGTCGGCGACCTCCGTGGCGGCCTCCACGACGCGCGCACCGACCCTCTCGGGGACCGAGTCGGCGAGCATGACGACGCCGACGCTCCCCTCGATGCCGGGGACGCCCAGGAGGGGCGCGGCGGCCCCGCTGGCACCGGCCTCCAGCTCGCCGTGGGTGAGGACGTACCGGACCGGCTCGGTGGCGGTGACGGTATGGGCGGCGGGCGGCCCCTCGGCCGGGCGGGCGCCCAGGGACTCCTCCTCGACGAACCGCTCCCAGCGCGACCCGTCGGGCGTCGGCTGCATGCCCCGCCCGGCGAGAATGGCGCGCCCCGCGGCCCCGCGGTCCAGCGGGTGCCGGAAGCCGGTGCGATAGGCCACGTGGTAGTCGGTCCAGGTCGGCTCCACGACGGCGACGGCCAGCGCCTCGCTGCCGTCGACGAGGGTCAGGTGGGCGGTCGCCCCGATCTCCTCGGCGAGCGAGCGCAACGCGGGCAGTGCGGCCTCGCGCAGCAGCGGGTGCACCTGGTGGGCCAGACCGAGCACGCCCAGTCCGACGCGCGCCCGGCCGCCGAGGTCACGGCGGACCAGCGAATGCTGCTCCAGCGTGGCCAGCAAGCGGTAGACCACCGTCCGGTTCACACCGAGTTTGGCGGCCAGCTCGGTCACCGTCAGGCCGTGGTCGGTGTCGGCGAGCAGCTTGAGAACCCGCAGGCCCCGGTCAAGCGTTTGAGACGTCTCCGCGGTCACGACGCCCCCTCCTCGTAGGCGGCGGCCATCTCCACGGCGGTAACGCACTGCCGGTCCCGCGGCAGTGCGCGGAGAGGCCGCCGGTAGTCGTCATACCGGCTGCGCTCCGCGGCTGCACTGCCACGGCGCGTGCGTGACCGGCACCGTAGCGAGCGGGTACCGCTCAGCGGAAGGGGTCGTCCACAATCCGGGCGCTGGCTTGACCCGACTTTGGAGATCCACCCTCTACAATACGGCCGACATCATCGCATTCGGGTCGCCCACTCCTGCACCTTCTTGATCCGCTCGCCGAGCTGTCCCGCCGTCGCCTCGGCGCTCGGCGGCCCGCCGCACGCACGGCGCAATTCGGTGTGAATCACCCCGTGCGGCTTACCGCTCTGATGGTTGTACGCGGCCACGAGCGTGTTCAACTGCTTGCGCAGTTCGAGCAGTTGGCGGTGGGTGACGATCGGGCGCCGCTCGGCGGGGAGTTCGAGCAGATCGGCCTCTTCGTCCGGCTTCTTCCGGCTGTGGGCGATCTGCCGGGCCTGCCGCTTCTGCAGCAGTATCTGGACCTGGTCCGGTTCGAGGAGTCCGGGGATGCCGAGGTAGTCCTGCTCCTCCTCGCTGCCCGGATGCGCCTGCATGCCGAACTCGGCCCCGTCGTACAGCACCCGGTCGAAGACCGCGTCGGACTCCAGCGCCTCGAAGGGCAGCATGTCCTCCTCGGTGGCCTCGTCCTCGGCCTTCTCCGCGTCCGCGAGGAGCTTGTCCTCCTCCGCGAAGGGGTCCTCCTCGCCCTGCTTCTTGGGCTTGTCGAGCACGTGGTCGCGCTCGACCTCCATCTCGTTGGCGAATTCCAGCAGCATCGGGATGGTCGGAACGAACACCGACGCCGTCTCGCCGCGCCGCCGCGACCGTACGAAACGGCCCACGGCCTGCGCGAAGAACAGCGGCGTCGAGATCGTCGTGGCGTACACGCCGACCGCGAGGCGGGGCACGTCGACGCCCTCCGACACCATCCGGACCGCGACCATCCACCGGTCCTCGGACTCGCTGAACTTCTCGATCCGCTTGGAGGAGCCGGGGTCGTCGGAGAGCACGACGGTCGGCTTGTGCCCGGAGATCTCCTTGAGCAGCTTGGCGTAGGCGCGGGCCGAGTCCTGGTCGGTGGCGATCACCAGGCCGCCCGCGTCCGGGATGCCCTTGCGGACCTCGGTCAGCCGCTGGTCGGCGGCCTTCAGCACGTTCGGGATCCAGTCGCCGGTCGGCGCGAGCGCGGTCCGCCACGCCTGCCCGATGGCGTCCTTCGTCATCGGCTCGCCCAGGCGCGCCGCGATCTCGTCGCCCGCCTTGGTGCGCCAGCGCATGTTGCCGCTGTAGCTGAGGAAGATCACCGGGCGCACGACGCCGTCGTTGAGCGCGTTGCCGTACCCGTACGTGTAGTCGGCGGCGCTGCGGCGGATGCCGTCGTTGCCCTCCTCGTACACCACGAAGGGGATCGGGTTGGTGTCCGACCTGAACGGCGTCCCGGTCAGCGCCAGCCGCCGCGTCGCCGGGTCGAACGCCTCCAGGCACGCCTCGCCCCACGACTTGCTGTCGCCCGCGTGGTGGATCTCGTCCAGGATCACCAGCGTCTTGCGCTGCTCGCAGCGGTTGCGGTGCAGCATCGGCCGCACCCCGACGCCCGCGTACGTCACGGCGACGCCGTGGTACTCCTTGCCGACGGGGCCCGCGCTGTACTCCGGGTCCAGCTTGATCCCTATCCGCGCCGCCGCGTCCGCCCACTGCGTCTTCAGGTGCTCGGTGGGCGCCACCACCGTGATCTGCTGCACCAGGTGGTTGTGGAGCAGATACGACGCCAGCGACAGCGCGAAGGTGGTCTTCCCGGCGCCGGGTGTCGCCACCGCGAGGAAGTCCCGCGGCTGCTTGGCGACGTACGCGTCGATGGCCCCCTGCTGCCAGGCCCGAAGCTTGTTCGCCGTCCCCCAGGGCGCGCGCCCGGGGAAGGCGGGAGACAGATGGTGCGGGTGCGATGCGGCGGTGGTAGTCACGGTCTCCGTTGAGGTTCGTCTCGCGGCGGGTCGGTACGAAAACCGCCTCAGCCTACCGGCCGCACCCCCTCACCCCCGTCCCGACGCCACCGCGCCGCCCGTGTGCGACTCAGCTCACATACGGGCGCGCGGACGCCGTCTCGTACGGTGATACGCCGTCCCGGTCGCAGGCGGTCGGTCTCACGCCGATTTCGGGTGGGGGCGCAGGCGGGCCGCTACGAAGGCGCCCACGAGGGCCAGGGCGGCGGCGGGGAGGAAGACGGCGGCGAAGGCGGCGGGGTGTGCCGTCGTGGTGGTGCTCGCGTCGGCCGCGGCGCCGACCGTGCCGCCGCCGAGGGCGGCGAAGACGGTGCCGGCGGCGGCGACCAGGAGGACGTTGGAGAGGGCGTCGGAGACCTGGAGGGCGGCGGAGTTGGCGCCGGCCTCCGCGGGGGCGGACTGCTCCAGCATCAGCACGCTGAGGGTGGAGATGACCAGGCCCATGCCGAGGCCGCCCGCGCACCAGGCGACGGCCACGATCCACACCGGTACGGACTGGACGAGCGCGAGGGAGGCGCCGCAGATGGCGGCGGCGGACAGCACCATGCCGAACTGCGCGAGGCGTTCGCGG
Source organism: Streptomyces sp. NPDC008317 (assembly GCF_042955955.1). Taxonomy (NCBI): domain Bacteria; kingdom Bacillati; phylum Actinomycetota; class Actinomycetes; order Kitasatosporales; family Streptomycetaceae; genus Streptomyces; species Streptomyces sp. NPDC008317. The sequence goes on from NZ_JBIBFQ010000012.1 coordinate 127,158, forward strand.
ACGGGCGCCAGGCGCGGGCGGGCCTGGACGTACGAGCCGAGCGCCCAGGTGAGCCCGGCGCCCGCCAGCGACAGCCCCGCCATGGTCGCGGACAGGCCGCGCTGGGTGACCAGCATCAGCGGGATGAAGCTCTCGGCGGCGATGAAGGTGCCCGCCGCGATCCCGCGCATCAGGATCACCGTGGGCAGCCCGCGCACCGCGCGGAAGGTGCCGGGCGGCAGCAGCCGCAGCGCGGACGGTACGAGCAGCACGATGCCCGCGACGGCCGGTATCACCGAGAGCGGGCTGATGTCCTGGCCCGCGTACTGCAACAGCGCCGCGCCCGTCGCGAGCGCCACCGCGTACCAGATCCGCCGCCCGTCCCGTACGGGCGGCGCGACCGGCTCGGGGGCCTCGGGCAGCGTCTCGGGGGCCGGGTCGGGGGCGTGCGCGGCCCGCCGCAGCGGCGGCAGCATGACGGCGAGCGGCAGCGCCACCAGGACCGGGATGGCCAGGAACACCCAGCGCCAGCCGAGGTGCTCGGTGACCGTCCCCGACACCAGCGGCCCGACGATCGACGGCACCACCCACGACGCCGCGAAGGCGGCCATCACCGAGGGCCGCAGCCGTTCCGGATACGCCCGGCCGACCACCACGTACAGCGCGACGATCACGAGCCCGCCGCCGAGCCCCTGCACGGCCCGGCCGAGCACGAACGGCCACATCGACTGGGCGGTCCCGCTGATCACCAGTCCCGCCGCGAATCCGCCGATGCCCGCCGCCAGCGGCGGCAGCGGCCCCGACCGGTCGCACCACTGCCCGCTGACCACCATCGCGAGCAGCGACGTCGTGAAATACCCCGAGAACGCGAACGCGTACAGCCCGAGACCGTCCAGCTCCCGCGCCGCGATCGGCATCGCCGTCCCCACCGCGGTCGCCTCGAACGCGATCATCAGCACCACCGACACGATGCCCAGGGTCAGCGCGCGGTACGACCGCCCCATCACGCCTTCCGGCGCGTCCGGGGCGGTCTCGGGGTCGATTCCAGGAAGCCGCTGGTCACGGCGAGTGTCGGAGGCAGTCACCAGCCAAGGGTAAGGGGCATCAGCCCCTTTCACCCCTGCCCTGCGACCCCCTTTCCCTCCGCCTTTCGCCCTACGCCCCGCCCTCGTCCCACCTCCGTCCCGGCCGCCTTCCCGCCCCGGCCCGCGCCCCCGTTCATGAACGCCGTATGGCAGTCCCGTTGCACACCCTCCCCCACCCTTGACCCACCCCCGCCCCACCCGCGAAGGTCGAACCACACCGCACACACACCTGGCCGTGTGCCCGAGTGGTTGAGGGACTCGCCTGCAAAGCGAGTTACGCCGGTTCGATTCCGGTCACGGCCTCCAGTCGCCTTTGACCAGGCAAATCAGAAGGGCGGCACCCAATGAGGGTGCCGCCCTTCTGGTGGTCCGTCTCAGTTCCCGTCTCAGTCAGACGTCCCAGGACGCGCGGGTACGGCCCGCCCCGAACCTGTAATGGCTTACGTAGCCGTCGAAGTACCGTAAAGCGCTTGTGTTGCATCGGCCGTACTCCTCGCCATGGGGCATGGCATCTCGAAACCGTAGCAAGCGGAAGAAGCAGGGGCGCCCAGATCCGAGACTGCGGCACACCTTCCTTGCCCAAGACGTTCCCCTTGGCGGCACTATCCAACATGCCCATAGAGCCGGAGCGGTTGTCGCTGCCATTCAGCCGGTGCCCCTTGACGACGGAACGCTAGTCCACTTTCCGTCACCGGACTTTGTTGTTTTCTATCTCGTCGAAGCAAAAAGGCACTCCGATCGGGGAGAGCAGCTTCGGAATCGCACCCTGTCGAGCGTCAGGATTGATTCGGGTGGGGGTCGCACAGTTCAGGACCAGCAGTTGGCGTTTGATCTCAGAGTTGGTCAGCGCCGTGTTGCTCGCCTACGCCGCAGTTGAGGCACTTCTGAACGATCTGATTGCGAACCTTCCAGACCAGGCCACACTGGACAAGGTCAACGCGAAGGGCGAAACCGTCACACTGGGGAAACAGGACATGGCACGTCGCCTGTCGACTCCGGAGAAGCTTGACAGAATCATCCCCTTGCCTACCGGAAAGCCAGGAATCAAAGGCACTGTCTACTGGGAGAGATTCCAGCATCTCCGCAGAACGCGTGATGGTCTAGTTCATCTCAAGGAAAGCGGTTATTCGAACGACCCGGCGCAGCCATCCGAATACGGCCGCCTACTTCGCGGCGAGGCGAGGAGCTGCACGCTTGATGCGATCGCAATTGTAGAAAAAGTTGGGCCCGCCTACTTGTCGGACGTAGCCCGCGCATCTTTGGGAATCCCATTGGTCAGTCCTCAGACCAGCACCGTCCGGAACCAGGTAGGCGACGGACGTACAGAAGCCCACGGCGCCTGAATCACAGAGGTCGATGGGCTTCTTGCGACCCGCAAGCCTGACTTAGCGAGCTGGCACGAGTGCTCCGGCCGCGCCATCGTCGTCATCGTCCGGCCGATCCGTCTCGGGCTTCCAGATCAGGCCGTCGACCTGTCGGGCGACGTCCATCCGTACCGCGTCCACCATGTGCTGATAGCGGGCGGTCATGGCCGTGACAGCACCAACTCTCAGCCGTCGGCGTCGAGGTCGTGTGCATGGTGGACCAGGTCACGGGAAGGATACCCACCGCTGTGGAGGCCCAACTGTGGGACCTTCCCGACGGCGTTCCGCTCCTGCTCTGCCGCCGAATCTCACTGGACGCTGACAACCAAACAGTCGAGATCTCCGACGCGGAGTACCCGGCCGATCGCACCGAACTGCGCTTCGCGACCACGCTCAAGCCCTGGCGGAAAAAGACAAGCTCCAAGTCCTGAAGCAGCCTAACAACGGCTAACACAACGAGCCGAGTTGTCGGTGGGTGATGAGGCAGCAGGCGAGTTTGAGGAACGCTTCGTGGATGTCGGCTCGCCGTTCCCATCGGATGCGCAGACGTCGGAAGCCGTGCAGCCACGCAAAACTCCGCTCGACCACCCAGCGGTAGGTGCCCAGTCCGGTGCCGTGCAGGGCGCCGCGGTGGGCGATCGCGGGCACGATTCCACGTGCGCTGACCTGGTCGCTGTAAATGTCGTGGTCGTAGCCGCGGTCGGGGAACAGCGAGTCCGGTCTGCGGCGGGGCCTACCGATTCGGCCGCGGACCGGTGGGATCGCGTCGAGCAAGGGCAGAGGTTGAGTGACATCGTTGCGGTTGCCGCCGGTCAGCAGGACGGCGAGCGGGGTGCCGTGCCCGTCGGTGATCAGGTGGTGCTTCGAGTCGGCCCGGCCTCGGTCGACCGGCGAGGGGCCCATATGGATCCCCCTTTTAGCGCTCTGAGATGGGACGAGTCGACCACGCAGCGGGACCAGTGCAGCCGCGAGGCCGCAGTCAGCCCGGCCAGCAGGGCCTCGTGCGGCCGCTGCCACACTCCGGCCTCGTTCCATTCCCTCAGACGGCGCCAGCACGTCAAGCCCGAGCCGAAGCCGAGTTCCTGAGGCAAGTACCCCCCTGGGTCCCGGTGTAAAGCACGTACAAGATCCCGCACAGCACATCCCGGTCCGGCAACGGCTTACGGCCCGGGTACCGGAACCTGCGCTCGCGCTGCGGCAGCAGCGGCTCCAGGTGATCCCACAGCTCATCCGACACGATCCACGGTGATGTCCCCACAGAGGACCGAACGCTCAACTGCCGCCCTGGAAACGGCAACCAGGAGCGATCCACCTCATTGTGTTAGCCGTTGTAAGGGAACATCATAAAGACTGCACTGTCGGAAGCAGATCGGGAATTCCTCGCTCACGCAATCGATCTGGCCCGTCACGCGCTCGAAGACGAAGGGGAGACGCCCTTCGGAGTAATTGTAGTGATAGGCGGAGAAACCGTGAGCGAGGGAACGAGCAGCGTCGTTAAACTTGCCGACCCAACCGCGCACGCCGAAGTGATGACCCTCCGCAGCGCTGGCAAGAGCCTCGGCCGGCACGTTTTCTGGGACGGCATCATGTACGCCAGCAGCGAGCCGTGCCCAATGTGCCTAGTTACCTGCTACTGGGCCCGACTACCTCGCGTCGTCTTCGGCGCTACGAGCCACGACGTTGCGATGAACGGCTTCGAAGACTTGCAGCTCTACCGCGAAATGACGTACCCGGAGGAACGACGTTCCCTCCGAGAGGATGCAGCCAGCGAAGCCCTCGGTCTCCAAGTAACCGAGGTGCTCCGCTCATGGTCCGCCGCTCTGCCTGAACCCGTAGTCACCGAGCTATGAAATTTTTTACGCGCGCGTCGCGCACGGCCTTCCGTTAGGGATTACCTCACGCAGACCCATAGAATATACTGATCACGAATTCCGGAAAAAGGCCAAAAGACGCCGAGAGACCTCGCTAACCGCAGGACTTGTTTCCAGATCCCTGAGCTGCGACCTAGAAAGCTTGAGCTTGGCGTACTCGTTGAGATCAAGAAGATACATACTCCTCGTCAATTTGACACACTGTATGCTTTGCAAAAAGTCCAGGACGCTTCGAGCGCGTTTATTTTCGCCAATAACCAGATTATCCATCATTGGCTGGTATACCGCCACTTCGCCGTCTTTAGCATTCTTGAAACGAAGGATAATTCTCCGAAATTCGAGAAAAAGCGCTCGCGCTTCTCGCGCATCTGACTGCACGCCCTGAAGATCAATCGTCTTCTGATACCGTGACCACGGGTACGGAAGATCGGACGAGAAAATTGCCAGGTCAGCGGTTTCGGCCTGTACTTTTACTCCTTCGCTGAGCACGGAGCCGACGTTCATGAGGACTGGGGTGCCACTTTCTCCGATATACACTTGCACGTCTTTGGCTGCGATCAGCAGATCTCGGCAGGACAAGTAGACGCCATCACCAAACTTAAACGAGATGTGATCCCCTCCAAGCATCACATCAGGCACATTGTAAATGTTGGCGCGACTCAGTTCGCGCGGGAAGGAAATACTTTTGGTTCCCTCATGAGTAAGGAACACAATAGGTCCAAGAGTAAACCCGTCTACATCGATTCGGGTAACCGCGAAGCTAGCAAGGAGTCGATTACCGTGCTCCACCACGGCGGTGAAAAGCTCATCCCCCGACTCGCACATTGATTTCAAAGACTCATAGATTGCACCCACTTCTTCAGAATGACAGTAGGCGAGGTCCTCTCCTGTGGTCTTCCCCAAGCTATAAGAGAAGTATCCGTACATAGGAGAGTGCTTCCATGAGGCCGAAAGTAGAGTCTTTCGAATACTTGAAGAAGCGGTCGAAGTGGTAATTGGACTGACAAGTGAACGAGCGGTCACGTAATCACGGAATATTACATTGAACCATCCGGCACCTCGGAGAAACGGGTGATTGGAGAGTTGCGTACTCACTGCACTTTCGTAAGAGTCTCGGAGTTCGACAGGGAGTGAGGCAGGGACATCGAGATCGAGTTGGAGATTCTCGACATAAGAAAGAAGGCGCGCGCACTGCTCCTCGGGTGAGTACATATTGGCAAGTAGCCTCGCAGCGCCATATCGCCGGAAGGGGCTCGTCTCCTTGAACTGATTCCGGAACTTGTCCTGCTCGCGCAACAATAGTTGATCAATCACGGCTGCGACTAAGTTCCAGTGCACAAGCCCTGGTCCGCTGTTATTTCCGAAGTCGTTCGTCAGTGAGGCGAAATTATCTACGGCTAGATATTCTGCCGCAACGTCGAGAACCGGTGCATACCCAAGAAAGTCTCGGACACCCTGATCAGCCCAGATATCTTCTTTCGAGGGGCTGATCGCCGACGCAAGCGCAGCAAAGAGGTTCTGACGAGCCGTTGAGAACGGCAACACGTGCTTGCGATGGACGGATTCTCTTCCCGTGTTGGAGTAAACCTCTACGAGACGCTTATCGAGATACCTCTCGGACTGCTCTTGATTGAATGCCTCTATTTCGTAACATGAAAACTGGAGACCCTGCTCCTTAAAAACACTTTGAAGTGACTGTGCACTTTCCGCGCGCGACATCACTATCATAGACGGGCCGTCGGTAATTTGAAGCGCCGTGTCCGTCAAGCCTCGTATAAAAGCCTTAAAATTAGCTTGCCCAGATCGTACCTCAGCCTCATCCAGCGCATCAACGAGGAGCACAGAATGCCCTTTTATTAGGGAAATCTGGAAATCTGCACTTGCTTGTATTCCGAGAGATTTGGAAAGCGCTCCTTCGAGTGTCCCTGTACCGACTTGAAGTGTAGAAAGATCCAGAATAGGCGCGTGAAGCAAATGACTCATATACTCTGCGGCCGTGCTCTTACCCACGGCTGCGGGTGCAGTGAGAAGTATGAGAGCCGGGTTTAGCGGTTCGCACGTCGACGCCTCACTTATCTCTGGCACCTCGTACTTCTCGTTCGACTCGCTGATGATCTTTAATCCGTATTCAGCCGACTTCAGTTCGAGCCAATCGCTGCGGGAGGCAAGGGCGGAGCAGAGGTCCGTGAGCAACATCATCGTTCTCCTTCAGTGGTCGTCTCGCAGTATGGATAGCAGTTCACTGCCGCTCCCGTCTGCCAAACAGACGATATTTTAGAACCGTAACTTCTGTACGTATATGTTGCATCTTGAGTCGAAGTCAGCGCTGGTGGCCAGGCAACAGCGATCTTGCCCCTAGCGTTGCCATCTCAGTTTCCGTCTCGTTCACGGCAGTACGGTGCCGTTCGGGGCTGTGCGGCTGGACGCTGTCATCTCTGCGTGCGGACGGGTGCGGACGCTGTTGAACGGTTCTGGATCGGGCGCTGACCAGCGTGGACGTACCTGCAAAGCGAGTTACGCCGGTTCGATTCCGGTCACGGCCTCCAGCCGCCTTTGACCAGGCAAATCAAGAGGGCGGCACCCGATGAGGGTGCCGCCCTTCTGGTTGTCCGTCGCAGTTCCCGTCTCAGTCCCGGACCCGCCGAACGTCTCAGCCTCTCGGCCACGTCTCCCGGTCATCAGCTCGCGAGTGCTTCGCCGAGCCTGGTGTGGGCGGCGCCGGGAAGCACTTGGTGCAAGGTCTCGGCGCGGGCTCGGACGAGGCCGTCGCGGTACGCCTGCGGTAGCCGTTCCCAGACGGCGACCGCCTTGTCGGCTGCCGCGGTCGGGTCGCCGTCGGAGTGGAGGCAGAGCGCGGCGTCCATCTCCAGCAGGGCGCGGGTCATGACGGACGGCGAGCGGGTGAGGGCGAGGGCGGCCTCCTGCTCGGCGTACGCCTCCCGTGTGCGGCCGAGGAGCGTGAACGCCTGGGAGAGGTGGACATGGTGCTTCTGGAGGGGGTAGCCGAACCAGGTGTCGGCGGCCTGGGTGCCGTCCAGGTGTTCCGCGATGAGGCGGGCGTCGGCGACGGAGCGGAGTGCTCCCTGCCGGTCGCCGATGGCGGCGAGGGCGCGGGCGTTGACGGCCGCTGCCAGGGCCGCCGCGGCGGACGGACTCTGCCCGGCTTCGGCGCGGGCACGACCCGCGAGATCGGCGGCGGCTTTCGGAGCACCGTAGTTGAGGGGCACCATCGCGTGCCGTGCCAGTGCCCAGGCGAGCATCTGCCGGTCGCCGGACTCGCGGGCGGCCTGCTCGGCGGTGCTGAACCAGCCGTGCGCGTCGCGCTGGTCGCTGCGGTCGTGCTGGATGATCGCCACAAGCCCGGTGATGCCAGCGGCTGTTCGGGCAAGGTCGGCTCGCGCGGCAGCCGCGTGCGGACGGCTCAGGACGTCCCGCAACAGGTCGAGGTCGTCCCGCATCTGCGTCAGGACGACGGTGGGCGGACGGCCGCGATAGCCGCCGCGGTGCCGCTCGAAAGCACCGTCGAGATAGGCGAGGTCACCGGCATCGGAGCCAGTTAGCGCCGCGTTGATGCCCTGGCGCGCTTCCGCGATGCCGGGCAGAGCCACCGCACCCGTCGCCGCCGCTGCCGCCGCCGCACCGAGGAACTGTCGTCGATCCACCTCCGTGCCCTCCTCTCCCCCCTCACCACTATCCGGGCGGTTCCGAAGTCTGCGCCACTGCTTACTCGCCGCGACCGCCCGGACGATCTTCTCCACCGGCAGGCCGTACGCCTTCGCCAGCAGGGGGTGCCAGGCGGGGACGGGTAAACGGCGTTCGGTTTCCCAGCGTTTGAGGTTCTCCCGGTCGAACCAGCGGCCGTCCTGCGCCTCTTGCAGGACAAGGGCCTGTTCCTCGCGGGTGCGTCCTGCGGACTCGCGCACCGTCCGCAGCATGGCGCCGATGCCATCATGCCCGCCTCCCCAGTGTCTCAAAGTCCGGCAACGGATCCTGGCCCCCCAAAGCGGCCCCCCGGTGAAAAACGCACCCCTCGCCGGCACCCGCAATCATGCACAGCCAGCAGTTGACTGAGGGCTCGAACGACAGCAACGGTACGCAATCGGACGACTACGTCTTCCCCTTCGCGCACCGATCCCACTCCTCCATCACGGCTTGCCCCCGGTCGAAGGGTCCCTCGTCATGCGCGCCCACTCCAGCAACTTCTCCATGGTTAGCGATCCCTCGTCCGTGCCTGCCGCCCGGCGGCGAGTCGAAAAGCTGACCACCGACTGGGGTCTGCGGCTGGACGAGGACAGCGCTCTCGCACTGGCCACGGTCGTGTCCGAGATGGTCACCAACGCACTCCAGCACAGCGACGGACGGGAATTCACCGTCGAAATGAAGGCCAGCGCCCGCCTCATCCATGTCGAGGTCCACGACGACTCCTCAGCCCTCCCGCGAATGCTCTTGGCCGCGGACGACGCGGAAGACGGCCGCGGAATGTGGCTCATCAATCAACTGGCCGCCGAGAGCGGCGCGGAGCCCACGAAGCGCGGCAAGCGGGTCTGGGCCACGATCACAATTCCCGGACAGCCGCGCTGCCGCCGCCGACTCCTGCTCCTCCCCGGACGGGCAACGCGAGCCGTCGCCAGCCGATGGGCACGTCCTCGCCGCCACCCGATATCGGCCAGCGCCCGCACTAGTTGACATCGCGGGTCACTCTCGACCCCGACGCGCGACGACGCCTCACCACAGCCCGTATCCGTATCCGTATCAGCAAGGAAAGCCATTTGTGATGACGCTCCTCCCCATCTGCGGCGAGACCACCAGGCTTCCGGTGCCCCTCATCCAGCAGGCTCTCCGCCTCCCGGGGCGGCACAGGACTGCGGATGACGCCGATCTTGAGCAGGACTTACGGTGCCATCTCCAACTTCACAGTGCTGGAGACCACTTCGCACTCGTCATCAGCCTGCCGGGCGTGACCAGCGGAGCCGTGTGGGCCCGCTGGTCAGATGGCGCACGCCCCATCGCCCTCGACGTGCTTCCGGACTGTCCGTCGATCAGCGCGGACTCACGCGAGCCCTGCTGCGAATTCGCCGACCACCCCGGAGCACACAGTTACCAACTCGACTCCATGCCCGTCGAGACATGGTGACGGCACCGAGCAGGACCTGGTCGATCAGCACCAAGAGCGGTATCACCGTGACCGGTTACCTGCCCTCCTGGGCCGCCGAAGATCCCAGCAGAACGGACATCCTTCCCGAGAGGCTCTCCACCGAGCTGATCGACCTGACGCACTGGAGCCCCTTCGACGGGCAGCCGATACGCATCCACAACCCTGCGTACGCGGACGACAACGGCCGGGCCGGCGAGGCCGAGGCCAGCGTCTTCAGCGGCAGCATCACTTGCTACCCCTACAGCGAAGACGTACAGGAACGGGTCCCGTTCGCCAATGTCCGCGTTGTCGACGACCTCTGGATCGACAACCTCACACCCGACGACATCGTCGCCCTCGCCGTCAAACTCCGCGCCCAAGCCGACTACTTCGAGAACGACGTCGCTCCCGCTCTCCAACGTGCCCGAAGCGACTGGGAATCCCACCAACACTTCCGTGTGCGCAATCACGAGCAATCCGCGGTGAGTTGAAACGCTGCCCTTCCTGGCGTTGTGAGGGAAGGACGGATCCGTCCGTGGAGAGGTCGCCGGAACACTACGCGCACGGTGTCTCGCGTAGCGGATAGCGGATAGCGCAGCAATTCGAGCAAAGGAGATGTGCCGTTGACGGACGATTGGGCGGCGGCTTTCGCGGCGGTGCCGCGGGCGGCGTTTCTGCCCGAGGTGATGTGGCCGTTCGACCTCACCGCACAGGCCAGTGTGGCCGTGAGCAGGGCGGAGGACCCGGCGGCGTGGCTGGGGTACACCGAGGCCGATGTGCCGATCGTGACGCAGTGGGACGACGGGCGGCACAGCGGGACGGCGCCGGGGAAGGTGTCGACGTCTTCGGCGTCGATGCCGTCCGTCGTGTTCGCCATGCTCGGCGACCTGGAGGTGCGGCCCGGGAACGCGGTGCTGGAGATCGGCACCGGGACGGGGTGGAACGCGGGGCTGCTGACGCACCGGCTCGGCGGCGAGAAGGTCACGACCGTCGAGGTGGACGCGGCGGTGGCGGCAGCGGCCCGGGAGTCGCTGCGAAGGGCGGGGCTCGGCCCGACGATGGTGACGGGGGACGGATACGGCGGGCACCTGCCGGGCGCGCCGTACGACCGGGTCATCGCCACGTGCGGGATGCGCGAGATCCCGTACGCCTGGGTCGAGCAGACGGCACCCGGCGGGATCGTCGTGGCGCCGTGGGGGACGCATTACGGGAACGGTGACGCCGTGGCACGGCTGGTCGTCGGGGACGGGGCGGCGTCGGGGCGGTTCACGCGGCTGGTGGAGTTCATGAAGCTCCGCGCCCAGCGGAGGGCTGCCGTACGGCACGGCGATGACATATCGCAGGAGGGCACGGACGGCGCCGACGCGTCCACGACCACAGTCACCGAGGCGGAATTCCTCACCGGGCGGTACACCGCGGGCCCCTTCGCGTTGGGGCTGCGGGTGCCCGGGTGCGTACAGGCCGCGGCCGAGAAGCGCGGGGACACGCGGCCGGTCTGGTTCTACGGTCTCACCGACACGTCATGGGCCGTCGTGACCTTCCGCGACGGCCGGCCCGCGTCCACGGTCCACCAGTACGGGCCGCGTCGGCTGTGGGACGAGGTGGAGGCCGCCTTCCGCTGGTGGACGGGCCGGGGAAAGCCGGGGGTCGAGCGCTTCGGGCTGACGGTCGACGCCGACGGGCAGTACGTGTGGCTGGACGATCCGGCCGAGTCCTGGGGTATCTGAGCGACATCACTCTCCAGGCACGAATCGGGGAGAGGCTCCTGGACGGCTTCCGGGCCGGGCCGGAGCCCCTGCCGAAGACGCCGCCGAAGACGCCGCCGAAGGCGAAAACCCTGCCCGCGCCACCCCTGACCGCCGCCCAGCTCGGCGACGTGCTCCTCGCACTCGGGCCGCACCGGCGCCGCTGACAGGGTGAACGACCGGACCGGCGGAAATACTGACGTGGCCGTGGCGGTTGCCGCCGGTATGGCGACTTTGGGACTGATCGGCAGCGGAAACATCGGCGGCACCCTGGCTCGGCTGGCGGTCGACAGCGGGCTCGACGTGGTGCTCAGCAACTCACGGGGGCCGGAAACCCTCGCGGACCTCGTCGCGGAGCTCGGTCCACGAGCCCGCGCGGGCACGGCGGCGGAGGCCGCCGCCGCCGGGGACTGGGTGGTGGTGACGGTCCCGGTCAAGGCGTACCCGCGGATTCCGCGGGAGCCGCTGGCGGGCAAGACCGTGATCGACACCGGCAACTACTACCCGCAGCGCGACGGCGACATCGCCGAGCTGGTCGAGAAGAAGACCACCGACAGCGGGCTGCTCCAGGGGTATCTGGACGGTGCCCACGTGGTGAAGGCGTTCAACAACATCTTCTTCAAGCACCTGGCGGCGCTGCCGCGTCCGGCGGGAGCGGCCGACCGCAGCGCCCTGCCCATCGCCGGTGACGACGCCGACGCGAAGGCGCACGCCGCTGAGCTGCTCGATCTGCTCGGCTTCGACACGGTGGACGCCGGGCCGCTCGCCGAGGGCCGGCGGTTCCAGCCCGGCACGGCGGCGTACGGGCTGCCCTACGCGGACAAGTCGGTCGCCGACTTCATGGCCGAGCCCCCCGCGCCGGCCTCCGTCGCCGACATCGAGGCGGCCCTGGCGGCGGCGGAGAGCTGAAGCCGGGTCAGCCAGGCCCCGAAGCCGGGCCGCCCGTCCGCTCCCGCCGCGATTGGCCCAGGGATTTGGGGCGGGAGTGGTACAACGGCGCGGGGCGATCAGGCCGTAGCGTCGTCGGTATGAGTGAGCGAGTGGATTACGCGAAGCACGCGCCGGACGCGTTCCGGGCGATGCTGGGGTTCAGCCAGGCGGCGGCGAAGGGGCTCGACCCCGTGGTCGCGGAACTGGTGAAGATCAGGGCGTCGCAGATCAACCGGTGCGCGTTCTGCCTGGACATGCACATCAAGGACGCGCGGAAGGCCGGGGAGAGCGACCAGCGGATCTTCCTGCTGAGCGCGTGGGAAGAGGTCGACGGCGTCTACAGCGAGAAGGAGCGGGCGGCGCTGGCGCTGACGGAGGCGGTGACGCTGCTGACGGACGGGTTCGTGCCGGACGAGGTGTACGCGCGGGCGGCGGAGCACTTCGACGCGGACGAGTTGGCGCGCCTGGGGGCCGCGATCGTGGCGATCAACGCGTGGAACCGGTTCAACGTGACGTTCAGGACGCAGCCGGCGGCGAGCACGTGAGCGGCGCCGGGGCCGGGGCCGGGGCGGGGGCCGGGGCGGGGGGCGCGAAGGCGCTGCTGGCGCTGCATCACGGGCGGGACGCCGCCGATCCGTTGGTGCTGCCCGGGCCGTGGGACGCGGCCAGCGCGCGGGTGTTCGCGGACGCGGGCTTCCCGGCGCTGGCGACGCCCAGCGCCGGGGTGTCGGCGTCGCTGGGGTACGAGGACGGCGAGGCGCCCGCCGACGAGATGTTCGCCGCGATCCGGCGGATCACCCGCGCCGTGGACGTCCCCGTGTCGGCCGACGTCGAGGCCGGATACGGGCTGGCGCCCGAGGAGTTGGTCGAGCGGCTGCTGGAGGCCGGGGCCGTCGGGTGCAATCTGGAGGACTCCGAGCCGGGGTCCAGGGGGCTGGTCGAGCCCCGGCGGCAGGCGGACCGGCTCGCGGCCGTACGCGCCGCCGCCGGGGACGCGTTGGTCGTCAACGCGCGCATCGACACGTTTCTGCGCGGCGACCGTACGACCGGGGCCGCCGTCGAGCGCGGGCTGCTCTACGCCGCCGCCGGAGCCGACTGCGTCTACCCGATCCTCGCCCCGCCCGCCCTCCTCGCCGAGATCGCCGAAGCCGTCCCGCTCCCCCTCAACGCCCTCTGCCGTCCCGGCGGGCCGTCCCCCCGCGAGCTGGCCTTCCTCGGCGCCACCCGCGTCACCTTCGGCGGCGGCCTCCAGCAACAAGCCCTGGAAGCCGTCCGCGACATGGCGACCGGCATGCGCCTGTGACCCGCCTGGCGCGCGCCGCGTAAAGGCGCCGGGCCACGTTGTCCAGGGGCGCGGTGGACCGGCACGCTCAGCCGCGGCCGCGCCCCTGACAAGCTCAACCCGCCCGGGATAGCTCCGCTACGAGGCCGCCCCGGCGCCTTGCGCTCGCACGTACCGGGCACCGCCTGGACCGCCCATGATCCGCCGGACAGGCGCTAGTTCTGGGGTTTGACCACCGCGGCTTGGGGGCGGATGGGGAGGCGGGGGATGGGGCGGGCGGTGGCGGCGCGGACGGCGGCGGCCACCGCGGCGGGGGCGGTGACGACGGGGACCGCGGAGACGGCCTTGGCGCCGAAGGGGGCGAGGACGTCGCGCTCCTCGACCAGCCGGATGATGCGGACCGTGGGGGCGTCGAGGGCGGTCGGCAGGGAGTATCCGGTGAGGCTGGGGCGTTTGACGATGCCTCGGGGCGCGCGGAGGTCCTCCATCAGGGCGAGGCCGACGCCCTGGGTGATCCCGGCCTCGATGCGGGCGGCGAGCTGGCGGGGGTTGAGGATGCGGCCGACGTCCTGGGCGACGGCCATCTCGACCACGCGCACGGCGCCCAGTTCGATGTCGACGTCGACCACGGCGCGAATCGCGCAGAAGGTGAGGCCGACGAAGGCGTCGCCCTGGCCGGTGTCGTCGAGCCGGTCGGTCGGGTGCGGGCGGCACTGCGCGGTGGCCCACAGCTCCTTGCCGTCGAGGGTCTCGGCGACGGTGGTGGACAGCACACCGTCGTACGAGGTGATCTTGCCGTCGGCGATGGACAGCAGCTCCACGGACATGCCGAATTTGGCGGCGAGCGGCTGGAGCAGCTGGGTGCGGACCATCTTGGCCGCGCGCTCGACCGCGCCGCCGGACACCCAGGTGTGGCGTCCGCGCGCGGAGGGTCCCGACGGCGGCTGGTCGGTGTCGGACGGCAGCACCTGGACGTCGTCGATGCCGAGGACTTCCTGGACGATCTGCCGGGCCAGCGTGGTGAATCCCTGGCCGGTCTCGACGGCGGCGCAGATGACGGTGGCGCGGCCGTCGTGGACGCGTACGGTCGCGGTCGACACCTCGTCGGCGCCCTCGGCGCCGAGCACGTGGACCATGCCGAGCGCGTAGCCGACCCCGCGCCGTACCGCGCCCGGCTCGCCCGCGCCCGAGGTGCCGCCGGGCAGCAGCCACTGCGACTCGTCGTCGCCGTCGGGCAGCGGGGGCAGCTCGGCGTCGCGTACGGCCTTCAGCAGCTCGCCGACGGGCGCGGGGCAGGTGACGGTCTGGCCGGTGGGCAGCAGGTCGCCGGTGGCCAGGACGTTGCGCATCCGGATCTCGGCCGGGTCCAGGCCGACCTTCGCGGCGAGCTTGTCCATCTGGCCCTCGTACGCGGCGCAGACCTGGAGCGCGCCCTCGCCGCGTACGTGGCCGGACGGCGGGTTGTTGGTGCGTACGGCCCAGCCCTCGACGAAGACGTGCGGGACGACGTAGGGACCGGCCGCGAAGGCCACGGCGGCGGCGAGCGCGTCGGAGGAGGCGTCGGCGTACGCGCCCGCGTCGAGCAGGATCTGCGCCTCGACCTTGACCAGGCGGCCCTCGGCGTCGGCGTGGTGGCGGTAGCGCAGCAGTGTGGGGTGGCGGTGGGCGTGGCCGAGGAAGGACTCCTCGCGGGTGGCCACGAATTTGACCGGGCAGCCGGTCTTGAGCGCGAGCAGGCCGAGCGGGAGCTGGACGCCGGAGTCCTCGCGGTCGCCCATCGCGCCGGGCACGCCGGTGACGACGACCTTGACGCGGTCGGGTTCGAGGCCGAAGCAGGCGGCGGCCAGGTCGCGGTCGGCGTGCGGGTCGGTGGAGGCGACGTACAGCTCGACGCCGCCGTCCGGGCGCGGGACGGCGAGTCCGGCCTCGGCGCCGATCGGGGCCGGGTCCTGGCGGCCGACCCGGTACAGGCCCTCCACGATGACGTCGCCGATCGCGTCGGGGTCGCCGAAGCGCAGCGGGATGTGCCGGATCAGATTGCCGTCGGGGTGCAGTGGCTCGGCGGCGAACGCCTTCTCGGGGTCGGTGACCGGCTCCAGCACCTCGTACTCGACGAGGATCGCGGCGGCGGCCAGCCGGGCGGTGTCGGGGTGGTCGGCGGCGACGGCGGCGATCGGCTCGCCGTGGTGCCGCACCAGGTCCTCGGCGAAGACCGGGCGGTCCGCGACCCGGCGGCCGTGCATCGCGTCGCCCGGCACGTCCTCGTGCGTGACGACGGCCCGCACGCCGGGCATCGCGACGGCCTCGCTGGTGTCGATCCGGGTGATCCGCGCGTGCGGGTACGGCGAGCGCAGCACGGCCGCCCA
Source organism: Streptomyces sp. NPDC008317 (assembly GCF_042955955.1). Taxonomy (NCBI): domain Bacteria; kingdom Bacillati; phylum Actinomycetota; class Actinomycetes; order Kitasatosporales; family Streptomycetaceae; genus Streptomyces; species Streptomyces sp. NPDC008317. The sequence goes on from NZ_JBIBFQ010000012.1 coordinate 142,914, forward strand.
CAGCAGCCCCTCGGCCCACAGATCCGCCGCGTACGGGTAGGTGCCCTGCGCCTTCTGGAGCGCGTCGGCCGAGGGCAGCGACGCGCCGATCCCCCGTACCGCCCCGGCGCCCGCCAGGGTCTCCGCGACGGGCCCCGGTCCGTCGATGATGCCGGTCATACGGCGCCTCCCGAGGGGCCGCCCTGGTGCGGGACGCGGGCGGCGGTGGAGGAGGCCGCGGACGCCGGGTTGTCGGGGTCGTCGGCGGCGGCCTCGCGGGCGGCGATGACCTGGTCGACGGCGTCGAGGACGCCGCGGTAGCCGGAGCAGCGGCAGAGGTTGCCGCACAGCGCCTGGCGGGTCTCCAGGTCGGTGGGTTTGTGGTTGCCCTCCAGCAGGTCGTGCACCGTCATCGCCATGCCGGGGATGCAGAAGCCGCACTGTACGGCGCCGGATTCGGCGAGCGCGCGCTGGACGTCGGAGGGGCGGCCGTCCACGGTCAGGCCCTCGACGGTACGGACCTCGCTGCCCGCCGCGGTGGCCGCGGGCACCAGGCAGGAGGCGACCAGACGGCCGTCGACCTGGACGGAGCAGGCCCCGCACTCGCCCTGTTCGCAGCCGTCCTTGGCGCCGGCGAGGCCGAGGCGTTCGCGCAGCACGTAGAGCAGTGACTCGCCGAGCCAGGCGTCGGTCACCGGGCGGTCGGCGCCGTTGACGCGCAGGACGTAGGAGGCGAGGGGGTGTTCGCTGTGGGTCTCCTCGACGGGTTCCGGCTCCGGCTCCCGCTCGGCCTCGTCGGCCGCGAGGTCGCCGTCCGCCTCCGCCGTACCGGAATCCGGGGCGAGGGGGTCGGGGGCGAGGGCGTCGGGCGTGAGGCCGTCGGGCGCGGGCGCGGGCCCGTCCACGGCGTCGGGGAGCGGCCCGGCCGGGGGCAGTTCGCCCGGCGCGAGTCCGTCCGGTACGTGGCCGTCCGGCGCGAGGCCGTCCGGTACGTGGCCGTTCGCCACCAGTTCCTCGCCGCCGTCGAGCGCGGGCAGCGCGGACAGGCCGTCCAGGCCGCCCGGCAGGGCGTCGAGGCCGCTGAGACCGTCGAGCGCGGACAGGCCGTCGACGCCGTCGAGCGCGCCGATCCCGGTGAGCGGGGTGAGGCCGTCCGACAGGCCCTCGGGGTCGTGCAGCGCGCCCGCGCTGCCGGGGCTCTCGGGGTCGCCGGGGGCGCGCGTCCTGGCCGCCGGGTCGTGGCCGGTGCCGTAGTCGGCGTCGTGGCCGGTGTGCGTGAACGCGCTGTCGGCGGTGGCCTGGTGGCCCGCGCCGGGCGGCGGGCCCTCCGGGTCGTCGACGGCGGCGGACCAGGCGGCCTGGGTGGGCGGCCAGGGCAGCCCCTCGTCAACTCCCGCGCCCAGGCCGGTGCCCAGGCCCGTGCCGGGGTCGATGCCGGTGCCGACGCCGCTGAAGTCCCACTGCCCGGTGAGCTGGTCCTGCGGTGCGCCCTGCCCGGCCTGCGCCTGGGCGGCGGCCTGAGCGGCCGCCTGGGCCTGCGCGGCGGCCGCCGCGCCCTGCCCGAACATCCCGGCGGGGAAGGACTGCGTGGGCGCGGGCGACGGCGCCTGGTCCCACGGCGAGGCGAAGGAGCCGACGGAGAACTCCCCCGAATCGCCGTCCGCGTCGTCCTTTATGACCGGGATCGACCACTGGGTGACCGGGTCGCCCTCACCGGTGACGGGCGGTCCCGCCGGGCCGTGCGCGCCGAGCGGGTCCTCGCCCGGCCGCGGCTCCGGCGGCAGTTGGGCCGCGAAGGAGACGTGCATGGTCTGGTCGGGGTCGTAGTCCCCGCCGCCGGGAACCGGCTGCCAGGTCCCCGACGTGCCGGGCGACGTGCCGGACCCGCCGGACGTGCCCGACCTGTCGTCGGTGCCGGGTGCGCCCGGCTGCGGCTGCGGCTGGTCGGTCATGCCAGTGCCCTCCCGAGCGCTCGACGGGACAGTGCGGCCACGGTACGGCGTAGCTGGACGGCGGCGGGCGGCAGTTCGACACCTTCCTGGTCCGGGATGCACGCGGCGGCCACGTACTCGCCGAAGGCCGTGCACGCCTCGGGGGCGAGATTGCGGTCGCCGTCCCAGTCGATGAGGCCCGCGACCCACTGCTCGGCCTCCAGGGGCCGCAGCGGCACCGGCGCGACCGCGCCCACCGAACAGCGCACCTGGCGGCGCGCGGGGTCGACCACGAGCGCGACGGAGGCCACCGCGCGCCCCGGCCCGGTGCGCCCGGTGGCCTTGAGGAAGGTCTGCGGCGCGTGCAGCAGCGGAATCCTCACGAAGGCGAGGAGTTCGCCGGGGCGCAGCGGGTCCATGCCGGTGAGCAGGTGGCTGACCGGGAGTTCGCGGTCGCCCTCGGGTCCGGCGACGATGACGCTGGCCTCCAGCGCGGCGAGCACCGGGAGGGCGTCGCCGGTCGGGGCCGCGGTCGCGATGTTGCCGCCGAGGGTGCCCGCGTTGCGGATCTGCGGCGGTCCCGCGGAGCGGGCGGCGGCGGCGAGCGCGGGGATGAGGGCGGCGAAGTCCGGCCGCCCCATCCGCGCGTGGGTCAGTCCGGCGCCGAGCAGCGCCGCGCCGTCCGCGTACTGCCAGCCGCGGATCTCACTGATCCGGCCGAGGCCGACCAGCGCGTCCGGGCGCAGCAGCCCGGAGTTCACCGCCGCCATCAGGTCGGTGCCGCCTGCGACGGGCACGGCGCTGGGCATGGCGGCGAGCGCCTCCACCGCCTCGTCGAGCGAGGACGGCAGCGTCACGTTCTCCGCCGTCCGCCGTGCATACGTGCTCACGCAGCCTGCTCCTTCCCGGCCTTCCTCCGTCGCGCGGTAGCCGTACCGTACGTGCTCACAGCCTGGACGTGGCAACTCTGGCACATGTTCCACGGTGGTCAACGCGAGGGTCCACGAAGTACCGATCCGTCCGTCACGGGCGCGATCGTACGGCTCTGACGGAATCAACCGCTGTGCCGGAATTGCCATCCTTCGGGTGTGTTGCGACGGTACGCCACTCCACCGTGCCAGCTCCGCCCGCGCCGGGTGCGGAAGTTGCGGAATCAGTCACACGATCGGGGGCGGACCGTCCTTGGGACGGCCGAGGACGCCGGGGCGGCGCTGCCACGGCAGCGGGCCGCCCGGCGGCCTGTACTCCACGCCCAGGGCGTCCAGTCGGGCGTAGTGGGTCCGCATCCGGGCTTCGAATTCCGGCCAGTCGCGCTCGTCGGCGGCGGGCAGGTCCGACCAGGCGACCTCGGCGAAGGCGGCGAGCCGCGGGAAGGCCATGTAGTCCAGCACCCGTACGGAGTCCATGACTTCGGTCCAGATGTTGGCCTGGGTGCCGATGACGTGCGCCGCCTCCTCCTCGGTGAGCTGCGGCGGAACCGGCTCGAAGCGGAAGACGTCCTCCAGGCCGCGGGCGTGCGCGATCGGCACCGGCTCCTCGGGGTCCTCCGACTGCCGCCAGTCCAGGTAGACATGGGTCTGGGGGCACATGACCACGTCGTGCCCGGCCTTGGCCGCCGCGATGCCGCCGGCGTATCCCTGCCACGACGACACGGCGGCGCCCTCGGCGAGGCCGCCCTCCAGGATCTCGTCCCAGCCGATCAGCCGCCGGCCGCGCTCGGTCAGCCAGTGGTCGAAGTGGCCGATCATCCAGCTCTGCAGTTCGTCCTCGTCCTCCAGGCCCAGCTCCTGCATCCGCTCCTGCGCCGAACGCGAGGCGCGCCACTGGTCCTTGGGGCACTCGTCGCCGCCGACGTGGAAGAACTCGCCGGGGAACAGCTCCAGTAGCTCGGCGAAGACGTTCTCGTAGAAGCGCAGGGTGCTCTCGGCGGGCGAGAGCACATTGGGGTTGACGCCCCACGTGGTCAGCACGGAGAGGGCCGAGGTGTCGACGACGTCGGTGTTGCCGAGCTCCGGGTACGCGGCGATGGCGGCCTGCGAGTGGCCGGGGATGTCGACCTCGGGGACGACGGTGATGTGCCGCTCGGCGGCGTACGCGACGATCTCGCGGATGTCGTCCTGGGTGTAGTAACCGCCGTGCGGGCGCTCGTCCCACAGCGGCGACTCGCGCAGCCCGACCTTCGTGCGCTCGCGCCACGCGCCGACCTCGGTCAGCTTCGGGTAGCGCTTGATCTCCACCCGCCAGCCCTGGTCGTCGGTGAGGTGGAAGTGCAGCACGTTCAGCTTGTGGGCGGCCATCAGGTCGAGGTACTTGAACACGACGTCCTTCGGCATGAAGTGCCGTGCCACGTCGAGCATGAAGCCGCGCCAGGCGAAGCGGGGGGCGTCCTGTATCTGGCAGGTCGGCACGCGCCACTCGCGCTCCCCCAGGGGCGCCCGGCGGAAGGCGTCGGCCCCCAGGAGCTGGCGCAGGGTCTGCGCGCCCCAGAAGACGCCGGCGGGGCTCCCGCCGAAGACGTGCACGCCGGAGTTGGGCGCGGCCATGATGCGGTAGCCCTCGGGGCCCAGGTCCCTGGCCACCGCGTCGTCCACCGCCAGCCGGATCACGTCCTTCCCGGACGGCTCCACCGGCGCCAGCGGCAGGCCCGTCGCTGCCGCGAGCACTCCGCGCAGCCAGCGCGCGGCGCCTTCGGCGCCGGGGGTCGCGGTGAGGGTCGTCTCGGGCCCGAGGACGAAGGCGTCGTCGGTGCCGTACGGGGTCTGATGGCGCGGGGCCGGAATGAGGTCCATGGGGGCCATCCTGACCCGTAATCCGCGATTGGCATAGACCAATCCCGCAGCTGCCTGGCCGAGGACCGTTCTCCGACCGCGGAAGCGTCATGCCTGGTCGCGCAGTTCCCGCGCCCCTGAAGCGCTCGGCTCACCCGCCCGCGGCAGACTTGCCCCGCCCGGGCGCGGGCAAAGACGACGGGCACGGGCCCCGAAGGGGCGCCGGGGGCACCTCCCAGCGGTAGCTGGGGGGAGGAACTGCGCGGCCAGCCCCCACCGGCCGGGAGTGCGGGGGCTGCCGGAGCGGGGCACCGCGTACCCGGCCCGGGAAAGGCTAGAAGGCGGCAGCCGCCCTCTCGCGTTGGGCGCGCACGGCCAGCAGCACGGTGAGGGTCACACCGAGGAGCAGCCACGCCAAGTGGGCGATGGTGAGGGCCTGCCACGCGGAGTGGGGCACGTCGGGGGCGGAGGCCAGGGCGAGGGTGGCGCCCAGCAGCGCGAACACGGCCGCGAGCTGCACACGCCCGTTCCAGCTCCGCAGGAACGCGCGCTCGGCGAAGGGCCCGCCGTACCACCAGCGGACGGCGAGGCCGACGACGACCACGGCGGCCAGACCGGCCGCGGTCACGGCGGAGACCGCCCACAGCGGCCACGGCGCGCGCTGCCGTTCCTTGTCGCAGGGCAGCACGGTGGTGACCAGCGGCACCAGCGGGAGTACGGCGACGGCGTTGATCTCCCGGACCCGCCGCAGCCAGGGATCGGCGGCCAGCTCCGTACGGACGGTGGCACGGATGCCCCGCAGCCGGGCGGGCAGCGGCGTACCGGAGCGGCGCCCGGCCACCGTCAGCAGGACCACGATCAGGACCAGGGCCGCCGCGGCCCCGGCGGCGGTGGCGATGATCTGCCAGACGTCACCGGTCGCGATCCGGAAGAGCTGCACGCCCACCAGCAGGGCCACGGCGATGATCCCGGCCAGTGCCCCGCCGCGCGGCGCGGTGAGCTGGCTGGGGTCGGCGCCGAGCATCAGCGCCCGCTCCACCGCGCTCTGGTGCTCGGCGCGGTGCCGCTTGGGCACCCGGCCGAGCAGCCCGCGCCCCGAGGTCAGCGAACGGGCCAGCGCGACCTGCGCCTCGGCCTCCTGCGGGGCGAGCGCGACCGCGCGGCGGGCGGCGGCCACCGCGTCGGGCACCCGGCCGAGCCGCCGGTAGACGTCGGAGAGCAGCACCGACGGCTCCCAGCCGTCGGGGTCGGCGCCGGTGGCCCGCAGCGCGACGGTCAGCGCCGCGTGCGGCTCGTCCAGCGAGAGCAGCACGACCCCGGCCAGCACGAAGACGTCGGCCGCCTCCGCGGGCCCGGCGAGCGCCAGTGCCCAGTCGACCGACTCGCGGGCCTCGGGGCGCCGCTTCTCCTGCGCGAGGATCCAGGCGCGCAGGAGGTAGCCCGCGCTGCCGTTGCGCTCCACGAAGGCATCGCTGACGAGGGCGTGCGCCTCGGCGAACCGGCTCTGCGCGACGAGCGAGTGCACCCGCTCGCCGTCGCTCGCGTCGTCGTCGCCGGGCGCGTCCGCCGCGCCGAACGCGCCGTCGTCACCCTGACCGCTGTCCACGTCCGCCCCTGTTTCCGCCGGCGAGGAGCGCGGACGTCAGCTCTTGCCGCCGCTGCCCTTGCCGGACTTGTCCTTGTCCCCGCCGCCCAGCGGCATGCCCTCGTAGATCTCCTTGCACATCGGGCAGACCGGGTACTTCTTCGGATCGCGTCCCGGGACCCAGACCTTGCCGCAGAGCGCGACGACGGGCGTGCCTTCCAGCGCGCTCGCCATGATCTTGTCCTTCTGGACATAGTGCGCGTAGCGCTCGTGGTCGCCGTCACCATGGGAGAGCTGCGGGGTCGGCTCGACCAGAGTGCCGGTGCCCGCCCCGCGCTCGGGCTCAAGAGTGCTCATAAGACTCAAGACTAGTTGAGAGACGGATCGTCGGGATACGTGGCCACCATGGCCAGCTCGTTGCGCTGCCTGCGCAGCACCGAGCGCCACAGTTGTTCGGGATCGGGCGAGGACACGTCGCCCGGCTCGGACTCGATCACGTACCAGGCGCCGTCGACCAGTTCCTTCTCCAGCTGGCCGGGCCCCCAGCCGGAGTATCCGGCGAAGATCCGCAGCGAGCCCAGCTCGGCGGCGAGCAGTTCGGGCGGCGCCTCCAGGTCGACCAGGCCGATCGCGCCGTGCACCCGCCGCCAGCCCAGCGGGTCCGCGTCCTCGCCCTCGCGGACGTCGCCCGGCACCACGGCCAGGCCCAGCGCGGAGTCCAGCGAGACCGGGCCGCCCTGGAAGACCACCGGGGGCGCGCCCGCCAGCGGCGCCCAGGGCAGCAGGACGTCGCCGACGCCGACCGGCGTGGGCCGGTTCAGGACGACGCCGAGCGACCCCTCCGCGTCGTGGTCGAGGAGGAGCACCACCGCCCGGTCGAAGTTGGGGTCGGCGAGCGCCGGCGTGGCGACGAGCAGTCTTCCGGTGAGCGAGGACACCTCGGTCATGGGACACATGATCCCGCACAAACCCGCTGGGCGGAGCGGCAACCGCCACTCCCGGACATCCGCCGCTACGGCGCGACACGCGGTACGGCGCGCGCGGCAGCGGACGGTGTGCGGTCCGCCACGCACCGCGCTGTAGCGAAGTCATGACACTGGCCGAGGTTCACGGCAGCCGGGACGGGTCAGTAGGCGCATTACCATTTCTTCCTGCGCTCCGCGCGGCGAGCACCCCGGCCGCGCCCGGCCTCCCCCGTACCAACCGTTCCGAAGATCGCGAGATCCATGACCGACATCGCCGATGTACTGCTTGTTCATGGCGGAACCCCCCTCGAGGGCGAGATCCGTGTCCGCGGTGCGAAGAACCTCGTGCCCAAGGCCATGGTCGCCGCCCTGCTCGGCAGCGGACCGAGCAGACTCCGCAATGTCCCCGACATCCGTGACGTACGCGTCGTACGCGGGCTGCTCCAGCTCCACGGCGTGACGGTGCAGAGCGGTGAGGAACCGGGCGAGCTGGTCCTCGACCCGACGCGCGTCGAGAGCGCCAACGTGGCCGACATCGACGCCCACGCGGGCTCCTCCCGGATCCCGATCCTGTTCTGCGGCCCGCTGCTGCACCGGCTCGGCCACGCCTTCATCCCGGGCCTGGGCGGCTGCGACATCGGCGGCCGGCCGATCGACTTCCACTTCGACGTGCTGCGGCAGTTCGGCGCCACGATCGAGAAGCGCGCCGACGGCCAGTACCTGGAGGCGCCGCAGCGGCTGCGCGGCTGCAAGATCCGGCTGCCGTACCCGTCGGTCGGCTCGACCGAGCAGGTGCTGCTCACCGCGGTGCTGGCCGAGGGCGTCACGGAGCTGTCCAACGCGGCGGTCGAGCCGGAGATCGAGGACCTGATCTGCGTCCTGCAGAAAATGGGCGCGATCATCTCGATGGACACCGACCGGACGATCCGGATCACCGGCGTCGACAAGCTCGGCGGCTACAACCACCGGGCGCTCCCCGACCGCCTCGAAGCCGCCTCCTGGGCGAGCGCGGCGCTGGCCACCGAGGGCAACATCTACGTCCGCGGCGCCCAGCAGCGGTCGATGATGACCTTCCTCAACACCTTCCGCCGGGTCGGCGGGGCCTTCGAGGTGGACGACGACGGCATCCGCTTCTGGCACCCGGGCGGCCCGCTCAACGCCATCGCGCTGGAGACCGACGTGCACCCCGGTTTCCAGACCGACTGGCAGCAGCCGCTGGTGGTGGCGCTCACCCAGGCGTCGGGGCTGTCCATCGTGCACGAGACGGTGTACGAGTCCCGGCTCGGCTTCACCTCCGCGCTCAACCAGATGGGCGCGCACATCCAGCTCTACCGCGAGTGCCTGGGCGGTTCCGCCTGCCGCTTCGGGCAGCGCAATTTCCTGCACTCCGCGGTCGTGTCGGGCCCGACCAAGCTCCAGGGCTCCGACCTGGTCATCCCCGACCTGCGCGGCGGCTTCTCATACCTGATCGCGGCGCTGGCCGCGCAGGGCACCTCGCGCGTGCACGGCATCGACCTGATCAACCGGGGCTACGAGAACTTCCTCGCCAAGCTGGAGGGCCTGGGCGCCCACATCGAGCTGCCCCAGCCCGCGGGCGCGGTCGCTTCCTGAGCGGTACGCCCCATGCGAAAGGGCGGCTTCTCCCCCGGGAGAAGCCGCCCTTTGGCGATGTGATTACTTGCCCTTGGCGGCTTCCTTGAGCTTGGAGCCCGCCGAAACCTTCACGCTGTAGCCGGCCGCGATGTTGATCGGCTCACCGGTCTGCGGGTTACGCGCGGTCCGAGCGGCACGGTGGGTGCGCTCGAAGGTCAGGAAGCCGGGGATGGTGACCTTCTCGTCGCCCTTGGCCACGATCTCACCGACGGTCTCAGCGAACGCGGCCAGTACGGCGTCGGCGTCCTTGCGGGTCACCTCGGCGCGCTCGGACAGAGCGGCCACCAGCTCACTGCGGTTCATATCTGTACTCCCGTGTTCTTTCTGCCATGGGGGCGCGAGCTCGAAGCTGTTGCTGTGTGCCTCACTGCCCAGGTGTGCATCCTGCCCCCATATATGGGGGGAAAGCCAATCCACCGACCGCGCGAGTCGCACAAAAAACGATGCGATTGCACGGGGACACCACGGGGATGACGGATTGTCGTCACATGGTCGACGCATCGAATCCGTTTGTCGGACGGATTGTCAGACCGCCCCCGGCGCGGTCGCCGCGGCGGCCACCGCCGGTCCCTGCGCCTTGGCCGCGTCGCGTACGGCGTCGGCGACCGCGCCCGCGACCTTGTCGTTGAAGACGCTGGGGACGATGTAGTTGGCGTTCAGCTCGCCCTCCCCCACCACGTCCGCGAGGGCGTGCGCGGCGGCCAGCATCATCTCGGTGTTCACGGTGCGGGACTGGGCGTCCAGCAGGCCGCGGAAGACGCCGGGGAAGACCAGGACGTTGTTGATCTGGTTGGGGAAGTCGCTGCGCCCGGTGGCGACCACGGCGGCGGTCTCGCGGGCCACGCCCGGGTCCACCTCGGGGTCGGGGTTGGCGAGCGCGAAGACGATCGCGCCGTCCGCCATCCGCGCCACGTCCGTACCGTCCAGGACGTTGGGCGCGGAGACGCCGATGAAGACGTCGGCGCCGGTCACGGCCTCCTTCAGGGTGCCGCTGACGCCCTCGGGGTTGGTGTTGTCGGCGATCCAGCGCAGCGGCGAGTCCGGCGACGCCTCCACCAGGTCGTCGCGGTCGCAGTGCACCACGCCGTGGATGTCGGCGACCACCGCGTGCTTCACTCCGGCGGCCAGCAGCAGCTTGAGAATGGCCGTACCGGCCGCGCCCGCGCCGGACATGACGACGCGTACGTCGCCGATCTGCTTGCCGACCACGCGCAGCGCGTTGGTGAGCGCGGCGAGCACCACGATGGCGGTGCCGTGCTGGTCGTCGTGGAAGACCGGGATGTCCAGCGCCTCGCGCAGCCGGGCCTCGATCTCGAAGCAGCGCGGCGCGGAGATGTCCTCCAGGTTGATGCCCGCGAAGCCGGGGGCGATGGCCTTGACGATCGCCACGATCTCGTCGGTGTCCTGGGTGTCGAGGCACAGCGGCCAGGCGTCGATGCCGGCGAAGCGCTTGAAGAGGGCCGCTTTGCCCTCCATGACCGGCAGCGCGGCCTTCGGGCCGATGTTGCCGAGGCCGAGGACGGCGGAGCCGTCGGTGACGACGGCCACGCTGTTGCGCTTGATGGTCAGGCGGCGGGCGTCCTCGGGGTTCTCCGCGATGGCCATGCAGACCCGGGCGACGCCGGGGGTGTAGATCATGGAGAGGTCGTCACGGTTGCGGATCGGGTGCTTGGACTGCATCTCGATCTTGCCGCCGAGGTGCATGAGGAACGTACGGTCGGAGACCTTGCTCACGGCGACGCCCTCGATGCCGCGGAGCTTGCCGACGATCTCGTCGGCGTGCGCGGTGGAGCTGGCGGCGACGGTGACGTCGATGCGGAGCATGTCGTGGCCCGACGCGGTGACGTCCAGGCCGGTGACCGAACCGCCCGAGGACTCCACCGCGGTGGTGAGCTGGCTGACCGCGGTCCCGCTGGCGGGGACCTCCAGCCGTACCGTGATCGAGTACGAGACGCTTGGCGCCGTTGCCATGACGGACCTTCTTCCGGTTCCTCTGCTGCTGGTGGTGCTGCCCGTCGATCGTTGCACCTACCGACGGGTACGCGTAAACCCGCGTGGGGTGAAGATTGGAAGAATACTTCCGCGATGCGGGAGCGGCGCAACCGGGTGGACCGAAGAAGAGATTTTCGTCCGCCGGGAAGAGGTTCCCGTAGCCGTTTGTTAGCCTGAGTACGGCACCGGCTCGATCCAAGCCCCCGGGCCCAACCTTAGGCGCTTCGAGCGCCCACTTGCCGCGAGGCGAGCATGGCGGGCCGGTGTCGTGAACGTCACGTGGGCGCCCCCTCTTCCGGAGGGGGCGCCTACGGCGTTTTCGGACCCGTGCCAGGACCCCGTTGTCGGACCTGTTCCCGGACCCGTGCCAGGACCCGTTGTCGGACCCCGGCGCCCGGTCAGGGGCGCAGCAGGTCCGGCACTCCCTCGGCGTCCGGCAGATCGCCCTCGGCCGCGAGGACCATCAGGCGTTGCGTCGCCCGCGTCAGGGCCACGTACAGCACCCTCAGCCCCGCGGGCGACTCCTCCGCGATCTCGGCGGGGGACACCACGAGCGTGGCGTCGTACTCCAGGCCCTTGGCCTCCAGGCTGCCGAGCGCCACGACGCGCTCGCCGAGCCCTTCGAGCCAACCGCGGGCCTGGGCGCGGCGGTTCATGGCGACGACGACGCCGACCGTGCCGTCGACCTCCTCCAACAGCCGCGCGGCGCACCGGCGTACGTCCGCGCCGAGGTCGTCGCCCGCGACCGCGTACTGCGGCAGGACACCGGTGGAGCGCACCGCGCGCGGCGACTGCATGCCGGGCATGGCGAGCGCCAGCACGGTGGCGGCGACCTCCGCGATCTCGGCGGGGTTGCGGTAGTTGACGGTGAGGGTGAAGCGCCGCCGGGGCCGGGTGCCGAGCGCCTCGTCGCGCGCCCGCGCCGCCTCGTCCACGTCCGTCCAGGAACTCTGCGCCGGGTCGCCGACGATCGTCCAGGTGGCCGTACGGCCGCGGCGCCCGACCATCCGCCACTGCATCGGCGTCAGGTCCTGCGCCTCGTCCACGATGACGTGCGCGTACTCGGTGCGCTCCTCGTCCAGCCGCTCGGCCCGGCTGCGGCGGCCCGCGTCGTGCCGGTCGGCGAAGGTCGTGACCTCGTCCAGGCCGGTGAGCTGGTCCAGCGGGTCCGCCTCGCGGCGCTTGGGGCGCGGCACCGGGCCGAGCAGCGTGTCGAGTTCGTCCAGCAGCGCCACGTCGTGCGCGGTGGCGCCGGTCCTGCGCAGCGAGCGCGCCACCCGGCGGACCTCCGGCGGGGACAGCACCCGGCGCGCCCAGCGGGCCAGCCGCTTCTCGTCGGCGAGCGCGGCCAGCACGGCGCGCGGCTGGAGCACCGGCCACCAGGCGTCGAGGAAGTCGGTGAAGTCCTGCTCGGTGCTGATGTCCTCGTCGAAGCCCTGGCGTTCCTCCGCGGCCAGCTCCGGATCGTCGAAGCGGCGGCCGGTCTTGCGCCACAGCGCGTCCAGCAGCAGGCGGCGGGCGCGCGGGCGCAGCAGATTGACGGGCGCGGTGCCGCCGAGGGTGTTGTGGCGGATGCCCGCCAGTTCCTGCTCGGACAGCTCCACGCGGCGGCCGAAGGCGACCACGCGCAGCGTCGCCGGGCGGCCGGGCGTCAGGTCGAGCGCGCCGCGGGCCGCGTTGCGCAGCACCTTCTGCATCCGCAGCGAGCCCTTGATCCGGGCGACCGCGGGCTCGTCGTACAGATCGGCGGAGACGCCGTCGACCAGCGAGCCGACGGCGCGGATCGCGACCTGGCCCTCCTCGCCGAGCGACGGCAGCACGCCCTCGGTGTACGACACCAGCAGCGGGGTCGGGCTGACGCACAGGATGCCGCCCGCGTACCGCCGCCGGTCCTGGTAGAGCAGGTACGCGGCCCGGTGCAGGGCGACCGCGGTCTTGCCGGTGCCGGGGCCGCCGGTCACCTCGGTGACGGACGCGGCGGGCGCCCTGATCACCATGTCCTGCTCGGCCTGGATGCTCGCCACGATGTCCCGCATGGTGTGGCTGCGGGCCTGGCCGAGGGCCGCCATCAGGGCGCCGTCGCCGACGACCGGCAGCCCGGTGGTCAGCTCGGGGCGCAGCAGGTCGTCCTCGACGCCGAGCACCTTGCGGCCCTTGGAGCGGATCACCCGGCGGCGCACCACCCGCCCCGGCGCGACCGGGGTGGAGCGGTAGAAGGGCGCGGCGGCCGGGGCCCGCCAGTCGATGACCAGCGGCGCGTACTCGCTGTCCAGGACGCCGATCCGGCCGATGTGCAGGGTCTCGGCGATGTCGGCGGTCCGGTCCTCGCGGACGGCGTCGTCGGCGGGTTCGACGGAGGTGAAGGCGCCGTCGGCGCCCTTCTTGCCGTCCTTGCCCCGCAGCAGGTCGATCCGGCCGAAGAGGAAGTCCTCGAACTCGCTGTTCAGCCGGTTGAGGTGGACCCCCGCGCGGAAGACCTGCGCGTCGCGTTCGGCGAGCGCGCCCGGCGTGCCGACGTGGCCGCGCTGGGCGGCGTCCTTCATCAGGAACTCGGCTTCGTCGATCTTCTCTTCGAGGCGGTGGTACACCCGGTCCAGATGCGCCTGCTCGACGGCGATCTCCTGATCCCGGACCCCCAGGTGGGCTGTGGTCTGCGCGGCCACGCAGGACCCCCTTCTTCATTGCGTCATGCGCCGCCCACGTACGTGACGGGGCACGTGGGGCAGCCTGCAACCGTACGCGACCTGCGGGCTTCTGCACACTCCGCCGTGCGGTCGGGTCTGAGGCGCGGTCAGTTTTCCGGCGGCCCGGGGACCCCGGCGGGTCAGCCCTGGGGCGAGGTGAGAGTCCCGCGCGTGGTGGTGCGACGGCGGTGCCGGGCGACGCGCTCGCGGTTTCCGCAGATCTCGCTGCTGCACCAGCGGCGGCGCCGGCCGCGGGAGGTGTCGAGGTAGACCAGCGAGCAGTTCTCGCCCTCGCAGCGGCGCAGTTGCTTACGGGCCAGCGGGTCGGTCAGCAGCGCGACGGCGTCGCGGGCGACGGCCGCGAGCAGTCCCGCGGGCTCCGGGGGCGCGGCCAGCGTACGGATCAGGGCGCCGCCCTCGCCGGTGACCGCGCGCGGGGCGGGCGGGGCGGCCAGCGCCGTCGCGTTCAGCTCGGCGATGTCGGCGGCGGCGGGCCGCTCACCGGCGACCTCGGCGGTCACGACCCGGCAGACGACGGCGCGCAGGCCGCGGAATCCGCTCAGCCAGCCGTCGTCCACGGCGAGGTCCGGCCGCGCCGCCTCCCCGGGCGCGCGCGGCACCAGGCCGGTCCCGTACAGCCACGCCGCCAGCCGGTCGGGCGTGCCGAGCCGCTCCCGCTCGGGACGACCGGTGCGGGTGGCGACGAGATCGAGACACAGCCGGCCGGTGTCGAACCGTAGCGGGCTCGTTCCACTCATGGTCAGCCGCCTTCCCGCCCGCCCGTCACCTTCCCCCCAGGGTGCCCGGCGGCCGTCGCGGGGTCTAGGGCGTGTCCGGACCGCTGTGGCCGCGCTCGCCTGAGTCGAGGGAGAGCCGGTAGCCGCGTTTGACGACGGTCTGGATCAGCTGGGGGGCGCCGAGTGCGGTACGGAGCCGGGCCATGGCGGTCTCGACGGCGTGTTCGTCGCGGCCGGAGCCGGGCAGGGCGCGCAGCAGGTCGCCGCGGGCGACGACCCAGCCGGGGCGGCGGGCCAGCGCCCGCAGCAGGGCCATGCCCGCGGGCGGCACCGGCCGCAGCGTCCCGTCCACGACGACGGCGTGCCCGCGGATCTCGACATGGTGCCCGGCGACGGGCAACGGCCTTACGCGGCCGGGAAGTTCGCTGGCGATGAGCTGCACCAGCGGTCCGAGCCTGAAGCGTTCGGGGTGCCGGGTGGGCACGTCGTGGCCCTGGAGCGGCAGCGCGGTGACCGGGCCGACGCAGGCGGTCATGACGTCGTGGCGGAGCGCCGCGAGGAGTGCGTCGCAACGGCCGCGCTGCCGGGCCCGGTCGAGGAAGGAGGCGGCGGCCGGGGCGCTGGTGAAGCTCAGCGCGTCGACCGACCGGGACAGGACGGCGTCGAGCAACCGGTCGACGGGCCCGAGGTCTTCGGGCGGCACCCAGCGGTAGACCGGCACCGCCACGACGGTCGCCCCGGCCGCCCGCAGCGACTCGACGAAGCCGGGCAGCGGCTCGCCGTGCAACTGGACGGCGACGGTGCGGCCCTCGACTCCCTGCTCCAGCAGGCGTTCCAGGACCTCGGCCATCGATTCCGAGGCCGGTGACCACGCCTCGCGCAGCCCGGCCGCGCGCACCGCGCCGCGCACCTTGGGCCCGCGGGCGAGGAGTTCGACCGCACCGAGCCTGCGCAGCAGCGCCTCGCCCAGGCCCCAGCCGTCGGCGGCCTCGATCCAGCCGCGGAAGCCGATCGCGGTGGTGGCGACCACGATGTCGGGTGCGTCGGCGACGAGTCGCCTGGTGGTCTCCAGCAGTTCGGTGTCGTCGGGCAGCGGCACGATGCGCAGGACGGGCGCCCGCAGCACGACCGCGCCGCGCCGCTCCAGCAGCGCGGCCAGCTCGTCGGCTCTGCGGGCCGCCGTCACCCCGACGGTGAACCCGGCCAGGGGCGGCACCCCGCCGCCCCGGCCCGGATCGCTGTTCCTGGTCGCCTGCGCCTGCATGGCTCCGCCCCACTTTTGCTGGAGTTACGCGTGCCGGACGGCGGGCGGACCGTCCCTGATCCGCCGCCGCCCTCCCGGCCACCCCGCCGGAGCCGCATCGTCCCAAGACGGGGTGACGGGGTCGATTCACCGGGATGACCCGGATGTTACGGACGCCTCCGCCGCTCACACCCGCGCGCGGACGGCGATCCCGGCAGGCGCCGTCCGCCCGGCCCCGCCCGCCGCCCGCGCCGGTCGCCGCAGGTATACGGCCCACGTGACGGCGTAACAGAGCGCGGAGGAGGCGAGGAAGGAGAACGAAGGCGGGGAAGGAGACGAAGGCGGGGGTGGACTGTCGGGCCCGACGCTGGAAACGGCCGCATGACCGCCCCGTGCCCCGAGGTGACACGTGCGCAACCATGCGCTCGCCCGCGTCCGCACCCGGCTGTGAACCGGCCCTCGTGGGGGGGAGTCAGGGCTGGGTGTCAGGGCTTGGTGCCGGGGCCGGGTCTCAGAGCCAGCCGCGGCGGGCCGCCTGCCAGGCGAGCTGGGTGCGGGTGGTGGCGCCCGCCAGTTCCATCATGCTTTGCACGCGCCGCTGGAGGGTGCGGCGGCTGAGGTTCATCTGGGTGGCTATCGCCTTGTCCGCGACCCCGGCGACCATCAGCGACAGCAGCCGCCGGTCGGTGGACGACAACGGGTCCGCGGGACCGACGTCGGCCGCGCCGGTGACCGCGCCCGAGGCGTCGACGTGCAGCGGTACGGCGTCCTCCCAGTAGCGCTCGAAGAGCGCGATGAGCGCGTCGAGGAGGCTGCTGTCGCGGACCAGCGCGGTGGACGGTTCCTCGGGGCTGCCGTGCGGGCCGCCGGGGACCAGCGGGAAGATCGCCACCGAGCGGTCGGCGACGGCCAGCCGCAGCGGGAGGTGCGGGACGGCGCGGGCGATCTCGCCCTTCCGCACGGCCGCCGCGATGTTGCCGACGGCGCTCTCGTCGTCGAAGAAGTCCCGTTCGTAGAGCACCCGGTAGCGGACCCCGCGCTCCAGCGCGTCGAACTCGGCGGTGTTGCTGCCCGACGGCATCGCCACGTACTGCGCCTTGCAGAACCACAGCATCTCGTCGCGCGCGTCCGCCTGGATCTGCCGCAGCCGCTGGCGCAGCGCCTCCGCCCCGGTGATGACCTCGATCAGCAGTCCGGCGTCCCGGCGGCGCGCGGTGGCCCGGTAGCTCTCCAGCAGGTCGGCCGCCGCCGAGCGCGCCAGGTCCAGGGCGTCGGCCCGGTGCTTGAGCTGCGGCAGCAGCGCCACGTCCGGCGGGTAGGCCCGGTAGCGCGGCGGCCGGCCGTCGGAGGCGCTGGCCATGGCCTTGGCGACGAGACCGGTCAGCGCCGACAGCGCGGTGTCCGGGCTCAGGCCCGAGTACTCCGCGATCTCCCGCGCCGAGGCGCTGTCCATCGTCACCAGCAGCCGGTACGCGGCCTCTTCGGCGTCGGTGATCCCGGCGGCCTCCAGGGCCATGGCACCCTCCTCGCGGGTACGGGGGCTGGGTGAGCAGCCACCGTACTACGAGCGGAGATCACCACCGCGGCCCGGCGAAGCCCGTGCCGGGAGCACGCGCCGGAACCACGCGCGCCGGGACCACGCGCCGGGGCGAGCGGGCACCCCACTGGCCCGCTCGCCCCGGCTGTCGAGGTGGCGTCGGATCAGCGCCACCGGCTCACGTGCCCGTTCACCCCCGCCACAGATACGCGCGGCGTACGGTCTGCCGCACCTGGTCGCCCGCGGCGTCGCGCGCGGTGACCCGCAGCGTCACGTACGCATCGCCCCTGGAGCGGGCCGACTTGGTGAGCCGGGCGTCGAAGGTGTTGTGACCTCGGCCGTCCACGCGCGCGCCGGTCCAGGTCCGCCCGTCGTCGTACGACGCCTGGACCTCGACCTTCACGCCGGTCGGCACGGCCGCCCCGTCCTGGGCGCGGACGGTGAGACCCACGGTGTGCGAACTGCCCTTGCGCACCGCGTTCCAGGCGTCGACCGGTACCGCGTAGTCGACCTGGAGCAGCGGCAGCAGCGTCGGTCGCGCCGCGGTGCCGGAGCGGAACCACCACGAGGTGCTGGTGTCGGTGGCGTAGCGCCACTCCGGGGAGACCCGTGAAGTCGCCACGTCCAGGCGGTAGTCGGCGGTGCCCGCGGGCACTTCGAGGTCGGCCCACGGGGAGTCGGCGGCGGCGATCCGCCGGCCGTCGCGGAAGAGCGTGGCCTTGGCGGAGTCGCCCTCGACGGGGGCGTCCTGCGCGCCGCTCGTGCCGGAGGCCGTACGCGTGCCGGAGGCCGGGCTCGTACCGGCCGCCGTGCCGAAGCCGCCGAAGTCGCCGCCGACCGCCGCGCGTGCCCAGTGTCCGGCGCCGGAGTCGGTGAACTCCGGTATGCGCAGGTCGAGTACGTCGCCGTTGCGCACGCTCGGGTTGCGCGTGCCGCGCGGGATCGAGGGCCGCACCACGGCCTGCTGCCACGCCTGGTCGGGCTGCTTGCCCGCCCGGTAGGTGGTGGTCGTGTCGACCATGCCGGCCAGCAGCGGCTGGTCGATGTCGAAGGTGGTCTCCTGGTTGACCCGGTGCATCCACCAGGTGCCGTTGGCGCTGACGTACTCGGTACGCGTCACGCCCGTCGGCACGTTCCGCGTCGCCTCCCACGCGAAGTTCTGGTACGGCCGCCACGCGAAGCGCTGCTCGGCGGCCCACGGGGCGCCGCCGTTCTCGGCGTACGTCGTCCTGATCACCGCGCTGTTGGCGGCGGTGACGGTGTGGACGACGCGCTGCGGGATCTGCTGCGCGGACGTCTGGAACACGTCGTACAGATACGGGCTGACCGCCGTGCCGCCGATCCGTACGGTGACGGTCTTCACCGGCTTCTTCGCCAGTCGCGCCAGCAGCGCGTCACCGGCCGCCTTCCCGATCCGTATCGTCGGCACCGCGTTGCGCTCGCCGGTCGGGTACCAGCGGGTCCAGCCGAAGTCGGAGAAGTGCACGATCATCAGTCCGCGCACGCCCGCCGTGGCCGCGGCTGCCGCCAACTCCCTTTCTCCCTCGCCGGATTCGTTGCGGACGACGGCCAGCTTGCCGCGCGCCCCGCTGAAGTCCGGCGCTTCCAGGGAGCCCGCGTCGACCGCCGTCAGATTCACGCCCTTGCTGTCGAAGAGCGGTGAGTACGAGGTGTAGTAGCTCTTCAGCCTCAGTCCCGTGCCCGGCGCCTCGGTGGTGAGCTGCGGCGCGGCGAGCTGCCAGCGGGAGGAGAACTCGAAGTCGCCGTCAGTGACCTTCGCGGTGGGGCTGACGTAGAGCTTGCTGAGGATGCCGGTGAAGAACTCCTCGCTCTCGGTGAGGCCCCTGCCCTCGATCTGACGGTACGTCTGGTAGTAGGGGATGCCGCTCTGTTCGGCGGGCCGCGGCGTACGGATCTCGACCTGCGTGGTCCTGCGGGCGTCCACGGTCACGGCCGTGTCCTTGGTGAGCCTCACCTCGGGCAGCACGACCAGCCGTTCCTCCATGCCGTCGTCCGTCATCTCCTGGAAGGACGCGCGGACTTGGTACGTGCCCTCTTCGAGGTCGGAGGCGGAGGTGCCCTTGCTGTCGCCCGACGGGTACAGCAGACCGCTCGCGCCCCAGATGCTGATGGTGGGGTGGGCCGGAGCGCCGTGCGCGTCGTAGGCGGTGACGGTCAGGGTGTGCAGCGGGCCGTGGGCGACCAGGCCGAGCGTGGTGTGGACGGCCGCTCCCGCCGTGCCCCCGGCCGGTGTCGCCGTCAGATAGCCGTAGTAGGAGCCGTACGTCACCTTGGCCGGGTCGAGGGTGAGGTCGGCGCGGGCGGTGCCGTGGGCGGGGACGGTGACCTTCGTGGCGGCGGCGGAACCGTCGCCGATCCGTACCGCGCCCGCGTTCACCCCCCGGCCGCCCGACGTCCTGAGCGCCAGGCCCAGCGTCAACGTGACCGGCGCGGCGGAGGTGTTGGTGTACGTGACCGGGTAGGTGGCCTTCGGGTCGGTCGCGTGGATGTCGCCGAGGAAGACGGTGCCGGTCGCGGTGAGCGTGCCGAGCGCCGCCGCCGACACGTCGATCCGGCCGCCGCCCTGGTCGGTCACGGCCTGCCCGTCCACGGTGTGCGCGGTGCTGATCAGCGCGTCCTTGAGTTGGCGCGCGGTCCAGTCCGGGTGCCGCTGCGCCAACAGGGCCGCGGCGCCCGCCACATGCGGGGTCGCCATCGACGTCCCCGACAGGCTGACGTAGTACGGGTCGACCGGGTCGCCGAGCGTCGTGCCGCTCGCGCGGGCCGCCACGATGTCCACGCCGGGCGCGGTGACATCGGGCTTGACGGCGCCGTCGCCGTAGCGCGGGCCGCGGCTGGAGAAGTTCGCCAGCGCGTCCTTGCCGTCGACCGCGCCGACGGTCAGCGCGTCGTCGGCGACGCCCGGGATGCCCACGGTCTGCTGCCCGTTCTCGCCGTTGTTGCCCGCCGCGACGACGAAGAGGGTGCCGCTGGCCTCGCTGATCTCGTTCAGCGCCAGGCTCATCGGGTCGGTGCCGTCGCTCTCGTCGTCGGCGCCCAGGCTCATGTTGACGACCTTGGCGCCCTGGTCGGCCGCCCACTGCATGCCCGCGATGACCTGCGAGTCGTAGCCGTAGCCGTCGTCCCCGAGGACCTTGCCGACCAGCAGATTCGCGGCTTTGGCGACGCCCTTGCGGGCACCGCCAGAGGCCGCTCCCGTACCGCCGACGATGGACGCCACGTGCGTACCGTGTCCGAAGTGGTCGCCGGTGCCGGTCGGGCTCTCGGTGAAGTCCTCGGCCTTCGCGACGCGGTCCTTGAGGTCGGGGTGGGTCTGGTCGACTCCGGTGTCCAGCACCGCGACCTTGACGCCCGTGCCCTCGTATCCCGCCTTCCACAGCGGCGGCGCGCCGATCTGGTCCATGCTGTCCGCCGCCGCCCGGACCCGGCCGTCGAGCCAGATCTTCGGGACGGCGGCGGCCTTCGCGGTGTCGGCCGGCCCGGTGCCGGCCGCCGCGGTGCCGGTCTTCCCGGTGTCCGTTCCCGCGGGCACGATCTGCTGCCAGAAGGCGGCGAGCTTCGCGTCGGGGACGGTGAGGGAGTGGGCCCCGATGCTGCCCAGGTCATGGGTGGGGGCGCCGGGCGCGGCCAGCGCGGTCAGCCGGTCGGCCGCCGCTCCCCCGGACCCCGCGACGATCAGCGGCAGCGAGGCCCGGTGCTCCTCGTCGTACCGCTGCTCCACCAGCGCCGTCACGTCGAACAGCCGCCGGTCAAGCCGCCCCGACCGTACGAGGGGGTCGGCGTCCGACGGCAGCACGGTCAGCCGCCCGTCGGCGTCCGAGGTGTGGAAGACGACGCGCTCCCGTCCGGCGCCCGGCTCGACGGAGGCGGTGTGCCGGCCGTCCGCGGTCGTCGTCACCCGCACCCGGTCGCCGGTGATCAGCCGAACCGTGGCGGTGCTGTCGGGGGTTGTCCCCGGCTGTGCGCCCGATGTCGGTACGGGTTCGGCGCCGGGTACGGCGACGGCCGCGGTGGGTACGGCGGCGGAGACGGCCAGGATCAGCCCTGTCGACACGACCGCCGCGAAGCGGGTTCGTCTCATCGGTCCAGCCCCTTTCCATGCATGTGCACGCGATGCTGGAAAGAATCCGGTGGGGCCGGAGGGTGTGTCACCCGTTTCCGGTGGCACGGATGTGACGTGGCACAACGGCGCCACCCGCGCCGCCGCCCCCTCCCCGGTGACGGCCGGGTGGCCGCGCGCTTGCTCCCGGGCGTGCGCCGGGCCACCCACGGGGGAATGCGCTGGCCCGTGTGACCGTTGATCCCGTACGATGGAAGCAGCCGCCACCCTCGGGTGGTGCACCTTGAAAAATCAACATGGGGATGATCGGTTTCGACTGGGGATGTCGAAGCAGGGGAAGCGAGCCGAGGAAGCGGCAATGATCTCGTTAACCATATGTCGCAACCAATAATCGCCAACACCAAGCGCGATTCCTTCGCCCTCGCTGCCTAAGTAGCGACTTGCGAAGTGTCAGCCCGGGGGTGATCCCGACCCGGATCCTGGCATCATCAAGGGATCTAAACTTCTAGGGCCGGTCACGGGCCTCAGAAGGAAATCAAACAGTGACTGAGCCCGTCGGCAGCTTGTCCGCGTGACAGCCGGGGCCGAGAAAAGCACAGCGGACTGCGCTCGGAGAAGCCCTGATTCCGCACCACAGGACGCGGGTTCGATTCCCGCCATCTCCACCACCCCATGTGACAACGGCACCCTCCTTCGGGAGGGTGCCGTTTTGTCGTTTCAGGGCGAGCCGACGTCGTGACGTCGTGTCACCCGCGTCTCCCCCGGGCGCGTCGAGGCCGGCGGCCGGGGGCGGCTCAGCCGCGCTGTTTGCGGCGCACGGCCGAGATGGCGCGGTCGGACTCGCGGCGGTCCTGCTTCTCGCGCAGGGTCTGCCGCTTGTCGTACTCCTTCTTGCCCTTGGCCAGGGCGATTTCGACCTTGGCGCGGCCGTCCTTGAAGTACAGGGCGAGCGGCACGATCGTGTGCCCGGTCTCCTGGGTCTTGTGGACCAGCTTCTCGATCTCGGCGCGGTGCAGCAGCATCTTGCGGCGGCGGCGCGCGGAGTGGTTGGTCCAGGTGCCCTGGGTGTACTCCGGGATGTGCACGTTGTGCAGCCACGCCTCGCCGCCGTCGAGCTGCGCGAAGCCGTCCACCAGGGAGGCGCGTCCCTGGCGCAGGGACTTGACCTCGGTGCCGGTCAGCACGAGCCCGGCCTCGAAGGTGTCCAGGATGAGGTAATCGTGCCGCGCCTTCTTGTTCTGCGCGATCAGTTTGCGACCCGTCTCTTTTGCCATAACCGGGCCATTGTCCCACTAGGAGGGGGGTCCGAGGCCAGCGAATACCTCGTGACTCTCGGCGAGCGGGTCCTCACCGGAGGGGACGGTCACATCGGGGTCGATGCCGCGCCCGTCCACACTGCGCCCGTCCGGCAGCCGGTAGTGGCCGACGGTCAGCTCGGCGACCGACCCGTCGGGCAGCGTGCTGGGCATCTGGACCGAGCCCTTGCCGAAGGTGCGCGAGCCGATGACGACGGCCCTGCCGCGGTCCTGGAGGGCGCCGGTGAGCAGTTCCGCGGCGCTCATCGTGCCGCCGTCGACCAGGATGACCAGCGGGACGGTGGTGTCGCCGCCCTCGGCCGCGTAGAGGGCCTGCTGCTCGCCGTGGACGTCGTAGGTGGCGACGAGGCCGCCGTCGAGGAAGGCGGAGGCCACCGCGACCGCCTCGGTGACCAGGCCGCCGGAGTTGCCGCGCAGGTCGAGCAGCACGCCGTGCTCGGAGTCCCGTACCGCGTCGCGTACCTGGTCGCCGACGCCGAGCGTGAAGGCGTCGATCTTGACGACCGTGGGCGCGTCGGCGGACCGCGTCACGGTGACGGCGTCGGTGTCGAGCGTGGCGCGACGTACCGTGACCGTCCAACTACGCTGTGCCCGCTGGACTCCCAGCTGCACGACGCTGCCGGGGACGTTGTCGCCGCGCAGGTCCGCGACGACCTCGGTGACCGCGAGGCCGGTGCACTTGACCGGGCCGATGGTGGCCAGCAGGTCGCCCTCGCGCAGGCCCGCGCGATCGGCGGGGCTGCCGGGCTGGACGCGGGCGATCTGGATCCGGCCGTCGTCGATCCGCCGCACGGACAGGCCGACACCGACGTAGCGGCCGTCGAGCGCCTGTTGGAGGCCCGCGTACTCGCGGGCGGTGTAGAAGGACGACCAGCGGTCGCCGCTGCGGCTGACGAGCTTCGCGGCGGCGAGCGGGCCGACCTTGCCGTCCTGGATCTCCTCGGCGATCCGGCCGGTGTCGACGTGGTCGCCGTTCGTCCCGTCCGGCTTCGCCCGCGAGCCCGTGGGGGTCTCGGAGGCCGCAGGGGACGACGGGGCGGGCTCGCCGCCGTGGGGCGGGGCCGGCGGCTTGCCGTCATCCTGCCGCCCGTCGGCGACCGGCGCGGCGGCGATACGGGTGGCGCGGGCGGCGGTCCGGGCGTCCGGCGCGGTGAGTCCGCTGGCCGCCGCACCGGTGGCCAGCAGAGTGCTGAACACCAACGTCAGAGTGGCCCCGCGGCGCAAGCGGCGGGGCGTCCCGAACAGCGACGGGCCGGACATGGCCGGAAGTCTAGGACAGAAACGGGCGGCATACGGATAGTTGCCGCTACCTCGGCGGGGCATGATCCGCAACCCGGTACACCGCCCCCCTGGGACCCGTCCCCCGCCGTACGGCCCCGCGAAGGGCCCGGCACGACGGCCGGGCCCGGCCCGCGGGCGTCAGACCTTCAGATACCTGCGCAGCGCGATGAAGGCGGCGATCGACGGCATCACGACGCCGATCAGCAGCACCAGCGGCAGCACCGCGACCACCGAGTCCCAGCCGAGGAAGGAGACCAGCGGGATCTTCTCCTGGAGCTTCAGACCCGCGTCGATCATGAAGTACCGGCCGCCGAGCAGCATTCCGCACGCCAGCCCCGCGCCCACGAGTCCGGCGAAGGCCGCCTCCATGATGAACGGCATCTGGATGTAGAAGCTGGAGGCGCCGACCAGCCGCATGATGCCGGTCTCTCTGCGGCGGCTGAAGGCGGACACGCGCACGGTGTTCACGATCAGCAGCATCGCGACGGTGAGCATGAAGGCCAGCACCACCCAGGCGGCCAGCGTCATACCGTTCAGCAGCGAGAAGAGGTTCTTCAGCACGGCCCGTTGATCCTCAACGGACTGCACCCCCGGACGCCCGTCGAAGGCGCTCGCGACGACGGTGAACTTCGTCGGGTCCCTGAGTTTGACCCGGTAGTTCTCCTGCATCTGGTCCGGGGTGATCGAGGCCGCGAGCGGGGAGCTCTTGAACTGCTCCTGGTAGTGCTTGTACGCCTGCTCGGCGTTCTCGAAGTAGACCTTCTCCACGATCGGGAGCTTTTCCAGGTCGGCCTTGATCTGGGCCTTCTGGTCGTCGGTGACGGCGCCCTTGGCGCAACTGGGCGTCGTCGACGCGTCGCCCTTGTTGCACATGTAGATGGTGACCTGGACCTTGTCGTACCAGTAGCCCTTCATGGACTTGACCTGCTTGTTGGCCAGCAGGGCGCCACCGGTCAGGGCGAGGGAGAGCGCGACGGAGATGATCACCGCGAAGGTCATGGTGAGATTGCGGCGGAGTCCTACGCCGATCTCCGACAGGACGAACTGGGCGCGCATGGTCTCTGGTTGTCCTTTCAGGGGGGTGGTGACTACTGCTGTACGGCAGTACGTACGCCGTACGCGCGGCTCTCAGTGTTGGTAGCCGTAGACACCGCGCGACTGGTCGCGCACCAGCCGCCCCTTCTCCAACTCGATGACGCGCTTGCGCATCTGGTCGACGATGTTCTGGTCGTGGGTCGCCATCACCACGGTCGTGCCGGTCCTGTTGATCCGGTCCAGCAGGCGCATGATGCCGACCGAGGTCTGCGGGTCGAGGTTTCCGGTCGGCTCGTCCGCGATCAGCAGCATGGGCCGGTTGACGAAGGCGCGGGCGATGGCGACGCGCTGCTGCTCACCGCCGGACAGCTCGCCGGGCATCCGGTCCTCCTTGCCCGCGAGGCCGACCAGGTCGAGCACTTCGGGCACGGTCTTGCGGATGGTGCCGCGGGCCTTGCCGATCACTTCGAGGGCGAACGCCACGTTCTCCGCGACCGTCTTGTTGGGCAGCAGCCGGAAGTCCTGGAACACGGTGCCGAGTTGGCGCCGCATCTGCGGCACCTTCCAGTTCGACAGCCGGTTGAGGTCCTTGCCGAGGACGTGCACCATTCCCGTGTCCGTGCGCTCTTCGCGCAGGATCAGCCGCAGGAAGGTCGACTTTCCCGAGCCGGACGAGCCCACCAGGAAGACGAACTCACCCTTCTCGATCTCCAGCGAGACGTCCCGAAGTGCAGGACGGTTCTGCTTGGGGTAGGTCTTGGTGACGCTGTCGAATCGGATCACGTTCGCACCAGGTTTGCGGGGACGGGTGGACAGGGGATGTGGGGGCGACACTACGCGACCGAGCCAGGGGTGCGCAGTCGCCGGGGAGGGTTGGTGGGCTTGCCCACAGGGCACACGCGGACAAACCCGTCATTGACCCCTTACACCTCAGCGCGGTCGGCCGCCACCGGAGGTCCGCTCCCCCGCCCGCGCCGCTCTCGCGGACCCCGCCGGAGCCGCCGTACGGCCGCCGGTCCACCGGGGGCCGCGCCGAATCCGGCGGAAGCTGGCAGAGTGGAACAAGGAACACTTCGGCCTCCCGGGGCGTTCACCGGACGAGGAGGAGATCGCATGACGTGCGACCGGCTGGTGTGCGCCAACTGCGCGGGTCCGGTGAGCGAGGGCCGCTGCCCCGTCTGCCGGGCGAACCGCGCCCGCCTGGAGCGGGAGAATCCCTGGTCCAACATCTCCCCCGCCACCTTGATAGCCCTGCTCGTGGCCCTGCTGACGGTGGTGCTCGTGGTGGAGCACGCGACCGCGTAGAGCAGTCCCGCGGGCGGCACGTGAGAAATACGTGAGAGGTACGTCACATCCACGGGTGGGCGAGCTGAGACAGCACGGAGGGCCCGGAACGCATCGCGTTCCGGGCCCTTCGTCGTACGCGTCAGGTGCGGTCGCGCGGCGCCTCAGGAGGCGTCGCGGCGCTCCTTCAGGCGCGGGGCCAGCTTGAAGCCGACGCCGCCCGCCACGAGGGCCGCGGCGCCGATGAGCATGTACGTGGTGCCGTCGGAGCCGGTCTCGGCGAGCTGCTGCGTCGTCTGGCTCTGCGGGACCTGCTGGGTGTTGTCGGTGCCGGGGTTGTTGTTCCCGCAGTCGACGCTGTCACCGGTCAGGGTGCAGGTGTTGCTGTTGCCCGTCGCGCTCGGGCTGACGCTGGGGCTCGGCGAACCGCTCGGACCCCCGTCGTCGCTGCCGCCGCTGACACCGGCGATGGAGCCGGGCGCGGTCGTCGGAGGCGTGGTGGGCGGAGTGGTCGGCGGCGTCGTGGGAGGCGTCGTCGGCGGGGTGGTGGGGGGCGTGGTCGGCGGCGTCGTGGGAGGCGTCGTCGGGGGCGTGGTGGGGGGCGTGGTCGGCTCGTCGGTCGGCGGCGTGGTCGGTTCGTCCGTCGGGTCCGTCGTGGGCGGGTCCACCACCGCGGCGGCCGACGGCGGCGCGTCGCTGCTCACCGCCGCCTGAGCAGCCCCCGCCACGGTCAGGGACGCACCGGCCGCGATCACCGCGACGGCCGCCACGCGCGTGACGCGTACCCTCGTGCTCTGCTTGGTCATGTCTCAACTACCCCCGGTAGACGTCGGCTTGAAGCACGCGCCGCTGCGGGCACGGTCGATTACGCCGCTTTCGCGCGCATGCCGGACATCACCTTTGTGGCATTCACCGGGAGCGTCAAGGTCATTAAGCGCAAAGTGCCCCAACTGTCCCGTCTTGCCCGGCACTTCAGCACACGTCTGTGACACGGCAGACAGATGGGATCAAGGCAACGGCCGTACGGCGGGGCCGTATCGCCCTCTCAGCCGTACGGCGCGGGGCCGTATCACGCGGTGATCCGCTCCCGATTACGCGGTGGCCTTCTCGCGGGACTTGCGCCAGCGGATGCCCGCCTCGATGAAGCCGTCGATGTCGCCGTCCAGGACGCCCTGCGGGTTGCCGACCTCGTACTCGGTGCGCAGGTCCTTGACCATCTGGTACGGGTGCAGGACGTACGAACGCATCTGGTTGCCCCAGGAGTTGCCGCCGTCGGACTTGCCGAGGGAGTCCATCAGGGCCTGCTCCTCCTGGCGGCGCCGCTCCAGCAGCTTGGCCTGGAGGACGTTCATCGCGCTCGCCTTGTTCTGGATCTGCGAGCGCTCGTTCTGACAGGAGACGACGATGCCGGTCGGGATGTGGGTGATCCGCACCGCGGAGTCGGTGGTGTTGACGCCCTGGCCGCCGGGGCCCGAGGCGCGGTAGACGTCCACGCGCAGCTCGGACTCGTCGATCTCGACGTGGTCGGACTGCTCCACGACCGGCAGCACCTCGACGCCCGCGAAGGACGTCTGGCGGCGGCCCTGGTTGTCGAAGGGCGAGATCCGCACCATGCGGTGGGTGCCCTGCTCGACGGAGAGGGTGCCGTAGGCGTAGGGGACCTTGACGGTGAAGGTGGTCGACTTGATGCCGGCCTCCTCCGCGTACGAGGTCTCGTAGACCTCCGTCGGGTAGCCGTGCCGCTCGGCCCAGCGCAGATACATCCGCTGGAGCTGCTCCGCGAAGTCGGCGGCGTCGACACCGCCCGCCTCGGCGCGGATGTTGACCAGCGCCTCACGGGCGTCGTACTCGCCGGACAGCAGGGTGCGGACCTCCATCTCGTCCAGCGCCTTGCGCACCGACTCCAGCTCGGCCTCGGCCTCGGTCTGCGCGTCGGCGTCGTCCTCGCTCTCGGCCAGCTCGAAGAGGATGGACAGGTCGTCGATCCGGCCGCGCAGCGCCTCGACCTTGCGCAGCTCCGCCTGGAGGTGGGAGAGCCGGCTGGTGATCTTCTGCGCGTTCTCCGGGTCGTCCCACAGGGACGGCACCGCGGCCTGCTCCTCCAGCGCGGCGATGTCGGCCCGCATCCGGTCGAGGTCGAGGACGGCCTCGATCGACCCCATGGTCGAGGACAGGGACTTCAGCTCTTCGGAAACATCGACGATCGCCACGGCTCCAGCCTACCGGCTGGTCGAGCGGACCCGCCCCGGCCGGGAGCCCGCCGGCCGCCGGGAGGGCCCGCGATCCGGTGCCGGGCGGGCCGGATCGCGTCAGATGTGGGCCGTGGTGCGGGTGAGGGTGCCCGACGGCGTCCTGGAGTACAGCTCCAGGGTGTGCGCGGAGGCGGCGGCGCCCAGGGCCGCGTCGGTGGGCGCGGTGAAGGGCGCGGTGGCCCAGTCGCCGTCCAGCGAGGCGGCGTCGCCGTCGAGCGCGGCGGCGGCCTGGGTGCCGGGCGTGAAGGCGAAGAGCCGGCCCGAGGCGGCGACCGCGTCGGGGCGCGCGGAGGTGTCCAGGCCCTTGATGACCTCGCTGGGCCGCCAGGCGCCGCCGGAGTACGGCAGCCGCAGCACGGCGCCGTCGGCCTTGCGGACCACGAAGGCGTCCAGGGAGCCGCGGGACCGGGAGATCAGCGCGGGGGCCGAGGTGATCCGGCCCGCGGTGGGCACCAGCGCCCAGGCGTTCCAGCGGTCGCCGACCAGCGAGGCGGTCACCAGGTCGCCGCCGACCCGTCCGACCAGGTCGATCCGGCCGGGCTCCGAGGACGCGGCGGCGGGCGCCGCGTCGAAGCGGGTCCGCTCGTCCACCTGCGACCAGGCGTTCCAGTAGCCGTCGGTCAGCGTGCGGCGGTAGAGCAGCCCGTCGGTGCCGAGCCCGAACAGGTCGATCCGCCCGGCGTGCGCGGACGCCACCGCCGGGTCGTCGTCCACGCTTATCCCGGTGAGCTTGTGCCACGCGCCGTAGCCGGAGCCGTCCCGGATCACGTACCAGACGTTCTTGTCGGCGCCGCGGGCGAAGACGTACGTGGCGCCGTCCATGGTCAGGGCGCGCGGGCCGCCGAGCAGCTTGACGCCCGCGGCCGGTACGTCCTTGTACGACGACCACTGCGGGAGCGTGACGGGCGCGCCGGTGCGGCCCTGCGGGGAGGCGGCGCCCGCGGTGGGCGCGGTCGGGGTGCCGCGGGTGGCGGTCGGCGTCGGGCTGGGCGGGGCGTCGTCCCGCGAGGTGCCGCCGGAGTCGTTGCCCGAGCCGGAGCCCGCGGTGGCGATCCCCCAGCCGCCGATGCCCGCGACGGCGAGCGCGGCGGCGGCCGCGGCGGCGAACTTGATCCGGCGCTGGCGCACGGCGTCGGAGACCGCGCGGTGCCGGGGGCTGGCCGGGCGGCCCGGCGCCGAGGCGCGGCGCTGGCTGTCGCGGGCCGCCTTGCTGCCCTTGCCGTTGCGGGAGGCGGCGCCGTAACCGGCCAGCTCCTCCGCCGTGGGCAGCTTGATGCTGGTGTGGGTGTCCCGGCTGGAGTCCGGCGCGGCGCCCCTGACCAGCGGTACGGCGCCGCGCGGGCGGTCGGCGCCGGGGCCGCGGGGCGGTTCCGGTGCACCGGGCGGCAGGTCGGCGAAGCCGTCGTCGTACGCGTCCTGGTCGTCCGCGCCCGGTCCGCCGTCGTCGGTGCCGGGGGCGGCGACGTCGAGCGCGGGCAGGCCCGCGAGGTGCGGCAGCAGGTCCC
Source organism: Streptomyces sp. NPDC008317 (assembly GCF_042955955.1). NCBI lineage: Bacteria > Bacillati > Actinomycetota > Actinomycetes > Kitasatosporales > Streptomycetaceae > Streptomyces > Streptomyces sp. NPDC008317. Next base: position 172,742 of record NZ_JBIBFQ010000012.1, read on the forward strand.
TCAGCCGGGTGGCCAGCTCGCCCGCGGTCAGCCGCGAGGCGGGGGCCTTGGCCAGGCAGGCCGCGAGAATCCGCCACAGGTCGTCGGTCAGACCGGGCAGCGGCGCGACGGTCTCGGTGACGTGCCGGCGCAGCACCGCGCCGGGGTGGCCGCCGCCGAACGGCGTGAATCCCGCGAGGAGTTCGTACAGCACGGTGGCCAGCGCGTAGATGTCGACCGACGCGCGCGGCGGCAGGCCCTCGATGATCTCCGGGGCCAGGTAGTCGGGGGTGCCGATGATCCGGGTGGCACGGGTGCGGCGCGGGGTGTCGACCAGCCGCGCGATGCCGAAGTCGGTGAGCAGCGCGGGCGGCGCGCCGCCGGGGCCCGTGGCGACGGCCGAGTCCAGCAGCACGTTCTCCGGCTTCACGTCGCGGTGGACGACGCCCGCCGCGTGCGCGGCGGCCAGCCCGTCCGCGACGTCCGCGGCGATCGCGACGGCGGCCTCCGGCACCAGGCGCCGCTCGCGTTCCAGCCGCGAGCGCAGGTCGGTGCCGCGGACCAGGTCCATCACCAGGGCGAGGTCGGTGCCGTCCACCACGAGGTCGCGGATGCCGACGATGTGCGGATGGTCCAGGGAGAGCAGCGCCGTGCGCTCCTGCACGAAGCGGCCGACGAGGTCCTGGTCGGAGGCGAGGTCCTCGCGCAGCAGCTTGATGGCGACCGGGCCCTCGGGGCCCTCGCCGAGCCACACCGTGCCCGCGGACCCCCGCCCGAGCACCTGGTGCGCGGTGTACCGGCTGCCGATCTTCCTGGCCAAGGCTTGCTCCGACTCCTCCGACAGTCCGTCGTGTTGGCGACAAAGCTACGCGGATCAGGGGCCGTTCGGGGTACGCGAGCCCCCTCACGCGCCGTTCCGCCACAGAAATCACCCTCCAGAAGTCGACAAATCCCCACCCCAAGCACCCCACCGGTGCAAGGGTGCCTCGCCGAGAGGGCACCGCCTTCGGGGGTGGGTGCGGGGGGTGCGCAGGGGGTGGGTGCGGCTGCGCAGGAGGTTGCGCGGCCAGGTCACCGCCGCGCAGGGGGGTTCGCCACTGGGGTCCGGTTGCGCGAGAGGCTGCGCCCCAAGGTCGCTGCTACGCAGGAGGGTTCGCCGGTAGCCATGGAGCCGAAGGGCGCGCCGGTGTTGAAAAGGAGAACGCGCACAGTGACCGAGGAACGAGGGAGCGAGCACGATCGACTGTCGACACCGGGTCTAAGCGCCCGGAGGCGGAAGGGCGGCAAAAAAAGGGGATCGGGGTGCGCATAGAAAGGACGGCTCCCCCGCAGGGTGAGGATGCGAGAGGCGGTTCGCACGACGGTGACCTCACGCGGGACGGCACCCGCGCAGGGTGAACTGGCACGAGGCGGTTCGCACCACGGTGAGCCCACACAGGACGGCACCCACCAGCCCTTACCCGCAACGCTGGGCCGACGGGAGGGGGTTCGTGCGCACGGCGAGCTTGCGCGAGACGACACCCACCCACCTTCACCCGCAACGCTCAGCTGCGCGAGAGGGCACCCACGCACGGTGAGCTGGTACGAGACGACACCCATCATGGTGGCCCCACGGGAGACGCCCCCCCAGGGTGAGATTGCGCGAGGCCCTCTTGTGTCAGCTCACCGCGATCCCCTTTTTTGCCGCCCTCTCGCCTCCGGCGGCTTAGATCCGGTGTCGACGGTCGATCGTGCTCGCTCCCTCGTTCCTCGGTCGCTGTGCGCGTTCTCCCTTTCAACACCGGCGCCGCCTTCGGCTCGCTGGCTACCGGCGAACCCCACCTGCGTAAACGCACCCGAGCGGCGAACCCCACCGCCCAGCGGTGCCGTAAGGGCGCAGCCCCTGCGCAAACGCACCCCGGCGGCGAACCCCCTTGCACAACCACACCCCGGCGGCGCGCCCTCCCCCGCAGCCGCACCGAACAGCGAACCCCACCCCGTAGCGCTGGCCTCGCGGCGCACCCTCCCCCGCAACCACACCCAGCGGCGGACCGCCCTGTCTCACGGGGCCGTCGTGCGGCGCACCCCGGCGTCAACCGGCGGGCGGAGCCCGTTAGTTGCCGTTGGAGTCGCCCGTGATCGAGGAGATTTTGTCGTAGACGGTGCTGACCCAGCCGGAGGAGGCGTCCCAGAGGTTGCGGGTGCTGTTGACCCAGTCGGGGAGGGGGGTGGTGTACCAGACGACGACGAAGATGACGACGATCACGAGGATGACGGTGAGGCAGCCCTTGAGGCAGCCGAGGCCCGGGATCTTCATGGGGTTGGCGCTGCGCTGGCGGGGCTCGCGCTGGCGGGGCTCGGGCGCGGGGGCGGGCGGGCGCTGGGGCTCGTAGCGTTGCGGCTGCGGCTGTTGGTAGCGCGGCTGCGGGGGCTGAGGGCGCTGCTGCTGGGGCTGCTGGTACGGCTGCGCGTACCCCTGTCCGCCCTGCTGCCCCCGACCTTGGCCCTGCCCCTGCCCCTGGTGCGGCTGGCGCGGGGGCTGTTGGGGCTGGGGGCGGCGGCGCGGCTCGCGGCGCAGGGGGTCCTGTTCGGGGGAAAGGTAGCGCAGCTCGGTCTGCTCGTTGCGGTGCCGCAGGGCGCTGAGCTGGGATTCCCACGGGTGCGGGCCCTGGGGGGTGCCGGGGCCCTCGTCCGGGATGGGCGGCAGGACGCGGGTGCCCTCGGCGGCGGCACCGCCGGGGCCGGGGTCGCCGGGCAGTTCGGTGGTGGAGGCGTTCGGGTCGTAGGTGGAAGGCGTCGCGCCCTGGCGGGAGGGCAGCACCTGGGTCGGCTCCGCGTCCCCGGAGGCGGAGGCGGAGCCCTGGCCGGTGCCGGGGACCAGCGTCGGTGTCGCGTCGGGCGCCAGGAGGCCGCCGACGGCGAAGGCCGCCTCGGCCGCGGCGGGCGAGGAGTGCACGCCGATGCCCGCGGCGACCACGCGCAGCGCGCGGGCCAGGTTCTCGGCGCTGGGCCGCTGCCCCGGCTCCTTGCGCAGGCAGCGCTCTATCACCGTCCACAGCGGTTCCGGCACGGTCGTGGGGCGGCGCGGCTCCTGGTTGAGGTGCGCCTGGAGCACTTCGATGGCGCTGTCGCCGCGGAACGGCGGACGCCCGGTGACCAGCTCGTACAGCAGGATGCCCGCGCCGTAGACGTCCACGGCCGAGGTCTGCGGGCGGCCCTGCGCGGACTCCGGCGCGATGTAGGCGGGGGTGCCGACGAATTCGTGGGTACGGGTGAGGCCCGGCGAGTCCGCGAGCCGCGCGATGCCGAAGTCGGTCAGCATCGGGTGCATCTGCGGATTGCCGTCCTCGCCGGTGACCGTGGCGAGCAGCACATTGGCGGGCTTGAGGTCGCGGTGCACGACGCCGTCGGCGTGGCTGGCGGCGAGCGCGTCGGCGACGGCCGCGGTGAGCAGTGCGGCGCCGACCGGGCTGAACGGCCCGTTCTCCCGCAGGTAGCGGTGCAGGTCGGGGCCGTCGATCAGGTCCATCACCAGGGCGAGCAGATCGCCCTCGACGACCAGGTCGCGGACCCGGACGATGTGCGGGTGGCGCAGCCGGACCAGCACGGAACGCTCGCGCAGGAAGCGCATCACCACGTCCGGGTCGCCGGCCAGCTCTTCCTTGAGCACCTTGACGGCGACGGCGCTGCCCTGCTCGCCGCGCACCTGGCCACGCCAGACGGTGCCCGTGGCGCCGCGTCCCAGCGGTTCCTCCAGGAGGTACTTGCTGCCTACCGGCCGCACGTCATGCGCTCCCTGCTCCGTAGTGTGTCCGCCCTGACCATGCGCGCCGCCGGCACGTGCGCGGCGGTGCTCATGGCCGTACTCATGGCGGGCTCGCCCTGATTCCGGCCAAGCGTAGTGCCGCCGGGCGGACCCGCGTCCTGGCCGCGCCACGGGAATCGGCCCGTGCCGCGTTCCGTCCGGCGTTCCGTGCCGTGCCCGGTGTCACGCCCACGACCCGCCGCCGGCCCGCCGTCGGCCGGACGACGGCCCGGCGAGGGCCCGCGGATGGTCCGGGAACGCCCGAGAACGTCCGAGAACAGTTGTCCGACCTAGGACGCGAGGACCGGGCTGTTGGTTGCGTCACGTGGTGTCACGGGCATGTGCCGTGGCGCGCGGTGAATCGCGCACTGAGGGCCCGCGCCCGGTTTGTGGCGGCGATCGGCCGCGAGCGGCGGCTTTCCGGTCGGATGCGGCGCTCTTTCCGGACGGTTTCCGTCGCGGGATGATCATCTGCCGTACTTTCAAGATCACTCGGGACGGGACCGGGGACGGGGTGTCAGTGGCGGGTGGGAGGATGCACCCGTACGGTCCGGTTGGGGCAACGGGGGCTCCACCGCTCGTGCTTGTACGTGTCGACGCGCCCGCGCGCGGCCGGGGAGGGGACTTCCCGCCGCGGGTCAGGGCAGAAGGGGAGCGCGGACGAGATGCAGATCCGGCTGACCGTCCTCGGGCCGCGCAGCGGTCGGGCCGTGCGCGCCTGCGACGTGCTCATCACCGCGCCCGCGGGGACCACGCTGGGCGCGGTGGCCGGTGCCCTCGCCTCCGCGGCCGGGTCCGGGCAGCCGGGCAGGTCCGCCGGGGCGTCCGTCGCGCTCTTCGCCGGGACGCTGCGGCTCGCGCCGACCACGCCGCTGGGCGTGCCGCCCCTGGTGGACGGCGCCCTGCTCTCGCTGCACGCGCCCGCGGAGCAGCGCGGCGGCCATGTCGCGGACCACGGTCAGTACGGCCGGTTCGGGCAGTACGGGCAGCCGCCCGCCGAGACGGCCAGGCTGCATGTGGTCGGCGGCCCCGACGCGGGCGGTGTGCACCTGCTCCAGGGCGGCCAGGCCAGGATCGGCCGCTCGGCCGACGCCGACGTGCCGCTCGACGACCCGGACGTCTCCCGTCTGCACTGCGAGGTCGCCTTCGGCGCGGACGGGCTCATCACCGTCGCCGACCTCGACTCGACCAACGGCACCACCCTCGCCGGGCGGTCCGTCGGCCCCCGCCCCCTCGCGCTGCCCCCGGGCGCCCTGCTCCGGATCGGCGAGTCGACGCTCCGCCTGGAGTCGGGAAGCCCCACCGGGCCCTCCGCGCTCGCCGCCGAGCCCGACGCCGACGGGCACCTGCGCGTCTCGCTGCGCGAGCCCTCCGCGCCGCTCCCGGTCACCGACCCCTCGTCCACCGTCACGCACGGCGCGGGCCTGGCCCTGGGCGCGGCCGTCGACGCAGGCGCGGGTGCCGCCACCGGCCCCGGTGCCTTCGGCGGTGCGCGGCCGGACGGCCTCCCCGGCGCGGGTACGTCCGGCACGGCGCACAGCCGTCCCCCGGCGGCGCCCGAGGCCGAGGCCTACGGCCGTACGCCCGGCGCCCCGTACGACGCGCCCGGCGCCCCCGCCGACGTGTACGGCGACGACGGCGACGAGGACGACGCCCCCCTGGGCAGTGGCCGCCGGGCCACCGGTGAGCGCCGGGCGCCCGGATTCGACAGCGCGCGGCGCCCCGGTGGCGGCGGCGTCGTCGGGTCGATAGGGGCCTGGGCGCGGCGGCGGCTCGGCGCGGCGAAGGGCGTCGCGGACGACGGGGACGGCGGGGAGGCCGAGGCGCTGCGGGAGCGGTGGCCCGATCCCGCGGCCGTCCTGCTGACGGCGCTGGGCCCGGGACGGCGGCTGTGGGAGCGCGGTCCCGGCCATCCGGACGCGCTGACCGTACGGCTGGGGACGGCGGATCTGCCGTCCGAGGACGGGACGCGGCTGCTGACGGCCGTGCCGTTCACCGTGGACCTGCTGGCGCCGCGGACGGCCGCGCTGACCCTGGCCGGGCCCCGGCCGCGGCTGGCGGGTCTGGCGCGCGCCGTCCTGGCACAGCTGTGCGCGCTGCACTCCCCCGCCGCTCTTGAGCTGGTGATGCTGAGCGCCGACCGCGCCCGCACCGCCGACCAGCGCGCCGAGGAGTGGTCCTGGCTGAACTGGCTGCCGCATCTGCGCCCCGCGCACGGCCAGGACTGCCGGCTGCTGCTGGCCTTCGACCGGGACCAGGCGGACGCGCGCACCGGCGAGCTGGCGCGCCGTCTGGAGGCGGGTCCGCTGGGCGCGGGCTGGGCCGCCGCGACCCCCGAGGCGGCTTCGGCGGCGGCGGCCTCGTATGAAGGGCCCTTCACGCTCCTGGTGGTGGACGGCGATCCGGGGTCCACGACGCTGCGGCAGACCGTGGCGCGGATCGCCGTCGCCGGACCCTCGGTCGGGGTGCATGTGCTGTGCCTGGCCGAGAGCGGGGAGCGGCCCGCCGTGGACACCGGGGTGGTGGCCCGGCTGTCGGGCGATGTGGCGACGACGCTGCGGATCGAGCCCGCGGGCCCGGCCGCCGCGAGCGCGCCGCCGGAACCGGCCGCCGACGAGATCGTGCTGGACGCCGTGTCGGCCGCGTGGGCCGAGCATTTCGCGCGCGCCCTGGCGCCGCTGCGCGAGGCCGACGGCGAGGTGTCCGGCGCCCGTTCGCGGCACGCGCTGCCCGGCACCGTACGGCTGCTCGACGAGCTGGACCTGGCGCTGGCCACGCCCGCGAAGATCGCCGACCGGTGGGCGGCGGCCCCCGCGGCGGTCGGGGCGGCGACGGCCGTCCTGGGCGTCGGCGCGGGCGGCCGGGTCGCGGTGGACCTGGTGACCGAGGGGCCGCACGCGATGGTCGGCGGCGCGCCGGGCTCGGGCAAGACGGAGCTGCTGCGGTCGGTCGCGGCGGCGCTCGCGGCGGGCGACCGCCCCGAGCGGCTGTCCCTGGTGCTGGTGGACGGGGCGGGGCAGGATCGCGGCGAGGGCCTGCGCGCCTGCGCCGACCTGCCGCATGTGAGTACGCATCTGGTGGCCTCGGACCCGTTGCGGATGCGGGAGTTCGCGCAGGCGCTCGGCGCGGAGCTGAAGCGGCGCGCGGAGCTGCTCGACGGGCAGGACTTCGCGGCCTGGCACGGGGACCGGCTGGTCGCCGCGACCGTGCCGCACCAGGGCGGGCCGCACCAAGGCGGCCGGTCCGACGGGCGGAACGAGGCGCGCGCCGGTGAGACGGGGGCGCGCAAGCCCACCGGCCAGGGCGCGGTGACGGCGCGGACCCAGCCCGTGCTGCCCCGGCTCGTGGTGGTCGTGGACGACTTCGACGAGCTGGTCGCGCCCGGTCTCGGCAGCACCGGCAGACCGGCGGCGGGCAGTGTCGTCCGGGCGCTGGAGGCGGTCGCCAGGGAGGGCGCGCGGCTCGGTGTGCACCTCATCGCGTCGACCGGCCGCCCGGAGCGTACGGCGGCCACCGAGGCCGACGAGCGGTCCCGGCTGCGGATCGCGCTGCGCATGCCGGACGCGGAGTCCGCGGCGCTGCTGGTGCATGTCGAGGACCCGGCGGGGCTCGACGACACGGTGCCGGGGCGCGGCTATCTGCGGCGGCCCGGCGGCGCGGTGACGGCGTTCCAGGCGGGCCGGGTCAGCGGCCGTATCCCGCGTACGGCGACGCTCCGGCCGACCGTCGTGGCGCTGGAGTGGGAGCGGATGGGCGATCCTCCGGCCCGCCGCCAGGTCCGCGAGCTGGGCAACGGCCCGACCGATCTCGCCCTGCTGGCCAGTGCCTTGCAGCGGGCGGCGGAGTCGGCGCCCGAGGAGGCGGGCGCGCGCGCCGCGGAAGGCGCCGCGTCCGCGAGCGCGCCGGGTTCCGCCCCCGGCCCGCTGATCTGACATCGCGCGCCCGTCGGACGGCCCGTCGGACGGGCATCCCGCCGAATCCGCCCGTACCGACGCGTCGGAAGCGTCCGAAGCGTCCGCGCGCGGATTTCACGCGGATGCCCTGATCCTGCCCCGTCCGCCAATTCGTACCCGCACGGCGATCCGATTCCGTCCGGCGGGCGGAAACCGTCATTGGTCTGAACCGGTCGGGTGGCCGACGGCGGTCAACTGGCCCGCGTCAGACGGCTGATCTGCGATGTTCCTACGGTCATCGCGCACGCCGTCCGTCGATTCCCGTGCGGATAGGCCGATTTGACGGGGCGTTGGCCAACGCCCCGTCATGCGGCACACCCGTGCCCCGGCATTCGGGAGGCGCGTGACGGACAAGCGGCGATATTCCAACCGCCGTCCCTGTTAAAGCGTTTGGCTCAAGATCACGTCATGGTCACGATAGCTGTCACGGAGCCCCGTACTCCCTTGCGGCTGGGGTTCGCGAAGGCATAGGACAGACGCCACGGGACTGAGGGGATGGCCAGATGCGTACGCTGAAGAATCCGCGCACCAGCCGAAACAACCGCACTACGCGCATAGCGCTCGCCACAGTGACGGCGACCGCGCTGGCGTTGACCGCCGCCGCGTGCGGCGGTGACAGCGACAAGAAGGACGACGGCGGGAAATCGCCGAGCGCGTCCGCCACGAGTTCCGCCTCGGGGGTCAAGCTGCCCGATCTGCACGGGCAGAAGCTCGAAGTGGCCGCCGTGTGGACGGGGCCGGAGCAGAAGAACTTCCAGAAGGTGCTGGACGAGTTCGACAAGCTCACCGGAGCGAAATCGACGTTCGTCCCGACCGGCGACAGCCAGTCCACCTTCCTCGGCACGAAGATCGAGGGCGGCGCCCCGCCGGATGTCGCCTTCCTCGCGCAGAACGGCGTGCTGCACCAATTCGCCGACAAGGGCTGGCTGAAGCCGCTGGGCCCCGAGGCGACCGCGCAACTCCAGAAGAACTTCTCGCCCGGATGGCAGAAGCTCGGGGCGTGGAAGGACAAGCAGTACGGCATCTACGCGAAGGTCTCCAACAAGTCGCTGATCTGGTACAACAGCGCGGCTTTCGAGACCGCGGGCGCCTCGGTGCCCAAGACCTGGGACGACTTCCTGAAGACCGCGGAGACCGTCTTCGAGTCGGGCACCGCGCCGGTCTCGGTGGGCGGCGCTGACGGCTGGACGCTCACCGACTGGTTCGAGAACATCTACCTCTCGCAGGCCGGACCCGAGAAGTACGACCAGCTCGCCGCGCACACCATCAAGTGGACCGACCCGTCGGTGAAGGACGCGCTCACCACGCTCGGGCAGCTCTTCGGCAAGAAGGACCTGCTCGCGGGCGGCAACAGCGGCGCGCTCGCCGCCGACTTCCCGAAGTCGGTGACGCAGGTCTTCACCGGCAACCCGCCGGCTGGCGCGATGGTCTACGAGGGCGACTTCGTCTCCGCGTTCATCGCCGCCAACACCAAGGCGAAGGTGGGCACGGACGCGAAGGTCTTCCCGTTCCCCGCGGTGGGCAGCGGCAAGGCGCCGGTGGTCAGCGGCGGTGACGTGGGCGTGGCGCTGAAGGACAGCCCGGCCGCGCAGGCGCTGCTGACGTACATCGCGACGCCGGAGGCGGCCAAGATCTGGGCGCAGGGCGGCGGTTACCTGTCGCCGAACAAGTCGCTGGACTTCGCGGCGTACCCGGACGACGTGCAGCGGTCCATCGCGCAGGCGCTGATCGCGGCGGGCGACGACTTCCGCTTCGACATGTCGGACCAGGCTCCGGCCGCCTTCGGCGGGACCAAGGGCCAGGGCGAGTGGAAGGACCTCCAGGACTTCCTCTCCAAGCCGTCCGATGTCGCGGGCGTGCAGGCCAAGCTCGAAGCGGACGCCGCCAAGGCGTACGGGAACTGAGGCGAGATGCCCCCGATGGCTGACTCCGCCGCGGGGGCGGGAGGCGGGGGGGGCCCCGGGGGGGGGGGGGCCCCCCCCCCCCCCCCCCCCCCCCCCCCCCCCCCCCCCCCCCCGCCCCCCCCCCCCCCCGC
>NZ_JBIBFQ010000012.1:182500-221841 GCF_042955955.1 Streptomyces sp. NPDC008317
GGGGGGGGGGGGGGGGGGGGGGGGGGGGGGGGGGGCCGCGGGGGGGGGGGGGGGGGGGGGGGCCCGGGGGGGGGGGCCCCCCCCGCCGCCCGGCCCTCTGCCCGGCCCGCCCGCCAAGGGACCGGGCCGCCGCAGGAGCCTGATGGGCACCCGTCCCTGGGTGGCCGCGCTCTTCCTGCTGCCCGCCCTGATCCTGCTGGGCGCGCTCGTGGTGTACCCGATCGTCTACACCGTCCAGCGCAGCCTCTTCGACGCCGACGGCAGCGCCTTCGTCGGTCTGAAGAACTTCGGCACGGTCTTCACCGACCACGGCATCCTCACCGCCGTGCGCAACAACGCGATCTGGGTGGTGGTCGCGCCGACCGTGGCGACCGCCCTCGGTCTGGTCTTCGCCGTGCTCACCGAACGGGTGCGCTGGAGCACGGCGTTCAAGCTGGTCATCTTCATGCCGATGGCCATCTCGATGCTGGCGGCCGGGATCATCTTCCGGCTGGTGTACGAGCAGGACCCGGGGCGCGGCGTCGCGAACGCCGTGGTGGTCGCGGTCCATGACACGTTCACCGACAACGCGGCCTATCCGGGCGCCAGGCCGCGTCCCGGCGGCGATCTCGCGCCGAGCGCGGGCGGCTCCTTCACCACCAAGTCCACGGCCCGGCAGGGCAGTCCCGCGGATCTGCCGCTGATCGGCATCCCGCAGAACAAGCTGCCCTCGAACGCCGTGGACGCCAAGCCCGCGCCCTCGCAGCCGGATTCGGTGACCGGCACCGTATGGCTGGACTTCAGGCCCGGCGGCACCGGGAAGCCCGGTGTGATCGATCCGGGCGAGAAGGCGCTGTCCGGTGTGAAGGTGCAGGCGGTCAAGGACGGCAAGGTGGTGGCGACGGCGAAGTCCGGGAAGGACGGCACGTACAAGCTGCCCGCGTCCGCCGCCGGGGCCCAACTGCGGCTGCCCGCCTCGAACTTCTCCGGCAAGTACAACGGCGTCAACTGGCTCGGCCCGAATCTGATCACGCCGTCGATCATCGGCAGCTACATCTGGATGTGGGCGGGCTTCGCGATGGTGCTGATCGCGGCCGGTCTGGCCGGGGTGCCGCGGGAGCTGATGGAACAGGCGCGGGTGGACGGCGCCAACGAGTGGCAGGTGTTCCGCCGGATCACCGTGCCGCTGCTGGCCCCGGTCCTGGTGGTCGTCACGGTCACGCTGATGATCAACGTGCTGAAGATCTTCGACCTCGTGTACATCATCGCGCCCGGCAACACCCAGTCGGACGCGAACGTCCTGGCCCTCCAGCTCTATCTGTCGTCCTTCGGCGGCGGCGACAACCAGGGGGTGGGCAGCGCGATCGGTGTGATCCTGCTGCTGCTGGTCCTGCCGGTCATGATCTTCAACATCCGGCGGCTGCGCAGGGAGGGACGGCGATGAGCGCGGAATCGGCCGCCATGGCGGGCGGTCCTGAGACGGGCGGCCAGGCGGCGAAGGGCGACGCGGTGCCCGAGGCCGCGCCGAGGCCGAAGGAGAGTGTGGCCGCGCGGATCGCGGCCCGCGCGAGCGGCGGCCTGGTACGGGTCTTCCTGCTGGTGGTGGCGCTGTTCTGGCTGATGCCGACGATCGGGCTGCTGCTGTCGTCGCTGCGTACGCCGAGCGACATCTCGGCCAGCGGCTGGTGGAAGGTCTTCACCTCGCCGTCGGAGCTGACGGTCTCCAACTACCGCACGCTGCTGGACAATCACGCGATCACCGACTCGCTGGTGAACACCGCGCTGATCACCGTGCCCGCGACGCTGCTGGTCGTGGTGATCGGCTCGCTCGCCGGTTACGCCTTCGCCTGGATGGAGTTCCCGGGCCGCGACTGGTGGTTCATCGCCGTGGTGGCGATGCTGGTGGTGCCGGTGCAGGTGGCGCTGATCCCGGTCGCGCGGCTCTTCGGCGACATCGGGATCTTCGGTGACATCTCCGGTGTGGTGCTCTTCCACACCGCGTTCGGACTGCCCTTCGCGATCTTCCTGCTCCGCAACTTCTTCGCGGAGATCCCGCGCGAGCTGCTGGAGGCCGCGCGGCTGGACGGCGCGGGCGAGATCCGGCTGTTCGTGCGGGTGGTCATGCCGCTGGGCGGCCCGGCCATCGCGTCGCTGGGCATCTTCCAGTTCCTGTGGGTGTGGAACGACATGCTGGTCGCGCTGATCTTCGCCAACAGCGACGCGCAGCCGATCACGGTCGCCCTCCAGCAGCAGGTACGGCAGTTCGGCAACAACATCGACATCCTGGCGCCCGGCGCCTTCGTGTCGATGGTGGTCCCGCTGGTGGTCTTCTTCGCCTTCCAGCGGCAGTTCGTGTCCGGTGTGATGGCGGGCGCCGTCAAGTAGCCGCCACGGAGCCGTCCAGCGGCCGTCCAACAGCCGCCCGGGAGCCACCGGGTAGCCACCGGGGAGCGGCGCACGCGCGGGGCGGCGGAATATTCGGTACGAAACGGGGGGCGTCGGGCGCTTTACACTGACGCCCCCCACACCCGTACCGATCGGACATCCCCCCATGACCATGACCTCCGCCGAGGACCGGCTTCCCGCGCCCACCGAACTGGCCCAGGTCGAGGGCTGGTTCTTCCCCGTCGACCAGGTCCTCTTCGACTGGTTCCTGACCCGGCAGGTCAGCCGCACCGAGCCCGGCGACCTGCTGGAGGTGGGCGCCTATCTCGGCAAGAGCGCCATCTTCATGGGGAGTTACCTGCGCGAGGGCGACACCTTCACCGTCTGCGACCTGTTCGACGCCCCGGCCGAGGACAACGCCAACTCCGCCGAGATGAAGAAGTCGTACCCGACCTTGACCCGTCACTCGTTCGAGGCCAATTACCTCTCCTTCCACGACGAGCTGCCCGAGGTCGTCCAGGGCATGTCCTCGACGGTCAGGGACCGAGTCCAGCCGGTGTCGTGCCGGTTCGCGCACATCGACGCCTCGCACCTGTACGAGCACGTGCACGCCGACATCGAGACCTCGCGCGAGCTGCTGCACCCGCACGGCGTGGTGGCGCTGGACGACTACCGCTCGGCGCACTGTCCCGGCGTGGCCGCCGCCGTCTGGCAGGCGGTCACCTCCGGCGGGCTGCACGCGATCTGCGTGACCGAGAGCAAGATGTACGCCACCTGGGGGGATCCGGCCGAGATCCGCGCGGAGCTGCTGACGTACGTGTCGGGCCGCGCCGACCTGTGGCACGAGGTGCAGACGGTGGCGGGCGCGCCGCTGCTGCGGGTCAAGGGCGACCGGGACCGTACGGTGTCGCCGTCGCAGCCGCCATCCCGGCACGCGCCCGCCGCCGCACAGGCCCCTGATCAGACCGCAGGCCAGACAGCGGCCCAGACCGCGGAGCACGCCGAATCCGCCGCCGCGCGGGCCGCGGGGCCCGCCGGGCGGGCCGAGTCGCAGGCCCCGACGGCCGCCTCCCCCGCCGCCCCCGCGCCGCGCCGCTCCCGGGCGCGCCGTCTGCTGGTCAACGTCCTGCCGCCGATCATCACCAAAGCACTTGTACGGATCCGCGACTCGCGACGCGCCGGAGCGTAACCAGCGGCGCGGCCACGCGTTCCCTGGATATAACGGGCACTCCGCGCGAAAGCCATGGGCGCCCGTGCGCCCCTCGCCCCCGTGTCGAACCTGGATGTGCTGTGCCCCGCTTCAGCGTCGTCGTCCCCGTCTACCAGGTGCAGGCGTATCTGCACGCCTGTCTGAAATCCGTGCTCGACCAGTCCTTCGCCGATGTCGAACTGATCGTCGTGGACGACTGCTCCCCCGACGGCAGCGGCGCCATCGCCGACTCGTTCGCGGCCAGGGACGCCCGCGTCGAGGTGCTGCACCTGCCGGAGAACATCGGCCTCGGCCGGGCCCGCAACGCGGGTCTCGCCCGCGCCACCGGCGACTACGTCCTGTTCCTCGACTCCGACGACACCATGGTCCCCGGCTCGCTGGAGGCCGTCGCCGCCCGGATCGAGCGGACCGGCGAGCCGGACGTGCTGGTCTTCGACTACGCCCGCACGTACTGGAACGGCGATGTCCACCGCAATCAGTTCGCGGCGATCCTCAGCGAGACCGGCCCCGAGGTCTGCACGCTGGACGACCGGCCCGAGCTGCTGCGGCTGATCATGGTGGCCTGGAACAAGGCGTACCGCCGCGACTTCATCGAGAAGTCCGACATCGCCTTCCCCTCGGGCTACTACGAGGACACCCCGTGGACGTATCCGGTGCTGATGGCCGCCGGGTCGATCGCGCTGCTCGACCGGGTCTGCGTGCACTACCGGCAGCGGCGCGGCAGCGGCATCCTGCACACCACCAGCCGGCGGCACTTCGACATCTTCAAGCAGTACGACCTGCTGTTCGCGTTCCTCGACAGCCACCCGGAGCTGGAGCGGTGGCGGCCGGTGCTCTTCCGCCGGATACTGGATCACCTCACCACCGTCTTCAACTTCCCCGACCGGCTGCCGAATTCGTCGCGCCCGGAGTACTTCCGCCGCTGCCGTGCCCAGTACCGGCGGCTGCGGCCGAGCGGTTTCCGGGCCAGTCCCACCGGCCGCAGCGGGGTGCGGTACCTGCTGGTCGCGCTGGGCGCGCGGCGCACCTTCCAGGCGCTCGGCCGGGCGCACCGGCTGCGGCTGCGCGCCACCCAGCGGGCGAGGGCGCTGTACGGCAGGCTGCGGACGACGGCGCTGCACGCGCACTACCGGGTGCAGCGGCGGCGCGCGCTCGACCCGGACCTGGCGGTGTTCTCCGCGTACTGGGACCGCGGCTACTCCTGCAATCCGGCGGCCGTCGAGGAGCGGCTGCGCGAACTGGCGCCGCACATGCGGACCGCGTGGGTGACCACCGCGGAGCACGCGCACACCCTGCCGCCGGGCGTACGGCGCCTGGAGCCGGGCTCGGCCGCGTACTGGACGGCGCTGGCCCGCGCCTCGTACCTGGTCAGCAACGTCAACTTCCACCGCAGGTACGCCAAGCGGCCCGGCCAGATCAATGTGCAGACCCACCACGGCACGCCGCTCAAGCACATGGGCATCGACCTCCAGGAGCACCCGGCCGCCGCGGGCACCACCGACTTCGCGCGGATGCTGCGGCACGTCGACCGCTGGGACTACAGCCTCTCGGCGAGCCGCCACTCCACGCTGGTCTGGGAGCGCGCCTACCCGTCGGGCTTCACGGCCCTGGAGTACGGCCAGCCGCGCACCGACATCTTCCACCGGGCCACCGCGCGCGACGTGCTGCGGCTGCGCGACGAACTCGGCATCCCGCGCGAGAGCACCGCCTTCCTCTACGCGCCCACGCACCGCGACTACCAGCGCGGTTACCGGCCCGCGCTCGACCTGGCGCGGATGGCCGACGCGCTGGGCCCCGACGTGGTGCTGCTGCGCCGCACCCACCACTTCTACCCGCCGGGCGACCCGCGCGACGGTCTGGACGACCGGGCCCCGCACCCGCGGGTCATCGACGTGTCGGGGCACCCGTCGGCGGAGGAGCTGTGCCTGGCCTCGGACGGCCTGATCACCGACTACTCGTCGCTGATGTTCGACTACGCGGGCCTCGACCGGCCGATCGTGCTGCACGCCGCGGACTGGGAGACCTACCGGGCCACCCGCGGCGCGTACTTCGACATCACCGCGCACCCGCCGGGCCTGGTGGCGCGCGGCGAGGACGAGTTGACCGACATCCTCGCCACGGGGGCCTGGCGCGGCCCGCGTTCGGCCGAACTGCGGGCCGCCTTCCGGCGCCGGTTCTGTCCCTACGACGACGGGCTCGCCGCCGAGCGCGTGGTGCGCCGGGTGTTCCTGCGCGAGGACGGCGGGCTGCCGCCCGTGATCCCGCCGGAGGACCGGCACCTGGCCCCGCCGCCGTCCCGCGCCCGCGCGCTGGCCCCGCTCGCGGCGGACGCCTCCGATCCGTCCGGCCCGCCGCCGCTGGAGCCCTCGGGGCCCGACCCGCGCAGCCTGTAGCGGCCCCAAGGGCCCCGGCGGCGCGGGCGGTTCACCCGGTCGGGCCGCTCCCGCGGGCCGGGCGGTTCACGCGATCGGCCTTGGCTCCAGCGGCTCCCGCGCCTCAGCCGAGCGGCCGGCCCCAGCAGCTCCAGCGGCTCGCGCGGCTCCCGCGCCTCAGCCGAGCGGGACCGCCGGGCGCTCCCCCGCGGGTCCCGCCGTCGGGTCCGCGTCCCGCGCACCGGCCGGGGCCGGGGCGGGACGGCGGTCCTGGAGCGGGCGGTACGGCAGCAGCGAGGGCTCGCCGAGCAGCACCCGGCGCACCACGCGCTCGGCGGCGAGCCCGTCGTCGTACGCGCAGAACCGCTGCCGGAAGGCGGCCCGCAGCGCCGCCGCCTCGGGGCCGCGCCAGGCCCCCGAGCGGAAAGCGCGGGCCAGTCCCGCCTCGTCGCCCGCCACCACGCCCGGCGTCTCGCCGTGCCGCCCGGACAGCAGGTCGAAGTAGACGCCGCGGGCGGCGCGGTACGCCTCCCAGTCGGCGGCGTGCACGACGATCGGCCGGTCGAGGTTGGCGTAGTCGAACATCAGCGAGGAGAAATCGCAGAGCAACGCGTCGGAGGCGAGGCTCAGTTCCTCGACGGACGGGTGCTGCGAGACGTCCATGATGGTGCCCGCCGCGTGCAGCGCCTCGAGCGCGTCGTTCTGCCCGTAGAAGTAGTGGGCGCGGACCATCAGCGTGTAGCCGGGGCCCAGTTCGCGGCAGAGCCGTTCCAGGTCGAGCGGGACGACGAAGGTCCGCTGGTAGTCGCGGTGGGTGGGCGCGTAGAGGATCGCGGTGGTGCCGGGGGCCAGGCCCAGGCTCTCGCGGGCGCGGCGGACCTCGTCGGCGCCCGCGGTGTGGAACACGTCGTTGCGCGGGTAGCCGCTGGGCAGCGTCTCGTAGCCGCTGGGGTAGACCCGCTCCCAGACCTCCGCGGAGTGCTGGTTGGCGGCCAGCGAGAAGTCCCACTGGTCGGCGTGGTCGAGCAGGCGGCCGAAGCTCATGCCCTTGCCGACGGCCGGGCGGGCGCGCAGGTCCATGCCCATGTGCTTGAGCGGTGTGCCGTGGTGGGTCTGGAGGTAGACCTGCTCGGGGCGCTTGACGACCTGGCCGGTGAAGTTGGCGTTGTTCACCAGGTACTTGGCGCGGGCCAGCACGTCCCAGTAGCGGCGGGAGTTGACCACGACGTGGTCGACGCCGGGCGGCATCGCCTCGCGGTCCTTCTTGTTGACCACCCACACCCCGCGCAGGTGCGGGGCGATCTCCTGGGCCTTGTAGTAGACGGCCGCCGGGTTGCAGGACACCCCGCGGTTCCAATAGGCCGCGTAGACCACGAGGTTGGGGTCGACGGGGCGGCGCAGCCGCAGCCGGTAGTAGCGCTGGTAGACCGCGCGGCCCAGCGCGTTCTTGCGTGCCCTGATCCGGCGGGCCAGCTTGCGCGTCCACGCCTGGCCGCCGAGCGCCGCGCGGTAGCGGCCGTAGCTGCCGGTGCCCGCGGCCCGCAGCCAGCGGCCCTCGTTGCTGTCGGGCGCGGTCCAGCCCGCGGGCCGGTAGCGGCCCAGCAGCCGTCCCGCGCGGCGCACGTACTCAGGCCGGGCGTCGGGCGTCAGCGGCGAGCCGTCCTCGCCGACGGCCGCGAGCAGGACGGCCATCCGCCCGTACAGCGCGGCGCGTTGCTCCCGCTTGCGGTCCTCGGCCTCGTCGCCGCCGTCGATCTCGGCGAACAGCGCCTCGTACCGGTCGAGTACGGCCAGGTGGTGGCGGCCGGGCGTGGTGCCGACGCTGATCCCGCGCCGCTTGCGCCAGCGCACGCCGACCCGGTCCAGGCACGCGATGCCGGTGGCGGCGAGCAGGACGCGGGAGGCGACGGCGACGTCCTCGTACGCGCCCTCGCCGAAGCGGAAGCCGCGCTCCTCCCAGAAGGCGCGGCGCAGCAGCCGGTTCCAGACCGCGGGGTAGGTGCCCAGGCACTCGGGGCGGTCGGACGCGGTGAAGACGGAGTCGCCCGCCTCGCCGAGGAAGTCGGCGTCGTCGCTCTCCTGGATGTTCTCCCAGACGGTGAAGCGCTCGTGGTCGAAGAGCAGCACATCGGGGTCGCCGGTGGCGCGCAGCCGGGCGTCCGCGGCGGCCAGCGTGCCGGGCGTCATCAGGTCGTCGGCGTCCAGGAAGAGCAGGTAGTCGCCGGTCGCGAGGGCCGCGCCCGCGTCGCGCGCCGGTCCCGTGCCGCCGGTGCGATCCAGCCGCAGCGGCTTGACCCGCGGGTCGGCGGCGGCGAATTCGGCGATGATCGCGCCGCTCGCGTCCGGTGAGGCGTCGTCGACGGCGACGACCTCGACGTCGGTGAAGGACTGCCCGAGCACCGACTCCAGACAGGCGCGCAGGAAGCCCTGGGCGCGGTGGACGGGGACGACGACGGTGATTCGGGGCATGACCATCCTGGACAGATCGAGACGTACCGGTACGGGATAGCGTCCGAGCGTACCAACCGGACACCCTGCGGCGGTTCACCCTTTCGCTCGTTCGGCTCACTCGCGGTGACCGCAAGGCCCTTCGGCGAGTTGAAGGAACGGCATTCGCATGCCGTCGTGCATGTGCCGTCGCGCGCGTGCCGTCATCCGTATGCCGTCGCCGTCCCGGAAGGACCGTTGCCCGCCATGACGCCCCGCCTCACTGTCGTCGTCCCCGTCTACAACGTCGAGCAGTATCTGGAGGAGTGCCTGCGGTCGATCGCGGCGCAGACCTTCACCGACCTCGATGTGGTGATGGTCGACGACGGATCGACGGACTCGGGCCCCGAACTGGCCCAGGCGTTCGCCGACCGCGACCCGCGCTTCCGGCTGGTCGCGCAGCCCAACGGCGGCCTCGGCCACGCCCGCAACACCGGGGCGCGGAACGCGGCGCCGCAGACGTCGTACCTGACCTTCGTGGACAGCGACGACGTGCTGCCGCCGCGCGCGTACGAGAAGCTGGTCGGCCTGCTCGACCAGTCGGGCTCCGACTTCGCGACCGGCAACGTCTACCGGCTCACCCCGCAGGGCCGCAGCCAGGCGTGGCAGCACCGGGGCATGGACAAGACCGTGCGGCGCACGCACATCACCCGTGACCTGGGCCTGCTGTCCGACCGGGTGGCGTGGAACAAGGTCTTCCGCCGCTCCTTCTGGGACAAGCACCAACTGGCCTTCCCCGAGGGCGTGCTGTACGAGGACACGCCGCTGACCATTCCGGCGCACTTTCTCGCCGACGCCGTGGACGTGCTGCACGAGCACGTCTACTACTGGCGGATCCGCGAGGGCTCGATCACCCGCCGCCGCACCGACGTCAAGGGCGTACGCGACCGGATCGCGGCCGTCGACGGGGTCTCGCGGTTCCTGGCCGACCCGGCCAACACCCGCTGGAGCAAGCACAAGCGGGACTACGACCGGTCGGTGCTCACCGACGACCTGCTGTACTTCATCGAGGCCCTGCCGATGGCGGGACCGGAATACCACCAGGTCTTCCTCGACCGCGTCCGCGACTACCTCGGCCGCGTCGACCCGACGCTCTTCCCCGCGCTGCCCGCCGAACTGCGCATCCGCTGGGAGCTGATCAGGGAGGGGCGGCTGGCGGACCTGCTGGAGGTGCTGGCGCACGAACAGCACGGCGGGCGCACCGTGTTCGACATCGCGGGGCCGCCGCTGCGCAAGCGCGCGGTGGTCGTGCGCGGCGACGGCTCGCCCGTGCCGCTGCCGCGCGCGGTGACCGCCATCGGCACGAAGGACCTGCCGGTGGTCGCCCGGCTCAGCCAACTGGAGTGGCGGGACGGCAAGTTGATCCTCCGGGGCCACGCGTATGTGCGCAATGTGGACGCGGGCGCGCGCCGTACCTCGCTCAAGACGGCCGTGCTGATGTCCGGGCGCCGCAAGCTGCTGCTGCCGGTGCGGACCGTGCGGGTCCCCGAAGTGACCGACGGCGGACCGCAGGAGCGGCACTCGTACGACTGGTCCGGCTTCGAGATCACCGTCGACCCCAAGCGGCTGCGGGGCAAGGAGGGCTGGACGGCCGGGCAGTGGCGGCTCGGGATCGTCGTGGCGGCGGGCTCGGTGGTCCGCCCCGCGGCGCCGCGCGCCGACGACGCGGGCGCCGGGTCCTCGCCCGTCCCCTTCCCGCTGGACGACGACACCCGGCTCGTGCCCTGGTACAAGGACGGCCGGCTGCACCTGTCGGTCGAGCCGGTCACCCGCCGGATCACCGGTCACCGGGCGGACGGCGACGGCGGGGTCGTCTTCGGGATCGCCGTCCGCGACCGCAAGCCCCCGGTCGCGCTGCGGGCCACGCAGCAGACGACGGGCGCGGCCTTCGACTACCCGCTGACCGCCGACGCGGAGAGCACCGGCATCGACGGCTGGACGCGGCTGACGGCGCGCCTGGTCCTGGCCGACCTCGCGGGGGCGCGGCCCGACGTCGAGGGGCTGCCCAAGGAGGTCGCGCCGGAGACGGCCGCGGCCTGGTCGTTCGAGGCGGTCTTCGCCGACGGCGGCACCGCGCGGATCGCCGCCGACGGGCCGCTGCCGCAGGGGCGTTACGACCTCGGCGGCGACGCGCTGCTGGCCGGGGCCCGGCGCGAGCTGGTCGTCGACGCCACCGCGGCGGGCAATCTGCTGCTGCGCGACCGTACGCCCCAGCCGCTGGCCACCCATGTGGCGCGCGCCACCAACGGCACCCTCCTGGTCACCGGTGAACTCCCCGCCGACACCCCGCCCCCGGCCCGGCTGGTCCTGCGGCACGGCACGTACGCGGCCGAGGTCGGCGTCGAGGTGACGCTGGCGGCCAAGGGCGCGGACTCCGCTGCCGCCGAGGCGGCGGGGGCCGTGGGGGCTGCGGGCGCCGCTGCGGCAGCGGGGGACGATGCCCCGGTCGCGGCGGGAACCCCGGCGCAGGCCGTGGCCGGAACGGCGTCTGCCGTGGCGGCGGAGGGAGCCGCGGGGCGGGACCCGGCCGGCCCCGTACGCCGGTTCAGCGCCGCGCTGGACGTGTCGGCGCTGCCGCACGCAGGACGCTGGTATCTGCACCTGCGGGCGGCGGACGGCGGCGACGCCCCGGTGCGGATCGCGCGGGAGGCGTTCGCCGAGCTGCCGCTGCGGCTCCCGGCGGCGCCGGGCGCGCGGCCGGTGACGGTCGACCGGCGGTTCCACGACCACCTGTTCGTGGCGGCCGGATCGCCCGTGCCCGCGGCGGACCGCGGCCCGTACCGGCAGCGGATGCTGCGCGAGCGGCGCTACCCGGTGCTGCTGCGCCGCCCGTTGACCGACACCGTCCTCTACAGCAGCTTCGACGGCCGCGACTGCGCGGACTCGCCGCGCGCCGTCCACGACGAACTGGTGCGCAGGGGCGTCCCGTTCGACCATGTGTGGGTGGTGCGCGACCACACCGTGGCGGTGCCCGCGACCGCCCGCGCGGTGCTGCGCGGCAGCGACGACTGGTACGAGGCGCTGGCCCGCGGCCGCCATGTGGTGACCAACACGCATCTGCCCGCGTGGTTCCGCCGCCGCGAGGGCCAGCGGGTCGTCCAGACCTGGCACGGCGCGCCCGTGAAGCGGATCGGCCAGGACCTGGCGGGCACGCTGTGCGCCGACCTCACCCACATGTGGCCGCAGCCGAGCCTCGGCCACCAGTGGAGCGTGCTGCTCTCCCCCAACTCGCAGAGCACCCCGGTCCTGCGCCGCGCCCTCGACTTCGACGGCGAGGTCGCCGAGACGGGGCTGCCCCGTACCGACCTGCTCAGCGGCGAGGACCGCGACAAGGTGCGCGAGGAGGTACGGGCCAGGCTCGGCCTGCCCCCCGGCCGCACGGTCGTGCTGTACGCGCCGACGGTCCGCGACGACGAGGCGTACGACGCCGAGCACGCCCGGCTGCACCTGCCGCTCGACCTGGCGGCGATGGCGGCGGAGCTGACCACCAGCCATGTGCTGCTGGTCCGCTCGCACCCGCTGGTCGCCGACACCCTCCCGGCGGTGCCCGGCGGCTTCGTGCGGGACGTCTCCGCCCACCCCGACCTCGCGGAGCTGCTGCTCGTCGCCGACGTGCTGGTCACCGACTACTCCTCGGTGCTCGCCGACTTCGCGGTCACCGGCCGCCCGGTGCTGCTGTTCACGCCCGACCTGCCGCACTACCGCGACACGCTGCGCGGCTTCACCTTCGACTACGAGGCCCAGGCGCCGGGGCCGCTGCTGCGCACCACGGACGAGCTGACCGCCGCGCTGCGCGACCCGGAGGCCGCCGTCCGGGGCCGCGCCGACGCCTACGCGGCCTTCCGCGCCGCCTTCTGCCACCTGGACGACGGAGGGGCCGCCGCCCGCGTGGCGGACCTGATGCTCGGCTGACCCCCTGACACCCTGACCGAACCGCCGCCGGAACACGGAGCCTGTCATGACATCGAGCGAATTGGCCCCCGCCGCACACCCGCCGCGGCCGCACGACCGCACCCTCCTCAAGGCCGCGCCTTGCCGTCACTGACGACCGGAGAGGTCACCGCGGGCGACGGCGCGGGCGACGAGCCGGGGGCCGGTACGGCCGACGGCGCCGCGGTCGCGGCCGGGCGGGCCGGTCTGCCCGCCCGGCTGCTGGAACGGGCGCGGGCCTGGCGGGTGACGCCGTACGCCGTCGTCGGGACGCTCTTCTGGCTGGTGGTCGCCGCGGCGGCCTGGCGTACGCCGATCGCCTCGGACTTCGGGCAGCACGCCTCGGCGGTGGAGCGGGTCAAGGCCGACTGGCGGCACCCGGCCAATCCGCTGCTCGACCTGCCGGGCACCGGCAGCCCGTACTTCTCGCCGTACATCGTGGCGCTCGGCCTGATCGCGCGGGCCACCGGCGCCGCCGGGCGGGAGGTCGTGCGCTGGTGCGGCCCGGTGAATCTGGCGGTGCTGGTCACCGGCGTCGGCGTGTACGCGCGGACGCTGAGCAGACGGCCGATGGCGCCGGTCTACGCGCTGCTGGCCTTCACCCTGCTGTGGGGCGTGCAGGGCAAGGAGTGGAGCGGCTTTTGCGGGGTGTGGTCGCTGACCCGCGGCGCCTCGTACCCGAGCGCCTTCGCGGTCGGCGTCACCTTCCACCTGTGGGCGCTCACCGACCGGCTGGCGCGCCGCCGTACCACCGGCTGGGCCGGTTACGCCCTGCTGGGCGTGGCCTGCGGGCTGCTGCTGCTCATCCACCCGATCACCGCGCTGGCCGCGGCCGTCGGGATCGTGGCGGTGCTGACGGCCCGGCAGCGCGGCTGGTCGCGGCGGGTGACGGCCCGCTGGCTGCTGGCGGGCGCGCTCGCGCTGCTGGTGGCCGTGGCGTGGCCGTACTACGACGTGTTCTCGCTGGCCGGTGACACCACGGTCGACGCGGTGCACAAGCGGCTCTACATCCACCCCTGGCAGTGGTACGGGCTGGCGCTCGTCGGCCTCCCGCCGCTGCTGCTGCGCGCCCGGCGCGGCGTCCGCGACCCGCTGGTCCTGATGTTCGCCGCCTTCTGCCTGATCGTCGCCTACGGGTGGGTGAGCGGGCACTACACCTACGGGCGGGTCTTCGCGCTGCTGCTCGTGCCGCCGCAGTTCGCGCTCGCCGTGGAACTGGCCTCGATCCCGCCGTGGACCCGGCTGCGCGCGGTGCTCGCGCCCGTGGCCGCCGTCGCGCTCTGCTTCGGCGTGGCCGCGCAGATCGGCGCCGTCGTGCCGCAGCGCTTCCTGCCGGTGACCGTCGACCACCCGGTGCGCTGGCCGGGGTACGGCTGGGCCGCGGACCGCATGCCCGCCGACGCGGTGGTCCTCACCGACGGGTACTACGCCACGCACGTCCTGCCCGCCTACGGCTTCTTCCTGGTCGCCCCCACCTGGCCCGACCCGTCCACCCCGGCCGCCGAACGCGACCGCAGATTCGCCGCCGTGCGCACGTATCTGGACCCGAAGTCGACGGCGGCGCAGCGCGCCGCGGTCCAACGGCGGTACGGGGTCGGCTGGTTGCTGCTGACGAAATATCAGAAGGTGCCGCCCGGCGGGACCTTGGTGGCGACGGGGACCAGGACGGGTGACCGGCTGGTGCGGCTGGCGCCGGTGCCGGGCGAGTCCTGAGGCGGATACGGGGCGAGGCCCGATGCCGTTCCGGCCTCCGGCCCGGGGCCGTCCTCGGCGGGTGATGTCACCGAACGGCACCAAGGCGTCAGCGGGTTCGATACGACGTCCGCGCCTCGTACACACCCCCGGTAGCATCGTGCCCCGTTCGCCTACCGGGGGGTGCCTGAAATCTCCAGTCACGACAGCAGTTCGAGCGGTGGCCCGGCGCCGGGCGCGGGTGCGGGTCCGGTGCCGGGCGCGGGACCGGGTTCTGATCAGGGTCCGGGCGGGAGTCCGTTACAGGCGCTGGAGCCGCAGGACCCGCGCGAGGTGGCCGGTTACCGGCTGCTGGCCCGGATCGGCGAGGGCGGGATGGGGTCGGTCTACCTCTCGCACACCCGCGGCGGACAGCCGGTCGCGCTGAAGGTGATCCGGCGCGAATACGCGCAGGACGAGGAGTTCAGGCGGCGCTTCCAGCAGGAGGTGCAGTCCGCGCGCCGGGTGCAGGGCTACCACGTGGTGCCGGTCGTCGACCACGACACCACCGGCAACCGGCCCTGGCTGGCGACCAGTTACATTCCGGGGCTGCCGCTGGACGACGCGCTCGCCCGGCACGGGGCGCTGCCGGTGGCCACCGCGCTGCAACTGGTGGGCTGCGCGGCGGAGGCGCTGCGCGCGGTGCACGCGGCGGGCGTCATCCACCGCGACCTCAAGCCCAGCAATGTGCTGCTCGGCGCGGGCGGCCCCTGGGTGATCGACTTCGGCATCGCGCGCGCGGCGGACTCCACGCAGCTCACCCGCAGCGGCGGCCTGATCGGCACCCCGCAGTACATGTCGCCCGAGCACGCCAACGGGCACGAACTCACCCCGGCCACCGACCTGTTCTCGCTCGGCCTGATCGCCGCGGTCGCCGCCACCGGACGGCACCCGTACGGCACGGCGGGCGCGATCACGCTCGCCACGCAGATAGCCAACACCGCCGTCCGGCCGCCCGACCTGTCCGGTTACCCCGACGAGCTGCGGACCGTCCTGGAGCGCTGCCTGACCGCGGACCCGGCGGCCCGGCCCACCCCCGCGGAGCTGGCCGAGCTGTGCGAGCGCGGCGCGGGCCGCCCGCTGCGGGACTTCAGCGGCTGGCTGCCGCAGCCGCTCGCGGCCGAGATATCCCGGCGAGAGGCCGCCGCGGCCCTGCCGCCGGCCCCGGCACCGCCTGCCGCGCCCGCCGCGCCGCCGCACATACCTGCGCCCGCCGTACCGCCCGCGATGCCGCAGGGGGCGCCGCGGGCCGCACCGCCCGCCGGGACGGGTGCCGCGCCCTCCGGCCCGTACGCGCCGGGCCCGTACACGCCGGGTCCGTACGCGTCAGGCCCCTACACCTCGGGCATGTTCGGGCCGACGAACGTGGACGGCCCCGCGACCGGCGCCCACGGAGCCACCGGCCGCGGGGACGGAAGCGGTCGGGCGAGCGGTCCCGAGAGCGGTCCCGGAGACGGGCAAGGGCGCGGTCCCGGAAACGGCCACGGGCGCGGTCCCGGAAACGGGAACGAGGGGCACGACGGGAACGGGAACGGGCACGACGGGCAGAGCCGGGTCCCCAGCGGCCGGACGCAGAAGGTGATGGCCATCGGCGGCAGCGTCCTGGCCGTGATCCTCGCGGTGACGCTCACCTACGCCTTCACCCACTCCGACGGCAAGGGCGACGACAAGGGCCCGCAGGGCACGTCGCCGCTCGGCGGCGGCCCCGGCACCGCCACCTCCCAGTCCCCCGCTGCCGCTCCGACCACCGGCCCCGCGAGCACCGACCCGACCGGCTCCCCCGGCGGCTCCTCGGCCGACCCGGGCACACCCGGCGGCGGGCAGCCGCAAGTCATCTTCCAGGACCGCAAGTTCACCATCCGCTCGCCCGCCTGGAACCACGGCACGCATGTGGACCTGGACAGCGCGAGGGTCGAGCCGAACGGCCAGATCGGCGACACCGACGGCTACGAGATCGAGTACCAGGACTGGGCCGACGGCAGCATGCGGTTCCTCACCACCTTCGGCCGGGCCGACGGCACCGACTACCAGGCGTGCAGGAACGGCGTCGGCGCCGACGCGCTGTCCGGCGAGATCTACCGGGACGACCTCGCCAAGGACACGTACATCGCCAAGGGCACGGTGCTGTGCACGGTGACCTCGGAGGGCAATCTGGCCATGCTGAAGGTCACCGACGTCACGCCGTCCGGCAACATGATGACCGACCCGATGCCGACGTACTCCACGCTGCTGACGGTGTGGAAGATGCCGGACGCGCCCACGCCGTAGCGCGGTTGGGCCCGGCGGGCGGGCACTTGCGCACAAGTGCCGCCCACCGGGCCCGCGTTCAGCCGCACCGCCGCGCCCGCACCGCCGCGACCGTACGGCCCAGCGGTGCGTACGGCTCAGCGGTGCGTGCGGCTCAGCGGTGCGTGCGCAGCAGCGTACGGAAGGTCCGCATCGCCACCGACAGACTCGCCAGGTCGAACTCCTCGGCGCCCTGGATCTCCTCGAGGGTGGTGCGGGCGCGGCCGATCAGCCCCGCGTTCTGCTCCTCCCACGCCGTGTAGCGCTGCTCGGGCGTGGACCCTTCGGGGCCCGCCGTCAGCACGTCGGCGGTGAGTGCCGCGTGGGCCGCGAAGAGGTCCTCGCGGATGGCGGCGCGGGCCATGGACTGCCAGCGGTCGGCGCGCGGCAGCAGGATGATCCGGTCCAGGAGCTGCGTGATCCCCAGCCGGTCGGCGAGGTCGAAGTAGACCTCGGCGACGTCCAGCGGCTCCTTGCCGGTGCGGTCCGCGACGTCGACGATGTCGAGCGCCGGGAAGGCCGCGGAGAATCCGGCGACCCGGGTGGCCAGTTCGTCCGGCACCCCCGCCGCGGTCAGCTCGTCGCGCAGCGACCGGTACCAGTCCGCGTCCGCGCCGCGCAGCAGCTTGGGCTGGTGGGACCAGACCGCGGCGACGCCCTCGGCGAAGAAGTCGATGGTCTCGGCGATCTGGAGCGGCTGGAGGCGGTTGTTGAGCAGCCAGCGGGTGGCGCGCTCGACCAGCCGCCGCGAGTGCAGCCTGATCCGGGTCTGCACGTCGGCGGCGACGATGTTGTCCAGCGCCTCGACCGCGTCCCAGATCTCGGCGAGACCGAAGATCGCGCGGGCGGCCGTGTGGGCCCGCACGATCTCCTCCGTGGTGGCGCCGATCTCCTCGCGGAAGCGGTGCAGGAAGGTCGTGCCGCCGGAGTTCACCGTGTCGTTGACCAGGACGGTCGTGATGATCTCGCGGTGCAGCGCGTGGTTGTCGATCTGCCGCTCGAAGCGCTCCCGCAGCGGCACGGGGAAGTACGCGTGCAGCAGGGAGCGCAGGTACGGGTCGTCGGGCAGTTCGGTGTGGACCAGTTCCTCGGCCGTGGTGATCTTGGCGTAGGCGAGGATCACCGCCAACTCCGGCTGCGTCAGGCCCTGTCCGGCCGCCAGCCGCTCGCGGATCTGCCGGTCGGTGGGCAGGAACTCCAGCGCCCGGTCCAGGTGGCCGTCGCGCACCAGGCGGCGGATGAACCGCTGGTGGGCGTGGAGCAGACTCGGGGCCTGCTCCATGCTGTTGGCGAGCGAGACGTTCTGCGCGTAGTTGTTGCGCAGCACCAGGTCGCCGACCTCGTGGGTCATCTCCGCGAGCAGCGAATTGCGCTGCTTGACGGTCATGTCCCCTTCGGCGACGACGCTGTTGAGCAGGATCTTGATGTTGACCTCGTGGTCCGAGGCGTCCACACCCGCGCTGTTGTCGATCGCGTCGGTGTTGATGTGGCCGCCGGTCCCCTCCGGGCCGCCGTTCAGGGCGAATTCGATCCGGCCGAGCTGGGTGAAGCCCAGATTGCCGCCCTCGCCGACGACCTTGACCCGCAGTTCCGCGCCGTCGATCCGGATCGCGTCGTTGGCCTTGTCGCCGACGTCGGCCTGCGACTCGGTGGACGCCTTGACGTAGGTGCCGATGCCGCCGTTCCACAGCAGGTCCACCGGGGCCTGGAGGATCGCCTTCATCAGCTCGGCGGGGGTGATCTTCGCGGTGGCGGTCTCGATGCCGAGCGCCTTGCGGATCTGCGCGTTGAGCGGGATCGCCTTGGCGGTACGGGGGAAGATCCCGCCGCCCGACGACAGCAGCTTGGTGTCGTAGTCGGCCCAACTGCTGCGCGGCAGCTCGAAGATGCGGCGCCGCTCGGCGTAGGAGGTGGCCGCGTCCGGCTTCGGGTCGAGGAAGATGTGCCGGTGGTCGAAGGCCGCGACCAGCCGGATGTGCTCCGACAGCAGCATGCCGTTGCCGAACACGTCACCGGACATGTCGCCGATGCCGACGACGGTGAAGTCCTCTTCCTGGGTGTTGACGCCCATCTCGCGGAAGTGCCGCTTCACCGACTCCCAGGCGCCGCTGGAGGTGATGGCCATCTTCTTGTGGTCGTAGCCGACCGAGCCGCCGGAGGCGAAGGCGTCGCCGAGCCAGAAGCCGTACGACACCGCGACCTCGTTGGCGATGTCGGAGAACGACGCGGTGCCCTTGTCCGCGGCGACGACCAGATACGTGTCGTCCTCGTCGTGCCTGACCACGTCCGTCGGCGGCACGACCTCGCCGCCGACGAGATTGTCGGTGATGTCGAGCAGGCCGGAGATGAACGTCTTGTACGAGGCGATGCCCTCGGCCAGCCAGGCGTCGCGGTCGGCGGCCGGGTCGGGCAGCCGCTTGCCGACGAAGCCGCCCTTCGCGCCGACCGGCACGATGACGGTGTTCTTCACCATCTGCGCCTTGACCAGGCCCAGCACCTCGGTACGGAAGTCCTCGCGCCGGTCGGACCAGCGCAGACCGCCGCGGGCGACCTTGCCGAACCGCAGGTGGACGCCCTCGACCCGCGGGGAGTACACCCAGATCTCGAACGCCGGGCGGGGCGCGGGCAGTTCGGGGATGGCCTGCGGGTCGAACTTCATCGACAGGTAGTCGTGCGGCTGCCCGTCGTCGCGGCGCTGGAAGTAGTTGGTGCGCAGCGTCGCCTTGATCAGGGTGAGGAAGGCCCGCAGGATGCGGTCCTCGTCGAGGCTGGCGACCTGGTCGAGCGCGCCGTCCAGCTCCTCCAGCAGCCCGTCGGTCAGCTCGCTGCCGGCCCGCTGGTGGTCCGGCGAGAAGCGGGCCTGGAAGAGGTTGACCAGCAGCCGGGTGGTGTGGACGTTGGTACGGAGGGTGTCCTCCATGTAGTCCTGGCTGAAGGTGGACCCGGCCTGCCGCAGGTACTTGGCGTACGCGCGCAGCACCATCGCCTCGCGCCACTCCAGACCGGCGCGCAGCACCAGGGAGTTGAAGCCGTCGTTCTCCGCCTTGTCGGTCCAGGTCGCGGCGAAGGCCGCCTGGAACCGCTCGCGGGCGTCGTCGCCGAGGTCGCCGAGGCTGGGGTCCAGGCGCAGCCCGAAGTCGTAGACCCAGGCGCGGGTCTGGTCCGAGCGGCGCAGCTCGTACGGCCGCTCGTCGACGACCTCGACGCCGAGCCGCTGGAGCACCGGCAGGACGGCGGACAGCGAGACGGGCGCGCCGGTGCGGTAGATCTTGAAGCGGCGCTCGTCGCTGGCGCCGCCGACCGGCTCGTACAGGCTGAGGGTGAAGTCGTCGGCGCCCAGGCCCTCGATGTGCTGGAGGTCGGCGACGGCGACGCGCGGTGCGAAGTCGGCGCGGTAGCCGTCGGGGAACGCGTGCGCGTACCGCCGGGTCAGCTCGGCCGCGCGCTCCTCGCCGCACTCGGCGGTCAGCGCCTCGCCGAAGCCGTCGGCCCAGGAGCGGGTGGCGTCGGAGAGCCGGCTCTCGATCCGCTCGACGTCGGCGTCGGTGATGTCGGGCAGCGGCGCGCCGGGTTCGACGCGGATGACGAAGTGCAGCCGGGACAGCACCGATTCGGTGTTCCAGGCGGTGAAGTCGGCGCTTCGGCCGCCCAGTTCGTCCTGGAGGATGTTGGTCAGGCGCAGCCGTACCGCCGTGGTGTAGCGGTCGCGCGGCAGGTAGACCAGCGCCGAGTAGTAGCGGCCGTACTCGTCCTGCCGCAGGAACAGCCGCAGCTTCCGGCGCTCCTGGAGGTACAGCACGCTGGTGGCGATGGACCGCAGCTCGTCGGCGGGGGTCTGGAACAGCTCGTCGCGCGGGTACGTCTCCAGGATCTGGAGCAGGTCGCGGCCGTCGTGGCTGTGGGCGGTGAATCCGGCGCCTTCGAGGACTTCCTCGACCTTGCGGCGGACCACCGGGACCCGGCGGATCGACTCGGTGTAGGCGGTGGAGGAGAACAGGCCGAGGAAGCGGCGCTCGCCGATCACATTGCCCTCGGCGTCGAACTTCTTCACGCCGACGTAGTCCAGATACGAGGGACGGTGCACGGTGGAGCGGCTGTTGGCCTTGGTGAGGATCAGCAGCCGGTGTTCGCGGGCCTTGGCGCGGGCGTCGGCGGGCAGCCTGCTGAACGACGGGGAGCCGGGGTGCCCGAGGTGGGTGTGGTGGCCCGGGTCGGTGCCGTCGGTGCCGGGGTGCACCGGGTCGGAGCGCAGGATGCCGAGACCGGTGCCGGGGACGGCGACCAGCACGTCCTCGGTGGAGCCGTCGGGCTCGGTGTCGGTGGTCAGCTCGTACTCGCGGTAGCCGAGGAAGGTGAAGTGGTCGTCGTTGAGCCAGCGCAGCAGCTCGACGGCCTCGCTGACCTCGCGCTCGGGCAGCGGCGGCGGGGTCGCGGACAGCTCGTCGGCGATGCGCTTGGCGGACTCGCGCATCTTCGCCCAGTCCTCGACGGACTCGCGGACGTCGGAGAGCACGCGGCGCAGGTCCGCGGTGATCTCCTTGAGGTCGGCGCGGTCGGTCTCGCGGTCGATCTCGACGTGGATCCAGGACTCGACCAGCACGTCGTGCGGGAGCGAGCCGTCCTCGGGTCCGCACCCCGGGGCGACGATCTCCAGCAGCTTGCCGGTCACGTCGCGGCGGACCAGGAACTGCGGGTGGAAGACGACGTGGATGCCGCGGTCGGCCTGGGTGAGCGCGTTGGTGACCGAGTCGACGAGGAAGGGCATGTCGTCGGTCACGACCTGGACGACGGTGTGGCTGGACTGCCAGCCGTTCTCCTCGACGGTGGGGGTGTGCACCCGGACGCTGGCACTGCCCTGCGGGCGTACCTCCGCGAGCCGGTAGTGGGAGACTGCCGCGCCGAAGACGTCGACCGGATTGCGGTCGTTGAGGTCCTCGGGTGCGCTGTGCAGGTAGTAACCCCGGAGGAACGCCGTCAGCGCCTCTGTGTCGCGGCCCTGGCCGGGTAGTCCCCCCGTCTGGCTGTTCTCAGCGACCTTGGCTGCTCGTTCCAGCAGTTCGGCCTTGGCTTCGTCCAGCTTGGTCTGCATGTCCTCTGACTCCTGTCGCGCGCCATTGCGTGACGTCGGGTGATGGCAGGACGTCACGTGACGCGGGGTATCCGCTACGGGACGACGCTATGCCGGAAGAGGGGTCCGCCGTGCCCGTACGCACGCGGTGGCCCCTGATGAACTGATCAACGTTGATCACGCCGCAAGGCTATCGCTCGCTCACGGGTGCCTGTCAGGAGACGTCTTCGTACAAATGCACTGCACACCTTTGGCCCCTCTGGACAGGAACCGGGCGGGAACAGGACCGGGACGAGACGGCGAACAGTCGATGCGGAGGTGATGATTCCGGCGTTGGAGCGGGGCACGGACCGGGCCCGAGCGTCGATTCGGGAGCCCGGCGGCAGGGCCTGTCCGGCGGACACGCCCTAGCCCGCGGCTATTCGCTCGGCTTCCACGACGGCGGCGGCGAGGCTGTCGACCACCGGCACCCCGGCGCTCTCCAGGCTGGCGCGGCTGTGCGAGCCGCCGGTGTACAGCACGGCGTGCGCGCCGACGTGGGCGGCGGCCACCGCGTCGTCGAGCGCGTCACCGATCACCACGATCCGGCCGGGGTCGGCGGCGACGTCGGCGAGCGCGGCGAGGTGGCGGGCCATCTGCGCGGCCTTGCCCTGGTTGGAGGGGCCGGTACGGCCGTCCACCCGGACGAAGTGCTCCATGATGCCGTGCGAGGTCACCACGGGCAGCAGATTGTCCTGCGGGGCGAGCGAGCACAGCGACTGCGTGAGCCCGGCGGCCCGGCGCGCGGCCAGCAGCTCGGCCGCGCCCTCGGCGAGGCCGCAGCGGCCGGCCAGCGCCCAGTAGTGGCGGTGGAAGGCGGCGTCCATCACCTCCCACTCGGCGTCGGTCGGCAGTCGTCCCATCAGCCGCTCGTAGAACCGGGGCACGGGCACGCAGTACAGCTCCTGGTACCGCTCCAGGGTGATCGGGGCCAGGCCCAGCTCGGCGAACGAGGCGTTCGTCGCCTCGATCACCGCGTCGATGTCGTGGAAAAGGGTGCCGTTCCAGTCCCACACCAGATGCGTGCCTACGGAATGCGTGCTCACTCCACGAACCGTACTCGCGGGGTGTGACAGCCCGGTGCCCGAGGGTGGGGTCCCGGCCACGCGGGGCCGCCGTACGACCGGGCGGGGGCCGAACGGATTCAGCCGATCAGGTGCCCGGGCGGTCGGATGCCGGGGCGCTCACGCGGTCGAGCGTTCAGCCGGTCGGGCGCTCAGCCGGTCGCGCGCTCGGGTCCTCGCGCGCCGGGGTCAGGAGATGAGGTTGGGGATCTCCTGCGTCGCGTACCAGAGCAGGTCGTGGTCCTCGGCGCCGTCCACGGTGAACTGCGCGTCGTCGTCGCCCATGTCGGCCGCGCCCACGGCCGCCGCGGCGGCCGTCACATCGGTCCGCGCGTCGTCGGCGTCCACGTGCACCGCGGCCGTCCTGGACAGCGGCACGGCGCGCGCCAGGCGGACCTCGCCGAGCGAGCCGGGGTCCAGGCCGTGGTCCGGGTCGTACGTCACGGCGGCGTCGTCCACGTCCACGGCGACGACCACCCGGCGGCGCGGGGTGTCCGGGTGCACGGCCAGCAGCCGCAGCGACGCCTGGGCGGCGCGGTTGAGGGCCGCGTACTCCAGCTCCTCGATGTCGTCCGAGACGTACCACTCGCGCAGGCTCGGCGTCACCGCGTAGGCGTCCAGCGGTACGGGCCCCAGCTCGCCCGCCTTGTACGCCTCGGCGAGACCGGCCAGGGTCGTTGGAATATAGACGCGCATGGCGTGAAGCATACGTGCGCCACCACGCGAATAGGTGAATTCCTCCGCGCCCTCCGTCGGACGGCACCCCGCTTGCCAGCCCCTCCCCGAGGGTCCTAGAACCGCCCTGTCACCGCCCTACCCGCCAGTAGCGACCACAGGGGAAGCACCCGTGCAGACGACGCCGCCGCAGCCGCCCGTAACCGTGCCCGTACCCGGAACCCCGGCACCTCCCCTGCCCGCTCCCCCTCCGCCGCGCGCCGCGGGCGTGGAGCGGCGTACGGCGGGCGTGGAGCGGCGTACGGCGGGCGGCGCCGGTCCGCCCGGACGCAGAGACAGCCGACGGCCCGGCGGGCGGCCAGGCGGGCGTCCAGGCGCCGCGGCGAGGCCGGCGGGAGGCGCGGCGAGCGGGGGCACCGGCTCGGTTCCGGTCCCGGCGAGGTCCGTGGCGGTCGTGACGCGGCCGGGGACGGCGCCGCGCCCGCCCGCGCCGCACCTGTGGTTCGCCGGGCGCCTGCTCGACGTGCTGACCGGGCGCAGCCCCGTGACGTCGCTGGCCGGACGCGTCAGGGACGAGGCGTACCAACGGCTGTGGGAGCTGCACGGCGCCCGCGCCGACTGGCGGCTGCGGGCCCGCGGCCGTACCCCCTACGTGTACCGGTGCCGCTGCTTCCGCACCGCGGACGGCGCCCTGGAGGTGGCGGCCGTCGTCGCCCTGGACCAGGACGTCTTCCGCGCCCTGGCCTTCCGGCTCGAACCCTCGGGGGCCGCCGCGCCGCCCTCGGCGGGCTACGGGCAGGCCCGCTGGCGGTGCACGGCGGTCCAGGCGGGCTGACCTCCCGCGGGTGAGCGTCTTGGACGCGGCACGGCCGCGGGGCCGGACCCGTGAGGAAGGGGTCCGGCCCCGCGGCCGTGTCCGGTCGAGCCCGCCCGTAGGCGTTACTTCTTGCGGCGGCGCCCGCCCTTGGCGGCCTTGCGGCGCTCGGCGCGCGTCTGGCCCTCCTCGGCGGAACCGCCGTCGGCGGCGTCGACACCCGCGAAGTCGCCCTCGACCACACCGCCCTCGCCGTCCACGGACGGCGCGGAGAAGTGCAGCCGGTCGGCGCGCTTGGGGGCGTCGAGACCCTTGGCGCGGATCTCCGGCCTGGCGTCCTTGGTCAGCGAAGGCGCCGCGTCCTGCGGGGCGTCGCTGACGGCGGCGTCCACCGGGACCTCCTCGACCTGCTGCTCGACCTGGACCTCCAGGTTGAACAGGTAGCCGACGGACTCCTCCTTGATGCCGTCCATCATGGCGCCGAACATGTCGAAGCCCTCGCGCTGGTACTCCACCAGCGGGTCGCGCTGCGCCATAGCGCGCAGCCCGATGCCCTCCTGGAGGTAGTCCATCTCGTACAGGTGCTCACGCCACTTGCGGTCGAGCACCGACAGCACCACGCGGCGCTCCAGCTCGCGCATGATGTCCTCGGACAGGCTCTTCTCGCGCTCCGCGTACTGCTCGTGGATGTCGTCCTTGACGGACTCCGCGATGAACTCGGCGGTGATCCCGGCCCGGTCGCCCGCCGCGTCCTCCAGCTCCTCGATGGTGACCTTCACCGGGTAGAGCTGCTTGAAGGCGCCCCACAGCCGGTCCAGGTCCCAGTCCTCGGCGAAGCCTTCCTTGGTCTCCGCGTCGATGTACGCGTCGATGGTGTCGTCCATGAAGTGCTGCACCTGCTCGTGCAGGTCCTCGCCCTCCAGGACGCGGCGGCGCTCGCCGTAGATGACCTCGCGCTGCCGGTTGAGCACCTCGTCGTACTTCAGGACGTTCTTGCGGATCTCGAAGTTCTGCTGCTCGACCTGCGACTGGGCCGACGCGATGGCGCGGGTGACCATCTTGTTCTCGATCGGCACGTCGTCCGGCACATTGGCCATCGCCATGACGCGCTCGACCATCTGCGCCTTGAACAGCCGCATGAGGTCGTCGCCGAGCGAGAGGTAGAAGCGGGACTCGCCGGGGTCGCCCTGACGGCCGGACCGGCCGCGGAGCTGGTTGTCGATCCGGCGCGACTCGTGCCGCTCGGTGCCCAGCACGTAGAGCCCGCCGAGGTCGACGACCTCCTCGTGCTCGGCCTTGACGGCCTGCTCGGCACGCTCCAGGGCGTCGGGCAGCGCCGCCGCCCACTCCTCGACGTGCTCGACCGGGTCGAGGCCGCGCTGCCGCAGCTCCGCCTCGGCGAGGTCGTCGGGGTTGCCGCCGAGCTTGATGTCGGTGCCGCGGCCGGCCATGTTGGTGGCCACGGTCACGGCGCCCTTGCGGCCCGCCTGCGCGACGATCGACGCCTCACGGTCGTGCTGCTTGGCGTTGAGCACCTCGTGCGGCACGCCGCGCTTGGAGAGCTGCGCCGACAGGTACTCGGACTTCTCGACGGAGACGGTGCCGACCAGGACCGGCTGGCCCTTCTCGTGCTTCTCGACGATGTCCTCGACCACGGCGGCGAACTTCGCCTCTTCCGTGCGGTAGATCAGGTCGGGCTTGTCCATCCGGGCCAGCGCGCGGTTGGTCGGGATCGGGACGACGCCGAGCTTGTAGATCTGGTGGAACTCGGCGGCCTCGGTCATCGCCGTACCGGTCATGCCGCAGAGCTTGTCGTACAGGCGGAAGAAGTTCTGGAGGGTGATCGTGGCGAGCGTCTGGTTCTCGTCCTTGATGTCCACCCCTTCCTTCGCCTCGATCGCCTGGTGCATGCCCTCGTTGTAGCGGCGGCCCGCGAGGATACGGCCGGTGTGCTCGTCGACGATCATGACTTCGCCGTCCATGACGACGTAGTCCTTGTCGTTCTTGTACAGCTCCTTGGCCTTGATCGCGTTGTTCAGGTAGCCGACCAGCGGGGTGTTCACCGACTCGTAGAGGTTGTCGATGCCCAGCCAGTCCTCGACCTTGGTGACGCCGCTCTCGTGGATGGCGACGGTGCGCTTCTTCTCGTCCACGTCGTAGTCGCCGGTCTCCTCCTTGCCGAGGCTGCTCGCCTCGCCGCGGTTGAGCCGCTTCACCAGACGGGCGAAGTCGCTGTACCACTTGGTGGCCTGGTCGGCCGGGCCGGAGATGATCAGCGGCGTACGGGCCTCGTCCACCAGGATCGAGTCGACCTCGTCGACGATCGCGAAGTTGTGGCCGCGCTGCACCAGCTCGTCCTTCGACCACGCCATGTTGTCGCGCAGGTAGTCGAAGCCGAATTCGTTGTTGGTGCCGTAGGTGATGTCGCAGGCGTACATGGCGCGGCGCTCGGCGGGCGACATGTTCGCCAGGATGCAGCCGACCTCGAGGCCGAGGAATTTGTGGACGCGGCCCATCCACTCCGAGTCGCGCTCGGCGAGGTAGTCGTTGACCGTGATGAGGTGGACGCCCTTGCCGGAGATCCCGTTCAGATACGCGGGCAGGGTGCCGACCAGGGTCTTGCCCTCGCCGGTGCGCATCTCGGCGACATACCCGAGGTGCAGGGCGGCACCGCCCATGAGCTGGACGTCGTAGTGACGCTGTCCGAGCACGCGCTTGGCGGCCTCACGGACGGTGGCGAACGCCTCGGGCAGCAGGTCGTCGAGGGACTCGCCCTCGGCGTACCGCTCCTTGTACTCGTCGGTGAGGGCCCGCAGCTCGGCATCGGTGAGGTTGACGAAGTCCTCTTCGATGGAATTGACCTGGTCCGCGATGCGGTGCAGTTTGCGCAGGATCTTGCCTTCGCCTGCACGCATGAGCTTGTTGAAGACGGACACGTAGGCTGGCTCCTTGCCGGTCGGGCCTGGCGCGGTTGGCCCGCACCCGGCACAGCGGGGTTTGATCTGCCGATGTCTGCCGATGGCTTTCTGCCAGTGGCTGTCCGCCGATGGCCCCGCTGCAACGGCCATCGTAAGCGAGGAGACCAGCGGGCCGGGAGGCCCCGAGGTGCCAAAACGGTTTTCCACAGCCGTCGGCTCTCCTCAATACTGCGTCCATGGAGCCGATCACCCTCACCACCGAGCGTCTGCTGCTGCGTCCGCTGACCCCGGACGACGCCGAGGCGCTCTATGTGGCCTGCCAGGATCCCGATATTCCGCGCTGGACGGCGGTGCCCTCGCCGTACACCCACGAGAACGCGGCGGACTTCGTCGGCCGCATCTGCCCCGAGGGCTGGCGCGACGACACCATGTACAACTTCGGCGTCTTCACCGCCGACAGCGGCGCGCTCGTCAGCTCCATGGGCCTGCTGCGGTTCGGCGCCTCCGGTCTGACCGGGCCCGAGCGGCAGGCGGAGCTGGGCTACTGGACGGCGAGGGAGCAGCGCCGCAAGGGCTACACCGCCGAGGCGGGGCGCGCGGTCTGCGCCTGGGCCTTCGACGCTCTCGGCGTCGAGCGGATCGAGTGGTACGCGGAGGCGGGCAACGACGGCTCGCGCGCCGTCGCCCGTTCCATCGGCTTCGTCATGGAGGGCACCGTCCGCTCCAAGATCCTTTACGCGGGCACCCGCCGCGACGCCTGGAGCGGTTCCCTGCTGCCGACGGACTGGGACCGCGAGGGCAAGACGCCGTACGAGCCGTATCCGCCGGGCGCGGGGGCCTGAGGCTCCTTCGTCACGGGGGGCGGGGGCCTGATGCTCCTTCGTCACGAGGGGGGCGGGCGCGGGGCCCGAGGGGTTTCCGTACGGAGCGGGGGGCCGCCGGCCGCGCGAGGTTGACGCAGGTCAGCGGGGCTTGTCAGTGGGCGGTCCTACGCTGTCCGGCATGACACCGCTGCCGCCTCCTCAGCTCACCCTGTCCGCCGACGAAGCACGCAGGCTCGCCTTGCGGGCGCAGGGCTTCCTCGGTGCTCCCGACCGGCGGGCCGGGACGCGCGGGGTGCTGCGCTCGCTGGGCGCGGTGCAGCTCGACACCATCTCGGTACTGGCCCGCTCGCACGAGCTGATCCCGTACGCGCGGCTGGGCGCGGTCGGCCGCGAGGAGGTCGAGGAGGCGTACTGGTCGGGCGACCACGCCTTCGAGTACTGGTCGCACGCGGCCTGCATCCTGCCCATCGAGGAGTGGCCGCACTTCGCCTTCCGGCGCAGGGCGCGGCGGGCCCGCGGTCACCGCTGGCACGTCCTGGAGGACGCCGAGCGCTCGTGCGCCGCCGTCCTGGACCAGCTCAAGGCCGAGGGGCCGCTGAATTCGACGCAGCTCGGCGGCGCGAAGAACGGCGGCCCGTGGTGGGACTGGTCGGAGACCAAGATCGCGGTGGAGTGGCTGCTCGACACCGGCGAGGTGGTCTGCACCCGGCGGCGCGGCTGGAAGCGGATCTACGACCTGGCCGAGCGGGCCGTGCCCGACGCGCTGCTCCACGACGACCTGGACGACACCGAGTGCGTACGGCGGCTGGTCGTCCAGGCGGGCGCGGCGATGGGGGTGGCCACCCGCGCGGACCTCGCGGACTACCACCGGCTCAAGGGCGAGCAGGTGATGTCGGTGATCGACTCGACCGGTCTGGTGCCGGTCGAGGTCGAGGGCTGGGGCAAGCCCGCCTGGGCCGATCCGGCGGCGCTGGCGAGCGAGCCGCGCGGCAGGCACCGTACGACGCTGCTGTCGCCGTTCGACTCCCTGATCTGGGACCGGCCGCGCACCGAGCGGATCTTCGGCTTCACGCACCGGCTGGAGGCGTACACCCCCAAGCCCAAGCGGATCCACGGCTACTTCGCGATGCCGCTGCTCGCGGGCGGGCGGCTGGTCGGCCGCGTCGACCCGGCGCGCGAGGGGAAGACGCTGGTGGCCCGGCAGGTCACGCTCGACGGCCCGAAGGCCGTGCAGCCCGCGGCCGACGCCATCGCGCAGGCGGCGGGCTGGGTGGGCTGCGAGGAGGCGCGGGTGGAGCGGGTGCTGCCGGAGCCGCTGCGCGAGCCGCTGGAGGCGGCGCTGAAGCTGACCCACGACCGCCGCTGAGCGGGTCCGGCCCCGCGGGGCCGAGGTGGTGGGTCCGGGCGGCGCCGGGTCCGGGCGGCCCGGGGGCGCGCCCGGACCCGGCAATGCCCAGCACGTGGTGGCCGCGAGGCCCGGCGCGGGACAGGCCCTAGCGGATCTCCAGGATCTTCTCGCGCATCGCGTAGACCACGGCCTCCATCCGGGAGTGGAGCTGAAGCTTCTCCAGGATGTTGCGGACGTGGTTCTTCACCGTGTTCTCGCTGATGAAGAGTTCCTTGGCGATGTCCCGGTTGTTCAGCCCGGTGGCGACCAGCTTCAGCACCTCCAGCTCCCGGTCGGTGAGCTTGGGCGCGGGCAGCAGCCGCCGCTCGTCGGTCCGCTGGATCATCGACTTGAACTCGGTCAGCAGCTTCGACGCCATCGACGGACTGATCTGCGACTGTCCGTCCGCCACCGCGCGGATCGCCGTCGCCACCTCGTCGGTGGAGATCTCCTTGAGGAGATAGCCGGTGGCACCGGCCTTGATCGCCTCGTAGAGGTCGGCTTCCTCGTCGCTTATCGTCAGCATGATGATCTTGGCGCTGGGCGCGACCTCCTTGATCGAGGTGCACGCCTCGATCCCGCCGCGCCGGGGCATCCGCACATCCATCAGCACGATGTCCGGCAACAGGTCGGCGGCCTTGTCGACCGCCTCCGCGCCGTCCCCCGCCTCACCGATGACCTGGATGTCCTCCTCCTGCGCGAGCACGATCTCCAGGCCCCGCCGGAAGAGCGCGTGGTCGTCGACCACCAGCACCCGGATGGGCTCCGCACGCGCCGGACCGGCAGGTTCCTCGTACGGGATCTGACCACGCTCGCCGGCGGTTCCGCGCTCAAAGCTCTCCGGCATCAGATCCTCCCCCTCAGACCAGAGTTGACCACTGGTCCAGCATTTCACGTCCAGGCACGGTGGTGCCCCCGGGACGGCCCGGGGGCACCGGTTGCAGCCCTAGGGCGTGGCCGCTAGCGGCGCAGTACGCCGCCCGCGCCCGCCGGTTCTTCCACGGTGCTCTCGTCCGAGTTCAGATGAATCACGCCGTAGTCGTAACCGTGCCTGCGATAGACGACACTCGGCTGCTTGGTCTCGCTGTCCACGAACAGATAGAAGTCGTGCCCGACCAACTCCATCTCGTAGAGCGCCTGGTCGAGTGCCATCGGCGTGGCCGCGTGGGTCTTCTCGCGCACCACCAGCGGGCCCTCGCCGTGCACCTCCAGCGGACCGAACCTCGTGGTGGGCACACTGTCCGTGCTCGGCCGGTCGACGGCCAGCTCCCCGTCCCCGTTGATGGTCGCCGCGTCCGGCACGGTCGCGGCCACCTCGGCCGCCGGGATCCGGCCGTTCCCACGACGGGTGTGGCGCTTGCTCGCGGCCTTGCGCAGCCGCGCCTCCAGCTTCGACACCGCGATGTCCAGCGCCGCGTACGGGTCGGCCGCCGCGGCCTCGGCCCGGACGACCGGGCCCCGGGTGTTGAGCGTGATCTCCACCCGGTCGGCGTGGTCCGCCTGCCGGGGGTTGAGCTCCTTGGACACCTCGACGTCGAGGCTGATCACCTTGCCGTCGAGCTTCTGGATCTTGTCCAGCTTCTCGGCCACGTGCTTCCGGAACCGCTCAGGCACCTCGGTCTTGCGGCCCTTGACGACGATGTCCACGCAGAACTCCGTTCCCGGATCGCCCCGGGCTACCGGAGGCGATCCCTTTCGCTGAGGCCAGCTCGGGTACCAGTCCCGTCCGGCGCTGCGTTGGCTGCCGCTTCGCCTCCCGGGGCTGACCGGGGACCACGAAGCTGCGGCTTTCACCTCCTCCTGCCCCACTGAGAAGATCAACACCCCATGGTGTTCACTTCCCTATCCCCCGAACATAGTCCCGGAGTGTGGAGGTCGGCATCCTCAGCGACGCCATACCCCCTTCCGAGTGAATATGCGTCGCTACTACCTGCAACGACGCGCATCCGAGTGGAGTTCCGGATCGTGCGGACCAGCCACGACCGCCGCCCCGGCGACCCGGCCCCCGGCCGCCGTCACCGCCCGCGCCGCTACGGTCAGTGAGGCTCCGGTGGTCATCAGGTCGTCCACCAGCACGACCGGCGCCACCGTCAGCAGCGCCGCCGACCCGCCGGCCGCCGCCACCGCGCCCGCCAGATTCGCCGGCCGCCCGGCCGCGCCGAGACCGGACTGGTCCGCCACCGGCCGCCGCTGGCGCAACGCGGCCACCGCCCTGGCGGGTACGCCGCCCCGGCGCAGCTCCCGGGCCGCCGCACGGGCGATGCGGGCCGTGGCGTCGTGGCCGCGTCGCGCCACCGCACGCCGTGCCGAGGGCACCGGCACCAGCAGGACCGTCCCGGGGACGCCGACCCGCCGCACGGCCGCCGCCAGCGCCGTGCCCAGCGGTCCGGCCAGACCCAGCGCACCCCGCTCCTTGTGCGCCAGGACCACGGCCCGTACTTCGTCCCCGTATCGCCCGGCCGCGTAGACCGGCGGCAGCCCCGGCGGCTCCGGCGTCGGACGCACGCGCCGCACCGGCACCGATTCGGCCGCCCCACCGATCAGTACCCGGCACCGCTCGCACAGCTCCGTACGCGGACGCCCGCACCCGGCGCAGTCCACCGGCAGGACCAGCCCGGTGATCTCCTGCCACCAGCCCCGCATGACGTCCACTCTGCCCCGTTTCGGCGCCCGCCGCCAGCCCCCCTCCCAACCTGTGGATAACTCCACGGTTTCGCAGGTCAGGAGGCTGACGGTGGTTTTCTCAGCCGGGGTAGACCGGGTTGTCGCCCTTCGGCTCGACCCGCTTGCCCGTGGAGTCCGGCGGCAGCCGGTAGACGCTCTGGTTGTACGAGGCCAGCAGCGCCCGCGAGACGTCCTCGGAGGCCGCCACCACCGACGCCTGGCTGATGCCCTCGAAGGCCAGCTTCGGGGAGCCGTCGGTGCTGATGTACTTGATCTGCTGCACGCCCTCGGATTCGCTGTCGAGCGCCACCAGGCGGCTCGGCCCCGCCCAGGAGACCGAGCTGACGCCGTCGGCCGCGGGGGTCAGCGTGCGCAGATTCGTCACCGCGAACGTCGGATGCGCCTGCGTACCGCCCCGCTCGATCCGCCCGAGCTGCAACTTACCCAGCCCGTTGGGCTGCCGGACGAGCAGCGCGATCCGCACGCCGTCCGAAGCGACGCGCAGCGCGTCCACACGGCCGGTCAGGCCGCTGACGGAGACCGGGATCGGCTGCCCGCCGCCGTCGCGCAGCGCCACCACGCGGGGGTCGCCCGGATCGCGGTCGGCGACCCACAGGTAGTCGAGCCCGTCCCAGCTCGGCGCGCTCAGACCGTCCTTCGCCTTGCTGGTCAGGACGGGCTCGCTGAGCTGGGCGTCCGCGTCCAGGCCGGCGGTGACCAGTTGGCGTCCCTCGCCCTTCACCCCGGCGGCCATCTGCTCGTCCCGGCGCACCGCGACCGACTCCAGGTCCGCCTTCGCCCCGCCGAACGGCCCGGCCACCGGCGTACCCGTGGTCGAGGCTCCGTCCGAGGGCACCTCCAGCAGCCGGTGCGGCTGCGCCCCGATGTAGTACTGGTGGTCCGAGGAGCCGACCAGATTCTGCGTGCTGAACGCCAGCGTCTGTTCCTTGGGCAGCGAGCAGACCGTCCTGCCGTCGGACGCCGAGATGTCGACGGCGTCCACCTTGGGCGCGGCCTGGCCCTGCACCGTGGTGAAGAGCTGCGCCGCCAGCTTCACGCAGCGCTCCCCCGCGAACCGCTGCGCGGGCGCGTCGAGCCGCACCCTGAGGTGCTGGGAGTCGTCGAGCGTCACCCCGTGGTCGGGCGCCTTGTCGTAGAGCCGGGCGCCCTCGGGCGCCGCGGTCTCGACCACGGGCGCCAGCCAGTTCGTGGGGCCGGTCAGCAGCGCGGAGACCGTGGACACCAGCGAGTCGCTCTGCTTGCGCAGGTAGACGGGGTCGGCGACCAGGGTCTTGTCGGCGTTCCCCGAGCGATGCGCGTCCGGGCCCAGCGCCGCGAAGTAGTACATGTTGACCAGGTGATATATCCGGTTGAAGTCCAGATCGGAGATCACCAGGCCGTCTTCAAGACTGTCGATCCGCCACTCGTTGTTCTCCTTGACCAGGTGGAACGAGGTGTCGAAGTTGCCCTCGTCCGGCCGGTAGGCGTGCTTGGCGTCGACGACGGCCGTCTTCTTGCCCGCCAGGTCGACCATCACGTAGTCCTTGCGACTCGTGCCCGGCTCCTCCCGGGGCTGGGTCGTGCCGGTGAGCACGGTGATCTTCGCGGTGGGGTCCCAGTGTCCGGCCAGCTCCTTGGACAGGTACTTCTTCGCGGTCTCGAAGTCCGCCTCGCCGCTGGTGGTGGCCTCCATGAAGCCGTTGACGATGTCGGAGGCGCTTTCGCCCTTGTGCGGCGCCGACGGGAAGACCCGCACCTGCGCGTCCACGTCGGCGTGCTGTCCGTC
This sequence comes from Streptomyces sp. NPDC008317, assembly GCF_042955955.1. Classification (NCBI taxonomy): domain Bacteria; kingdom Bacillati; phylum Actinomycetota; class Actinomycetes; order Kitasatosporales; family Streptomycetaceae; genus Streptomyces; species Streptomyces sp. NPDC008317. The sequence goes on from NZ_JBIBFQ010000012.1 coordinate 216,120, forward strand.
GCCGACCTTGCGCACCTCACCGCTGCTGGGTATCGCCGCGCACCCGGCCAGCAACAGCGCCGCGCACACCACACCCGGCCAGCTCCGCAGCAGGCGTCCCCTGCCCCCCAGCGCACCCATCAGCTGTCGTCCTCCCGGACCGAGTCCATCCGTCCCACGACCCGCGCACCGCTGCCGGGGAACGCCGCGGGATCGGCCGACGGCGACCGCGGCACCGCGGGCGGCCGCTGGGGAATCTGCGGTATCTGCGAGCCCGGCTGCCCGTTGTGCCCCGGCCCGGCCGGGCCTGCGGTCCGCGGCACCGGCACGGACCCCGTCGCGGCACGGACCGGCAGCCCCGAGGAATTCAGCCCGCGGTTGCGCCGCGAATCGTCCGGCTCCAGCGGTATCGGCGACCCGCGCAGGCTCTCGCCGGCGGTCCGCGGCAGCGTCATCCGGAACTGCGACCCGCCGCCCGGCTCGCCCCACGCCTGGAGCCAGCCGCCGTGCAGCCGGGCGTCCTCAACCGCGATGGACAGGCCGAGGCCCGTCCCGCCGGTGGTACGCGCCCGCGCCGGATCGGCTCGCCAGAAGCGGTTGAACACCCGCGTCGCCTCGCCGGGCTTCAGCCCGACGCCGTAGTCCCGCACCGCGACGGCCACCGCGCCGTCGGCCGTGGCCAGCCGTACCACCACGTCCCGGCCGTCGCCGTGCTCGATCGCGTTGACGACCAGATTGCGCAGCACGCGCTCCACCCGGCGAGGGTCGACCTCGGCTATCACCGGCTGCGCGTCGCCGCGTATCGCCACGTGGCTGCCCTTGCGCTCGGCCAGCGGCTCCGCGGCGTCCACCACCCGCCGTACGACCTCGCGCAGGTCTATCGGCTCGGCGGCCAGCTCCGCCGCGCCCGCGTCGAATCTGCTGATCTCCAGCAGGTCGGACAGCAGCGACTCGAAACGGTCCAGCTGGTTCTGCAACAGTTCGGCGGAGCGCGCGGTCACCGGATCGAATTCGGTCCGCGCGTCATGGATGACGTCCGCCGCCATCCGTACGGTCGTCAGCGGGGTGCGCAGCTCGTGCGAGACGTCGGAGACGAAGCGGCGCTGCATCCTCGACAGGTCCTCCAACTGCTGGATCTTGACCTGGAGGTTCTGCGCCATCTTGTTGAAGGACTCGCCGAGGCGCGCGATGTCGTCCTCACCCGAGACCTGCATACGTTCCTGCAATCGGCCCGCCGCGAGCCGCTCCGCGATCCCGGCCGCCATCCGTACCGGCGTGACGACCTGCCGGGTCACCAGCCAGGCGATGGCGCCGAGCAGCACCACCACGAAGATGCCCGCCGTCGCCAGCGTGCCCTTGACCAGGCCGAGCGTCTTGGCCTCCTGGCCGAACGGGAAGAGGTAGTAGAGCTGGTACGTCTTCCCGTTGATGTCCGTGAGCCGCTTGCCGATGGCCAGCGCGGGCTGCGGCGCCTTCCCGTCGTCCGTCACCACTGTCGTGTACTGCTTCAGCGCCCCGGTGTGGGACTCGACGGCGTCGCTGAGCGACTTGGGGATGCTCGCCTGCGGCAGCAGGCTGCCGGAGCTGCGCGGCCCGTGCGCGTTGACGACACCCTCGCCGAAGCGCGCGTCGTCGGCGCCCGGGCTGAGCGTGGCGATCCAGTACACCCCGTTGCCACCGCTGGCGAACTGCTGGACCAGCGTCGTCAGCCAGGCGCCCGAGTCCTCGGCCTGATTCTGCGAGCCGACCCCGGTGGCGTCCTGCGTCTGGCTCCTGTTCGCCTGCTGCTGGGCGATGGAGAAGCCGGTGGTGGCCTGATTCTCAGCCGCCTTCTCCTTCGCGTCGAGCAGGCCGTTCTTGACCTGCCCGATCACGACGAAGCCCAGCAGCAGCACCACGCCGACCGACATCAGCAGCGTGAAGGCGACCACTCGCAGTTGCAGATTGCGCCGCCACAGCCGGACCGCCGGCTGCAACGGTCGCCGTGCCCAGCGCACGAACGAGCGGAAAACCGGCGCGAGACCCCGCATGGGGTCCGCGAGCCGGCTCTCCAGCCGCTCCCGCTCGTACGACGCGCACATGTCAGCCCGGTCCCGCCTTGTAACCGACACCGCGGACGGTCACCACGATCTCCGGGCGCTCCGGGTCCTGCTCCACCTTGGACCGCAGCCGCTGCACATGGACGTTCACCAGCCGGGTGTCCGCCGCGTGCCGATAGCCCCAGACCTGCTCGAGCAGCACCTCACGGGTGAACACCTGCCACGGCTTGCGGGCCAGCGCCACCAGCAGGTCGAACTCCAACGGCGTCAGCGCGATCGGCTGCCCGTCCCGCTTCACCGAGTGCCCCGCCACGTCGATCACCAGATCGCCGATGGCGAGCTGCTCAGGAGTCGGCTCCTCCGCCCTCCGCAGTCGCGCCCTGACCCTCGCCACCAGCTCCTTCGGCTTGAACGGCTTGATCACATAGTCGTCAGCCCCCGACTCGAGCCCCACCACCACATCCACGGTGTCGCTCTTCGCCGTGAGCATCACGATCGGCACCCCGGACTCCGCCCGGATCTGACGGCATACGTCGATGCCGTCCCGTCCGGGCAGCATGAGGTCAAGGAGCACCAGATCCGGCTTGGACTCCCGAAAAGCAGCCAGGGCCTTGTCACCGTCAGCGCAGAACGACGGCTCGAAACCCTCTCCGCGCAGCACGATGCCAAGCATCTCTGACAGCGCGGTGTCGTCATCGACGACCAGCACACGTCCCTTCATACCGACCATCATCCCATTTGCATATCGTTACCGGTGACCTTTGGTGATCGAGGTCACGCTACGCGACCATTGTCCGCTGATGTCCGCGGATGCGCTGCCCGATCTCCCCTAGTCAGAGCCTGCCCGGGGAGTCTCGTGATTACACACAGTTACGAGAGCTTCTGTGGTGACCGGCGAAACCACACCGTTCTCCGTGATGATCGCAGTAATCAGCTCCGGCGGCGTCACATCGAAGGCCGGATTGTAGGCCTGAGTGCCCAGCGGTGACGGCGCGAGGTCGGTCACCTCGCTGCCGGCCCGCTGCTCCACCTCGATCGCGGCGCCGTCCGGCGTGCTCAGATCCACCGAGGTCGTCGGCGCCACGACGATGAACGGCACATGGTGGTAGCGGGCGAGGACCGCGAGGGGATAGCTGCCGACCTTGTTCGCCGTGGAGCCGTCCGCCGCGATCCGGTCCGCGCCGATCAGCACCGCGTCCACCTCCCCCGCCGTGAACAGCGACCCGGCCGCGCTGTCGGCGAGCAGCGTGTACGGCATCCCGGCCCGCGCCGCCTCGTACGCCGTCAACCGCGCGCCCTGAAGAAGGGGACGGGTCTCGTCGACCCACAGACGCCTCAACTCCCCGGCCCTGTGCGCCGCGAGGACCACACCGAGCGCGGTGCCCTCACCGCCCGACACCAGAGCCCCGGTGTTGCAGTGCGTCAGAATCCGGTAGCCCCCGCCCGGCACCAACTCGGCGAGCAGCCGCTCCCCGTACTCCGCCATCGCCCGGCTCGCCGCCGCGTCCTCCTCGTGCAGCGCCCGCGCCTCGGCCAACGCGAAGGCTGCGCCCTGGTGCGGAGGCGCCGCATGGAAAGCGGTCACCGCACGGCGCACCCCGTACCCGAGGTTGACGGCCGTCGGCCGCGCGTGCGCTAGCAGGTCGGCGGCCTCGTTCACGTCGTAGCCGCGCGCTGCCGCCAACGCGATGCCGTACGCCCCCGCGAGCCCGAGCAGCGGCGCGCCCCGCACGGCGAGGGAACGTATCGCCTGAACCAGCGCCTGCACGTCCGTGCACACCAACTCGACCTCCTCCTGCGGAAGTCGGGTCTGGTCGAGCAGCACGAGCACGGGTCCCTCGGGGGGTTCCTCCCACCGCAGCGCGGGGATGGTACGGGAAGCACCGTCGGCCTCATCGGTCACAGGTCGCACGTATTGATCACCCATCCGTCCAGTCTGCCCTGCCCGGCCCGGTCCAAGGCAGCCCATGGCACGATGGCGGCCAGTACCACAGCGAGCACCACGTGAAGGGGCAGCCTCCGATGACCAACACTCCGGGCTGGGCCTCGCCCGGATCCTCCGACTCCTCCGAGCCGGAAGACGGCGACAGCCCCGCTTCCTCCGCACCACAGAAAGACACCCCCGTGGACACGTCAGCAGATACGTCCGCGGCCGGTCCTGACAACAGCTCCGGTGACGACTCCGGCGACACATCCGCTCCCGGTACGGGAGACCGGCCCGCTACGGCCGACGCCGGTGACACGACGCCACCGCCGCCCGGCGGCTGGTCCGCCCAACAGCCGCCCGCGGGTCAGTGGCAGCACACCCCCCACGACACCCGGCCCCCGACCGTACCGGCCCCAGGCCCGCCTCCCGCCGGATCCTCCGGTACGGGTACGGGTACGGGTACGGGTACGGGTCAGGCGCCCGGCGCCGGCTGGGCCCGGTGGTCACCCCCGCAACCGCCGCAAGGCGGCCACCCCGGCCCCTCAGGCCCGCGCTGGGGCAACACAGCACCGGGCGGCGGCCCCGGCGGCGGCTGGCAGCAGCAGGGCCCCTGGAGCAGGCCCGCGGCGCCCAAGCCCGGCGTCATCCCGCTGCGCCCGCTCGGCGCGGGCGAGATCCTCGACGGTTCCCTGGCCGTACTGCGGCGGCACTGGCGCGCGATCCTCGGCTTCACCCTGGCCATCGCCGTGGTCACCCAGGGCCTGGCCGTGGTGGTCGACGGCTTCTTCCTCAGCAACGACACCCGGTTGGAGAACCTCAGGGACAACCCCAACCCGAGCGTCGGCGACATCATGCACGCCGTCAGCGGTGCCTTCGCCAGCTCGGGCCTGACCATTCTGGTCATGCTCATCGGCACGATCACCGCGACCGCGATGGTCGCCATGGCCACCAGCCGCGCCGTGCTCGGCCGCCCGGTCACGGCCGCCCAGGTGTGGCGGGAAGCCCGCCCGCGACTGCCCCAACTGGTCGGGCTCGCGCTGCTGATCCCGCTGGCCATCGCCGGAATCCTGGCGGGCGCCGTCCTGCCCGGCGCACTGATCGCCCTGGCGGGTGCGGAGAGCGGCGGCGCCGCCCTTGCCTCCCTCGGCCTGATCGGCGCCTCCGTCGTCGTGCTCTGGCTCATGATCCAGTGGAGCCTGGCGGCACCGGCCCTCATGCTCGAGAAGCAGGACATCGTCTCGGCGATGAAGCGCTCGGCGAAGCTGGTACGCAACTCCTGGTGGCGCGTCCTCGGCGTCCAGGCGCTCGCGGCGATCCTCTGCTACATCGCCTCGGCCATCATCCAGACGCCGTTCATGTTCATCGCTCGTGGCATCACCGGTGAGAGCCTCGGCTCCTTCCTCTCCGGCGACACCAACCCGGGCTGGGCGTTCCTCGGCATCAGCGGAATCGGCGCCGCCATCGCCGCGACGCTCAGCCTGCCGATCAGCGCCGGCGTCACCACGCTGCTGTACATGGACCAGCGCATCCGCCGTGAGGCTCTCGACATCGAGCTGATGCGGGCCGCGAATACCGATGCGGACGCGAACGCGGCTGCGAGCGTCGCCGTCACCACCGACTGACCAGGGAACGCAGAAAGGCCCCGGCCCCCGAGTCGAAACTCGGGGGCCGGGGCCTTTTACAAAGATTGTTCGGCGGTGTCCTACTCTCCCACAGGGTCCCCCCTGCAGTACCATCGGCGCTGAAAGGCTTAGCTTCCGGGTTCGGAATGTAACCG
>NZ_JBIBFQ010000013.1:0-198390 GCF_042955955.1 Streptomyces sp. NPDC008317
CGGTTACATTCCGAACCCGGAAGCTAAGCCTTTCAGCGCCGATGGTACTGCAGGGGGGACCCTGTGGGAGAGTAGGACACCGCCGAACAATCTTTCAGCTCGGGTCCTCCGAATTTAATTCGGAGGACCCGAGCTTTTTTGCGTTGTACCGTCGGGTGATGCGGTACGAGATACGGCCGGTGGCACCGGCGGAGTGGCAGCGGATCCGGGCACTGCGGTTGGCAGCGCTTCAGGACCCGGTCAGCAGCATGGCTTTCGCGCGGACCTTCGAGGAGGAGGCCGCGCTGAGCGACACGGTCTGGCAGCGACGGGCGTCCGGTGCCGGATCCCAGCAGTTCGTCGCCATCGACCGTGACGCGGTCCGCAAACCCGACGAGACCGACGGACACCAGGGCGGTGCCTGGGTCGGCATGCTCACCGTCGTCGTGGAGCGCCCCGACTACTTCTCCGTCAACGCCGTCTATCTGATCCCCGAGACCCGCGGAACCGGTCTGGCCGAGCGCCTGTTCGCCGCCGCCATCGCCTGGGCCTGGGACCGTACCGACCGCGTGTACCTGTGGGTCCACCAGGACAACGGCCGTGCCGAGTCCTTCTACCAGCGCTTCGGCTTCATCCGCACCGGCGAGACGATGAAATATCCGCTGAACCCGTCCGAGACGGAGTACGAGATGGTGCTCTTCAGGGACCGCTAGGCCGCGCCGCCGGACGACGACGAATCCGGCACCGTACCGCCGTACCGCCGTACCGCTGCACGCCGCCGTACGCGCTTCACGCCGCCTTACGCGATGCGCGCCAAGTCGTCCGCCAGCACGGCTCCCAGGAGGGCCTCGCCGCGTGTCCAGCGCTCGACCTCATCGACGGCGTAGGCACCGAGCCGTTGGACCTCCGTGCCCTGGCAGCCCGCGATGTGCGGGGTGAGCAGGACGTTGCGGAGGCTGTGCAGCCGGTGGCCGCGGGGGAGTGGTTCGGGGTCGGTGACGTCGAGGTAGGCGTCGAGGCGGCCCGCGGCGCATTCGCGGGTGAGGGCCGCGGTGTCGACCAGCCGGCCGCGCGCGGTGTTGATGACGGAGACGCCGTCGCGCATCAGGGCCAGGCGGCGGGCGTCGAGCAGGTGGTGGGTCTCGGGCAAATCGGGTGCGTGCACGGTCACGATGTCGGAGGTCGCGCACAGCTCGTCGAGGTCCACGAGTTCCGCGCCGAGAGTGGTGGCCTGGGCGGCGGAGACGTACGGGTCGGCGAGCAGGACGCGGAAGTCGGAGGGGGCGGCGAGGAGCCGGGCGATCACGCCGCGGCCGATGCGGGAGGCGCCGATGACGCCGACGACGGCGCCGTCCGCGCCGCGCCGGTCGCGGTAGCCGAGGAGTTGGCCGTCGGTGTACTCGGCGGCGGTGCCGAGCGCGCGGCGGGCGGCGAGGACGACCGTGGCCATGGTGAAGTCCACGACGGGACCGGCGTTGGCGTCGGCCGCCGACGAGACGGCGATGCCGCGCTGCCAGACCTCGGGCCCGACATGGCCTTTGACGGTGCCGGCGGCGTGGATGACGGCGCCGAGCCGGGGTGCGAGGGCCAGGACGGCGGAGTCGACGGCGGGCGCGCCCCAGCCGGTGAGCAGCACGTCGGCGTCGGCGAGCGCCGCCCGCGCGGCGGGCGTCGTGGTGTCGGTGACGAGGGCGGGGTGGACGGCCGCGAGGGCGTCGAGCCGGGTGCGCAGGGGGGCCGGAAGTACCAGGTCGAGGATGTCCGGACGCATCGCCAGCACCAGATTCGGACGCTCCGCCATGTCTACCCCTCACGTGTCCGCAGGTCTGCGTGGGTCTGTGCACGGTGACGTGCTCGTGTTCGTGGTCCTGCTCGTGTTCATGTTCGTCGTCGTGCGTGTGCGGCGCCGTGCGTGCGGGCCGCTGTCCGCGCACCACGGTGTAATCGGTTTCTTTCTCTGGCTATGAGATTAGGGCCGACGCCATCAGAGGTCAACGTCTTGGGCTGCAGGAGGGGTTGACCTGTCGTAGTAACCGGTTTAGGTTCCGTCCCACCTTAAGCGTCGAGGAGGACGCGATGGCGATTGCCGAACAGGACGCCACCAGCCGCGCCGATGCGGGGGGCGCGTCCGAACGACGCGTGAGACGCGCGAAACGCCTGGCCCGTAGGGGCGGGGCGAACCGTGTGAAGCCCGAGCCCGGCTCGCGCCGCAAGCGGCTGCGCCGGGATGCCGCCCTCGTCCTGCTGATGGCGCCCGGCGTGGCGTACTTCCTGCTTTTCCACTACGGCGCGATGGTCGGGAACGTCATCGCGTTCAAGGACTACGTGCCCTTCGACGGGCTCTGGGCCAGCCAGTGGGTGGGCTTCGCGAACTTCCAGCGGATGTTCGGCGACCCGGACTTCTGGGCCGCGGTCGTCAACACCCTGTGGATAGCGCTGCTCCAGCTCGTCTTCTTCTTCCCCGTGCCGATCGCGCTGGCGATGCTGCTGCACAGCCTGACCCGCGACAGCGTGCGGCGGTTCGTGCAGAGCGTGGCGTATCTGCCGCACTTCCTGTCGTGGGTCATCGTGGTGGCCCTCTTCCAGCAGGTGCTCGGCGAGACCGGGCTGCTCAACAGCGTGCTCGGCGACGCCCACCTGCACACCGTGAACATCATCGGCAACCCCGACGCGTTCAAGCCGCTGGTCGTGGCCCAGGTGATCTGGAAGGACTGCGGCTGGGGCACGATCATCTTCCTCGCCGCGCTGTCGCAGGTCGACGAGCAGCAGTACGAGGCCGCGGCGATCGACGGCGCGGGTCCGTGGCGGCGGTTCTGGCACGTCACCCTGCCGTCGCTGCGGCCGATCATCGTTCTTCTGCTGATCATGAGGCTCGGCGACATCCTGTCGGTCGGCTTCGAGCAGATGCTGCTCCAACGGCCCGCGGTCGGGCCTGAGGCGGCCGAGATCATCGACACCTTCGTCTACTACAAGGGCATCATCGGCGGCGACTTCGGCTATGCCGCCGCGGCCGGTCTCTTCAAGGGCGTCGTGGGCGCCGTACTCGTCTTCACCGCCAACAAGGTCGCGCACCGGCTGGGCGAGCAGGGGGTCTACCGATGAGCGCCGTTCAGTCCGCCGGTCGCACGCCTCGTACCGGCCCGTTCCGTTCGGTCCGCCCGCGTCGTTCGAGTCGCCCGGTCCGTCCCGTCCGTCCTTCGTGGATGGAGAAGCCGAAGCCCGTCACCCAGGCGGCCAAGGCGGTGGCCCTGGTCGCCGTCGTCCTGCTGGTCACCGTCCCGTTCCTGATCATCGTGTCGACCAGCTTCGCGTCCAACAAGGACGTGGTCGCCAACGGCGGCTGGGTGCTGTGGCCGGAACACCCCACCCTGCGCGCCTACCGGGAGATCTTCGACGGCAGCATCGTCACCCACGCGCTGTGGGTGAGCGCCGGTGTGACGATCATCGGCACGGCCCTCAGCCTCGCCTGCACGATCGGTCTGGCGTACGCGCTCAGCCGTCCGCAGGTCTTCGGCGGCAAGCCGATCCTGCTGCTGATCCTGTTCACCTTCCTCTTCCCGCCCGGCATGATCCCCGGCTTCCTGCTGGTCAAGGGCCTGAACATGCTCGACAGCTACGAGTCGTTGATCGCACCCGTCCTGATCAATGTGTTCAACCTCGTCGTACTGCGCGGCTTCTTCCAGTCGATCCCCGAGGAGCTGTACGAGGCGGCCCGGCTGGACGGCGCGGGCGAGTGGCTGATCCTGCGCAGGATCGTCCTCCCGCTGTCCAAGGCGGCCCTCGCGGTCGTCGGGCTCTTCTACGCGGTCTCGTACTGGAACGCCTGGTTCTACGCGTCGATCTACCTCAACTCCGACCACTGGCCGCTCCAACAGGTGCTGCGCACGTATGTCATCGGGGGCGCGCAGCTCGCGGACTCCGGGGCCAGCGAGGCGGGGATGGTCTCGTCGCCCCAGACGATCCAGATGGCGGTGCTGGTGGTGGCGACCGTGCCGATCCTCGTCGTCTACCCCTTCCTCCAGAAGTACTTCACCAAGGGCGTGCTGACCGGCGCCATCAAGAGCTGAGCCGTACGCGGGCCGAGCGGCCGCGTGGCCGCAGACCGTGCCGCCGTACCCGTATCACCGCACCCGCATCGCACCCGTACCCCTGAAAGGACTGACCGTGAGCACCTCGTCGTTCTCGCGGCGTACGCTGCTGCGCTCGATCGCCGCAAGTGGCGCCGCTCTGGCCGCCCCATCCGTTCTCGCCGCCTGCTCGTCCTCCTCGTCCGGCGGCCACGATGTGAGCAACGCGGGCAAGAAGCTCGCACCCTGGCCGACGTACAAGCCGGTCAGCGGGCCCGCGCCCGATCTGCCGGGGACGGCGGACGGGGTGCAGCCGGGTTATCTGACGTATCCCAAGAACCTGGTCAGCGCGGTCGCCGACAAGCCGGGCAACGGCGAGACGATCAAGGTGATGACGATCTCGTACGGGACGCCGCCGAAGCCCGCGTCGGAGAACAAGTTCTGGGCGGCGGTCAACAAGGCGCTGGGGGTGAACATCGAGTTCACGGTCGTGCCGGACTCCGACTACGACAACAAGATGGCCACCTTGATGGCGGGCAACGACCTGCCGGACGTCATCAACCTCGGCGGTGGTCACGTACTGCCCCGCGAGGCGCAATTCGTGCAGGCCAAGTGCGCGGACCTGAGCGAGTACCTGGCGGGCGACGCGGTCAAGGACTACCCGAATCTGGCGAACATCCCCACCTACGCGTGGGAGGACATGGGCCGGATCAGCGGGCGGATCCTCGGCATTCCGGTGCAGCGGTCCGCGCCCGGCACCACGCTGTGGATCAACAACGACATCTTCAGCGCGGCCGGCATGAAGGACGGCTGGACGTCGGACGACTTCATGGCCGTCGCCAAGGAGGCGACGCACGGCAAGAAGTACGCGCTGGGCGCGGCGCAGCAGACCGGCTTCGGCTTCGCGGTGCACACGATGGCGTTCGGCGCGCCGCAGGAGTGGAAGCTCGACGGCGGGCACTTCGTCGACGCGTACGGCACGGACGAGTACAAGGCGGGCCTGGAGTTCATGCTGAAGCTGCGGCAGGCGGGGACGTACCTGCCGAACGCGCTCAGCACCTCCACCGTCGACTGCAAGACGCTCTTCTACAACGGCACGGTCGCGTCGATGGGTGACGGCTTCGGGGCGCTGACCACGAGCATCCCGAGCATCAAGGACGCCTTCGTCCTGGACGGCGCGGTGCCGTACACGCCGTCGGGCGGTGGCAAGCCCGGCATGGAGCGGGCGCGTGGGATCTTCGGCTACACGGTGCTGAAGAAGGCCGCGCCCGAGCGGATCAAGCTGATCCTGCGGGTGCTCGACTACTTGGCGGCGCCGTTCGGCACCAAGGAGTACGAGCTGACGCACTTCGGCATCGAGGGCACGCACTTCACGCGTGACGCGGAGGGCTCGCCGATACCGACGGACCTCGGTCTGGTGGAGAGCACCGTCAATCTTCCGATCAAGTACCTGTCCGACGCGCCGCAGGTGCTCTACCTGCCGGGGCGGCCGGACGACGTCAAGCGCAGCCACGCCTGGCAGGTGAAGATCGCGCCGATGCTCGTACGCAATCCGCGGTTCGGCCTCCAGTCGGAGACTTTCACCCGGTCGGGAGCCACCATCGGACAGTACCGGCTCGACACGATCGGCGCGATCGTGGCCGGGCGCAAGCCGCTGAGCGCGTGGGACGAGGCGGTGAAGAAGATGCGCGGCGACGGCCTGAACAAGATCGCCGACGAGTACGCGGCGGATTACGCGGCCAACCACTGACGCCCTGTGCCTGCCGCCCGGCCCCGCACTACTACGCTGGGCGGCAGCGCGGGGGGCGCCGGGCGCCGCGTCGAACGATGTGTTGAACGAAGCGTCGGGCGTGGGACCCGGCCCTGCGCTGAGCCTGGCGCCGGGCCGTGGGTCGGTCCTTGCGTCGCGTGTTGGCCGTCGCGGATCCGGAGCCGCGGGCCGCTGAGGAATCGGATGGCGGGGATGGCGGAGACTGCACCAGAGCCGGGGCCGGGTAACGGGCCGGGCGCGGGAAGCCCCATGGGTGCGGGGACCGCGGCGGGTGCGGGCGGCGGGAGCCGGCGTGTCACCATCCGCGATGTCGCCGTCCGGGCGGGTGTCTCGGTCGCCACCGTCTCGCGGGCGCTGGCCGGGAACTACCCGACGTCGGCCGCCGCGCGAGCCAAGGTGCTGCGGGCGGTCAAGGACCTCGACTACGTGATCGACGGCCGGGCGCGGGCGCTGGCCGGGACGGGGCCCAAGACGGTCGCGGTGATCATGATGTCGGTCGACAGCTACTTCTTCGCCGCCGTCGCCCAGGGCGTCGAGCAGGAGGCCGCCGCGCGCGGCCGGCTGTGCATGGTGTGCAGCCACGGCGGTGACGAGGCGCGCGAGCTGGCGCTGGTGCAGATGATGCGTGAGCAACGCGCCGAGATCGTGATCCTGGTCGGCGGCGCGGTCGAGGACGAGGCGTACCGCGTGCGGCTGACCGAGTACGCGCACGGGCTCGCCGCCGCGGGCTCCCGGCTCGTGCTGTGCGGGCGCCCCGCGCCGAGCCCCGACACCCCGGTCATCGCGGTGGAGTACGACAACGAGGCCGGTGCGTACGCCGCCGTCAGCCACCTGCTGTCCGCCGGGCACCGGCGGATCCTCTACCTGGGCACGATGCCGGGGCACAGCACGGCCGAGCCGCGCGTGCGCGGTTACCAGCGTGCGCTGGCCGACCACGGGCTCGGGCCGGAGCACCAGCGGATCGCGGGTATCGGCCTCGGTCGCACCAATGGCTACAACTCCATGCGGGACCTGCTCGTGCGGTGCGACGGCAACCCCGACTTCACCGCGGTCTTCGCCGGTGACGACCTGGTCGCCGCGGGCGCGATGGCCGCCATGCGCGAGCGCGGGCTCCGCACCCCCGAGGACATCTCGGTGGTCGGCTACAACAACGACGATGTTTCCCAAGACCTCAACCCTCCCCTGACCACCGTCAACATTCCTTCCTACGAGCTCGGCCGCGCCGCCGTCCGCCTGGCCCTCGCCGAAGAGGACGCCGGCCTCCCCGGCTCCGCCCGCGGCACCGCCCAGACCCGCCATCTCCTGGGCACGCACATCGTCCTGCGGGAGTCCGTGCGACGGCTCACGGCGGAGGAGTCAGCGCTTTAGGAGCGCGGTCCTTCGCGTTCGCTCCCGCGGTCGGCGGTCCCCGAGTTCTTCTCGGGTGCGGCCCTCCGCGGAGGCGTCCTCATCCCTGGCGGAGCAGTGAACCGAATCCCGCCGCCCGCAGGCGCGAAGCGAATTCCCTCTCGTCCAGCCCGAATTCCTCCGCCGTCCGGCCCAGGTGCCAGTCGTGCGCTGCCAACCGTTCCAACAGATGTCCGCGCCGAATCTGCGTCTCGGACAGACGAAAGGTCTTCAGATACGCGAGCCGACCGTCCGCCGCGGTGATGACCTCACCTATGTGGTTCTCCTCGCGGGGCCGAAAGGCCGGTATGAATCGCGACAGCGTGAACCCGCCCGCCCGGTACACCTTCCGCGTCGCGTACTCGGTATTCAGCAGCCCCGCCGCCATCGTCCCGTCGTGGAATTCCGCCCACGCCCGCTGTTCCGCGGCCACCGCCGCTCGCAGATCCGCCGTCGTCCGCACCCGCGTCTCGTCGATCCTCGGCACGAAGTCCGGCACGGCCGCGCTCAACAGGGCGTATTGGTAGATGAGTTCCCCGTACAGATCCTGGACGAGCGTGGCGTGCAGCGCCCGGTAGTCCTCCGGGTGCGGTACGACGAAGGCCGCGGCGAGGGCGTCGGCCGCGTAGAGCAGCACCCCGCACTGGCCCGGGTGTATCTCGAACACCTTCAGCGCGTCACCGAGCCCGCGCACGGTCACGCCGATGTACGCCTCCTCCACCCGAGGCGACAGGCCCTGCCGCAGTGCCCGCTGCGACCACTCCTCCCACGCGATGGTCGGGCCGCCGAAGTGCAGCGCCAGATAACCGTCGAGCGCGAGGTGCAGCGGCAGGAACCGCAGTCGGTGCTTGGCCTCTCGGCGTGCCATCCGGCGGTGGATGCGCAGCGGCATCGCGGTCACGGGCTCGGCGCCCCGGTCGCCGCGCAACTGTGTCCCGTACGCCGCCGCGGCGCCCGCATGACCGCTGTCCGCGCCCCAGTCGGCGACGAAGCCGTGCGGGATGTACGAGGTGTAGGTGGTGCGCGGCGCGACCGTCACCACACCGATGCCGTCCCCGTACAGCTCGGCGTGCAGCCGCAGGCCCGGCAGCGGTTCGGCGCGGACCAGCGGGACGAGGCGGATGCCGCCCCAGACCTGCGAAGGGCGCGTGGTGAGTCCGGCCAGGTCGAGGCGGAGGGTGCCGGTGGCGGTCATCGGGCCTCCTCGGGTGCGGTCAGGAACGCGGTGATACGGCTGTTCAGGTGGGCGCGCAGCTCGGGCAGGCCGGTGCTGCCGCTGGCGAACCGCGCCAGGCCGACCAGCGACGGCAGGTCCTCGGCGTCGCGGATGCCCGCGGTGGGTACGGTCGGGGCCAGGCGGCGCACGTCGAAGTCGTCCGCGTCGTACACGGGGTTGAGGTGTACGACGGTGACCCGCCCGTCCGGGTCGAGCCGGGTCCGCCATACGCGCAGCACCTCGGCGGCCAGCCCCGGCGGTGCGTTGTCCCAGCCGTCGGAGATGATCAGCAACCGGTCCGCGCCGGTCTCCAGCGCGTCCAGAATCCGCTCGCCGAGCGGGGTCGCCCCGTGCGGGAACGCCAGCAGCGGATCGCTCCGTCCCGATGTCCACAGGGGTGTGTACGAGTCGGCGAGTGCCTCCAGCAGGTGGTGGGCTGCGAGCGCCACCGCGAGCGGGCGGCGCCGCTTCTGGCCGGAGCCGTAGGAGGAGAAGCTGTCGTCCAGGACTGCCGCGACCCGGCCCCAGCCGCGCTCGCCGCGCGCGGCCCGGCGCGCGGCGGCCCGCAGCGCCGCTGTCAACTCCGTCCGCCGCCCGGCTCGTTCGTCCAGGGACAGCCCGAGGACGTACGAGGCAAGCCGGGTCAGCGGCATCCGCGTCAGGTCGGTCCGGACGGCGGTCGCGCCGTGGCGGCGCGCCGAGTCCTGGAAACGGAGCCGTTCGAGCCGGGTCATCCGGGGCGCGATCCGCTCCAGGAAAGCCGCGCGTGCGATGCCGTGCCGGGCCGCGAAGCCCTCCGCGACGGTGAACGGCAGCTCGTAGACCGCCGCCTGCTCGTAGTGCGCGCGGCGCCAGGTCTCCAGCAGCGGCGTCCCGTAGCGCGTGCGGCGGCGCGGGGCGAACAGGAAGTCACCCAACTCGGCTTCTCGTGCGGGCAGGTGGGCGTGCCGCAGCGCCGTCTTCACCCCGGTCCGGTACTTGACGGCGTCGAACGCCGGGTCGGGGCGGGCGGCCAGCCAGTCCCGCATGATCGCGCGGGTGCGGCGGTTGTTGACCTTGGCCCGGCGCAGCGCGGCGAAGAGGGTGTAGACCCGCTGCGGGGGCAGTGCGGTCAGCCGTCGGGCGATCAACCGGCCTTCGGTGCGGCGCTGTTCGGGGGTCGCTTCGGTGGCGCTCTCCAGCAGTCGGCGGATGATCAGCGCGGCGTTGTGGTCGTTGATGTCGAGGGCGAGCGCGGCGGCGTACAGATCGCGGTAGTTGCCCAGCATGTACGCGTGCAGGAAGTCGAGCGAGAGGTGCTGGGTGTCGGCGTCGGAGTGGAATTCGCGTTGGGCGGTGGATGTGGTCGCGGCATTGGCGAACAGGAGGACGTCCTCGGCGGCGATCAGTCCTTCTGGCTGCATGACGTGACTCCTGTTCTCGCGTAGATGTGTTGGGGCGTCGAGTGCTGGTGTGTTCGAGGTGTTCGGCGTCGACCGGGGAATGAGGGCGCGAGCTGCGAATCATTGCTTCAGAGGCAGGTTCCGGAAGTCGCGACGGAGTCCCGCGGTCGACTCTCGAACGGTAACAGGGTCGGCGGATTCGCTCGCGGAGTTTTCCACAGGGCGACTTTCGGCGAATGAGTTATCCACAGGCTGGAAATCAGTTGCCCCACGAGGACGGTGTGGAGCGGATACTGATGATCAGGGACAAGCGGACATTGACAACTCAACAGGGAGCAGAGGGAGCAGGGGCGCGAACCGGCCGGGCGGGCGGGCGCCGCGCCCGCGTTCCCGCCGGGGGGCATCTCTCCCGTGCGTTCTCGCCCGCGTGTGCGCACACGCGGGCGGGCGCGTGGGCGCGGGCGTGCGGCCGGGCGCCCGCGCGCGGAATCAGCGGATGCGGACCGCGTCCGGGATCGACGGCGGGAGCGTGTCGGCCGTCTCATCGCCCAGGGCCAGGCGCATGTCGGCGTGCTGCCACAGCGGCGCGTGCCAGCGCGCGAGCGCCTGTTCGGGGGAGCGCAGGACGGCGAGGGTGGGCAGACCGGAGTGGTGACCGGTGCTCAGCAGGTCCGACAGGCCCGGGAGCGGGGCCAGCGCGGCGACGTCGTCCAGGACGAAGGTCAGTGGTGGGTCGAGCCGACCGGCGGATGACGTTGCGGCCATGCGCCGGCCGTGCTCGACCACGCTGGAGACGAGTGCGGTGAGCAGGGGCATCGCACCCAAGTGGGTCCGCGGATCCTCGATGCGCTCACCCACTACGTAAAGTGTGCCCCTTTCCGCGACGAATGACTCCATGTCGAGGCCACCTGAGCGCGGTGGATTGCAGGCGTCGCGGATGTGCACCGCGTTCAGCGGTTCGAGGGTCTGGCGGATCAACGCCTGCGCCGCGTCCCGGCGTTCGGGGTGGGCGTGCAGCACCGACTCCAGTTCGCCGCTCCAGCCGGAGGCGGCCTCGGTGTCGGTACGCAGGATCCGCACCGCCTCACCGGCCGCTGAAGCGCTCGCCGCCCAGCGCTGCACCTGGCGGAATGGCCCGCCGTCCAGGGCCGCCGCGTGCAGCCAGCAGCGCAGCAGTGTCACGGCGGTGTCGTGGACGATGGCCTCGTCGGCGCGTGCGGGCCGCAGTGGCGCCAGCAGTGCGCCCGCGCGTATCCCGGCGGTCTCCGGTCGCTCGCAGCCGCCGTGCGGCGCCCACCGCAGCCGCCCGGGCACATCGAGGAGGTGCGCCGGATCGTAGACGTGGACGGGACCGAGCTTGCTGCGGTTGCCGACGGTCTGCTGATAGGTGTCCGGGTCCGCGGTGGTGACCACGGCGGGTCCCGCGGCGGCCAGGACGGCGGGCTGCACGATGCGCTTGGACTTGTCGCCGCGCGGGCTGGCGAACAGGGCATAGGTGCGGGTGACTTCACCGCCGGGCAGTGGGTCGGCGACTGGGTGCGGGATCGGGGCCGCGGCCATGGTGCCGGTGGCTCCGGCGGCGGTGGGCCCGGTCGCTTCGGTGGCCGTGGCGGGGATCGGCTCGAAGGCCGTGGTGGGCGCGTCCTCGCGCGGGCCCGCCGCGCCCGGCACGGAGCGGAACCAGGCGTCCAGGCCGTCGTCGCCCGCGGCCTTGGACCCGACCGGCTGGCCGCGGCGGCGGCGCGGCGAGGGCAGCGGGGCGCGCTCCACCGGCGCGGGCGCCGCCTCAGGGGCCGGGGCGGGCGGGGCCTGGCGGGGTGCCCTGAGGCGGGCGCGGGTACGGGCCACCGCGTTCAGCACGAAGACGGTCAGGACGAACAGCACCATGAACTGGCTGATGAAGATGCCCCAGAACAGCCCGGAGCCGGGCAGTTGGCCGGGAGGCGAGTCGGGCCAGGCCGCGGCGACGTCGTGCGGTTCCGCGATCAGGTGCCGCATGGCCTGGGGGGTGCGGGTGAAGTGCACCTCGGCGGGCCAGCCGCCGTGCGAGAGGACCCCCGCGATGCCGGTGGCCGTCCACACCAGCAGCGTCACGCCCAGCAGGAAGCCGAGGACGCCGACGATCAGGCCGTCCGGCAGGCCCCCAGAGGACTCGCGTTTCCTCCCGGCCATGTCACCCCACCTCTCATGCCACCGCGTCGTCGGCCAACTGCTTGGCCAGCGCCACCTCGGCGGCGGCGTGTGCCTCGGCACGGGCCTCGGCCTCCGCCTCCGACGCCGCTTCGGCCTCGACCTCCGCTTCGTGCTCCAGGGAGGTCTCGGTCATCGCGCGGTCGGTGAAGACCAGGGGCCGTTCCGCCTCGGTGATCAGGTGCTTGACGACCTGCACATTGCCGTTGACGTCCCAGACGGCGATGCCGGGGGTGAGCGTCGGGATGATCTCCACCGCCCAGCGCGGCAGGCCGAGCACCCGCCCGGTGGCGCGCGCCTCGTCGGCCTTCTGGGCGTAGATGGTGCGGGTGGAGGCCATCTTCAAGATGGCGGCGGCTTCCTTCGCCGCGGCCCCGTCGACGACGTCCGAGAGGTGGTGGACGACAGCGACGAAGGACAGGCCCAGGCGGCGGCCGAACTTCAGCAGCCGCTGGAAGAGCTGGGCCACGAAGGGCGAGTTGATGATGTGCCAGGCCTCCTCGACGAGGAAGATGCGTTTCTTCCGGTCGGGCCTGATCCAGGTGTGCTCCAGCCACACACCGACGATCGCCATCAGGATCGGCATCGCGATCGAGTTGCGGTCGATGTGGGAGAGGTCGAAGACGATCAGCGGCGCGTCCAGGTCGATGCCGACGGTCGTGGGCCCGTCGAACATGCCCCGCAGGTCACCGTCGACCAGCCGGTCGAGCACCAAGGCCACGTCCAGGCCCCAGGCGCGGACGTCGTCCAGGTCGACGTTCATGGCCTCCGCCGACTCCTCCAGCGGGTGCCGCAGCCGTTCCACGATGTCGGTGAGGATCGGCTGCCGGTCGGTGATCGTCTCGATCACATAGGCGTGCGCGACCTTCAGCGCGAAGCCGGACCGCTCGTCGAGACCGCGGCCCATCGCGACCTCGATGATCGTCCGGAGCAGCGCGAGCTGACCGGTGAGGGTGATCGCCGGGTCCAGGGGATTGAGCTTGATGCCGCCGTCCAGCGCGGCCATCGGGTCCAGCCGGATGGGAGTTAATCCCAGCGACTTCGCGATGAGGTTCCACTCGCCGACGCCGTCCTCGCCCTGCGCGTCGAGCACCACGACCTGCCGGTCGCGGAAGCGGAGCTGGCGCAGCACGTAGGTCTTCTCCAGCGCCGACTTGCCGTTGCCGGACTCGCCGAGGACCAGCCAGTGCGGGGCGGGCAGTTGCTGACCGTAGAGCTGGAAGGGGTCGTAGATGTAGCCCTTGCCCGAGTACACCTCGCGGCCGATGATGACGCCGGAGTCGCCGAGGCCGGGGGCGGCGGTGGGCAGGTACACCGCCTGGGCCTGGCCGGTGGAGGTGCGCACCGGCAGCCGCGTCGACTCGACCCGGCCGAACAGGAAGCTCGTGAAGGCGTCCGTGAGCGCCGCAAGAGGGTCCAGCATGGGCATGGCGGTGGCCTCCTCGTACGGGCGGACTAGCGGCGGATGCCGGTCGCGAACGGCAACGTATTAACGAATGCCCGGTGGTGCTCACGATCGCACCACTCAAGCTTCAAATACGACTTACCGGCGGAAGCGCGAATGGTGCGCTTGTCGCGCGCCAGCGCTTCCGGGGAGCGCGAGGACACCGTGATGTAGCCGACGAGGTTGACGCCGGCGGCGCCGCTCGCCAGGTCCTCGCCACGCTGGTCGATCCGCCCGTGGTGGGCGACGTCGCGCGGGTCCACGACCCGGTTCATCTTCGCGGCGCGGCTGGCGTCGGCGTCGTCGTTGGTCTTCTCGGTCAGCATCCGCTCGATGGCCACATCGGTGGGTTCGAGGTCCATGGTGACCGCGACCGTACGGATCACATCGGGGGTGTGCACCAGCAGCGGCGCCAGGAAGTTCACCCCGACCGGCGTCATGGGCCACTCCTTGACCCACGCGGTGGAGTGGTTCCAGGGTGCGCGGGTCGACGACTCACGGGTCTTGGCCTGCAAGTACGTCGGCTCGGTCGCGTCCAGCTCGGCCGGCCAGGCGTTGCGGCGGGTCATCGCCTGGATGTGGTCGATGGGGTGGTCCGGGTCGTACATCGAGTGCACCAGCGACGACAGCCTGGCCTGGCCCAGCGGCTGCCTGACGCGGATGTCGGCCTCGGCGAGACGGGCGCAGATGTCGTTGAGCTCACGGGCCATCACCGCGGCGAGTCCCGCGTCCTTGTCGACCTTCACGCCGCGGCCCGAGGTGGCGCGTGCCATCGCGTTGCCCTCGGCGGCCAATTCGCGCGTGAAGTGCATGCACGCCACCAGATACGCGCGGTGCTGCTCGGAGGAGGTCGACACCATGGACTGGAGCTGGTCGTAGGAGTCCTTGAGCCAGTTCTCTGCCGCCGGGTCGCCGCGCTGGGCGACGTCCTTGGCGTGGGCGTCAGGGTCGGCGGGCAGGGTGCGGGCGAGCATCTGAAGCCGGGTCACGAAGCCGTCGCCGTTGGCCACATGCTTCAGCAGGGTGCCGAACCGCTCGACCAGGGCTTCCTGGTCCTCGCTGTCGCGCAGCCCGACGCCGGGTCCCTCGATCTCGATGGCGGCCGTCACCGTACGCCGGTCGACGTGCAGCAGCACCGCGATCTCGTCGGGCCCGAACGGCGCCGCCAGCCAACTGATCCGCCCGATCCCCGGCGGCGGCCCGACCTCGACCTCGCGCCCGTCGAGCCCGATCCCGGCCTCCTCGATCCCCGACCGGTAGGTGGGAGAGACGCGCAGCGTACGGCGGAAGGTGCGGTTGATCTCGAACCAGCGGTAGAACGTGCGCCGCCGGTACGGCATGTACACCGCGGCCAGGGCCAGCATCGGCCAGCCGACCAGGCCGACGATGCGCAGCAGCAGCACCGGGACCAGCAGGCCGCACAGCATGCCGAGGCCCGCTCCGGCCACGATTAGCGCGATCTCGCCGGTCTCCCGGTTCTTGCCCACGATCGCGTTGGGCCGGGCCTTGCCGATCAGATACGTACGGCGCGGCTGGGTGAAGGGCTGGGTCGTCACCGGCGATCACCTCCCTGCGAATTGCCGTTGTTCGATCCTGAGCCCGAGCCTCTGCCGAAGTTCGAGCCGAAGTTTCCGCCCCCGAAGCCGTTGCCACCGGTACGTGAGCCACCGCCGGAGCCGCCGCTCCCGCCGGACGGTCCCGGATTGCCGGTACGGCTGCTGTGCGCGGCCACCCCGCCCGCCACCGGGTTCGACGGCTGCGAGCCGCCGCCCTGCGCCTGCTCCTGCGGGCCGCCGCGCGCGCTGTGCGTGTTGATGCCCTGCCGCACCAGCGCCGCGGGCGACGAGATCACCGCGGCGGCCTGGCTCTGGCCACTGGCCTTGCGGTTGTTCCGCAGATTCACCACGTCGTCGCCGAAGCCGGGCACGAAGCGGTAGATCATCGCGCTCGCGAAGATCGCCAGCAGGATGATCGACAGGCCGGACACCACCGCTGAGAACGCGTCAGGCCCGTCCTTGGACGACGACAACGCCCCGGCCAGACCCAGCACGATCACGATCACCGGCTTCACCAGGATCACCGCGATCATGATCCCGGCCCAGCGGCGCACGTGGCCCCACATGTTCTTGTCCACCAGACCCGCGTAGACCGCGGTGCCCAGCAGCGCCCCCACGTACAGCAGGGCCGCCCTGATCACCAGTTCGAGCCAGAGCACACCGGCGGCCAGGATCGACACCATCGACACCACGATCAGCATGATCGGGCCGCCGCCGATGTCCTTGCCCTTCGTCAGCGCCCCCGAGAACGACCCGAAGAACACATCCGTGTTCGACGACGTCCCCGACGAGATCACCTCCGTGACCGCGTCCGTCGCCGTCACCACCGTGTACAGCACCAGCGGAGTGAACGCCGACGCCAGCACCGTCAGCCACAGAAACCCGACGGCCTCCGTCAGCGCCTCCGTCAACGGCACCCCGCGCACTGCCCGCTTCGCCACCGCCAGCAGCCACAGCACCAGCGTCAGAATCGTCGACGCCGCGAACACCACCGCGTACTGCCGCAGAAACGCGGTGTTCGTGAAGTCGACCTGCGTCGTCTTCGTCACCGCCTGGGACAGCTTGTCGATCGTCCACGCGGCGGCGTCGGCGCAGCCCCGCCCGAGGGACGTGAGCGGGTCGAGCGTGGTGCTGGAATCGGTCCCGCCCTTGGTGGAGGTGGAGGGCGCGCCGTTCTCGCAGTACGACTTGGCCGGGCCGCGGATGAGCGCGCAGGGGTCTTTGGTCGCCGTACCCGAGCCCGGGGCCGTGGCCCTGGGCGAGGGATCGGCCAGCGCGCGCGTGGCGAGCAGCACCGCGGAGACCTGAACACTGCCCAGAACGGCGGCCAGGGTCAGGACACGACGACTACCGGGCATAGGTGAAGCCTCCGAACCCGTTCACTGCGTTGGTCATGTCCTGGGCCGACGAGGCGGCCTGGTCACGTCCTACCGGAGTGGGGCCGTCCTTCTGCTGGAAGGAGACGATCTTCCAGTCGTTGCCGACCCACTTCATCTCGAACGTGTTCGTGTACCAGCTCTCGGCGACCGGGTTGGTGGACCCCTCGCCTGCCAGACCGAACAGCGACGAGAACCAGACGCTCACGGTGGCCGTGTCCCCGCTGATCTTCTCCGCCTTGGCGCCGACCGGGTTGACCCGGGAGATGAACGTCATCCCGGCCGGTGCCGTGCCGTCGGGCTTGAGCCCTATCCGCTGGAGGAAGGCCGCGTCGGAGTAAACCTTGTCGAGATCGCTCTGCACCTTCGCGGCGGTGTCGGCCGCGTACACGGTGTCGACGATCTCGTGGCGGCGGGCGGCGGAGTACATGCCGTCGCCTCCGAGGAAGACGGCGTAGTTCGCCGCCGCCGACTGCGCCCCCTCCCCGCTGTGGGCGAAGCCGGAGGGGATGCCGCCGCTCTTGCCGGTGACCGGCTTCTGGCCGGAGGGGGCGGTCGGGGCGTCCGTGCCGGTCTTGCCACCGCCCCCGCCACCGCCGCTGGAGCCGGCGGTGGCGCCGGAACCGGCTGCCGTGCCGTTGTTGGCGGAGCCGGAGGAGGACGGGTGGGAGCCGCGGTTGGCGAAGGCCAGAGCCGCGACGAGGAGGGCGATGATGCTGACGACGGTGACCAGGGCGCGCCGGGGCTGGGGGCGGCGGGCACCGCCTCCGTGGCCGCCGTGGCCCTCCGGCATCCGGGTCCTGGTCGGGGGTCCGTCCTGGCCGAGGCTCATCGTGCCTTCGCCCCCTGGGGCGCCCGCGCCGCGGGCACGCCGGAGCGGCGTGTGGCACGGACGGCACCGCTGCTTGGTTGAGTGGGCATCAGCACGCAGCCTCAGGTGGGAAGGTGGAGCCTGGGACGGGCTCCAGGGACGTCGACGGAGAAGCGGATACGAAGTGGGACGGGCGGCTGTTTCCAGCGGGTCTCGGGTCTCGGGTCTAGACGGCCATCCCGTACACGATGGTGAACAGCGTGCCGAGTGATCCGATGATGAACACGCCGGTCAGCCCGGCGATGATCAATCCCTTGCCCTGCTCCGCGCTGAAGGTGTCGCGCAGCGCGGTCGCGCCGATCCTCTGTTTCGCCGCGCCCCAGATCGCGATGGCCAGGCACAGCAGGATCGCCACCGCCATGACCACTTCGATCATCACGCGTGCTTCATTGCCGAGGGACCCGAAGGGTCCCCAGTCCGGTGCGATGCCACCGATGATGGTGTTGATGTCGCCCTTAGCGGCTGCCACGAACATGTAACTCACCACCCCGCTCGATCAGTTGGCTCCCTCGCCGGGGCGCAAGGGTCCAGGGTCTATCTTGGCCGAGGATGACGCTGTTGCATGTCGACTCAACGACTTTCTCGGCGGATCGTCCGTGTGATCCGGCCCGTAGCCGTCAAAATAGTGCGCGGACCGGTGTTCGATAGGACGTAGACGACTACTCTGTGTATCACGAGCGTCACCGTAGGGCAACGATAGGAACGTACGAGACCGTACGAGTGCGTGTTCGGGAACCGAGAGGAAGGGTCGCCCTGTGGCGCGGAAGATCTGGCTCCCCGTCATTATCGGCTGTGGCCTGTGCTTTTCGTTCCTCGCGCTGCTCGTGGTGGGCACGTACTCGGCCGCGGCCGGGCTCGCGGGCGGTGGCGGCGGCGGGACGGTGACGCTCGCCAAGGGATCGGTTCCGGCCATATATCAGTCGCTCGTCCAGAAGTGGGGCAATCTCTGCCCCGCGCTCAACCCGGCACTGCTGGCCGCGCAGCTCTACCAGGAGAGCGGATGGAACCCGCGGGCGCAGAGTCCGGCCGCCGCGCAGGGCATCGCGCAGTTCATTCCGGGCACCTGGGCCACCCACGGCATCGACGCCAACGGTGACGGCAAGGCGGACGTCTGGGACCCGGAGGACGCGATCCCGTCGGCCGCCTCGTACGACTGCGAGTTGGCGTCGTACGTGAAGAACGTGCCGGGCGACCGGACGGCGAACATGCTGGCGTCGTACAACGCGGGCGCGTACGCGGTGATAACGGCGGGCGGTGTCCCGCCGTACGCGGAGACCCAGAACTACGTGAAGATCATCACCAGCCTGTCGAAGAGCTTCGCCGCGCCGGTCGGCCGGGTCGCGCCGTCGCAGCAGGCGGCCGGGGCGATCTACTACGCGCAGCAGCGGCTCGGCACCGACTATCTGTGGGGCGGTGAGGGTACGGCGGCGCAGGGCGGGCGGTTCGACTGCTCGGGGCTGACGCAGGCCGCGTACCACTCGGTGGGGATCGAACTGCCGCGCGTCGCCAACGACCAGTGGAACGCCGGGGCGCACCCGTCGCGGGCCGAACTCCTCCCCGGCGACCTCGTCTTCTTCGCCACCGACCTGACCGACCCGCGCACCATCCACCACGTCGGGATCTACGTCGGCGGCGGCTACATGATCGACGCGCCGCACACCGGGGCCAAGATCCGCTTCGACCCGATCGGCTCGGCGGACTACATCGGGGCGACCCGCGTCACGCGTGACGGTGCGGCGGCGCTGCCGACGGCTCTGTAAGTGCACGCCGCCCGACGCGGCTTTCGTGTCAGCTCTGCGTAAGGCTCTGGCCTGTGCGCCGGGCCGCAAATGGGCCAGATCGTCCTCTCCGGTCACCCTTGGATAACGGCATGGTGATCTTCTGGCGAAGACCGGAACGCTACGTAGCGTGTCGGTCGTTGTACGGGGGAGAATGGCGCGGGACGCAAGCGACGGGGGTTGCAGACGAGCCGAGCCGTACAGGCACAGTCAGTGAGTTGCTAGGTAAGGGGCACCACCCATGGCAGCGGTCGCCAATGACAGCGTGAACCCCGACATCAGCCTGCTCCGCGACATCAACGACCTGGCCAAGCACGCCCCGCGCGGTGTCGACCGGGCCGTGGAGTTCATCGGCGAGTACGGGCTGATCGGCCTCACCGTACTGCTGGCCGCCCTGTGCTGGTGGCGCGTCGCCCGCCGCGCCCCGGTCCCGGACGCCCCGGCCGCCGTCGCCGGTGTGCTGTGGTCCGGCCTCGCCGCCGGCATCGCCCTGCTGCTCAACATCCCGATCCGCGCCCTGGTCCAGCGGCCAAGACCCTTCGTGGACCACGACGGGATCGACGTCCTGGTCCACGGCAAGACCGACTACTCCTTCGTGAGCGACCACGCCACGCTGACCGCCGCCATGGCCGTCGCCCTCTTCATGGTCAGCCGCAAGGTCGGCACCGTCGCCATACTGCTCGCCCTCGGCGAGGGCTTCTGCCGCGTCTACATGGGTGTCCATTACCCCACGGACGTCATCGGCGGCTTCGCCCTCGGCGCCGCCACGGCCCTCCTCCTCGCCCCCCTCGCCCTGGCCCTCCTCACCTCACTCACCACCGCGGTCTCCCACTCCCGCGCGGCCTCCCTCATCCACTCCCGCCACCGCCTCGCCACCACCACCCCCGCACCCCCGCGCCGCGGCCAGCACTACCCCCACCAAAGCGCCCACGACAAGGACCTCGCCGCCTGACGCTCCCTCACGCGCCCCGGGCACGTCGTCACATGTCGTCGGGGTGAGGAGCGGCCGGGGAGCCGTCGTCGGTCATGCACACCGAGACGGACTGCCCCGTCCGGTGTGAAGAACGCCACAGCTCCGCCTGGACGAGACCGCTCGGCAGCCGGGTGAAGACCCGGGGAAGGCCGGCGTCGACCTTGAAGCGCTTGGCCGTCTCGGTCACCTGTGCGCGCTGGCCGTCGGTGAGATCGGCCTCGGTGATGACACGCGAGGCGCCGTTGACGGCGTTCACCAGGAGCTTGGCCTGGCTCGTGGCCTTCGCGTTCAGCCGTATCCACGAACCGTCGGTGAACGTGAGACGCAGATCGGGATGGGCGCCCGAATACGGCATGACCTCGGCGTGCGTGATCGTGGAACGCGGCGTCGACCAGAGGACTTCGGCCTCGTTCGGGCTCTTCGGCCCGTAACCGACGACGTACACGCTCCGGTCGGTGACCGCGAGGTCCGTGGCGAGGAGGGCCACGCCCGCGCGGCGCGGCACCCGGTCGGGGTCCAGCTCCCATGGCGCGTTCCGTGCGAGCGCGCCACGCTCGGCCCACATGACGGGGAAGTCCTCGACCTCGTTCTCCGGGTCCTGCGATTCGCGCGGCCCCTGCGGCTCGCGCCCACCGCCCACCCCTGACGGCCCGCCCAGATTGACGATCGCTCCGACCACCGCGGGAACCCACCGCAGCATTCCGTTCACCGCGCGCTGCTCGCGCTGCTCCGAGGCGTCGAGCACCGCGAACTCCGGCCGCGCCGGCCAGGCCTCGTCGGCCTGCAACTCCGCTTCGATGTCGCGCCTGTCAGTGCCGCGAAACGACCGTCGCCCCTCCACGAGGCGGGACACACCCGTCGCGAATTCGATCGGCCATCGGATCTGGAGCACCTCACCGGGCGCCGGCTGCCATGTCATTCCCTGTGCCCAACCTCAGTGGTCGCTCGCGGACTGATGAAAGCGGTCCCCCAGGTGTACAGCCTCGCCGATGTGCTGCGGTATGGACCACACCTTCGGCGCGAGCTTGAGCCCGGCGTCGATGTTGCGGCCGAGGCCGGTCAACGGATCGACGGCGAGTCGGCTCTCCTTGGCGATGAGGTTCCATCCCTTCGTACCGATGAGCTGGCCCTTGGCGATGTTGTTCTCCGCCACCATGGCCAGGCGCCCCTTCATCCCGGTCGCGCTGATCCCCTCCACGCTCTTCTTCCCCCACAGGGCGATGTTCTTGAACTTGACGCCTCCGGAGACGACTTCGTCCGCCTTCCCCACCCAGTTGATCCCCTCCGTGGCGCCCTTCGTGATCGCCGAACCCACCTTGTAGGCCCTGCCGAGCTGAACTGCCCGTTCCGCGGCTGTCACCCCCTTCACGGCCGTCGACGCGCCCTTGGTGAACGCGGTGAGTCCCGGAACGGAGCCGAGCGCGTCGAAGCCGATACTCAGCCAACTCACGTCCGCGCCCGCCAATTTGGCGATCAAGTGTGTGGCCAGCGCCAAGGCGCTCGTGGCCACCGCCAGCCCGGCGAAGATCGCGCCGATGGGCTCGAAGGGCAGCGTCAGGATCGCCAGCATTCCGAGGATGCCGCTGAGGTCGCTGAGCAGGTCGCCGATGAGTTTGATGAGATCGGCGTGGTCCTTGACCCACTGGACGGTGTCGTTCCAGGCGTCCTCGACGCCGTGGGCCAGGCGGCTGAACAGGCCCGGTTTGTCCGGGGCGATGTCGCCGGCCTTGTCGAGGTCGTGGCTGATGGAGGTGGCGGCGGTGGTGAAGCGGTTGTGGAGTTCTTCGGCGCGGTGGCGTACGCCGTCGAGGGCGTTGGTGGCGTCGGTGACGGCTTGTTGGGCTTTGGCGTCCTTGCCGAGTTGGGCGGGGGTGGCGAAGGCGGGCCGGTCGCCTGGGGGGTGGGGTGGGTCGGCGGCGGACTTCGCGTGGTCGAGGGAGCCCTGTTTGGTGGCGGCTTCCTTTTCGAGGGCGTCGGCCTCGGCCTGGAAACCGTGGAGTTGGTCGGCCCAGCGGGACAGGGCGCTGGAGGCGCGGCCGAAGGAGTCGTGCGCCTTCTTGATCAGGGGCGCGATGTCGCTGTCGATGTGGGAGACGAAGGCCGTGGCGGCCTCGCCCTTCCAGTAGCCGCAGTCGAGCCGGTCCAGCTCGGTGACGGTCGCCGTCAACTCTCCGTGTAGATCGCCCAGTTGGCGCGCCAGGGCGCGCGTCCTGTCCACGTCCCCCGGCGTCGGGTCGAATCCGAGCAGCGGGAACTTCCCCGCCCGCGCGTCCCCCATCGAACCCACCCTCCCCGCCCCGCCCGAAGCTCTGGTGTTCGAGTGATCGACGCTATACGTACGGTGATTGACGTGACAAGTGGGGCCCCTGGGGTGGGCGCGATTCCGGGAGTGAAGGGTGTGTGAAGTGTGCTGCGAACCGGTACCGATCACGGGAGGGCCCTACAGCCCCACGACGCGCGCCGGTAATGTCAAGGGCTACGCGCAACTGACTCGGTAACTGGACGACTCACGGGGGATCTCATCGTGACCCGCTCATCCCTGCCCATCGCCGTCGCCCTCGCAGCGTCGGCGGGCCTGCTGCTGACCGCTTGCGGTGGGGGTGGGTCGGACAGCTCGGACAAGATTCAGCCGTCGGGGACGGTGACGACGGCGGCGCCTACGGCGACGACGGCTTCGCCTACGCAGGCGGCGGGAGACGGCGTCAATCGGCCGTCGACAGAGTTGCCGAAGGACCTGACGATGGCATTCGAGTGGCCCAAGACCGGTGACGCGACGAAGGACGCGGTCCTGAACGACGGCGAGCAGTATCTGAGGGCCCTCAAGCGTGCGAGCGCCAGGGACGATCTCAAGGACCCCGCTTACCAGTTCTACTCGCGCAACGCCGCCCTGACCTACGCCCATGACCAGATCAAGGCGAATGTCGACGGCGGATTCGCGCCCACCGGTGAGGACCACTACTACAGCGCCAAGGTCAGCATCGTGCGGTCCGGATCCGCGACGCTGAGTTTCTGCCGGGATCAGAGCAAGGTGTTCAGCAAGAAGGTGAAGACCGGTGAGGTGCTTCGCAGCGCGCCCAACGACGACAGCTTCATTCTGTACAACCTTCTCCTGACCAAGGACGCCGCCTCGAACGGCGTTTGGCAGTCCTCGCAGATTACCGTGATCGAGGGGGCGAAGCAGTGCCGAAGGTAACGCATTCGATGGTGAGCGCCGCAATGGTCGCGGCCGCGTCTCTCGCCCTGCTGCTGCCGTCGATCGCCCCTGCGTCGGCGAACGAGACGCCCGGACAGGGGACGAAAGTCGAGCATCAGGGCCGGACTCTGGACGCCAGTGCCTTCCAGGTCAAGTACGAGCCGGCGAATCCGCCGGCGGGGCATCCCGTGGTCGCGGCGAGCGGATGGACCCCGCCCCCCTGCTGGATGGCACCTGTGGCCACACCGGACCAGTTGAAGAAGGAACGGGAGGCCACGTGGGCGTTGGAATCCACGGGGTACGAGTGGGACGCGGCGGAGCGGGCGTACTACGTCGAGGGACATCCGCACAAGGATTTTGAGATCGCGAACGCGGACAAGGGCTTTTGGTGGAACGGACAGCCCAATCCCAACAGGATCGCTGATCCCGCGTCACTGTCCTGCGATAAAGAGCGTGATGATTGGGTCTTGGATGGCGATGCTCCGCCCACCGGCCCGGCGGTGACGCCCCAGATGCTCGCGGAATCGGCCTACGATCGAATCCGTATCCCGGACAAGGTGGTGACCTTGTCGCCGGACGCGCAGCATACGCAGACGGTGAACTTCAACATCTGGGCGTGGCTGGCAAGCGCGGACATTCCGCCAGTCTCCGTCACCGCGCGCTTGAACTCACTCGGGATCTGGGCGACTGTCACAGCGAAGCCTGCCGGGCTGCATCTCGATGCCGGGACACCGGATGCGAAGTATTTCCCATCCTCAGGCGATTGCCCTTTGAACGGTGACGGTTCGGTCGGCAAGGCATATCAAACCGGCTACGGGAATGCCGAGCCGCCCTGCGGGCTGACGTACCGGAGGTCGTCGGGGCAGGGAACGTTCACCCTGACCGCCACCATCACTTGGGCGATCACGTGGACTGGGAGCGGAGGCACAGGCGGGACCTTGGCCCCCGGTGTCTTCGACCTGCCGCAGGACGTCACCGTGCAGGAGATTCAGGCTGTCAACCGCTGAATCGCGGTGGGTCGCTTCACCTTTGCTCGGGTTTCCCCCGGGGGCTAGAGGGCCTGGGGGAAGGTGAAGAGGCGGTGGGGGTCTAGGTGGGATTTGAGGGTGGTGAGGCGGGGGGCGTTGGGGCCGTAGTAGGCGGTGCGCCAGGTGGGGAGGGTGGGGTCGGCGTAGTTCTGGTACGCGGCGCCCGAGGCGTAGGGGGACATGGCTTTGTGGGTGGTGTCGAGCCAGCCGGTGGTGGAGAGGGCGTCCGAGGCCAGGTATTGGGTGAGGACGCGTGAGGTGCGGTGGCAGAAGGCGGTGTCCGTGGGGGACGGGCGGTTGACCGCGCCGCCGAGGGCGGTGAGGGCGATGCTGCCGGCGCCGTCGCCGGACCGGGCGGAGAGCCGCTCGACGGCCGAGAGCAGCGTGGAGATGCCCGCGTCCGGCAGGTCCTTGTCGTAGAAGTCGGAGCGCGCGGTGTAGGTCTCCCGGTGCAGGTGCCCGGTGGGGGTCAGACGGCACTGGGCGGCGGACAGACCGGCGCAGCCCGCGTACGAGAAGGTCGCGTCGAGGTAGCTGTGCGGGCGCAGCGAGACGGTGCTGGCGTCGGCGCCGATGGCGGCGGCGAGCCGGTCGGTGGCGGCGGCGAGGTCGTCGCGGGAGCCGGTGGAGAGCATCGGGACGGCCACGGTGGGGGAGCCGCCGGCGTCGCAGTCGAGGTGCAGGGCGGACCAGATGTGGTCCGGCTGGTCGGGGCCCCAGCGCTGCCAGGCGCGGATCACGGCGGCGGCCCGGCTCCACGGCCAGGTGAGGTAGCCGGTGACGACGCCGTCGGGCATCGGGTGGGTGGCGAAGCGCAGTGACGTGACGACGCCGAACTGGCCGTTGCCCGCGCCGCGCAGCGCCCAGAACAGCTCGGGCTGGGAGTCGGCGGAGCAGTCGAGGATCCGGCCGTCGGCGGTCACGATGGTGGTGCCGACGAGGCTGTCGCAGGTCAGGCCCATGGAGCGGCTCATGACGCCGTGGCCGCCGCCGAGCGCGAGTCCTGAGACGCCGACGGTCGGGCAGGACCCGGCCGGGATCGTCCGGCCCCGCTTGCCGAGCGCGGAGTAGACGTCGATGAGCTTGGCGCCCGCGCCGACCGTGGCGGTGGTGCCGTCGAGGCGGATCGAGTTGAGCCGGGAGACGTCGATGACCAGGCGGCCGTCGCCGCTCGACCAGCCCGCGTAGGAGTGGCCGCCGCTGCGGATGGCCAGCGGGGTGGCGGTGCGGCGGGCGAAGTCCAGGCAGGCGCGGATGTCGGAGGTGCCGGTGACGTACGCGATGCCCGCCGGACGCAGGCCGTCGAAGCGGGTGTTGTACAGGATCCGGTCGGCGGCGTACGCGCTGTCGTCCGGGCGTACGAGGCCGCCGTCCAGGGACGTGGCGAGGGCCGGCCAGTCGGGTTTGACGGGGGGCGCGGTGGTGGCCGCGGTCGGCGTGGCGGAACCGCCGGAGGACGACGGGGGCGCGGACGTACCGCCCTTGGCGTCGTCGCCGCTGTCGGGTCCGCAGCCGGTCAGCCAGGCGGCGGCCAGTACGGCCCCGCCCGCCTTGAGCGCGGTCCTGCGCTCGACCCGGTCGCCCTTGTCCATACGGTCACCCCGGTCACTTCGGTCCTCCGGGTCCGTCAGGACCGCAGGCTCCACACGACTCACTTGCCCCACCGCCTTCGCCTATCCGTAGACGTGCGAATCATGAGCCCGGTTGCGGAGCGCGAGGCGCGGGGCGAGAAGACTACAGCGGGGCGGGAACGGTACGGCGGGGTGAGCACAGTACGGCGGGGCGGGGACGGTACGGCCGGGTGAGCGCAGTACAGCCGGGCGTGACCGGCGCGACCGGCGCGAAGGGCGGGAACGCGGCGCGCGTCAGCCGGAGATGTGCTCCTCCGCATCGCGTCTCGCGCGGTCCCTGGCCCGCCGGGCCGGACCCTTCCAGCCACACGAGCAGCGGGCGACGGCGAAGGAGCCGCGCTCGACGATCGACGTCCGGTGGCCACCGTCCGGAGCGTCGGCCGGAGTTCCCGATGGAGTTCCGGCTGAAGCTGTGACGGAGGCCCTGGCGGAATCCTGCTCGGCACGCAAGTTGAGCACGAGACCACCGTAGCGGGCGTGACGGGGCACTTCCGACAGTCGTTAGACGCCATAAGGCCCCGGCCGGTCGAGGCCGGTCCAGGAATGCTCCAGGAATGGCTCAGGGATGGTGGCGGCGATGGCCCCGGGGGTAGCGACGGTACGGCGCGCGACGGCAGTACGGCGGCGCCGAGGACGTACGAAGGCCGCCATGGCCGCGGCGCTCGGCTGCGCCTGCGGGGCCGCCCTGCTCACCGGCTGCGTCGGGCAGGGCGCGGCGGCCGAGAGCGGCAGGGACGCCAAGGGGCACGACCCGGCGCAGGCGGTGCGCGGCGCCGCGGACGTCCTCGTACGGGCGGGCAGCTCGCACGTGGACACCTCGATGCGGATGGCCAGTGGCGGCACCTGGCTGACCATCACCGGCACCGGCGGATTCGACTACGTGAAGCGGCAGGGCGAACTGCGGCTGCTGCTGCCCAGGGACGCGGCGGGCGCCGAGGAGCACAAGCCGATCATCGAACTGCTCACGCCGGGCGCCCTCTATATGAAGGACCGCGGCGAGGGCGTGCCCGAGGGGAAGTGGGTACGCGTCGACACCGACCGGCTGCCGGACGGCAATCTGGTGACCGGCGGCGCCACCGAGCCGCTGGCCGCCGCCGAACTGCTGCGCGGCGCCCAGGACGTCGAGCTGGTCGGCGTCGAGACCCTGCGCGGTACGAAGGTGTGGCACTACCGGGGGACCGCCGACATCGGGCGCGCGGCGAAGGCCGCCGCGCCCGGCGTACGCGGGCCCTTGCAGGCGGCGGCCAAGGGGTTCACGGTCACCCGGGTGCCCTTCGACGCGTGGCTGGACGAGGCGGGGCGGCTGCGCCAGGTGAGCCAGCGGTTCACCTTCAGCTCGGACGACCAGAAGGACAAGAAGATCGACAAGAAGGACGACAAGCAGGCCGGACAGAACGACAAGCAGACCGGCGAGAACGCCAAGGGCGGCCTCGACACCCCCCGTACGACGACCGGTGCCGGCGGCCGTACGACGAGCGCCGCCGCGCCCGACGTCACCGTGGTCTCTACCACTCGCTTCGACGATTTCGGCCGCGCCGTCCCCGTCACCATGCCCCGAGCTGCCGACATCTGGACGGGCAAGATCGTTTCTTCCCAGCAGGGGTAAGGGGTCTTCGCGGTAACGGCCCTCACCGGAAAGGGCGTTGTCGAAATGGTCCATCCGTGCCATGCGCGGACCGGGTGCCGGTCCCTACCCTGGCTTGAGGCAGTGGCAGACAGCCAAGAGCCAGGCACTCGTGGACGAGGAGGTGGTGCGCGTATGGCGCCGTCGCCCGGAATGCTGGTCGTCCAGGACGATCCGGTGGCCCTCGCGGAGATCGAACTCTGCGGTGAGCTGATGATCGCCGCGTCCACCGCCGACGAGGAGCGGCTGAGCTTCGCCCGGATCGACGAGGTGCTGGGGGTCGCGTGCGACCGAGAGTCGATGCCCGCGCTCCTGGTGCGCGCCCCGCTCTCCGACCGCGCAACCGGCTGACACCGGGGCGCGCCGCCCGTACGCCCCCCGGAACGACCGGGAAAGCCGCTCCCGGAACCCCTGCGAACCCCTGGAATCCCCGAACCCCCTGGAACCCCCGGAAGAGCCGCCCCCGCCTACGTCCGCAGCAGCCGCGCTATGGCCGCCGTCGCCTCCGCCACCTTCTCGTCGATCTCCGGTCCGCCGCCGACCGCCGCCGCGGCCACGCAGTGCCGCAGGTGCTCCTCCAGGAGCTGGAGGGCGAAGGACTGGAGGCCCTTCGTGCTCGCCGACACCTGGGTGAGGATGTCGATGCAGTAGACGTCCTCCTCGACCATCCGCTGCAAGCCGCGGATCTGCCCCTCGATCCGGCGCAGCCGCTTGAGGTGGGACTCCTTGTCATGGCTGTATCCATGCGGCCCCTGGGGGCGCGAAGATGGGCCGGAACCCGTGTCCGCCCCCGCGTCCCGAGGTGACTGTTCCGGCGTGATCTCCGCCTCAACCCCGGCCGGTTCCCTGGCCTCCGTCGTCATCGTCAACCCCGCCCTTCCTGTCCCGTTATACCCCTGCCGGGTATATCGTACCGAATCGACACCTTGTGCGACGCATCCCCGGTGAGGGGGACACTTCTGGATGGGCGACACTGGGTGACGCCCATTAGCCGTGGCCGGATGATGCGCCTAGCATCAACGAGACCGAATCCGATGCACACCGAGGACCTCACGTGCGCTTTCGTCTGACCCCCAGGGAGACGAGCTTCTACGACATGTTCGCCGCGTCCGCGGACAACATCGTCACCGGTTCGAAGCTCCTCATGGAACTGCTCGGGGCCGATTCGGCTACCCGGACCGAGATCGCCGAGAGAATGCGGGCGGCGGAGCACGCGGGGGACGACGCGACCCACGCGATCTTCCACCAGCTCAACTCCTCCTTCATCACCCCCTTCGACCGCGAGGACATCTACACCCTCGCCGGGTCGCTCGACGACATCATGGACTACATGGAGGAGGCCGTTGACCTGGTCGTCCTCTACAAGGTCGAGGAGCTGCCGAAGGGCGTGGAGCAGCAGGTCGAGGTGCTGGCACGGGCGGCCGAGCTGACCGCGGGAGCCATGCCGAACCTGCGCACCATGTCCAACCTCACCGAGTACTGGATCGAGGTCAACCGGCTGGAGAACCAGGCCGACCAGATCCACCGCAAGCTGCTCGCGCACCTGTTCAACGGCAAGTACGACGCCATAGAGGTGCTCAAGCTCAAGCAGATCGTGGACGTACTGGAAGAGGCCGCGGACGCTTTCGAGCACGTGGCGAACACGGTGGAGACCATCGCGGTCAAGGAGTCCTGACCTACGTGGACACCTTCGCTCTGGTCGCGACCATCGGGGTCGCGCTCTTCTTCACGTACACCAACGGGTTCCACGACTCGGCGAACGCCATCGCCACCTCGGTGTCGACCCGCGCGCTGACCCCCAAGGCCGCGCTGGCCATGGCCGCCGTGATGAACCTCGCGGGCGCGTTCCTGGGCAGCGGCGTCGCCAAGACCGTCAGCAAGGGGCTGATCGAGACCCCCACCGGCCGCAACGGCATGGGCATCCTCTTCGCCGCGCTCGCCGGTGCGATCATCTGGAATCTGGTCACCTGGTACTTCGGTCTGCCGTCGAGTTCCAGCCACGCGCTGTTCGGCGGTCTGGTCGGCGCCGCGCTGGCCGGCGGCGTCACCGTGCACTGGTCGGGCGTGGTCGACAAGGTCATCGTCCCGATGTTCGTCTCGCCCGTGGTCGGCCTGGTCGTCGGCTACCTCGTGATGCTGGCGATCCTCTGGTTCTTCCGCCGCGCCAATCCGCACAAGGCCAAGCGCGGCTTCCGTATCGCGCAGACCGTCTCCGCGGCGGCGATGGCGCTCGGCCACGGTCTCCAGGACGCGCAGAAGACGATGGGCGTGGTCGTCCTCGCCCTGGTCATCCACGACCCGAGCAACGGGTACGGCATCCCGATCTGGGTCAAGTTCGTGTGCGCCGCGATGATGTCGCTCGGTACGTACGCGGGCGGCTGGCGGATCATGCGGACGCTGGGGCGTCGCATCATCGACCTCGACCCGCCGCAGGGCTTCGCCGCCGAGACGACGTCCGCGGGCATCCTCTACGCGACCTCGTACATCTTCCAGGCGCCGGTCTCCACGACCCACGTCATCACCTCCGCGATCATGGGCGTCGGTGCGACCAAGCGGGTCAAGGCGGTGCGCTGGGGGGTGGCCAAGAACATCGTGGCCGGATGGTTCATCACGATGCCCGCCGCCGGTCTCGTGGCCGCCATCGGCTTCTACCTGGTGCGGCTGATCTTCGGCTGACCGTCGGGCGACCCCGGCTGGTCTCCGACCCACCCGTCGTGCGATCCCGGCTGATCTTCGGCTGACCCGTCGCGCGCATCAAGGCGACGCCCCCTGACATGGGTTCGGCCCCGCTTCCCGTCACCGGGAAGCGGGGCCTGCGCCTTGCGGTGGCACCGCCATGCAGCACCGCGCGGCGGTCCTGTCACCCGAAGCGGCCCGAGATGTAGTCCTCGGTGGCCTGGACCGACGGGTTGGAGAAGATGCGCTCGGTGTCGTCGATCTCTATGAGCTTGCCGGGCTGGCCGACCGCGGCCAGGTTGAAGAACGCGGTGCGGTCGGAGACACGGGCGGCCTGCTGCATGTTGTGCGTGACGATCACGATCGTGAAGCGGGTCTTCAGCTCACCGATCAGGTCCTCGATGGCCAGGGTGGAGATCGGGTCGAGCGCCGAGCACGGCTCGTCCATCAGCAGCACCTGCGGCTCGACCGCGATGGCGCGGGCGATGCACAGCCGCTGCTGCTGGCCGCCGGACAGGCCGGAACCGGGCTTGTTGAGCCGGTCCTTGACCTCGTTCCAGAGGTTGGCGCCCTTGAGGGACTTCTCGACGATGGTGTCCAGCTCGCCCTTCTTGCGGACACCGTTGAGCTTGAGACCGGCCGCCACGTTGTCGTAGATCGACATGGTGGGGAACGGGTTCGGCCGCTGGAAGACCATGCCGACCGTGCGGCGTACGGTCACCGGGTCGACGCCCGTCCCGTACAGGTTCTCGTCGTCCAGCAGCACCTTGCCCTCGACGCGGCCGCCGGGGGTGACCTCGTGCATGCGGTTCAGGGTGCGCAGGAAGGTGGACTTGCCGCAGCCGGACGGGCCGATGAAGGCGGTCACGGTGCGGGGCTCCACGGTCATCGAGATGTCCTCGATGGCCTTGAAGGCGCTGTAGTACGCGGTGAGGCCGCTGACGTCGATTCGCTTGGCCATGGGGATCACTTCTCTTCTCAAGGTCGTCTGATGTCGGCCGCGTCAGCGACCTGCCACGCGGCGGAGCCGCTCATCGATGCTTCGGGGCCTTCCAGCGGGCGATGCCGCGGGCCACCAGGTTGAGGATCATCACGAAGGCGATGAGCACCAGAGCCGCGGCCCACGCGCGGTCGTAGCTCGGCTCGTTGCCGTTGCCGTACTGCTGGTAGATGAAGAACGGCAGCGACGACTGCGGATCCTTGAAGGGGTCCGTGTTGATCAGGTTGCTGCCGAACACCAGCAGGGCGATCGGCGCGCTCTCGCCCGCGATGCGGGCGATGGCGAGCATGACGCCGGTGGTGATGCCGCCGATCGCGGTGGGGATGACGACCTTGACGATGGTGCGCCACTTCGGGACGCCCAGGGCGAGGGAGGCCTCGCGCAGCTCGTTCGGGATGAGCTTGAGCATTTCCTCGGTGGAGCGGACGACGATCGGCATCATCAGGATGGCCAGGGCCAGCGAGCCGGCGAAACCGGTCGCGGGGGCCTTGCCGATCAGCACGAACCACATCGAGAGGATGAACAGACCGGCCACGATCGACGGGATGCCGGTCATGACGTCGACGAAGAAGGTGACCCACTTCGCGAGCGCGCCCTTGCCGTACTCGACCAGGTAGATCGCGGTGAGTATGCCCAGCGGCGCGGCGATGACCGCGGCGATGCCGACCTGCTCCAGGGTGCCGATGATGGCGTGGTAGACGCCTCCGCCGGGCTGGATGGTCAGCACGTTGTTCATCGAGTGCGTCAGGAAGTTGACGTCGAGGACCTTGACGCCCTTGCTGATCGTCGTCTCGACCAGCGAGTAGAGCGGGATGACGGCCAGGATGAAGCTGGACCAGACGAGGCTGGTGGCCACCCGGTCCTTGGCCTGGCGGCGCCCCTCGACCTGCGCGGTGATGACGTACGAACCGGCGACGAAGAGGAGCAGCGCGATCAGGCCCCACTGGATCTTGCTGTCGAGCCCGAAGCCCGCGCCGATCGCTCCGGCGACGACGACGGCTCCGGCCGCGATGGCCAGCGGAGCCCACTTGGGGAGCTGACGGGAGGCCAGCGGCGGCGTGGCGGGAGCCTCCGCCGGGGCCGGCGGCTTGTCGTCCACGATCAGGTCGCTCATGCGTTGGCCCCCGAGTACTCCTTGCGGCGGGCGATGATCAGTCGGGCCGCGCCGTTGACCAGCAGGGTGATGAAGAAGAGCACCAGGCCGGAGGCGATCAGCGCGTCGCGGCCGAACTCGTCGGCCTCACCGAACTTGGCGACGATGTTCTGCGAGAAGGTGCCGCCGAGCGGGTCCAGGATGTGCGCGGACAGTTGCGGCGAGGCGGACAGCACGGTGGCCACCGCCATGGTCTCGCCGAGCGCGCGGCCCAGGCCCAGCATCGAGGCGCTGATGATGCCGGAGCGCGCGAAGGGCAGCACCGACAGGCGGATGACTTCCCAGCGGGTCGCGCCGAGCGCGAGCGCCGCCTCCTCGTGCATCTTGGGCACCTGGCGGATCACTTCGCGGCTGACGTTGGTGATGATCGGCAGGATCATGATCGCCAGCAGGATGCCGACGGTGAACAGCGACCGGGCGGCCGAGTTCGGGTCCTGCTTCTCGAAGATGACGGTCCAGCCGAAGTACTTGTCCAGCCAGAGGTTGAGGCCCTTGAGGTGCGGCACCAGGAAGAGCGCGCCCCACAGGCCGTAGATGATGCTGGGCACGGCGGCGAGCAGGTCGATCACGTAGGCGATCGGACCGCCCAGGCGGCGCGGTGCGTAGTGCGTGACGAACAGGGCGATGCCGACGGCGATCGGGACCGCGATGACCATTGCGATGACCGAGCTGACGACCGTGCCGTAGGCCAGTACGGCGATGCCGAAC
The DNA here is from genome assembly GCF_042955955.1 of Streptomyces sp. NPDC008317. NCBI lineage: Bacteria > Bacillati > Actinomycetota > Actinomycetes > Kitasatosporales > Streptomycetaceae > Streptomyces > Streptomyces sp. NPDC008317. Next base: position 33,003 of record NZ_JBIBFQ010000013.1, read on the forward strand.
ACCGGCGGGTTGAGGCTGGCGTTCCACTCGAAGGTGGTCAGGAAGTTGCCGTGGTCCTTGGAGATCGCGCTCACCGAGCGGACCGTCAGGAAGATGGCGATGGCCGCCATCACGACGAGGAGGAAGATGCCGGACCCGCGGGAGAGTCCCGCGAAGATCCGGTCGCCGGGCCGGGTGACGGTCTTCGTCTCCACCGGTGGCGCGGTAGGGGGAGGGGCGGTGGTGGTCATAGGGATTTCTCCGGTCTGGGTGGGGGACGTTCGGTCCCCCGGCGGCGGTGCACCGGATGTACGGCGGGCCCCGCGGTCGCCAGGACCGCGGGGCCCGCCGACTCGACTAGGACAGGGCGGTGATGGTGGAGCGGACCTTCGTGGCGATCTCGGTCGGCAGCGGGGCGTAGCCGGCCGCCGAGAGCTTCGCCTGACCGGCGTCGCTGGCGATGTAGGTCAGGAAGGACTTGGTGAGCGGCAGGGTGTCGGCCTTGTTGCCCTTGTCGCAGGCGATCTCGTACGTCACCAGGACGATCGGGTAGGCGTTGTCCGCCTTGGTGGTGTACGCGGCGCCCAGGTCCAGGGACAGGTCGGAACCGGTGCCGACGACCTTGGCGGAGGCGATACCGGCCGACGCGTTCTGCGAGGTGGCCTCGACCGGCGCGGAGGCACCGGTGTTGATCTTCACCGTCGGGATGGTGCTGGCGGTCGCGTAGGACAGCTCGAAGTAACCGATGGAGCCCTCGGTCTGCTTGACCAGCGCGGCGACACCGGCGGACTTCGCGGCGGCCTGGCCGCCCTTGCCCATCCACGCCTTCGCGTGCTCGTACGGCCAGTCGGCCGGAGCGGCGCCCTTCAGGTACTTGGTCAGGTTGTCCGTGGTGCCGGACTCGTCCTGGCGGTGCACGGTCTGGATCTTGGAGCTCGGCAGGGTGACACCCGGGTTGAGCTTCTTGATCGCTTCGTCGTTCCAGTTGGTGATCTTCGAGTTGAAGATCTTCGCCAGGGTGGGCGCGTCCAGAACCAGGTTGCTCACACCGGAGAGGTTGTAACCGACGGCGATCGGGCCGCCGACCATCGGGATGCTGATGCCCTGGCCGTTGGTGCAGACCTTCTTCGAGGCGGTGACCTCTTCGGGCTTCAGCGGCGAGTCGGAGCCCGCGAAGGCGTCCGTGCCCTGGTTGAAGTCGACGATGCCCTCACCGGAGGACGAGGTCTTGTAGTTGATCGTCGCGCCCGAGCAGGCCTGCTGGTAGTCCTTGACCCACGACTCGATCGCGTTCTGCTGGGCACTGGAGCCGGAGGCCAGGATCTGGCCCTTCTCACAGGCGATGCCGCTCGCGTTGGCGCTGCTGTCGGACGAGCTGGCCGAGGCGCTGCCGCTGGGCGTGGACGTGGAGTCGTTGTTGTTGTCCGAACCACAGGCGCTCAGGACCAGCGCGCCGGTAATCGCGACCGCGCCGACGGTCAGGGCCCGCAGCCCGTTCTTACGCTGAAGCTTCACCTTCGTGTGTTCCTTCCAAAAGCCCGCCGGTGGACGGCGAAGCAGAGGGTTATGGGTTCTGCATCCACCCGGCGTCGCGTGATGCTCACCGGTAAGCCCGAAATTAGGCAGATGAAGTGAAGCGACCGACGGAAGGGAGTGAACGCCAGGTGAACCTCGTCTATCAGGGTGGTGCCGCTACGCGCGTTACGCGCGCCGTGGTGACGAAGTGGTATCCGGGGCTGTCGTTGTGTCACAAAGGAACACGGGCAGGTCACGGGGGTGACACGGGCCGGTTACGGCCGCCGGGCGGGCCGATCGGCACGCGGTGGTACGCCGGTTCACCGGCCGTCCACCCGCTCGGGCGTCCGCTCGTGCCCCCGCTCGGGCCCCGCGAGCCGGTACGGGCGGCCCGATGAGCCCGCTGTGGGACCGCTCCGACGACGGCCGTCAGCCCGCCAGCGCGTGCAGCAGCGCGTCCACGAGGGGCCGGTCGCGGTCGTGGGTGAGCCTGCGGCGGGCAGCGGAGGGCGGCAGCCAGATCATCCGGTCCACCTCGTCGTTGGGGACGAAAGAGCCCTCCCACGCCTCGGCCGCCCAGTAGCGGACCTCCTTGGGGCGGCCGTCCACCAGATAGCGCGACGTCGGCAGCGGGGCGCCGAGTGAGCAGCCCAGGCCGGTCTCCTCACGGGTCTCGCGCAGCGCGGCGGCAGGGAACTCCTCGCCGCGCTTCAGCTTGCCCTTCGGCAGGCTCCAGTCGTCGTAACGCGGCCGGTGCACCAGCGCCAGTTCGATCCCGCCGTGGTACGGCGAGACGCGCCACAGCACGACGCCCGCCGCTCGTACGGTCGTTCCGCTCTTGTCGCCCGCGCGTTTCATTCCGTGCGCGCCCCCGGTACGGAATTCGGCCCAGGGCCCGGTGCGGACCCCGGCGCGGCGCTCGCTGCGGGACCGGGCGGACCGGGCCGAGAGGCGCCAGAGCCCGGCTGCCACAGCCGCGAGAAGGCGAAGCGCGCGGCTTCCACCTCGTGCCGCTGGTCGGCGTGGAGCACGCCCAGCGCGTACGCGGTCGCCGGAGCTATGCGCGGGGTGCGGGCCGCCGCCGCGACGGCCGCCGCGCACTCGGCTGCCTCGCGGTGCCTGGCCAGCAGCACGGCCGCCTCGGCCAGCCGCTGCGCCGCCGCCTCGCCGTCCGGGTCGATGCCCCGGCAGACCTCGGCCGCGTAACGGCTCAGCCGCAGCAGCACCCGCACCTGGTGCCAGGGCGAGTCCTGGAGGTCGGCCGTCAGCTCGGTGCCGAGCGCCGCCTGGACGGCCTCCGCGTTGTACGGGTGCGCCGCGCGCAGCAGCGGCAGCGCGCCCGCCGCGTCGGCCAGCCGCCGGTCGGCCTGCGCGGCGAGCGGCGGCAGTACGGTCGCGGCCGGTCCCTCGGCCGCCGCGGTCAGCGGCACCTCGGAGGCCAGGACGGCGATGTTGTCCGCGAGCGCGTGGAAACGCGAGGAGCCCATCGCCTGGAGCGTCGCCGAGTGCGCCCGGGTACGGGCCAGGGTGAGCTGCCGCTCCAGGAGCGCCCCGGCGCGCGCGGCGCCCAGCGCCAGCGGACCGCTCCCGGCCGGGGGCGGCGGGACCGCGGGCGCGGGCGGCCCCGGGACGTCGCCGGTGTCGGCGGGGGCCTTGCCGCCGGCGTCCGGGTCCGGGTCCGCGGCGGCCGACAGCCGCCGCAGCGCCTCCAGCAGCCGCGCCAGCCGGGCGGTGTACTGCGGCTCGCGGGCCAAGGTGGTGGCCAGCCAGCCCAGTTCGGCGCGGAGCGACTCTGCCCACACCGGGTCGGTCAGCGGCGCGTAGATGTGCAGGACCCCGCCGATCCGCCGGGCGCTGGCCCGCAGCAGTTCGTCGGCGTCGCCCTCGTGCTCGCCCCGCAGGCTCAGGGCCCGCAGGAAGGAGGTGGCCTGGTCGTGCAGATAGCGCGCGAGGGTGCCGCCCGCCGTACCGCCGGGCGGGCCCGCGGGCGTCGGGCCCGCGTCGGCCGTGGGCGCCGCGGCCGTCCGCGACTGCGGTGTACGCGCTTGCGTCGTACGTGTCCCCGTCGTGCCGCCCGGTGCGGGGGCGGCGGCCGGTGGGCCCGGGTCGCCGCTCCCCGCGGGGGTCAGCGGGGGGCTGTCAGGTAGCTGCTGCTGGGCCACGCCGGCGCCTCCGGGCGTCGATGAGCATCTCCTGGACATTGCGCAGCGGCTTCCCGTCCGGGTCGGTGCTGTGCCGGGTCCAATTACCGTCCGCCGCCAGGTGCCAGGAGGAGGTCGTGTCCGACATCCCGTCCTCCAGCAGGCGGTTGAGGGTGGCGCGGTGGGTCGGGTCGGCGACCCTGACCAGCGCCTCGATGCGGCGGTCGAGGTTACGGTGCATCATGTCGGCGCTGCCGAACCAGACTTCGGTCTCGCCGCCGTTGCCGAACGCGAACACCCGCGAGTGTTCGAGGAAGCGTCCGAGCACGCTGCGGACCTTGATGTTCTCGGACAGACCGGCGACGCCCGGCCGTACCGCGCAGATCCCGCGCACCCAGATGTCCACCGGGACCCCGGCCTGCGAGGCGCGGTAGAGCGCGTCGATGATCTGCTCGTCGACGATCGAGTTCACCTTCAGCCGGACATACGCGGGACGCCCGGCGCGCTGGTGCGCGATCTCCTCCATGATCCGGGAGATCAGGCCGTCGCGCAGACTGCGCGGCGCGACCAGCAGCCGGTTGTAGACCTCGCGGCGCGAGTAGCCGGACAGCCGGTTGAACAGGTGCGACAGATCCGCGCCCACCTGCGGGTCGGCCGTCAGCAGACCGAGGTCCTCGTACAGCCGGGCCGTCTTCGGGTGGTAGTTGCCGGTGCCGACGTGGCTGTAGCGGCGCAGGGTGTCGTCCTCCTGGCGGACCACCAGCGACAGCTTGCAGTGCGTCTTGAGGCCGACCAGGCCGTACACGACATGGCAGCCCGCCTCCTCCAGCTTGCGCGCCCACTTGATGTTGGCCTGCTCGTCGAAGCGCGCCTTCAGCTCGACCAGCACCAGCACCTGCTTGCCCGCCTCGGCCGCGTCGATCAGCGCGTCCACGATCGGCGAGTCGCCCGACGTCCGGTACAGCGTCTGCTTGATCGCCAGGACGTCGGGGTCGGCGGCGGCCTGGTCGAGGAACGCCTGCACGGAGGTGGAGAAGGAGTCGTACGGGTGGTGCAGCAGCACGTCCCGGCGGCGCAGCGCCGCGAAGATGTCGGGCGCCGACGCGGACTCGACCTCCGCCAGGTCGCGGTGGGTGCCCGCCACGAACTTCTGGTACTTCAGCTCGGGGCGGTCCAGGCCCGCGATGGCGAACAGCCCGGTCAGGTCCAGCGGACCCGGCAGCGGATACACCTCGTTGTGCTTCATCTTCAGCTCGTGCACCAGCAGGTCGAGCACGCGCGGGGCGATGGACTCCTCGACCTCCAGGCGGACCGGCGGGCCGAAGCGGCGGCGCATGAGTTCCTTCTCCAGCGCCTGGAGCAGATTCTCGCCGTCGTCCTCCTCCACTTCCAGGTCCTCGTTGCGCGTGACCCGGAACATGTGGTGGTCGAGCACCTCCATGCCGGGGAACAGCTCCTCCAGGTGCGCGGCGATCACGTCCTCCAGCGGCACGTACCGCTGCGGGCCCGCCTCCAGGAAGCGCGACAGGATCGGCGGCACCTTCACCCGCGCGAAGTGCTCGTTGCCCGAGACCGGATTCCGTACCACCACCGCCAGATTCAGCGACAGACCCGAGATGTACGGGAACGGGTGCGCCGGGTCGACGGCCAGCGGGGTCAGCACCGGGAAGATCTGCTGCCGGAACAGCGTGAACAGCCGCGCCTGCTCCTTCTCGGTCAGCTCGTGCCAGCGGATGACGTGGATGCCCTCGTCCGCGAGCTGCGGCGCCACGTCGTTCTGGAAGCAGGCCGCGTGCCTGGCCATCAGCTCCCGCGACCTGGTCAGGATCAGGTCCAGCACCTCGCGCGGCTGGGCGCCGGACGCCGAGCGGGTCGCGACACCGGTCGCGATACGCCGCTTCAGGCCCGCGACCCTGACCATGAAGAACTCGTCCAGGTTGCTGGCGAATATCGCCAGGAAGTTAGCCCGTTCGAGGAGCGGGGTCGCCGGGTCCTCGGCCAGCTCGAGCACCCGCTCGTTGAACGCCAGCCAGCTGCGTTCGCGGTCCAGGAAGCGGCCCTGCGGCAATTCCTCACCGAATTCCTCGCTCGCCTCGCCCAGGCTCGACGATCCCGGGTCCGGATTCGGTACGACGCGGGGGCGGAACGTCCCGGACGCCAACGACTGCTGGGGCTGGGCGGGAAAACTGGGGTGATTCGTCTGGGCCATGGGATGCGAGCCCTCCTCCTGGTCCGGCACGGGGCGGCCTGCGGCCGGCTCGGGGCGACCGTGGGCCGTCGGTCCATTGTCCCGTGTACCCGAGGGTTTCGGCAGGTCGGGCGGGGGAGGGGGTGCGGGGGCAGCGGGCTGCATCCTGCGATGCTCGCAAGCGAGGTTGAATCGCCGGTAACGAGAGCGTTGCCGTCAGGCAAGCGGGACGCTTCCAGCGGGGGTGCCTTCGAATCTCGGCCCGCGCCCCGTCCGCACCCTCCGGTCCGCCCCCTCCCCCTCCACCTCGCGCAGGTGAGCCCCTTTCCACGGGCGCGGCCCCGCGGGTCCCCTGCCGGGGGGGGTAGGCCGATCTTCCCAGGGGCCGCCCCTGGACGGTTCTTCTGCCGGGAGGTGGGCCGATCTTTTAGGGGCGCGCCCTGGGGCGGTTCTTCTGCCGAGGCGGCACGCCGTGTAGTTAGGGGCGCGGGGAACTGCGCGCTCAGCCCGCGCGGTGGCGCGGGTGAAGACCGGCCCCAGCGGGGCAGATGCGGTTGTTTTCGGGCTGACAGCCCGGTGGGGGCTGGTCGCGCAGTTCCCCGCGCCCCTAAAAAAACAGGCCGTGCGCGGGGTGGAGGCACTGGGGGCGCGCCCCCGGAAGGGCAGGCCGTGCGGGGGGTGGAGGCACTGGGGGCGCGCCCCCGGAAGGGCAGGCCGTGCGGGGGGTGGACCCAAGGGGGGCGCGCCCCCCGGAAGGGCAGGCCCTGCGGGGGGGGGCTTAAGTTTCGGTGCGGTACATGAGGTCGACCTCGTGGGTGGTGAAGCCGAGGCGTTCGTAGACGGAGAGGGCGGCGGGATTGTCGGCGTCGACGTAGAGCAGGGCGGCGGGAAGGCGGCGGTCACGGGCGAGGTGGCGGAGCCCGACGGCGGTGAGGGCGCGGCCGAGGCCGGAACCCTGCTCGGCGGGGAGGACGCCGACGACGTAGACCTCGCCGAGCCCTTCGGGGTGGACTTTGGTCCAGTGGAAGCCGACGAGGTCGTCGCCGCGGAAGGCGAGGAAGAAGCCGGCGGGGTCGAACCAGGGCTCGGCGAGGCGGTCGGAGAGGTCGCGCTGGGTGAGGGAGCCCTGCTCGGGGTGGTGGGCGAAGGCGGCGGCGTTGACGGCGAGCCACGCGGCGTCGTCGCGCCCGGGGACGAAGGTGCGGACGGTGATGCCGTCGGGCAGCCGCGGCTCGGGGAGGTCGGCGGCGTCCGGGGTCAGGGGCCGCCGCATCTGCCGCAGCTCGCGGAAGAGCTTGAGGCCGAGCTGGACGGCGAGGTGCCGGGCGGCGGGGTGCCCGCCGTGGGCCCAGACGCGTACGCGCCTGCCGGTGGCGTCCAGAAGGGCCGCGGCCAGGGTGCGGCCGTGGCCGCGGGAGCGCCGCGCGGGGTGGACGACGAGTTCGGCGGAGGGCGCCTCGACCGGGTCCGAGCCGTCGATCTGCGCGTATCCGGTGAGGTCGGCCCCTGCCCCGTCGGCCCCCTCGGCCCCGTCGTGTCCCGGCGTCCACAGCAGCAGGTGCCGTACGCCCTCGCGCGCGCCGCCGCGCACATGGAGCCGTCCGCTCTCGGAGACGGCGGGCTGCCCGTCCGCGGCGGTCGCCGCCCCGATCAGGCCGAGCACCGCTTCGGCGGTGTCAGCGGGCAGTTCTGTCAGGGCCTCGATCCGCGCGTCGGTCATGCGGAGATCGTACGGCGAGTGCCCCCGGCATCGGCGGCGGCGGGTGCCCGCGGAGCCGAGGACGTCGGTCAGGCCGAGACCGTACGGCGGGCGGCCTCGGCGTCGGCGGGGGCGGCGCGGCGGGGGATCGGGATGAGGACGGCGGAGACGCAGGTCGTGGCGGCGGCGAGGGCGAAGCCGGGCCAGTAGGCGGTGGCCGAGATGACGGCGGCCATGACCGGCGGGACGACGGCGGCGGTCAGATTCTGGCCGGTGTTGTGGACCCCGAGGGCGCGACCCGACCAGGCGGGGCCCGCGTGCTCGGCGGTGGAGGTGAAGGACAGGCCGTTGGTGCTTGAGGTGATCGCGATGGCGGCGACCAGCAGCACGGGGGTCAGCGGGGAGGGGAAGGCGGTGCTCACGGCGGTGGCGGCCACCACGGCGGCGGTCAGGACGGCGAGCTGCCGCATCGGCCGCAGCCGGTCGCCGACCCGGTCCGACCAGCGGCCGACCAGGATGCGGGACACCGCGCCCAGACCTTGGGCGACGGCGATGAGCTGCCCGGCGTGCACCGGCGACCAGCCGCGTACGTCAACCAGCAGCACCAGCGCGAAGGCCCCCGCGGTGAACTGCGGGATCACCAGCAGCGCGGCCGACCCGTGGATGCGGGGCAGCAGCCGCGAGCCGCGGTACGGGTTCGGCGCGGGGCCCGCCGCGGCGGCCTCGGCGCGCGCCGGGTCGGCGGCGAAGACCGCGATCAGCACGGCGATGACGGCGCAGATCGCGGCGAGGAAGCCGAAGGCGCCGCGCAGCCCGTGCGCGGCGGCCAGCGGCGGCATGGCGAGGGCGGCCACGCCCATACCGAGCGGGGTGGAGGTCTGCCGGATGCCCATGGCCAGCCCGCGCTCCTCGGCGGAGAACCAGCCCATCACCAGGCGTCCGCTGGCCGAGTAGACCGAGGCGCCGGACGCGCCCGCCAGCACCAGCAGCGCGCCGAGCGCGACCATGCCGTGCGCGGCCCAGGCGGCCCCGCCGAGAGCGCCGGCCGCGATGCCGAGGCCGAGCGCGATCACCACCCGCTCGCCCCACCGGTCGGCCGCCGCGCCCCACAGGTAGAGCGCGAGCACCAGACCCGCGGTCGGGCACGCCACCAGGAAACCGACCCGCGTGAGGCTCAGCCCCTGCTGTCCGCGCAGCTCGTCGGCCAGATACGGGACCCCGTACACGAAGGCGCAGGCCGCGGTCTGCGCGGCCGTTCCCAGCGCCAGCATGATCCAACGACGCACGTCGGAAGCACCTCCTCGGTGAGTGGGTGGTGCATCCAACTATGGCGGCTGCTCCGCAGTTTGAGACAGTTCGTTTCGCATCGTGAGACCCGATACGGCGACATCGCGCCACCGGACCTCACCCGGACGATCCCGGCCCACCGGGCGGTAACCGGGTCTTAACCCCCGCCCCCCTGCCGCGCTACGCGCGTTGACTCTATGCTGCCCTCCGCGTGACCCGTATTTGACCAGTTGTTGACTTCATCTGACGGCGGCTGACCCCAGCCGACGCCAGTCCTTGATCCGAGGGGATCCATGTCTCTGACGCGCAGAATCTCCGTCGCGGCCGTCGGGCTCGTGGCCGTCGGCGCGCTTGTCGCGGCCGGGCCCGCCCAGCACGGTGGCGGCCACGACCGGCCCGGCCACCCCGGAAAGCCGGGCCACGGGCAGTCCGGCAACACGGTCGACCTCCAGTTGCTGACGATCAACGACTTCCACGGCAATCTGGAGCCCCCGGCCGGCTCCTCCGGCCGCGTCACCGAGCAGCAGGCCGACGGCACCGTCAAGACCATCGACGCCGGTGGCGTCGAGTACCTGGCGACCAGCCTGCGCAACGCCCGCAAGGGCCACGACCGTTCGCTGACCGTCGCCGCGGGCGACCTGGTCGGCGCGAGCCCGCTGCTGTCCGGCCTCTTCCACGACGAGCCCACCGTCGAGGCGATGAACAAGATCGGCCTCGACGTCACCGGCGTCGGCAACCACGAGTTCGACGAGGGCAAGGACGAACTGCTCCGTCTCCAGAACGGCGGCTGCCACCCGGTCGAGGGCTGCTACGAGAAGGGCAAGAAGTTCAAGGGCGCCGACTACCCGATCCTGTCGGCGAACGTCGTCAACGAGAAGACCGGCCGCCCGCTGCTCGCCCCGTACACGATCAAGAACGTCAAGGGCGTCCGCGTCGGCTTCATCGGCGTCACCCTCAAGGGCACCCCGAACATCGTCACCGCGTCCGGTGTGAAGGGCCTGAAGTTCCTCGACGAGGCCGAGACGGTCAACAAGTACACGGCCGAACTGCGCAAGCGGGGCGTCAAGTCGGTCGTCGCGCTGATCCACGAGGGCGGCTTCCCGGTCTCCGGCAACTACAACTACGACTGCGACAGCGGCGGTCCCGGCACCGGCATCTCCGGCCCGATCGTGGACATCGCGAAGAAGATCTCGCCGGATGTCGACGCGCTGGTCACCGGCCACACCCACAACGCGTACGTCTGCACCATCCCCGACCCCGCGGGCAAGCCCCGGCTGGTCACCAGCGCCTCGTCCTTCGGGCGGCTCTACACCGAGCTGGACATGAAGGTCGACAAGCGCACCGGCGACATCGTGCGCACCTCGGTCAAGGGCAGCAACCACGTCGTGGACCGCGTCCAGCCCAAGGCCGCCGACATGACCTCGCTGATCACCCGCTGGAACGCGCTGGCCGCCCCGATCGCCAACCGCACCGTCGGCTGGATCAGCGGCGACATCGCCCGCACCGGCACCAACGAGACGCCGCTGGGCGACCTCATCGCCGACGCGCAGCTCGAATACGCCAAGACCCTCGACCCGACCACGCAGATCGCGTTCATGAACCCCGGCGGCATCCGCACCGACCTGGTCTACGCGGCCTCCGGCAACGAGGGCGACGGCGTCGTCACCTACGCCGAGGGCTTCGCCGTACAGCCGTTCAGCAACACCGTGAACCTGGAGACGCTGACCGGCGCGCAGCTCGTGACCGCGCTCCAGCAGCAGGTCAGCGGGCCGAACGAGGCGGCGACGAAGATCCTCCAGATCTCGGCCGGGCTCACCTACACGCTCGACCTGACCAAGTCCGGCGCGGCGCGCGTCGTCGCCGACTCCGTCAAGCTCAACGGCGCCCCGATCGACCCGGCCGCCAGCTACCGCGTCGCGATGAACAACTTCCTGACCGGCGGCGGCGACGGCTTCCCCGTCCTCGCCCAGGGCACGTCCCTGCTGATCGGCGGCGACGACCTGGCCGCCTTCGCCACCTACCTGACCGCCCACTCCACGGCCGCGGCGCCCCTCGCCCCGCCCGCCGCCGACCGGGTCACCGTCATCAAGTAGGGCTCAGAGCACGGTCATTCGTCGAAACCGGCGAATACGGTCGAGCCGCCGGACGACACGGCGGGCCCCTCGGGCGGCGCGGTCGGCGCTCCCGGCAGCCGGAGGGCGGCGAGCGTGCCGCCCCCCGGCGCCCGGGTCAGCGCGACCTCGCCGCCCGACTGCTGCACCGTGCGCGCCACGATCGACAGCCCGAGCCCGCTGCCCGGCAGCGACCGCGCCGACGGCGACCGCCAGAACCGCTCGAAGACATGCGGCAGTTCGTCCTCCGGGATGCCCGGCCCGTGATCGCGTACGGTGAGCTGCCCGTCGGCCAGCCGCACCTCGATCCCGCCGCCGGGCGGGCTGAACTTCACCGCGTTGTCCAGCAGATTGACGATCGCCCGCTCCAACGCGGCGGGCTCCGCCCGCACATACCAGGGCGCCAGCTCCGCGCTGATCTTCAGGTCGGGCCCGCGCAGCCGCGCCCGTTCCAGCGCCGTCTCCGCGCTCTCGTGCAGCGCCACCACCTCAAGGGTCGGTACGGCGTCCGGCCGGGACAGCTCCTGCAAGTCGCCGATCAGCGAGGCCAGTTCGGTCATCTGCGCTTTCACCGACGCCATCAGCGCCTTCCGGTCCTCCGGCGGGATCGCCCGGCCGGTGGCCTCACTGCGCTCCAACAGCTCGATGTTGGTCCGCAACGACGTGAGCGGCGTGCGCAGTTCGTGCCCCGCGTCCGCGATGAGCTGCTGCTGCCGGTCGCGCGACGACGCCAGCGCGGCCGTCATCGCGTTGAACGACGCGCTCAGCCGGGCGATCTCGTCCTCGCCCTCCACCGGGATGTTGACGTTCAGATCCTCGGTGCGGGCGATGTGCTCGACGGTCTCGGTCAGCCGGTCCACCGGCCGCAGCCCCGTCCGCGCGATCCACAGCCCCGCGCTCGCCGCGCCGACCACGCCGATCCCGGCGACGGCCAGCAGGACCCAGGCCAGGGTGGTCAGCGGGCGGTCGACATCGCTCAGCGGCCGGGCCACGGAAATCGCCGCCGGCTGGAGATTGATCCGTGCCTGTGAGGTGTAGACGCGCAGCTTCTGGCCGTTGGGCGCGGTCACCGTGTGGAGGGCGTCGCGCCGCTGGCCGTCCGCGACCGCGTGGTCGGCGGGGCCGACGGGGATGGTCGTACGGCCCTGCACCCAGCAGGGCGTGCCGTCGGAGAGCACCACCTGGGCCAGGGTGTTGGTGGTGATGAAGCCGACGGAGCCGCCGTTGGCGCCCTGCGTGCTGTTCATCGCCGGAACGCTCGACTGGCAGCCCTGGGTGTTGAGCGTGCGCGAGATCTGCTGTACCGGCACGATGTCCGGCTGGCGCAGCGACTTGTCCAGCTCGCTCATGAGCTGGTCGCGCACCAGCAGCCAGCAGACCAGCGACACCACCGCCACCGCCACGGCCACCGCCGCCGCGGTGAGGATGGTGAGCCGGGACCTCAGGGGGAGCCGCTTCACGCGTGGCCGCCGTCCGGGGCGCGCAGGACGTACCCCACTCCTCGTACCGTGTGGACGAGCCGTCGCATGCCGCCCGCCTCGGTCTTGCGCCGCAGGTACATGACGTAGACGTCGAGGGAGTTGGACGAGGGCTCGAAGTCGAAGCCCCAGACGGACTTGAGGATCTGCTCGCGGGTGAGGACCTGGCGCGGGTGGGTGAGGAAGAGCTCCAGCAGGGTGTACTCGGTCCGGGTCAGCTCGACCGGGCGCCCGTCCCTGGTGACCTCGCGGGTGGTGGTGTCCATCCGCAGATCGGCGAAGGTGAGCGCGTGGCCGCCACCGTCGCCTTCGTGGCCGACGGTGGCGTAGGAACTGCGCCGCAGCAGGGCTCTGAGCCGGGCCAGCAGCTCGTCCAGCTCGAAGGGCTTGACGAGGTAGTCGTCGGCGCCAGCGTCGAGGCCGGTGACGCGGTCGCCGACGGTGTCCCGCGCGGTGAGCATGAGGATCGGGGTGGTCACTCCGGTGGCGCGCAGCCGCCGCGCCGTGGTGAGGCCGTCCATGCGCGGCATGAGGACGTCGAGCACGATCGCGTCGGGGCGGTACGCCTCCGCCTGGTCGAGGGCGGCGAGCCCGTCCGCGGCCAGGGCGGTGTCGTACCCCTCGAAGGCGAGGCTGCGGCGCAGGGCCTCCCGTACGGCGGGCTCGTCGTCCACGATCAGGATGCGGGCGGGGGCCTCGCCGCTGTCGCCGGGGCTCATGGTGTCGGGTACCTCACTGATGGACATCGGAATGGTGCCGGAACTCTCTCAGCGTCGCACGGCGCGCGTCCCGCGTCGTGCGGTCCCGCGGTGCGCGCGGCTCACGGGTTTCGCGGAGGCGGAGACCTCGGCGGGGCGCGGGGCCGACTCCCGCCGGACGGCCCGGTCCGCCGCCGCGTCGCGGGCCGCGCCGGCGGCGATGTGGGCGAGCGGCAGGTCGAGATCGGCGGGCCCGGTGGCGACGGCCGCGCTGTGCGGACTCCAGGAGACGGCGGCACTGAGGGCGCGGCGCAGCCGGTTGGCGCTGACGGTGAGGGTGCTGCTGCTCATGGCGTTCTCCCAGGGTGGTTCGGGGTGGTGCCGTTCTTTCCGGAGGGGCGGGGGGACGGACGGTTGGGTAGGCGGAGAGTCGGTGATGCGGAGGGTCGGGTGAGGCCGAGAGGCGAGGGCGGCCCCTCAGCGGTTCCGCGTGCCCGCGGTCCCGTCGGCTCAGAAGCCGCCGAAGCCGCCGCTGCTGTTACCGCCGGTGCTGCTTCCGTTGCCGTTGCCGCTGCTGCTGCCGTTGTTGTCGGTCGTGCGGCTGCCGCTGCCGCTGGTGCCGCCCGCGCGCAGGCTCGCGAGGTCGGACTTCACGGTGTTGATCGGGATCGCGAAGCCGAGGCCGACGCTGCCGGAGCTGCTGCCCGAGGAGGACGCGTCCGAGTACATCGCGGAGTTGATGCCGATGATCTGGCCGCTCATGTTGATCAGGGCGCCGCCGGAGTTGCCCGGGTTGAGCGAGGCGTCGGTCTGGATCGCCTTGTACGTGGTGGTGGAGTTGCCGGTGTCGCCGTTGTACTGGTTGCCGCCGAAGGAGAACGGCCACTGGCCGTTGCCCTGGCCGCCCTGGCCTTGGCCCTGGTTCTCGTCGGTGGACACGGTCACGTCGCGGTTGAGCGAGGACACGATGCCGCTGGTGACGGTGCCGGTCAGGCCCTCGGGGGAGCCGATGGCCACCACCGAGTCGCCGACGGCGATGTTCGAGGAGTCGCCGAGCGTGGCCGCGGGCAGTCCGCTGGCACCCTGCACCTTGATCAGCGCGAGGTCCTTGGCGGAGTCGGTGCCGACCACCGTCGCGGTGGCCGTCTTGCCGTTGCTGTACGTCACGGACACCGAGGTCGATCCGGCGACCACGTGGTTGTTGGTGATGATCTCGCCGCCGCTGGTGATGATGACACCGGCGCCGGTGGACTTGCCCGCGCCGGACGTCGCGTTGATCTCGACGACGCTGGGGCTGACCGCCTTGGCCACGCTGCTGACGCTGCCGTTCACGACGCTCGCGTTGACCGCCGAACTGGCCGTCGTCGTCGTGGCGTTGTCGTGCGTCGCGTTGCCGATCAGGGCTCCCGCGCCGCCGCCGATCACACCGGCCGCGAGCGCGACGGCGGCGAACAGCGCGACGGGCTTGCGGGCCTTGCGGCGGGGAGCGGGCGACGCCCCGGCGACGGCGGGCGTGGCGGGGTCGTACGGGGGCGGCGGCGGGAAGCCGGTCGCGGAGGGGGCGTCGTAGTCGGGGGCCTGGCGGTACTGCGGGGCCTCCGGCTCGGAGACCTGGGGGGCCTCATCGCCGAAGTAGAGCGGAAGCTGCGGTTCGTCCGGGTTCTGGTGTTCGCCGCCGGTGCGGCTGCTCTCGGTCATGACAATGACTCTGTGCCCGGAAGATGAGAGCTTCCTGAGCACTCGCTGAGAAGCCCGGCAGAAGTGGGTATGCCCCATATAAACAAGATCGGGAACCCCCGGTCCCGACCGCCCGCGACCGCCCGTACACCGCGGCCCGCCCGCGACCGCCCGTACACCGCCGCCCGTGCACCGCCGCGCGTACGGCTACGCGCGGCGGCCGTGCGCCCCGGCTCCCGCGGCTACCCGTGGCAGCCGCACGACCCCCGCACCACGAGCCGGGAGGGGAACTGCCGCAGCCGCTCGCGCCGGGCGCCCGGCACCCGCAGCGAGTCGTCGAGCACCGCGTCCACCGCCGCCCTGGCCATCGCCTGCCGGTCGGAGGCGACCGTGGTCAGCGGCGGATCGGCGAGCGCGGCTTCCTTCACGTCGTCGAACCCGGCGACCGCGAGCTGTTCCGGCACGTCGATCCGCAGCTCACGCGCGGCGCGCAGCACGCCGATCGCCTGGTCGTCGGTGGCGCAGAAGATGGCCGGCGGCCGGTCGGGCCCGGCCAGCAGGCCCAGCGCGACCTCGTACGCGTCGTACCGGTTGTACGGGGCCTGGAAAAGGCGGCCCTCCGTGGACCGCCCCGCCTCCTGCATGGCCCGCTGCCAGCCGACCACGTGGTCGGTGACGGGGTCGCCGATCACCGGCGTCTTCTCCATGCCGCCGAGGCAGGCCACGTACGCGTGCCCGTGCTCCAGCAGGTGGCGGGTGGCGAGCTGCGCGCCGCCGATGTCGTCGGTGACCACGGCGATGTCGTCGATCGCCTCGGGCCGCTCGTGCAGCAGCACCACACGCGCGTCCCAGGCGTCGATCTCGGTCGCCGCGTTCTCGCTGGGGCCCTGGCTGATCAGGATCAGCCCGGAGACCCGCATGCCGAGGAAGGCCCGCAGGTAGTGCACCTCGCGTTCGTCGAGGTAGTCGGAGTTCCCGACCAGCACCATCTTCCCGCGGTCCGACGCGGCCTGTTCCACCGCGTGCGCCATCTCCGCGAAGAACGGCTGGCGCGCGTCGGGCACGATCAGACCGATGAGGTCGGTACGGCGGCTCGCCATCGCCTGGGCCACACGGTCCGGGCGGTAGCCGAGCTGCTTGATGGCCGCGAGCACGCGCTCGCGGGTGGCCGGGGCTACCGGCCGGGGTCCGTTGTTGATGACGTAGCTGACGACCGCGGTGGACGTCCCCGCCAGCCTTGCCACGTCGTCACGCGTCACCTTGGGCACGTCGCGCAGTCTACGCGTGTCTATCCAGTCGTCACATGGCTCGTCATACGGTCTGTTCGGCGGATTTCAGCCGCTCGACGGGGACGTCCGCGGGCTCGTCGGAACGCTGCGGCCCGCGGCCCTGCGCGGCCTCGCTCCTGGCGGCCTCCTCGGCGGCCCGCTCGACCTTCTCCGGGGTCACGAAGCGGTAGCCGACATTGCGGACGGTGCCGATCAGCGACTCGTGCTCCACGCCGAGCTTGGCGCGCAGCCGCCGTACGTGCACGTCCACCGTGCGGGTGCCGCCGAAGTAGTCGTAGCCCCACACCTCCTGGAGGAGCTGGGCGCGGGTGAAGACCCGGCCCGGGTGCTGCGCCAGGTACTTCAGCAGCTCGAACTCCTTGAAGGTCAGGTCCAGAACCCGGCCCTTGAGCTTCGCGCTGTACGTGGCCTCGTCGACCGACAGGTCGCCGTTGCGGATCTCCATCGGGCTGTCGTCCGTGGTGATCTGCTGGCGGCCCATGGCCAGCCGCAGCCGGGCCTCCACCTCGGCGGGACCCGCGGTGTCCAGCAGCACGTCGTCGATCCCCCAGTCCGCGGTCACCGCGGCGAGTCCGCCCTCGGTGACGACCAGCATCAGCGGGCAGCCGGGCCCGGTCGAGCGCAGGAGCTGACACAGGCTGCGCACCTGCGGCAGATCGCGGCGGCCGTCGATCAGGATCACGTCGGCGCCCGGGGTGTCCACCAGGGCCGGGCCCTCGGCGGGCGCCACGCGGACGCTGTGCAGCAGCAGCCCGAGCGCGGGCAGCACTTCGGTGGAGGGCTGGAGGGCATTGGTCAGAAGCAGGAGAGAACTCACCGGCAGCTCCCGTCGGTCGTCCGGACGTTTCGTCGGTGTGCTCGTGGCTGTGCGCGGTTTCCGCACGCGGTGCGCTTGCTCATTTCCGAACCCTCCTCGGTCCCTGCGAGGACGTACCTCGTGCCGGAAAGCACGAAAGGACCCGGGGGCGACATTGCCCAGGTCCTCTTGCACGGAAGAATAGCCCACATGGACAGCCCTGCCGAGACCGATGACCAGCGTTTCCGTGTAGCACCGATCACTTCCGGCGACGGTAATGCCGCTGGGCGGAGAACGCTCCTGACGGCCGACGGCGTACGGATCGAGGCGGAACACCGGCCCGCGGACACGGAATCGGCGGTCGATACGGCGGACCGGACAGGTGATGTCCGGCGCGTCGAAACGACCCGTGAATCGGCCGCCGATTCGAGGGGTGAATCGGCGGCCGAAGTGCGCGAATCGATGGCCGAAGAGCGCGAATTGGCGATCGTCGTGGCCCATGGATTCACCGGTGCGCTGGAGCGGCCCGCGGTGCGCAGGGCGGCCCGTGTCCTCGGCGGTTCGGCCGGTGTCGTGACCTTCTCCTTCCGCGGTCACGGGCGGTCCGGCGGCCTGTCCACGGTCGGCGATCTCGAAGTGCTCGACCTCGACGCGGCCGTCTCCTGGGCCCGCCGCCTCGGCTGCCGGCGGGTGGCCACCGTCGGCTTCTCCATGGGCGGCTCCGTGGTCCTGCGGCACGCGGCGGGACAGACGGTGCACGCGGCGGTGTGCTCGGCGGCGGGGCCCCACGACGTACGCGGCAACGACGCAGGCGTGGACGGCGTACGTGGCGACGTACGACGGAACGCGCGGGTGGACGGGCGGGGGGTCGTGCGCCCGGCGCGTGACGGGCGCACGACGGCGCATTCACCGGCGCGTGTGGACGCGGTCGTCTCCGTCAGCTCGCCCGCCCGCTGGTACTACCGCGGCACCGCGCCCATGCGCCGCGTGCACTGGGCGATCACCCGCCCGGCGGGCCGCCTGGTCTCGCGGCTCGGCCTGAAGACCCGCATCCGCGCGGCGGACTGGGACCCGGTGCCGCTCTCCCCGGTCGAGGCCGTCCCGCTGATCGACCCGGACATCCCGCTGCTCATCGTGCACGGCGACCGGGACGGCTACTTCCCGCTGGACCACCCGCTCTCGCTGGCCGACGCGGCCGGGCGGGACCGGGCGGAGCTGTGGATCGAACCCGGTTTCGGCCACGCGGAGAACGCCGCGGACGACGCGCTGCTGCGCCGGATCGGCGACTGGCTGACGGGCCGCGTTCCCGCGAGGTGACGTGGACGGGCCATGATGGACGCCGCACCACACGTCAGACACGCACGGCGAGTGACACGTACGGCGAGTGACACGTACGGCGAGCACAGGACAGAACGAAGGACGGAGCCGCGATGGCCGCACCCGACACGGCCGCGCGCCCGGCGGCGGGCACGATCCGCTACTGGGCCGCCGCCAAGGCCGCCGCGGGCACGGCGGAGGAGCCGTACCGCGCGGCGACCCTCGCCGACGCCCTGGCCGCCGCACGCGAACGGCACGCCCAGCGCCCGGAGTTCGCCCGCGTCCTGCTGCGCAGCTCCTACCTCGTCGACGGCAACCCCGTCGGCACCCGGGACCACACTTCGGTCGTACTGGCCGACGGCGGCACGGTGGAGGTCCTCCCACCGTTCGCGGGAGGATGACATGACCAACGAATGGCACGGCTTCCAGCCCGGCGACGAATCCGGCCGGCGGCCCGCGGACCCGGACACCGCCCAGGGCGACCACGACGGCCGCTCCCCGTCCGACCCGAACCACGCCAGGCACCGAGCCCCGGGTGGCGCGAGTACCGGCGGTGGCTACGACCCCGGCTACGGCGGTCAGCTCCCCGGCACGTACCCGGCCGAGGGCCACGGCCCCGGCTCCTACCCGCCCGGCTCCTACGCACCCGAGGGACACGACTCCGGGTACGGCACCCACGGGGGCCCGTACGGCGGCCAGGCGCCCGAGGGCTACCCGGCCGCGGGGTACGGAGCGCCCGGGGACAACGGCGGGACCGCGTATCCGGGCGGCGGCCACGGCGCGGGCCAGGACGCCGGGTACGGCGGAACCGGCGGCGGTTCGTACGGCGGCCAGGCACCCGGCGGGCCCGCGGGCCAGGGATACGCGGGTCAGGGATACGCGGGCCAGGGGTACGCGGCGCCCGGTGGCGCGTACGCCGGTGACGGTCAGGACGGCGGCGGCCGGCACGCCGGTCAGGGGGCCGGGGTCTATCCGGTCGGCGGCCACGACGAGGGGTATGGCGCGCGCGAATACGGGGACTACCCGGACGGGGGCCGGACGTACGTGCCGGAGCCGCTGGCCGGGCCCATGCCGCCGTACTCGGAGCCGGGGGCGCCGTACGCGCCGCCGACGCCCGGGGACGCGTGGGGCGGGCACGCGGGAGGCGCGGACTGGGCCCAGGGGGCGGCGCACCCGCACCCGCAGGCGGGCGGGGTCGAGCAGACCGCCGTGCTGCCGGTGGTCGAGAGCCTGCCGCAGCAGACGCCGGGCAGGCACGGCGACCAGGGCCAGGGCCAGGGCCAGTCCCAGGCCCAGGGGCAGCCGCAGGCACCGGTCAGGACCGGCTCACCGATCATCGCCCCCGGGCTGGAGCCCGCGGCGCTGACGGCGGCGCTCGGCCTGCTGATGGCGGGCGGCGCGGCGCTCGGCAAGCCGGGCCTCGCGGTGCTGCTGGTGGTGCTCCAGGCGGTGACGGCGGCCGGATGGTTCCGGCTCAACGGCATGTGGCCCGCCCGGCAGGGCATCGCGCTGGCGTTCCTGTCCGGCGTGACCGCCGACATCGGCCTGCTGATCGCCGGTGACGACCACGGCCCCGCGGTGCTGATCGGCACCCTCGGCGTATGGCTGCTCCTCGTGCTCGTCCTGCAACTGCGGCACCACGGCTCGGCCGACGAACGCATGTCCTCGCTGACGGCGACCTCCGCGTCCACGCTGCTCACGGTCGTCGCGGCGGGCTACCTCGCCACCGCGGCCTCCGACGCCGGGTCCGATCCGGTCGTGGTCGGCGCCGTCGCGGTGGCCCTGGCGGCCCTCGTCCGCGCCCTGCCGCTGCCGGGCGCCGCCTCCGTCGTCGTGGCGCTGCTGGCCGCCGCGGCCACCGGCTTCGCCACCGGACCGGCCACCGGGATGAGCGGCGGGGACGCCGTCATGCTCGCCGCGGCCTGCGGTGTCTGCGCGCTGATCGGCCTGCGGGTCGCCAGCTACGACTTCCCGTCCCGCTTCGTGCACTTCACCGCGGGTGTGGCGCTGCCGCTGACCGCCGCGGCCCCGGCCGTCTACATCCTCGGCCGCGTCCTCACGGGCTGACGGCGACCACCGGCTCGATCCGCCCGCGCGGTGATCCGTCCGCGCGGGCGGTGATCCGTCTGCCTGGGCGGTGGTCCGTCTGCCTGGGCGGTGGTCCGTCCCCGTGGGCGGTGAATTGTTCGCACAGGCGGCGCACAGGTCACGTGCGCACCGTGTGAAGGGCGGATTGAGCCGCGGTAACGGTTGGCCGCGCGGGGAACCGTCGGGTCTGCCCCGCCGTCAGGGCTGAGGGGAGATCAGCGGGGAACGAGCGGGGAGCGACAGCACATGCGAGTGGCGCGGACAGTTCTGATCGTCCTGGTGATCCTCGGCGGCCTCTTCGTCGCGGCCGACCGGATCACGGTGTCGGTGGCGCAGAACAAGGCCGCCGACCGCGCCGCGCTCACCGAGGGCCTGACCACCAAGCCCAAGGTGTCCATCGAAGGCTTCCCGTTCCTCACCCAGGCCGCCGGCGGCAAGCTGGACGAGGTCAAGATCTCCGCGAAGGACATCGCGGCGGGCAACGGCGAGCAGACCCTGCGGATCGACTCCTTCCACGCCGACCTGCACGGCGTACGGCTCTCCGACAGCTACCGGCGGGCGGTCGCGGACACCGCCGACGGCATCGCCTTCCTCACCTACGAGGACCTGACGAAGGCCGCGCCCACCGGGATCACGGTCTCGTCGGCGGGCGACGCCAAGAGCAAGGACGGCGGCGCGCTGGTCAAGATCACCGGCGAGTTCATGGGCGCGAGGCTGAGCGTGCTCAGCGAGGTGACGGTGCGCGGCGCCGACGAGATCGGCCTCCAGGCGGCCGAGCTGCCGAAGGCGTTCACCGAGCTGGGCCTGGAGGACCAGGTGCGGCAGCAGATCGACTTCACCCGGCAGCTCACCCACCTGCCCTCCGGGATCGCGCTGACGTCCGTGACCAGCACGCCGGACGGGCTGTCGGTGGCGGCGGGCGGCAAGAACGTCGTTCTCGCCAACTGAGACGGCGGTGTCCGTACCGCAGTCCTCCGCAGGTGGGCGGGGTGACCGTATCGCCCGATCGGGTGGTTCGGAACGGTCCGGCATGGGGTATTAAGCCGCTCGTACGCCGTCGGCAGGCCGCCGGACGGGCCGAGACACGGGTTGCGTGGCATGGTGATTCCGCCATGCGGACAATCTTGTCTCGGTATATGACACGACGGTGACACCTACGGGTTGATATCCCTACGATCGGGACCATGAAGCGACAGGCGGATCTCACGAAGCGGCGGGCAGTCGACCTGTGCCGCGTCGCCGCCATGCTCTGTCGCATGCCCTAGGGGTGGCGGTTCCTCCGTGCCGATGCCGGCCGTAACGGCCCCCGGCGCAGCCTGCCTCCCCTGCCTGCCAGGCGAATCCCCGCGCATCACGCGCATCGCGTATCCCTCGCAAGCCCCGCGCGCCCGTCGCGCACCGCACATCCGTACTGCCCCGGAGGAGAAACAAGATGAGCCGCAGTGACGTCCTGGTGGACGCCGACTGGGTCGAGGCCCACATCGACGACCCCAAGGTGGTCATTGTCGAGGTCGACGAGGACACCTCGGCCTACGACAAGAACCACATCAAGAACGCCGTCCGCATCGACTGGAAGACCGACCTCCAGGACCCGGTCCGCCGCGACTTCGTGGACCAGGCCGGCTTCGAGGCGCTGCTGTCCGCCAAGGGCATCGCCAACGACGACACCGTGGTGCTCTACGGCGGCAACAACAACTGGTTCGCCTCCTACGCCTACTGGTACTTCAAGCTGTACGGCCACGACTCCGTGAAGCTGCTCGACGGCGGCCGCAAGAAGTGGGAGCTGGACTCCCGCGACCTGGCCGTGGACGTGCCCGAGCGCCCCGCGACCACGTACAAGGCCAAGGAGCAGGACACCTCGATCCGCGCCTACCGCGACGACGTCGTGGCCGCGATCGGTTCGCTGAACCTGGTCGACGTCCGCTCGCCCGACGAGTTCTCCGGCAAGCTGCTCGCCCCGGCGCACCTCCCGCAGGAGCAGTCGCAGCGCCCCGGCCACGTGCCGAGCGCCCGCAACATCCCGTGGTCGAAGAACGCCAACGACGACGGCACCTTCAAGTCGGACGACGAGCTGACGGCGCTGTACGCCGAGGAGCAGGTCGATCTGGCCAAGGACACCATCGCGTACTGCCGCATCGGCGAGCGCTCCGCGCTCACCTGGTTCGTGCTGCACGAGCTGCTCGGCCAGGCCAACGTCAAGAACTACGACGGCTCGTGGACCGAATACGGCTCGCTGGTCGGCGTTCCGATCGAGCTCGGCTCCAACTGACCCCGGAGGACTGAACGTTATGTGTGGAGCCAAGGCCGGTGGGCCCGATCTGGCAGGAGTTGACGTGGCGAAAGAGACGATCATCCAGGGATCGGTGACCCGCGACGGCGAGCCGGTCACCGGTTACGTCCGGCTGCTCGACGGCGGCGGCGAGTTCACCGCCGAGGTGCCGGTCTCCGCGACCGGGCAGTTCCGTTTCTTCGCGGCCCCCGGTACCTGGACGCTCCGCGCCCTCGTCCCCGGCGCCACCGTCGACCGCACCGTCGTCGCCCAGCAGGGCGCCCCGTCCGAGGTCGCCATCGCGGTCTGACCCCGCCGTGAAGGGCCGCACCCCGCGCAAGGGGGCGCGGCCCTTCGCTGTTCCGGGACTCCGTCCGGCGGGGGGTGCGCGGCGGGTGCTGATCCGGCGTGGCGGACGTACCGTTGAAGGGTGAACGCGCGTCGCCGTCACTGGTATTTCGCCATGATGGGCACCTGCGTGGTGCTGTTCGTCATGGCGTGGTCGGTTGTCCGCATCTGGTCGGTGCCGGCGGCCATCGCGATGTGCCTGGTGGCGATGGTGATCCCGCCGGTCGCGGCGATCGTGGCGAACCGGAAGGGCCCTGAGGACCGGTGGTGGGACGAGGAGCCGCTGCGGCCCGAGGAGCGCAAGCCGACCGGGAAAGAGCGCGATGACCCGCCCCCGCCGGGCGCGACCTCGATGGAGGAGCACCGGAGGATGACCCCGGCGCGGTCCGAGCGCCAGAGCTACGGTTCGTCCGGCGACCCGGAGTCCGACCGGTGGTGGGACGAGCTGGACCGCGGCGGTCCGCCGTAGCGCCCGCGCCTTCAGTAGACCAGCGCCTGCACGCCGTCCGGCATGATCTCGCTGACGAAGAGCTGCGCGCCCGCGATCCGTACGCCCGCGATGACGTCCTGTTCCCTGATGTCACGGCGGGCCGCGCACTGCGAGCACAAGGTGACCTGCCCGGCGGCGAGCACCGCGTCGATCAGATCCGGCAGCGGCGCCGCGTGCGGCAGCTCGAACTCCGCCGCGCGGCCGGGCAGCGCGAACCACGCGGACTCACCGGTCAGCCAGAGCGAGACCTCCACGCCGCTGGCCACCGCGACCGCCGCCACCGTGAACGCCTGCGAGCACCGCTCGGGCGCGTCGGCGCCCGCCGTCACCTTGATCACGAGCTTCTTCGCCATCCGGCCAGCGTAGGCGCAGCCGTCCCGGAGCCGCACAGCCGTCCCGGAGCCGCACCGCACCCGTACCGGTGGCACCTCTGCCCTCCGGCTGTGTCGTACGTCACGCAGGCGTCGGCAAATTTCGTTGTGAAGCCGCTGTGTCGTCTCGACATAATGCGAGTCCGCGTGCATCGCACGCGTGTACGCCCGGGGGGGCTTCTGTGGAACTGAACGACGGTGGCGTACGCCGCCGCGGCCGTGGCGCGCTGTTCGGCGCCGTGGCCGGACTGGTCGCCGTGGCGGCCGTGACAGCGGGGGCGGTCGTCGCCCTCGGCTCCTCCTCCGGCCACGCCGACGCGTCCGTAGCCCCGCCCGCCAGGCCCTCCGCCGCGACAGCGGCCCCGACGACCGGCGCGGCCACGCCCTCCTCGGCACCCCCCACGGCCGCCGCGCGCGTCCCGGGCCGGGTCTCGCACGGCGTCCACACCGGTGACCTGCGCTTCTTCCTGCTCCCCGCACCCTCGGACGCCGACGTCTACGGCGACCCGGACGGTTCGCCGTACACCGCCGACGACATCGCGGGCAGCGCCTCCGACCCGTCCGACGCCCGAGCGGCCCTGAAGACGTACGGCTTCCGGACCGGCGCCTACCGCACGTACCTCACCGGGGACGGGGCCTTCGAGGTCAGCGCCCGGCTGATCCGCTTCGGCAGCGCGGAACAGACCGCCGCGTACGACGCGCAGCACTCGTACCAGGGTGCCCGGATTCCGCTGACCACCGCCTATCCGGCCCGCGCCTACAACCTCCAGTCCTCCTCGGCCGAGAGCACCAGCGCCGTGGTCGCCGTCGCCCACCAGGGCGACGTCCACATCACGATCACCCTGACCGGCGGCAAGGCACCGTCCGCCGCGCTGGTCCAGCGCCTGCTCGACGCCCAGTTCCAGCGGCTGAAGACCGGTCACTGACCTCGGGTCCCGCCGCGCGACCTTCTCCTTCCGAACCATCTCGTGGAGATCCCCTTGTCCCTGTCCGAAGACACCCCTGCCCAGGAGCGGGGCCCCGAGCCGGAGCCCGAGGCGCCGCCCGCGCCGGACTTCCCGCCCACGCCGCCCGCGCCGGGCCTCCCGGCCACGCCGCCCACGCAGGACCTCCCGCCCACGCCGCCGCACCCGCCCCGCCCGCGCGGGCGCACGACGCTGCTGATCGCCGCCACGCTGGTGCTCGGCGTGCTGGCCGGGGGAGGCGTGGGCTACAAGATCCAGCACGACCGTGAGCCGACGCCGCTGCCCCCGCTGACCGGCCCCGCGCTGGCCCAGCCGAAGGGGACGGGCCCGGACGTCCCGGCCCTCCCCGTCGCCCAGGACCGGAACGCGGTCTACGACGGCGACCTGCTGAAACTGCTCGTGCCGACACCGAAGACGAAGGGCACGAAGGAGCTGGAACGCGGCTGGCAGTCGCTGGTCGAATACGCCGACGGCTACGGCCGCCCCGACATCGCCTTCACCCGGCTGGCCCAGAACGACTTCCGCCGGATGGCGGGCGCCGGCTGGACGGACGCCCGCCACGACTTCTCCCATGTGGAAGTCGTGCAGTTCCGTGACGAGGCGACCCTGTACACCGGCAGGCACCTCACCGAGCAAGTGGGAGCCGCGGGCACCAACCCGCACTTCGCCCACAACACGCCCGTGCCCGGCACTGCCGACGGCCAGGCGTGGGGCTCGGGCAAGCCGTACGAGAGCGACGGCTATCTGCCCCAGTACCGGGGCATCGGATTCGCCCGCGTCGGCAACCTCTTCGTCGAGGTCGTCCTGGACTCGGAGCACCCGGTCAAGGTCAAGGCCGTCCTGTCCCTCATCAAGCGGCAACTGGAGCGGCTGTGACCGATGAGCCCGAGAACGTACCGCCGTCCGTCCCCGCCGCCCCCTTCGGGCCCCCGGCGGTACCCCCGCCCGCTCCCGCTCCGGCACCCGTGCCCGCTCCCGTACGGTCGCGGCGCGGGCCCGCGCTGATCGCCGTCGGCGCGCTGGTGGCCGTCGCGGCGGGCGGGGGGATCGGCTACGCGGTGCTGAAGCAGCGCGACGACGGCACGTCGGCCAAGCCCGCCGTGGCCACGCCCTGGACGCCGCCCGCGCCGACCGCCACCGAGGACTTCGGCGCGAAGTCCGGCGGCAGCCACTACGGCAGCCTGAGCGAGCTGCTGCTGCCGATGCCCGCCGGTTACGGGCCGGGGCCGGACGTCGAGGGCTTCGGCAACGACGTGGAACTGAACGCGACGAAGGCCGCCGACCTGGTCAAGGGCGACCTCGGCGGGCTGACGAAGAAGCAGCGCGCGAAGACGGAGAAGGCTCTCGCGCAGCTGCACATCGAGGGCGCGGGCATGCGGACGTACCGGTCGATCGAGAATCTGATCGTCGAGATCGAGATCGTCCAGATGAAGAACAAAACGGCGGCGCACGCCCAGACCGACTACTTCACCGAGTTCACCAAGGCGCTGGGCGTCTTCCGCAACGGGCCCACGATCGACGGCCACCCCGGCGCGACGTGCGTGCTGCCGCCGACCGAGCCCGGCGAAAAGCTCGACGAGATGCTCTGCCAGGCCACCGAGGGCGACCTCATGGTCACGGTCACCGCCTCCGGTGTCGTCCCGCTCCAGAAGAACGAGGCCGCCAAACTCCTCGCCCAGCAACTCGACCGCATCAAGGACCCGGGAGAGGCCGTCTGATGCCCGACAATTCGCCTGCGGCTCAGCCCGCCACCCCCCTCGCGCCGCAGCCGCCGTCTCAGCCTGAGCGGCTTTCCGAGTCCCGGCCGGAGTCCCAGGGGCCCGGCGACGCGCCGGCCGTCGAGCCGCACCTCCTTCCCGTGGCCCGCCGCCCGAGGCGGCGGCTGCGGGCGCTGGCGCGGTGGACGGCCGCCGTTCTGGTCTTCGCGGCGTTCGGCGGGGCGACGGCGTACGCGGTGACGCAGCCGGAGCGGACGAAGGTGCCGGGGCTCAAGACGCCGGACGACGGCCGGTGGACGTTTCCGCCGCTGGCGCTGCCGAAGCTGCCCGCGGGCAAGCCGGGCGCGCTGGACACGGGCGTCAACCCCTCGGGCCGCCACTACGCCGACCTCAGGTCACTGCTGCTGCCGCTGCCCGAAGGCGCCGTCGAGGACACCATGCTGCCCGGCGTCAAGGGCTGGGTGCCCGCCGAGGACTACGTCGGGCGGTTCGACGTCGGCGACCGCGCCGCCGCCGGGACCACGCTCACGGCACAGGGCCTGCGGCACATCGCGGGCCGCGCCTGGTCCATGCCGGACGGTACCCGTACGCAGATCTACCTCGTGCAGTTCGTCAGCACCGCCTACGCCGGTGACTACGCCACCAGCGCCGAGTACACGACGCTGACCGGCGTCGACAGCAAGGAGGGCGACAACTCCGTGGAGTCGGACTCCCTGCCCGTCCCCGTCACCGTCTCCGCGTACGCCCAGACCCCGCCGTACGACGACACGGCGACGCGGTACGCCTTCGTCCACGCCGGGGACACGCTGGCGCTGGTCGTGCAGTCGACCGGCCGGCAGGCGGGCGTCAAGCGGGGCACACCCGCGGTGCCGTTCCGCCAGACCGTACGGCTCCAGGCGCAGCTGCTCGGCTGAGCGCTTGAGCCGCGGGCGGCGGGGCGGCGGGGCGGGGCGCTGGGGCGCACGTCACGCGGCCTGGCCGCGCCTTCGGACGGGCGGCGCACTAGACTCGTGCGCGGCCCGTCCGCATGATCCGTCCGAGGAGCACGTCCCGTGCAAATTGAGTATGTCTACGACGCCCTGCTCGTGCTCGTCTGCCTGGGCGTCGCGCTCTTCGCGTTCTACGCGGTGAAGAAGCTCTACCAGGGCCAGCGCTGACATGATCGAGATCCCGTCCGACCTGCACCCCGACCTCGTACCGCTGGTGTTCCTGCTCGGCCGGTGGGAGGGCGCGGGCGTCCACGACTTCCCGGGCTCCGAGAAGTGCAACTTCGGGCAGGAGGTCGTCTTCACGCACGACGGCCGCCCGTTCCTGGAGTACACCTCGCACTCGTGGGTGCTGGACGAGGCGGGCAAGAAGGTCAGGCCGCTGGAGAGCGAGAGCGGCTTCTGGCGGATCGACAAGGACCGCAAGGTCGACGTCACCACCACGCGTGACGAGGGCGTCGTGGAGATCTGGACCGGCGAGCTGGCCGACGGCAAGCCGCAGATCGACCTGGTCACGGACGCCGTGGCACGGCTCGCGGGCGCGCCCGACTACAGCGGCGGCAAGCGGCTGTACGGGTACGTGAACAGCGACCTGATGTGGGTCGGCGAGAAGGCCACCCCCGCGGTGCCGCTGCGCGCGTACATGTCGGCGCACCTGAAGAAGGTCGTGGACCCGCGGGAGTGGGCCGCCGACCTGAAGGACCTGCCGGACGACGGCATCGCCTTCTTCAAGTAGGCCGGGCTTCACGGAGGCGGAGCCGGCCGTACGCCCCGGCATCGCGCGTACGCCCGGGTCCGCGCCCCGCGTACGCCGGGGAAGCCAGCGTCGCCTTTCCGGGACGGTCGGCTTTCCGGGACGGTCCTACACTGGCCGTGTGGTGACCATCGACTGGAAGACCGATCTGCGGCAGCGGGGCTACCGGCTCACGCCCCAGCGCCAGCTCGTGCTGGAGGCCGTGGACGTACTGGAGCACGCGACGCCCGACGACATCCTGTGCGAGGTCCGCAAGACCGCCTCGGGGATCAACATCTCCACCGTCTACCGGACCCTTGAGCTGCTGGAAGAGCTGGACCTGGTCAGCCACGCCCACCTCGGCCACGGCGCCCCCACTTACCACCTCGCCGACCGGCACGACCACATGCACCTGGTCTGCCGCGACTGCGACTCCGTCACGGAGGTGCCGGTCGCGCTGGCCGAGCCGCTGAAGGACGGGCTGCGCGCGGAGCTGGGCTTCGAGACGGACATGAAGCACTTCGCCATATTCGGCCGCTGCCGGGACTGCGCGGACAGGCGTTCGGACGCGGAGTCGTAGCACCGGCGCGGAGTCGTAGTCTTGACGGCATGACTGACGGCGTGAACATGACGGACGGCGCGACCACCGGCGTGAAGAAGAGTCCTTTGCTGTCGCTGCCCGGCGCTGTCCTCGCCGAGGGCCCCGACGAGGGAGTGGCCGCGCACTACGGCGACCTCTTCCGCGAGCAGCGCGCCCTCGCGGACGGCACCGGCTTCGTGGACCAGTCGCACCGCGGTGTGGTGACGGTGTCCGGCGACGACCGGCTGTCCTGGCTGCACCTGCTGCTCACCCAGCACGTCGAGAAACTTCCCCCCCGGCAGGCGACCGAGGCGCTGGTCCTGTCGGCGAACGGCCACATCGAGCACGCCCTC
This sequence comes from Streptomyces sp. NPDC008317, assembly GCF_042955955.1. NCBI lineage: Bacteria > Bacillati > Actinomycetota > Actinomycetes > Kitasatosporales > Streptomycetaceae > Streptomyces > Streptomyces sp. NPDC008317. The sequence goes on from NZ_JBIBFQ010000013.1 coordinate 62,079, forward strand.
TACCTGGTGGACGACGGCACCACGACCTGGATGCACGTCGAGCCCGGCACGCAGGGCGCGCTGCTCGCCTACCTGGAGAGCATGAAGTTCTTCTACCGCGTCGAGACCGCGGACGCCACGGACGCTTACGCGGTGGTGTACCTGCCCGCCGGTTCGATCACGGCGGTGCCGTCGGAGTGGGCCGTACGGGAGACCGCGTACGGCCGGGACGTCTTCGTGCCGCGCGCCGAGCTGGAGTCCTTCGCCGCGAAGGCCGCGCCGCCGATCGGCGCGCTGGCCCTGGAGGCGCTGCGCATCGAGGCGCACCGGCCGCGGCTGGGCCTGGAGACCGATCATCGTACGATCCCGCACGAGCTGGGCTGGCTGGAGACCGCGGTGCACCTCCAGAAGGGCTGCTACCGCGGACAGGAGACGGTCGCCCGCGTCCAGAACCTCGGCCGCCCGCCGCGCCGTCTGGTCTTTCTGCACCTGGACGGCAGCGAGGTGCGGCTGCCGGGCCACGGCGCCCCGGTCCGGCTCGCCTCGGACGGCGAGGACGGCCGCGCGATCGGCTTCGTCACGTCCTCGGCCCGGCACTGGGAGCTGGGGCCGATCGCACTGGCCCTGGTGAAGCGGAACACGCCGGAGGACGCGGTGCTGATGGCGGAGCAGACGGCGGCGTCGCAGGAGACGGTCGTGGCGCCGTAGGTCCGTTGGCGCGCGTGGCATTTCGGGGCGCGGGTGCCGCCTCACATGTCGATGACCACCGTGAACGGGCCGTCGTTCGTCAGCGAGATCTTCATGTCCGCGCCGAACCGGCCCGTCTCGACGGTCGCGCCGAGCGCCCTGAGCTGGGCGACGACCTCGTCGACCAGAGGCTCGGCGAGGTCGCCGGGCGCCGCGGCGTTCCAGGTGGGGCGGCGACCCTTCCGGGCGTCACCGTAAAGCGTGAACTGGCTGATGACGAGCAGCGGGCCGCCGATGTCGGAACAGGACCGCTCGTCGGGCAGGATCCGCAGCGTCCACAACTTGCGGGCCAGCGCCGCGGCCTTCTCCTTCGTGTCGTCGTGCGTCACGCCGACCAGGACGCACAGGCCGGGCCCCGTAATGGCACCGACGCTCTCCCCGTCGACCACGACTTCCGCTTCGCTCACCCGCTGGGCCACCGCTCGCATGCGCCCATTGTGGCCTGCCGCGCCCGCACGCCACCCACACGGGTGAGGGGGAGCGCGGGGAGGGGAACGTACGCCCGGTCGGCGGCTTCGCACAACAGTTGCGACGGCCGTTCGGGTGCAGAGTCGCTGCGGGGTGACAGGGGCAGGTGGCAGCATCGGAAGGGTGGCGGCGCAGGCGCCGCCACGGAGGGGACAACAGGCATGACCACTTCCGGCGCTGGAGAGACTTCCGGCACTGCCGTACCGACGGCGCCCACCACGAAGGGCCACCGCATGCTGAAGGCCGACGGATCTGGTCCGCTGGGTTCACGGGGTCCGCTGCGCACGCCCGCGCCGCGCAACCCGCTCGCCGACCTGCCCGCGCCCGACCTCGGCGCGCTCGACCTGGGCGCGCTGCGCGCCCTGCGCAGGGACGCGCAGCAGGAGGAGGCCGACCTGTCGTATCTGCGGCGGATGCTGCACGGCAGGATCGACATCCTCCAGGCCGAGCAGGCCAGGCGCAGCGGGCGGGACGCGCGCGGTACGGCCGCGGGGCAGGGCCCCGACGCGCCGAGTACGTCGCCCGTGCTCGACCGGCTCTCGGAGATCCTGACCGACGGGCCTTCGCGGGTCCGTTCCTCCGCCCGCCACGTCACGCTCGGCACCCCGCTGACCGAGCGGGTGCGGCAGCTCGCCGAGGACATGCTCGCCGAGGTGGAGCTGTCCGACCTCGACGCCCGCACCGACCCGGAGCTGGACGCGGCGATGGGCCGCCTGGTCCGCAACGAGCAGCAGGTCTCACGCCGCCGCCAGGCCCTCCAGCAGACGGTGGACGGGTGCAGCGCGGAGATCACCCGGCGGTACCGGGAGGGCGAGGCGAAGGTGGACGACCTGCTGTCGGACGGGTGAGGGCGGTGCCGTCGGACGGGGGAGGGCGGGGCGGCGCGCGGCGGCGGCGTTTCGGCGCGCGGTGGCGGCGGGTCGGCGCGGGGAGGGTGGGTCGGCCCGGGGTGGCGGCGGGTCGGCGCGCCCGGCGGCTCCCCGGCCGAAATTCGGGTGCGGACGGCCGGGTGCGTCCGTAGCGTGCGCGTATGACCTCGAGCCCTGAGATCCGCACGCTGGCCGAATCCGACGTCGCCGACTGGGTGCGGGCCAAGCTCGCCGGCTTCCATCTCGCGCCCTCGGTGAGCGCGGCGGAGGTCGAGGCCCGCAGGGCCGCGTTCGACCTGAGCCGGACGCAGGGCGCTTTCGACCAGGGCCGCTGCGTGGCGACCTTCCGCAGCATGCCGCGCCAGCTCACCGTGCCCGGCGGCGCGGCCGTCGCGGCCTCCGCCGTCACGAACGTGTCCGTGACCGGCACGCACCGCCGCCGCGGCCTGGCCAGCCGGATGATGGCGGCCGACCTGGCCGCCGCCAAGGAGCGCGGCGAGCCGGTGTCGATCCTGGTCGCGGCCGAATATCCGATCTACGGACGGTACGGCTTCGGCGCGGCGACCTGGGTGACGGACTGGGAGATCGACGTGCCGCGCGCGGGCCTCGACCGGCGCTGGGCGGGCCCGACCGACGGCGGCCGGGTGGACCTCGTGACCGTCGAGGACGTACGCAAGGTCGGCCCCGCGCTGCACGAGCGGGTCCGCGCGGTGACGCCCGGCGCGATCAACCGCACCCCCTACTGGTGGGAAGTCAACACCGGACAGCGGCCGTTGGACTCCCAGCCGTGGACCGAGCCCTTCTTCGTGGTCTACCGCGACGCCGACGGCCGGGTCGACGGCCTGGCCGCGTACGCCGCCAAGGAAGAGCACTGGCCGGGCAAGTTCCCCAAGGTCGAGCTGAGCGTGCACGGGCTGATCGCCGCCTCCCCGGCCGCCGAGACCGCGCTGTGGCGCTTCCTGCTCGCGCTGGACTGGGTGACGCTGCTGAAGTCCGGCCACCGCGCGCCCGACGACCTCCTGCCGCTGCTCCTCGGCGACCCGCGCGCCGCCCGCACCGAGACCTACGCCGACTTCATGTGGCTGCGGATGCTCGACGTGCCCGCCGCCCTGTCCGCCCGCACCTACGCGGGCGGCCCCGCCGCCCTCGTGCTCGACGTCCACGACCCCGCGGGCCTGGCCGGCGGCCGTTTCCTCCTGGAGACCTCGCCCTCGGGTGCCGCCTCCTGCACCCCCACCTCGGCCTCCGCCGACCTCTCCCTGTCCGTCGCCGACCTCGGCTGCCTCTACCTCGGCGACGAGTCCCCGGTCCGCCTCGCCGCCCTCGGCCGTGTCTCCGAACACCGAACGGGTGCGGCCAGGACAGCCGACGCCCTGTTCCGCACCCCACGCCGGCCCTGGTGCCCCGACGTCTTCTGATCCCCGCGCTGACCCGTTACTCGGTTACCCGGTTACCCGGTTACCCGGTTGCCCGCTTTTCCGCGGCCCGTCACTGCGCCAGCAGCAGCGCTATCGCGGTGATCCCTATGCAGGTGAACGTGGTGTTCCGCATCTTGTGACCGAGTCCCACCAGCCCGACGGCGATGGCCCCTGCCGCGCCGTACCGCCACTGGATGATCTCTTCGAAGGCATATGCGCACAAACTGAGAGCGAGCATGACCGATCCCTCCTTCGCGACTCCGCGCTTTTGCAGAAGGCGGGTGGCTGCGATGTCCCGCACGCCATCGGACGGGAAGTTGGCGACCCCCGATGAGGCTGGATCATTCAACTTCCCTACCCGAATGAGAAGTTGAGAGAGGCTGCCTCTATCAAGGGTGTGCCCAGTTGGCCGAGATCGATAAACTCGGGTCAGGTAAGCACCGTTGTCCCGCCGGAAGTTGTAACGTCGTCTTGTGGACGAGGAAGACGCCGGAACCAACGGTTCCCGACCCCCATACCGCTACATCGCGGACGTACTCCGCGGTGAGATCGTCGACGGTCGCTACCCGGTCGGCGGACGCATACCTTCTCAGGCGGAGTTGGAAGAGCGCTTCAACGTCTCCCGTCCCACGATCCAGCGTGCGCTGGGCGTACTCCGCGACGACGGCTACATCGACAATCAGCGCGGACGCCCGTCCGAGGTGCTGCGCTGGGAGGAAGACCGCCCGGATTCGCAGACTCGGCTCCAGGAGCCGGGACGTGCTTCCAAGGCCCTCCGGCCGCACATCGACGAGGCGTTCACGCACCAGCACGTCACCATCGACGCCTACTCGCTGACCACGGAAACCCTCAGCCGCGCGCTGGTCGTACCTCTGACGCGGGTTCAGGACGGCGACCTCAAGCCCGAGTCGATCCGCCTCCGCCTCATGATGCCCAGCCTGTCCGCGCAGTTGGCGATTCCCCGGCTGGTCGCCGACGCCTCCGACGAGCGCCCGCTGTGGCGGCTGCGCCAACTCGTCCGCGCCCATGTCCTCACCGTGCGCGCCGCTTTCGCGGCCCTGGCCGAATTCCAGCCCGACGTCGAGCAGTCGGTCGAGGTGCGGACCGTACCGATCACCCCGATGCACAAGCTCTACCTCATCAACGGCCGGACCGCGCTGTTCGGCCACTATCAAGTGATCGACCGCGAGGTCGAGTTCGGCCAGCGGGGCAAGGGCAACATCTACGACGTCCTCGGCATCACCGCGACGCTCTTCTCGTTCGGCCTGAACACCGACAAGCCCAAGGAGCGGGACTCGCAGTTCGTCACCGAGTCCCAGGAGTGGTTTGACTCACTCTGGTCAACGATCGCCGAGCCGCTGACACTCCTTGAGTGACTCCTACGTACTTCGAATCACCTGAGAGCAGCCCGTTCGCCCTGCTCGACGCGGCGGAATGCCTGTTGCTCGACTTCGACGGACCGGTCTGCGAACTGTTCGCGAGGCATCCGGCCAGCCTGATAGCGGAAGAGATGCGCCGGTACCTCGACCGGCACGGGATACGTCCCCCGAATCCGGCGACGGCGCGCAGCAAGGACCCGCACGCCATGCTCGGCGAGCCCTGGCCGCCCGGAGTGGCCGCCGAGCTCGAGCGGATACTCGCGCACGGCGAGGAGTCGGCCGTACCGTCCGCGCGCGAGACAGAGGGCGCCGACGAATTCGTACGGGCCGTGGCGCTCAGTGGCCGACTGCTCGCCATCACCACCAACAACTCGCCCCAGGCCGTCGAGACGTATCTGAAGAGCCATTCGCTGGAAAGCGTCTTCGGGTCGCGGATCTACGGCCGTGACCAGTACGACCCGGCCAGGATGAAGCCGGACCCCGACTGCCTGCTGCGGGCCATGACGGCGCTGAAGGTACGGCCGGAGCAGTGCCTGATGATCGGTGACTCGCCGCGGGACGCGGAGGCGGCGCGGGCGGCGCGGGTACGTTTCCTCGGTTACGCGCGCTCCAGGAGCCGGGTGGCGCGGCTCCAGGAGATCGAGCCCCATCCGGTGGTCGTCGGGATGCGTGACCTCGTCGTCGCCGCGAGCGCGTTGAGTCGTCGCCCGAACGGGTGAGGCGTCGCGGTCCGTAACCGGGTCTTAACGGCTCTCCGATGGCGGGGGCTGCCGCTACCCACTAATGTTCGTGCCAAACACTGGCCGCCCTTCGGCGGTCTCGTGAGTGCGCGAGCGCGTGGGAGCGATGCTTTGGGCGTCCTGACGACCGGCCGGGAGCAGAGCCTTGCTGCCGCTTGGGACACGGTCCGACAGGATGCCACGCGCTTCGGTGAGCGGCTGACAGGTCATCACAACAGCAACTACGTCATCGATCTGGCGCCCGGCATGGCGGAGCGTCTGCGCTTCGAGGCGCACACCCCGGTCAAGGTGCGGGTGCCGCTGGACGGTTCGCTGAAGGTCGTGGAGCGGGTCTGGCCCGACGAGGGCGAGATCCTGAACGCCTTGCAGCGCACGGCGGTTGTGGAGAACACCCCCCGGCACTACGTGGGACTCGGCGGATTCTCCGTCCACGAGTACGTGCCAGGGCAGGCGCTGGCGGAGGTCTGCGCGCCGGGCAAGCCGGTGGATCCCTTCGTCGTGGACGCCATCGTCGGTCAGATGGCGGGGTTCACCCGGGTGTCGGCGGCCGATCTGCCCCCGCTGCCCGCCGGTTGGGCCGCGGACGGCGACTCCAACGCCTTCCTCAGAGCCCGCGCGGACTTCGCCGAGCACGATGTGCGCGCCGCCAACTGGGCCGACTTCGCACCGCTCTTCGCCGCGCTGGAAGTCCCGGCGAACGCGTTGCGCTGGTTCCGCGACCGGATGCCGCCGCTGCGCCGGCGGCCCTTCGCGCTGCTCCACGGCGATCTGCACCGGCACAATCTCATCGTCCGCGCCGACGGCGGCCTCACCGTCGTGGACTGGGAACTCGCCATGTGGGGCGACCCGTTGCACGACCTGGCCATCCACCTGGTGCGGATGCGGTACCCGGCCGACCAGCGGCCCGAGGTCATCGAGCGCTGGCGGCGTGCGGTGCTCCGCGTACACCCGGAGGCCGCCGCCGGGCTCGAACGGGACCTGCCGGTGTACACCGCCTACGAACGGGCCCAGTCGCTGTTCGCCGACACCATGCGCGTGGCGCTCGCGCTCGACGCGCATCCGGGTCCTGGCATGGTCGGGGCCGGGGTGAGCCGGGTGCGGGCGGCGCTGCACCTGGCCGCGGTGCCGCTGCGGCTGCGCCGGGTGGCCACGCGTACGGAGGTCGAGCGGGCGCTGGTGGACTGGGTGCGCAAGCGGCAGCGCGACGGCGTCCGCGTCCCGCCGCTGCGCGCTGACATCGCCGAGGCCGCGTAGGCCGCGTATGCCCGCAGGCCCCGTGAGCCGCGTATCCCCGTAGGCGGTGCGGGCCGCTGGCGTCGCTGAGGCCGCGTCAGCGGTTCCGCGGCTCCCGCGCCGAAGGGTTCTGGAGGCCCAGGGTCATCCAGTTGTCGGGGTCGGTGAGGGGGGTGAAGCCGACTTTGGCGTAGACGGCGTGGGCGTCGGCGGTGGCGAGGACGACGCGGCGCAGGCCGTAGGGGGTGAGGTGGTCGCGGATGGCGGTGACGAGGGTGGTGCCGAGGCCCTGGCCGCGGGTGGCGGGGTCGACGTAGACGTCGCAGAGGTAGGCGAAGGTCGCGAGGTCGGTGACGACGCGGGCGTAGGCGTGCTGGGCGCCGGTGGCGGGGTGGTAGGCGCCGAAGTTGAGGGAGCCGTCGATGGCGGCCTGCTGGGTGGCGAGGGTGCGGCCCAGGGCCCAGTAGGCGTCGGTGGAGAGCCAGTCGTGGATACGGGGGACGTCGAGGCGGGCCGGGTCCGCGGAGATCTCGTACATGCGCGGGAGAGTAGCGCTGCTTAACGGTTCCGTGCACGACAATTAACTGGACCTTCGCCATGGGCTCGGGTCAGACTCGCGGACATGATCCTCGTACCGCTGGTCACGCCGTTCGACACACAGGGCCGGGTCGCCGTGGGCGCCCTCGAAGGGCTCGCGCACGAGGTGCTGCGGGACGGCGCGGCCGGGCTCGTGGCGCTCGGCACGACCGCGGAGGCCGCCGCCCTCGACCCCGGCGAACGCGCCGAGGTGACGGCGGTCGTCGGCCGGGTCTGCCGCGAGCACGGCGCGCGTTTCGTGCTCGGCGCGGCCGGCGGCGCCACGGCGGCGGCCGTACGGGAGCTGGGGGCGCTCGCCGGGGGGCCGGTGGTGCCTGACGCCGTCCTGGCCACGGTGCCGTCCTTCTCCCGGCCGGGCGAGGCCGGGGTCCTCGCCCACTTCGCGGCGCTGGCCGCCGCCGGTCCCGTACCGCTGATCGTCTACCACGTGCCGTACCGCACCGGGCAGCCGCTGACCGCCCGCACGCTGCGCGAGCTGGCCGCGCTGCCGGGCGTGGCCGGTGTGAAGTACGCCACCGGCGGCATCGACGCCGAGACCGTCGACCTGCTCGGCGATCACCCGGACGGCTTCGAGATCCTCGCGGGCGACGACATCTTCGCGCCCGCCCTGTTCGCCCTCGGCGCCCCCGGCGGCATCCTCGCCTCCGCGCACCTGGCCACCGCCCGCTGGGCCGGGCTGGCGGAGGCCGCGGCCACGGGGGACGCCAAGGGGGACACGGCCCTCGGCCACCGCCTCGCCGCTCTGGCGGCCGCCCTCTTCCGCGCGCCGAACCCGACCGTCATCAAGGCCGTGCTGCACGCGGAGGGCCGCATCCCGACCCCCGACGTACGGCTGCCGCTGCTGCCCCCGCCGCCCGCCGTCGTGGACGACGCCCTGACCAGGCTGCGTCTCGTCCCCTGAAATGCCCCGCCGCCCCGCTCCCGCCTCGGGGGATACTCGACCGGGCGGGCACGCAGCCGTACGGAACGGCACACAGCCGTACGGAACGGCACACATCGATCGGAGAGAGCCGGATGAGGATCGGAATCGTCGGAGCGACCGGACAGGTCGGCTCGGTCATGCGCAAGGTGCTGGCCGAGCGCGCGTTCCCGGTGACGGAGCTGCGGCTGTTCGCCTCCGCCCGGTCCGCCGGGAGCACCCTGCCGTGGGCCGACGGCGAGATCACCGTCGAGGACGCGTCCACCGCCGACTACAGCGGCCTGGACATCGTGCTGTTCTCCGCGGGCGGCGCCACCTCCCGCGCCCTCGCCGAGAAGGTCGCCGCCCAGGGCGCGGTCGTCATCGACAACTCCTCCGCCTGGCGGCGCGACCCCGACGTTCCCCTGGTCGTCTCCGAGGTCAACCCGCACGCCATCGCCCACCGCCCCAAGGGCATCATCGCCAACCCGAACTGCACCACCATGGCCGCGATGCCGGTGCTGCGCCCGCTGCACGCCGAGGCGGGGCTGACCGCCCTGGTCGCCACCACCTACCAGGCCGTCTCCGGCTCCGGCCTGTCCGGCGTCGCCGAGCTGCACGGCCAGGCGACCAAGGTCGTCGAATCCGCCGACCAGCTCACCTTCGACGGCGACGCCGTCGCCTTCCCCGAGCCCGCCGTCTACGCCCGGCCCATCGCCTTCAACGTCGTCCCCCTCGCGGGCAACCTCGTCGACGACGGCAGCTTCGAGACCGACGAGGAGCAGAAGCTGCGCAACGAGTCGCGCAAGATCCTCGAGATCCCCGAGCTCAAGGTCTCCGGCACCTGCGTACGCGTCCCCGTCTTCTCCGGCCACTCCCTCCAGCTCAACGCCCGCTTCTCCCGGCCGCTCGGCGTCGCCCGTGCCTATGACCTTCTGCGGTCCGCACCCGGCGTCGAGCTCTCCGACATTCCCACGCCGCTTCAGGCCGCCGGGCGCGATCCGTCGTACGTCGGCCGCATCCGCCTCGACGAGACCGTCGAGAACGGGCTCGCGCTTTTCGTCTCGAACGACAACCTTCGCAAGGGGGCCGCTTTGAACGCCGTTCAGGTGGCCGAGCTCGTCGCCGCCGAGCTTGCCGCTACCGCGGCGCTCTAGACCCCCTCGGGCGTACGCCCCCAGCGCCCTGAAAGCACCGCCCTGCGCGAGGGCGGTGGGGTGGGGGCGCGCCCCGGAGGGGGGTCAGGTCTCGTTGAGGAGGCGGAAGGCGGCGAGAACTGTTTCCGACTGAAGGTCAACTTGGTCGGGGACCGGCACCCACGTCAACTCATGACCGGCGGCCAACTCGGCCGCCCAGCGGGCGTGCTGGGCGGAACAGACGCCGTGGAGGGTGCGCGCGGCGGAGCCGCCGCGGCCGTCGAGGAGGCGGAGCATGATCCCGGTGGCGCGCAGGGAGATGCGGCGGGCGGCGATGTCGAGGGCGTTGAGGTGCGCGAGGGTGAGGGGGACGGGGGAGGGGTGGAGCCCGTCCCAGTCGTCGGCGACGCTGCGCATGATGGCGGGCATGCCGCCCGTGATGCGCAGGAGGGGGCGGGTGGCCGGGGAGCCGGGGTCGGGGACCAGCGGCCGTACGGCGTCGAGCAGGGCGTGGGTACGGTCGGCGTGGCGGCGCAGAAGCGCGGCGAGAGCCGCGAGGGCGCGGGCCGGGTCCGGGTGCGCCGTGGTGTCGGCGACATCGCGGCTGGCCCACATCGGGACCTCGAAGAGCGCGGTCATCCCGCCGTAGCGGTGCGGGCGGATCCAGGTCGAGCGGTTGACGTCCTCGGGCAGGTTCTCGAACTGGGCGCGCTGGCCCGGCGCGGGCATCAGATAGACGCCGGGCCCCGACACCGTCCAGTACAGGGCGTCGTACGTGCCGGTCTGCACGGGCACGTCCCGCTCGGCGGAGAGCTTGCCGAGAGGCTCGGCCAACCCCGGTATGTCACGCGTGAGTTGGACCCAGCTGCCGCCGAGGTCGTTGCCGTGCAGCGAGCACTGCAACTCCGGCCGCAGCTCGTCGATGAGGCTCACCAGCGCCTGGGATTCGGGGAGTTGGTCGTCCGGCGGCCGGATCGACGGTGCCCACTCCGGCTGTTCGTCGGCGGGCGGACGGTACGCGTGCCGGAAGTGCTCGGCGGGCGTGCGCCGCACCGGCGGCCCGGCCTCGCTGCGTACGGTCCCGTCCGGGTCGAGACAGAGCAGGAAGTGCCAGGAGGCGCCCGCCCCGGAGTGCAGGCGGCTGTCGGCGGCGACCCGGTGCGCCAGCCGCAGCGCGGTCGCGGGCCCGACGCGCTCGTCGGAGTGCGGGCCCGCGACGACCAGGATGTGCCGTCGGCCGCGCCCGACGGTCAGCAGATGCAGCGGACGCCCCTGCCGGGACCGGCCGACCACCCGCAGGGTGCTCAGCACGGGCCGCGAGTACGCGAACGCGGAGGCCGCCGCTGCGACCTCCGCGACGCTGGGATAGGCGTCGGCGTCCGACGTCACGTGCCGTTGGAGTTGCTGTCGCCGGTGGTCTCTTCCTTGTCCAGCCGTCGGATGACGAGAGTGGTGTTCGCCACGGTGACTCCTCTCTGTCCAAGCAGGGTGCAGCGCTGAGGAGTTGAACGGTTTGGCCCCTGGATCCCCCACTGATTCCCCCGCACCTTGCCAAGGCTCCGGCGGCCCGGCGACAGTGTCAAGGTCCGTACGTACTCATGCGTACGGGCGGAGCACGAGGGGGTCGGCTGATGACGGCACCACCGCACACCGAACCGCACACCGATGACTCCGAGGCGCTGCTCAGGCCGCGGATCAAACCCGAACACCAGGCCTATCGCACCGCCGACGGCAACGTCAGGATCGGCAGTGTGATCTACGGGATCGGCGCCGAGATCGAGGACCCTGACGGCTGGATCTGGACCCTTACCGAGGCGATGGACGGCACACGCACCGCGGCGCAGATCGCCGCCGAAGTCGCCGCCGCGCACCCCCGCTTACTCCTGCCCGCCGCCACGATCGGCTCCGCGATGGCGGACTTACGGGAGGCGGGTTTCGTGGACGACGCGGCGGCGCCGCTGCCCGCGGGGCTCGTCGACCGCGACCGCGTACGGCACGCCCGCGGTGTCGCGCTGCTGCGCTGGATGGACCTCAGCTCACGGGCCAGCCCGTGGAACGCCCAACTGCGCCTGGCGGGCGCCCGCGTGCTGGTCCTCGGCGTCGGCGGTACGGGCGGCATGGCAGCGCAGGCGCTGGTCGCCTCCGGCGTGGGTCACGTCCACACCGTCGACCCCGACGTCGTGGAACTGTCCAACCTCAACCGGCAGACGCTCTACCGCGAGGCCGACATCGGGCGGCCGAAAGCCGACGCGGCGGTGGCCGCGCTGCGCGCCCTCAACTCCGATGTCACCGTCACCGGTGAACGGCGGGAGATCCGCGGCCCCGACGCCCTCGCCGCGCTCCTCGCCCCGGACGGCGGCGGCCGGTCACCGTACGATCTGCTGGTCCTCGGCGCCGACCGGCCGCCGGAGATCCGCCGTTGGGCCAACCGCGTCTGCATCGCCCTCAATCTGCCCTGGGTGGAAGGCGGTTACCGCGGCCCGCTGGTCACCGCGGGCGTCCACGTACCCGGCGACGGGCCCTGCTGGGAGTGCCAGCGCGCGGGCGAGGACGCACGGCGCGACCTGCGGCTGCGCCCCGGCCAGAGCGAGGACGCCGCCTCGCCCCGCATGCCGTGGAATCCGGCGAGCGCCGTCACCGCCGGTCTGTCCGGCACGCTCGTCGCCCACGCCGCCATCGCCCTGCTCACCGGCGTCCCGCGGATGCGCCCCGGCTTCCGCTACGGCATCAACCTCATGGCGCTCGGCGACCCCGTACTCCAACGCCACCCGCGCCGCCCCGACTGCCCGGCCTGCGGCCCGCTCGACCACCCCACGTAAGGGCCCAAGGCCCCATCGGCGGGTGGTGACCTGCGGAAGCGTCGTGCCCGAGCCCGCCCAACTGACCGGCTCGCCGCCCGGACGAAAGGCGGTGCGCCCCGTCAGGCGCGCGAGCACCCACCACCGGCGGGTGGCCCGGACACCGCCGGGCTGCCCCCCGGGGGCGGGTGGTGACGTGCGGGAGCGTGGTGGTCGGGCGCGCGGTTCCTCGGCCTTCGGCCGGGACGTGCCCCCGGCGCTCCTTCGGGGGCACGACCCGCCGTGCGAGCACCGCGCCACCGTCGTGGCCGAACGCGCGGTCCCTCCCCCCGACCTTCGACCGGGACGTGCCCCCGGCACGGTGCGCCGATCTCTCCGGGGTGCGGGCGGGGTCCTTGAGGGGGCGGGTCACCGCGTCGAGGCGAGGTCGACGGTTGCCAGGACGGTCCTGGCCTGGAGTTCAGCCTGGTCGCCGACCGGCACCCAGTGGGCGTCGGTCGCGGCCAGCAGGTCACGGGCGCCGGAGTCGATCCGGCGCTCCAGCCGGCCGCGCAGGCGGCCGTGGTCGCCGCCGGGGTCGCCCTCGCCGCCGCGCTCCTCGTCGAGCAGCCGCAGCAGCATCCCGGAGGCGCGCAGCGGCATACGGCGGGCGGCGATGTCGAGGGCGGCGACGTGGGCCATGGTCAGGGGGACGGGGGAGGCGTCGGCGAGCGTCTCGTAGTCGTCGGCGAGGCCGGAGAAGGCGCCGACGGCCTGCTCGACACCGCGCAGCAGCGGGCTGTGCGCGGCCTGCGGGGAGAGCAGGCGCCACGCGCGGTCCAGCGCCGACGCGGTGGCGGCGCCGTCCTTGCGCAGCCGGGCGGCGAGGGAGGCGACGGCCTGGGCGGGGCCGGGGTGCGCGTCCTGGTCGGCCACGCGCCGGGTGGCCCACATCGGGACCTCGACCACGGCGGTCAGCCCGCCGTGCCGGTGCGGGCGGGCCCAGGTGGAGCCCGCCGCGTTCTCCGGCTCGTCGGTGAACCGCCCGGGCGTGCCCGCGGGGGGCCGCACGAAGACGCCGGGCCCCGACCCGGTCCAGTGCAGCGCGTCGTAGGCGCCGGTCTGCACCGGGATCTCCAGTTCGGCCGCGTATTTGCCGAACGGCTCGGCCAGGCCCGGCACATCGGCGGTCAGCCGCACCCAACCGCCGCCGACGTCGGTGCCGTGCAGCGTGCACTGGAGGAACGGCTTCAGCTCGTCGATCGCCGCCAACAGGGCCATCGTCTCGGGGAGTTCGTCACCCGGCGCGCGGAAGGCCCCGGCCCGCTCGGGCTGATCGGCCGGCGCCGGGCGGTAGGTGTGCCGGTAGTGGACGGCGGGCGGCCGGGGCCCGGCCGGACCCGTCTCGTTGAGCACGGTGCCGTCGGGGTCGAGGCAGAGCAGGAAGTCCCAGGTCAGATCCGCGTCGGCCTGCCGCTGCCGGTCGGCGACCGCGTGCTCGGCCAGCCACAGCGCGCTCGCCCCGCCCGTCTGCTCGTCCGGGTGCGCTCCGGCCACCACCAGCACGTGCCGGCTGCCGTGTCCCACCGACAGGAGCCACAGGGGCCGCCCGGCCCGCGACTCCCCGGCCAGCCGCATCCGGCACAGGTCGGGATGCCGCCGGGTCAGTACGCGGGCCGCCGCCGCGACACCTGACACGGTCGGATACGCGTCTGGCCCGCGCATGACGGCTCCTCCTCGTCCCACATCCACGACCACGGCGGCGTCCACTCGCCGTGCCCACCCCCACCGCGCTCCGAACCGGCGCGCCGCGTATCGCACATCGCGCGCCACCGGCGGAGTAGCGGAGTTCGGGTGCCGTGGGCGCGCCACCCAAGGCTGTGCGGGCCGCCCCCGGGTGTCAAGAGCGCCCCGTGGCCCCCGAGTCGGCGCGCGACCGCCCGATGTCGGGCCCCCGGTAGAGGCGTTCGGGGATGGTGGCCAGCGCCGATTCCCGCAGTCGCGGGCCGAGCCCGTAGAAGTGCTGGAAACTCATCACCAGGGGCCGCCACATGTCCGGATCGATCCGGTCCCGCGTGCCCGCCGCCCGTACCTTGTCGTGCACCAGCACGCGCGTGATCCGTACCTCGAACACCACGATCCCGCCGCGCTGTTGAGGGTCGTCCTCGGCCAGCGGGTGGGTGGCCTCGACCACCGCCTCCAGCGCCACCGGGCACTCGGCGACGCGCGGCGCCGCGACCGTCTCCGACGCCACCGGGGTCAGCCCGGCCAGCTCGAACTTGCCGCCCTCGTAACGGTATCCGCGCCGCGCCTTCCCCTCGGGCACCGGATCGCGGCCGGTGGTCAGCGCCAGCCGGTCCACGGCCGCCGCCATCGAGTCCTCGGGCAGATTCAGTACGCACGCGCCGTCGCGCAGCAGATTGCGCGCCGTCTGCGACCGCGCCCCGAGCCCCAGCATCGCCCGCCACCCCAGCCAGAACACCGACGACATCGGCGCGAGATTCGCCGACCCGTCCTCGTTCACGGTGGAGAGCAGCACGACGGGCGTGCCGAAGTAGAGGATTCCGGGCTCGATGCGTGAGTGGACGGCGGGTGCGGTCGCCGCGGCGATCTCTGAGGTCATACGGTCAGTGTTGTGCGCGGGACCGCCGGTCGCTGGCGGGTATCGGACGTCGCGTACGGGGGCCCGTACGCCCCGGTACGGGAGTGTCGGCGGGGTCAGGAACCGGGCCGCTCGCGGGGGCCGTAGCGGGCGTGCGGCGCGCCCGTGGCGAGCGCCCAGTAGCGGTCGCCGTAGGACCAGTGCCACCACTCGGTGGGGTAGTTGACCAGGCCCGCGGCGGTGAGCGCGGCGGACAGCGTACGGCGGTTGGCGCGGGCCTCGGCCGACAGCCCCGGCGCGTCGGTGTAGCAGGCGCCCGCGCTCTCCTCGGGGTTGGCGTTCACGCGGGTGCCCATGTCCAGTTCGCGGCCGTCCGCGACGAGGGTGAGGTCGACGGCCGCGCCCGCGCTGTGCGGCGCGATCTCCGGCGGGGACACGTAACGGCTGGCGGCCTCCCTGATCCGCGCGGGCGTCCACTCCGGCCGCGCGGCGCGCAGCTGCGCCGAGTACCCCTCGAAATAGGCGCGTTGGAGGGACGGCGGCCGGTAGCCCTCCACGAACAGCAGGCCGACGCCGTCGGGCAGCAGCGTGCGCGCGTGCGCGAGCCGGGTCAGGACGCCCTCGCGCAGGTGGGCGAAGCTGCCGTCGTCGTCCTGGCGGCGCGGGTCGACGGCGCCGAGCGGTCCGTCCGTACCGGGGCCGCCGCTTCCTGCCCCGCCTTGTACGCCACCGCCCCGTACGCCGCCCCGCACGTCGAGCAGCGGCTCGTCGCAGTCCTCGACGGGGATGGCCGCGATGCGCGGGTCCGACATCAGCACGATTTCGCTCATGGTCCGATCATCGCCTGCCGCCCGCCCAAGTGCCGCGCCCGGCCCCGCCCCGCGCCCGGCCCCGCCACCGCCCCGGCTGCGCGGCCTTCGCTAGCCTGCGCGGGTCAGGGACAGAGCCGGGCGCGGGGCGTCGTCGAACGGGGCGGACGGATGAGCGAGCAGGAACGGGACCGGGAGCAGGAACGGGACCGGAACCGGGAGCAGGAACGGGACCGGGAGCGGCTGCGGGCGGCGGTCGAGGCGCGCGTGCTGGCCGACTGGGGGTTCGAGCTGCCGGACTCGCTGTTCCGGTTCCACGACTTCATCGGGTCGCTCGACCCCGTCGAGGCGTCGGCCTTCGCGGACCTGGAGCTGTGGCCGTACGGCGTGATGGACCTCTTCGACGCCCCCGGCGCGCGAGCCCGCGACGGCGTCGACATCCGCGCGCACGGCCGTTACTACCGCGACCCGCCGGAGTTCCTGACCTTCCTGCACGGCGGCACCGACGGCCTGCACTACGGCCTCTGGTACGACGACGGCCGCACCTGCGCGGGCGTCGGCTCGTACTACAACAACGACGACGGCGGCGGCATCGACCGCACCTGCCGCACCCCGCTGGAGGCGGTCCGCGTCACGCTCGAACGCCACTGGTACGACCTGCACGAGGACACCGGCCGGGAGCCGGAGGAGGTCGCGGAGCGTGCGCCGGGGATGGTCCGACTCCGGTCGAAAATCGGCGAGTTCGAGACCGGCGACCGTACCGCGACCGGCGCGGACTACGTACGCGCCCACACGTACGGCTACCGGCGCCCGCCGGTCGAGCCCGGCCGGATCACCACGCTCGACGGCGGCGGCGCCCTCGCGGCGGGCGAGACCGCACTCGGCCGCCCGCCGCACAACGGCGCGGACGAGCACGCCTTCGGCACGCACATGGCCGCGGTCTTCGCGGACCCCGGCGAGCTGGCGGCGGCCGTCGCCGAGGCGCGGCGGCGCCTCGCGGCCGGTGACCCGACGGAGGCGCTGGTCCTCGGCCGCGACCTGCACTGGGCCTCGGTCGGCGACGCGACCCGCGAGGGTCACGCCCATGAGCTGCTGGCCGCGGCCTACCGTGCCCTGGACCGGCCCGCGTTGGCCGCCGTCGCCGACGCGCACCACCGGCACCGGGACCTGCCGCGCGTGGACGTGCTGGAGCCCAAGTCCTAGGGCCCAAGTCCTAGGGCCCGTCCGGTGGATCAGCGGGCCATGGGCGTCAGGCGGGCAGCTCCACGACGTCCGCGACCACGCAACTGACGTTGTCCGGACCGCCGTTGCGGTTGGCGAGGGCCACGAGCGCGCGGACCGCGTCGTCGGGGTCCGGGGTCGTCACGAGCGTGGCGTGTACGTCGTCGGCCGGGACGACGGCGGACAGCCCGTCGGAGCAGAGGAGATAGCGGTCGCCGGGGCGGGCGTCCTGGAGCCGGATGTCGGCGCCCGCGCTCCCGTCGGTGGCCGGGCCGGTACCCGACAACGCCCGCGCCAGCAGGGACCGTTGGGGGTGGGACTCGGCCTCGGCCGGGCTGAGGCGGCCCTCGTCCACCATCGACTGGACCATCGTGTGGTCGTGGGTGATCTGGAAGAAGCCGCCGTCGCGCAGCAGATACGCGCGGGAGTCGCCGATGTGGACGAGGGCGAGCTGGGAGCCGGTCCAGAGCATCGCGGTGAGGGTGGTGCCGACGTGTCCCGGCTCGCGCTCGGCGGCGGCGACGCCGCGGACGGCCCGCCCGGCCTGCTCGACGGCGTCCTCCAGGGCATTCAGCAGCTCACCGGCGGGGACGGTGTTCGCGCCCGCGTCGAGGCGTTTCAGTACGTCGACGGCCGCGGCGCCCGCTGGGGCGCCGCCGGTCCCGAAGCCGTCGGCGACGGCGAGCAGGCGGGAGCCCGCGTAGGCGGTGTCCTGGTTGCTCTCGCGGACGAGCCCGGTGTCGGACAGGGCGGCGTAACGGATGCCGAGCGGTGCGGTGGCGGCTGACATGGCGGGGTCCTTCCAGGACAGGTAGTCGATGAGGAAGGCGGCCAGGTCCCGCCGGGCGGCGGTGTCGGCCTCGACGCGGGTCCAGTACGCGCGGACCGACAGGGCCGCGTCCCGGCCCTCCTGGGCGCAGACCTCCTGGATTCCGGCCAGCGGCATCCCGAGGCGGCGCAGCCACGCCACCAGGCGGGCCTTCTCCAGTTGCTCCGGTGCGTACCAGCGGTAGCCGGTCGCCGGGTCCACGCGGGCGGGGGAGAGCAGGCCCAGCTCGTCGTAGAGCCGCAGCGCCCGCTGCGACAGCCTGGCCGCCTTCGAGAAGGCCCCGATGCCCATCAGGCCGGGTCCCGTGTCCCGCTCCATGCCCGCGCTCCTCCGTCCCTCCTCGCGCCGGGCCTCCGTCCGGCGCGCGTCCGATGCTGGGGTCTTCCCCGACGTGAGAGTCAAGCAGTGTCCGCGGCCTTCCGCCTCTCCCGCCGTCCGCGCCCTCACCTGCACGGCTTTACGGTTCGCTCTACGAACTAATATGGTTCGTAGGACGAACGAAATGTCGAGGTGTGCGGGGAGTGGTGAACATGGCGGGTGCGGGTGCGGATTCAGGCGTCGGTGGTGGTGCTGGTGCGGGTACGGAGGGCGCGGCGCGTGCGGTGCGGACGGTCGCGGTCGTCGGCGGGGGGTACGGGGGCGCCGCCGTCGCCAAGGCGCTGGACCAGGACACGGACGTCGTCCTGATCGAGCCGAAGGACGCCTTCGTGCACGCGGCGGGCGCGCTGCGCGCCCTGGTCAGGCCCGACTGGGCGGCGAACATGTTCTTCCCGTACGACCGGCTGCTGGCGCGCGGCCGGGTGGTCCGCGACCGCGCGGCCTCGGTGGACCCCGGCGGCGTCACACTGGCCTCCGGCGCCCGCGTCGACGCCGACTTCCTCGTCCTGGCCACCGGCTCCGACTACGCCTTCCCGGCGAAGACCGAGACCGACTCCACGGCCGAGGCGCTGCGCAGACTGCGCGTCGGTCACGACGAACTGGCGCTGTCCGAGCGGGTGTTGATCGTCGGCGCGGGCCCCGTCGGGCTCGAACTCGCCGGTGAGATCAGGGCCGTGTGGCCGGACAAGCACATCGTCGTCCTCGACCCGGCCGAGCGGTTGCTGTCCGGTTTCATGCCGGAGCTTCGGGACGACCTGCTGCGCCAACTGGACGCGCTGGACGTCGAATTGCGCCTCGGTACGACCCTGGCCGCGCAGCCGCCGACCGAGCCGGGGCAGGCGAAGACGTTCACGGTCGCCACGTCCTCCGGTGACCAGGTCACCGCCGACATCTGGTTCCGCTGCTACGGCGTACGCGTCAACAGCCACTACCTCTCCGACGGCCGCCTCACCGCCCGTACGGCCAAGGGGCAGGTCCGCGTGACCGACACGCTCAACGTCCATGGCAACGGCGGGACGTACGACCACGTCCACGACCGCGTCCACGACCGCGTCCACGTCCACGACCGCGTCCACGACCACGTCCACGTCCACGACCACGTCTACGCGCTCGGCGACCTCACCGACCTCGCCGAGGCCAAGATGGCGGGGTACGCCATGAAGCACGCCGCCGTCGTCGCCGAGAACATCCTCGCCCAGGTGCGCGGCGAACGGCCCTCGGCCGTCTACCGGCCCTCGCCCGTACCGTCCGTCCTGTTGCCGCTCGGGCCCGGCGGGGGTGTCGGCCAGACCCTGTCCGACGACCGGCCGACCCCCGTACCCGTGCTCCTACCGGCCGAGCGGGTGGCCGCGTACAAGGGGCGGGATCTGCTCGTGGGGCGGTTCGCGGCGCTTTTCGGCACGGGCTGAGCCTTCGGGTACGGGACGTGGCGCGTGCTCAGTGCGCGACGGGGCCCTCGTCCAGTTCGAGGAAGACGGCGGGCACCTTGTTGTCGCGGACCACGCGGCTGAGCAGACCCGCGAGCGTGACCCGTTCCGCCTCGGTCAGGCCGGACGGCAACTCCTCGACGCGGCGGCAGGTGTCGGCGTAGAACGCGTCGACCAGCGACCGCCCTTCGGCGGTGAGCGCGACCCGTACCGCGCGGCCGTCGCTCGGATCGGCCTCCCGCCGTACCAGCCCGCGCTGCGCGCAGCGGTCCACAAGACCGGTCAGGCTCGACTTCGCCAGCCCCAGGATGCTGCCCAACTCGCCCATTCCCAGGGGCTGTCCCATCAGCACGCACAGCAACTGCCCCTGCTGCGGCGTCAGTCCGTACCCCCGGCCCGCCTCCGCGTACACGGCGTTTACCAGGAAGGAGGAGCGCACCAATGCGGTGACGACTCCCATGTGCTCGCCCGCGTCCTTCCCCATACGGCCAGCCTACGGGATAGGGGCGATCGGGTGGTGGTTCGTGACGCGAACTATGGAAGGGGTGGGAGGGGGAGGAGGGGAAATAGGGAACGCGGTGCGTTCCCGTTCGGCCCCGTCCTTTCCCGTGCGTTCCCGTCCGTTCCCGTTCGGACCCGGCCGGATTGCCGCCGGGGCGCGGGCGTCGGACGATCGAGACCGGCGGTCCGTCCGGCGAGGGAGTGATGCGATGAGCGCGCGGCGGCTGGCCGACCTCGACCGCCCCGAGCGGCGCCGGGCGATGGCCGCGAGTGTGGTCCGCTGCGTGCTGTCCACGGCGGCGATCCTGGTCCTGTACTACTTCCTGCCGCTCAACGGCGGCCGTCCCGACGCCGCCGCCCTGATCCGGCTCGGCATCGGCGCCGTCGTCTTCGTCGCGGTCATGCTCCTCGAACTCCGCCGCATCCTCCACGCCGATCTTCCTCAGCTCCGCGCCGTGGAGACCCTCGTCGTCACCTTCGCCTTCTTCCTCGCGCTCTTCGCCAGCGCCTACGTCTCCCTCTCCCACCTCTCACCCGGCAGCTTCACCGAGCCGGTCGACCGCACCGCCGGGCTCTACTTCGCCATCGTCACCCTCGGCACCGTCGGCTACGGCGACATCGCCCCCACCAGCGATTTCGCCCGCATTCTCGTCAGCGTCCAGGTCCTCATCGACCTCGTCTTCCTCGCCTTTCTGCTCCGCCTGGTCATCGACCTCACCCGCCTCACCCTCCACCGCGACCAGCCCCCCTGACGAGGGGTCCCGCCCCCTCCCGGCCCGGCCCCCGCTTTCCCGCCCCCCGGGTCCGGCAGGGCTTCCCCGCGCAGTTCCCCGCGCCCCTTCGGCGGCCCGCTGGGCCTCGCCGGTCGGTTCGGGGCGGTCGCGGTGGTTTCCGGGCCGCCGGGCCGGTGGGGGTTGTCCGCGCAGTTCCCCGCGCCCCTTCGGGGCACGACCCGCCGTGCGAACGGCGCGCCACCGCCGTGGCTGTCCGCGCCGTTCCCCGCGCCCCTGTGGGGTTCGGCCTCGTGCGGGGTGGGTGGGTCGAGGTTTTTAGGGGCGCGGGGCTGTGTGTTATTGGCGGCTGGTGCCGCGTGGGCGCGACGCGACACGACGGGGCTGAGTGTCGCCACGGGTCCCGGGGAGGGGTCAGGCTTCGGCGAGGGCGGTGGTGAGGACGGCGTGGGAGGGGCGGTCGAAGGCCATGAGGCGTACGTGTTCGACGCGAGTCGACGCGTGGGTGAGGACGGCGACGGCGATGCGAGCCGCCTGGTCGGCGGGGAAGCCGAAGATGCCGGTCGAGATGGCGGGGAAGGCGAGGGTGGAGACGCCGAGGGTGTCGGCCACTTCGAGGCAGCGGCGATAGCAGGAGGCGAGGACGTCGGCCTCGCCGGAGGCGCCGCCCTTCCATACGGGACCGACGGTGTGGATGACGTGCCGGATCGGGGGGTCGAGGTCGAACCCGGGAGTGGCGACGGCGTCCCCCCGCGCGCAGGGCGCCACGGCGGCGCCGGCCTCGGCGAGACGGGGGCCGGCGGCCCAGTGGATGGCGCCGTCGACTCCGCCGCCGCCCTGGAGGGACTCGTTGGCGGCGTTGACGATGGCGTCGACGGCCTGTTTGGTGATGTCGCCCTGGACGACCTCGATGTGGACCATGGACTGATGATGGCGGGGGAAGGCGGGTCGGGGCGCGTCGAATTCGGTCAGGGGGTCCGCAGGGCGGCGGCCAGGTCGCGCAGGTGGCTGTCGACGGGGCCGAGGCTCAGGAGTCCGCTGGCGGCGCCGGCCAGCTCACCTGCGGCGGGCAGCAGTTCGGCGTGGGCCCGCCGCTTGGCTGGCGGGGAGTCGAGTGCGAGGGCGGCGCGGGCGGTGAGGGTCCACATGGCTTCGTAGAGGAGGTCGTGCGGGGGCGCGGGGGCACCCCGGAGGGCGACGGCGGCCTCGGGGCGGCGGTCCTCGGCGAGCAGGAGGAGGGGGCGGACCCACGGGACGTACGGGCCCCAGTCGGCGTCGGTCCGCGCGAGGACGAGCAGGTCGCGGCCGTGCCGGAGCCGCAGGCACAGAAGGGCGAGGGGGAGGAGCCCGCGCTCCAGCCCCGGCATCCCGGCGCCCGTCAGCTCGGCGGCGGCATCCCCGTACGCGGCCTCGGCCGCCTCGAAGGTCCCGGTCTCCGCGAGCCGCAGCGCCCCGTACCACCGGGTGAACACCCCGACAAGCGGCAGCTCATGACGCTCCGCCAGCCGGTCGGCGGCGGCGGCGTGCTCGTCCGCCGCCCCGAAGTCACCCCGTGCGCAGGCCGCTTGGAGCCGGATGAGCCGGCCGAGCACCTCGGACGTGAACAGGCCGTGCCGCGCGGAGAGTTCGACCAGCTCCGCGCCGATCGCATCGCGTTCCGGTGCCAGACCCGCCCGCTGAAACGTCTGCATGAAGGTCGCGTTGAGCGCGAACGCCAGCAGCACCGGATCGTCCAGCCGCCGCGCCGCCTCCTGCGCCAACCGGGCCGCCTGCGCCCCGCGCCCGCCGCCACCGCCCCCGCCGCCACCGCCCCCGCCGCCGACGTTCGCGCCGCCGACGTCCGCGCCCCGCGTCTCCAGCGCGATCGTCGCCAACAGCCGTGCGCGCAGGGCCTCTTCGGCGGGGCCCGGCGGCAGGGCCGTGAGGGTGCGTTCGGCGGCGGCCACCACCTGGGCGGCTTGGGCGGGGTCGTCGAGGCGGGTCCAGACGGCGGGGACGTCGTAGGCGCCGATGACGCGGGCGCAGAGGTGGGGGTCGCCGAGTTCTTCGGCGGCGGAGACGGCGGCGAGGCGGTGGCGGCGGGCGGACCGGAGCCCGTCGCCACCGGTGACGGCGAGGCCGCGCAGGAGGGTGACGGTGGATTCCAGGCGGGCGCGGGCGCCGGTGGGGACGGTGCGGTCGTAGGCGGCGGTGGCCTCGGCCCAGACGCGTTCGGCGCCGCCCGCGCCGGGGTCGAGGCGGTCGTCGTCCTGCCGGAGGATGTCGGCTTCGAGGGCGCGCAGGCCGGGCCCGGGGTCGACGCCGAGCTGTTCGACCAGGAGGGCGCGGGCGCGGCGCAGTACGGCCAGGGCGTCGCCCTGGCGGCCCGAACGGTAGAGGGCGAGGGCCAGCAGGCGCCAGGCGTCCTCGCGCCAGGGGTGCTCCGCCGCGTGGGCGTCGAGGTCGGCGGCGGCCTCGGCGGCCAGGCCGAGGGAGAGGCGGGCCTCGGCCCGGCGTTCCACGGCGTGCAGCCGCAGTTCGGCGAGGCGCGAGCGTTCGGCGCGGGCCCACGGCTGGTCGGCGAACTCGGCGTACGCGGGCCCGCGCCACCACCCCAACGCCCGCTGGAGCAGGGCGAGTACGTCCTTCGGCGGCAGCCCGGCGGCCTCGGTCACGGCCTGCTCGAAGCGCCACGCGTCCACCGTGTCGGCCGCGGCGCGCAGCGCGTACCCGGGGCCCTCGGTGACCAGCAGCCGGGCGGGCGCGCGCGGCGGCCGGTCGGGTTCGAGGGTGCGGCGCAGGGCCGCGACGAAGGTACGGAGGGTGCCGACGGGGTCGGCGGGCGGCGCGGGGGAGTGGCCGGGACCCGCGCCGTCGTTCCCCGGCCGCTCCGGCCACAGGTCCTCGACCAGCCGGGCGACCGGTACGACGCGGCGGCGGGCGATGACCAGGCGGGCCAGTACGGCCCGGTGCCGTGGCCCCCTCAGCGCGAGGGCCGCACCGCGTACCGCCTCGTCCGGGCCGTCCCCGCTCTCGGCCCAGGCCGCCACCGGCCCCAGCACGCCGAACGCCACCCGCACCGCGTACCGCCTCTCCGGGAGTTCCCCCAGGTCACGGTAGCGCGCTCATCGGCTGCTCATCCGCCGCCCACACGCTGGAAGCACGAGCCCGTTGACGCGCCAGGCCCGCGTACGACCCGGACCGCGTACGCGCACAGACCGCGTATACGCCCGGACCGCGTACGCGCACGGCCCGCGTACGGACCAGGACCGCCTACGGACCAGGCCCGCGTACGGACCAGGCCCGCGTACGGACCAGGACCGCCTACGCGCCCGGCTCGCGTACGACCGACCGGCACCGCCGCGTACGGGGCACGGCCCGCGTACGTCCACCCACCGAAAGGGGCACCCCATGCCACCCGCCATCCCCGGCTTCGACCTCCGCCGCGTCCCCGCGGCCGACGGCGTCACCCTCACCGCCGCCGTCGGCGGCTCCGGGCCGCCCGTCGTCCTGCTGCACGGCTTTCCGCAGACCCACCTGATGTGGCGGCACGTGGCCGTCGACCTCGCCGCCGACCACACCGTGATCTGCCCCGACCTGCGGGGTTACGGCGCGAGCGACAAGCCGGCCGAGGCCGACGACACGGCCGGCCCCGCCGGGACGGCACCAGCCGTCTACGCCAAGCGCACCATGGCCGCCGACATCGTGGCCGTGGCCGCAGCCCTCGGCCACGACCGCTTCGCGCTCGCGGGCCACGACCGCGGCGCCCTGGTCGCCTTCCGCGCCGCCCTCGACCACCCGGGAACGGTCACGCACCTCGCCTGCCTCGACGTCCTGCCCACCCTCGACATGTGGGACGCCATGCACGGCACCACGGCCGCCGTCGGCTTCCACCTCTACCTGATGGCGCAGCCGCCCGGTCTGCCCGAGCGGATGATCGCCGCCGACCCCGACCTCTTCTTCGGCCACTTCCTGGACCTGTGGGTCCGGGCTCCCGAGGCCGTCCCGGCCGACGTGCGCGCCGTCTACCTGGCCGCCTGCCGGGCCGCGATCCCCTCGATCGTCGCGGACTACCGGGCCTCGGCCGGTATCGACGTCACCCACGACGCGGCCGACCGCGCCGCGGGCAACCGGCTGCGTATGCCCGTCGCCGTCCTCCAGCAGGACTGGGGCGCGGCGCTCGGGTTCGACGCCGCCGCGCTGTGGTCCGCGTGGGCCCCCGACCTCCGGCACACCACGGTCGACACCGGCCACTTCATGGCGGAGGAGTCCCCGGCGACGGTCGTCACGGCCCTCCGCGACCTCCTCGCCCGCTGATCCGGAGGCCCGCCCGCCGGAACACGACGCGGTCGGGGACGCGTGGCGGGCCGTGGCGGCCCGA
The DNA here is from genome assembly GCF_042955955.1 of Streptomyces sp. NPDC008317. Classification (NCBI taxonomy): domain Bacteria; kingdom Bacillati; phylum Actinomycetota; class Actinomycetes; order Kitasatosporales; family Streptomycetaceae; genus Streptomyces; species Streptomyces sp. NPDC008317. Next base: position 87,178 of record NZ_JBIBFQ010000013.1, read on the forward strand.
CGGGACCCGTGCCCGTCGGGGGTGCGGTGCCGCCGGTTTCCGGCTCCGGCGACGGTCAGACGGTGAAGATCCGTTCGGCCTGGTCGCGGTGGGTGTGCAGGTCCCCGTACACGGGGGAGATCTGGTCCGCGGTCGCGGGTCGGCGACCCGCGGGCGTACCTCGTACGGGTCGTCATGCGGCAGCCGCTCAACCGGCTGCGCACGCTGGCGCGCCGCCGCGAGGAGTACGTCGGCGAGTGGCTGCCGGAGCCGCTGCTGACGGCCCCCGACGTCGCCTTCGTCGCCGTTGCCGACGGCCCCGCCCCCGCCTCCCGCGTCCCCGTGCACGGGGACGCCCGCGTCGCGGCCCTCCTCGCCGGCCCCGGCCGCCACGCGGTGGCCAACCCCGAGAAACTCACCCGCCTCGGCCCCGTTCCGACCCGCCTCGCCCGCTGAGGCGGGTCGGGACGGCGCCGGTGCGTCAGCCCACCGGCCGGTAGTGCTGGAGGTAGAGGAAGATCGACTTCCAGCCGCTGCCGACGTTGAGGACGTGGAGCCGGCCGCCGGAGGGCCCGAGGTCGAGGGCGGTGATGCCCTCGACCTCGTCGTCGGGCTGGACGTCCTGGGTGAAGGCGCGGGTGACGGTGCCGGTGGCGGGGTCGATGGCGTAGACGGCCTTGTCGCCGTCGCCGTCCACGGAGGCGTAGAGGGAGCCGTCGAGCATGGTGGCGCCCTGGATGCGGCTGAGGGGGCGGGAGAGGCGGACGGTGGTGGCGACGGGGAGTTCGGCTCCGGCGGGGAGCGAGAGGAGGTCGCTGAGGCGGTAGCCGACGAGTTCGTCGGTGCCCTGGGCGCTGTCCTGGTTCCAGGGGGCGGTCCAGACGAGGCCGGTGGCCGGGTCGACGGCCACCCACGGGACGCCGCCGGGCAGCAGCGCGAGGGGCAGGCGTACGTAACGGCCCGTCCAGCTCAGGTCGTTGGCGGAGTACAGGGCGAGCAGCGGATTCCGGTAGCCGTTGCCGTCCTCGATCGGGGCGACGACGTAGCCCCCGTACACGTCGATGTCCCCGATGTGGTCGGAACCGTAGGCGCCGCTCAACGCACCAGGAATGGCAAGGGCGTTGGAGGCCGTCTCGTGGTTCCCCTCGACCGTCGCCTTGTCGAGGCTGTACGTGCCCGAGTAGTAGAAGTACGTGCCGTCGGTGGCGATGCCCTGCCCGCGCTCCAGGGCGGTGATGCCCGTCCAGGTGGAGTACGCGGGAAGGCGCTGCCAGGTCGTCGCGTACGCCGCCTGCGGCAGCAGCGCCAGGGTGGCCGCGACGGCCACCGTGCTTCCCGCTCGCCAGATCTTCATCAGCCCGAACCTCCATGTCGACCGCTGACAAGGCCAGTTGGCCATCGGCGGCATCCATTGGAGCAGCGGGGCGGCGGACAAGCCCACCGGTGGCGGGTGAACTCTGGCCGAAGGGCAGTCGAGGGCAAGGGCCTTGACTGGCAAGGGCGTTGGCGCCTCGACTGTCCGCCCGGTCACCCGCACCGCCCGCTGCCCACGCGCCGCACGGCCCGCACCGCGGCCGATCCGGTGCCGGTCCACGGCGGGCGTACCGGCGGATGGTCGTACGGGCGAACGTCCCCGGTCAGGCGCGGGCCACGGTCGTACTCACGCGCGCCGCGCCGCCCACACCGTGCGCTCGGTCCGCACGGTCAGGTCGTCGCGGCGCGCGATGCTGTCCGGGCCCGCGGCGTCGAGGAGCCGGTCGAGCGCGGCGAGGTCTTCCGGTGCCAGGGTCCCAGCGATGCCGCCGCGCATACGGGTCAGGCTGGTGAGCGCGTACCGGCCGACGGCCTCGGCGTGGGGCGGGCCGATGTTCACGGTCACGACGCGCTCGCCCACGACGGTCAGGCCCGCGGCGCTCAGCATGGGCCCCCAGTCGGCGCCGCGGTGCGGCACGTGCTCGGTGTGGTGGTGGTCGAGCGCGGCGTGGCAGCGTTCTTCGAGCCCCGGGCGCTCCGCGGGCGCGTCCTCGGGCAGGAAACGCGGGAAGCCCGCCAACTCGACGACGGCGAAGAGCCCGCCGGGCGCGAGCGTGTCGCGGACCTTGCGCAGCGTGCGCTCCGGGTCCGCCATGTGGTGCAGGGAGGCCGACGCCCAGACCAGGTCGGGCGAGCCGAGGTCGGGCCACCGCGTGTCGAGGTCCGCCTGGACCGTACGGACGCGCCCGGCGACCCCGGCCGCCTCCGCGTTGCGGCGCAGGCGGTGCAAGTGGTCGGCCGAGGTGTCGACCGCGATGACCTCGGCCTCGGGGAAGCGCCGCAGCAGGGCGAGGGTCCCGGCTCCGGTGCCGCAGCCGAGGTCCACGATGTGGCGGGGGGCGGCTTCGACGGGCAGCCACGCGGTGATCGAGGCGGTGTGCTCGGCGAGGACTTCCGCGTCGAGGTCGAGGATGTCGGCCTGGCTGTCGGCCTCGGCGTCGTGGTGCGAGGCGCTGGCCTTTGGGGTGCCGTGATCGTGGTCGTGCGGGGCGTGACCGTGGGCGTCGTGGGCCGCGTGCGGGGCTGCGTGAGTCATGGCGCCCACCGTATGAGGGCCGTGGGCGGGCGGCCCGGTCGCTTTCGGGAACGGCAAGACGGTGGGCGTCCGGGCTGCCGACGGCGCAAGTCGCGCGCCCTGGCCCGCGCGAGTCGCGGGCTCCGGCCTGCGCGGGCCTCGACGTACCCGATTCGCGGGCGCCGACCTGCGCGATTCGTGGGCCCCGGCGTACCCGATTCGCCGAACGGGCTCAGACCCCGTCCCCCTCGCCGCCGCTCTTCTCGTCGCCGCGCTGGTGCCCGCGCCGCGCGTCACGGTCGAAGATGCCCAGCAGCTCGCAGGGCCCGCCCTCCGCGCCGATGGCGTGCGGCAGCATCGTCGGGAATTCGGCCGACTGGTTGGTCTCCACGCGGAAGCGCCGATTGCCCAGGAGCAGCACGGCCGTGCCCGACAGGACGACGAGCCATTCGCGCCCGGGGTGGGCGCGCAGCCGGGAGGGGCTGTCCGGCGGCGGATTCGTCAGGCGCTGCCGTACGACCGTCATACCCGGGTCGGCCTTCACGGCCCAGCGCATCGTCTGGTGCGCGGAGTCGATCATCGGACTGGAGATGACGTCCTCCGTGGCCGTCTCGACGAGCTGGTCGAGCGTGGTGTCCATGGCGCGCGCGAGGGTCACGAGCTGGTCCAGCGCGAGACGGCGCTGACCGTTCTCGATCCGGCTGAGCGTGGAAGGGCTGAGCCGGGCGCGGCCGGCCAGTTCGTCCAGCGACCAGCCCTGCGCCACCCGCAGCGCGCGAATCCGCTTGCGCACCAGGCTGTCGAGATCTCCATCGTCTTGCGTCATAGGCAACATGTTATGCCTCGCGCGCAAAGTCCGTTTAGCGTGGTCGTACCGGGCCCCGGACGGGGCTCCCGCTCAGCGCAAGGGCGCAAGCCGACGCGTAGAGAGCCGACACGTATAGAGAGGTACGCCCATGCCCGCGACGCTTCCCGCGCACGTGAACGATCCGGCCGGTGCGGCCGATCCGGCCGGTGTGACCGATCCCGCCGATGGGGCCGACGCCTTTGGGGCCGACGCCTTCGCCCCGACCCTCGACGCCGTGGTGATCGGCGGTGGCGCCGCCGGACTCAACGGCGCCCTCATGCTCGCCCGCTCCCGCCGCTCCGTCGCCGTGGTCGACAGCGGGACCCCGCGCAACGCGCCCGCCGACGGTGTCCACGGCCTCCTCGGCCTCGAAGGCATCCCCCCGGCGGAGCTGCTGCGCCGGGGCCGGGAGGAGGTACGGCGGTACGGCGGCAAGGTGCTGGTCGGCGAGGTGACCGCCGCCGAGGCCGCCCCCGGCGCCGACCCGCGTTTCACGGTCACCCTCGCCGACGGCGCCACCCTCCGCGCCCGCCGCCTCCTGGTCGCCACCGGCCTGCGCGACGTACTCCCCGACATCCCCGGCCTCGCCCGGCACTGGGGGCACGACCTCGTGCACTGCCCGTACTGCCACGGCTGGGAGGTGCGCGACGAGCCCGTTGGCGTACTCGCCGTCGGCCCCGCCTCCGTCCACCACGCCCTGCTCTTCCGGCAGTTGACCGACGACCTGGTCTACTTCACGCGCGGCACCGACCTGGACGACGAGACCCGTACGCGCTTCGCCGCCCGCGCGATCCGGGTCGAGGACACCCCGGTGGCGGCGGTCGAGTCGACCGGGTCCACGGAGGGCGCCGGGCTTACGCGGGCCTCCGGGTCCACGGCGAGCCTTGGGCCCACGGAGGGCTCCGGGTCCGCCGCGGGCGGGCACATCGCGGGCGTACGGCTGACCGACGGCCGGTTCGTACCGCGCCGCGTCCTGGCCGTCGCGACCCGCATGCTGGCCCGTACCGACGGACTGGCCGGGCTCGGTCTGCCGATGGAGGACCTGCCGGGCGGGATGGGCCGCCGCTTCGCCGCCACCGGCCCCGCGGGCACCACGTCGGTGCCGGGCGTGTGGGTCGCGGGCAACGCCACCGACCTGACGGCCCAGGTCGGCGCCTCCGCCGCCGCGGGCGCCCTGGCCGGTGCGCACATCAACGCCGACCTGGCCGCCGCCGACACCGAGGCGGCTCTCGCCGCGGCGGACGCGCCCTAGGAGCGCTCTGACGCGGCGGGGTCCGGCGCCGCCCGTACGTGCGCGCGCTCGCCCTGCTTGCCGACGAGGCTGAGGAATTCGACGGGCCCCGAGCCGGTGGAGCCGAACCAGTGCGGCGTACGGGTGTCGAACTCGGCCGCCTCGCCCGGCTTCAGCACGAGGTCGTGCTCGCCGAGCACCAGCCGGAGCGTGCCGTTGAGCACGTAGATCCAGTCGTAGCCCTCATGGGTGCGCAGGACGGGCTCCACGGGGCCGCGCGGCGGGGCGGGCAGGACGAATTTGTACGCCTGGATGCCGCCGGGCCTGCGGGTCAGCGGCAGCACGGTCGAGCCGTCCTTGCAGGCGATCGGGCGCAGGTTGAGGCGCGGGTTGCCGGTGCGGGGCGCGTCGACCAACTCGTCGATGGTGACGCCGTACACCCTTGCCAGCGGCAGCAGTTGCTCCAGCGTGGGGCGGCGCAGGCCCGCTTCCAGCCGCGACAGCGTACTGACCGAGACGCCGGTCGCCGCCGCCAGATGCGTCAGCGTCAGGTCCCGGCCGAGCCGCAGATTCTTCAGGCGGGGGCCGACGGCGTCGAGGGTGCGACCCACTTCGTCGTCGGTGCCGTCGGTGCCGTCGGTGCCGTCGGTGCCGTCCGCGCCAGCCGCGCCGTCCGTGCCGCCCGCGCCAGCCATGCCGTCTACATGATCCATGGAGCCCAGTTTGCCGATCGGCAAACAATTTTGCACATCGGGGCCGGTCGTGGCGACGATCGCTCCCGCGTTTCCCCTGTTGACCGTCCCTGGTGAAAGGTCCGTCCAGATGAGTACGGAGAGTCCGAACCGGCCCGCGCGGGTCAGTGCCGAAGCCGCAGCCGTGGGCACGGGCGTTGACGTACCGGTCGACGTAACAGCCCCTGACGCGGCAGGTGTTGACGACCCGCGTCGGCGCCGCGCGATCCTGATCTCCGTCTGCGTCGCGCTGATGGCCGTCATCGCCTCGGTGTCCGGCCTCAACGTCGCGCAGCCCGACCTGGCCGTCGCGTTCGACGCCTCGCAGAGCACGATCCTGTGGATCATCAACATCTATACGTTGAGCCTGGCGGCGCTGCTGCTGCCGCTCGGCGCGGTCGGCGACCGATGGGGCCGAAAGCCCCTGCTGCTCACGGGACTTGCCGTCTTCGGCGGCGCCAGCGTCGTCGCCGGTCTGGCGACGTCGGCCGAGGTCATGATCGCGGCGCGGGTGCTGAGCGGTGTGGGCGCGGCGATGATCATGCCGGTGACGCTCGCCGTCATCACCTCCACCTTCCCGGCCGAGGAGCGCGGGCGGGCGATCGGGGTGTGGACCGGCGTCGCGGGCGGGGGCGGCATCCTGGGCATGTTCCTGTCGGCCGCGCTGGTCGACGTGGCGAGCTGGCGTTATCTCTTCGTCCTGCCCGTGGCGCTCGTGCTCGTGGCCGCCGTGATGACGGTGCGGTCCGTGCCCGACTCGCGCGACGCGGCGACGCACTCCTTCGACACGGTCGGGGCGCTGACCTCGGTGGTCGCGGTGGTCGGGCTGATCTTCGTACTCCAGGAAGGGCCCGAGCGGGGCTGGGCCGCGCCCGTGACCCTGCTCAGCCTGCTGGTCGGCGTCCTGGCCGCCGCCGGCTTCGTGGTCTGGGAGCTGCGGCGGCACGGCCCGCTGCTGGACGTCCGCCTCTTCCGCGAGCGCGGCCTGGCCGGCGGTTCCGTCGCGCTGCTGGCCGTCTTCGGCGTCCAGGCCGGGATCTTCGTGGTCCTCTTCCCGTTCCTCCAGGCCGTGTTGGGCTGGTCGGGCCTGCTGTCCACGCTGGCCCTCATGCCGATGGCCGTCCTGATGATGGCCACCTCGGGCCTCGCGCCGCGTCTCGCCGAACGGGTCGGCAGCCGTCGTACCATGGCCCTCGGCATCCTCCTCGGCGGCGCGGGCCTGGCCCTGATGGCCACCCTCGTCTCCCTGGACGGCGGCTACCTCTCCGTCCTGCCCGGCATGCTCGCCATGGGCATCGGCATGGGCCTCACCATGACCCCCGCCACCGAGGCCATCACCAGCTCGCTGCCCAGCGAACGCCAAGGGGTCGCCTCCGCGCTCAACGACGTCACCCGCGAATTCGGCACCGCCCTCGGTGTCGCCCTCCTCGGCGCTCTCCTGTCCTCCGGCTACCGCGGCGCCATCGGCCCCCGCCTCGACGGCGTGCCCCCGGCCACCGCCGCCACCGCCCGCGAAGGCATCGCCAACGCCGTCGAAGCCGCCCACGCCACCGGCGGCCCCACCGCCCCCGCCCTCGTCCGCGCCGCCCAGCAGTCCTTCGTCGACGGCTGGCAACAGGCCATGTGGGCCGGCGTAGCCGTCATGACCCTCCTCCTCGCCTACTTCCTTCTTCCGAGCCGGACTCGTCGCTCAGACCGGTGAGGCGGGCGCGTCGGCGGCGGTCGGGTCCGGAGGTCTCCACGACCGTTTCACCCCGCCCGCCCGCTGACCCCTACGATCCGCCCGACGACGGCCGCGGCCCGGTCCGCGTGCTCCTCCGCCCACCTGCCGACGTGCTCCCTGACCGCTTCCCTCACGCAGGCGCGCACCTCGGCGTTGCCCAACGTGCCGTGGGCCAGGTCCTCGAAACAGGGATGGTCCACCTTCACCGACACGACCGCGGTCAGTCCTTGGCCGATCCGGTCGACGCCGAGATCGGGATCGGCCGCCGACAGCAGCCTCCGCTCCCGGGCGAAGGCGTTGACCGCGAGCGCGAGTCCGTCGCGGAAGCCCGCCAGGTGCGCGCCGCCGTTCCGGGTGGGCGCGCTGTTGGCGAAGCTCCGGATGCGCTCGTCGGGGGAGGAGCACCACCGCAGGGCCACCTCGGCCGTCCCCTCCATCCGCGGGTCCTCCCGGGCGAAGGCGATGACGTCGGGGTGCAGGGGTGTCCGGGCCGGGGCGTCGGGGTCGTCGTGACCGTGGGGGCTGTCGAGGAAGACGACGAAGTCCTGTACCCCGTACGGGAATCGGAACCGTACCGACTGCTGCCCGCCCGGTGACCGCGCGTCGGTCAGCGAGATCTCCAGGTCCCTGTTCAGGAACGCCAGCTCCCTGAAGCTGTCCGCGAGCGCGGCGAACGAGCACTCCGTGGTCGGGAAGATCTCCGGGTCGGGCCGGAAGCTGAGGGTGGTCCCGGTGCCGGCCGCCGGTCCCACGACGGTCGGCGGCGCGATCGCGCCGCCGCGCTCGTACTCCTGCACCCACCGGACCCCGTCGCGCCGTACCTCGGCCGTCAGGCTGCTCGACAGGACATTGGCGACGAAGGGCCCGAAGCCCGCCCGCTCCAGGACCGCGCAGTGCCGACCGGGGGGTTGCGGCCTGCCGGCCGTGCGGGTCAGCAGCGTTTCGAGGCCGTCGCCGTCCTCCGCGACCTCCACCGGGACCCCCGGCCCGTCGTCGGCGACGCTGACCTCGCCGCCGGGTCCCAGGACGACGTCCACGGTCCCGGCCCGCCCGGCCAGCACTTCGTCCACCGCCCGACCCATGACCTGGAACACCATCTGATGCAACCCGCGTCGGCCGGTCGTCCCGACATACATGCCAGGCCGCCGCCGAATGGTCTCCCTCGCGTCCAGCACCGTGATGTCGCTGGCCTCGTACCGCCAGCGGACCTCCTCCGCGCCGGCCTTCTCCCTGCCGTCCTCCGCGCCGCCCCGACTCACGAGATCCCCCTCCGACCGCGTCCACCCGAGCCCCCCAGCCTAGGCGAATCCGCGTAAAACACCAGGTCAGCCGCCACGCGACGAACCCGTGCCCGCCCCGCTGCCCGCCCCCCGGCCCCCTCCCGGCCCACGACTCCCCACCCTCGCCGGAAGCGCGGCCAAACCCCGTCTGAGCCCCCTCAATCCCCCCTCCCCGTCGCCCCCGAGGCGCCCATTTCCCCCATCGTGCATCCGGCCGCCGCTCTCTCCGGTCGGCCGTCAGCGACCGCCCCGCGAGTCACCGGCAACCCGGTCGCGGTAGCCCTCGGGGAGCTCGCCGACCGACGGGATGTCCGCAGGAAGCGGCAGAAGGAGAAGGTCCCAGCTCAAAGTGGCCTCCAGGGTCCAGGTGTCGCCGAAAACGCTATCTCCCGGCCCTGACAGCACCGGCCCCGGACGTACCGGCGGCAGGGGGGGGCATCGGGGGCCGGGGGAGCAGTCGGTGAGGCTGGGAGGGTCACTGTTGCAAGCGGTGTGCTTGCAAAAGTTAGCGGGGTGGGGGAAGGTGGAGGCATGGCTTCGCTGAAGGTGGGCAACGTCGGGGAGTACCTGCGGGAGCAGCGGCGGGGGGCGCGGCTCAGCCTGCGGCAGTTGGCGGAGGCGGCCGGTGTGTCGAATCCGTATCTGAGCCAGATCGAGCGCGGGCTGCGGAAGCCTAGTGCGGAGATCCTGCAGCAGTTGGCGAAGGCGTTGCGGATCTCGGCGGAGACGCTCTACGTGCAGGCGGGGATGCTCGACGCGCGGGAGCGGGACGAGCTGGAGGTGCCGGCGGTGATCATGTCGGACCCGTCGATCGACGAGCGGCAGAAGCAGGTGCTCATCCAGATCTACGAGTCCTTCAGGAAAGAGAACGCCGCCGCGGAATCGGCCGCCAAGGCCGAGGAAGCCGCACGACAGGCCGAAGAAGAACAGAAGAACGCCGAAGAAGAGCGGAAGAACGTGGAGGCGGATTCGTCTCCGACACTCGTACGGGAGGAATCCGAGAAATGACCATCACCGACGACATCGTCAAGAGCCTGCGCAACCCGACCCCGCTGTACGCGGTCGCGGGCACGGCGGACCTCGCCGCGGCGAAGCTCCGCGAGGTGCCCGCGCTGCTGGAGAAGCTGAAGGACCAGGCGCCCGAGCGGATCGAGAAGATCCGCGGCACCGACCCCAAGGACGTGCAGCAGCGGGTCACCGCGCAGGCCAAGGACGCGTCGACCAAGGCGCAGACGCGGCTGAACGAGACGATCAGCGGCATCGACTTGGACCTGAAGAAGATCGGCGGGTCCGTGCAGGACCTGGCGCTCCAGGGCGTGGGCCGGGCCGCCGAGTACGCGGTCAAGGCGCGCGAGACGTACGACGAGCTGGCCGAGCGCGGCAAGGGCGCGGTCGCTCAGTGGCGCGGCGGCGCGGCCGACGAAATCATGGAGATCCCGCCGGCCGTGAAGCTCGCGGACATCCCGGCCGACGAGCCGCTGACCGAGTCGATCGGCGACCGGCTGGCCGCGAAGCCCGCCGACACGTCCGGCGACAAGCCGGCCGCCCGCAAGACCACGCCCCGTAAGCCGAGTGGCGCGAAGAAGGCGACCGACAAGTCCGCGGAGTGAGGCGAGGGCCGGGCACGCTTTGCGAGCCCGGCCCGTTGTTCGTGCAGGAGCCGGTACGGTTGGGCGGGCGACAAGCGGACGGTCGGCACGGTGCCGGCCGACAGCGACAAGGGCGGTGGACGGCGTGCTGATCACGGGGTTCTTCGGGGTGCTCGGCCTGGTGTCGTGGGCGCTCTTCCTCTTCGCGGCCTTCGCCTTCGTGGACGCGGCGATCCGCCGTGAGGACGCGTACCGGGCGGCGGACAAGAACACCAAGGCGTTCTGGCTGATCATCCTCGGCATCGCGGCCGTGGTGATGAAGCTGTTCTCGGTGCTGTCGTTCCTGCCGGTCATCGGCCTGGTCGCCGTGATCGTGTACATGGTGGACGTACGCCCCGCCGTACGGCAGATCACCGGACCGCGCCGTGGCGGCGGCCTGCGGCGGCGCCGCGGCGGTGGCAGCAGCAGCGACGGCCCGTACGGCCCGTACAACGGCTAACGCGTACCCGCCGGGCCGTACCCACCGGCCCGTATCCACCGGGCCATATATATCGGGCGGACCGGCCCCCCAGCGGACCGGCCTCAGATCCGCTTCGGCCGCTCCAGCAGCACGACCGCCACGTCGTCCGTCAGCTCCCCGCCGTTCAGCTCCCGCGCCTCCGTGAGCGTCGCGTCGAGCAGTTCCTCGCCGCGCAGGCCCTCGGCCAGCAGCCGGGCGGTCATCCGTACCATCCCGTCCTGCCCGAGCCGCTGCGTGCCCTGGCCGATCCGGCCCTCGATCAGGCCGTCGGTGTAGAGCATCAGGCTCCACTCGCCGCGCAGCCGTACCGGTATCCGCTGCCAGCGGGCGTCCGGGAGCAGGCCGAGCGCCGGGCCGCCCTCCGTGTACGGCAGCAGTTCCGGCACGCTGCCGGGAGCGCCGGGGGTCGAGAGCAGCGGCGCCGGGTGTCCGGCCAGATGCAGATCGGCGCTGCGCGCGTCCGGCGCGATGTCGACGGTGCAGAGCGTCGCGAAGATCTCGTCGTCCGACCGCTCGTGTTCGAGCACTTGCTGGAGCGTACGCAGCAGCGCGTCGCCGCCGAGCCCGGCGAAGGTCAACGCGCGCCAGGCGATGCGGAGTTGGACCCCGAGGGCGGCGGCGTCCGGGCCGTGGCCGCAGACGTCGCCGATCATCGCGTGGACGGTGCCGTCGGGGGCGCGGACGGTGTCGTAGAAGTCGCCGCCGAGCAGGGCGCGGCTGCGCCCCGGGCGGTAACGCGCCGCGAAACGCAGGCTCGCGCCGTCCAGCAGCGGGGTCGGCAGCAGGCCGCGCTCCAGCCGGGAGTTCTCCTGCGCGAGCAGCTTCGTCTCGGTGAGCTGCCGGTGCGCGAGGTCGGCACGCTTGCGCTCGACGGCGTAGCGGACGGCGCGCGTGACGGTCCCGGCGTCGACCTCGTGCCGCGCGAGGTGGTCCTGGGCGCCGACCCGTACGGCCTCCGCGGCCCGCCCGTCGTCCGCGCCGTCGGTCAGGACGAGTACGGCGGTGCCGGGCGCGAGCCGCAGCACCTGCCGCAGGCCGTCCAGCACGTCGGGCAGGTCGAGCAGGATGCAGTGCACGTCGTCGGTGAGCAGACGGCCGGCCGCGGTGAGATTACGTGCCCGCAGGATACGGATCCGCGGCCCGCCGCGCTCCTGGAACCACGGCGCGGTGAAGGCGTCCGTCGCGTCCTCGCCGATCACCAGCAGCGTGAAGATCGCGGGACCGCTGCCCGGATCCTGCCGCTGCCGGGGCAGCGAGAGGGCGCCGGACTCCGTGTACGGCGCGGTGGACGCCGATACGGGGACGGACGCCGGTACGGCGGTGGACGGCGGTACGGGGACGGACGCCGGTACGGGGACGGACCCCGGCACGGCGACCGATGTCGGTACGGACGGCGGTACGGAAAGGGGCGAGGGCCCGGCCGTGGAAGCCGTCCCCGAACCGGGTACGGCAGCGGGGCCCTCGGCCCCGCGCGTCTCGTCGGTGGCTGAGGGCCGATCGGTGCCGCGTTGGGCTGCGGACATCAAGCGACTCCTTCCCTCCCCCGAGGATCTCCGGAGACCCTAGTGGCTGGAGGCAAGGTGACGGGAGGGCAGAGAGTGAACCGTCAGCGTCATATGCGGCGGTCAGCAGGGGATTTCGCGGTGGATGTGTTGATCCGCACATGACCAAGGTCACGCGTGGCGGCCACAACCCCGCCCCCGCCGCGACCCGCATCCGGACCGCCGCCCGCATCCGGACCGCCGCCCGTACGCGTACCCGCCCACGTATCCCTCCGCGCCCCACGTCTCCCTCCGTCCAGATACGCGCGAACCGTCATCAACCCGGTCGTACGACCCCCAGGATCGGCATCGAACCGGCCCCCGCCACCACCACGTCCCGCCCCGGGCGCGGCGCGTGGACGATCGCGCCGCCGCCGACGTAGATGCCGACGTGGCTGGCGTCGGAGAAGTAGATGACGAGGTCGCCGGGGCGCATCCGGTCCACGGGCACGTGGGGGAGGCGCGCCCACTGCTCTTGCGAGGTGCGCGGGATGGGACGGCCCGCCGCCGCCCACGCCTGGGAGGTGAGCCCGGAGCAGTCGTACGAGGACGGGCCCGCCGCGCCCCACACGTACGGCTTCCCGATCTGCCGGGTCGCGAAGGCCACGGCGCGGCGGCCCGCGGCGGAGGACGCCGTGGACGCGGCGGTGACCAGGCGTTTCGCGTCACCGGTCGCCAGCCAGTCGCTCTGCGCGCGGTACGCCGCCTCGTCCTCGAGCCGCGCGAGCCGGACGCGCTCCTGTTCCTTGAGCGTGGCCAGCAGCGCGGTGGCCTCGGCGAGCCTGGCCCGTACGCGCTGCCGCGCCCCGGCCGCCGTCCGCTGCGCGTCGACCAGTTGCTGCCACCGCTCGGTGGCGGCGTGCGCGTAGCCGTCCAGCTTCCCGCGCGTGTCGGCCAGCGCGTCGATCGTGGCGCTCGCCGCGCGGGCGCCGCGGGCGGCGAGTCCCGCGTCCGACAGGAAGGTGTCGGGGTCCCCCGACATCGCCAGCCGCAGCGTGTCCGGCACCCCGCCGGCCCGGTACTGCGCGCGGGCCAGCGCCCCCGCCTGCGCGGTGAGCGTGCGCAGGCGTGTCTGCGTACGGTCGATGGCCACCGCCAGCGCCACCAGGTCGTGCTGCTGGGCCCGTACGCGTTCCCCGGCCGCGTTGTACGCGTCCGTCGCCGCCTCCGCCTGCCGGTACAGCGCGTCCACCTCGGCCCTGACCTGCGCCACGGTGCGCGGGGGTGCGGCTTGCGCCGGGGCCGTGGCGGTGGCGGTGGTCAGCGCGACCGTGGCGGTGAGCGCCGTGAGCGCTGCCGCGCAGGTGCCGCTTCGGATTCCGCGGGTCATCCGAGCCTCCCTCACGTCACGGTCGCGGCGGCTGTTCGCGCGGCTCCTCGCGCCGCTGAACGCAGGGCTTATCTGACGGGCCGTCACATCTTGGCGGATGGTGGCACGGCGAGCCGTAAAGGGGAAGGGCGAGAGGGCGTTACGCGTGCGGGGCGAGGGCGGGCCAGGCGACCGTGACCTCGCCCTGGCGCCACCGGGCGGGGCCGTCCACGACCGGCCAGCCGTCCGCGCGCAGCGAGGTGACGGCGCGGATCCAGCGCTGGCGCGCGCCCAGGGTGGACAGGGGAGCGGCCGAGGCCCAGGCCCGGTCGAAGGCGGTGAGGAACGCGTGCACGGATTCGCCGGGCACATTGCGGTGGATCAACGCCTTCGGGAGGCGTTCGGCCAGGTCGGAGGGGCGGTCGAGGGAGCCGAGGCGGGTGGCGAAGGTGACGCTTCGGGGGCCTTCGGGGCCGAGCGCCACCCAGACGTGGCGGCGGCCGATCTCGTCGCAGGTGCCTTCCACGAGGAGGCCGCCGGGGGCGAGCCGGCCGCGCAGCCGGGTCCATACGGCGGCGACCTCGCTTTCGTCGTACTGGCGCAGGACGTTCGCCGCCCTGATCAGGACGGGGCGGCTTCCGTGGGGGAGGGGGACTTCGAAGCCGCCGTGTATGAAGCTCAGGTTGTCGCGCTCGTACGGTTTCGCTGCCGCGACGCGGGCCGGGTCGATCTCGACGCCGACGACCTGGACGTCTTCTCTTACCGCCTGGAGGCGGCTCAGGAGTTCCACCGCTGTCCAGGGGGCGGCGCCGTATCCGAGGTCGACGACGACGGGGTGGTCGGCTCTCCGCAGTTCCGCTTCCAGCGCGGTGGTGATCCACCGGTCCATCCGGCGCAGCCGGTTGGGCCCGGTGGTTCCTCTGGTCACCACCCCCACCATGCCGCGCATTCCTCGACTCTAGTCTTTCCCGCCCGCCCACCCGTGCGGGTGTGTTGTCGTCTGCGGGTGCCGCTTGTGCCTGGGTCGGTGCCGGTCCGGGGTACCTCCTCGAAATCCGTATCACCTGGCCTTTGCGCATCCGGTACCCGGCCGTCAACGTATTTCTGCGGGGGCACCCCGGCCCGTCCCCTCCTCGCTCGTCGGCGTCCGCCTGCCGGTGGGGGTTGCCGGGGGAGGGGGGTCTTTCGGCGAGCCGCCCTGCGTCACCGCCCGGCCCCGGGGGTGCCCTCCAGCTAGTCCGCCGACCCCGCCCGCCCATGCCCTGACTCGCCGCCCCCACGGGTGGGCCACCGCCGCCAGGCTTACCTGCGCCCGCCCTCCTCCCCGCCCCCCACGAGCGAGCGCCAAGGTGCCCACCCACCCCCTCCCTCCTCAGCCACAGCGGACAGGCGGGCGCCGGCGGACCGGAGGGGACGGTGCGGGGTGCCCCCGCAGGGGGACGAACGGGCAGGGGCAGAAGCAGGCGCAGGTGGCCGCAGGTTCGTCGCCCGAGGAGGTGCCCCGGGCCGGGACCGACCAGGCACAGGCGGCACCCGCAGACGAAGAAAGCACCCGCACGGGTGGGCGGGCGGGAAAAAAAGACAAAAAGACCAAGACGCCACCCACCCCCCAAGGTCACGCTTCGGCAACAAGGAAATGGAACCGCCAGTTCCGGCGTTCCCCATGGTTGAACGCGGGGGTACGGCCTTCGGAAGGAACGCATGGTGACCCAGCAGACGTCGTCCCGGCTCGCCGCGCTGCGCGGTGCGCAGAAGCACAAGCACGCGCTGGGGATGAGGGGTCGCCGCACCGGAGGCCGCCGCGTACGCCGAGTCGCGATGCTGAGCGTGCACACGTCACCGCTGCACCAGCCGGGCACCGGCGACGCGGGCGGCATGAACGTCTACATCGTGGAGCTGGCCAAGCGCCTCGCCGACCTGAACGTGGAGGTCGAGATCTTCACGCGGGCCACCACGGGGGCGCTGCCCCCGGCGGTCGAGCTGGCCCCCGGTGTGCTGGTGCGGCACGTGGACGCGGGCCCGTACGAGGGTCTGGCCAAGGAAGAGCTGCCCGCGCAGCTCTGCGCGTTCACGCACGGGGTGATGCAGGCATGGGCGGGCCACCGCCCGGGTTACTACGACCTGGTGCACTCGCACTACTGGCTCTCGGGCCACGTCGGCTGGCTGGCGGCGCAGCGCTGGGGCGTGCCGCTGGTGCACGCCATGCACACCATGGCCAAGGTCAAGAACGCGGCGCTGGCCGAGGACGACTGTCCCGAGCCCGCCGCGCGGGTGATCGGCGAGACGCAGGTCGTGGCGGCGGCCGACCGCCTGATCGCCAACACCGCCGAGGAAGCCGACGAGTTGGTGCGGTACTACGAGGCGACCGCCTCGAAGGTCGCGGTCGTGCACCCCGGCGTGAATCTGGACCGCTTCCGCCCGGAGCCGGGCCGCGCGGCGGCTCGTCGGCGCCTCGGGCTCCCGCAGGACGCGGTGATCCCGCTCTTCGCGGGCCGGATACAGCCCCTGAAGGCCCCCGACGTGCTGATCCGCGCCGTCGCGGTGCTGCTGGACGAGGACCCGACGCTGCGCGACCGCCTCCTCGTGCCGATCGTCGGCGGCCCCAGCGGCAGCGGCCTGGCCAAGCCGGAGGCGCTGCACAAGCTGGCCGCGCGGCTCGGCGTGTCCGACGTCGTACGGTTCCAGCCGCCGGTGGACCAGGAGCGGCTCGCGGACTGGTACCGGGCGGCGACCGTCCTGGTCATGCCGTCGTACAACGAGTCCTTCGGGCTGGTCGCGATAGAGGCGCAGGCGTGCGGTACGCCGGTGGTCGCGGCGGCGGTCGGCGGGCTGCCGGTCGCGGTGGCGGACGACCGCACCGGCTTCCTCGTACCGGGGCACGACCCCCGGGACTACGCGCGGGTGCTGCGCCGTTTCATCGACAACCCGGCGCTCGGCGACTCGCTGGGCGCGGCGGCGGCCCGGCACGCGCGGGAGTTCGGCTGGGGGAAGGCCGCGGCCGACACCACCGAGGTGTACGCGGCTGCGCAGGCCGAACACCGCCGTCACCTACGATCGGCGCATGGCTGAGGAGACCCCGGTGGACGTCAACGGTGACACCGACGACGGAGCCCATGACGGTGCCCATGGCGGCGCGACCCCCGACGCCCCGCGCGGCGACCTTCGGGCGCGAGCCGTCCGCGCGCTCGAACAGGCCCTGCGCGAAGCCGACTTGCCGTGGGAGTCGCCGCGCCCGGACACGTACGTCACCCAACTGCCGGGCACCCGCAAGCTCTCCACCACCTGCTCCTTCCTGGTCGGCGCCCACACCCTGTCGCTGAACGCCTTCGTCGTCCGCCACCCCGACGAGAACCAGGAAGCCTTCTACCGCTGGCTGCTGGAGCGCAACCTCCGTCTGTACGGGGTGAGTTACGCCATCGACCGGCTCGGTGACGTCTACCTCAACGGCCGCCTCCCGCTGGCCGCCGTCACGCCGGAAGAGGTCGACCGGCTGCTCGGCGCGGTCGTGGAGAACGCGGACGGCTCCTTCAACACGCTGCTGGAGCTGGGGTTCGCCACCTCCATCCGCAAGGAGTACGCGTGGCGGGTGTCGCGCGGCGAGTCCACCAGGAATCTGGACGCGTTCACTCACCTGACCGAAGGTCAGTCCTAAGAATCACCGCACGACCCCTTCCCCTTGGTCCATACCACGTGACACCCTCGCGTCAGTCGTAGATCTGAACCACGTTCAGATACGTGAGAGCGGCCTACGTGTGAAGGGTGGAAGCATGGCGATGAGCCGCAGGAAGCTGCTGACCGCGAGCGTCCAGGTCACCTCGGCGGCGGCAGCCGCGACGGCGCTCGGCGGCACGCCGTTCGGCGGCACGGCGTTCGGCGGTACGGCGTTCGGCGGTACGGCGAAGGCCGCCGACGCGGCCGTCGACCCGTCCGGGCAGGGGGGCCGCCAACCCCTCGCCCTCTGGCGGGAGTTCACCGCGACCCCGTACACCCACCCGCAGATCCCGTACGTCGCCCGCGCCGGTTACGACGGCGGCTCCCGCCGCTTCCGCCGCCACCCCGTCCGCGCGAACGTCCTGCGCTACGGCGCCAAGGCGGACGGCTCGGCCGACGCGGCCCCCGCCATCAACCGCGCCCTGCGCGAGGTCGGCCGGGCGGGCGGCGGCACCGTCCACCTCCCGCCGGGCACGTACCGCATCGATGACGTCATCCGGCTCGGCTGGAGCAACACCACCCTGCGCGGCGCGGGCAGCGGACGCACCGTGCTGTACGCGACCAGGTCGCTGACCGACCTCATCGGCCCGTACGGCAGCCGGTACGGCGGCGACAAGTCGTCGTGGTCCTGGGCGGGCGGCCTGGTCTGGATGTGCCCGGCCGACCGCTACGCCTCCCTGACCGACGCGATCCGCGCCAAGGACTGGCCGTTCGAGGGCTGGACCGGCAACAAGCGCGACCAGTGGCGGACGCTCGCGACCGTCACCGAGGAGGCCCCGCAGGGCAGTTGGAGCGTCACCGTCGACAGTGCCAGCCAACTGCGACCCGGCGCACGCGTGTTGCTGCAATACGCCGACGACCCCGCGCACGGCCTGCTCGACCACATGGCGGGCGACGTCGACGGCGCGGCCACGTACGACTGGTCCGACAAGAGCAAGCTGCTCTCGTACGTCCCCTACGAATGGCCGGCCCTGATCACCGAAGTCCGGGGACGGCGCGTCACCTTCGACCGGCCGCTGCCGCTGGACACCCGGCTGCTGTGGCGGCCGAGGATCACCACGATGGTCGAGCCGCTGGTCAACTCCGGTGTGGAGGGCCTGACCATCCGGATGACGCCCACACCGCAGTCGCCGCATCTGCTCGACAAGGGGTACAACGGGCTGGTCGCGCAGTGCACTTGGGACTGCTGGGTGGACGACGTGCACGCCGTCGACGTCGACAACGGCTTCCTGATGGTCGCGGCGAAGGCCACCACCTTCCGCCGTACCCGCGTCTCGGGGCGCGGCAGCCACCACCCGTACGCCTGCCGTGAGGGCTCGCACGACAACCTCGTCGAGGACTTCGCGATCGACCGGCGCACCGTGCCCGCCCCGTCCGGCACGCAGCTCCACGGCATCAACGCCGAGGGCCTGTCGTCGTACAACGTCTGGTCGCGCGGCCGGATGGAGATGGGCACCTTCGACACCCACCGCGGCCTGCCGTTCGCCTGCGTCCGTACCGACATCACCGTCTCCAACGACGGTCAGCACGGCGGCGACGCCTCCGCCGGACCGCTGTACGGCGCCCGCTTCACCCACTGGAACGTCACCGTCACCAACGGCCGCGCGGGCTGCGTCAAGATCGACGACATCGCGCCCTACAGCGCGACCGTCGGCATCTCCACGGTGACCCCCTTCGGCCAGATCGACGTCCCCGACTTCACGGGCCCGCTGCACTCGCGCCTGGAGTCCTACGGCACTCCGGGGATCGACCCGCCGAACCTCTACGAGGCGCAGCGCGCTCTGCGGCTCCGCCGCTGACCGGGGCTTCCGGCCGAGCGCCTTCGTGGCCCTGTCGGCGTCCCGGCTGGTGTCCCGGTCGGCGAACGGCCCGCGGCGCTCAGCCGCCGACCTGTTCCGGGGCGTCGCGGGGAGCCGGGGCCTGGGCCTCGACTCCGGCCGCCACAGGGGCGGTGGGGAGGACCGGGGCGGCCGGACGGCCGCGCAGCAGCAGGTAGTAACCGGCGCCCGCGAGCGTGCCGAGGACGGCGCAGCCCAGCCAGACGGTGGTGCGGCCGAGCTGGTCGAGGGTGACGCCGCCGACCAGGGGACCGGCGAAGGCCGCGGCGGACCAGGACAGGGTGTACATGCCCTGGTAGCGGCCACGGGCGGTGGCCGGGGCGAGGTCGGCGACCACCGACATCGAGGCGGGGGCGTGCACGATCTCGCCGAGGGTCCATACGACGACGGTCAGCGAGTAGAGGGCGACCGAGCCCGCGAGGACGGTCAGGCCGAAGCCCCACGCCATCAGCAGTGAACCGACGCCCAGCAGCGCCGCGTTGCCGTACCGCCGCACCAGCCGGGTGACGGGGATCTGGAGCAGCACGATCACCAGGCCGTTGATGGCGATGACGACACCGAACTGGCGGGCGGACAGGCCGTGCGCGCCCATGTCGACGGCGAGTGTGGAGTTGGCCTGGTTCATCACCGAGCCGAGCAGGAAGGTCAGGCCGACCAGGGCCATGAAGCGCTGGTCGCGCAGGACGTCGGAGAGCCGGATGTCGGTGGAGTCCGCAGCGCGCCGCGAAGTCGCCTTACGGGGACGGGATTTCGCCGTCGTCCCGCTCGCCGACGTCCCGCTCCCAGCCTTCTCGTTCACCGCCTTCCCGTTCACCGCCTTCCCGCTCACCGTCCTCCCGTCCACGTACGTCACCTTCGCCGTCACCGGCAGCGTCTCCTGCGCCTTGACGTACACGACCACCGCGCACAGCACGGTCGTCAGCGCGTCGCCGACGAACAGCCACACGTATCCCTCGGAGGCGATGAAGCCCGCGGCGGCGGCCGAGACGCCGAAGCCGATGTTGATCGCCCAGTAGTTGAGGGAGAAGGCGCGCACCCGGTCCTTCGGGGGTACGAGGTCGGCGATCATCGCGGAGAGCGCGGGCCGGGAGGCGCTGCTGGTCAGGCCGACGAGGGTGGCGACGGCGGCGATGGCCAGCGGGTTGGTCACGAAGCCGAGCACCGCGGTGGTGGCGGCTGCGCCGAGCTGGGTGGCGAGCAGCGTGGGGCGGCGGCCGATCCGGTCGGCGAGGACCCCGCCGAGCACCGCGCCCGCGGCGCCGCCGAGCCCGAACAGGGCCGCGACCAGGCCCGCGTACGAGGCGGAGTAGCCGCGCTGCACGGTGAGATAGAGGGCGAGGAACGTCACGACGAAGCCGCCGAGGCGGTTCACCAGGGTGCTGGTCCACAGCCACCAGAACTGGCGGGGAAGACCGCTCACCGTCTCCCGTACCGCCCGACTGAACGCCGTCACCGCGACCCCTTTGTGTAATGACCTCTACCGGCTGGAGAATATTACAGAGGGCGGTCGGGTGGCGCCAGGGGATTTCTATTAGGCTCGGGCCCATGGCTGCTGCTCCGTACCAACTGATCCTGCTCCGCCACGGCGAGAGCGAGTGGAACGCGAAGAATCTGTTCACCGGCTGGGTGGACGTCAATCTCAACGACAAGGGTGAGAAGGAGGCGGTCCGGGGCGGCGAGCTGCTCAAGGACGCCGGTCTCCTCCCCGACGTGGTGCACACCTCCCTCCAGAAGCGCGCCATCCGCACCGCGCAGCTCTCCCTGGAGGCCGCCGACCGCCACTGGGTGCCCGTCCACCGCTCCTGGCGGCTCAACGAGCGGCACTACGGCGCGCTCCAGGGCAAGGACAAGGCGCAGACCCTCGCCGAATTCGGCGAGGAGCAGTTCATGCTGTGGCGCCGCTCGTACGACACCCCGCCGCCGCCCCTGGAGGACGGCGCCGAGTTCTCGCAGAGCGACGACGCGCGGTACGCGAGCATCCCGCCGGAGCTGCGTCCGCGCACCGAGTGCCTCAAGGACGTCGTCCTGCGCATGCTCCCGTACTGGTACGACGGCATCGTCCCCGACCTGCTCGCGGGCCGCACCGTCCTGGTCGCCGCGCACGGCAACTCCCTGCGCGCCCTGGTCAAGCACCTCGACGGCATCTCCGACGCCGACATCGCCGGCCTCAACATCCCCACCGGCATCCCCCTCTCCTACCAGCTCGACGCCTCCTTCCGCCCCCTCAACCCGGGCGGCACCTACCTCGACCCCGACGCCGCGGCAGCCGCCATCGAGGCGGTCAAGAACCAGGGCAAGAAGTAGTCCTCTCGCACCGCCACGCCCTCTGTCCGCGGGTTTTCCCGCAGACGGGGGGCGTTGTCGTTCACGGGTCGACGGCGGGTCGGCGGCCGAGCAGCCCGTCGGCCGGCAGGACGTCGACGGAGCCTTCCGAGTCGTCACAAGGGCGGTCCGAGGGCGCGGCCGTCGTCGTTGGCCGGGCATGACGACGGCCCGCGTCCGTCAGGAAGCGCGGGCCGTCGTCCGTGTGAACGGTTGGTGCGACGGGACGGTACGGATCAGACGAGTCGGGACGGACGGGGCGTCAGCCGGTGCAGCCTCCGCACTGGCAGGCGCCGCCGGACTGACAGCCACAGCCGCACCCCGAGCCGCAGCCGCACGCGGCGACCAGCGGCAGCGGGGTCCGGAGCGGCCGCGGGGCGTGGTCGGAAGACGGCTGGTCGCGTACGGGAGTTGGCGTGACGGGGGATTCCTGCATCAGTACACCCTCCTCAGGCTTGCCTACCCACCAGTGAACTCCGCGCCGGCCGCGCCCTTCAATAGCGCACCCCCGGCGCACGAGCGCACTCCGGCCTCCCCCGAATGCCTTACGCGCCCTACGCGCGGCGACCGACCCGCGCGCCGCGAAAGCCCTCCGTGCCGCCACCGGCCCGCGCGCCGCGAAAGCCCCCCGCCGGACGGCGCTACGCGCCCTCCACCGCCGACGGCGTCTGCGGCGTCATCTCGTCCGCGTGCTCACCGGTGACCAGGTAGACGACGCGCTTGGCGACCGACACGGCGTGGTCGGCGAAGCGCT
The DNA here is from genome assembly GCF_042955955.1 of Streptomyces sp. NPDC008317. Lineage (NCBI taxonomy): Bacteria > Bacillati > Actinomycetota > Actinomycetes > Kitasatosporales > Streptomycetaceae > Streptomyces > Streptomyces sp. NPDC008317. The sequence continues at coordinate 109,101 of NZ_JBIBFQ010000013.1, forward strand.
CGTAGTACCGGCCGACCAGCGTCACGTCCACGGCCGTCTCGATGCCGTGCTTCCAGCGGTCGTCCAGCAGGTGCTGGAAGAGCGTGCGGTGCAGCTCGTCCATGCGGTCGTCGTCCGCTTCGAGCTGGAGCGCGTCGTCCACGTCCTTGCTGACGATGACCTCGCCGGCCTTGGCGACCAGGCGCTGCGCGAGCTGGCCCATCTCCAGGATGGTGCTGTGCAGGTCGCGCGGCACGGCCGACTCGGGGAAGCGCAGGCGGGCCAGCTTGGCCACGTGGCGGGCGAGGTCGCCGGACCGCTCCAGGTCCGCGCTCATCCGCAGCGACGTGACCACGATCCGCAGGTCGGTGGCGACCGGCTGCTGCCGGGCCAGCAGGGTGATCGCCCGGTTCTCCAGCTCCCGCTGGATCTCGTCGACCTTCTCGTCGGCGGCGATGACGCTCTCCGCGACCTTCAGGTCCGCGTCGAGCAGCGCGGTGGTGGCGCGGCCGATCGCGGAGCCGACGAGCCGGGCCATCTCGACCAGACCGTCACCGATCGAGTCCAGCTCCTCGTGATATGCGTCCCGCATCGCTTTCCTTCCGTCCGAACAGAGGTTTCTCCTCCACGCTGCCACGCTGATGGGCGTACGCGTACCGACCGCACACCCTGAGTGAACCACTCCCCACGTGAAGGTGAACTCTTGGCAACGAGCATCCGAGAGGTAGCTTCCGGGGTTGTGGATCGCTTGCGCGACCCACCTAACCTGGGGCTATGGACGTGAACGCGGCAGTCGCCGCAGCCAGTGCGATAGCCGGTCTGCTGACCGGTGTGATCGCCGTGCTCGCGTTCCGCTGGAGCGAGCGGGAACAGGCCCGCCCCACCCGTACGGCCATGCGGCCCGACAACATGACCGGCGCGCTGCCGCCGGGCGTGGACACCGTCCTTTCGGTCCTGCGGTCCTCCGCCGTCGTCCTGGACGAGGGCGACACGGTGGTCAAGGCCAGCTCGGCGGCGTACGCCCTCGGGCTGGTACGCGGCGGCCGGCTGGCCGTCGACCAGATGCTGCAGATGGCCCGCGAGACCCGGCGGGACGGCGAGATACGGCAGGTGGAACTGGACCTGCCGCGCCGCGGTGTGAGCCGCGGCGAAGGTCTCGCGGTCTCGGCGCGGGTCGCCCCGCTGGGCTCCCGGCTGGTGCTGCTGCTGGTCGAGGACCTCACCGAGGCCCGGCGGATCGAGGCGGTCCGCCGTGACTTCGTGGCGAATGTCAGCCACGAACTGAAGACCCCCGTGGGGGCGCTCTCCCTGCTGTCGGAGGCCGTCATGGACGCCTCCGACGACCCCGAGGCGGTCATCCGCTTCGCGGGCCGGATGCAGATCGAGGCCACCCGGCTGACCAGCCTGGTCCAGGAGATCATCGACCTCTCCCGGGTCCAGGACGACGACCTGCTCGACGACGCCGAGCCGGTGGCCGTGGACGACCTCGTCGCCGAGGCCGTCGACCGCTGCCGTCACCAGGCCAACACCAAACAGATCACCATGGCTACCGGAACCACCCCTGACCTGCACATATGGGGAAACCGGGGCCAGCTCGCCGCCGCCCTCGGCAATCTCGTCGAGAACGCTGTCAACTACAGTCCGGCCCGTACGCGGGTCGGCATCGCGGGGCGCAGGATCAACGCACCCGGCGGGGATCTCATTGAGATCTCCGTCACCGACCAGGGCATCGGCCTCTCCGAGAAGGACCGCGACCGGGTCTTCGAGCGTTTCTACCGGGTCGACCCGGCGCGTTCGCGGGCCACCGGCGGCACCGGGCTCGGGCTGTCCATCGTCAAACACGTGGCCGCCTCGCACGGCGGGGAGGTCACCGTGTGGAGCGCCGAGGGTCAGGGCTCCACCTTCACACTGCGGCTTCCCGAAGCCGGGATCGCCCGCGACCGCGCACTGCCGCCCGGCACCGATCCCGTGGCCGAGGCGGACGCGGACCCCGACTCCGATCCCGACTCCGACCGCGACTCCGATCTCGATTCCGACCAGGAGTCGCTGGACGAGCCGTCGGACGAACAGCTCTTCCGCTCTCTCCCCGAACACATCCCCGCCCCGGAGGTCCTTCCGTGACACGCGTACTCGTCGTCGAGGACGAAGAGTCCTTCAGCGACGCGCTGTCGTACATGCTCCGCAAGGAGGGCTTCGAGGTCGCCATATCCGCGACCGGGCCCGACGCGCTGGACGAGTTCGAGCGCAATGGCGCCGACCTGGTGCTGCTCGACCTCATGCTGCCGGGCCTGCCCGGCACCGAGGTCTGCCGCCAGCTCCGGCTGAAGTCCAATGTCCCGGTCATCATGGTGACCGCCAAGGACAGTGAGATCGACAAGGTCGTCGGCCTGGAGATAGGCGCGGACGACTATGTGACCAAGCCGTTCTCCTCGCGGGAGCTGGTCGCCCGCATCCGCGCGGTGCTCCGCCGCCGCGGCGAGCCCGAGGAGATCTCCCCGGCCGCCTTGGAGGCCGGTCCGGTCCGGATGGACGTCGACCGGCACGTGGTCACCGTCTCCGGCGGCAAGGTCGACCTCCCGCTCAAGGAGTTCGACCTGCTGGAGATGCTGCTGCGCAACGCGGGCCGCGTCCTGACCCGTATGCAGCTCATCGACCGGGTCTGGGGTGCCGACTACGTCGGTGACACCAAGACCCTCGACGTGCACGTCAAGCGGCTGCGCGCCAAGATCGAGCCCGACCCGGGCGCGCCGCGCTATCTGGTGACGGTCCGCGGCCTGGGCTACAAGTTCGAGCCGTAAACCCGGGTCCGGGCGTTGGTCCCGGGCCCTGACACAGCGCGCGGACGGCAGAGCGCGTCCCGGATTCGTATACGGGAAAGGCCCGGTGGCGAGTGTGCCACCGGGCCGTTTCAGGTTGTCCGAAAACCGACCTCAGGAGGTCGGGGTCGCGGTGCCCGTCGGGGTCGCGGTGTCCGTCGGCGTGGCCGAGCCGGTGGGCGTGGCCGAGCCGGTCGGCGTGGTGCTCGGCGTCGGCGCCTGGGTGGTCGGCAGCGAGCTGGGACCGAACTGCTGGTAGTCGCCGGTGGCCGGGATCACGTTGAGCTGGATCGCGACGGGCCCGGAGGAGCTGAACTCGAACACGGCGTTCTGCACGTCGCCGTCCCGCAGCGCCTCGGTGCCGCTGTCCACGACGGCGGACGGGTTGCCCTTGCCGCCGAGGAGCACGGTGCCGTGGCCGGGGACGCTGACGGTCTGGCCGCCGTCCTTGTCCGCGAGCGTGACCCTGGTCGAGCCGAGCTGGACGGACTGGAGGGTCTGGGCGTCGTCGCCGTTGTTGAACAGGCGCGCGGAGACCGTCGCGGGTCCGTTGCCGGCGCTCTGGGTGAGCACCACGGCGTTCTGTACCTTGATCACGCCGTGAGTCACGGAGTCGCTGTCCGGTTGGACCTTCAGGGTCTGCGCGTCGTTCCCGGCCGCGCAGGCGGCGAGCGGGGCGAGCGAGAGCGCGAAAACGGCGGCGAGGGCGCCGCGACGGAAGCTGCGGACCACGGCGGCGGCATCTCCTAGATCAGGTTCGGAAGATCTTCCAGCGGCCTTAGATTACCGAGCCGTTGACGCGCCCGCGCACCGGGTGGCCCCTGGGAGCCCGGCTCACCCGCGCGGTTCACCCGCCCGGTGGCGGGCCGGGCGCGCGTACCCATTGCATTCCGCATTCCCCCGACGTGATTACCCGACGTCGTTCATGATCGGCGCGGCCGGTTTTCCGCGAGTGTTCCGCCGTTGTTCCACGACTGTGCAAAATTGGATCATCTGCGGGCAGGTTCCCGAACGGAGTAGCGATGATCCACTCGTCCGGGAGCGACAAATAGGGACGTACTGCCCCTTGTTCGGCGGCGGTAGAGCCTGTAACGGCGGCGTTTCAGCCTCCCCGTATACCTGCTCCCACCTGCGGATACCTCGCGCGGGAGGCATGCTCCAGCACGTCCCGGGGGCCGTTGTCAAGCCCTGAGATATGCTCTGACCTGCGAAAACGCCATTCAGATGAGGGCGTTCCCGTGTTACCCTGGATAGCCACGGAAGGGGTACCTGTCACATGACGTTCAAGGTTGGCGACACCGTGGTCTATCCCCATCACGGGGCCGCGCTGATCGAGGCAATCGAAATTCGCCAGATCAAAGGCGTGGACAAGACCTACTTGGTGCTCAAGGTCGCCCAGGGCGACTTGACGGTACGTGTGCCCGCGGACAATGCGGAGTTCGTCGGCGTACGCGACGTGGTCGGTCAGGAGGGTCTGGACCGGGTCTTCGAGGTGCTGCGCGCGCCGTACACCGAGGAGCCCACCAACTGGTCCCGGCGATACAAGGCAAATCTGGAGAAGCTCGCTTCCGGCGATGTCATCAAGGTCGCAGAAGTGGTCCGCGACCTGTGGCGTCGTGAGCGCGAGCGCGGCCTGTCGGCCGGCGAGAAGCGCATGCTCGCCAAGGCCCGGCAGATCCTGGTCAGCGAACTCGCTCTGGCGGAGAACACCAACGAGGACAAGGCCGAGGCGCTGCTCGACGAGGTTCTCGCGTCCTAAGATCCTCGCGCGCGCCCACCACGTGCCATCGAGGTTCTCGTTTCTCGTCTCAATCGGCGTGGCCACGCCGACCGTGACGTACGGCGACGCACTGCCCCCGGAAACACCACCCGAGGGAATTACCGCGGCACCCGGTCGGGCATGACGACCGGGTGCTGCGGCATGCTTGTGCCCGCGTACGGAGACATACGGCCGGAGACATACGGCCGGAGACATACGGCACCGCTCACCAGGCGGTACCGGGCGTGGCACATCCCCGCGGACTTCACGGAAGGGGTCCGCGGTGAGCGCTTGCCCGGCACTGTCCCCAACCTCGGCTGGGGGTACTCCCAGGCGATACCCACCTCATACAAGGACACAAACCTGCGTACCGCAGCAGTCATTCCCGCCGCCGGCCGTGGACTTCGGCTCGGCCCCGGCGCGCCCAAGGCCCTGCGCACCCTCGGCGGGGTGCCCATCCTGGTGCACGCCGTCCGCGCGATGGCCCGCGCCCGCGCCGTCGACGTGATCGTGGTCGTCGCCCCGCCCGAGGGCGTCCCCGAGGTCAGGGCGCTGCTCGACGCCCACGGCCTGCCCGAGTCCACCGACATACGGGTCGTCCCCGGCGGTGACGTACGGCAGGAGTCGGTACGGCTCGGCCTCGCCGCGCTCCCCGACGACGTGGACGTCGTCCTCGTGCACGACGCGGCCCGCCCGCTGGTGCCGGTGGAGACCGTGGACGGCGTGGTCGAGGCGGTACGCGGCGGCGCCCCCGCCGTCGTCCCCGCGCTGCCGCTGGCCGACACCGTCAAGAGCGTCGACGCGGTCACCCATCTGGTCACCGGCACCCCGGAGCGCGCCCTGCTGCGCGCCGTCCAGACCCCGCAGGGCTTCGACCGCGGCACGCTCGCCAAGGCGCACGCCACCGTCACCCGCGATGTCACCGACGACGCGAGCATGGTCGAACAGCTCGGCGTACCGGTGCTGGTCGTGCCGGGCCACGAAGAGGCGTTCAAGGTCACCCGCCCGCTGGACCTCGTACTCGCCGAGGCCGTACTCGCCCGCAGGAGGGCCACCGATGGCTACTGACGGCCCGCTCGGGCACGGGGTGTCCGGGTCCGATCTGCCCGGCGGCGATCCGTCCGGTTCCGGTCTGCCCGGCTCCGGTCTGCCGCCCGGCTACGTGCTTCCCCAGGTCGGCATCGGCACCGACATCCACGCCTTCGAGGAAGGGCGCGAGCTGTGGTGCGCCGGACTCCTCTGGGAGGGGGAGGGGCCGGGGCTCGCCGGGCACTCCGACGCCGACGTCGTCGCCCACGCGGCCTGCAACGCCCTGTTCTCCGCCGCCGGGCTCGGTGACCTCGGCGCCCACTTCGGCACCGACCGGCCCGAGTGGGCGGGCGCCTCCGGGACCGCCCTGCTCACCGAGGCCGCCCGGATCGTGCGCGACGCGGGCTTCGTCATCGGCAACGTGGCGGTCCAGGTCGTCGGCAAGCGCCCCAAGATCGGCCGCCGCCGCGACGAGGCCCAGAAGGTCCTGACCTCGGCGGTCGGCGCCCCCGTCTCGGTCAGCGCCGCCACCAGCGACGGCCTGGGCTTCCCCGGCCGCGGCGACGGCCTCGCCGCCGTCGCGACGGCACTGGTGGTCCGCGCTCACCCGCACGAGTGAGCGAGGAAAACCCACGGGCGGGTGGGGGAATTCTCCGCCCGCCCGGCACGTTGCGTAGCCGGAAGATCACCGCCCCGGCATGTGAAAGGACCCGCTCATGGCCGCCCTCCCGGACTCCGCCCGCGCCCTGATCGACGGCAAGAATTTCGCGACCATCGCCACCCTCCAGCCCGACGGCCAGGCCCAGTTGTCCGTCGTGTGGGTGACGCGTGACGGTGACGACGTGCTCGTCTCCACCAAGGAGGGCCGTCGCAAGCACCTCAATCTGCTCAAGGACCCCCGCACCACCGTGCTGGTGACCCCGGTCGACAACCCGTACAAGTACCTGGAGATCCGGGGCACGGCGACCCTCACCCGTGAGGGCGGCGACGACCTGATCAACGCGCTGAGCCGGAAGTACACCGGTGAGGAGTACGGCAACGACGAGCCCGGGGACGTGCGTGTCGTCGTACGGGTGAGCGCGGACCGCATCGTCGAGCACGGCTGAGCCGCGCGGGGCCGCCGTCCGTACAGCTGGGCCGCCGTCCGTACAGCCGGGCCGCCGTCCAGCCGGGCGGGGCCGGGGCGCGGGGGTCGCCGTACAGCCGATTGTCACCGTTGTGTGTGCCCTGTGTCAGACCGCACAAGGCACCCGCTCCGGGCCACTACCCTTGTGGAGTGACTATTCGCCTGTACGACACCAACGCGCGCCAGGTCCGTGACTTCGTCCCGCTCACGCCGGGCTGCGTCTCGATCTACCTGTGTGGCGCCACCGTGCAGGCGGCCCCGCACATCGGGCACATCAGGTCCGGGCTCAACTTCGACATCATCCAGCGCTGGTTCCGCTACCGCGGCTACGACGTCACGTTCATCCGCAATGTGACGGACATCGACGACAAGATCCTCGCCAAGGAGGCCGACCAGGGCCGCCCGTGGTGGGCGATCGGGTACGAGAACGAGCGCGCCTTCACCGCGGGCTACGACGCGCTGGGCTGCCAGCCGCCCACGTACGAGCCGCGCGCCACCGGCCACGTACCGGAGATGATCGAGATGATGCGCGGCCTCATCGAGCGCGGGCACGCGTACGAGGCCGACGGGAACGTGTACTTCGACGTGCGCTCGTTCCCCGAGTACCTGGAGCTGTCCAACCAGGAGCTGGACAATCTGCGCCAGCCCGAGGGCGAGGGCGAGACCGGCAAGCGGGACCAGCGGGACTTCGCGATGTGGAAGTCGACCAAGCCCGGCGAGCCGTCGTGGGAGACGCCGTGGGGCCGCGGCCGTCCCGGCTGGCACCTGGAGTGCTCGGCGATGGCCCACAAGTACCTGGGCAGCGTCTTCGACATCCACGGCGGCGGGATCGACCTGATCTTCCCGCACCACGACAACGAGATCGCGCAGGCCAAGGCGTACGGCGACGAGTTCGCCCGCTACTGGGTGCACAACGCCTGGGTCACCATGAGCGGCGAGAAGATGAGCAAGTCGCTCGGCAACTCGGTGCTGGTCTCCGAGATGGTGCAGCGCTGGCGGCCGATCGTGCTGCGCTACTACCTGGGCACCCCGCACTACCGGTCGATGATCGAGTACAGCGAGGAGGCGCTGCGCGAGGCGGAGTCCGCCTTCGCGCGGATCGAGGGCTTCGTGCAGCGGGTCATCGAGAAAGCCGGGCCGGTCGAGCCCGCCGCCGAGGTGCCGCCCGCCTTCGCCGAGGCGATGGACGACGACCTGGGAGTGCCGCAGGCGCTCGCCGTGATCCACACCACCGTCCGGCAGGGCAACAGCGCGCTGACGGCGGACGACAAGGAGACCGCGGTCGCGCGTCTGGCCGAGGTCCGTGCGATGCTCGGAGTGCTGGGCCTCGACCCGCTCGACGCGCACTGGACGGGCGCCGACCGCGGCGACGACCTGCACGGCGTCGTGGACTCCCTGGTCCGGCTGGTCCTCGAACAGCGGCAGTCGGCCCGCGCCCGCAAGGACTACGCGACCGCCGACGCGATCCGCGACCAGCTCGTACAGGCGGGTCTGGAGATCGAGGACACACCGACGGGTTCGCGCTGGACGCTGCGCGGCTGACCGATCCCGCGGCCGACCGCCTCAGCGGCCGACTGCCTCCGTGGCGGAACGCCTCCTGGCGGATCGCCTCCGCGGCTCCGGTCGACGGGCCCGACCCGTCGCCCCGACCCGACCCGACCCGTATATCCGTACGCCGGACCCATGTCCGGCGAGCATGACCGAAGCGAAGTGAGAGTGCCCCATGGCCGGGAACAGCCAGCGCAGGAACCGCCGTACATCCAACAAAAAGGGCGCCACGGTCGGCAGCGGCGGGCAGCGGCGCAGGGGCCTTGAGGGCAAGGGCCCGACGCCGCCCGCGGAGGCGCGCAAGGGCCACAAGAAGAACCGCGTCGCCAACGCCGCGGCCAAGCGGGCCGTCTCCTCGCAGTCCCGGCGCCCGTCGGGCCGGGGCTCCAAGTCGACCTCCGAGCTGGTCGTCGGCCGCAATCCGGTGGTGGAGGCGCTGCGCGCCGACATCCCGGCCACAGCTGTGTACGTCCAGCAGTTCATCGAGAACGACGACCGGGTACGGGAGGCGCTGCGGCTGGCCACCGACCGCGGCGTACCGCTGCTCGAAGCCCCGCGCCCCGAGCTCGACCGGCTCACCGCGGGCCTGAACCACCAGGGCCTGGTGCTCCAGATCCCGCCGTACGAGTACGCGCACCCGGACGATCTGGCCGCCGCCGCGCACGACGCGGGCGAGGACCCGCTGATCGTCGCGCTCGACGGTGTCACCGACCCCCGTAACCTCGGCGCCGTCGTCCGCTCGGTGGCGGCCTTCGGCGGGCACGGCGTCGTCGTGCCCGAGCGGCGCGCGGCCGGGATGACGGCCGGTGCGTGGAAGACGTCCGCGGGTACGGCGGCGCGGGTGTCGGTGGCGCGCGCCACCAACCTCACCCGCACCCTGGAGTCGTACCAGAAGGCCGGGCTCACCGTCGTCGGCCTGGCCGCGGACGGCGACCTCGAACTGCACGAGCTGGACGCCCTGTCGGGGCCCGTCGTCATCGTCGCGGGCAGCGAGGGCAAGGGGCTGTCGCGGCTCGTCAGCGAGACGTGCGACCTGTTGGTGCGGATTCCGATGCCGGGCGGCGCGGCGGAGTCGCTGAACGCCGGTGTGGCGGCGGGTGTTGTGCTGTACGAGGCGTCGCGGCGCAGGGCCTGAGCGGTGGTTGTGGCGCCGGGGTCGTGGCGCCGGGCCTGAAAAGCTTGCGCGGCGCAGGCTCTGAGCCGCCCTGTGACCCTTCCTGAGGCGTTCTCGGACGCGTCTTCGAATCGTCATCGCCGGGGCGCTGACCGGGCGTTGACGGGTCTCGGACATCGTGGGGGCGCGGAGGCAGTGTCCTAAACGTCCGTCACTCGGTTAGATGAGTGTGGACACCAGAACACCCCGCACTCCTACGGGGGGAGGGTTGCCCGGCTTCGACGAGCCCGCTCCGTTGAGCATGGCCAGGGTGCCGAGCGATCCCGCCCAGGTCATCGTCAATCACGCGAGCTTCCGGGTGCAGCTCGGCGCGACCCCGGGCCGTGCCCTCAGCCTCGACGACACCGCGCAGATCCCCGTCGTGACGCAAGCGCGGCCCGGCGCGGCCGGGCGGCGGAAGCTGTCGCCGGTGGTGTGGTCGGGCCGCTCCACGCCGGGCGACCCGGCGGCCGGGGAACTGCTCCAGGCGGTCCGCCGCGCGGGCGTGGCCGGCGGCGCGAACTCCTCCGGCGCGGCCACCCAGGTGCTGCCGCGGATCGACGACACCACGGCGGCGCCCCCCGTGCCGACCGTCGTGGGCCAGCGCGGCGCGCAGTCCCCGACCGGCCTGCTCAGCGGCGTACGCCCGGCGACCGGCGCGTACGACGAGGGCGCGGACGGCGGTTCCGACGAGCAGCGGGTGGGCTACGTCGGCGACTCCTCGTCCGTCGACGGCGCCGAGCGCAGGCCGCGTACCCGCAACGGCGAACCGGCCAAGCACGCCTGGTACCCCGACCGCCGGATGAACCTCGGCATCGTGCTGCTCCCGCTGCGGATCTTCCTCGGCTTCGTGTCGATCTACGCGGGCATGGGCAAGCTCTGCGACCCCGTCTACTTCGACGGCGGCAAGCGCGGCTCGATGGTCACCTGGCTCAACTCGCTGCACCCGTGGGCCCTCGCGGAGCCGCTGCGCGACGCCGCGCTCAACCACCCGGTGGGCGCTGGCCTGAGCATCGCCTTCCTCCAGGTGGTCGTCGGCGTCCTGACCGTCTGCGGTCTGTGGCAGCGTGTCGCGGCCTTCTTCGGCGCGGGGCTGTCGATCGCGCTGCTGGTGACGGTGAGCTGGCGGACGGTCCCGGTGTACGACGCCCCGGACTTCATCTACCTCGCCGCGTGGAGCCCGCTGATCATTGCGGGCGCGCCGGTGTACTCCATCGACGGTCACCTCGCCGGGGACGCCTGGCGGCGGCTCGGCCCGCGCGTCACGGTGTGGGACCTGCGCCGCCGGGTGCTGCGGCGCGGCACGGTGCTCGCCACCGTGATCGCCGGTCTGACGCTGCTGATCGGCTCGGTGCTCGGCGCCGCCGTCCGCGCGTCCAGCACGCACGACGACAGGCCGCAGCGGCCGACGGTCATTCCGACCAACAATCTGCCCGGCTCCCCGCTGCCCGAGGTCTCGGGCGGCAGCGGGCCGCAGGGCGCGTCGCCGAAGCCGTCGGCGTCGCCGAAGTCCAAGAAGAAGGGCGAGGACAAGAAGAAGGCCAAGGGGCAGCCGACGTCCAAGGCGCCGACGTCCTCGTCGTCCACGTCCTCCTCGTCGACCGGCGGCGGCCACTCCGCGGGCTCCCGCCCGACCAGCGGCTCGACGTCCTCCTCCAGCGGCGGTTCCTCCGGCGGGACTTCGCAGGCCCCGCCGCCCGCCCCGCCCTCCCAGCCGGAGGCTCCCGCCCCGTCCGCCCCGGCCCCCAAGCCCACCCAGGGCGCCATCGGCGGCCTCCTCGGCCTCCACGTCCTCGGAGACCCCTCCTCCCCGTCCCCCACCCGCACCTCCTGACCCTCCCCCACCCCCAGGACCGCGCCCCCACCCCAGAGGGCGCGGTCCTCACGCCACGCCGATCCCCCCGGGAAAGGACCTCACGAGACGTCGTCCAGACCATGCTCGGCCACAAGTCCGCGACCCTCACCCTCGACGTCTACGGCCACCTCTTCCCCGACCGCCTGGACGAGGTCTCCAAGAAGATGCACAAACGCCGGGCCATGATCCTCGCCAGAGGACGCGCTACCGGCCTGACGACGGCCGGACTCCCGTTGGATGTCGTCCCCCCGCTTCCGAGCGGGGGCGGCGTCAACGGCTGCACGCCCGGTCACGGGTGAGCGTTCTCATGGCCGGCACTCGTGGTGGCGTCGCTCTGGACGGCCGGGCAGGATGCACGTCCATGAATGCTCCTCTGCGCGTCGTCCTGCCTGGCCAGGCGCGGAACGTCGTGGCCGATGATCCGGCCGGTCTGCTCTTCGTCATCGGCTACGGCGCGAATCCCATGGAGACCGTCCTCACCGCCGTCAGCCAGACGGGACGTGCGGAGTGGCAGCGCTCGTTCCCGGGAACCGGTCACCCGTGGGTGCGGGCCACCGGCCGTGGAACCGTCTGGGTGTCCCGCCCTGAATCGACCTGGCGGGTTCTGGATGAGATCGACGCGGACGGCCGGACCGTCAACTCCGTGGTCCCGCCCAGCCGGCCCGGCGAGGACATCGGCACCTTCGCCCTGTTGCCCGACGGCTTCTGCATCCTGTGGACTGCGGCGCGCGGACCCCTTCGCCGCGAGGGGCCCATGAGTGAACCGCGGATCTCCCGCCACCGCGAAGACGGCACCCGCGTATGGTCGACCCCGATCCGCTTCGGCGACATCTCGTATCCCGGAATAGTCGAGATCAGCGAGGACTCCGGCTGGCAGGCGCGGCAGAAACCCGCGTGGGCGCCAGGTGAGGTCAGCGTGGCTTACCACGAGCCGCTGATGATTGCCGGGGACAGCGTGGCCGCGTCATTCGAAGACCTAAGAAGCGGACTCGGCCGCACGTTCTTTCTCGATCTACGCACGGGCAAGACATCGGCCGCGACGGCAGCCGCGCCCGGCGGGCACAAAGCGATCGACGGGGACCGGGGCTTCCTCATCGGCGCCCAGGGTTACGGAGCCCTGGAGACAACGCGTTGGACCTCCGAAGGCGCCCGCGTCGCCACCTGGCCTAGCCATGGAACGCTCGCGATCGGTGCTGACGGCGTCGTCTCCATTGTCGAAATGGAGAACCGGCTGCCTTCTCACTCCAGATATCAGCGACTTGCGCCGGACGACACCTTGACCAGCGGCCCGGGCCTGCCCGGCTACTACACCGCACCCGCCGCAGTGGACCAGGAAGGAACCACCGTCTACTGGCGCAACGACCAACTGACCGCCATCGACGCCGGCCTGAAGGCCCACACACTTGCAGAACTTCCTGGCACCGGCGTCACCAGCCGCGTCCTCATTCTGGACAACGGCATGGTCGCCCTCACCCTCGGCAAGGAACTGCACCTCGTACCGACACCGCTCGCCCCGCTCGCCGCAAGCACATGGCCCTGCGCCGACCACAACCTCCAAGGCAACCCCGTCGCTCAAGCGGTGTGACCGTGGGGAGTTGCGGGACAGCCTTGATCAGTCGTCTCGGCCCAGGAAGGCGTCCAGAGCGTCGGTCGCGCGCCGCTCGGCGGATCTCGTCGGGCGAGCTGCCCAGCTCCTCGATGTCCTTGGCGTTCAGGACGAGCTGCCCGCCGTACCCCTGGTACTCCGGCTTCAGTGACGCGCGCATCAGAGCCTCGACCTGGCTTACGAGCTTGTCGTACCGCCGCTTCGCCAGCTCGTCCTTGGGAGGCACCGGCTGCCTCCTCCCCACCCCGTCCGGGACACGATGTGTGCTGAATGTGTGCCGGACGGGAAAGGCCCCACCGCCCACAAGGACGGCGGGGCACCTGACCAGCACAAACAGAGAGCCCCCTGTCGGATTCGAACCGACGACCTTCGCTTTACAAGAGCGGTGCTCTGGCCAGCTGAGCTAAGGAGGCGCAGGAGAAGTGTAGCGGGCACGGATCGGGGGGTGGGAGGGAAAGTGGGGGGCGGGGGGCTGGTGACAAGGGGCGGGGGGCAAGGTAGCGTCACGGGAAGGTTCACACAGTGTGGACTGGACCAATCCTTCCTTTACTCGGATCGTCCGGCACGTTCCTGCCGGTGAAGGGACTGTAATCAGTCATGGCAACTGTCACGTTCGACAAGGCGACCCGCATCTACCCCGGTGGCGACAAGCCCGCGGTGGACGGCCTGGAGATCGAGGTCGGGGACGGCGAGTTCCTGGTTCTCGTCGGGCCCTCGGGTTGCGGCAAGTCGACCTCCCTGCGCATGCTCGCGGGTCTCGAGGACGTCAACGCGGGTGCGATCCGGATCGGTGAGCGGGACGTCACGCACCTGCCGCCGAAGGACCGGGACATCGCGATGGTGTTCCAGAACTACGCGCTGTACCCGCACATGACCGTCGCGGACAACATGGGCTTCGCCCTGAAGATCGCGGGCGTCAACAAGGCCGAGATCCGCAAGCGGGTCGAGGAAGCCGCGAAGATCCTGGACCTCACCGAGTACCTGGCGCGCAAGCCGAAGGCGCTCTCCGGCGGTCAGCGCCAGCGTGTCGCGATGGGCCGCGCGATCGTCCGTGAGCCGCAGGTGTTCCTCATGGACGAGCCGCTGTCGAACCTCGACGCCAAGCTCCGCGTCCAGACCCGTACGCAGATCGCGAGCCTCCAGCGCCGTCTGGGCGTCACGACCGTGTACGTGACGCACGACCAGGTCGAGGCCATGACGATGGGTGACCGCGTGGCGGTCCTCAAGGACGGCATCCTCCAGCAGGTCGACAGCCCGCGGAACATGTACGACCGCCCCGCGAACCTCTTCGTGGCCGGCTTCATCGGCTCCCCGGCGATGAACCTCATCGAGGTGCCGATCACCGACGGCGGCGTGAAGTTCGGCAACGCGGTCGTGAACGTCGAGCGCGAAGCGGTGCAGGCCGCGTCGGACAAGGGCGACCGTACGGTCACCGTCGGCGTCCGCCCCGAGCACTTCGACATCGTCTCCGAGAACGACAGCTCCAAGGCGCTGACGAAGGAGGGCCCGGCGGGTCTCGCTGTCACCGTCAACGTCGTCGAGGAGCTGGGCGCCGACGGTTACGTGTACGGCTCGGCCAAGGTCGGCGACGAGGACAAGGACGTCGTCATCCGCGTCGGCGGCCGCGCGATCCCCGAGAAGGGCTCCGTGCTGCACGTCGTGCCGCGCGCCGGCGAGACGCACGTCTTCGCCACCTCCTCCGGCGAGCGCCTGACCGACAACCGCTGATCCACCGGTTCCTCCACGCCGACGGCCCGCCGGTACGTGACTCCTCACGTACCGGCGGGCCGTCGCCGTGTGCCACCGGTACGTGTGCCGCCGGTACGTGTGCCGCCGGTATGTGCCCCGCCGGTATGTGCCCCGCCGGTACGTGTGCCGCCGCTATCTGAGCCGCGTCGCCGCCTCGCCCCCGCCTCGCCGCCACCCCCGCCATCCGTACACGTTGTCGACAAATACATACGCATATCCGGCCTTTCGGGTGTGTTCGTCAACACCCGAACACCCTCTCCGAGATTTTCACTCCCTCGTCAGGGTGACTAAATGTCGCCAAATCATCACCAGTCGCTACGATCCGATGCGTGAACCAGGTAGCTCGCCGTCTCGGCAAGACATTCGCGCTCGTTCTTCCGGTCGTTCTCGTGCTGTCGGGAACGCTCGCCGTCACCCGCGTCCCGTGGGCGGACTCCTCCTCCGACTCGCAGGTGCTCACCGCATCCGCGAAGACGAAGGAGCAGGTTGCCGCGCAGGATGCCTCCAAGGCACCGCAGGAGGTGCTGCGCCGCCGTCTGTTGGACGAACTCCAGGAGAAGGACCCCGGCGCCGCTCTGACCCAGTTGCAGGTCGAGATGGCGCGTCAGCCGTCGCTCGCACGGTACTGCGCGTCGATCGCCCGGTCGCTGGGGCGCGCCGCCGTCGCCAAGTACGACGGCGCCACGCAGCGCGCCCAGGCGTGGTCGCGCCCGGTGTGCGACACCGCCTTCGCGACGGGCGTCGCCTCGGTCGGCTGACATCGCTGTTGACGGCGGCCTCTCCGGCCGCCTCCCACCACCGGCACGCGCGAGGAACCCCTTGCGGCGTACGGCCCGCCCGGTGCGGGACGTACGCCGCCTTCGCATAGGGTGCGCTGCATGACGCGCGCCGACGACCGTTCCCCCTCGACCGCCCACGACGCCTCGCGCGCCGAGGCCACGCACCACGCCGCCGCGCCGGATGACGCCTCGCGCCACGACGCCGCGCCGGATGACGCCTCGCGCCACGACGCCGCGCCGGTCACCCAGGCCGTGCTCCTGGCCGGCGGCCAGGGCTCGCGGCTGCGGCCGTACACCGACGACCGCCCCAAGCCGATGGTGGAGATCCCCGGCACCGGGACGCCGATCATCGGGCACCAGCTCGCGTGGCTCGCCGCCGAGGGCGTCACCGACGCCGTCGTGTCCTGCGGCCACCTCGCCGAGGTGCTCCAGGAGTGGCTGGACGGCACCCCGCAGCCGCTGAACGTGACCACGGTCGTCGAGCGCGAACCGCTGGGCCGCGGCGGCGGGTTGAAGTACGCGGCGGCCTCGCTGCCCCGGCCCGACGAAGCCTGGTACGCCACCAACGGCGACATCTGGACCCGCTTCTCGCTCCGCGAGATGGCCGCCTTCCACCGTGAGCGCGACGCGATCGCGACCCTCGCGCTGGCCCGCCCCCGTATCCCGTGGGGCGCCGTCGAGACCAACGAGTTCGGCCAGGTGCTGGACTTCATCGAGGCCCCGCCCTCGCCCTTCCTCATCAACGCGGGCGTGTACGTCTTCGCGCCCGGCTTCACCGCCCAGCTCCCGGACCGGGGCGACCACGAGCGCACGACCTTCCCGCGGCTGGCCCGCGAGCGGAGGCTGGCCGGTTTCCCGATCCCCCAGGGGGCCTACTGGCGGGCCATCGACACCGCCAAGGACCTCACGGAGGCGGCCAAGGAACTCAGCGCCCGCCCCGTGCAGCCGCCCGCCCCGTAGGACTGCCCGCCCCGTGCAGCCGCCCGCCCCGTAGGACTGCCCGCCCCGTGCAGCCGCCCGCCCCGTAGGACTGCCCGCCCCGTGCAGCCGCCCGCCGCCGTCTGACCGCCCGCCCCGTGCAGCCGCCCGCCCCGTAGGACTGCCCGCCCCGTGCAGCCGCCCGCCGCCGTCTGACCGACCGCCCCGCCTCCGCCCTGGGCATTGCGGGGTGTGAAGGGTGGTGCCAGGGTGGCGCAATGTCGAAATCACTGTCGCGATCCCTCTCGCGCCGCACGGCGTTAAAAGTGGCCGGTACCGGCCTGCTCGGAGTCGGCGCGGGCGTCGCGCTGAGCGAGTCACTGGCAGCGGCCGACGTCCCGGCCTCCCAACGGTTCGACCTGTCGCAACCGTCGTACGAGCGGTTCCGCGGGGTGTCGCTGCACGAGACGCACCACGCGATGCAGGGCATGGCCTACGACAACGTCAACCGGCGCCTGTACATCGCGCAGATCCAGAACGGCAGCGACGGCGACGACCTGTGCGTCAACCAGTTGAGCATCAGCGGCGAGCTGACCGGCCACATGCACGTCAGCAACGCGGGGCACGGTGTGTCGATCGGGGTGGAGCCGGTCGGCACCGCGTCCTACATCTGGATGGAGTGCGACTCCGACCAGCACAGTGACGCCGGTCGCGGCACGGCGCTCGCCCGCTTCAAATTCGTCAACGGCGGCACCCCGTCGTCGGTGAAGAAGTTCCTCACCGGCAGCAAGACGATCTCCTGCGCCACCGACCCGGTCAACAAACGGCTGTTGGTCCGCCGCAGCGAGAGCGGCGGCATGCACTACAGCCTGTTCTCGCTCGCCGACGCCGCCGCGGGCCAGTTCTCCAGCCCGCTGGCGCACTTCGCCCAACCCGCCCTCGGCAACGGCTCCGTGACCTTCCAGGGCTACACGTTCCTCGACAACTACCTCTACACGCTGGACGGCACAGGGCACGAGGACCCCGCCGACATCAACTCCTACGTGACGGCCACCGACATGAACACCGGCAAGGTCGTCCAGCGCTCCTTCACCGCGGCAGGCAAGACCCTCTTCTACCGCGAGCCCGAGGGGATGATGGTCTACCGGACCGTCAACGACAACCCGCGCCTGTGCTTCGGCTTCGCCTCCCGCCCCTCCATGACCAGCTCCACCCGCTACGCGAGCGTCTACTACAAGGACGTCCTGATCTGACGTTCCCCACCCGCTGGGGCCGGGCCGCACATCGCGCGGCCCGGACCCGGCGGAGGCTGAGGGACGGACCCGGATCAGTGGGTGAAGGTGAACCAGTTGATGTTGAGGAAGTCGGCGGAGGAGCCGGACGAGAAGACGAGATAGACGTCGTGGGTGCCGGTGACGGAGGCGGTGACGTTGGCGGGGACGGTCTGCCAGTTCTGCCAGCCGCCGTTGTTGCCGAAGTCGATCTCGGCGATCTTGGTCCCGGTGGTGCTGCCGAGGCGGACCTGGAGGGCGCCGCTGACGCCGGGGTCGGCGCCGGAGGCGAGGCGGGCGGTGAACTGCAAGGGCGAGGAGGAACCGAAGTCGAGGGCCGCGTACTTGAGCCAGTCGCCGTTGGAGATGTAGCCGACGTCCTGGCCGCCGCCGGAGTCGGTGCACGCCTCGGTCTGGGTGCCGCTCTGGGCGCTGTAGGACTCCGCCTGGACGGTCGAGTAGGCGCCCGTGCCGCCACCGCCGGGCGGCGGGGTGGTGCCGGAGCCCGCGCCGGGACCGAGCGAGACCGTCCAGGAGGTCGGCGCGCCGTCCTGGATGTGACCGTCGACGGGAGCGGCGCCGGTGGGACCGACGTCGTCGTACGGGAAGGCGTATCCGACGTTGGCGTACTTGTGGACGAGCCGCGCGTAGTGGTTGGTCGTCGCGTCCGTGTAGTACGCGGAGGGCGCGACGCCGTCGGGCTGGTTGTTGCCGCCGCCGACCAGCAGCGAGCTGCGGTTGAGGGCGGCGGCCAGCCGGGCGGCGACCGCGCCGCGGGCGTCGCCGCCGGAGTTGTAGAGCGGGCCGCTGGCGCAGCCGAAGATGTCGACGGCGCTGGGCTTGGTGAACGGCACGCCGTTGGTGTTCAGACCCGAGAAGACCAGGGTGTTGCCGGAGACGGTGCCCGAGTACGAGCCGATGCCGCCCTGCCCGTTGATGGTCAGCGTGTGCGACTGGTAGTAACTCCACACGCTGTTGAGGTAGTTGTTCCAGTACCCGCCGAAGTCGGTCGGCGAGTGCGAGGGCGCCAGGATGCGCAGCGCGGCGCCCGAGGAGTCGGTGGCGACCAGCTTGTCCCACGGCGCCCCGTCGGCGGCGTGCTGCGCCTGGAGCCCGGAGGCGATGGAGGCCAGCGCGCCCGAGGGCAGCGGGCTGACCGACTGCGAACCGCCGCTGCCGGTCGTCGCCATGGAGACGGGCAGCGCCACCATGTCGACGTAGCTGATGTTCGCGTACAGGTTGGCGCTGTTGTACGTGAACTCGCAGAAGGTCCAGTTGGTCAGCCAGTTGGGGTCGCTGCTGGTGAAACCGGGCTGTACGAGACCGGGTACGCCGCCGTTGCCGCCGGGCGGGTTGACGTAGAACTGGATCTTCTTGCCGACCGAGAACCAGACCCGGCCGCCGATCACGTAGTCCTGGAGCGTGAAGGTGGTGGCGGCCGAGCCCGAGGCGCCCAACTGGAGGGAGAAGTCGGCGATCGGGGTCAGGACGGACGAGGGGCTGGGCAGCCGCTGGAAGTGCCCGGACGAGGTGACGAAGCCGGGCCAGCCGGAGCTGTCGGAGCCGCTGATGTAGGCGTAGACCGTGCCGTTGCCCGAGTTGTTCTTCAGCGAGACGGGCAGTGACGGACCGGCCGCCGCGGCCCGCGACGTCAGGCCGCGCGCCCACAGCGGGGAACTCGCGGCGGCGGCGCCCGCGCCGACCGCGGTGACGAAGGATCGTCTGGAGACCACGTACTCCTCCTTGGAGGTGGCAGGCGGGCCGCCGCCGTCGGTGCGTCGGGGCGGCGGCTCGCGTGGGGGGACTGCCTGGAAGAACGTCAGGACCTGGGGCCGGGAGTGCCGTAGGCCGTCGGGGCCTCAGGTCGTCAAGAGCTGAAATACCGTCAGGACGGCAGGTGCCAGACCTGGTTGGCCCCGCCCGTGCAGTCCCAGATCTCCACCTGGGTGCCCGCGGTGGTCGACCAACCGGTGTCGTCCAGGCACCTGTTGGACTGCGGGTTGTACAACGACCCGTTGGACTGCGGTATCCACACCTGCGAACCGGTGTTGTTGCAGTCGTAGAGATCGACCAGCGTCCCGTTGGCCGTGCCGCCGCCGTTGACGTCGAGGCACTTGCCCAGGACGTGCAGGGTGCTGCCCGCCTCCACGACGGTCCACTGCTGCGCGGCCGTGCCGTTGCACGTGTAGACCTGAACGGGGTTGTAGTTGGCGGTACTCGACGCGCGGTCGTCCAGGCACAGGCCGCCGTAGCCGGTGATGGCCTTGCCGCCGGACGGCGGCGGGGTCGTACCGCCGCCGGTCGTCGTGTACGCGGCCACGTATCCGACGCTCATCGTCCCGCCGGACGTCGTCGCCGAACTCGGCGAGGTACAGCCGCAGACGCCGTTGGGGAAGCCGCCGCCCATCGCGAGGTCGAAGATGATGTTCAGGTTGTGGTCGTACGCCGCCTGCCAGGTGGCCGCGCCGACCTGGCCCTCGCTGACGCTGAAGTACGAGGCGCCGTCGAGGTAGAAGGTGATCGACTCGTTGGACGTGTTCGTCCGGTCGAGGATCATCGAGTACGTGTGGAAGCCGCTCTGGCAGCCGGAACACGCGCGCAGGCCGCTGCCGATGCCGTTGCCCTCGTTGCAGACACCGCCGGGGTACGTGCCGCAGTGGATCGTGCCCGCCACCTGGGAGAGGGCGTTGACGTCCTCCATGATGTCGATCTCGCCGTTCTCGGGCCACTGGCCGGGGCCGAGCATCCAGAACGCGGGCCAGTAGCCGAGGCCGTTGGCCGGGCTGGGCTGCTGGATCGACGCCGTGACCTGCAACTTGCCGCCCGCCGGGGCGCCCGCGACCGCGGTGGGCGTGTGGATGCGGCCCGACGTCCAGTTGGTGCCGCTGCCGAGCGCGGTGATGTTGAGGTGACCGTTGCCGTCCAGGTGGACGTTGCTGGTCGAGTTGGTCATCGTCTCGATCTCGCCGGTCCCGAAGTTCGCACCGGGGCCGGTGTCGTACGTCCACTTCGACCCGTTCGGCGCGCTGCCCGCCGCGCCGGCGAAGTCGTCGCTGAAGACGGTGGTCCAGCCGGACGGCGCGCCCGGCACGGTGACCGCGTCCGCGGACGGGGTGCCGACGGCGAACACGGCGAGCGCGCCGAGCGCTGTGGCGAGGGCGAGTTGACGCCAGGCGCGGAAGGCGCGGAAGGCGCGGAATGCGGCGGGTCCGGAGAAGGCGCGGGCGCGCGAGGCCGACCGCGGGGATCTGCTGTGGGGGGATGAGCGGTGGGTCACGGAGAGCTCCTGACGGTCCGTCAATCGGCGGACGGGAAGAGTTGCCAGGGAACACGCGGAGGGGGGGAGCGGTGCCGCGGATACGGCGGCGGATGCGGTGGTACGGCGGGGTGCGAGGGGTGCGGCGGATGCAGCGGGGGTGCAACGGGCGCGGCGGTGGACCGGTCGCGGCGCGGAGGCGGGGCGTCCGGTGGTGTAGACAACTGAGCGAAGTTGATTGAACCCGTGTACATGCGCTGCCGTCAAGATGTGGTGAGAGCGCTCTCTGGGCTGCTGTCCGGGGGTGGGGGGACCGAGGCCGGCCGCGGTGGCCGGAACGCTGCCCGCGGGGCGGCCCGGCGCCGGGCCGGGCCCCAACGGCCTTGGGCGGGTGGGCTGTTGGCCTCCGGCGGGTCGGTGATCTCGCGGGAGCCCGCGCACCGGGGGGGGGCGACCGACCGGCAGGGGGTTCACCGACGGCTCGGTCCGCCGGTTCACCGACGGCTCGGTCCGCGCCGGGCGGTTCGCCGCACCCGACTCGCGGATACGGCCCGCCCCGGTTGGGCGCTGCTGGTCACCGGGGGTGTGGCTATCGTCGGAGTGTGCGCTTTGTGACGTTTAACGTGCTGCATGGGCAGGCGATGACCGGGGGGCGGCCGGTGGCGTTCGGGGTGGGGGAGGCGGCGGGGGAGCCGTTGGGCGCGGCCGTGGCGGCGCTGGACGCCGACGTCGTGGCACTCCAGGAGGTCGACCGCGCCCAGGAACGGTCCGGGCGGATCGACCAGGCGCGGGTCGCGGCCGACGCGATGGGCGCCGCGCACTGGCGCTTCGCCTCCGCCGTCCACGGCCGGTCCGTCCCCGGCGAGGGATGGGTCCTGGACCCGAAAGCGCCGGACCTCCGGGTCTACGGTCCACCGGGTGCGGGTGCGGGTGCGGGTGCGGGTGCGGGTGCGGGTGCGGGTGCGGATACGGATACGGATACGGATACGGACGCGGGCGCGGGTGGCGGGGTGGAGGCGTACGGCGATGCGCCCGCGCACGGGGTCGCCCTGCTCACCCGGCTGCCGGTACGGCACTGGCGGGCCCGGCGGCTCGCACCCGCGCCCTTCGCGCTGCCGCTGCGGGTGGCCGGACGGCCGGGGCTCGTATGGGTACGGGACCAGCCGCGGGCCGTGCTGGCCGCCGTACTGGAGGGCAACGCCGGACCGTTCACGGCCGTCGCCCTGCACCTGTCCTTCGTGCCCGGCTGGAACGCCCGCCAACTCGCCGCCGTACGCCGCTGGATCGCCGACCTGCCCCGCCCCTACCTGCTTCTGGGCGACTTCAACCTGACCGGCGCCGTACCGAGGACCGTCCTCGCCGCCACCGGCCGCGAGCGCTGGCACGACCTCGCCCGCACCCCCACCTACCCCGCCCACCGCCCCCTCGTCCAGTTCGACCACATCCTGGCCCACGGCGTCCCGCCCTCCTCGGTCCGCCCCGCCCTGACCTCGGCGACCGCCCCCCTGACCCCCCTCTCCGACCACCGCCCCCTGGTGGCGGACGTGCAGTGGTGACCCCCGCCTCCTGAAGCGCCCCTGCCGTCCACCCGCGCGGCAACGGGCTGCCGTTCGTTACGGCTGAGGCGCGCTCGCGGCGGCGAGCCGTCCGCAGAACGTCAGCCGTCCATTTGGTGGAAGCGGGACTCGGCGAAGGTGAAGGCGGTGTCGCGGACGCCGAAGGGGTGCTGGAAGGCGTGGTTGAGCTGGGCGGTGAGGCAGATGGCGAAGGCGATGGCGGCGCCCACGAAACAGAGGGCCACGAGATGGCGGGCGGTGGCGGTGAGGCCGAGGACCGGGGGGAAGGCGATGAGGAAGCCGCCGGCGACCAGCATGGCGAGCCAGGTGATCCGGGGCATGCCCGCTTTGACCTCGGCGGCGCGGTCGGTGCGCGTTTCGTAGACCGTGGCCAGCGCCGTCGTGGCGGCGGACTTCGCCGTCTGGTGGCCGGGCGCGGCGGCGCCGATGGCCGCGCGCACCTGGTCGAGGGCATGCCACGCCTCGGGGCTGGTGTGCCCGTGGGCGAGTTCGGGGAACTCCACGGTCCTGACGTCGGAGGTGTACTGCCGCAGCAGCGCCCGCACCTTGACGCGGTCGGGGCTCGCGAGACCGCCCGCCGCCCAGTACGTGTCTCCCAGCGCCCTGGCCTCGTCGTACGTACGGGACCGCGCGGTGCTCAGCGCGGACCAGCTGCCGGCGACCTGGAAACCGGTCAGCAGGATGAAGGAACTGAGCAGGACACCGCCGATGAGCGACAGCGCCTGACCGTTGAACTCGACGCTCGCCAGCCGCTGTTCCTGGCCGAGGAAGTGGCCCAGCAGGACGGCGAAGGCGACACCGCCGAGGACGGACAGCAGCGAGACGACGTACATGGACATACGACTCCTGGGGCTTCGGTGCGGCGGTGCTCAGGTCTCAGGTGGTTCGGTGCGCGCGGGTGCGCGCCTGCTCTGGGCGACGTGACTTCTGGGCGACGTGACTTCTGGACGAGGTGACCTCTGGGCGAGGTGACCTCTGACGACGCGACCGCTCCGGACGAACCGAGGTCAGCGGCGACGTGCGACGAAGCGCGGCAGGGCCGCGAGGGCGGCGGGCAACAGGACGGCCAGCATCGACAGCAGCCACCAGCGCGACACGCTCTCGTCGGGGCCGGGCGACGGCGGCGGCTGCGCGTCGAAGGGCGGTTCGGCGCCCGTGCCGCGCGGCTTCGCGTCGTCGTCCCCGGCCGACGACGGCGTCGGTGACAAGGGCGCGGCCGGGCGTACGCCGGCCGCGGCGGCCGTACGGTGCCGGGCGGACGCGGCGTCGGCGGGCGCTGCGGACGGGGGAGGAACGGGCGCGGAGCCCGCGGGGGACGGTGTCGGGCGGCCCGCGCCATTCGTGGGCGGCGTCACGGGCGGCGGTACGGCTACGGGGCCCGAGGGTGTCGGGGCCGCGGTGGGGGTGCACGTGGGGGAGGGGGAGGAGGTGGGGGTCGGGGACGACGTCGGCGTGGGTGTCGGCGAGCCCCCGCCGGACGGCGGCCTCGGGCCGCAGGGTTCACCGACCTTCACGGTGAGGCGGCCCACCGGGAGCCGTAAGGCGACATCCAGATGCAGCAGTCGGCTGATGATCCTGCCGTCGACGCACACCGCCACGGTCACCGGCTGGTGCCCGCCGCTCCCGGCTTCCCCGCCGCTGCCGGTTTCCGTCGCGGCCGACGCCCGGCCCGCCCCGGCCACGACGCCTGCCAAGACAGCGACGGCGAAGACGGCGACGGCGACCGGTGTGACGGCTCGTACCGCCACGGCCGCCGCGCGGCACGCGGAGCCCTCCACCGGCACGGTCAGCACCTCGCTTCCCCAGGAGTCGCCCGGTGGCGCGCAGTGCTGTACCGGTTTCCGCTGGTATCAGCATGAAGATATGGGGACGCGGAGGGTCATGTCATTCGAACAGCCCAATATGGCCAAAAATGGGCACGCGGCATGTGCCGCCCGGCGGCGCGGCCGTCACCAGGCCGCGCACCGCCGGAGGCAGGGGCGCCGGATCACGAACTCGACCGGACCACGAACCCCGGTCGCGGAAGCCCCCGGTGACGGAGACCCCCGGTCACGCGGGGCCGGTCAGAGGTCGAACTCCGCCGGGTTGAGGCCCACCGCGAAGCACGCCTCGCGCACGACGGCCTGCTCGGTCTTGTCGAAGTCGCCGTCGGCGCCGCCGATGACGATGCCGATCTGGATGACGGCACGCGCCTCCGTCGGCTTCTTCTGCACCTTGGCGATCTCCTGGAGGATCGCCACCTTGCCGAGGGCGAAGTCGGCGGTGAGCTTGGTCAGGTAGTCCTCGAAACGGCGCTGGAGGTCGGGCGCCGGGAAATTCTGCAACACGTCGTTGCTCGCGATCAGCGACGCGACGCGCTGCCGCTCGGACGGGTCGACGGAGCCGTCGGCGGCGGCCACGAGCGCGCACATCGCCATGCTGGCATCGCGGAAGGCCCCGCTCTTCAGGTCGTTCTTCTTCGCGTTGAGCTGGGTCTGCATCGTCTTGGTGGAGTCTTTCAAGCGGTCCCACAGGGCCATGAGCGGGTCTCTCCTCGGGCGGGGTTCGGTACGTGGTCCGTACGCGATCTGAGAACTCTCGGGGAGCGTAAAGGAGTTCCCAAGACGGAAAGACGGCACCCGGCGAGCGCGTGTGCGGGCCGTACGCCGTCCCCCGCCCGAGGTCCCGGCTACGGGATCAGGACGACCTTGCCCATCGTCGCCCGCGACTCCAGCGCCCGGTGCGCCCCGGCGGCGTCCGCGAGCGGGAAACGCTGTACGGCGGGCCGCAGCCGGCCGTCGGCTGCGGCCTCCAACGCCTCGGTCTCCAGGGCGCGCATCCCTTCCGGGGTGCCGGTGAACTTCTGGAGGGCCGGGCCCACGACGACCCGCGAGGTGATGCCGCGCTCGGCGAGTTCGCTGTCGGCGAAACGCAACGGTTCGCCCGAGGACCAGCCGTAGACGAGGTGCCGGCCGCCGGGCGCCAGCAGGCCGACCGCGGCGCGCGCGAGGCCGCCGCCCACGGAGTCGAGGACGACGGTCGCGCCCGCGCCCCCGAGGAAGTCCCGCACCTCCCGCGTCCATTCCGGCCGCCCGTAGTCGACGGCGAGGCCCGCGCCCAGCGAGCGGACCCGTTCGGTCTTCTCCGCGCCGCCCGCCGCGCCGACGACGGTCGCGCCGAGCTGCCGCGCGTACTGCACCACCAGCGTCCCGATGCCGCCCGCGGCGGCCAGCACCACCACGGTGTCGGCCGCCCGCAGTTCCGCCAGCCGCAGGATGCCCACCGTCGTACGGCCCGTGCCGATCATCGCGACGGCCGCGGCGGCGTCCAGGCCGTCGGGGAGCGCGTGCAGCCGGGCGGCGTCGGTGACCGCGGCCCCCGCGTACCCGCCGGGCACCATGCCCAGGTGCGCGACGACGCGGCGGCCGAGCCACGCCGGGTCGGTGCCGTCCCCGAGCGCGTCCACGGTGCCCGCCACCTCCCGGCCCGGAATCGTCGGCAGTTCGGGCGCGGGCATCGGGCCGCCCTCGTACTTCCCGGCCCGCAGTGTGGTGTCCACCAGGTGCACTCCGGCCGCCTCGACCGAGATCCGCACCTGTCCCGCGCCCGGCACGGGGTCCGGCGCCTCCTCGTACCGCAGATTCTCCGGAGGGCCGAAGGCGTGCAGTCGTACGGCGTGCATGGCGGGTCTCCTGTCGGGGTACGGGCGCGGCGCGTGCGGACCCCAGCCAACAACCTCAAGCGGACTTGAGGTCAAGCGGCGCCCTCACTTCCGTGACCGCCTCACACGCGCCTCACGCCGGTCCCGCATCCGCCTCACACCCGCCTCACACCCGCGGGAAACGGCTCAGCAGATCCCAGATCACCGGATTTCCGTCCAGGCCCTCGTGCATATCCGTGAGGTCGGCCACCACATCGTGCAGGAAATCCCGCGCCTCCCGCCGTAGTTCCGCGTGGTGCAAGGACAACGGCGGCTCGTCCTCGACCCAGTCGGCCGTCACGTCCACATAGCCGAAACGCCGTACGAACCTCAGCCGGTCCGCCGACTCCGTGAAGTCGAACTCCGCATATTGCGGCCGCGCCGCCCTGCTCCCCGCCGGGTCCCGGTCCAGTTCCTCCACGATGTCGCACAACGCCCAGGCGAAGTCCAGCACCGGCACCCATCCCCAGCCTGTGGACAACTCCCGCTCGCCCTCGGCCACATACACATCCCCGCAGAACAGATCGTGCCGCAGGGTCCGCACATCCGCCGTCCGGTAATCCATCTGCGGCGGGTCGGGAAAGCGGCGCGAAAGGGCGTATCCGAGGTCGATCACCCACCGATGGTGTCACCCGCGCGTGCGGGCCCGTACACCCGGACAGGCGGACACCCGGACACCCGGACAGGCGGACAGGCGGACAGGCGGACACGGGAGAACCTGCGCCCGGACACGCGAACGGCCCCCGGTCCCCGGAAGCGTCCGGGGCGGGGGCCGTGCGGTGGGCGGCTCTGACGGTGACCCGTGTGTTAGAGGGTCACACCGAAGTCGGTCGCGATGCCGACGAGGCCGGAGGCGTAACCCTGGCCGACGGCGCGGAACTTCCACTCGGCGCCGTTGCGGTACAGCTCGCCGAAGACCATGGCGGTCTCGGTGGCCGCGTCCTCGCTCAGGTCGTAGCGGGCGATCTCGGCGCCGCCGGCCTGGTTGACGATGCGGATGTACGCGTTGCGGACCTGGCCGAAGTTCTGGCTGCGGGCCTCGGCGTCGTAGATCGAGACGGGGAAGACGATCTTGTCGATGTCGGCGGGCAGGCCCGCGAGGTTGACGTTGATCGCCTCGTCGTCGCCGTCGCCCTCGCCGGTGCGGTTGTCGCCGGTGTGGACGATGGTCTGGTCCGGGGTCTGCTTGTTGTTGAAGAAGACGAAGTGGCCGTCGGAGTAGACCTTGCCGTCCACCTTCACGGCGATGGCGCTGGCGTCGAGGTCGAAGTCGGTGCCGGTGGTCGTCCGCACGTCCCAGCCGAGGCCGACAGTCACGGCCGTCAGGCCGGGCGCCTCTTTGGTCAGTGAGACGTTGCCGCCCTTGGACAGGCTTACAGCCATGAGGAGTCCCCTTTTGTGGTCTGTCATAGGTACTCCGACGAAACTACCGTCATTCCCCAGAACGCGGTCACAGGATCGTACGGTTCAGTAATCCTGCAACTGTGCTGTTGCGCCGCCGCCGAAACTGTTGCGCCGCTGTCGAAAACCCCGTGACGCGCGGGCCCCGGACGCGGGATCATGGGACACATGTCCGGGCCACTTCTCATTCGCGGTTCGGTCTCCGTGCCGGAGGCCGAGCTTCTGTGGCGTTTCTCGCGTTCCTCGGGGCCGGGCGGTCAGCATGTGAACACCTCCGACTCGCAAGTCGAGTTGCGCTTCGACCTCGCACGTACGGAGTCGCTGCCCCCGGTGTGGAAGGAACGCGCGCTGGAACGGCTCGCGGGACGGCTGACCGGCGGCGTACTGACGGTCAAGGCGTCCGAGCACCGCTCGCAGTGGCGCAACAGGGAGACGGCGCTCACCCGCCTCGCCGCGCTGCTGGCGCAGGCCACGGCACCGCCGCCCAAGGCGCGCCGCGCCACGAAGATCCCGCGCGGGATCAACGAGCGGCGGCTGCGCGTGAAGAAGCAGCGCAGTCAGACCAAGCGGGGCCGCAGCGGCGGCGGCTGGGACTGAGCGGACCGCCTCGGGTACTCGGGGACCCGTATACCCGGGTATACGGGTATGCGGCGCACGGCTCGGCGCGGGCGGGAGCCCACGGCTCAGCGCAGGTAGCGGTACCGGCCGCGGAAATACGTCAGCGGCCCGCCGTCGGCGCTCGGCGTCCTGGCCGTCAGCACCCGCCCCACCACCAGGGTGTGGTCACCGGCGGGCACCCGCTGCTGCGTCTCGCACTCGAGTATCGCGAGCGCGCCGCCGAGCACGGGAGCGCCGGAGTGTTCGCCCCGGTAGTACGAGATGTCCTCGAAGAGCAGCCGGTCGCTGATCCGGCCGCGCATCGCGAAGCGGCCCGCGATGTGCCGCTGGCTCTCGCTGAGGACCGAGGCGGCCCAGCGCGGCTGCCGCTCCAGCAGGTCGTCCATCCGCGAGCCCTCGCGGACACTCACCATCACCAGCGGCGGTTCCAGCGAGACGGAGAGGAAGGCGGTGGCGGTCATGCCGACGTCCTCGCCGCGCGGCTCGTCCTCCGAGTCGTGTGCGGTGATGAGGACGACGCCCGCCGCCAGGCGGGACATCGCGGCGCGGAAGTCGTCGAGGTCGACGGTCTCGGAAAGGCCCATGGTGGTCCCAGGATGCCGTCCGGGTGAAGGTTCAAGCACATCCCTCACGTTACGGGGCGGTAGGAATCGCGCGCATCGGGCTCCGGTCGGAGGTGGGCCGTGGCCGGTCCTAGGACCAGGGCTCTACGTTGTGTGTTCAACCGCTTACATGATGATGTGACTTGAGTCACAAGGGCGAGGAATTGTTGACCCTGTGTACCTGGGGCACAGCTCGCTGTGATTCAGTGGCCCGTGTAATCCGTTGATTTGAAATTATCAGGAGTTGCTGTCGAGGGCGCGGAGAGAGGCATGGACACCGAGTCGGAGCCGTATGTCCGTCTCGCGACCCTGCGTCAGCTGCACCAGGTCGTCGCGGACCTCAACACGGCGCGGAGTCTCGCGGACACCCTTCAGGCCGTCGCGGAAGGCGTGGTCAAGGGGCTGAACTACGAGCTGGCCGCCGTCAATCTGGTACGCCCCGACGGCGATCTCATCGTGGCCGCCTTCGCGGGCAGCGCCGCGGCCGAGGCCCTCATGGCCGGACGCATCGGCTCGCGCACCTCCTGGGAGCGCCGCCTCACCATGGGCGAGCGCTGGGGCACCCTGCGCTTCATCCCGCACACCGAGGGCTGGGTCCTCATCGACGACGACGTGCCCCAGTGGCACACCGAGGGCCCGCTGCCCCGCTTCGCCGACGAATGGCACCCCGGCGACCGCCTCTACGCCCCCATGTACTCCTCGCAGACCGTCGGCAGCGAGCTGATCGGCGTCATATCCGTCGACAAGCCCACCAGCGGCAGGCACCCCGGCCCCTGGGGCTGCGAAGCCCTCCAGATGTACGCGTTCCAGGCCGGCATAGCCATCAGCAACGCCCGGCTGCGCGCCAACATGCAGCGCGCCCTCGTCCGGCTCGAACGCGACCAGCAGGCACTGCGCGCCAGCGAGGAGAGCTTCCGGCAGGCCT
Source organism: Streptomyces sp. NPDC008317 (assembly GCF_042955955.1). NCBI lineage: Bacteria > Bacillati > Actinomycetota > Actinomycetes > Kitasatosporales > Streptomycetaceae > Streptomyces > Streptomyces sp. NPDC008317. Next base: position 138,747 of record NZ_JBIBFQ010000013.1, read on the forward strand.
TCGAGTACGCCCCCAGCGGCATGGCCATCGCCGAGATGGGCGGCGACCAGCACGGCAAGCTGCTGCGCGCCAACGACGCCCTGTGCCGCCTCCTGGGCCGCTCCGCCTCCACCATGCGCCGCTACTCCTTCTCCGACCTCGTCCACCCCGAGGACGTCGGCCTGCTGCTGCGCACCTCCGCCGAGGGCGGCCGGGCCGAACTGCGGCTCGCGCGGCGCGACGGCAGCTACGTCTGGGCCTCGCTGCGCAATTCGGTCGTCGCCGACACCGCCGACGGGCCGCGCTTCCTGCTCACCCACGTCGAGGACATCGAGGAGCGCAAGGGCCGCGAGCTGCAACTCGCCCACCGCGCCAGCCACGACTCGCTCACCGGCCTGCCCAACAGCGCCGAACTGCGCGCCCGGCTCTCCGCCCGGCTCTGTTCGCGGCCCCAGGACCGCGACGCCCACGACCTCTCCGACGCCCTCGGCGTCCCCGGCGAAGGGCCCGACGAGTTCGCCTTCAGCTACGGCTACGGGCCCGAGGAGCTCGCCGCGCCCCTCGGCGCCCTCGGCTACGACTCGCACACCCACGTCACCGCGCCCGACGAGAGCGACCCCGAGAACGCGGGCAAGGGCCTCGCCGTCCTCTTCTGCGACCTCGACGGCTTCAAGTCCATCAACGACCGCTTCGGGCACCACACCGGTGACGCCGTCCTCATCGAGGTCGCCCGCCGCCTCACCGGCGCCGTCCGCGACGGCGACACCGTCGCCCGCCTCGGCGGCGACGAGTTCGTCGTCCTCGCCGACGGGCTGGCGCCCGCCGACGCCGCCGACCTCTCCGTCCGCCTCCGCAACGCCATCATCCCGCCCATCCGCGTCGACGGGCGCGCCGTCCGCGTCGGCGCCAGCTTCGGCATCGGCTGGGCCGGGTGCGGGATGACCGCCGAGGAAGTCCTCCACTCGGCCGACCAACGCATGTACGTCGAGAAGCGCTCGCGCTCCCGCACGGGCCACCGCCGCGCCGGCTGACCCCTCCCCGCGCGGGTCGTGGCTCTTCGCGGCCCGGCCCCGGGCGCTTCCGTTGCGCCGGGGGAGGAACCGCGCGCTCAGCCACGGTGCTCCCGCAGGTCACCACCGGCCCCGGCGGGGCAGTCCGGTGGTCTGCGGACCACCGGCCGGCGGGGGCCGGCGGCGCGCTCTCCCCGCGCCCAGGGCGGGGCGGGCCCTCCCGCGGAGAGGCGGGGCACGGGCGGCGGGACGTAGAGGTGAGTGGGGGAACCCGGCCCGGAGGGTCCACCTTGGGGAGTAGGGGAGATCGCTCCAGCGGCTGACCCCGGCACGGGTTCCGTTGCCTACGCTGGGTTATGTGCAGCGCATCTACGACTTTCTCCGCAGACACCCGACGTGGGTCGACGGCTTCTGGGCCCTCGTCCTGCTCGTGGTCTGCGCTGTGTGGGTGCTGGAAGTCCCCGACCTGAGGTTCCCCGAGCGGCTGCTGGCGGTGCCGCTGTCCGGCGCGCTGGCGGTCGTGGTGGCGCTGCGCCGCCGTGCGCCGGAGAAGATGCTGCTGCTGGCCATCGGGGTCGGCCTGACCCAGTTGGCGCTGGGCGTGCAGACCAATCCCGGCGACGCGGCGATGCTGGCGATCATCTACACGTGCGCGTCCAACGGCGAGCGCTGGTCGTCCCGGCTGGCCCTGCTGGCGGGCCTCGCGGCGGCGCCGCTGTCGATGCTGCGCTGGCCGCCGCACGACGAGTACTCGACGGTCTGGACGACGCTGCTCCAGACCTTCTTCCTGACGGTGATCTTCGCCCTGTCGTGGGTGGTCGGCGACCGCCTCCGTACCCGCCGCGCGTACTACGCGGAGCTGGAGGAGCGGGCGGCCCGGCTGCACCGGGAGCGCGAGGCGCAGTCCAAGGCGGCGGTGGCGGCCGAGCGGGCCCGTATCGCCCGCGAGCTGCACGACGTCGTGGCGCACAACGTCTCGGTGATGGTCGTCCAGGCGGACGGCGCCGCGTATGTGCTGGACGCCGCGCCCGACCAGGCCAAGCAGGCGCTGTCGACCATCTCCACCACCGGCAGACAGGCCCTCGCCGAGATGCGGCGGCTGCTCGGGCTGCTGCGCGCGGGCGACGACGCGGGCGGCGAGTACGTGCCGCAGCCCGGCGTCGACCAGCTCGCCGATCTGATCGACCAGGTGCGCGGCGCGGGCCTGCCGGTCAGATTCGAGGTCGCGGGCGACGCCAGACCGCTGTCCAGCGGCGTCGAGCTGACCGCGTACCGCATCGTGCAGGAGGCGCTGACGAACGTCCGCAAGCACGGCGGGGACGGCGCCAGCGCCAGCGTCATGCTGGGCTTCGGCGACGCGGCGCTCGACCTGCTGATCGAGGACGACGGGCGCGGCGCCCGGCATGAGCTGTACCAGCAGGGCGGCCGGGACGGCCTGGGCCAGGGCCTGATCGGCATGCGGGAGCGGATAGGCATGGTCGGCGGCACGCTGGACGCGGGTCCGCGCCCCGGCGGGGGCTTCCGGATCAGCGCGGTGCTGCCGCTGAGAACCGGTTAGCCGGACGACCACCACGGCCGGGACCGGCGAGGACCGGCGGCCGTGACCACGGAGAACAACCGAGAGGTAGGACACATGGCGATCCGCGTCATGCTCGTCGACGACCAGGTGCTGCTGCGCACCGGGTTCCGGATGGTGCTCGCCGCCCAGCCGGACATGGAGGTCGTGGCCGAGGCGGGCGACGGCGCCGAAGCGCTGGAGGTGCTGCGGCACACGCGGGTCGACGTCGTGCTGATGGACGTCCGCATGCCGCGGATGGACGGGGTCGAGGCGACCCGGCACATCTGCGGGGGCGACCGCGGCGAGGCGGTCCGCCGGGAGGGCGAGGGCCCGCGGGTCCTCATCCTGACCACCTTCGACCTGGACGAGTACGCCTTCGCCGCGCTCAAGGCGGGCGCCAGCGGCTTCATGCTCAAGGACGTGCCGCCGGACGAACTGCTCGGCGCGATCCGGGCCGTGCACAGCGGCGACGCCGTGGTGGCGCCCAGCACCACCCGGCGGCTGCTCGACCGCTTCACCCCGATGCTGCCGTCCGCGGCGGCCGAGGAGCACAAGGAGGTCGACAAGCTGACCGAGCGCGAGCGCGAGGTGCTGCTGCTGGTCGCCCAGGGCCTGTCCAACGGCGAGATCGCCCGCAAGCTGGTCCTGTCGGAGGCCACGGTCAAGACGCACGTCGGCCGCATCCTCACCAAACTGGGCCTGCGCGACCGCGTCCAGGCCGTCGTCCTGGCCTACGAGACGGGCCTGGTGCGGGCCGGCGGCTGAGGCGGCCGGACCCCTGAAGCGGTTACCGGCGGTTCGCGGATACGGGTTCACGCCGGGCCGATCAGGGAAGGTCCGTACCGACCGGTAGGGATCACAGCACGGGGGAGTACGACATGCGCGCCATCGTTTTCGAGCAGTACGGAGGTCCCGAGGTGCTGCGCCTCGCGGACGTGCCGCTACCCTCGCCGGGCCCCGGCGAGGTCACCGTCGACGTCGCCTGGGCGGGCGTCAACTTCGCCGACGTCAAGGCCAGGGCCGAGGGCTACCGGGTGGAGGCGCTGCCCTTCCGGCCGGGCCTCGAGGTCTCGGGGCTGATCCGCGAGGTCGGCCCGGACGTCACCGACTTCACGCCCGGCCAGGAGGTCGCCGCCTTCCTCGACGGCGGCGGCTACGCCGAGACCGCGCTCGCGCCGGCCGCCACCGTCTTCGCCCTGCCCGCGGGACTCGACCTGCGCACCGGCGCCACCCTCCCCAGCGTGCTGCCCACCGCGTACGCGCTGCTGCACGAGGTCGGGCGGCTGCGCGAGGGCGACACCGTGCTCGTCCAGGGCGCGGCGGGCGGCGTCGGCACGGTCGCGGGACAGCTCGCCCGGCTGGGCGGCGCGGCGGCCGTCTACGGCGTCGTCTCCAGCCTCGACAAGGCCGACCACGCGCTCAAGTCCGGTTACGACGAGGTCTTCACGGCCGCGACCTTCGACACCGACGTCCGGGCGGCGACCGGCGGGCGGGGCGTCGACATCGCCCTCGACCCGGTCGGCGGCGAGACCTTCCGCCGCACCCTCGGCACGCTCGGCCGCTTCGGCCGCCTCGTCTCCTTCGGCAACGCCGGTTCGGAGGAGCCCTGGTGGATCGGGCCCGCCGACACGTATCCGCTGGGGCTGTCCGTCTCGGGCTTCTCCGTCCTCGGCATGGCCGCGCAGGAGCCGCAGCGGCTGCGGCGGATCGCCGACGCCGCCTTCCGTACCGTCACCGACGGCGATGTGGAGCTGCCGGTGAGCGCCGAGTTCCCGCTGGAGCGTGCGGCGGAGGCGCACCGGCTGCTGGAGTCGCGCAGGAGCACGGGGAAGCTGCTGCTGCGGGTGGGCGGCTGAGCGGACGGCCTCGGTCCTACGGCCGGGGGAGGCGGCGCGCGAAGGCCGCCGCCGCCTCCCTGACGTCCTGCTCGGTCCATTCGAGCGCCGGGGCCGCGACCGTCACCTCCGTCATGGACAGGCCGGGCACGCCCGGCTCCGCGAAGACGGCGCGGCCGAAGAGGGAGATCCTGGTCTCCTCGGCCTGACGCAGTGACGCCTCACCCAGGACGTCGGCCGGATACGGCAGCCAGAGCTGGAACTGATGGGTCTGCGGCTCTTCCGGGTGCACCCGCAGCCACGGCACACCGCCCTCCGTCAGGCCCTCGCTCAGGGCCCGCGCGACCGGCTTGGCGTGCGCCACGAACGACGGGAGCCGCGGCAGTACGGTGTCGAGACCGGCCAGCGCCGCCAGCGCGGCGGGGAACTGCTGGAACAGCATGCCGCCGTACCGGTGCCGCCACGCCTTCGCCTCCGCGACGACGTCCGCGGAGGCGGCCAGGGCCGCGCCCGAGATGCCGTCCAGCGACTTGTAGAAGCTCACGTACACGCTGTCCGCGAGGGCCGCGATCTCCGGCAGCGGGCGGCCGAAGTGGGGTGTGCACTCCCACAGGCGGGCGCCGTCGAAGTGCACGACCGCGTCCCGGTCGCGGGCCGCGGCCACCGTCGCCGTCAGCTCGTCCCACGACGGCAGCACGAAACCGGCGTCCCGCAGCGGCAGTTCGAGCATCAGGGTGCCGAACGGCTCCTCGAAGTCGCGGATCTCTTCCGCGGTCGGCAGGCGGGGTTCCGTCGTCGGGTGGACGGTGCGCAGGCCGCTCACCGCGTGCAGCGCGCCGCGTTCGTGCACCTCCGGGTGGGCCATCGGGTGCAGCGCCACCGTCGCGTTGCCCGTGCGGCCCGCCCATGCCCGCAGGGCCACTTGCTGGGCCATCGTGCCCGTCGGGAAGAAGGCCGCGTCCTGTGTGCCGAGGATTTCCGCCACGCGGCGCTCCAGGGCGGCCACGACGCCGTCGCCGTAGATGTCCACCGGCTCTGTCACGTCGTACGCCGTCGCCGCCTCTTCGGCGAGCCGCGCCAGCCGTTCCCCAAGGGTCGCCTTGGGGCCGGACATCAGGACCCTTCCGTCGCACTTCGCGACTGCCGCCGCGACCTTCTCCCGCATCTCGCCGTCATCGCCCATCCCCCGATACTCCCTTCCAGGGCGGTCCCCCGCCACGCCTTATCGCCCCCCGCGCGGGTGCCCGCCCTCCCTCCTTTCCCCGCCCGCCCACCCGTGCGGGTGCTTTTTCGTCTGCGGGTGCCGCTTGTGCCTGGTCGGTGCCGGGCCGGGGCACCTCCTCGGGCGACGAACGTGCACCCACTTCGAAAACGTCCAGCCCCTTTCCGTTCGTCCCCCTGCGGGGGCACCCCGGCCCGTCCCCTCCCGGTACGTCGGCGTCCGCCCGCCGATGGGGGTGGCGGAGGGGGGTCCTCCCGGCGAACCGCCCTGCGCCGGTGCGCCCTTCCGACAGACCTTTCGCCCCCCGGCTGGACGTCGGGTGGCGCGGGACGGTTCGCCGAAAGAACCCCCTCTCCCTCAGCTATCCACGGACAGGCGGACGCCGACGAGCGAGGAGGGGACGGGCCGGGGTGCCCCCGCAGAAATACGTTGACGGCCGGGTGCCGGATTCGTAAAGGCCAGGTGGTACGGATTTCGAGGAGGTGCCCCGGACCGGCACCGACCAGGCACAGGCGGCACCCGCAGACGACAAAGCACCCGCACGGGTGGGCGGGTGGGAAAGACAAGACAACGACGCAGCGGTGTGCTGAAGCTCTCGCAGGGGGCACCCCGCACGGGCTGACCGCCCCGGAGGGGATTCGCGTAGGATTGACGAGAAGGCGTCCGGTACCCCGGTGAGGACTGGAACGGAAGGCTCGGAGCGCGCGTGGACGAGATGGGCAAGGCGGAGGGGCGGCCGGCGCGACTGGCCGTCGGGGTCGTGGGAGCAGGCAGGGTGGGCCCCGCACTGGCGGCGGCGCTGCGCATGGCGGGGCACCGCCCCGTGGCGGCGTCCGGCGTGTCCGAGGCGTCCAAGCGCCGCGCCGCGGCGCTGCTCCCCGGCGTCCCCCTGGTGGAACCGGCCGCGGTGTTCGAACGCGCCGACCTCGTACTGCTGACCGTCCCCGACGACGCCCTGCCCGACCTGGTCAAGGGCCTCGCGGAGACCGGCGCGGTGCGGCCCGGCCAACTGCTGGTGCACACCTCGGGCCGGTATGGCACGTCCGTGCTCGACCCGGCGCTGCGCGCGGGCGCGCTGCCGCTCGCGCTGCACCCGGTGATGACCTTCTCCGGCACGCCGGTGGACGTGCAGCGCCTGGCGGGCTGCTCCTTCGGCGTGACCGCCCCCGGCGAGCTGCGGCTGGCCGCCGAGGCGCTCGTCATCGAGATGGGCGGCGAGCCCGAGTGGATCGAGGAGGCCGCCCGCCCGCTCTACCACGCGGCACTGGCCATCGGCGCGAACCACCTCGTCACCCTGGTGGCCCAGTCGATGGACCTGCTCAAGGCGTCGGGCGTCGCCGAGCCCGGCCGCATGCTCGGCCCGCTGCTGGGCGCCGCGCTCGACAACGCCCTGCGCTCCGGCGACGCCGCCCTGACCGGGCCGGTCGCCCGCGGCGACGCCGGCACCGTCACCGCGCACCTGGACGAACTGCGCGCGCACGCCCCCGAGACGGTGGCCTCGTACGTGGGAATGGCCCGCGCCACCGCGGACCGCGCTCTGGCCAACGGAATGCTGAAACCGGAGTTCGCGGAGGCGCTGCTCGGCGCCCTCGCCAATGGAGGGACCCCGTGACCGAGCTGGTGCACACCGCGGCGGAACTGCCCCCGGCCGCCGCCGTCGTCATGACGATGGGCGCGCTGCACGAGGGCCACGCCGCCCTGATCCGCGCGGCCCGCGCCTACGCGGGCGACGGCCTCGTCACCGTCACCGTCTTCGTCAACCCCCTCCAGTTCGGGCCGAACGAGGACCTCGACCGCTACCCCCGCACCCTCGAAGCCGACGTCGTGCTGGCGCAGAAGGCCGGCGCCGACCACGTCTTCGCGCCCGCCACCGACGAGGTCTACCCCGGCGGCCGACCGCAGGTCCGTATCACCGCGGGACCCATGGGCGAGCGGTACGAGGGCGCGTCCCGGCCCGGCCACTTCGACGGCATGCTGACCGTCGTCGCCAAGCTGCTGCACCTCACGCGGCCCGCCGCGGCCTTCTTCGGGCAGAAGGACGCCCAGCAGCTCGCCCTGATCCGCCGCATGGTCACCGACCTGAACTTCCCCGTCGAGATCGTCGCCGTACCGACCGTGCGCGAGCCGGACGGCCTGGCGCTGTCCAGCCGCAACCGCTACCTGTCGGAGCGGGACCGCGAGCACGCCCTGGCCCTGTCCCGCGCCCTGTTCGCGGGCCGGGACGCGGCCGGGGGCGGCCCGGACGCCGTACGACGGGCGGCAGGACACGTCCTGGCCACGGCCGACGGCCTCGCCGTCGACTACCTGGCCCTCATCGACCCCGCCGACTTCACCGAAGCCGCGCCGGACCACGCGGGCCCCGCCGTCCTCGCCGTCGCCGCCAAGGCCGGCACCACCCGCCTGATCGACAACCTCCCGCTGGAGTTCGGAGCCGCCGAATGAACGGAACCAGAGCCACAAGCGCGAGTACCGGCATCCGCCTGTACGCCGCCGAGCCCGGCTGGACGCTGACCTCCGACGTGGTCGTGGTCGGCTCGGGCGTCGCGGGCCTCACCGTCGCCCTGCGCTGCGCCGCCGCGGGAGCGAAGGTCACCGTCGTGACCAAGGCGCACCTGGACGACGGCTCGACCCGCTGGGCGCAGGGCGGCATAGCCGCGGCCCTCGGCGAGGGCGACACCCCCGAGCAGCACCTGGCCGACACCCTCGTCGCGGGCGCGGGCGTCTGCGACGAGACGGCCGTCGCCACCCTGGTCACCGAGGGCCCCGCCGCGGTGCGCCGCCTCATCGCGACCGGCGCGCACTTCGACACCGACAAGACCAGCGGCGAGATCCTGCTGACCCGCGAGGGCGGCCACCACCGCCGCCGGATCGTCCACGCGGGCGGCGACGCGACCGGCGCCGAGGTCTCCCGCGCGCTGATCGAGGCGGTCCGCGAAGCCAATATCGACTTCGTCGAGAACGCGCTGGTCCTCGACCTGCTCACCGACGCCGAGGGCCGCACCGCGGGCGTCACCCTGCACGTGATGGGCGCCGGGCAGCGCGACGGCGTCGGAGCCGTACGCGCCCGCGCCGTCGTCCTGGCCACCGGCGGCATGGGCCAGGTGTTCTCGGCGACCACCAACCCGGCGGTGTCGACGGGCGACGGCGTGGCGCTGGCGCTGCGCGCGGGCGCCGAGGTCAGCGACCTGGAATTCGTCCAGTTCCACCCGACCGTGCTGTGGCTGGGCCCGGACGCCGAGGGCCAGCAGCCGCTGGTCTCGGAGGCGGTACGCGGCGAGGGCGCGCACCTGGTGGACGCCGACGGGGTCCGCTTCATGGTCGGCCAGCACGAACTGGCCGAGCTGGCCCCGCGCGACATCGTCGCCAAGGGCATCACGCGGCGGATGCAGGAGACCGGCGCCGAGCACATGTACCTCGACGCCCGGCACTTCGGCGCCACCATGTGGGAGGAGCGTTTCCCCACCATCCTGGCCGCCTGCCGCGCCCACGGCATCGACCCCGTCACCGAGCCGATCCCGGTCGCGCCCGCCGCGCACCACGCGTCCGGCGGCGTCCGTACCGACCTCCTCGGCCGTACGACCGTCCCCGGCCTGTACGCGTGCGGCGAGGTCGCCTGTACGGGCGTGCACGGCGCGAACCGGCTCGCGTCGAACTCGCTCCTCGAAGGGCTGGTCTTCGCCGAGCGGATCGCCGCCGACATCGTCGCCGACCCGACGGTGCCGGGCGAGCCCGTCATCCCGGAGCCCGCGCACACCCCGCTGCTGGCCTCCGAGGCGCGCTACGAGGTGCAGCGGATCATGTCGGCGGGCGCGGGCGTCCTGCGCAGCGCCGACAGCCTGGCCACCGCGGCGGGCGCGCTGGAACGGCTGCACACCGCGGCCGTCGAGGAGTACGACAGGGACGGCAAGACCGCCGAGCCGTGCGTCGAGACCTGGGAGGCGACCAATCTGGGCCTGGTCGCCCGGGTGCTGGTCGCCGCCGCCCGCCGCCGCGAGGAGACCCGCGGCTGCCACTGGCGCGAGGACCGCCCCGACCGCGACGACCAGGCGTGGCGCCGGCATCTCGTCGTACGCCTCACCCCGCACCGCACGCTCGCGGTGCACACCACCGAAGGCACGGACTTCCCGCCGACCGGCGGCGGCACGGGGGACACCCGGGGCGGCGCCCCCGGGACCGCTCCGATCGTGGATGATGGGGCCGCCCCCAACGGCACCGCGCCGGACGCCGCGCCCAGTACCGCGAACCGTCCGCCGCACGCCGCTCGGAATCCGAAGGAGCCCTCGTGACCACCCCCGACCGTCCCCGGCCCGTCGCCCTCCCGCTGCCGCAGATCGGCCCGCCGAGCGAGGTGACCGGCGGCGGCTGCGGTGACGGCTGCGGCTGCGGCGCGGGCGAGGCGTACGACGACGCGTACGGCCTCGACCCGCTGGAGTGCGGCCTCGACCCCGACCTGGCGCAGCTCCTGATGGACGCGGGCCTTGACCCGGTGCAGGTCGAGGACATCGCGCACATGGCGATCGAGGAGGACCTGGACCAGGGCGTGGACGTCACGACCGTGGCGACCGTCCCCGAGGACGCCTTCTCCACCGGCGACTTCACCGCCCGCGAGGCGGGCACCGTGGCGGGCCTGCGGGTCACCGAGGCGGTGCTGTCGGTGGTGTGCACCGACGAGTTCGAGGTCGAGCGGCACGTGGAGGACGGCGACCGGGTCGCGGCCGGGCAGAAGCTGCTCACCGTGCGCACCCGCACCCGCGACCTGCTGACCGCCGAGCGCAGCGCGCTCAATCTGCTGTGCAGGCTCTCCGGGATCGCCACCGCCACCCGCGAGTGGGCCGACGTGCTGGAGGGCACCTCCGCGAAGGTCCGCGACACCCGCAAGACGACACCGGGCCTGCGGGCGCTGGAGAAGTACGCGGTCCGCTGCGGCGGCGGCGTCAACCACCGGATGTCGCTGTCGGACGCGGCGCTGGTCAAGGACAACCACGTGGTCGCGGCGGGCGGCGTGGCGCAGGCGTTCAAGCTGGTCCGCGAGGAGTTCCCCGATCTGGCGGTCGAGGTCGAGGTCGACACGATGCACCAGGTGCGCGAGGTGCTGGACGCGGGCGCCGACCTGATCCTGCTGGACAACTTCACCCCGGCCGAGACCGCGGAGGCCGTCGCGCTGGTCGCGGGCCGCGCGGTGCTGGAGTCCTCGGGCCGCCTCACCCTGGACACCGCCCGCGCCTACGCCGAGACCGGCGTGGACTACCTGGCGGTCGGCGGCCTCACCCACTCCTCCCCGATCCTGGACATCGGCCTCGACCTGCGCGCGGACGCCGCGGGCCGACGAGCGGAAGCGTAGGGGCGCATGCTGCTCACCATCGACGTCGGCAACACCCACACCGTCCTCGGGCTGTTCGACGGGGAGGAGATCGTCGAGCACTGGCGGATCTCCACCGACCCGCGCCGTACCGCCGACGAACTGGCCGTACTGCTCCAGGGCCTGATGGGGATGCACCCGCTGCTCGGCGACCTCGGCGACGGCATCGACGGCATCGCGATCTGCTCGACGGTGCCGTCGGTGCTGCACGAGCTGCGCGAGGTGACCCGCCGCTACTACGGCGACGTCCCGTCGATCCTGGTCGAGCCGGGCGTCAAGACCGGTGTGCCGATCCTGGTCGACCACCCCAAGGAGGTCGGCTCCGACCGGATCATCAACTCGCTGGCCGCCGTGCACCTCTACGGCGGCCCGTGCATCGTCGTGGACTTCGGCACGGCGACCACCTTCGACGCGGTGTCGGCGCGCGGGGAGTACGTGGGCGGCGCCATCGCGCCCGGCATCGAGATCTCGGTGGACGCGCTCGGCATGCGCGGCGCGCAGCTGCGCAAGATCGAGCTGGCCAGGCCGCGCAGCGTCATCGGCAAGAACACGATCGAGGCCATGCAGTCCGGCATCCTCTACGGTTTCGCCGGGCAGGCCGACGGCATCGCCGAGCGGATGGCGCGCGAGCTGGCCGACGACCCGGACGACGTGACCGTCATCGCGACGGGCGGCCTGGCGCCGCTGGTCCTGGGCGAGGCGTCGATCATCGACGAGCACGAGCCCTGGCTGACGCTGATCGGACTGCGGCTGGTGTACGAGCGGAACGTCCAGACGTCGTAGCGCCCGGGGTGTACGCCGTGTCGCCCGGCGTGTCTCGCCGTGTCGCCCGGCGGTACGGGGCGGCTCCGGGCCGTACGGGGGGCTTGCGGCGGTACGGGGCGGGCGACGCACCCGAGTGCGCGAGGATGCGTGTGATTTGTCCGGTTAAAGACTAATCTTTCGCTATGCCCACGCCACACGGAAACCGAGGCGGGATGGCGTTCAGCGCGGACGAACTGCGCGTGCTGCGCCGAGCCCTGGCGGAAGTCCTGTCCCCTTACGCGGGCCGGACCGACACCGCCGCCGACGCCGTGCTCGCGCCGCGCCCGGCCGAGCACGTACGCCCGGCGGAACAGCTCCGCGGACCCGTACGCCCCGCCGCACAGGCGCGCGTACCGGCGCGGCCCGCCGAGCACGTACAGGAATACCTCCGGCTCGTGCACGCCGTGGACGACGCGGTGGCGGAGGCGGGACGGCTGCGGTCGTTCCTGCTGGACGAGCTGAGCCGGTACCGGCAGGCGCTGCCCGGAAGCGCGGGCGGGTATCTGGAACGGCTCACCGCCGCGCTCGCCAGCGGCTACGTACCCGGCGCGGACGACCTCGCCGCACTGCGCCGCCTGCGGGCCGCACCGAGCGGAACCCCGGAGTACCGGCGGCGCACCGCACTGCTGCGCCGCTGCGAAACCCTCGCAGAGAACGACGTACGACTCCGTCTGGAGGCCCATATGACCACGTCGCGCCGCCTGCTCGCCCTTCCGGGCGCCCGTTCCGCCACCGCCGCGGACCCGGCGGAGAAGAAGCCGTCCCCGGCTCCTTCGCCCCGCCCGAAGTCCCCGGCGCCGTCCCCCTCGCCGGGGCCCGGCGAGGGCGCGCCCAAGCGCCCGCCGACGCCCGCCGAGATCTGGCCGCCCGGCCGCAAGCCCGCCGCGCCCAAGCGGGACGACGAGGCCCGCTCGGCCTGACGGGCCCCGCCGCACCCACCCGCCGTCGGCGGCGCGGGAGGCGTGGCTACGCTGGTCGGTATGGACTACGTATCCGCGATCGTGCCGCCGCTGGTGATGGCGATCCTCTTCATCGCCGTCATCGTGACGATCATCAAGAATCAGGGCGGGGCCAACAAGGCCAAGGAGGACGCGGCGGTGGACGCCGCCTTCGCCCGCGCCGAGGCCGCGCGCCAGCCCTCCGCCGAGGACCGCTGACGCCCGCCGCGGCATTTGACGGCCAAGGAAATCAATATCATCTGATACTTGGCCGAAGATCCATGCCCGATCCACGGACCGGTGCGGGGCGCCCGACAAGGCGCCGTGCGCCGGTCCGACCCGTTTGGTCCCGATAAGCGGAACGTCTGCGGCTAGTATCCGGAATGTGCCCCGGCCATTGGGAGACCTCGAAGACGCCGTCATGACGCGAGTGTGGGAGTGGAACCGACCGGTCACGGTTCGTGAGGTCCTGGAGGATCTCTCACGGGATCGATCCATCGCGTACACAACTGTCATGACCGTAATGGACAACCTGCGCCAGAAGGGCTGGCTCCGCCGCGAGGAGGAAGGCCGCGCTTATCGTTATGAGGCCGTTTCGACGCGTGCCGCATACTCTGCCGCACTGATGAACGAAGCGTGGTCCGCGAGCGACAACCCGGCCGCCGCGCTCGTCCACTTCTTCGGCATGATGTCTCCGGAACAGCGTGAAGCGGTCCGTGACGCATTGCGCATCATCCAGTCCGTCGACCCCTCCGGTCCTGCGGATCCCGAAGGGCGATAGCGTCCGCACATGCCCCTCATGTCGAATGACGTCACCATCCGCCGGGCGCGCACCGGCGATGTCGCCGCGGTACGGACGCTGCTCGACTCCTATGTGCGTGACGGCATCCTGCTCGACAAGCCGACAGTGACCCTTTATGAGGACATCCAGGAGTTCTGGGTCGCGGAACGGGACGAGGACGCGAACGTGGTCGCGTGCGGCGCCCTGCACGTGATGTGGGAGGACCTGGCCGAGGTCAGGACGCTGGCGGTGGACCCGACGCAGCGCGGCAAGGGTGTCGGCCACCAGTTGCTGGCAAAGTTGCTGCACACCGCACGCTGGCTGGGAGTCCGCCGAATTTTCTGCCTCACCTTCGAAGTGGACTTCTTCGCGAAGCACGGCTTCGTGGAGATCGGGGAGACGCCGGTCGACGGCGATGTCTTCGGCGAGCTCCTCCGTTCCAATGACGAGGGTGTCGCGGAGTTCCTGGACCTGGAGCGAGTGAAACCGAACACCTTGGGCAACAGCCGCATGCTGCTGCAACTCTGACCGTTCCGGTTTGTCCGGATCGCGCTACCTCGCGGGCGCCCGTTCGTGCAAGGGGTTTGTGTTTTTCCCGCAAAGGCGCTTTGCTTTTACCGTTAATCCGTTTTCGATGAAAGGGAAGCCGGTGGCTCAGAAGGTCCAGGTTCTTCTTGTTGACGACCTCGACGGCGGCGAGGCGGACGAGACCGTCACGTTCGCTCTCGACGGTGTGACCTACGAGATCGACCTCACCACCGCGAATGCTGACAAGCTCCGCGGGCTGCTCAACCCGTACACGGACAGTGGCCGTCGTACCGGCGGACGGGCCGGTCGTGGCCGCACCAAGGCGGTCCGCGGAGGCGGCGCTTCCGGTCCCGACACCGCGAAGATCCGTGCGTGGGCCAAGGAGAAGGGTTACGAGGTCAACGACCGCGGTCGTGTTCCGGCCACCATTCGTGAGGCGTACGAGAAGGCCCACGGCTGATCCTGGCTACGCGTCCGCAGCGTGATCCGGTGGCAGGCCGTCGCAAGGGCGGCCACCAGTGCCGTGAGCCCGATGGGTACCCCCGTTCCATCGGCTCCATCCGTGACACGCAGCGCGGGCACCGTGGACTCGACTTCGCACCCCGGTCGGGGAGGCCGCAGCCACACCGGCGCGGACCGGTCGTACGCGGCCTCCCGGCGGCCCCACTCGGGGTGCGCGGGCGCTCGCATCGGAGCGCCGGACCCCAGCGCCGTCAGATCCAGCCGGATACCGCCCCACTCCAGCCACTCCAGCAGCCCCGGCAGCTCCTCGGCGGATCCGGCGGCCACCAGCAGCCGGATCCGGTGGCCGTCCAGCGCCACCGGGCCGAGCTGGCCCGGCCGCGGGAAACGGTTCAGCATCGCCAGACCCGCCTCCGCGGGCACGTCCACCGCGTCGAACCGCACCCCGGTGACCAGACCCGGCGGCAGCGCCCCGGTGGTCGGCCACCCCAGTTCGTGCTCGTACCAGCCCATGCCGTGTGCAACTGCCCGCCGGGGCAGGGGTTACGGCGGCGACCACGTACCGTCGATGGGTGAACACGTTCGGTGTCGGCCGGAAGTGTCCGTAACGGCGCAAGGTTGTTCGCCCTTAGCGCACTCCCCAGCCGCTTTCGGCATGGAGTGTCCTGGGCAGAGGGTAAGAAGTACCTAGTGGGAAGGGCTGGTGTTCGAGCAGGCGAGGGCGTGCGTTCGCCACGGGCGTACTTGATAAAGGGGTATTCGCCTGGCCTGCGGGAACATCGTCTCGCACCATCGAGGTTGTGTGAGTGACGTCAGCCGGTAGCGCAGCTTTCCTCGCGCGAGCGGGGGTGGATACGTGAGCGGCGCCGCTGTGCGGGACTAGCATGCGGAAGGACAGGGAGGGGACCGACCCCTCACTGCCCGACCGCTCTGAGGAGCGATTAACGATGTTCGAGAGGTTCACCGACCGCGCGCGGCGGGTTGTCGTCCTGGCTCAGGAAGAAGCCCGGATGCTCAACCACAACTACATCGGCACCGAGCACATCCTCCTGGGCCTGATCCACGAGGGTGAGGGTGTCGCCGCTAAGGCCCTGGAGAGCCTCGGGATTTCGCTCGAGGCGGTCCGCCAGCAGGTGGAGGAGATCATCGGCCAGGGCCAGCAGGCCCCGTCCGGCCACATCCCCTTCACCCCCCGGGCGAAGAAGGTCCTGGAGCTGTCGCTCCGCGAGGCCCTCCAGCTCGGCCACAACTACATCGGCACCGAGCACATCCTGCTCGGCCTGATCCGCGAGGGCGAGGGCGTCGCAGCCCAGGTCCTGGTGAAGCTGGGCGCCGATCTCAACCGGGTCAGGCAGCAGGTCATCCAGCTCCTGTCCGGCTACTCCGGCGGGAAGGAGTCGGCCACGGCAGGCGGCCCGGCCGAGGGCACCCCCTCGACCTCGCTCGTCCTCGACCAGTTCGGCCGCAACCTGACCCAGGCCGCTCGTGAGACCAAGCTCGACCCGGTGATCGGGCGCGAGAAGGAGATCGAGCGGGTCATGCAGGTGCTGTCCCGCCGCACCAAGAACAACCCCGTGCTCATCGGCGAGCCCGGCGTCGGCAAGACCGCCGTCGTCGAGGGCCTGGCCCAGGCGATCGTCAAGGGCGAGGTGCCCGAGACGCTGAAGGACAAGCAGCTCTACACGCTTGACCTCGGCGCCCTGGTCGCCGGCTCCCGCTACCGCGGTGACTTCGAGGAGCGCCTGAAGAAGGTCCTCAAGGAGATCCGCACCCGCGGCGACATCATCCTGTTCATCGACGAGCTGCACACCCTGGTCGGCGCCGGTGCCGCCGAGGGCGCGATCGATGCCGCCTCCATCCTCAAGCCCATGCTGGCCCGCGGTGAGCTCCAGACCATCGGCGCCACCACGCTGGACGAGTACCGCAAGTACCTGGAGAAGGACGCGGCCCTCGAGCGCCGCTTCCAGCCCATCCAGGTCGCGGAGCCGTCGCTCCAGCACACCATCGAGATCCTCAAGGGCCTGCGCGACCGGTACGAGGCGCACCACCGGGTGTCCATCACGGACTCCGCCCTGGTGGCCGCCGCGACCCTGGCCGACCGGTACATCTCGGACCGCTTCCTGCCGGACAAGGCGATCGACCTGATCGACGAGGCCGGTTCCCGGATGCGCATCCGCCGGATGACCGCGCCGCCGGACCTGCGCGAGTTCGACGAGAAGATCGCCGACGTGCGCCGCGAGAAGGAGTCCGCGATCGACTCGCAGGACTTCGAGAAGGCGGCCTCGCTCCGGGACAACGAGAAGCAGCTCCTCGCCGCGAAGACCAAGCGCGAGAAGGAGTGGAAGGCCGGCGACATGGACGTCGTCGCCGAGGTCGACGACGACCTGATCGCCGAGGTCCTGGCGACCGCCACCGGCATCCCGGTCTTCAAGCTGACCGAGGAGGAGTCCTCCCGCCTGCTGCGCATGGAGGACGAGCTGCACAAGCGCGTCATCGGCCAGCGGGACGCCGTCAAGGCGCTCTCCAAGGCCATCCGACGCACGCGTGCCGGTCTGAAGGACCCCAAGCGTCCCGGCGGCTCGTTCATCTTCGCCGGCCCGTCCGGCGTCGGTAAGACCGAGCTGTCCAAGGCGCTCGCCGAGTTCCTCTTCGGCGACGAGGACGCGCTGATCGCCCTCGACATGTCGGAGTTCAGCGAGAAGCACACCGTCTCGCGGCTCTTCGGCTCGCCTCCCGGCTACGTCGGGTACGAGGAGGGCGGCCAGCTCACCGAGAAGGTGCGCCGCAAGCCGTTCTCCGTCGTCCTCTTCGACGAGGTCGAGAAGGCCCACCCCGACATCTTCAACTCGCTGTTGCAGATCCTGGAGGACGGTCGCCTGACCGACTCCCAGGGCCGGGTCGTGGACTTCAAGAACACGGTGATCATCATGACCACCAACCTCGGCACCCGGGACATCTCCAAGGGCTTCAACCTGGGCTTCGCCGCCCAGGGCGACACGAAGTCCAACTACGAGCGGATGAAGAACAAGGTCAGCGACGAGCTGAAGCAGCACTTCCGCCCGGAGTTCCTGAACCGCGTCGACGATGTCATCGTCTTCCCGCAGCTCACCGAGGAGGACATCCTCCAGATCGTCGACCTCATGATCAGCCGGGTCGACGAGCGGCTGCGCGACCGCGACATGGGCATCGAGCTCAGCCCCGACGCCAAGGTGCTGCTCTCCAAGCGCGGCTACGACCCCGTCCTGGGCGCCCGGCCGCTGCGCCGGACCATCCAGCGCGAGATCGAGGACTCGCTCTCCGAGAAGATCCTCTTCGGCGAGCTGCGCCCCGGTCACATCGTCGTGGTCGACGTCGAGGGCGAGGGCGAGACGGCCAAGTTCACGTTCCGTGGCGAGGAAAAGGTCACGGTCGCGGACGCGCCGCCGGTGGAGACGGCGAGCGGGCCGAATCTGACCAAGGACGCGTAGCGCCTCCGGCGCGGTAGCGTCCGCCGCGACAGCGGCGTAGTAAGGGGCGGGCCCCGGACCAGCGGTAACGGTCCGGGGCCCGCCCCTTTTGTCACCTCGGAGCGTGGACGGTGACCTTCACGCGCGGGATGCGGTCGGCGTTGAGGACGGGGCCGGGGCCGGTGACCGTGACCTTGGTCAGAGCGGGAAGGGCCGCGAGCGGCGCCAGGTCGACCGGGCCGGGGTCCCTGGGGCAACGCGCTTCCGTGATGGCGGTCGTGAGCTGCGAACCGAGCCAAAAGAACGACCGCGGCGTCTCCACCGATGGACCACGCCACCTGGACGACGGCCGAGGCCTCGTCGCGGCTCAGCCTTTCCGGGCCCGGAAGCAGTTCCAGGACCAGCGGGCCGACGCTCACCAGTCCTTGGACGTCCTCGGCCGTCCGTGGCGGGATGAGCCTCTCCGCACGATGCACCACCTCCGCGCGGACCCGCGGGTCCAGCTCTGTGGCGTGTTCCAGGCACGCCGTCGCCAGCAGGTGCAGCCGGGCTGAGTGGTCCGGCTCCGCGTCGCCGCGCTCGATCAGCTTCCGCAGCAGCCTGGCCCGCTCGGCCGGGCGGCCGTGGGCGACGGCCATGCGGATGACGTCGGCCCACTGGTCGTGGTGGGCGTTGGCGGCCAGCAGGTCGAAGTCGAGGTCTTCGACGGCTGCGCGGGCGGCCAGGAAGTCCTGGAAGGTGCGGTGGATGAAGTCGACCGTGTCCGGCGTGGGCTCGCGCAGCAGCCCGCTGCGGTCGCGCAGGTGGCAGTAGACGGAGGCGCTGTCGCCGAGCGCGGCGGCGGACGGCATCGCGGGCAGGGCGGCTGAGATCAGGCGCATGGCGTCGGAGATGTCCATCTCGGCCTGGCCGTTCTTCACCAGCCAGTACGCCAGCTTCTGGAGGAGCTGGATCTGCGGTTCCTCGGTGAGCGGGGTCGCCAGATCGCGTTCGCGGTCACGGCGGATCAGCAGCATGCCGAGGGCGGCGTCGTACAGCTCCTTGCGGCCGGTGGGGAGGTAGCCGCTGCGGTCGCGGTGCAGGGCGCAGATGAGGCCGCACATGAGCGGGTTCGTGGCGAGCCGGGCCAGGTCCTGCTTGGTGTGGAGGGCGTCGAGGAGGGTGCGCTGGTACGTGTCGAGGCGCGCCCGCTCCTCGGGCTCCTCGTCGGGGACGCTGGCGCGGGCGGCGTCGTGCCAGCGCTCGGTGAAGGCGCGGATGTCGCCCCGGCTCATGGGGGAGAGGGTCAGGTCGGTGAAGCCCTCGTCGGCGAGCCAGGAGTCGGAGACGGCCGTCGGGCGGGACGTGACCAGCCAGCGGTTGCCGGGATACGCGGCGAGCAGGCCGCGCAGCCAGTCGCCGACGCGCTCACGGGACCGTTCGTCGATCTCGTCCAGGCCGTCGATGAGGACCAGCCCGCGCCGTTCGGCCAGGACGTCCTCGGCCCAGTGCGACGGCGGGCTCAGCGGCACCTCGACGGCGCTCAGGAAGTCGGCGGGCGCGGGCAGCCGGTCGCGGCGGGCGATCGTACGGAGCGGGAGGACGTACGGGACCAGGCCGCGCAGGTGCTCCAGGTGCTCGCCCAGGTCCTGCCGGGCGGTGGCGACCGCCAGCCACTGCACGAGGGTGGTCTTGCCCGAGCCCGCGACACCCCGCAGCAGCACCCGGCCGTGCCCGGCGAGCGCCTGCTCTGCGGGGAGCGGGCGGTGGGCGCGCGGCGGGAGGTCTTCCATGGCCGGATCGGCCGTCGGCGTCGCCTCCAGGCTGTAGTAGGCGGCGTCCAGGGGCCAGGTGGCGCGTTTGCGGTCGGTGAGGTCGATGCCGAAGATGCGGAGCGTGCCGTGGCGTTTGACGAGGTAGGGGGCGTAGCGGGTCTCGAAGGTGGAGCGGGGGTCGGTGAGCTGGCCGGGGGGCGGGACGAACAGGGGGTGAAGCCCTGCTGGCTGAGGACACTGCGCAGGCCGGTGCCGTCGTAGGGGCGCTGGAGGAGTGTGACGGTGACGCGGCCGTGCTGCCAGCCGGTCGGGTCGGTGGTCACGACGCCGATCAGGACGTCACCCGCGAAGACGGCGGCGCCGGACATGCCCGCCCAGGGGGAGAGGCCGTCGGGGCGCGGGGCGGGCGGGGTGCCGTCGACGGTGAGTACGTCCCGGCCGCCGAGCAGGCCCGAGCCGGGCTTGTACGTACCGGTGAGCTGTTCGGTGTCGAGGCCGCCGCTCGCGTCGCGCTGGGCGTAGGGGAAGCCGATCGCCTGGCAGTCGGGGACGGGGGCGAGGGAGGACAGCATGGCCCACAGGTTGGGGCGACCGCGGGCGAAGGCGCTCTCGTCGGCCAGTGGCCGGGGCGCGACGAGGACGGCCACGTCGGTGCCCGACGTGTTCTCGTACCAGCGGCCCGCGACGCGGCAGCCGACCTCGCCGGCGCCGCCGAGCACGGTGACCCTGGCCTCGTCCGTGCCCGCCACGAGGTGCGCGGCCGTCAGGACCAGCGTGGGCGTCAGCAGGTAGCCGCTGCCCTGGACGCCTCGGCTGCGGACGACCGCCAGCCGCTCCCGTAAGGGCCCGCTCACCGGGGCGGGCGGGGCGCGTCACCCGGCAGGGTGCCCTCGTCCGGGGCGGCGATCTCCACCTGCCGGCCCGTCGCCGCGTCCTTCGGGCGGAGCGTGAAGGAGACCGTGTGGGTGCGGCCCGTGGTGCGGGCGGTGTCGGCGCCCGCTTCGACGACCACGGCCTTGATCCCGCCGTGGCCGGCCCCCCTTGTGTCCGGGCCTCACGATAGGGGCGGGAATGTGACCCGCGCCACGAATTGGTGGAAGGGGGCGGGTTCTAAGGGGCGGGGAAGGGGCGGGGAAGTGGCGGCGGAAGTGGCGGCGGTCACAGGTCCTTGGTCCCGGTGGAATTCGCCGGATCGCGTGGCGAGGTGATGTGCCCCATGTGAGCCAGGCCACTTACTAAGCGAAATAGTGGCGGGTTCGCGGGGTGTGCGGAGCCTGTGGATCACGCACAGGCGGGGGACAGGGAAGTGAAGGGGCGGGGCCCTTGATGCCCGTTTTGGTGCGACTTGAGCGCAGGGGCGTACCGGGCATTCGACGTAAAAAGGGTGAAGGGAAGGGCGGAATCCGAGAGGTAGGCGCTACGACCGCGCTTAGTAATAGGGGTCCTTGTGGTCCGGCGGAATGCCGCGTTACCAAGGATGGGCAACGAGCCGCAGTCGGATGTTTCGGATCTCCGGACCTGTTGCTCCCCCCTTTCAGTGAGGTTGTTTCTTCATGCGCAAGAACTCGACGATGAACCGTGCCCCGAAGTCCGTCACCCGTGGCCGTGTCGCGGTAGTGACGGGCGGACTGGTCGCGGCGCTCGCCCTGGGCTCGACGGCGGCGATCGCCGCCGACACGCAGCACGAGGGATTCCTCGCCGCCGGGACGGCGAGCAGCATCTCCGACGTGGTGCAGAAGCAGGCCAGCGGCCAGCAGGCCACCGCGGCCAAGGTGAAGGCCGACGCCGCGAAGACCAAGGCCGCCAACGAGGCCAAGGCCAAGGCCGCGGCCGACGCCAAGAAGCGCGCGGACGCCAAGGCCGCCGCCGACCGCAAGGCCCGCAGCGCGTCCTGGGTGACCCCGACCAGCGGTTACGTGATCGGCGCGGGGTACGCGCAGGCCGGTCCGCACTGGGCGCACACCCACTCCGGCCAGGACTTCGTCGTGCCGAGCGGCACGAGCGTGCGGGCCGCGCACACCGGCACCGTCGTGACGGCGGGCTGGGGCGGCGCGTACGGCAACAACATCGTGATCAAGCACGCGGACAACACGTACTCGCAGTACGGCCACCTGTCGCACATCGGCGTGCACGTCGGCCAGAAGGTGGACACCGGCCAGGAGATCGGCAAGTCCGGCTCCACCGGAAACTCGACCGGTCCGCACCTGCACTTCGAGATCCGCAAGACCCCGTACTACGGCTCCTCCGTCGAGCCGCTGCACTTCCTGCGCACGCACGGCGTGCACGTCTGACGTACATCTGACGTACGTCCGACGCACGCCTGATCCCACCAGTCGCACAAGAGATCCAGTCGTACAAGAGAGACGGCGGCCGTCAACATCCGGCCGCCGTCTCTACCCGTGCGAGGCCCCTCGGAAGGGCCCCTCAGCCACTCGCAAGCTCAGCCCCTCGCAAGCTCAGCCCCCTCAGACCCCCGCCTCGGCCTCCGCCTGGGCGACCAGGTCGAGCGCGACGTCGAGGATGGCGGCGCGCTTGGCGGCCGGATCGCCCTCGATGTCGCGCATCGCGAACATCCCGGCGTGCATGGCGAAGAGCGCGGTCATGCAGCGCACCTGCGCGGGCATCGGCCACTCCGGCTCCCTCAGCAGCCCGCTCAGCGAGCCGATCTTGCCCTTGAAGGACTCGCCGATGCTCAGCTCGCGCACCGTGGCCTGGTTCTCCTGGAAGAACCGGAACAGCGCCTCCGCGCCCCACAGCGCCTCGCTGTAGCGGCGCAGCACCTCCTGCTTGGTGGCCAGCGTGCGCGGCTGCTCGTTGCCCCAGGCGATCAGCGCGTCGACCGGTTTCGACAGGTCCTGCGCGATGCTGATGAGGATGTCTTCCTTGGTTTTGAAGTGGTAGTAGAGCGCCGCTTTGGTGACGTCCAGATGCTCGGCGATCTCGCGCAGTGAGGTCTTCTCGTAGCCCTGCTCCGCGAAGAGTTCGAGGGCGACGTCCTGGATGCGGCGGCGGGTGTCGCCGCGGCGGGTCTGCGCTGTGACCATGGCTGTGCACTCCTGCTGCGCTCGCGTCGGGCAGACGGAGCCCGACCGGCTCGACGGGCTGTACGGGGCATGACGGTACGGCCTTGGTCAAACCCTACGCACTTACTTGACGCCCGGCTAGTTACGCCCGTACCTTCATTCCGTACCTAGCTAGCCGGGCGGCAAGTAAGCGGACGGCGAAGTGAGTGTCGCCGGACCCGGAGAACCGCCCTCACCGGGGGAGGACCCACCGCCATGTCCCAGACCGACACCGCCGCCGCCGTCAAGGCGGAGCCGCGACAGCGCAGTGTGCGCGTCGTCATGGCGGGCCTGCTGATCGCGATGATGCTCGCGATGCTCGACAACATGATCATCGGTACCGCGATGCCGACGATCGTCGGCGAACTCGGCGGGCTCAACCACCTGTCGTGGGTCGTCACCGCCTACACGCTGGCCACCGCCGCCTCCACCCCCATCTGGGGCAAGCTCGGCGACATGTACGGCCGCAAGGGCATCTTCCTCACGTCCATCGTGCTGTTCCTGCTCGGCTCCGCGCTCTCCGGCATGTCGCAGACCATGGACCAGCTCATCAGCTTCCGCGCCGTCCAGGGCCTGGGCGCCGGCGGTCTGATGGTCGGCGTGATGGCGATCATCGGCGAGATGATCCCGCCCCGCGAGCGCGGCAAGTACCAGGGCATGATCGCCGGTGTCATGGCCATCGCCATGATCGGCGGCCCGCTCGTCGGCGGCAGCATCACCGACAACTGGGGCTGGCGCTGGAGCTTCTACATCAACCTGCCGATCGGCGTCGTCGCCCTCGCGATGGTCACCATCGTGCTGCACCTGCCGAAGAAGCGGCGCTCGGGCCGTATCGACTACTGGGGCGCGTCGCTGCTCACCGTCGCGATCACCTCGCTGGTCCTGCTCACCACCTGGGGCGGCACGCAGTACGCCTGGGGCTCCGCGCAGATCATCGGCCTGCTCGTGCTCGGCCTCGTCTCGCTCGCGGCCTTCCTCTACGCCGAGACCCGCGCCGCCGAGCCGGTGCTGCCGCTGCGGATCTTCCGCAACAGCAACTTCTCGCTGATCTCGCTGGTCGGCTTCATCGTCGGCTTCACGATGTTCGGCGCGATGACCTTCCTGCCGCTGTACCAGCAGACCGTCCAGGGCGCCTCCGCGACCAACTCGGGACTCCTGCTGCTGCCGCTGCTCAGCGCCATGCTCGTCGTCTCCATGGTCGCCGGACGCATCACCACCTCCACCGGCAAGTACAAGATCTTCCCGCTGGTCGGCGGCGCCTTCATGACCTTCGGCCTGTTCCTGCTCTCCACCATGGACGTCAACACCAGCCGGTTCACCTCCGGCCTCTACATGGCCGTACTCGGCGTCGGCATGGGCTTCGTCATGCAGATCACGATGCTGATCGCGCAGAACAGCGTCGAGATGAAGGACATCGGCGTCGGCTCCTCGTCCTCCACCCTCTTCCGCACGATCGGCGGCTCCTTCGGCGTCTCGCTCTTCGGCGCCCTGTTCACGCACACGGTCTCCCACGGCATGGCCTCCAGCGCCGCCGGAGCCGGTTCCGGGGCCGCTGGAGCCGGTGCCCAGCTCGACCGGGCCACCATCGCCAAGTTCCCGCCGGCCGTGAAGGACGCGTACTTCCACGCGGTCGCCGACGGCACCCACACCGTCTTCCTGTGGGGCGCCGTCATCAGCGTCGTCGGCTTCGCCGCGGCCTGGTTCATCACCGAGACCCCGCTGCGCGCCGCGGCCCCCAAGGCCGCCAGCTCCGAGGACGAACAGCCCCCGGTCCTGGCCGACGCCATCTGATCATCTGACCGTTACCCCGTACGAGCCCCGCGCCCGCCCCGGCAGACGCGGGGCTCGGTCGCGCCGCGGCTACGACGCGGCCTCGACCGCCTCGAAGATGTCCGCGTCCGTTTCCCGCTGCCAGGGCGGCAGTTCAGCCCAGTCCGCGACATACCCGGGCTTCGGGTCCTCGAAGTGCCGGTAGATCTGCGCGATCCAGCACGTCGCCACGAACCGCCCCTTCTGCTCCCGGCCGAGCCTGCCCGCGTGCCCGCCGCTCACCGCCAGGAACTCCCGCACCTGCCCCTCCACGGCCGCTGCCGACACCCGCTCCCACTCCGGCGTCGCCTCCCACGGCGTCACGTACCCGGCCTTCGGCTCCCCCGGGAAGTGCCGGTGCACTCCGGTGATCCACGCCTCACGAAACAGGCGTCCAGGTTCTTGTGTCACGTTCGGACTCCCAACGCTGTCATGCGGTCCGACAACTCCCGGACCCGCCTGTCGGACACGTACGGCGTGAGATGACTCCTCAAGCCGTGCAGTTTTTGGATCATGTAACCCGACCTGGTCCGGTATGCCACGTCCACCGCGCCCGTCCCATGGCTCACCAGCCGGTCGATGTCCTTGCGGCGGGCACCGATCACGGCGAGGTCGGTGAGCACCGAGCCCTGGCGGCGCGGGGAGAGCGGTTCACGAAGCGCTCTCGTGAGAGCCTGCTCGGCCAGGTCCAGCCGACCCAGGGAGATATAGGCGGCCCCCCGTTCCTCCGCCAGTCGGTCGCCGGTGAAGCGCAGCCAGCCGCCGGGGGCGGGGCCGGTGAGATCCTGCACGCCGGCCGCCTCGTCCAGCGCGCGGTTGCAGCCGTCCGCGTCACCCAGCCCGGCGAGGACCTGCGCCCGCACGGATGCGACCCAGTGGCGGGTGGGCAGCTCACCGTCTCCGTTCCGCGCGAGGGCCGCGGCTGCCTCAAGCAGCGGAAGCGCCTCGTCGTACTGGCGCGCGTAGAGACTGACGAACGAGTGCCGGACCAGCGCACAGGCCCACAGATCCCGGTTCCCGGCTTCCTTGCTCGCGTCACCGGCCAGCAGGTAGCACTGAGCGGCTTCGGTGTACCGGTTCGCGTCGAACCAGACCTCGCCGGCGAGTTGGGCGATGTCGCCGACCATGCCGCACAGTTCGCGGTGATCCGAGGCCCGCTGCCCTCCCCTCAGGGCAGAGGTGAGAGAGGCGAGTTGTTCCCGCACCAGCGGATACACCGACTGCTTGGTCGATGTCAGACCGTAGACGCTCCATAGATCGGCATTGAGCGTGCTGCGCTCACGCATGTCCTCGGTGGGAGCCGCACCGGTCTCGGGCGGCGCCAGGGGCTGCGGGAGCGCGACTATCGCCCCCGTGACGCTGACGAGTCGTAGGAACTCACGACGGATCATGTCCTCAAGAGTGCCTGAGTCGGGCTCCTGAACGAACGCGTTGTCGATATGGATTGGCCCGCCGTGTCCGGTCGCGGTCCTGGCCCTGGTCCGTCCGTACGTCGCCCGCCGGACGGTCACCGCGACTGTGCTGATCGTGGCCCGCCGTGGGCTGAATCCCAGGTCGGTCAGGGAGCGACCGGTGAGTTTGTGCAGCACGCGCTCGTAGACAGGCCGGGGGCTGGCGACCTCTCCGCGCTCCCACGCCGCGATGAGGCGCGGAGTGCAGCCGGTGTTCTCGCCCAGAGTTGACGCCGTGGCGTTGACGTGTCGGGCGAACTCGGTCCGGCTCATGCGGAACTGAGCTTCCCGCACATCGCGGATGACGTTGTTGGGCTTGGCGTCTGCGGTCATCTCGGCTCCGGCACTTCAGCACGTTGACGGTCAGAACGTAGCTTCTGAAGCGGCACGTTGGAGGCTGGATGCCCGGTCGGGGCGACTCCGATGTGCCAATTGCATGCTTCTTACACGCCGGTGGCCACGCGATCGCCGGACGCTATCGGTTTTCCTCGATGAGCAACTACGAGCAACTACCGGAGACGCTGCTCATTCTGGAACGGAGATCGCCCATGCCGACCAAAACCGTTGCGCCTCGCGGCCGGCCCCGCATGATTGCGCGGCATCGCATCGCACTCGGGCTGAGGCCCGAACTCGCCGAGGTGGGCCGTGCGCGCCACGAGTTGCGTGACCGCCTGGCCGAGTGGCGACTGAGCGAGGCAGCGGACGTGGCGCTGATCGTGCTCAGCGAACTGGTCGGCAACGCGTTACAGCACGCGCCGTGCCCGAGCATCGCGTTGACCGTGACCGCAGCCGACGGTCACGTGCTGATCGAAGTACGCGACGGCTCGCGCCGTCCGCCGGTCATCGACCGCGGCCCCGATCGCTACGGCGAGACCGGTCGCGGGCTGCCGTTGGTGGCCGCGCTCTCGCGGGACTGGGGTTGGACACCGCACGAGAACGGCACGAAGACGACGTGGGCCGTCGTAGCCGCTTTGGTGCGCGAGCCCGCGTGACCGTCACCCCCCCCGTATTTCCGTGGAAGAGACCCGGCCCCCCGGTCGGGCAAGCCCCGGTTCGATTCCGGGCGACGCGACTTCGAGAACAACCATGGAGGGTCCGCCGTGAACGACTTCGTGCCCGCACCCTTACCCGTGTGCGGTGCCCGCCGCCTCTTACCCGACCAACTCGTGCCCGCGGCGAGGGCGTTCGCCCCGCCCGACACCACGGAGCCCGAGCACGTGGACCGCGACCTGCGATGCGTGCTCCAGGCCCACGCCGCAGGCGACCACCACGCGTACGTGATGCACATCGACGGCCGCGACACCGGTTCGGTCTGGGCCCGGTGGGACCGAAGCGAGGGGCCACTCGCCCTCACGGTGCTGCCCGACTGCCGGGTACGCGCGCCCGAACCGCTGGACGAGGGGTGCTGCCAGTACGCGGACCATCCCGGCGGCCACTGCTACGAACTCACCGACCCCTGGCAGCCAACGGCTGTCCCCGCGGCGTCCACCGACCACCCGCGGGAGATGTAGACGCGTGCCATTCGACTGCGACCGACATTCGCGTGGCGGGAGGTCACTGGATTGTGCAAGCCCCGCGAAGTGCCGGACCCACGGCTACTCGCGGGGCAGCATCAGCTGCGCGACCGCGCCGCCGCCGTCCTCGGCGGGGACGTTGCGGAAGGTGAGGCGGGCGCCGAGGACGCGGGCCTGGCCGGTGGCGATCGTCAGGCCCAGGCCGTGGCCGCCGCCCGAGCGGGCGGCGGAGCCCGTACGGAAGCGGTTGGGGCCGTCGCGCAGGAGGTCCGGGGGGAAGCCGGGCCCGTGGTCGCGGACGCGCAGATAGGGGCCGTCGACCACCACCTCGACGGGGGCGCCGCCGTGCCGGGCGGCGTTGGCGAGCAGATTGCCGAGGATGCGCTCCAGGCGGCGCGGGTCGGTGGGCACGACGGCCTCCTCGGCCACCGTGACCGAGGCGTCCGGCGCCAGTGCCACGACGCGGCGGCGGACGAACTCGCCGAGCGCCAGCTCCTGGAGGTCGGCCTGTTCCGCGGCGCCGTCCAGCCGCGCCACCTCCAGGACGTCCTCGACCAGCGTCCGCAGCGCGTGCACGCGGTCGCGCACCAGCTCCGAGGGGCGGCCGGGCGGCAGCAGCTCGGCGGCGGTGACCAGACCGGTGACCGGCGTCCGCAGCTCGTGCGCGATATCGGCCGTCACCCGCCGCTCGGCCTCCAGCCGCAGTTGCAGCGCGTCGGCCATCGCGTCGACGGCCCGCGCCAGCTCGTCCGTCTCGTCCCGTACGCGCCGGCCGCCGATCGCCTCGCGCACCCGTACCTCGGTGTCGCCGTCCGCGACCTTGCGGGCCGCGACCGCCGCCTTTCGCAGCCGCCGCGACATCCGGCCGCCGATCAGCACGCCGATCGCCGTACCGCCGACGACGACCGCGAGCGACCCGGCCACCAGCGCCTGGTCGAGGTCGTCCAGCACGGAGTAGCGGTCGGTGAAACCGGTCTTCAGCGACAGCACCCGGCCGTCCGCGGCGGGCGTCTCCGCCCACACCATCGGGTGACCGCCGGTGTCCTGCACATACGTGGCGCGCTGCCCCTTGGCCGCGAACTCCTTCAGTTCGCGCGGCAGCTCCGGGTCGTCGATCTTGGCGTAGAAGACCAGCCGCCCGGTCGTCTCGTAGATCCGCAGCGCCGACTGGACGCGCTCGTCCTGGACGTCACGGGTGCTGTTGATCATGCTGACCCGCGCGGCGTTGTGCACGACCAGGCTCAGCGCGAGCGCGACCAGCGCCGACACCACGGCGATGGCCGCGGCGATCTTCCAGCGCAGACCGGCACGGAACCAGCGCGGGCCGGTACCGAAGCGGCGGGGGCCGGTACGCGAGCGGCGCGGGGCTCCGGGGTACGAGGAGGCGGACGGCGAGTCCGCCGGACGGGACGGCACGCGACCTCAGGCCCGCAGCTTGTAGCCGAAACCGCGGACGGTCTCCAGCCGGTCCTGGCCGATCTTGGCGCGCAGCCGCTGCACATGGACGTCCACGACCCGCGTGTCGCCGCCCCACTCGTAGTCCCAGACCCGCTGGAGCAGCCGGTCGCGGGAGAGCACGGTGCCGGGCGCGCCCGCGAACTCAAGCAGCAGCCGCATCTCGGTCGGGGTCAGCGCCAGCCGCTCCCCGGCCCGCGTGACCACCATGCCCTCGGGATCGATCTCGATGTCCCCGAAGGAGAGCTGCGGCGCGTCGTCCAGCCCGTCGTCACCGCCCGCCGCCCGGAAGCGGCGCAGTACGGCGCGGATGCGCGCCACCAGCACCGCGCCGTCGAACGGCTTGGTCACGTAGTCGTCGGCCCCGGCCTCCAGGCCGAGCACGATGTCGATGGCGTCGGCCCGCGCCGACACCATGATCACCGGCACCGTCGACTCGTCCCTGATCCGGCGGCACAGCGACACGCCGTCCAGGCCCGGCACCATCACGTCGAGCAGCGCGAGGTCCGGCCTGCGGGCGCGGAAGGCCGTGAGCCCTTCGAGCCCGTCGGGCGCGGCCGTGACCTCGAAGCCGTCGCGTTCCAGCGCGAGAGTCGTCGCCTCGCGGATGACGTCGTCGTCCTCGACGAACAGGACATGAGTGGCGGCCACCGGGCTATTGTCCCTGGCCGTGCTGGACGGCGTCGCCGTCGGCCGACATCTGCGGGGCCGTCGAACCGGGAGCGGCGGGACTGCTCGGCCTGCCGGACACGCCGGAGGAGGGGGATTTGGCCGGCGCCGGGGTCGTGGTCTCCGCCGCCGGCACGCCGGGATCGACCGGGTCCGACTTGGGCAGCGGCGCCGGGTCGGTCGAGGTCGGCTCGGGCGAGACGGTCGGGGTCCGCGCGCCGAAGTCCGAGAAGTCCCGCGCGACCTCGACGAAGCGCTGCCCGCGCCAGGCGTACGTGATCGACTCCTGCCCGGTCGGGTACGTCGCCGGGTCGTCGGTCCTGTACACCTCGTGGATGATCTGGAGCCGCCCGTCCTCGACACTGCCGTAGACCGGCGGCTGCTCGTCCGCGAACACGTTCTGGTACTTGCCGTTGACCATCCGGTACACGTACGCGGCGATGCCGAGGCCGTCGCCGCACGTCGTCACGTTGATCACCAGGTCGGGGCCGTCGCCCGCCGTGAGGTCGCCCGAGTCGGTGTCCATCGGGTAACCGGCCCCCACGCACGGCGTCAGATCCTCGCGTACGTCCGCGCTGACGCTGTTGTCCTTGCGCACCATCGTGGCCAGCGCCACCTGGTCGGCGACGATCGCCGGGGCGACGGTGGACGGCGTCTTCACCCGGGTGGCGGCCGGCGCCGGGCCTTCACGGCGGGCGCCGGTGGCGGCCGTACCGCAGCCTGCGACCACGACGCACGCGCACGCCAGCGCGCCCGTCGCGAGAGTCGAGGCTACGCGGCCCACACGCCCTCCATGCGTTCCATCGGTTCCCGGCCGAGCGCGGCCGGGTCCAGCGGGTCGGTCGAGCCGGCCGACCCGGTCGAGCCGGCCGTGCCGAGCGGAGCGGCCGCGCCGAGCGGTCCGGTCGCGTCCGTCGAATGAGCCGGGTGCGTCGAGTATGCCGATTCCGGTTGGGACGCGTCACGCCCGGCAGAGTCCCGGTCCACCGCGTCCAGCCGGGAGTAGCCGTAGCGGCCGTGCTCCAGTTCGTACCGCAGCCGGGCCAGCGCCCGGTGCAGGGTGCTCTTCACCGTACCGGTCGACATGCCCAGCGCGCGGGCCGTCTCCTGGGTGGAGAGCTGGCCGTAGTGCCGCAGCATCACGACCTGCCGCTGCTTGGGCGCCAGCACCGTCATCACGTCGAGCAGCATTTCGCGGTCCGCGCGCTGCTCCGAGCCGTCGTCCACGCTCGCGTCCGGCAGCTCGCCGGTGGGCACCTCTTCCAGCTTCCGGTTCCGCCACCACTCGGTACGGGTGTTGATCATGACCCGGCGCATGTACGCGTCGGCCAGCGTCTTGTCGGCGATGCCCTCCCAGCGCGGATACGTCCGCACCAGCGCGGTCTGTACGAGGTCCTGCGCGTCGACCGGATTGGGCACCAGGCGGCGGGCGCTGCGCAGCAGGGCGTCCTGCCGAGTCCGCACGTACTCCTCGAACTCCAGTACCTCGCCGTTCCCCGCCATGGTGTGACTCCGTCCCGTGCCTGCCTGCCGCTGTCGTCGTTCCCTGCCGACATCGAGGACGCTACGGAGCGGATGTTGGGCTTTCGCCACCGCGAGCGCACAGCGGCCTCACAGCAACCCATCGGTTCTGTAACGGGTGGAATGCAAGCCGTGAATGGCTATGAATAGGCGCATTCTGCGATGAAACGGGCATTTACGGACCCGAGAAGTCAGGCGTCACAGGGGGCGCGGCCCACGAAAGCCGAGGTGGGAGTGGGTACGGGGCGGGCACGCGGAACCGCCGCGGGAGGGCGCGCGGCACCGCCGGGCCCGGATCATCCGGAGACCGTGCCCGGCGGAGAGCTGTGACGGTTACGGCGCTGTGACGGATGCGGCCCTGAAGCGGATGCGGCGCGGTGGCGGATGCGGCGCTGAAGCGGATGCGGCGCGGTGGCGGATGCGGCGCTGAAGCGGATGCGGCGCGGTGGCGGATGCGGCGGTGGCGGGTACGCCCTAGACCGGCAGCCGGTACACGCCGTCCGCCAGCGGCTCGACCAGGCCGTCCTCGACCAGGCCGTCCAGCGCCCGGGCCCGCTGCACCGGCTCGTGCCACACGGCGTCGAGCGCGGCCTGCGGTACGGGAGCGGTGGAGGCGCGCAGGACGGCCAGCAGCCGGCCGCGTACCTGCCGGTCGGTCCCGGCGTACGTCTGGCCCCGGCGCGGCGGCCCGTCGTGCGCGGGCGAACCGGCCAGCCGCCAGACGCAGCGCGCCGCGATCGGGCAGCGCCCGCACTCGGGGGAGCGGGCGGTGCACACCAGCGCGCCCAGCTCCATGGTGGCCGCCGCCCACCGCGCCGCGACCGGCTCCTCGGCCGGGAGGAGCGTCTGGGCGGTCCGCCGCTCGGCGGCCGTCGTCGCGTTCGGCGGATACGCGGTGCCGGTCACCGCGCGGGCGAAGACCCGCCGCACATTGGTGTCGAGCACGATGTGCCGCCGCCCGTACGCGAAGGACGCGACGGCCGCCGCCGTGTACTCCCCGACACCGGGCAGGGCCAGCAACTGGCCGTGGTCCTCGGGGACTTCGCCGTTGTGCTGGGCCGCTATGGCGGTGGCCGCCGCGTGCAGCCGCAGCGCGCGGCGCGGATAGCCGAGCCGCCCCCAGGCGCGTACCGCCTCGCCGGGCGACTCCGCCGCGAGGTCGGCCGGGCGCGGCCAGCGGGCCAGCCACTCCTGGTGCACCGGCAGCACCCGGACGACCGGCGTCTGCTGGAGCATGAACTCACTGACCATCACCGACCACGCGCCCGCGTCCGGCCGCCGCCAGGGCAGATCGCGGGCGTGCTCGCCGAACCAGTCGATCACCAGGTCGTGCAGTTCGGTGACGGCGGCCGGGGGAGCCGGGGGGACCGCCGAACCCGCGGGGGCGGCCGGGGACGTGCGGGCTGAGGTGCTGACGGAAGCGTCGCGGATGTCGGTGCTCATGTCCTCCCGATCCTCGCACAGGCCACTGACAGCGACCGGCCGTCCCCTTAAACGTGATGATCGGCAAAGACCGGCCGCCGAGCGGCGGGTGTTGCGGCGAGGCGCGGGTGATCTCCCCTAGAGTTCGGGTGTGGGCTCAATGCGCAATCCCGTCGGACCTCTGCCGTCGACCATCTACTGGCGGCGGCGGGCCGTTGCGCTGTGTGTGCTCGCGCTCGTCGCCCTGCTGATCTTCTGGCTGGTCAACTCGACCGGCGGGGGCGGCGGTAGCGGCAACAACGGCTCCTCGGGCACCCACACGCCGGTCGGCACGATCACGCCGGGCCCCGAGCCGACCGGTACGCACATCACCGGGCGCCCCGGTGGCCGCGACACCTCGGGCGGCGACAGCGGCGGCTCCTCCGGTTCCTCCGCGGGCTCCTCCGGCTCCGACGGCGGCTCCAATGGCGGCTCCAACGGCGGTGCCACGGACGGAAGTTCGGCCGGTGCCGGTTCCTCGGGCGGCAACGACGGCGGTACGTCGGGTACGGCGGGCACCTCGTCGTCCGGCGGCGCGGCCTCCGGCGGTGTCGCCACCAGCGGCGGCTCGGGCAACGGCGGCTCGGGCGGTCAACTGCCCGCCGGCTCCACGCTCCCCGACTGCTCGCCCGGCAGCGTCCAGCTCTCGCTGCGCAGCGTCCAGAACTCCTACTCGCCGGACGAGACCCCCGTCTTCGAGCTGCGCGCCGCGAATTCCGGATCCGTCTCCTGCAAGGTCGACTTCGGCCCCGCCAAGGCCGTCTTCACGATCACCTCGACCGCGGGCAACGCCCACACCTGGGCGTCCGACGACTGCCCCACCGCGGGCAGCGGCTCCTATCTCCTCCAGGTGCCCGCCCACGGCTCCACGACGTACACGCTCCGGTGGAACGCCAAGACCAGCTCCCCGAAGTGCGCGACCCCCAAGGGGAGCGCTGCCGCGCCCGGCACCTACCTGATCCAGGCCCGGCTCTCCGGCTACGGCGCCAAGCAGGTCTCCTTCGTCCTCTCCCAGGATTAGCCCCGGGGGGCTCGGCCCCCCGGCCGTCCCCGGTCCGCCGCTTCGTGTGGGCGGCGGACGAGGTCGGGGCGCTTCCGGTCCCCGAGGCAGCTGACTCCAGCGGTACGTCTAGACGTACCGCTCCAGGATGGACGACTCGGCGAGGCGGGAGAGGCCCTCGCGGACGGAGCGGGCGCGGGCCTCGCCGACGCCGTCGACCGTCTGGAGGTCGTCGACGCTCGCGGCGAGCAGCTTCTGGAGGCCGCCGAAGTGCTCGACCAGGCGCTCGATGACGGTGTTGGGCAGCCGGGGCACCTTGGCGAGGAGCCGGTAACCGCGCGGCGAGACGGCGGAGTCGAGGGATTCGGGGGAGCCGGTGTAACCCAGGGCCCGTGCCACGGTGGTGAGTTCGATGAGTTCGCTCTGCGGCAGCGAGTCGAGTTCGGCCATCGCCTCGTTGACCGTACGGCTGCGCTTGGCGGTCGGCTCCGGCACGTAGTCGCGGGCGACCAGTTCGCGCTCGGGCTCGACGCCCGCGATCAACTCGTCCAGTTGCAGGGCGAGAAGCCGTCCGTCGGTGCCCAACTCGATGACGTACTCGGCGATTTCGGTGGCGATCCGGCGGACCATCTCCAGGCGCTGGGCGACGGCGGTGACATCGCGCACCGTCACCAGGTCCTCGATCTCCAGCGCGGACAGCGTGCCCGCGACCTCGTCGAGGCGCAGCTTGTACCGTTCGAGCGTGGCCAGCGCCTGGTTGGCGCGGGAGAGGATCGCGGCGGAGTCCTCCAGGACGCGGCGCTGCCCGTCCACGTAGAGCGCGATCAGCCGCATCGACTGGCTGACCGAGACGACGGGGAAGCCGACCTGCTTGCTGACCCGGTCGGCGGTGCGGTGCCGGGTGCCGGTCTCCTCGGTCGGGATGGTCGGATCGGGGACGAGCTGCACGCCCGCGCGCAGGATCTTCGTCATGTCCTTGTCGAGGACCAGCGCGCCGTCCAGCTTGCACAGCTCGCGCAGCCGGGTCGCGGTGAACTCCACGTCCATCACGAAGCCGCCGGAGCACAGTGACTCCACGGTCTTGTCCATGCCCAGCACGATGAGGCCGCCGGTGTTGCCGCGCAGGATGCGCTCCAGGCCGTCACGGAGCGAGGTGCCGGGTGCGACGGCGCTCAAAGAGGCGCGCATCAGCCCGGCGTCGGCGCCGAAAACCCCGCCGGACCTGCCGGGGGAGTCGCCCGATGCCCTTCGGGCCGGGGGAGGGCCCCCTGCCCGGTCATTGGCTGCCACTCTGCAATCCTCCGGTCGCTACGGATGCCCAATGGGCGAGACCAGGGCAAAGTTTACGGCTTCCGGGGGGCGCGGCGCGGGCCGGACGGCTCCTACCGGGGTCCCACGACGGTCCTACGGGGGTCCCGCGACGGCGCGCGGGCTCTCCCGGGAGCGCGCGCGAGGCCCCGCACGACCGTGTGCCGGGCCTTCCGTGACTGTACGCCGCGCGCAACCCGAACGGGTGCCGGGTGTTCCCCGGAACCGCGAGCCGGGCGTTCTCCGGGAAGGGGTGCGGGGCCGATCCCCCGTGCCCGCGAGCCGGGCGCCCGCGGCCGTACAGCCGTACCCCTCGGCCGTACGGCCGTACGAACGCGGACGTCTGCACGGCCGTACGGGCACCGGCGTCCGCGGCCGTACCGGCGTACGCCGTGGCGCTACGACCGTGCGGTCCGCTTCGGCAGGGCCCGCAGCGCGTCCCCTATGTCCGCGACCTCCACCACCTTCATGCCCGCCGGGATCTTGCCGGGGTCCGGCGGTACGAGGGCGTGGGTGAAGCCGAGCCGGGCCGCCTCCGACAGGCGGCGCTGCACGCCGGTGACGCGCCTGACCTCACCGGCCAGGCCCACCTCGCCGATCGCCACCAGGTTCTTCGGCAGCGGGGTGTCGATGGCGGCGCTGGCCAGCGCGAGCGCCACCGCGAGGTCGGCGGCGGGCTCGGTGAGCTTCACACCGCCCACGGTCGCGGTGTAGATGTCCTGCTTGCCGATGGCCTTGATCCGGCCGCGCTGTTCGAGCACCGCGAGCATCATCGACACGCGCGAGTTCTCCAGACCCGAGGTGGTGCGGCGCGGCGAGGGGATCTGGGTGTCGACGGTCAGCGCCTGCACCTCGGCGACCAGCGGGCGGCGGCCCTCCAGGGTCACGGTCAGGCAGGTGCCGGGCACCGGCTCGTCGCGCCGGGTGAGGAAGAGGCCGGACGGATCGGCCAGGCCGGTGATGCCCTCGTCGTGCAGTTCGAAGCAGCCGACCTCGTCCGTGGCGCCGTAACGGTTCTTGATGCCGCGGATCAGCCGCAGCCGCGCGTGCCGGTCGCCCTCGAAGCTGAGCACCACGTCGACCAGGTGCTCCAGCAGTCGCGGGCCCGCGATCGAGCCGTCCTTGGTGACGTGGCCGACCAGGATGGTCGACATCCCGCGGTCCTTCGACGCGCGGATCAGCGCGCCCGCGACCTCGCGGATCTGCGCGGTGCCGCCGGGCGCGCCGTCCAGTTCGGCCGACGCGACGGTCTGCACGGAGTCCAGCACCAGCAGCGCCGGCTTCACGTCGTCCAGGTGACCGAGAACGGCCGAAAGATCCGTCTCCGCGGCCAGATACAGATGGTCGGCGAGCGCGCCGATCCGGTCCGCGCGCAGCCGTACCTGCGAGGCGGACTCCTCACCGGTCACGTACAGGGTCGCGCCCTGCGCGCTGGACGCCTTCGCCGCCACGTCGAGCAGCAGCGTGGACTTGCCGACGCCGGGCTCGCCCGCGAGCAGGACGACGGCGCCGGGCACCAGGCCGCCGCCGAGCACGCGGTCCAGCTCCGGCACGCCCGTGGAGCGCGCGGTCGCCTGCCGCCCGTCGACCTGGCCGATCGGCCGCGCCGCCGTCGTCACCCGGCCGGGCGCGGTGGTCCGTACGGCGGGCGCGGCGCCGAACTCCTCCACCGTCCCCCACGCCTGGCACTCGCCGCAGCGGCCCAGCCACTTCAGCGCCGTCCACCCGCACTCGGTGCAGCGGTAGGAGGGACGGTCCTTCGAGACGGTCTTACGGGCAGCCATGCCGCCCACCGTAGCGGGAGGGTCCGACAAGGCGGCCGGACCGGCTCCTGCGGCTGCCGGGGGCGCTCAAGGGGGCGTGCGGCGCGGACATCGAGCGCACGCACGTGCGTTCACTCGTAAGAATGACGGAGCTGTCCCCTTTTGGGCAGCATCACTACCCATAAGGATTAACGCACGCCAGGAGAGCTGAACCGGGGGCCGTACCGGGCCTACCGTCGCCCGGTGATGAGCAGGCAGGAGACCCCCACCCAGAACCAGACGACCGGCGCACACCGCAAGCACCGCGCGCCGGCCGGCCGGGCCGCCCGCAAGGACACGCCGGGCGGCGAGGCGCCGCGCACCGAGGCGCCGCGTCCGGAGGGACCGCGCGTGGAGGGAGCGCGCGTGTCCCGCAAGGAGGCCCGCGGCGACGCGCGCAAGGCCGCCCGCAAGGAGCCGTCGCGCAAGGACACCCGCAAGGACGCCCGTAAAGACGCCCGCAAGGACGTCCGCCGGGAAGCGACGCACAAGGCGCACGACCGTCAACGCCCGCACGGCACGCTCCCCATGCAGCCGCCCGCGCACTACGAGCCGTATCTGGACGGCCTGTTCACGTACTGCCTGTCGATCCTGTGCGAGCACGACGCGGCGGCCGGGGCGCTCGGCGAGGTGCTGGCGCTCGCCGAACGGCAGCGCGGCCACCTGCGCGACCCGAAGCTGCTCCGCCCCTGGCTGTACGCGCTCGCCCGCTGGACCTGCCTGCGCCGGCTCGCCGCCGGGCCGCCGGAGCCGCCGAGCACGTCGGTCGCCGTCGCCGAGCAGCGGCACGCCCAACTCGCCGCGCTCGCCTGGCCCGAGGCCGCGGGCACCACGCCCGAGCAGCGCGAGGCGCTGGAGTTGGCGGTCCGCCACCAACTCCCGCCGCACGAAGTCGCCGCCGTCCTCGGCATCGACGCCGACACCGCGCGCGGCCTGCTCGCCCGCGCCGCCTGCGAGGTGGAGCGGACCCGCACCGCGCTGTCCGTCGTGGACACCGGCAACTGCGCCGCCCTCGCCCAGATCGCGGGCGAGACCAAGGTGTTGCTCGGTACGGCGCTGCGCACGGAACTCGTCAGGCACGTCGACGACTGCCCGGTGTGCAGGCGTACGGCGGAACGCGTCGTCGCCGCGGGGCCCTGGCCGGGGGCCTCGGGTGTACCGGGCGCTCCGGGGGCCGGGTCCACCGCCGTCCTCGCCCTCATCGAGGCGCCGCGCTCGGCCGCGTACGCCGCCCTGCTGCACGCCATGGACGCCGGGGCCGGGCGCTCCCGCGACGCCACCCCGCGCTTCGACCGGCGCGGCTTCCCCATGGACCTCAAGGACCGCGCCGCCCGCCGCGCGCAGCTCAGGCACCGGGCCGTCACCAGTACGGTCGTCGCGGCCGTCGTCGCCGCGCCCGTACTCGCCCTGTGGGCCGCCTATCACGCGGCGCCGCTCGGCGCCGACGCGCCCGGCACGGACCGCGCCGCCAGCGAGCCCGACGGTCTCAACGGCGACCCGTACCAGGAGGCGGGCAGTTCCCGGCAGGCCCCCGACCCCCAGCACTCCGGCGGTACGGA
Organism: Streptomyces sp. NPDC008317; assembly: GCF_042955955.1. NCBI lineage: Bacteria > Bacillati > Actinomycetota > Actinomycetes > Kitasatosporales > Streptomycetaceae > Streptomyces > Streptomyces sp. NPDC008317. The sequence goes on from NZ_JBIBFQ010000013.1 coordinate 177,034, forward strand.
CACCCCGGCGCCGGTCCTCACCACGACCGTCTCGACCGACCCCACGGCCGCCGGCTCGGCGTCCCCCGGCGGCAGTACGCTCACCGTCACCGCCAGCGGCACCACCGTCACCCTGACCGCGCGCGGCGCGGCCCCCGTGCACTGGACGGCCGACACCGCCGCGTTCTGGATCCGGCTCTCCGCGACCTCGGGCGACCTGCGGCCCGGAGAATCGGTCACTCTCACCCTGAGCGTCGACCACGCCCTGGAGCCCTCCGGCTCCTGGACCGCCCGCATCGCCTTCTCACCGGCGCACGCGACCGTGATCCTGCGCGGCTCCTCCACCCGCAATGTGCCGCCGCCCGCCTCCGACTCCCCGACCACCCCGCCGCCGTCCTCGTCCTCCCCGACGACGCCCCCGCCGACCACGCCTCCGCCGACGACCCCGCCGCCCACCACCCCGCCCCCGACGACACCTCCGCCGACGACCGCGCCGCCCACGACCGACGCCCCCAGCACCGCGCCGGAGTCGCCGAGCCCGGCCGGATAGCCGTACGGCGAAAGGGTGTTACTCCTGAGTAGCCGTACTCATGCCGGGCCGCCCGCGCGGCGGGACGATGAGCGGCATGGGGAAATTCACCGGCACGGTCGTGGTCACCCTCGTCACCGTCGGAACACTCGCCGTCGTCCACGCCGTCGGCGCACCGCTGTCCACCGTCCTCGGCACCGCCGCGGGCCTGCTCGGCCTGCTCTGGCTGCTCCTTCTGCTGACCGTGCCGTGGAACCTCTACTTCCGCGCTCACGCCGTCCTCGCCGAGATCCGGACCAGCCGCGAAAAGGGCCTGAGCGTCTCCCCGGAACGCGACACCGAGGCCGGGCGGATCGCCCGCCTGATGCTGCGCGTCGCCCTCGCGGGACACCTCGTCACGGCCGCCCTCGCGGTCGCCGTCGCCGCGGCGACCGGCCGCGCCGCCGGCTACTGGCTCGCCGGATTCTTCCTGCTGAGCACCGTCTTCCGGCCCGCCGGCGCCTGGTTCGCGGCGCTGCGGCGCCGCCTCGGCACCCTCCTGAAGGACGTCACCTACCCGCGCGACGACGTCCTCGCCCTGCGCGCCACCGTCACCCGCGTCGAGAGCGGCGCCAAGGTCCTGGAGGGCAAGGCCGAGGAGCAGTACCACGCGCTCGGCGAACTCCGGTCCGCGGTCGACGCGTTGGGCCTGTCCGTCTACGCGAGGGCCGACGGGACCGACCGCCGGATCGCCGCGCTGGCGCGGGAGTTCGAGGCGACGGTGAACCGGCTGACCGACAACACCGAGATCATCGCCGGTCTGAAGGCGTTTCTGCGGCTGCTGCGGACGGAGGACGGGGTGTTGCCGTAACGGCCTTGGTGGGTAAGGCCGTTGACGCGGGACGTCACGCCCGTCTCAGGCGGCCGTCTCCAGCTCCAGCAGCAGGTGCTTGGCGTCGGCGCCGCCCGCGTACTGCCCGGCCGAACCGTCCGAGCGCACCACCCGGTGGCACGGCACCACCAGCGGCAGCGGGTTGAGCGCGCACGCCGTACCCACCGCGCGGACCGCCCGCGGACTGCCCGCCGCCGCCGCCACCTGCGCGTAACTCGCCGTCCTGCCGTACGCGATGTCCGGCAGGTGCGTCAGCACCTCGCGCCTGAAGCCCTTCGACAGCCGCCAGTCCAGGGGGACTTCGAAGCCGCGGCGCTGCCCGGTGAAGTACTCGTCGAGCTGGCGGCTCACCGCGTCCAGCCGCCGCGGGGCGCGCAGCACCCGCGGGCTGATGGTGTCCGCGAGCTGCTGGAGCACCGCCGCGTGGTCCTGCACGGCGAACGCCACGCGCACCAGGCCCTTCTCGGTCGCCGCCAGCAGCAGCGGGCCCACCGGGCTGTCCAGCGTCCGGTACGCGACGTCCAGCAGCCCGGCTTGCCCGGCTTCCGCCGCCAGGCGCTCGTGGAGCCGGTCCATCGTCGCGTCGTCCTGCGCGGTGAGGGCTTCCAGGAGCTGGGCGGCCGTGTCGTTCGTGTCCTGCACGTCCTGCACGTCCTGCGTGTCGTTCGTGTCGTTCGCGTCCTTCATGAGGGGTCTCCTCCTCCCGCGGTGTCCCGCGGATAGCTGCGGCGCAGGGCCTTCACCCCGTCGGCGGCGGCCCTGCGCGCCGCGTCCGGGCTGCCGCCCGTCACGGCGGCGATGTCCTTGTACGGCAGGCCCGCCAGGTAGTGGTACGCGACCGTCTGCCGCTGCCGCTCCGGCAGCGCCTTCAGCGCCGTCCACAGATCCGGGTCCCAGTCCTCGGGCCGCCCGGTGCGGCTCGCCCGCTCGGGCAGCTCCGCCAGCGGTGTCGCGCGGCGCGCGTTGCCCCGCGTGATGTCGACGGCCTTGCGGTGCGCGATGGTCACCAGCCACGCCTCGACGTTCGCGTCCGCGGGCAGCTCCGGGTACGCCCGCAGCGCGGCCAGGAAGGTCTCCGACCACGCGTCCTGCGCGTCGTGCGGGCCCACGACGGCCCGGACGACCCGGAGCACCATCGGCCCGTGGTCGGTCACGATCTGTTCGAACAGTGGCTTGCTCACATGGGGTAAACGCGTGGGGGCGCCGAAACGTGAGGTGGCTTTCGCGGGGGGCTTTTCGACCTGCGGTCCGCCGCGGAACTGCGGTTCGCTTCGGAGGTGCGGTTCGCCGCGGAACTGCGGTCCGCTTCAGAAGAGGCGGTCCGCCGAGGCGGCGTCGGGCTCCTCCAGTTCCAGCAGGTACCGCTTGCGGGCGAGGCCGCCCGCGTAGCCGCGCAGGTTTCCGTCGGCCGCCACCACGCGGTGGCACGGGACGATCACCGACAAGGGGTTCAGGCCGTTCGCGGCGCCGACGGCCTGGGAGAGGGAGATGTCGCCGAGCTGGCGGGCGAGGTCGCCGTAGGAGCGGGTTTCTCCGTACGGGATGCGGGTCAGCAGGGTCCAGACGCGGCGCTGGAACTCGTTGCCCTCCGGGGTCAGTTCGAGGTCGAAGGTGTGCCGGGTTCCGGCGAAGTATTCCTTGAGCTGGTGGCGTACGTCGTCGAAGGATTCGTCGGCGCGTTCGCCGAAGGTGGTTTTGTTGGGCCTTCGTTTGTGGCCCTCGAAGTAGAGCCCTACGAGGGCGGGGCCCTCGCGGACCACTGTCAGGTCGCCTACGGGGGAGGCGATCACCGCATGTGTCCTCATCTTGCTTATTTTTCCCGCCCGCCCACCCGCCCACCCGTGCGGGTGCTTTCTTCGTCTGCGGGTGCCGCTTGTGCCTGGTCGGTGCCGGTCCGGGGCACCTCCTCGGGCGACGAACGTGCACCCACTTCGAAAACGTCCAGCCCTTGTCCGTTCGTCCCCCTGCGGGGGCACCCCGGCCCGTCCCCTCCCGGTACGTCGGCGTCCGCCTGTCCGCTGTGGCTGAGGGGGGGGAGGGGGTGGGTGGGCTCGGGTGGGGCGGCGTACGCCTGTCCGCTGTGGCTGAGGGGGAGGGGGTGGGTGGGCTTGGGTACGTCGGCGTCCGACGGGCCGGTGGGGGCGGAGGGGGTGGGTGGGCTTGGGTGGGGCGGGGGCTAGCATCCGGGGGCATGGGGACGCGGGGGTGGCGGCTTGGGGCCGTGGTGGGGGTGGCGGTGCTGGCGGGGGTGGGTGCCTCGGGGCCGGAGCGGGCGGAGGCGGTCCGTGCGACGGTGGGGCTTGGGCCGCTTCCGGCGGATCGTTACGGCTACACGCCGGAGGACTATCAACGGGAGAAGCGGGCAACGGCGTTGCTGGTCCGGCAGTGCATGGCGAAACGCGGGCACGCGGACTTTCCGCTCGATCCGCGCTACCCCGTCGACCCCACCGTGCTCACCGCGGTCAGCACTGGCTACGGCGCACTCGACCTCGCCAACGCGAGCCGCTGGGGCTACGGATGGGACCCGGCGAAGTCCACTCCCACGCGGCCGCAGGGCCGTCGTATGACCCAGGCCGAGTACGCGGACTTTCCGGCCTGCAACGTGGAGGCGAACCGGCGGCTGATGCGCGGGATCGACGTCAAGCGGGACTGGCTCTACGCGAGCACGCGCTCGGTCGAGATCGACAAGGCCGTCAAACGCGATCCCCGCTTGCTCGCGGCCTGGGACGCGTGGTCCCGCTGCGTGGCCGGCCAGGGGTTCGCCCGCTACTCCGACCCGCTCGCGGCCTTCGGCGACAAGGCGTGGCATCGCGGCAGCGACGGCAACACCACGCACACCCCGACCGAGCGGCGCACCGCCGTCGCCGACGTCACCTGCCAGCGCCGCCACCACACCGCCCAACTCCTGCACGCCGTACGCGCCCAGCAGCAGACCGCCGACATCGCCGCCCACCAGGACCGCTACACCGCCGGCCTCCACGCCCTCCAGACCTTCCGGTCCACCATCTCCGACACCCTCCGCCACCTCGGCTGACGACACCCCGCAAAGCGCCTCCCCCCCGAACATCGAACACACCCCCTTTGATCATCGTGTGGGCGTCAATACCCCGCAGCCGCCGACCGCGTTCACCGTCACGTCACCACCGTCCCCGGCCCCATCCACCCCCTCCTCCACCACCCCCACGGACCGTTGGGCGCCGACGTACCGGAGGGGACGGTGCGGGGTGCCCCCGCAGATTTGCGTGCCGACAGGGCGTTGACGGATGCGCGGGAGCAGGCAGCACGCAGCTCGAGGAGGTACCCCGTACCGGGACCGACCCCACGCACAAGAGGGCGCCCGGACGGTACCGGGACCGACCCCCCCAGCCGCCCCCACGCACAAGAGGGCCCTAGGAAGCGGGGGCAGCGGGGTCGGCGGGGTGGGGGGCCAGAAGAGGAAGGTGGGGGGTGGACAGGCGGGACTCGCACAGCGCAGCGAGCACGGCGTAGGCGTCGGGACCCATGAGTTCCGTCAGCTCCGGGCGGTACGACACGTAGACCGGGTCACCGGCACCGTGCGCGGACGTCGCCGACGTGCACCACCAGTGCAGGTCGTGGCCCCCCGGCCCCCACCCCCGCCGGTCGTACTCCCCGATCGACACGACCAGCACCCGCGAATCGTCCGGCCGGTCCACCCAGTCGAAAGTCCGCCGGATCGGCAACTGCCAGCACACGTCCGGCTTCGTCTCCAGCGGCTCGCGCCCCTCCCGCAGGGCCAGCGCGTGCAGCGCGCACCCCTGGCCGCCCGCGAACCCGGCCCGGTTGGAGAAGACACACGCCCCGTCCACGACACGCGTCTGCCGCTCGCCCTCCTCGTTCTCCATCGCCCACGCGCCGTCGGCGCCCTCGGCGTGGAACTGCCACGTCTCCGGCGTGAGCCTGGCCACATGCCCGGCCACCCGCTTCTCGTCGTCGTCGTCCGAGAAGTGCGCGCCCAGCGAACAGCACCCGTCGTCCGCGCGCCCTGCCACGATCCCCTGGCAGCCGCTGCCGAAGACGCACGTCCAGCGCGAGGTGAGCCACGTGAGGTCGCAGCGGAAGACCTGCTCCTCGTCGGCCGGATCGGCGAATTCGACCCAGGCGCGGGCGAAGTCCAGCCCCACCTCGTCGCGGACCGTGCCTGCACTCTTCTTCTTGGCCTTGAGGGCCTTCACCTTCGCCACGCGCCCAAGAGTAAGACCGGAATGCGCCGAATGGTCGCCAACGGGTCGCGGATCGCCCACGCGCCACCGCCCGGCGGCCCCGCGCGGCCCGCGGAACGGACACCCACGTCGGCGCGCTAGCGTCTTGCCCATGCGACTCGGAGTGCTCGACGTGGGTTCCAACACCGTCCACCTGTTGGTGGTGGACGCGCACCCGGGCGCGCGCCCGCTCCCCGCGTACTCGCACAAGGCGGAGCTGCGCCTGGCCGAACTCCTCGACGAGCACGGCGCGATCAGCGACGCCGGCGTCGACCGCCTGGTCGCCACGATCGCGGACGCGCTGCGCGTGGCGGAGGACAAGGGCGCCGAGGACGTGCTGTCCTTCGCGACCTCCGCGGTGCGGGAGGCGGCGAACGGCGAGGCCGTCCTGGCCCGGGTGGACGCGGAGACGGGCGTCCGCCTCACCGTCCTGTCCGGCGAGGACGAGTCGCGGCTGACGTTCCTCGCCGTACGCCGCTGGTTCGGCTGGTCGGCCGGGCGGCTGCTGGTGCTGGACATCGGCGGCGGGTCGCTGGAGGTCGGCTACGGCATGGACGAGTACCCGGACGCGGCCGTGTCCCTGCCGCTCGGCGCGGGACGCCTGACCGGTTCGTGGCTGCCGGGCGACCCGCCGACCGCCCACGACGTACGGTCGCTGCGCAGGCACGTACGCGCCGAGATCGCCCGTACGGTCCCGGACTTCGCCCGCTTCGGCCGGCCCGACCACGCGGTGGGCACGTCCAAGACGTTCAAGCAGCTCGCCAGGCTCGCGGGCGCGGCCCGCTCCGCCGACGGCCTGTACGCCCAGCGCCGGCTGCGGCGCGGCGCGCTGGAGGAGTGGGTGCCGCGGCTCGCGGAGATGACGGCGGCCCAGCGCAGCACCCTGCCGGGCGTCTCGGTCGGCCGGGCCGGGCAGCTCCTGGCGGGCGCCCTGGTCGCGGACGCCGCGATGGACCTCTTCGGCGTCGAGGAGCTGGAGATCTGCCCCTGGGCCCTGCGCGAGGGCGTCATCCTGCGCAAGCTCGACCTGATGGTGAACGACGCCGGACCGGGGGCGGCCCTGGCCCGCTGGGGCGACTGAGCCGGTCCGCCGCGCCCGCCACGCCCCGCCGTGAGATCGGCGACAGTCCCTCCGCACCCCCCGGCACCTGCCCCTTCCGCCCCGGCCGCCGCCGTACGCTGTTTCCCGTGGCTGAACCAGCGGGTCGGAAGACGGACGGCCGGACGACGGACGCCGCCCTGAGACGCGAATGGCGTACGGGGCAGCGCGCGCAGCACGCGCGGGAACGTCTCGCCCCGACCGCGGGATCCGCCGCGGGGCCCCGCGGCGGCACGTCGAAGATCGTCCTGTCCACCGCCTCCGTCTACCCGGCCTCCACCGCCACCGCCTTCGAGATCGCCGCCCGCCTCGGCTACGACGGCGTCGAGGTGATGGTGTGGACCGACCCGATCAGCCAGGACGTGGACGCGCTGCGCCGCCTGTCGGACTTCCACCGGATGCCGATCCTGGCCGTCCACGCGCCGTGCCTGCTGATCGCGCAGCGCGTCTGGTCCGCCGACCCGTGGGTCAAGCTCCAGCGGGCCCGCGCGGCGGCCGAGACGCTGGGCGCCTCGACCGTCGTGGTGCACCCGCCGTTCCGCTGGCAGCGCGGCTACGCCAGGGACTTCGTCGCCGGGATCTGGCGGATGGCGGACGAGACGGACGTACGGTTCGCGGTCGAGAACATGTACCCGTGGCGCTACCGGGACCGCGAGATGCAGGCGTACGCGCCCGACTGGGACGTCACCAACGACGACTACCGCCACCTGACCGTGGACTTCTCGCACGCGGCGACCTCCCGTACCGAGCCGTTCGCGCTGATGGCGAGGATGGCCGAGCGGATGGTGCACGTCCACCTCGGCGACAGCACGGGCTCCGCCAAGGACGAGCACCTGGTGCCGGGACGCGGGAATCTGCCGTGCGCGGAGCTGCTGGCGGCGCTGGCGGCGAGCGACTACGACGGCCATGTGGTGGTCGAGGTGACCACCCGGCGGGCGATGTCGAGGGCCGAGCGCGAGGCCGACCTGGCGGAGGCGCTGGCCTTCACCCGGCTGCACTACGCGACACCGGCGCCGGTCGGCGGTGGTTCGGCGTGAGTACGGCGAAGGCGTCCCCCGGCTCCCCGGAACCCGACGGGCCCCAGGAATCCGAGGGCCTCCAGGAGTCCGGCAAGCCGGCCGGCCGCCGCCGCGGCCGTCCCGCGGGCACCAAGGCCGGGACCGCCGAGACCCGTGACCGTATCCTCGCCGCCGCCCGCGAGGAGTTCTCCGCCCGCGGCTACGACAAGACCTCCGTCCGCTCGATCGGCAAGGCGGCGGGCGTCGACTCCGCCCTCGTCCACCACTACTTCGGCACGAAGGAACAGATCTTCGGCGCCGCCATCGAGCTGTCCTTCGCGCCCGCCATGAACATCCCCGACCTCGTCGTGGCGGGCGGCGTCGACGGCATGGGCGAGCGGGTGGCCCGGCTGATGCTGCGGATCTGGGAGAACCCGGTCTCGCGCGAGCCGCTGCTGGCCATCGTCCGGTCCGCGGTCACCAACGAGACGGCCGCCGCGGTCTTCCGCGGCCTGGTCAGCCGCCGCGTCCTGGCCCGCCTCGCGGGCGGCCTCGACGTGCCCGACGCCGAGTTCCGCGTGCAGCTCGCCGCCGCCCAGCTCGTCGGGATCATCATGCTGCGGTACATCGTGCGGGTGGAGCCGATGGCCTCCGCCGACCCCGAGGACATCGTCGCCATGGTCGGCCCGGTCCTCCAGCGCTACCTCACCGCCGCCGACGTCCACCCGTAGGACCCCGCCCCCGTACAGCCCCATGGGACCGCACGTCCCGCATACCGGACCGAACGTCCGGATCCTGGGCGACGGGCGTACCCTCGATGCTCTAGTACGGAGCAGTACGAGCCAAGTGAACCCAAGGGAGTGGACACCGTGCCCGAGCTGAGGTCACGTACGGTCACCCACGGCCGCAACATGGCGGGCGCCCGCGCGCTGATGCGCGCCTCCGGCGTCGCCAGCAGCGACATCGGGAAGCCGATCATCGCGGTCGCCAACAGCTTCACCGAGTTCGTACCGGGTCACACGCACCTTCAGCCCGTCGGCCGGATCGTCTCCGAGGCGATCCTCGCGGCGGGCGCGGTGCCGCGCGAGTTCAACACGATCGCCGTGGACGACGGCATCGCGATGGGCCACGGCGGCATGCTCTACAGCCTGCCGTCCCGCGACCTGATCGCCGACTCCGTCGAGTACATGGTCGAGGCGCACTGCGCTGACGCGCTGATCTGCATCTCCAACTGCGACAAGATCACCCCGGGCATGCTGATGGCCGCGCTGCGCCTCAACATCCCGACGGTCTTCGTCTCCGGCGGCCCCATGGAGGCCGGCAAGGCGACGCTGGTCGACGGCACCGTCCGCAAGCTGGACCTGATCAACGCCATCGCGGACGCCGTCAACGAGAACATCTCGGACGAGGACATCCTCCGTATCGAGGAGAACGCCTGCCCGACCTGCGGCTCCTGTTCCGGCATGTTCACCGCCAACTCGATGAACTGCCTCACCGAGGCCATGGGCCTGGCCCTGCCCGGCAACGGCTCGGTCCTGGCCACGCACACCGCCCGCAAGGCGCTGTACGAGAACGCCGGCCGCACCGTCGTGGAGCTGACCAAGCGGCACTACGAGCAGGACGACGCGTCCGTGCTGCCGCGCGCCATCGCCACCCGCGCCGCCTTCGACAACGCCATGGCGCTCGACATCGCCATGGGCGGCTCCACCAACACGATCCTGCACCTGCTGGCCGCCGCCCAGGAAGCCGAGCTCGACTACGGCCTGGATGACATCAACGCCGTCTCGCGCCGCGTCCCCTGCCTGGCCAAGGTCGCGCCGAACGTGGCGCCCGGCGGCACGTACTACATGGAGGACATCCACCGGGCCGGCGGCATCCCCGCCATCCTCGGCGAGCTGTACCGCGGCGGGCTGCTCAACGAGGACGTGCACACCGTCCACTCGCCCTCCATCAAGGAGTGGCTCGACGCCTGGGACGTGCGCGGCGGCTCCGCCTCCGACGAGGCCGTCGAGCTGTGGCACGCGGCGCCCGGCTGCAAGCGCTCCGCCGAGGCGTTCTCGCAGTCCGAGCGGTGGGACACCCTGGACACCGACGCCGCGGGCGGCTGCATCCGCGACGTCGCGCACGCCTACTCCGCCGACGGCGGCCTGGCCGTGCTGCGCGGCAACCTCGCCCTGGACGGCGCGGTCGTGAAGACCGCGGGCGTGGACGAGTCGATCTGGACCTTCGAGGGCCCGGCCGTCGTCTGCGAGTCGCAGGAAGAGGCCGTCGACAAAATCCTCGCCAAGCAGGTCAACCCCGGCGATGTCGTCGTGATCCGCTACGAGGGCCCGCGCGGCGGCCCCGGCATGCAGGAGATGCTCTACCCCACGTCCTTCCTCAAGGGCCGCGGCCTCGGCAAGGTCTGCGCCCTGGTCACCGACGGCCGCTTCTCCGGCGGCACGTCGGGCCTGTCCATCGGCCACGCCTCACCCGAGGCGGCCTCGGGCGGCACCATCGCCCTGGTCGAGGACGGCGACCGCATCCGGATCGACATCCCCAACCGCTCCATGGAACTCCTGGTGTCCGAGGAGGAGCTGGCCGCCCGCCGCGAAGCCCTCGGCGGCGTCTACGCCCCGCGCGACCGCACCCGCAAGGTCTCCACGGCCCTGCGCGCCTACGCGGCCATGGCCACCAGCGCCGACCGCGGCGCCGTCCGCGACATCACCAAGCTGGAGCGCTGACACCGGCAGCGCGCGCACGACGCCCCCGCACCGTGACCCGGTGCGGGGGCGTCGTGCGTACGGCCGCGCTGTGCCTGGACGTACGCGTATCCGTGCGGGGACGGGCACAGGTTCGTGCACGTTTACGTGCACGCGTACGGGGTCGACGGTCAGAGGTGGTCGATGCCCGTGAGGTCGACGTTGATGCGGTACGGGACCTGGACGGTCAGCTCCTCGCGGTGCACGCCGGTGAGGGCGTACGAGTGCGAGGCCGGATCCCACTCGTGCACGTAGACCATCGGGCGCTCGGTCTCGGTGTCCTCCTCCACGCGCCACAGGTGCGTGACCCCCGCTTCCTCGTACGGGTGAGGCTCGCTCTCGTCGGCGTCGGCGGGCAGGACTTCCACGGCGAGGACGACAACGTTCTCCGCCTCCGCGCCGACCACGACGATGTCCGGTTCGGCCACCGTGCGCTCGTCCACGACCACCGCCACGTCCCTGCGCACCCGCAGGTGCGCGGGGAGTGTGCGGCGGAGGCTGTGCGTCATCAGATACCGCGCCAGCGTGCGGAATCGCTCCTGCCGCGCGGGGTTCTCAGCGGCGTGCGCCGTTAATTTTCCTTCCATGGACAGTAAGTATGACCCCTGGGCAGAGAATGACGCTGGCATATGCCAAATCAGAGGTGCCGACCGCGCCTCGCCCGGGCGGTCCTGAACACGAGGAAGCCGCCGAGGAGCAGCGATCCGCCGGCGAGTCCCGCTGCCCATCCGACCTCGGCGCCGGTGTGCGGGAGGGTGTCGCCGCCGGGGGTGGTCCAGGTTCCGGTGGGCGTCGGCGGGGGAGTGGTGCCGGCCGTCCCCGACGGGTCCGGGGAGGTGGTGGGCGGGGTGGTCGGTGATGTCGTGGGCGGGGTGGTGGGCGGTGGGGTCGTGCCGCCGGTTTCCGGGCCGGTCGGGGTGGGCGTCGTCGGCGTCGTCGTCGCGGTGGTCGGCGGTGTCGTCGTCGGTGGCACCGGCGTCGTCGAGTCGACCGAGTTCGTCGGGGTCGGGGTGGTGGTCTCGCAGGTGACGGCGACGTGGCCGAGGCGGAGGTCGACCAGCGGTCCCGCGTACGCCGGGGCGCCGCTCGTGTCGGTGAACGTGCCGCTGACGGTGATGTCGACGCCCGCGTCCGCGCTGGTGGCGGCGGTCGGGGCGCCGCCGGGCGGGTGCTGGTACGGCTCGTACGTCACGGTGAGCGTGCCGCCGCCGATGCCGGAGGCGCCGATCTCCGCGCCGGTCACGTCGAAGGTGGTCGTCCCGACCGGGACGGTGTGGCCGAGTACGTCGATCACCCCGCCGTCCGTCCGCGCGTACGCGAGCGCGTACGGGCCCACCGGCGGCGGCACGCACTCCGCGTACGCGTCCAGCGACCCGACGCTGACGAAGTCCTTGGAGTTCAGGCCGAGCGTGAAGCCGCCCGCCTGGGCCTGCGCGGAGGTCTTGCCGGGACCCGCGTCCGTACGGGCCGTGACCGCGCCGATCACCGTCAGGTGCGACAGCACGCCGGACGGGTCGGAGAAGTCACCGCCGTCCGGGCCGCCGTCCGGGGCGGAGGAGGCGTGGCCGTACCGGCCGTGGAAGGCGCTCAGGCCGAGCGCCGGGGCGGGCGCGAGGGTGAGGTCGACCAGGGAGCTGGTCGCCGCCTCGGCCGCGCGGGGGCCCGCGGCCGTCGCCGCGCCGGACCCGGCGGCCAGGGTGCAGGCGGCGGCGGTGAGGGCGGCGGCGCCCAGGCCGAGGAGGAGGTGGGGGGCGGGGGGACGGCGTCGGAGCCCGGGCGAGGCCGGGGGGACGTCTGACCGGATGTCTGACATATCGTCAGGAAAACGCATCGCATCGTGCGATTCGTCGACCGTCGGCCGAACGGGTGTGTCAGGGAACGTCCCGTTCTGGGTCATAATCGATGGCGTGGATGAGGTGAGCGAAGTGAAGCGGCGGGTTGGCGGGGGCGGTGGCGGAAGCGGCGGGGCGGTTGAGGGGGTGCCGCGGCCGGAGCCGATCCGTTTCTTCGGGACGACGTGGGTCGCGCACGACGGCGGATACGCCTGGCGGCGGGCCGGGCTCGCGGTCGGGTCCCTCGTCGCCATCGCGGCGGGGGCGGCGGTGCTGCGGTTCGGCTTTCAGGGGCTGGCCGACGCCGACGTCGGGCCCTTTGTGACGTTTCTGGCGGTGGCCGGGTTCGCCGTGTGCAGCGCTCTCGCTTTCCAGCGGACGTGGCGGGGGTTTTCGCGGCGGCGGGAGGCGGGGGCCGAGCAGGGGCTTCTGGCGATCGGCTTTCTCGGCGTGCTCCTCGCCTATTTCCTTCGGGCCTTCACCGAAGCGCCGGGGGAGGCGCTGCACCGCGCCGAGCACGCGACCGCCTCGGGACGCCGCCGGTCCTAGGGCGTGTCCGGCCGGGCGGTGGGCGCATATCCCGGTCGTCGCTATGACGTCTCCCTGGCCACCCGGGTGAGTACCGCTTGGCGCAGGCCGGCGGGTTCCACTGCCAGGGCCGCCAGTACCTCGAGGCCGCGGCCTTCTCCCGCCGCCAGCAAGCCGAGCAGGATGTGCTCCGTACCGATGAAGTCGTGTCCGAGGGCGATGGCCTCGTCCTGGGACAGCACCACGGCGCGCCTCGCGCGGTCGGTGAAAAACTCGAACCCCTCGACTCCTCCTTGCGGGTGCCGCTTGTGCCTGGTCGGTGCCGGGCCGGGGCACCTCCTCGGGCGACGAACCTGCGGGTGCCTGCGCCTGCTTCTGGCCTTATCCGTTCGTCCCCCTGCGGGGGCACCCCGGCCCGTCCCCTCCCGGTACGTCGGCGTCCGCGCGTCCGTTGTGGCTGAGGGGGGAGGGGGTTATTTGCGCGGGGTCACCCTCGGCGCGTCCACAGGCCGAACCACTGCTCGGCGCCGTACTCCTCGAAGCGTTCGACCTCGGTGAATCCAAGCTTTTCCGCGACGCGCAGCGAGGCCGTATTGGCGGTCTGCGTGCAGAGCACCACCGGCTCGCCGGGGAGCGCTTCGGCGGCCCAGTCGAGCGCTGCCGCGCAGGCTTCGGTGGCGTATCCGTGGCCCCACGCCTCGGGCAGGAACATGTAGCCGAGTTCGGGTTCCTCGCCCTCCGGACGGACGTGCCCTTTGCTCCCGGCGCCGTGCCGGTCGATCGTGACGATGCCGATCATCGCCCCGTCGAGGTCGACCACGAAGAGCCCGTGCCGCCGCCTTGGCGTCTCGGGCACCGCCCGCTCCATCTCGTCCCGCTCTCGGGGCCCTCCCACATAGGCCCCCACCTCCGCCGAACAGAACAGCTCGATCACCGCCCCCCGATCCCCCGCCTCCGGCTCCCTCAACCAGAGCCGCCCCGTCCGAATCCCCCCACCCGGCCACCCCTCCACCCACCCCAACTCCCCCATCCCCCCAACCTATCCCCACCCCACCCAACCCCCCCGATCCCAATTGCCTCTCCGTCCCGCGCCCGACCCATGAGCCTCCCGCCCGAAGTGAACGAGGGGATTGCCGAGATCGACGCCGCAGAGGACGAGCGAATCCTGCAGGGCCGACTGACGTCGATCGGCTTCAGCTACCGCTCCGAGGCCGAGGAACTGGCACCGTTGCCGCTCGAGGACTTCGAGTGCGGGCTGACCCTGACGCCTAATAGGGCGTGTGTCGGAAGTGTTTTAGGTTGGCTGATGTGAGCGTGCGGGGGCGGAGTTACCGATATGTGGGACCGGTGGAGCTGAAGGCTGCGGTCCGGTCTGGCAGCGGCGGGTGCCGGATCAGCTCGGCGGCTGACTTCGACGGCTGGGTCGCTGAGCGATCGGTGGCAGAGTTGGCCGACCCGTTCACCTTCGTGGTCGGGACGGATGGTGTGCTTCGGCTGGCGCCGCGGCGAAGCGAGCACGTGGCCTGCGCTGGCGGGGACATGGTTCTGGGTGCTGGCGAGATCAGCTTCGTGCGCGAGGCAGACCGGTGGATGGTGGGCGAGGTCAGCAACCAGTCCACCGGATACTGCCCGGACGTCACCTCCTGGTCGGCAGTCGCTCATGCTCTGGACGACGTAGAACTTGGGCGGCCCTCCGGCTTCACCCACGAGATCGTGTTCCGGCGATGCCCCGACTGCCAGGAGCACAACATCGTGCGCGAGGGCGACTTCGTCTGCGTCTTCTGCGGCGGCGATCTGCCGGAGACGTGGAACGTGGATACAGCCGTATGACGGCTGGGGGTCACAGCCACTCGTTGATGGCAGCGACCAGGACAGTCGCTTCGTAGCGGACCGCGGGCTTGTCGTACCGCGTGGCGACGGCGCGGTGCCTCTTGAGCCGGTTGATCCCGCACTCGGCAGCGTGACGTTCGCGGTGGTCGACCGGGTCGAAACGCGGCGGCCGGCCGCCGCGAGAGCCGAGCACGGGTTCGAACTGTGGCGAGTCCCCGCACTGTCCTGCCGTGATCACGATCGCCATGGGCTTCTGACCCTGCTCAACCGCCAGGTGGAGCTTGGTGGTGAACCCACCGCGTGAGCGGCCCAGCCCGTGATCATCAGGCTCGGCAAACATGCCGCCCGGCGGCTCCTTCTGCCGGTAGCCCTGTTTGCGGGCCCCGGCCGCATGCTGGTGGGCGCGGCACACCGTGGAGTCGACATTCAGGTCCCAGGCGATCGCGCCCTTCGCATCGGCCAGGGACTGGAGTCGGCTGAGGATCCGTTGCCAGGTACCGTTCCGCTGCCACCGGCGGAACAGGTCATAGACCCGTCCCCACGGCCCGTACTCGGCGGCCACGTCCCGCCACGGGATACCGGTCCGGACCCGGAACCGTATGCCGTCGATCAACTGCCGCCGGGGCCAGGCAGCTGGCCGACCCGCCGTCATGCCCTTCGGCAGCAGCGGCTCCAGCACCGCCCACTGCTCGTCCGTGAGATCTCACCGACCCATGAACCGTGATCATTCACAGCCCAAGATCCACTTTCGACTACACAGGGAGCGTCGAGGCATCCCTGGAGGCCCTGCACGCGCAGATCTTCCAGCAGAGGTACGGCAGCTCCGACACCTACCGGAGCCTCACAGAACTGCACGCTGACGAGGACTTCATGGGCGAGGAGGGCACCCACTCGATCCTCGACATCCAACGCGTCGTCCACACGACTGGCACCCCGGACCCTGCCAAGGGCGAGGACTACAACACCCTGCGCCCGCTGGCCCCTGACCGCCTTGCTCACTACTTCGGGACCGACCGTCCGACAGTCCAGCAGTATGAGGAGCGAATCACCGCAGCCCATCGAGCCCACCTCTCCGAGGAGTCTCTGCTCGAAGAGTGCCGCATGCGGTGGACCGGCATCTACGTCATCCTGCACACCGACGACCAGCCGACTCACGTGGGCATTTTCGGGTATTCAGGCGACTGATCCTGATCCTGATCAGTCGCAGCCCAGGGGCTCCGGCCACAACTCGTTTCCGCCCGGCCGACCGGTCCGACTGACGCCGCACACCTGTCGGGGGCGTGCTCACGGCGACAATCGCTCCGGAACTACAGCCCCCCACCGACCCCACCGCCAGTGGATTCCCCCGATCGTGGTGGGACCAAATCACCTTGCCGCAGCGGCGCGAACGACACCTCCGCCCGCCCCGAACCCTCAGTCGTTGGAGCCAAACGACTTCTCCGACTGGTCCCCAAACACGTGCTGACAAACCCCCTCCGCCCACCCGACGGCGAACCGCCCCCACCCACGGCGGACCGTCATCCGCAGCCGTGCCGGAGGGGGCGGGTACCCAACCCCTCCGCCCACCGGACGGCGGACCGCCCCCCTCCCAGCCCTCACCCACGGGGGACCGTCACTCGCAGACGGGCCGGAGGGGACGGGGCGGGGTGCCCCCGCAGATTTGCGTGCCGACAGGGCGTGGACGAATGGGCAAGGAGCAGGCAGCACGCAGCTCGAGGAGGTGCCCCGGCCCGGGACCGACACCAGGGACAGGGCGGTGGGCAAAGGAAAGGTGCCCGGAGGGAAAGACCCCCCAGGCACCGAGGTGCGCCGACAATGCGACACGGGTGACGTCAGGCGCTCAAGAAACGTCAAGCGCTCAAAAGACCTGAAGCGCTCAGGACGTCAAAGCCTCAGGCGCGCCGCGCAGCCGAAACGGTCCCGACGGCTCCCACGACAGCCGCCACGACAGCCCCGTGCCAGACCCCTGTCCAGAGCGACCCGAAGAACCCCTGACTGGTCAGGACCTCCCGAATAACGAAGTCGCTGACAAGCATGAGCGCCCCGGGCACAGCCGCCACCCGCCACGGATGCTCCCGCGCCCACCTCCGTATCCGGTGATCCCGCCCCCGCGCGCCCCCGGAGTACCCGAGCACCGCCCCGGCCCCGCCCACGCAGTAGAAGAGCAGGGCGCCCACGGACAGCGCCCCGGCCAGAATGCCGAGCCCGAAGTGCCCGTGCACGAGGTGCAGGGCAAGCGACACCCCACCCCCGATCGCACCGACGGCAGCGGCCGGCCGCCAAGGTCCAAGCGTCGCCGAGGCCACGGCCAACTGCCGCTTCTCAACGCGCGATGCAGCAACTTCTCGGGATGAACGCCTCATACCGCAACGATCCTTCGCCCCCACCGCGTACGCCATAGGGGATGACCCTGACCGACCCCGGACCCCCGACCAGGACACCGACCCCCGGGCCCAGGAACCCCGGCCCCCGGGCCCAGGAACCCCGGCCATCCGGATGAGGACACCGACCCCCCGGCCCAGGAACACCGCCCCCCGACCCGACCCCCCGGCCCCCCACCGAGCCGCCGCCAGGCCCCCCGAAAGCCCACCCCCTCCGGAGGAGCACGGCTTGACGCGCACCCCGTCACGGGTGTTTATTCATCACATGATGAATAAAGCCCCCGGACCCGCCATCGAGGCCGCCGGCCTCCGCGTCGTACGCGGTGGCCGCACCGTGCTCGACAACCTCTCCTTTACCCTCCCGCCCGGCCGAATCACCGGCCTCCTCGGACCGAGCGGCTGCGGAAAATCCACGCTGATGCGAGCGATCGTCGGCTCGCAGGCCCACGTCACCGGCACCCTCAACGTGCTGGACCACCCGGCGGGCCACCGCAGCCTGCGCCCGCGCCTCGGATACGTGACGCAGGCGCCGTCGGTCTACTCCGACCTCACCGCCCGGCAGAATCTCGACTACTACGCCGCCGTCCTCGGCATCGCGCACCGCGACCGCGCCGCCCAGGTCGAACGCGCTCTGACGGACGTCAACCTGATGTCGCACGCCGACAGCCTCGCCGCCAACCTCTCCGGCGGCCAGCGCGGCCGGGTCTCCCTCGCGGTGGCCCTCCTCGGCGAGCCGGAACTGCTCGTGCTGGACGAGCCGACGGTCGGCCTCGACCCGGTGCTCCGCAGGGACCTGTGGGAACTGTTCCACCGGCTGGCCGACGAGCGCGGCGCGACCGTACTCATCTCGTCGCACGTCATGGACGAGGCGGAACGCTGCCACCGCCTGCTGCTGATGCGCGAGGGCCGCATCCTCGCCGACGACACCCCCGACGCACTGCGCGAGCGCACCGGCTCCGACACCGTCGAAGAGGCGTTCCTGCGCCTGGTCGACGCGGCCAACGACGAAGCCAGCGGCGCGAGCGATGCCAAGGGCGGCCAGGCCGAGGGCGCGACCGACGCCTCTCAGCAGAAGCCCCCCGCACAAGCCAGTGCCAGTGCCAACGAATCCGCCGAGTCCACCCCCACAGAATCGACCGCGCGATGAACCTCGACCGCACCTTCGCCACGGCCCGCCGCGTCCTGCGCCAGCTCAGCCACGACCCGCGCACGATCGCCCTGATGCTCGTCGTCCCGTGCGTGCTGCTGACACTGCTGAAGTACGTCTTCGACGCCAGCCCGCAGACGTACAACTCGGCCGGCGCCTCGCTCCTCGGCATCTTCCCGCTGATCACGATGTTCCTGGTCACGTCGATCGCCACGCTGCGCGAACGCACCTCGGGCACCCTGGAGCGGCTGCTGTCCATGCCGCTGGGCAAGGCCGACCTGCTCGCCGGGTACGCGCTCGCGTTCGGCGCCGTCGCCGTCGTCCAGGCCGCGCTCGCCACCGGCCTGTCCGTCCTCGCGCTCGGCCTCGACGTCACCGGCTCGGCGTGGCTGCTGCTGGTCGCCGCGCTCGCCGACGCCTTCCTCGGCACCGCGCTCGGCCTGTTCGTCAGCGCCTTCGCGTCCAGCGAGTTCCAGGCCGTGCAGTTCCTGCCCGCCGTGCTGCTCCCGCAGATCCTGCTCTGCGGCCTGTTCGTCCCGCGCGGCGACATGCAGCCGGTCCTCAGCGGCCTGTCGAACGTGCTCCCCATGTCGTACGCCGCCGACGCCACCACCCAGATCGTCCACCACACGGGTGTCACCGGCGACTTCGTACGCGATCTGATCATCGTCGCCTGCTGCGCCCTCCTGGCCCTCGGCCTGGGCTCGGCCACCCTGCGCCGCCGCACCACCTGAGCCGCACCACCTGAGCAGAGCCACCCCGGTTGCCCGGACGTACGACCGAAGGGCGGACGCGGCCCGCTTGCCCCGTCCGCCCCTGCGAAGATGACCCCATGACCGCCCAGAAGCAGAAAGTCGCCGTTCTCGGCACCGGCAAAATCGGCGAAGCCCTCCTCTCCGGCATGATCCGCGCCGGATGGGCCCCGGAGGACCTGCTGGTCACCGCCCGCCGCCCCGAACGCGCCGAGGAACTGCGCGCCCGTTACGGCGTCGAGGCCGTCACGAACGCCGAGGCCGCCAAGGCCGCCGACACCCTCATCCTGGCGGCCAAGCCCCAGGACATGGGCGCCCTGCTGGACGAGCTGGCCGCGCACGTACCGGCCGACCGCCTCGTCATCAGCGCCGCCGCCGGCATCCCGACCGCCTTCTTCGAGGAGCGGCTCGCGGACGGCATCGCGGTCGTACGCGTCATGCCGAACACCCCCGTGCTCGTGGACGAGGGCATGTCCGTGATCTCGGCAGGCCGCCACGCCACCGAGGCCCACCTCGCCCGTACCGAGGCCATCTTCAAGCCGGTCGGCAAGACCCTCCGCGTCCCGGAGAAGCAGCAGGACGCCGCGACCGCCCTGTCCGGTTCCGGACCCGCGTACTTCTACTACCTGGTCGAGGCCATGACCGACGCGGGCATCCTGCTCGGCCTCCCGCGCGCCCAGGCCCACGACCTCATCGTCCAGTCCGCGATCGGCGCCGCCGTGATGCTCCGCGACAGCGGCGAGCACCCGGTCAAGCTCCGCGAAGCCGTCACCTCCCCGGCGGGCACCACCATCAACGCCATCCGCGAGCTGGAGAACCACGGCGTACGCGCCGCCCTCCTCGCCGCCCTCGAAGCCGCCCGCGACCGCAGCCGTGAGCTGGCCTCCGGCAACGGATGACCCGGCTCGACGGGTACGGCCGCGGGTAGCGAGGCGGCACGGGAGCAGTACGGATACGGCCGCGGCTACGTGAGCGGCAGCAGCCCCACCGCCCGGTAGGCCGCGTCAACGGTCGGCCGGGCCAGCGCCCGCGCCGCCGCCGCGCCGTCCCGCAGGACCCCGTCCACGTACGACGGATCGGCGCTGAACTCGGCGTGCCGCGCCCGCAACGGCCGCAGCAGCTCCACCACCGCCTCCGCCGTGTCCCGCTTCAGGGACCCGTACGCCGTGTACTCCCCGGCCAGCGTCTCCGGCTCCTTGCCCGTACAAGCCGCCAGGATGTCCAGCAGATTCGCGACGCCCGGCCGCGCCTCGCGGTCGTACTCCACCTCGCCGGCCCCGCTGTCCGTCACCGCCCGCATCACCTTCTTGGTGATCGCCTCGGGCTCGTCGAGCAGGTAGATGATCCCGGCGGTGGCGTCGTGCGACTTGCCCATCTTGCCGGTGGGGTCCTGGAGGTCCATGACCCGCGCGGCCACGGCGGGCCGTACGGCGCGGGGCACGACGAACGTCCGCCCGTACCGCTGGTTGAACCGCTCCGCCAGCACCCGCGTCAGCTCCACATGCTGCGTCTGGTCCTCGCCGACCGGCACCTCGTCGGCGCCGTACGCCAGGATGTCCGCCGCCATCAGCGCCGGGTACGTGAGCAGCGACAGCCGTACGCTCTGCCCGGCCGCCTGCGCCCGCGCGGACTTCTCCTTGTACTGGATCATGCGCCGCATCTCACCGTCGGTGGCCACGCACTCCATGACGTACGACAGCCGCGCGTGCTCGTCGACGTGGCTCTGCACGAACACCGTGCACACCTGCGGATCGAGCCCGGCCGCGAGCAGCAGGCTCGCCGCCTGCCGGGTGAGCCGTCGCACCCGCGCCGGATCGTGGTCGACGGTGAGCGCGTGCAGGTCGACCACGCAGAACAGCGACTCCGCCCGGTGCTGGTCCTCGTCCGCCCACCGCCGGATCGCGCCGAGGTAGTTCCCCAAGGTGAGGTGCCCGGTCGGCTTGACCCCACTGAAAATCCGCGTCATGACTGCTGTCTCCTGGTCCTGGTCGGGTTCGCGGGACCACCGCCCACCGCGGCCGGGACAACAGAAAACGGCCGCCGAGGCGGCGGCCGTTGGATGCATACGTGACTCCTGGCCGCCCTAGGCGGCCCACCACTGAGAGGTGCACGCATGCGATGTCATACGACCCACAGTAGCCCTCCGGCCACCGCCAGGGCACCGAGTTGACACTCTCCGGACCCGTGCGTAACGTTCTCCGGGTTGTCCGAGCGTGAGCGCCGACTCCGGTCGGTCCCCGGACAGCCATTCCGCAGCAAACAAACGAGCGACTACGGCATGCCGTGGCGTTCACTTGTGCGCATTCGGAATGGGGCGGGAACGGAAAGCGGCCGATTTGGTTCGACCGCCGAAGTTCAGCTAATGTCTCACTCGTCGGAACGGCCGAACAGCCGGAAAGACAAGCCCCGCTGACTGGGGGTCAGGCACTGGAAAGCGTCTGATAGAGTCG
>NZ_JBIBFQ010000014.1:0-182881 GCF_042955955.1 Streptomyces sp. NPDC008317
GTGAGGTTCGCGCGGAGCTGGGTGTCCTTCGTGGACGAGGCGGCGGCCTTCGGGAACGACGGCAGACCCAGATACGTACCACTCATCGGACCACTTCCTGCCGGTAGGGCTGTTCCTCGGTGGACGCGAGGATCTCCGCCAGATGTACGGCCCGCAGGTCGGCGTCCTGCCGCCGCAACAGACCGTCCAGGTGCATCAGGCAGGAGTTGTCCGCGCCGCACAGCACCTGCGCGCCGCTGTCGAGCGCGTGCCGCACCTTGTCCTCACCCATCGCGGCCGAGACGTCGGGATTCTTCACGGCGAAGGTGCCGCCGAAGCCGCAGCACTCCTCCGCACCCTCCAACTCCCGCAGCTCAAGCCCCTTCACGGCCTCCAGCAGCCGTCGGGGCCGCTCACCGAGCCCCAGCATCCGCAGCCCGTGACAGGACGGGTGGTAGGTCACCGTGTGCGGGAAGTACGCGCCCACATCCGTCACCCCCAGCACGTCCACCAGGAACTCCGTGAGTTCGTACGTCTTGGGCACGGCGCTCGCCGCGGCCTCGGTGAGTCCCCGGTCGCGGCCCTCGGCGACGGCCTTGGCGGCGATCCGCGGGTAGTTGTCGCGCACCATGGCCGCGCAGGAGCCGGACGGCGTGACCACGTGGTCGTAGGCGTCGAAGGCGGCGGCGTAGCGGCGGACCAGCGGTTCGGTCTCGTGCCGGTAGCCGGTGTTGAACTGGGGCTGTCCGCAGCACGTTTGGGCGGCGGGGAAGTCCACCTCGACGCCGAGCCGTTCCAGCAGGGTGACGACGGCCCGCCCGGTGTCCGGGTACAGCAGGTCGTTCACGCATGTCACGAAAAGCGCTACGCGCATGTCTCCTCCGCGCCGCGCCGCGGCAGGCCGTGCGACTGACGATGACCCATGGCGCTCATACTGCCGCAACGGCGTGACGCGGGGAAGCGAGACATCCGATGTTTATCGGAATCGGTGGCCAGAGCGGCAGGCGTGCGGACGACCGGAGCGACGGACAGCGCGGAGCGCCGCCCCTCCCGGGACGGTCGGTAAGCATCACGCGTCCCTGTGGGTCGCAGGGGACAACTCGCGTTCAGTGCACGCGTTCGAACGAACGCTCGCTCGTGGGTTCGGCTGTTCGGGTGGCCAGGAAGGCGCGGATCTCGCGTACGGCGCTTCGCCCCGCCCGGTTGGCGCCGATCGTGCTCGCCGACGGGCCGTAGCCGACCAGGTGGATGCGGGGGTCCTTGACCACGCGGGTGCCGTCGAGCCGGACGCCGCCGCCGGGCTCGCGCAGCTTGAGCGGGGCCAGGTGGTCGAGGGCCGCGCGGAAGCCGGTCGCCCACAAGATGACGTCGGCGTCCAGCGTGCGGCCGTCGGACCACGCGACGCCGCGCGGGGTGATCCGGTCGAAGACGGGCTCGGGCCGCAGGACCCCGCGCACCTGCGCGTCGCGGATCGCGTCGGTCGCGGCCAGCCCGGTGACGCTGACGACGCTCTGCGGCGGCAGCCCCCGGCGCACCCGGTCCTCGACGAGGGCGACCGCGGAACGTCCCCACTCCTGGTCGAAGGGCGCGCTGTGGAAGACCGGCGGGCGGCGGGTCAGCCAGGTGGTGCGGGCGACCTCGGCCAGCTCCATCAGCAGCTGCACCGCCGACGTACCGCCGCCGACCACCAGGACGTGCTTCCCGGCGAATTCCGCCGATCCCCGGTACTCCGCCGTGTGCAACTGCCGCCCGAGGAAGGTCTCCTGGCCCGGGTAGTACGGCAGGAACGGCCGGTCCCAGGTCCCGGTCGCGTTGATCAGCGTCCGCGTGGACCACACACCCGCGTCGGTCTCCACCCGCAGCCGCCCCGCGACCCCCTCCCGTACGGCGGTGACGTCGACCGGCCGCCGGACATCCAGGTCGAACTCCCGCTCGTAGCGCGCGAAGTACTCGCCGACCACCTCGGCGGACGGCCGGTCGGGGTCGGCGTCGCCCAGCGGCATACCGGGCAGTTCGTGTACGCGGTGCGCCTTGCCGTAGGTGAGCGACGGCCAGCGGAACTGCCAGGCGCCGCCCGCGCCGGGGGAGTGGTCGAGGACGACGAAGTCCGTGCCGGACCGCAGCCCCGCGCGGCGCAGGAAATACCCGGCCGAGAGCCCCGCCTGCCCGGCGCCGACCACGACCGTCCGCACGTCCCGCACGCCGGACACGTCCGGCCCGTCCGCCGCGTCACCCAAGTCGTTCATGTTTCACCCAACGGTGAGGGCGAGTGAAAGCTTCCCCGCGCGCGGGCGGCCGGGGACGCGGGAGACGTCGGTGTCCGGGCGGGCGGCGGTCTGCCAAACTGTCTGCGTCGCGCAGAGAAGCGCGACGGCACGGGCGCGGGCCTGCACGGCCGCGCGGAACCACGCAGGAGGCACCATGGCGCGGACCGACGCCCCCACCGGCCGCCGCTCCGATCTGCTGTCCGAGCTGTCCGTGGCCTCGCGCCACTACACGGCGTCGTACGCCCTGTTCAACCAGGCGCTCGCCGACTACTTCGGGCTGCACCCCACGGACGTGCAGTGCCTCAATCTGCTGAGCCTGGAGTCGCGCCCGGTCACCATCGGGCGGATCGCCGAGCTGACCGGCCTCACCACCGGCTCCGCCACCCGGCTCGTGGACCGGCTGGAACGCGCGGGTTACGTGGTCCGTGAGCGGGACACCGAGGACCGGCGCCGGGTCATGGTGACCACCGTGCCCGACCGGATGGCGGACTTCGGCCGTGTGTGGGGCGGCCTGAGCGGCGGCTGGTGGCGGATGCTCGACTCCTACGACGACGACCAACTCGCGCTCCTGCTCGCCCATATGCGCCGCACCGTCGACCTGAGCACCGCGCAGATCGCGCGGCTGCGGGCGGGTGACGTGGCCGACCCCGGCGGCGCGGGCGAGGAGCACAGGGGCGCCGCCGGGGCCTGATCCGCCGTACCCGCTACGGGCGGGTGAAGGCGGCGGCGTTCTCCGCCGCCCAGGACGCGAAGGTGCGCGGCGGACGCCCGATCAGCCGTTCAAGAGTGTCGGTCACCTCCGTGGGCGTACCGTCGAGCGCCTTCCACCAGTCGAGCAGCGCCTCGGCGAACGCCTCGGGCAGATGCTCCGCCGTCTCCGCCCGCCATGCCTCACGGCTGACCGGCACGGCGGCGATCGGCTGCCCCGTGGCGTCCGCGAGCACGTCGACCTGCTCGGCGAAGCTCAGCGACTCGGGCCCCGTCAGGTGGTACGTCCCGCCGCGCACACGGGAATCGGTGAGCGCCGCGCAGGCCGCCTCGGCGAGATCGGCCTCGTGCACGGGGTCGGTGTGGGCGCCGGGATACGGCAGATTCACCGCGCCTGACGCCTTGATGGGCCACGCCCACTGGAGGGCGTTGGCGGCGAAGGCGCCGGGGCGCAGCACGGTCGAGGCGATCGGTGAGACGGCGAGCGCGGTCTCCACCTCCAAGTGGTGCCGGGCGATCGGGTCCCGCTCGGCGTCGGGCTCCATGACGCTGGCGGACGAGAGCAGCACCACGTGCGCGACCCCCGCCCGTTCCGCCTGCTCCAGGAACGCGCCGATGTGCGACGCCTCGGCGTAGAGGAACACCGAGTCGACCCCCGCGAGCGCGGCGGGGAAGCCGGACGGGTCGTCCAGGCTCAGGGCGGTGGTCCGCACCCCTTCCGGCGGTTCGACCTCCTCCGGCTTCCGCGAGGCGACGCGTACGTCGGCGCCCCGGTCGTGAAGGAGCGCGGTGAGGGCGCGGGCGACGCGCCCGCGGCTTCCGGTGATGAGGACGGTCATGGCGGTGTTCCCCGTTCGTGGAAAGGACTTGGGAGCGGGTGGCACAAAGAGCCGTGCGGCCGACGGAAGGTCGGAGGAGCAGTCGTGGCGAAAACTATGCGCCACGAAGAATCTGTGTCACGCAGATAAATATGGGCGTCATCTCCAGGGCTGTCAAACGGATTGGTGACAGGGCGCCGGCGCGCGACGGACCCGCGCCGCGGCCGCGATCCGAGGAGCGTGCGCCGCCTCAGGGGGCCGGTGTGCGGGCCGACGGACCCGTGACCCCGGCCGGGGCGGGCATGCGCGGTTCCGAGGCCCAGCGGCGCAGCCGGGAGACGCGTTCCGCCGCCTCCTCCAGCCGGGACAGCGGCAGGTCGCCGTCGGCGACCGCGCGGGCCGCCGCCGTGTGGATCGCGTCGTGCACACCCGCGCCGCTCGCGGGGCCGAGACGTACCAGGTCGACCCCGGCGATCCAGGCGAGCACGGCCGCGCCCGGCACGCCCCAGCCGTCGACGATCGACGGCGCGTCCAGGGTGTCGCTGACCACGACCCCGCCGTAACCCAGCTCGCCGCGCAGGATGCCGGTGACGGCCGGGCCGCTGAGCGTGGCGGGCAGACCGTCCTCGCCGGGTACCGGGGAGCGCCCCGCGGTGATCGCGCGGACACCGGCCGCGGCCCCCTCGGCGAAGGGCCGCAGGCTGCCCGTACCGGTGAACGGCCCCAGTGCGGCGGCCACTCCGTGCGTTTGGAGGTCGGTCACGAAGACCCGCGTCTCGTCGGCGCGGGTGCCGGGCCGTACGGCGAGGTGCAGATTGGCACCGGCCGCCATGAGTTCGGCCGCCGCGGCGCTGCCGCCACCCGGCCGGTGCGGCTCCGGGTGACCGGTGAGGGCGTCGGGGAGCGCCGCGCGCAGCGTGTCGGACGCCTTGCGCGCCGCCTGGCCGCGCGCGTGCACCGCGACGCCGGGGGTGCCGCGTTCCAGGCCGCGCAGGATCCAGTCGGGAAGTCTCTCGTCCGCGCCGTCGACGGCGGGCAGCAGGCACGAGTCGACGAGCACGGCGAGCCGGTGCAGCGCGTTCACGTGGTGGTCCCCCTTCGGGGCGCGACAGAGGCGGATGTCCCGAGCCCCGGCGATATCCCGAGGCCCGCCGAATGGTACAGACCAATGCCCGGAGGCGGCAATCACCCCAGGTCCGCCTCCCCTCGGTGACCCCCGCGACCACAGCCGGCCCCACGGCCGCGGACCGCTCAGCGGCCCCCGGACAGCAGCAGCGGCGCCCCGCCCGGAGCGGACGGCGGGCGGCCGTTGGCGGCGGGCACGGCGGACAGCGGCGACGGAAGGGCCTCCAGCAGACCGCGCGCGGCCAGTTCCGGCATCACGCCCTCGCCGAACCAGTACGCCTCCTCCAGGTGCGGATAGCCGGAGAAGATGAAGTGGTCGATGCCCAGTGCGTGGTACTCCTCGATCCGGTCGGCGACCTCCGCGTGGGCGCCGACCAGCGCCGTACCGGCGCCGCCGCGCACCAGCCCGACGCCCGCCCACAGATTCGGCGAGATCTCCAGCTTGTCCCGCTGCCCGCCGTGCAGCGCCAGCATCCGCTGCTGGCCCACCGACTCGCTGCGGCCGAGCGCCTGTTGGGCCGCGGCGACCGTGTCCTCGTCGAGGTCGGCCAGTAGCCGGTCCGCGGTCGCCCACGCGTCGCGCGCCGAGTCCCGCGCGATGACGTGCAGCCGGATGCCGAATCTGACCGTACGGCCCTCGGCCTCCGCGAGCCCCCTGATCCAGTCGATCTTCCGCTTCACCTGCTCGGGCGGCTCGCCCCAGGTCAGATAGACGTCGGCGTACCGGGCTGCGACCGGCCCGGCGGCCTGAGAGGAACCGCCGAAGAAGATGTCGGGGCGGGGCTCGGGCGGCAGCGCCACCAGCCCGCCCGCCACCTGGTAGTGCTCGCCGTCGTAGTCGAACGGCTTGCCCTCCCACACCCCGCGCACCACCGACAGGAACTCCGCGGTGCGCGCGTACCGGCTGTCGTGGTCCAGATGGTCGCCGAACCGCTTCTGCTCGGTGGAGTCGCCGCCGGTCACCACGTTGAGCAGCAGCCGCCCCCGGCTGATCCGCTGATACGTGGCCGCCATCTGCGCCGCGAGGACCGGCGAGATCACCCCGGGCCTGAAGGCGACCAGGAACTTCAGCCGCTCGGTGTGCTGGGTCAGCGCCAGCGTCGTCAGCCACGCGTCCTCGCACCACGTACCGGTCGGCGTCAGCACCCCCTCGAACCCCAACTGGTCGGCGGCGCGCGCGATCTGGGCCAGATACTCGATGTCGGGGGCGCGGATGCCGGAGACCGGCGTGATCCGGGAGCGCTTCACGCCTCCGTCGGTGTAGACATGGCGGTCCACCAGGGTGCGGCCGTCGCCGCCGGTGGGCAGGAACCAGTGCAGGTGTACGGACATCGGGCGGACGCCTTTCGATGGGCGGGATCCGGTGCGGTCCGGCGGGATCCCGGCGCGCGGCACGGGAGGTCCGCCGGATCACCGCGGGGACGTCCCGAGGGGACCGGCGGGGCCGGAACGCGAAGAAGAGCTACGGAAGCGCGGGGGAGGGGAAGCGGCGCGAAACGTCAGCGACCGCGACAACACGCGGCAGACGCCACCCGCAGGAGGTCGATGTGACCACGCGAGGTGAGCATGCAGGGACGCGGCATACAACGACGGTAGTCACGCGTCCGTCGGCAGGTCAACGCCGTCTCACCTCGCGGATGGCGGCGGAACGCGGCTGATCGCGGCTGATCGCGGCGCAAGCCGCCCGCCGGGTCGGAGCCCGCCCCCCCCGCCGCCGGGCACGGGGACCCCGGCGACCCGCCGCGCCGACACCCCCGCCGCCCCGCGGAATTGAGTGACCATGGACGTATGGCCGACAACCTCACCTCACGCGTCATCGACATCGCGACCGGCTCCAGCGAGACCGTCCACGACCTCACCGACGCCTGCGCGTCGTTCCTGCGCGAGGCGGCGGCCGGGCGGGACGGGCTGCTGAACGTCTTCGTGCCGCACGCCACCGCGGGCGTGGCCGTCATCGAGACGGGCGCGGGCAGCGACGACGACCTGCTCGCCGCGCTCCAGGACCTGCTCCCCGCCGACGACCGCTGGAGCCACCGCCACGGCAGCCGCGGGCACGGCCGCGACCACGTACTCCCCGCGCTCGTCCCGCCGCACGCCACCTTGCCGGTACTGGACGGCCGCCTGGAACTCGGCACCTGGCAGTCGGTCGTCCTGGTGGACACCAACGTCGACAATCCGCGCCGCCAGGTCCGGCTGAGCTTTCTGGGCTGACCGGCGGGCGCTCGCCGAGAAGCGCTGACCCGCACGCCGCGCCGCTCCACCTGGAGCGCCCGCCACATCCCGACGCCCCGACACACATCGCGCCAGTCATATCAGCCTTTTGCGGCGGATATGACTGGCGCGATTTCCGAAATACCGCGATGTGTTGTACCTGGGCGCTCCGCTTCTTCTGACGGGATATCACGTGTGGTGTTGACCGTTGGTGAAGTCATGCGGAAAACTCGGCACGGCTAATACGGGGCGAGTAATATACGAAGGCGGTAGAAAGCGGTGCGGCGGCGACGATTCCTGGGCTTAGCGGCGGTCGGTGGCTCGATGGTGCTGGCGGTGACCACCCTCGGCGCGTGCGGGAACACCTCACCGCGGAGCAAGGCCATCACCCTGCACGTGGTCGCCACCGACTACAGCGGTCTGAAGACCGCGAGTCCGGTGGCCCAGACCTGGAACAGCCTGGCCCGCTCGTTCGAGGAGCGGAATCCGAACATCACGATCGACGTGCAGTTCGTGCCCGTCGCCGACGCCGACGCGCAGGTCGCCACCATGGTCGAGGACGGCCAGGCGCCCGATCTCGCGCAGCTCGACTCCTTCAGCGCCTTCAGCGACGGCAAGCAGCTCTACAGCGCGGACGAACTGTTCCCGATCAGCATGCAGTCCGCCTTCGTCCCGTCGCTGACGGACGCCGGTTCCGTCAACCACGTGCAGTACGGCATCCCGTGGGTCGCCTCCACCCGGATGTTCTTCTACAACAAGAAGCTCTTCGCCCGCGCGGGCATCACCCGCGCCCCGGAGACCTGGGCCGACATCAGGCGCGACGCCGTCAAGCTCAAGGAGCACGGCGTCCCGGTGCCGTACGGACTGCCGCTCGGCCCGCAGGAAGCGGAAGCCGAGACCATGATGTGGATGATCGGCAACGACGGCGGCTACACCGACAACGTCGGCTCGTACAACCTGGACTCGGTGCGCAATGTCGACGCCTTCGTCTGGCTGAAGAAGAACCTCGTCGACGCCGGTCTCGTCGGCCCCAAGGACCCGGCCAGGACGAGTGTCAGCGATGCCTTCAGCGACTTCCTCGCGGGCCGCACGGGGATGCTCAACGGCCATCTGACGCTGCTTCCCTCCGCGAAGGCGGCCGGAATCGACATCGGAGTGGCGCCGCTTCCCGGAAGGACGGGCCCCAGTTCGCAGGCGCTCGGGAACGCCGACTGGATGATGGCCTTCCGGCAGAAGGGACACCGGGAGGCCGACGCCAAGTTCCTCCAGTACATATACAGCGAAGAGAATTTGTTGAAATTCCAACAGGAGTACAAGTTGCTCCCGGTCACGGTGAAAGTCGCGGAAACGGTCAGGATGGATCCGCGGTACCGCGATCTCGTGCCATTCATGAACCTGTTGTCGGACGCGGCGTTCTATCCTGTCGCCAAGGCGTCCTGGGCCCCGGTCAGCGCCGAACTGAAGAAGGACATCGGACAGGCCGTGCACCGCGACCCCAAGGTCGTACTGGCCGGCCTCCAGCGCGACGCCCAGCGCAGCGACGGCGCCAGGTAGTCCGAGGAGCGGACGAGGGCGCCGCCGCACGGCCGGTCAGGCACCCAGCACCTCCGCCAGGTCGTACCCCACCGGCTCCTCCAACTGCGCGTACGTGCACTCCGCGGCCTCCCGGTCCGGGCGCCAGCGGCGGAACTGCGCGGTGTGGCGGAACCGGTCGCCCTGCATGTGGTCGTAGGCCACCTCGACCACCCGCTCGGGGCGCAGCGGGATCCACGACAGGTCCTTCTTGCCGGTCCACCGGCTGGGACCGCCCGGCAGCCGGTCGGCGGCCTGCGCCTCCTCGCTCGCCCACTCCTGCCACGGATGGCCCTCGACGGACGCCATCCGCAGCGGCTCCAGCTCCGTCATCAGCGCCTCGCGGCGGCGCATCGGGAAGGACGCGCAGACGCCGACGTGCTGAAGCATCCCCTCGGCGTCGTACAGACCGAGCAGCAGCGAGCCGACCACGGGACCGCTCTTGTGCAGCCGCATCCCGGCCACCACGCAGTCCGCGGTGCGCTCGTGCTTGACCTTGATCATGACCCGCTCGCCCGGCCGGTACGGCAGATGCAGGGGTTTGGCGACGACCCCGTCGAGACCGGCGCCCTCGAAGCGGGAGAACCACTCCTTGGCCGTGTCGATGTCCTGCGTGGCGGGCGCGGTGAACACCGGCGCCGTCGCCTCCCGCAACGCCTCCACCAGCACCTCGCGCCGGTCCCGCTGCGGCACCGGCAGCAGCGTCTCGTCGCCCACGGCCAGCAGGTCGAAGGCGACGAAGGACGCGGGCGTCACCTCCGCCAGATGGCGGACCCGGGACTCCGCCGGATGAATCCGCTCCAGCAGCGCGTCGAAGTCCAGCCGGCCGCCCCGCACGATGACGATCTCGCCGTCCAGCACGCAGCGCGGCGGAATCCGCTCCCGCAGCGCCTCGACCAGCTCGGGAAAGTACCGGGTCAGCGGCTTGCCCGAGCGGCTGCCCAGCTCGATCTCGTCGCCGTCGCGGAAGACGATCGCCCGGAAACCGTCCCACTTGGCCTCGTAGAGCATGCCGGGCGGGACGGCCGCGGCGGACTTCGCCAGCATCGGCCGCACAGGGGGCATCACCGGAAGGTCCATGCTGGTGATTGTGCGCGGCCCCGCCCGGCGGCGCCCGCCGACGGGCGCCGCCCGGC
The DNA here is from genome assembly GCF_042955955.1 of Streptomyces sp. NPDC008317. Taxonomy (NCBI): domain Bacteria; kingdom Bacillati; phylum Actinomycetota; class Actinomycetes; order Kitasatosporales; family Streptomycetaceae; genus Streptomyces; species Streptomyces sp. NPDC008317. The sequence goes on from NZ_JBIBFQ010000014.1 coordinate 9,817, forward strand.
CGTACGGCCTAGCGTGGTCGCATGGCCGAGACGCTGGAACTGACCGTCGGCGAGCGGGCCGTCCGGGTGTCCCACCCCGACAAGGTCTACTTCCCGCATCGCGGATTCACCAAGGCCGACCTGGTGAGGTACTACCTCAGCGTCGGCGACGGCATCCTGCGCGCGGTCAGGGACCGGCCGACCACACTGGAGCGCTACATCCACGGCGTGGAGGGCGAGTCCTTCTTCCAGAAGCGGGCCCCGAAGAATCTGCCCGACTGGATCCCCACCGCCCGGATCGCCTTCCCCAGCGGCCGGTACGCCGACGAGATCTGCCCCACCGAGACCGCCGCCGTCCTGTGGGCCGCCAACCTCGGCACCTTCACCTTCCACCCCTGGCCGGTGCGCCGCGCCGACACCGACCACCCCGACGAACTGCGCATCGACCTCGACCCGCAGCCCGGCACGGACTACGGCGACGCCGTACGCGCGGCGCTCATGCTGCGCGAGGTGCTGGACGGACTCGGCCTGACCGGCTGGCCGAAGACCTCCGGCGGACGCGGCCTGCACGTCTTCGTGCCGATCGCGCCGGAGTGGACCTTCACCCAGGTACGGCGCTCGGCCATCGCGATCGGCCGCGAACTGGAGCGCCGCGCGCCCGACCGGATCACCACCGCATGGTGGAAGGAGGAGCGCGGCGAGCGGATCTTCGTCGACTACAACCAGACCGCGCGCGACCGCACGATCGCCAGCGCCTACTCCGTACGGCCGTTCCCGCACGCCCCGGTCTCGGCGCCGCTGCGCTGGGACGAGGTGAGCAGCGCCGTGCCCGAGGACTTCGACCTGGGCACCATGCCGGGGCGGTTCGCGGAGGTCGGCGACGTGCACGCCGACATGGACGAGCACGCCTTCCGGCTGGACGCGGCGCTCGAACTGGCCGACAAGGACGAGCGGGAGCACGGCCTCGGCGACCTGCCCTACCCGCCGGAGCACCCCAAGATGAAGGGCGAGCCCAAGCGGGTGCAGCCGAGCCGCGCCAAGAAGGCCGCGTCGGACAGCGACGCGGACGGGTAGCGACGCGAAGCGGTGGCCTCCGGCCGCGCGATTCAGTCGAACGTCTCGACGTACTCCTCGGTCGGCCCCAGCTCCGGCCGGTCGCGCAGCTCGACGCGGTCGCCGAAACGCTCCAGCTCCAGCACCGTGACGGTGTTCTCGCCGGCCGTCAGCAGCGGCGCGGGCACGTAGAGGGTGACCTGCGGGCCGATCTCCCAGTACCGGCCGAGCAGCGTGCCGTTCACCCAGGCGAAGCCCTTGCCGAAGCCGGGAAAGGCCAGGAAGGTGTCGGCCGGGGCGTCCGCCGTGAACCGGGCGGTCGCGAAACCCGCGTCGCCGGACGGCGGGGCGACCGACGGCGCGCGCTCCACGTCGGCCGCGGGCCATTCGTCCAGCGGCAGTCCGTGGACCGACCAGTTGTGCACCAGGCGGCGCTCGACGCGGACCCCGCCGAGGATGCCCTTGCCCTGGCCGAGCAGCGGACCGTAGTTGATCCGGCCCTGGTTCTCGACCAGGAGTTCCAGCAGTACGGGCTCGCCGGCGCCCTCGACGGTGAGCGAGCCGGTCTCCCGGTCGAGCACACCGGCGGGCGCGCCGTCCACGAAGACCTGGGCGCGGTCGTGCAGCCCGTGCACGGTGATCTCCCGCGGGCCGCGCGGCAGACGGGGGCGGGCGCGGTAGAGCACCAGCCCCGAGGGCTGTTCCAGCTCCTCGAAGCTCAGCGGATGCGGGGACGCCACCGGCCGCGACAGCGCGGTGAGCGCGTCCAGCAGACCGGCGCCCCGGACCACGGGCAGCGCGCGAGCGGTGAGCGGCGGCGCGGTCGCGGGCAGCGGCCGGGAGGCTTCGGCCGCGCCGGTCACCGCGAGCAGCCGGTCGCGCAGGGCGAAGAACTTCGGGCCGAGGCCGCCGTGTTCGGCGACCGGCGCGTCCGAGTCGTAGCTGGTCACGGTCGGCTGGAGCCTGTCGCCGTCGTGGTTGGCGCCCGCCCACAGACCGAAGTTGGTGCCGCCGTGCGCCATGTAGACACTCACCGAGCCGCCCTCGTCCAGGATCTCGGCGAGCGTGGCCTCCGCGCTGTCGACGGTCCGGATGTGGTGCTTCTCGCCCCAGTGGTCGAACCAGCCGTTCCAGAACTCGGCGCAGACGAACGGCTCGCCCGTTCTGCGCGAGCGCAGCAGTTCGGCGGCCTGCGCGGCGCGGGACCCGAAGGTCGCCGTGGTCAGCGTGCCCGGCAGGGCGCCGCCGTCGAGCATCAGGTCGGTCGGGCCGTCCGCGGTGTAGAGCAGTTCGGTGATGCCCCGCTCCACCAGCGCGTCGCGCACCCACGCCACATAGCCGTGGTCGTCGCCGTAGCTGCCGTACTCGTTCTCCACCTGCACGGCGACCACCGGCCCGCCGCGGGCCGCCTGGAGCGCGGCGACGCGCGGGATCAACGCGTCGAACCAGTGCGCCACCTCGTCGAGGAAGGGCCGGTGCGAGGAGCGCAGCCGCATGCCGGGCGTCCCGGTCAGCCACGCGGGCAGGCCGCCGTTGTCCCACTCGGCGCAGATGTACGGGCCGGGGCGCACGATCACGTCCAGGCCGGTGTCCCGCGCGAGCGCGACGAACCGCTCGATGTCGCGCGGGCCGTCGAAGGACGGCCGCCCCCGGCGCGGCTCGTGGAAATTCCACGGGACGTAGGTGTCCACGGTGTTGAGCCCCATGGCCGCGAGGCGTTCCAGCCGGTCGGCCCACTGCTCGGGGTGGACCCGGAAGTAGTGCAGCGACCCCGCCAGGACGCGGTGCGGCTGCCCGCCGCGCAGGAACGTGCCGTGCGGATACGACAGCAGGGGCGCGGGTCGGCCGTTGGCGTCCGCGGGTGCGGTGGTGGTCGGAAGGCTCACAGCACCGAACTGTGGCACAGATTGTTATCGATGCCAACGCGGTGCCTTCAGCCGGTCCGGGGCGGGACCACGAGCTGGAGAGCGCCCCCTTTGGGCGGGTGCGACCGCTATCATCGGCGGCAGCGGATCAGCCGGAAGGGACCCATGAAGAACCAGAGCGCGCGCGACGCCTCCCGTCCGCCCGGCATGGCGGATGTCGCACGGGTCGCCGGGGTCTCCGCGCAGACCGTCTCGCGGGCCCTGGCCGGTCACCCCAATGTGCAGGACAAGACCCGCGCCAAGGTGCTCGCCGCCGTCGACCAGCTCGGTTACCGCAGGAACAACGCGGCGCGCATGCTCTCCTCCGGCCGCAGCCGCACCATCGGCGTGGTCACCCTCCAGACCAGCTTCTACTCCCGCACCGCCCTCACCCTCGGCATCGAACGGGCCGCTCAGGAGGCCGGTTACGCGGTCAGCACCGCCACCACCGCGTCGCTGGACACCTCCGCCATCGAGAGTTCGATGCTGCGGCTGGCCGACCAGCACGTCGAGGGAGTCGTGCTCGCCGTGCCGCTGATCCATGTGAGCCGCCAGATCGAGCAGCTCACCAGCGCCGTGCCCACCATCACCGTCGACGGTTCGCGCACGTCGGCGACCGAAGTGGTCGCCGTCGACCAGTCGGCGGCGGCTCGGCTGGCTACCCGGCACCTGCTGGACCTGGGCCACGAGACGGTCTGGCACGTCGCGGGACCCGGCGAGTGGCTGGACGCGGCGAGCCGGTCGCAGGGCTGGCGCGCGGTGCTCGAAGCGGAGGGCAGGACGGTGCCGCCGGAGCTGACGGGCGACTGGTCGCCCGCCTCCGGCTACCGCAACGGCCTCATCCTCGGCCGGATCCCCGACGTCACCGCGGTCTTCGTGGCCAGTGACGAGATGGCGTTCGGCGTGATCCGCGCCCTGCACGAACTGGGCCGCAGGGTGCCGGAGGACATCTCCGTCGTGGGCGTGGACGACATCGCGCTCGCCGAGTACTGCTCGCCCTCGCTGACCACGGTGGCCCAGCCCTTCGCCGAGATGGGGGCGCTCGCGGTCTCCCACCTCATGCGGTACATCGCGGACCCGGACGCCACCTTGGAACCGGCCTCCGTGGAGCCGACGCTGGTCGTCCGCGCCAGCACGGCGCCCGCCCGCCGCTGACGGTCAGGCGCCGGCCGACGGCCTGAGGGCGTCACCACGCGCGGGGGAGTACGTCCCCCTGCCGTCCGTGCCGCCGCCTGTCCGCGTTCCCGGACCACACCGGCCGCACGACCGCCCGATGTCGGCCGCTATCACCTGTGGAAGAAGCTCTGTCGGGCTCTGGTGTTATCGATGCCATCGCCGCTACAGTCTCCACCACTCCCGACTCGCTCCCGGCTCTTCACGGCCCTAGGTGGTACAGGAATGACCTCGCGCTCGCCCCGATCACCCCACCGCGGAAGGTGGCGGCGGCAGCGGTCCGCGACCGCCGCCGCCCTGCTCGCCTCGCTCGCCCTGCTGTCGGTCGGCGTCACTCCGGCGCTCGCCGCCCCGCCGCAGACGTCGGCCGACCCGGCCGCCGCCGCGGGCACCCCGATCGACCCCGCCCAGTACACGCTGGTCCAGGCAGACTCCGAGTCGCCCGCCTACCCCGCGCCCCCGGCCCTGGACGGCACGGCGCTCGCCGCGTTCGACAACGACCCGTCGACGCAGTGGACGGTCGCCTACGACGTGGTCGGCGGCGTCGGCGTCGCCAAGACCCCGATGCCGCACTGGATCACCCTCGACGTCGGCGGCTCCTTCACCCTCACCGGTGTCGACTACTCGGTGAAGAACCAGGCCAACGGCCCGGTCAAGGGCTACCGGATCTTCGTCACCGACGACGCGGCCGTCGCCAAGGACCCGAAGGGGAACTGGGGAGCGCCCGCCGCGACCGGCTCCTTCCACCAGCCGACGAGCAACACCGAGGTGCAGACCGTCGTCTTCGACAAGCCCGTCACCGGCCGCTATGTGAAGGTCGAGGCCGAGAGCGCCGTCAACGGGTCCGACAACGCCTCCGCCTCCGAGATCAGGGTCCGCGCCGTCGGCGACACCACGCCCGCCCCCGTCGACCCGCCGCCCCCGGCCGACCCCGCGACCCCCGTCGAGATCAGGCACGGCGCGCTCAAGGTCACGGTCGCCAAGGAATTCCCGCAGGTCATCTCGTACGCGCTGAACGGCGGCACCCTCGCGGGCCAGGCGTCCGTCCTGCACACCTTCGACATCAACGGCGCCGCGCACACCGCGACCACGAAGATGTCCGCGCACGGCGACACCGCGACGTACACCTCGACCTTCGCCGACCTGCCGAACGTCACCATCACCTCGACGATCACCGCGACGGCGAAGAAGACCGTCGTCTTCGCCGTCCGGAAGATCACCGGCAGCGCCGCCCGTACCGTCAACCAGTTCTCGATCCCCGGCCAGTCGCTGCTGTCGGTCGACTCCTCCGACCCGCACGCGAGCCTGGCCCGTACGAAGATCTCCACGGACTCCACGACGACGGCCGACCAGTTCCTCACGATCAGCGCGGCGGCCAAGCCCGACAAGGCGTCCGTCGGCACCCCGTACGGCTTCGTCAGCAACTCCACGCTCGCGGGCGGGCTGATCACCGATGCGACCGACGACGCCGCGCAGGACAACAACGACAACGGCAACACCCGGCTCCAGTCGCGGATCGTGGACGCGGGCGGCGGCGCGCGCCGCGCGGAGCTGTCCGTCGGCACCTACACCTACGCGCCCAAGGGCGCCACGGACCGGCGGGTGGCGACGTACGCGCTGCCGCGGACCACGGTCGTGCTCTCCGGTGACGCCAACGGCGACAACAAGGTGACCTGGGAGGACGGGGCGCTCGCCTACCGCGCCGCGATGACGCGCCCGCTCGGCGCCGACCGGGTGCCCGAACGCGTCGTGCAGCACATCCCGTTCAACTTCGCGAGCCAGGCCACCAACCCGTTCCTCAAGACGCTTGACAACGTCAAGCGGATCTCGCTGGCCACCGACGACCTCGGCCAGTGGGTGCTGGAGAAGGGCTACGCCAACGAGGGCCACGACTCCGCGCACCCGGACTACGGCGGCGACTACAACGTCAGGGCCGGCGGCCTCACCGACCTCAACAAGCTGGCTTCCGTGGGCGCCGACTACAACTCCGACATCGCCGTCCACGTCAATGTGACCGAGGCGTACCCGCAGGCCAAGAACTTCAGCTCGGGACTCATCCAGGGCCAGGTCAACGGCTGGGACTGGCTCAACCAGTCGTACCACATCGACCAGCGCACCGACCTCGGCAGCGGCGCCGTCCTCGACCGCTTCAAGGAACTGCGCAAGCAGGCGCCCGGCATCAAGACCGTCTACATCGACGCCTACTACTCCAGCGGCTGGCTCGCCGACGAACTGGCCCGCCAGCTCCACGCGATGGGCTTCGAGGTCGCCAGCGAGTGGGCCTACAAATTCGAGGGCGACTCGATCTGGTCGCACTGGGCGAGCGACAAGAACTACGGCGGCGCCACCAACAAGGGCATCAACTCCAACATCGTCCGCTTCATCGCCAACTCCGACCGTGACGTGTGGAACGTCGACCCGCTGCTCGGCGGCTCCGACATCAAGGAGTTCGAGGGCTGGACCGGCCAGGACGACTACAACGCCTTCTACCGGAACATCTGGACCGACAACCTGCCGACCAAATTCCTCCAGCACTACCAGCTCACCACCTGGGACTTCGGCGTCTCCGCCGACCTCACCGGCGGTGTCCACGTCGCGATGGCGGGCGGCAAGCGCCAGGTGACCATGGGCGGCGCGCTCGTCCTCGACGGCGACAGCTACCTGCTGCCGTGGGGCGAGGCCAAGCGCGGCAACGGCACCTCCTCGCCGAGCGACGCCGACAAGATGTACTACTTCAGCGCGTCCGGCGGCGCCCACACCTTCGACGTGACACGGCAGTTCGCGGGCACCAAGCGCTTCACCCTCTACAAGCTCACCGACCAGGGCCGGGTGAAGGCCGGTGACATCACCCCGACCGGCGGCAAGGTCACGATCAGCGGCGACAAGAACCAGCCGTACGTGCTCGCCCCGCAGTCCGGCAAGGCGCCGCACACCAACGTCGACTTCGGGCAGGGCACCGGTCTGAACGACCCCGGCTTCAACGCCGGCGACCTCACGGCCTGGAACGCCCGCGGCGGCGCGACCGCCGTACGCACCGCCAACGGTGACAACGTCGCCCGGCTCGGCACCGCGGCCACCGGTATCTCGCAGCAGGTCAAGGGCCTGACGTCCGGCAAGACCTACACCCTCAGCGCCAACGTCGAGATCGCCAAGGGGCAGCGCAGGGCCACCACCCTCGCCGTCACCGGCGGCAAGCAGCCCGCCGCGAACACCTTCGACACCACGCCCGCCGCCAACCAGATGGCCGCGGACGCCAAGCAGGGCACGTACTCGCAGCGCGCGTCGGTGACCTTCACCGCGCCGTCCAACGGCAAGGTCACCGTCGCCGTCAGCGCGGTGGCGGGGGGCGCGGCCGTCACGCTGGACGACATACGCCTGATGGCCGACACCACGCTGCCGCTGCCCAAGAAGGCGGCCGGTTCTGACGGGACCGTCCTCGCGCGGGACGACTTCGAGGGCAACCAGCCCGGCTGGGGACCCTTCGTCAAGGGCGACGCGGGCGGCGCCACCGACCCGCGCACCAGCATCAGCGACCTGCACGCCCCGTACAGCCAGAAGACCTGGAAGAACACCTACTCGCCGTACAACTCAGGGGCCCTCAAGGGCCAGGCGATCGACGACGTCATCGGCGGGAACCACTCGCTCAAGGCCCACGAGGAGAACAGCGGTCTGGTCTACCGGACGGTGCCCGCGACCGTGCCCTTCGTGGCGGGCCACACGTACGCGGTCTCCTTCCGCTACCAGACCAACCTCGACGGCCAGTGGGCCTGGGTGACCGGCGCGGACGTCGTCGGCGGCGGAAAGGTCGCCTCGAAGGACGTGACGCGCGACGTGCTCGCGCCCGCGCTCGACACGGCCACGTACTCCAAGGAGATCGTCGCGGGCTGCGGCGACACCTGGGTGGGGCTGCGCAAGCTCGGCGGCGCCAACGGCACGGACTTCGTGCTGGACGACTTCTCGGTGACCGACCTGGGCCCCGCCCCGGCGGGTCCGGCGTGCGCGAGTGTGACGACGCCGCCGACCGCCGAGCTGAGCCCCGGCGTGCCGAGCGAGTACGTGACCACCTTCACCAACAGCGAGCTGACCGACGCCACCGGCGTCGTCCAGCGGCTCGACGGCCTGCCCGCCGGGTGGACCGCGGCGGTGAAGACCGAGCACGGCAACAGCTTCGCCACCGTGAAGCCCGGCGCGTCGGTGAGCACCACCTGGCTGCTGACCCCGCCCGCGGGAGCGGCGGGGACCGCCGCCTCCTGGAAGGTCGTGGCGGGCTACACCGACGACGGCGCCACCAAGTCGGTGTCGGCGGACGCCAAGGCGACCGTCGCGACCCGCGCGCTGCTCTCGCCCAGTTCGATGACGGCGACCGCGGACTCCGAGAACCTCTCCTCGGGAGCCGCGGAGGGTCCGGTCTCCAACGTGCTCGACGGTGACCCCGGCACCATCTGGCACACCGACTACACCAACTCCGACGCGCCGTACCCCCATTGGGTGACCCTCAAGCTGGGCGGCCCCGCCGACCTCGACGGCTTCGGCTACCTCGACCGCCAGACCGGCGGACAGAACGGCCGGGTGGCCGGCTACGAGGTCGCCGTCTCCGACAACGGCGCCACCTGGACGACCGTCGCCCGCGGCACCCTCGTGGACTCCCCGTCGATCCAGGTCATCGCCTTCGACCGGGTCCGCGCGAGCTATGTCCGCTTCACCGCGCTCAGCGCGCTCAACGGACTGCCGTTCGCGGCGGCAGCCGAGATGCGGGCCTACGGCAGTTACGCCGACACGCCCGTCGGCTACCCGCCGGATCCCGCACCGGGCGCCTGACCACGGCCCGAACGGGCACCACGCGGGGCGCGCCCCCCTCCCTGACCGGGGAGGGGGGCGCGCCCCGTCGTTCTCGGGTCAGTTGACCAGCGGGAGGAGCTGAAGGCGCTCGGCCGCCGAGATGAGCGGGTCCACGTCGACCGGCTCCTCCGTGACGTCGTCGATGACGGACACCCGCACCGCGGGCACGGGCGCCGTGTCGATGGTCGCCGCCAGGTCGAGCGCGAACAGCACGTTCACCGGCCGCGCCCCGCGCGAGTCCTCGTGGACGCCCGCGAACCGCAGGATGCGCCAGCCCTCGTCGTCCCAGTGGTCGAGCAGGGCCGAGCGGACGACGGGAGCCGTCGCCTGCCAGGCCAGGGAGTTCTCCAGCAGCTCCACGGACGCCGCGACCGGCACCCGTTCGCCGGAACCGCTCAGCGGATGCCCGAGGACCCGCAGCCGCAGCTTGCGCAACGGCCGCAGCCACCGCTGGTCGAGGTCGGAGGACAGACCGAGCAGCACCGCCGCGGCCACCACCAGGACGACGGCCGACGGCACCGGATCCCCGCCGATCCGTGACCACCACGTACGGTCGGCGGCCACGGCGGCCAGACCGCCTACGACGACCAGACCGGCACGGGTGAAGGACCGCCAGCCGACCGGCCCCTCGTCACGGGCGCTGCACCCGCAGGACGACTCGGGCGCCGTCGCCCGCGCGTACCCCAGATACGCGGTGAAGCCCGCGCCCAGCACCGCCGTTGCCACGGCGGGCGCCACGGCCTCGGGAACGGCGAGCAGCGCCGCCGCGATCAGCAGCTCGACCGCGCCCACCGCGCGCAGTGCCCGGGTGGCGCGGTGGCCGTTGCCCAGGACCCGCACCAGGACGGTGTTCGCGGCCAGTTGGGCCGTACGGCGGCCGAAGAGCTTCGGCGCGCCGGTCACGGCGAGCAGGACCCCGCACAGCAGCGGCGCCAGACTCGGGATGACGGAGATCATCGCGCTCCCTCCTAGTGGCCGACGGTCACGCGGGCGATGTCGACGGTGTCGTCCTCGGGACGCCAGGCGCCGAGGATCTGCGCCGACTGCCCGATCCGCACCCGCGACAGGTCCGAGGTGAGCGCGCCGCCCAGGTACGAGGCGGTGGTCGTCTCGGTGACGATCCGGCCCACGACGGCGTGGTTGTTGCCGTGCGTGAGGTGCAGCCGGTCCTTGGCGATGCCCTGGATCTCGCAGAAGAGATTCACGATGTTGACCCACACCGCGTCGGCCGCGATGGTGCCGTCGGGCATGTCGACACCGCGCGCGTACAGGCCGTCGCCGACCTTGATCTCCGCCGCGGTGGTGGGGCGCAGCTTCCAGACGCTGGTGGCGTTGGTGAGCTGGATGAGGTGCTGGTCGCCGTAGGAACCGGCGACCTCCAGCACGGTGCCGTTGATCGCGGTGATCCGGCCCTCGGCGAACGCCGACTTGGAGATCGCCGGGTCGAGCGACGGCATCGGCGCGGCGAAGGCGGCGTCCGCGTCGATGCCGCCGAGCGCGGTGGCGCCGACGATGGTCGCACCGCCGAGCGCGGCGGTGGTGAGGAAGCGCCGGCGGTCCATCCGGCCGCGGCCCGCGGGATTCTGATCGTGGCTCATGTCGGTCCTCCTCACTCGTAGATGTAGACGGGGAGCTTGCCGGAGCTGAGATTGCCGATCGCGGAGAACGCGGCCGGGGTCAGGTCGATGACCCGGTTGGTGCGGCAGACGCCGTTGCAGCACGCGGACTCGCCGCAGAAGCTCTTGGTGCGCGGTCCGCAGTCGGAGACCGTGACGCAGACCGTCGCGCCGGAGCACTGGTGCTTGACGTTCATCACCGAGCCGCAGCCGCGGCGCGCGATGGTCTCACCGCACAGGTCGGGCCGGGTGATGTCGAAGCACGCCTGGGAGGCGTTCGGCCACGCCGCCTGGTGGGCGTTGGACTGGCAGGTGCCGCAGGCACCGGTGCCGGTGCTGCCGCAGGGGCCCCAGGCGCTGCCGCAGCAGAACCAGGTGGTCTCACCTGCCCAGAGACTGGTCGATCCGCAAGCCATGTCGATTCCCTTCGCTCGCGCGCAGGTGTTGTGACCTGCGCATGACAACACAAGGTGCGGGCCGCGCCATGCGTGACACGTGACACGGGGCCGCCGGTGGGGACGGCGGCGGTGCTGGGCGTTCGGCGTCCGGGATGCGCGCGCTCGCGGGGGAGGTGGGGCGACGGGCGGGGCCGCGAGGCGGTGGGGCGGTGTGGCGTGAATCGCGCGGATGTGCGAGGTGCGTGGTGCGCTCGATGCGTGGGGGGACGGTGGGGGGTTCGGGTGCTGCGAGTGCTGAGGGCGGCGCGGGTCCTGTGGGGATTCCGGGGCATGTGGGGACGCCGGGAGAATTGCATGCCCATGACAAGGTGTGCGTCGGATGGGTCGGCAGTGATGGTGGAACACGGCCATGATGCGCGCTTCTACGCGCGTCCGCCAGAGGGCGGGAGACACGAGAGGCCCTTGGGGCGGGCGGCACGAGCCGGACGGCGCGGGGTACCGGGCGTTGGCCTCGGGCATCACGGCCGCCGCGCGGCGCGCGGAGGCGTGGGCCGCCTTTCGCGGGGTGCCCGGGATGTCGTGATCCAGCCAGCCGCGGCCACGGCGGCTCGCGTACGCCTACGATTTGCCGCCTGCCGCCTGCCGCCTGCCGCCTGCCGCCTGCCGCCTGCCGCCTGCCGCCTGCCGCCTGCCGCCTGCCGCCCGCGTATCGGGCGCGGTCGCTGGGGGTGTCGCCCGGCGGTGAAGGGCTACCGGGTCGCCCGCTGAGCGCCACCGCCTGATCCGTCGCCCGATCCGGCGCCGGGCCCCGGGACCCCGGCCGCCCTGCCGCCCGGTCCGCCCTGGCGTCGGGTCGCCGCGCTGCGGCCCACGGCCTCCACCAGCGGCAGCACGCGGTACGGGACCCGCTCGCGCAGGGCGATCTCCGTACGGGTGCGGACCACGCCCGGCAGTTGGATCAACCGCTGGATGATGTCCTCCAGATGGGCGTTGTCGCGGGCCGCGACCCGGGTGAGCAGATCCCCGCCCCCGGTGATCGAGAGCGCCTCGATGATCTCCGGCACGGCCGCGAGCGCTTCGCCCACGTCGTCCAGGCGCCCCTGCGTCACCTCGATCCGCACGAAGGCCAGCACCGGGTGGCCCAGCGCGGCAGGCGACACGCGTGGTCCCGCCGTGGTGATCACCCCGTCCCGCTCCAGCCGGTCGAGCCGGGCCTGGAGGGTGCCGCGGGCCACGCCGAGTATGCGGGCGTACTCACGGACGCTGGTGCGCGGCTGCTCCAGCAGCAGCCGCAGGATGCGGGTGTCCAGTGCGTCGACGGCCATGGGCCACTGGTCTCCTCATGGTCGATGACAGGGCACCCTCACCGTACCAATGGCACAGCGCCGAGCGACCAGTTTGAGCCACTGCCCGCTCGGGTGCTTTCCTGGTGGTGACGATGGCGTTGCGGTCCTCCGCAACGCCTTTGCCATGTCCGGCGCCGACCGCCGCCGGGCACCCGTACCGGACAGGGGTGGAACCGCACACGTGAAGAAGTTGTTCGTCGCACCGGATCCGGGCCGCGCGCGGCTGCGCCACGCCTCCCGCGCCGTCCTCGGCATCGCGCTCGCCGTCACCGCGGCGGGCCTGGCCGGATTTCCGCTGCCCGCGATGTGCGGCGGCGGTCTCGCCGCGCTGCTCGCCTTCTTCGTCGTCGCCGACCCCCGCGTCGGCCAGCAGGCGGTCACCACCGCCCTGATGCCCCTGACCGGACTGCCGGTGCTCACCGCCGCGGCCTGGCTGCACCCGTACCCGCTCGCCCGCGACGCCGCCTTCGTCGCCGTCGTCCTCGCCGGGGTCTACGTCCGCCGCTGGGGCGCCCGCGGCCACGCGCTCGGCGTCTTCGGCTTCATGATGTTCTTCATCGCGCAGTTCCTGCACGCCGTACCGGCCGAACTCCCCGAGCTGTACGCGGCGATCGGCCTCAGCCTCGCCGCCGCCGCCACCGTCCGCTTCGGCCTGTGGTGCTACGAACGCGGCGCCGCTCCCGTACCGGCCGTATCTCTTGTCCAACCGCCCGGTCTGCGCAGGCCGACCACCCGGCAGGCCGTCCAAGCCGCGACCGCCGCGGCCGGAGCCCTCGCGCTCGGCCAGGCACTGTCGCAGGACCGCTGGTACTGGGCGGTCGCCACCTCCTGGTGGATCTTCGTCAACACGGCGTCGCGCGGCGAGACCCTGGTGCGCGGCTTCCGCCGCGTGCTCGGCACCGCGCTCGGCATCGTGGCCGGATTCGCCCTCGCCCTTCCCCTGCACGGCGCCCCCGTACCGTCCGCCGTCCTCGTCGCGGTGTGCGTCTTCGGCATCTTCTACAGCGCGGCCGTCTCCTACTCCTGGATGACCTTCTTCGTCACCGTCATGGCCGGCTCCCTCTACGGGCTGCTCGGCGTCCTGCACCCGGCGCTGCTCCTGCTGCGCCTCGAGGAGACCGGGGCGGGCGCGCTCTGGGCTGCCCTCGCCGTGCTGCTGGTGCTGCCGGTCACCACGCACGCCGCCACCGACGCCTGGATCCAGCGCGCCCTGGAATCCGTACGCGACTTCACCGCGCAGGCCGCCCGGCACCTCGCCGGTGAACCCGGCGCCGACCTGGCGGGACGCGCCGCCGAACTGGACCTGGTACTCGGCCGGGTACGCGCCTGCCTGGCGCCGCTGGTGCACCCGCTGAGCCCCCTGCGGGCCCGCAGAGCGCGGGCCGGTCACGTACTGCGCCTCCTCGACGCCTGCGCCCACCAGGTGCGCGGCCTCGCCGAGGTCGTCGCCCACCCCGAAGCGGGCCACGACGAGCGGCTGTCGGCCGCCTGCCGACGGGTCGAGGACGCCGTGCGCCGCCTGGTCGTACGCGGCGTCGAGGCACCGGAACCCCGGCCGGAAACGCCCCGGGACGGCGCGGGACATCCGCACGCCGAACGCGCGCTCGGCCACCTGCGGGTCCTGGAAACGGCGCTCACCGACCTCGCCGCCCCCCTGCACGCCGACCCCCGGGCGCCGCTCGCCGCCTGACCAGTGGGACCCGGGGGCGACGCGGCCGCCGTCAGGTACTAATCTCAGCCGCCGTACAGACATCAGGCGGAAGAGGTACGGCAGTGGCCGGGCACGTTTACATCGGGTCGTTCACTTCGGCGGGCGGGCGAGGGCTCACCACGGCCGCCGTCGACCCGGACACGGGAGCGCTCACCGCGCTCGGCGACAACGCCGAGGTGCAGAATCCGTCCTTCCTCGCCCTGTCCGACGACGGGCGGACGCTCTACACGGTCGGCGAGACCGAGCCGGAGGGCACCGCCGCCGCGTTCTCGCTCGCGGACCCGGCCGCGCCCCGGCTGCTCGGCGCGCCCGTGCAGGTGCACGGCGGCTGGCCCACCCACCTCGCCGTCCACCGCGGCCACCTGCTCACGGCCAACTACGCGGAGCCCGGCAGCGTCAGCGTCCTGTCCATCGGCGAGGACGGCGCGCTCGGCGGACTGCGCTCACTGCTGGAGCACGAGGGCGACGGCCCCCACCCCGAGCGCCAGACCGGGCCGCACGCCCACGCCGTGCTGACCGACCCCAGCGGACGCTGGGCGGTCAGCGTCGACCTCGGCACCGACTCGGTGCGGGTCTGCGAACTGGACACCGACAGCGGCGAGCTGGAGATCGAGCGCGAGCTGGGACTGCGCTCCGGGATCGGCCCGCGCCACCTCACCTTCCACCCGGCCGGCCACCACGCCTATGTGATGAACGAACTCGACTCCGTCGTCACCGTCTGCCGCTGGGACCCCTCCATCGGCAGCCTGCGCCCGCTCGCCGAGGTCCGCGTGCTCCCCGACGGCACCGAAGGCGAGAACTACCCCTCGGAACTGGTCGTCTCGCCCGACGGCCGCTTCGCCTGGGCCGCCAACCGCGGCCACAACAGCATCGCGGTGCTCGCCCTGGACGAGACGGGGGAGCGGCTGGAACTGCTCGACACCGTGAGCTGCGGCGGCGACTGGCCGCGCCACCTGACCCTCGACCCGTCGGGCACCCGGCTGTACGCGGCCAACGAGCGCTCCGGCGACGTCACCTGGTTCGACGTCGACCCGGGCACCGGCATCCCCAAGCAGGCCGGTTCGCTCGCGCTGCCCGCGGTGTCCTGCGTGCTCTTCGCCCGGCCCTGACACCGCGGCGGCGGGCTCGCGCGGCCCGCACGACAGGAAAACGGCGCGGGCGGGCGGTCCTTCGACAGGACCGCCCGCCCGCGCCGTTGTCGTCTCCGTGTCGACGCGCCGCCTCGTTCAGTGCGAGGGCGCGCTCTCCTGCTGCTGCATCGCGATGCCCAGCGCGCCCGCGTAATGCGTGACCACCAGCTTGCCGACCGCCGGGTACGGGCCGAGCGCGTCGGCGCCCGAGCAGCCCGCCTCCGCCGCGGCGGTGTGCAGGAGCTGCGGCGCGATCTCCGGGCCGATCAGGCACGGGGCGAGCGCGAGCCGGCCGGAGCCGGAGGAGCGCAGTTGCTCCGCCGCCCGTGCGATGGAGCCGTCCTCGTCGAGCGCGGCGGCCAGCACCGGCACGGCGAGCCGCGCGGCCAGCAGCAGCCCGGTCACACCCGCGGCCTGCGCCGCCTCCTCGCCGCCGACGGTCGCCAGGATGATCCCGTCGGCCGCGGTCGCCACGGTGAACAGCCGGGCGCGGTCGGCGCGGGCCAGACCCGCCTCGGCGAGCCGGACGTGCAGCGCCTCGGCGAGCAGCGGGTGCGGACCGAGGACGTCGGTCAGCTCCACCTGCGCCTTGGTGTCGGCGATGGCCTGCCGGATCCTGCGCAGCACCGAAGCCTCGGGTCCCGCGAGCAGCGGGACGACGACGGCCGCGGTGTCCTCCCCCGACCGCTCGTCCGCGATCGCGGCCAGGACGCCGCGCAGCGCCGGGAATTCGGTCTCCGCGCCGTCCTCACCGTCGACGAAGCCGATCCGCGGATCGAGTCCCGACAGCTCGGAGCGGGCGATGCTCACGACCTCCTCCGCCAGACTGAGCGCGGCGGCGGTGGGAGTGCCGGGGACGGCCAGAACCAGCACCGGCGCGCCCTCGGGCGCGGCCAGCGCCTCCGGTCGGCGGTGACGTCCCGGCTGGCGCGGGCGCGGCATTCGAACGGGAAGGCCGGAGGCGGGCCCTGTGGCAGTGCTCATGGCGACGCATGCTAACGCCTTGGGGCGCCTGGATGTTCGGCCGGGTCGGAGCCGCGGCAGACCTGTCCTGATCTGTCCGTTTCACCGCTCACGTTCGGTCATTGAACGAGTCTGAGCTGTGCCGGAACGCGCCGCGTCGGCACCGGAACGAACTGGTGCGGTACGCGAACGTGCCGGTGCGGCACGGGAGACGAGCCGCAGCAGCGCGGGGTCGGCCGGAAGCGGCAGCGCGTCCCGGTGCAGCGCCCCCGCGATCAGCAGCGCGCCGTCCAGCGGATCCCCGGCCGCCGGTACGAGCCTGGCGTCCGGCAGCATCCGCCCGGCCCGCTCACGCAGCGGCCCGAGCAGCGGCTCACCCATCTTGAACAGGCCACCGGTCAGCGCCACGTCCACCGCGGCGGCGTCCGGCCGTACGGCAGCCGCCGACTCCAGGATGTGCGTCGCGGCGGCCCGCAGGATGCCGGAGGCCACCGGATCGCCCCCCGTGGCACAGGCGGCCACGTCGGGCGCGAACGAGGCCAGCACGGCGGGCCGGTCGGGGCGCGGGTAGAGCCGCGCGGGCATCCCGTCGAGCGGCCCGAAACGCTCCTCCGCGCGGGCCAGCAGCGCCGTGGAGCCGCCCGCCCTGCCGTCGTGCGCGCGCATCGCCGCGTCCAGGCCCGCGCGGCCGATCCAGGACCCGCCGCCCGCGTCGCCCAGCAGATGGCCCCAGCCGTCCGCGCGCAGCCAGCCGCGGCCGTCGGCCGCGGTGCCGAGCGCGATCATGCCGGTCCCCGCGGCGACGACGACGCCCGGCCGCAGACCGAGCGCGCCCGCGTACGCGGTCACCGCGTCACCGGCCAGCGCCAGCGACTCCACCCCGAAGGCGGCGGCCAGGGCGTCGGGCAGCACGGCGCGCAGGTCGGTGCCGAGTGTGGCCATACCGGCCGCGCCGACGCATGCGGCGGCCAGCGTGCCGGCCCCGGCCTTGTCCAGCAGGCCGTTCACCAGGGGCACGACCTGGTCGAGCAGGCTCGCGGCGTCGATCCCGCGCTCGCCGGTCACGGCCGGGCGGGCCGAGACGGCGGGCGCGGACACCTCGGTGCCGTCGGCGCGGGCGACGGCCACCCGCACACCGGAACCGCCGGAGTCGATCCCGAGCACCCAGTCAGCGGAAGCGGGCACGGATCAGCCGAGCCCGCGCGAGTCCTGCTTGAGCGCGGTGTCCACGGTCAGCGCCGAGGCGACGACCATGCTCAGCAGCGGGTCGGCCAGCGGCCGGTGGATCTGGAGGACGTAGTTGTCCGCCGTGGTGAACATGGTCTTGGCCAGGCCCTCCCACGTCTTGGTGATCCGGCCGATCTCCGTCTCCGTGTGGTCCACGATGGCGAAGTTCCACGCCCGCCAGTTCTCTGCCTTGATGGCACCGATCTGCTGGCCGTTGTACATGAACGCGAACTTGATCTTGCCGAAGGCGTTCTGCTGCACGATCTCGCCGAGCGGCTCACCGTTCGAGCGGTGCACCAGCACCTTGGACTTGATGAACTTCGCGGGCCGGGTGAGCACCAACTGCGGCTGCCCGTGCGCGTCCCTGACCTCCAGCTTGTGGGTCAGGAACTGGTCCACGCTGGAGACGAAGCGCAGCACCTTCTTCGCCGTGCTCTGCCCGATCTCGACGACCGAGCCGAGGGTACGGCCCTGCTGGTCGAAGACGCTGTACTCGTTGACCAGCTCGATCAGCTTGGCCTTCTGGTTCACCACCAGGATCGGCTCGGTGAACAGGGTGCCGCCGCCGAACGAGGTCGGCGCTATCCCGGCCTGCTGCTGCACCTGGCGCTGGACCTTGGACGGGTCGGGGGCGCCGCTGACATTCACCTCCCACGCGTTGCCGCCGCCTTGCTGCTGCTGCGGAATCTGGCCGGGGTTCGTGTGCTCCGTCCACTGTTTGCCGTCCCAGTAGCGGAGCAGATTCGGAGTGCCTTGCGGGTCGGCGTACCAGCCCGCCGGAGTATTGGGATGCGTCGTCACCCGGGCAGAGTACCGTCAAGACATGTCAGGGAAGGAGCCAGTCGACCGGCTGCGCACCCTGCCGGACCAGCAGATCATTGGCGCGGCTGAAGGGCCGCGAGCCGAAGAAGCCGCGGTCGGCCGACATGGGGGAGGGGTGCGAGGACTCGATGGCGGGCAACTGCCCGAGCAGCGGTCGCAGATTGCGGGCGTCCCGGCCCCACAGCACGGAGACCAGCGGACGGCCCCGGGCGGCGAGCGCCCTGATCGCCTGCTCGGTGACCTCTTCCCAGCCCTTGCCGCGGTGCGCGGCGGGCCGCCGGGGCGCGGTGGTCAGCGCCCTGTTGAGCAGCAGCACACCCTGCCGGGTCCACGGCGTGAGATCCCCGTTGGACGGCCGCGGCAGCCCCAGGTCGGAGCCCAGCTCGCGGTAGATGTTCTCCAGACTGCCCGGCAGCGGCCGTACGTCCGGCGCGACGGAGAAACTGAGTCCCACCGCGTGCCCCGGGGTCGGATACGGGTCCTGCCCGACGATCAGCACCCGCACGTCGTTGAAGGGCTGCTGGAACGCGCGCAGTACGTTCGCACCGGAGGGAAGGTACGTACGCCCCGCGGCGATCTCGGCGCGGAGGAAGTCCCCCATCGCCGCGATCCGGTCCGCCACCGGTTCGAGCGCCTTCGCCCAGCCCGCTTCGACGATCTCGTTCAATGGTCGCGCTGTCACGGTCCGTCACTCTACTGGCTCAACGGCCGTGCCGCGGACGGGGATCGGACCCGCCCGCGCAACGACGCCGCCGATGGCGGACCGCCGGGCAGGACCGGTCAGATACCGGCCCGGCGGAAGGCCCGCCCGTACTGCTGCGGCACCGCCACCTCGGAGCCCAGCTCACGGGCGGCGTGCAGCGGCCAGTTCGGCGTACGCAGCAGTTCGCGGCCGAGCAGGACGGCGTCGGCCTGGCCGGTGGACAGGATCGTCTCGGCCTGCCGGGGGTGGGTGATCTCGCCGACGGCCGCCACCGGCAGGCCGGTCTCGGCCTTCACGCGGGCCGCGAAGGGCACCTGATAGCCGGGGCCGAGCGGAATGCGTACGCCCGCGGCGTTCCCGCCCGTGGACACGTCGAGCAGGTCGACCCCGCGCACGAGCAGTTCCTTGGCGAAGCGGACCGTCTCGTCCGCCGTCCAGCCGCCGTCCTCCAGCCAGTCGGTGGCCGAGATGCGGAAGAACAGCGGCAGTTCCTCCGGCCAGACCTCGCGCACGGCGTCGACCGTCTCCAGCGCGAACCTGATCCGGTTCTCGAAGGCGCCGCCGTAGCCGTCGGTGCGGTGGTTGCTGTGCGGAGAGAGGAATTCGCCGATCAGATAGCCGTGCGCGCCGTGCAGTTCGAGCACCTCGAAGCCCGCCGCGAGCGCGCGCCGGGCCCCGGCCACGAACTGCCCGACGACGTCCCTGATGTCCGCCTCCGACAGCTCGGTCGGCACCTTGGACTCGTCGGAGAACGCCACCGGGCTCGGCGCCACCGGCTGCCAGCCGCGCTCGTCCGTGCCCAGCGGGCCGCCACCCGCCCACGGCCGGTCCGTGGACGCCTTGCGTCCGGCGTGGCCGATCTGGATGCCGGGCACGGTGCCGTGGTCCTTGAGGAAGCGGGTGATCCGGCTGAAGGCCGCCACCTGGTGGTCGTTCCAGATCCCGAGGTCGGCGGGGCTGATCCGGCCCTCGGGGCTGACCGCGGTCGCCTCGACCAGGATCAGTCCGGCGCCCCCGACCGCCCGCGACGCGTAGTGCGCGAAGTGCCAGTCGCCGGGCGCTCCCTCGTCGGGCCCCTCGGTCGCCGCCGAGTACTGGCACATCGGCGCCATCCAGGCCCGGTTGGGAATGGTCACGGACCGCAGGGTGAAGGGCTCGAACAGCGCGCTCACGGCACTCTCCTCGTCGTCGGACTCCGTCGCGGGGCTCCACCGGTCGGGGCCTGTCGCCGCGCACTGGTGACGGCTTCTACGATAGACGCCGTAGTACGGCAGGCGTCAAACTACGACGAGTATCGTAATATGACGTTCATGACACTCCCGATTCCGTCCCACGCGTCACCGGCACCGTCACCGGCACCGTCACCGGCACCGGCACCGTTGTCGTCGGCGCCAGCCGCAGGTGCCGACGCCCCGGCCGCCGCCGGGCGCGCGCTGGAGCACCCCGGCGCCGGGGAGATCCGGCTCGAAGAGGTGCTGCACGCGCTGTCCGACCCGATGCGGCTGATCGTGGTCCGCAATCTGGCCGCGGCCCACGGTGAAGTGGCCTGCTCCGACGTGCCGTTGCCGGTCAGCAAGTCCACGACCACGCACCACTTCCGGGTGCTGCGCGAGGCGGGCGTCATCAGCCAGATCTACCGCGGCACCTCCAAGATGAACGCGCTGCGCACGGACGACCTCGAAGCGCTCTTCCCCGGTCTGCTCGACCGCGTCCTCGACGCGGCGGCCCGCCAGGCGGCCCGGCTCGACGGCTGACCGTGGGGCGTCGGGCACCTGGATCCAAAGTCTGTATCCGAGTGCCTGTATCCGAGTCCCTGTATCCGAGTCCCTGTATCCGAGTCCCTGGATTCGAGTGCCCGGATTCGAGTGCCCGGATTTCGAGTGGCTGGATTCGACGCGCCTCGATCCATCCCGTCCGTGACGGGGCCTCAGGCCGGTCCCTCGGCGGGCGGCGACGACGAGTGGGCCGCCGCCGTCAACAGCCCTTCCCAGTCGGGGATCTTGACCGTCCCCCGGTCCAGGGAACGGCCCCACTCCGCCTCCGCCGCCTCGATCGCCAGCCAGCCCCGCCAGGCAACCGGCCGTACGCCCGCGGCCCGCAGCCCGGCCAGCGGATCGGCCGACAGCTCTCGCGTCAGCAGACCCGGCGCGTCGGCGATCAGCGCCGCCGCGGTCTCCTTGGCGCACGGCCGGTTGGTGCCGATCACACCGGTCGGCCCGCGCTTGATCCAGCCCGCCACGTACTCGCCGGGGGAGGGCGTACCGTCGCGCAGCACGCGGCCCGCGTCGTTCGGCACCACCGCGCCCCGAGGGTCGAAGGGCAGGCCGGGCAGCGGCACCCCCTGGTAGCCGACCGAGCGCAGGACGAGTCCCGCGTCGATCTCCTCGCCGCCGCCTGTATCGGACACACCGCCGCTCCCGTCAGGACCCGTTCGGGTGAAACGGACCGCGCGCACCCGCCCGGCCTCGTCGGCGAGGAACGCGGTGGGGCGCAGGAAGAACCGCACATGGAGTCGGCGCAGCCGTCCCCGCGGCGGCTGCGCGGCCCACGAGCGCAGCACCTCCACATTGCGCCGGGCCGCCGTCGGCAGACCGGAGGGGTCGGCGTATGCCGGGTCGAGCGCCAACTCGTCCTCGCGCACGATCACATCGGTGTCGGCCAGCGCGCCCAGCTCACGCAGCTCCTTGGTGGTGAACTTCGCCTGCGAGGGTCCGCGCCGCCCCACCATGTGGATGTCGGTGACGCGGCTGTCGGCGAGCGCCCGCAGCGCCGCCTCCGGTACGTCGGTGCGCCGCAGTTCGTCCGCGCGCCGGGCCAGCACGCGCGCCACGTCGACCGCGACGTTCCCCACGCCGATGACCACGGCCGAGCGGGCCCGCAGCGCGAAGCCGTCCGGCGGCTCGTCGGGGTGCGCGCTGTACCAGGACACGAAGCGGGTCGCCGAGTAGCTGCCGGGCAACTCCTAGCCGGGCACGCCCAGTTTGCGGTCGGTCGCGGCGCCCACGCAGTAGACCACCGCGTGGTACAGGCCGAGCAGCCGCTCCGGCGTCAGCGGCGCGGGCCCCACGCCGATGTTGCCGAGGATGCGGACCCGCGGGTCCTCCAGCACCTTGCGCAGGCTGCCCTGGAGGGACTTGATCTTCTCGTGGTCGGGCGCGACACCGTATCTGACCAGGCCGTACGGGCACGGCAACCGGTCGAGCACGTCAACCGCGACATCCGGCACCGACTCCTGACGGGTGAGCGCGTCCGCGGTGTACACCCCGCTCGGACCCGAACCGACGACTGCGACGCGTAACACGACGGT
The DNA here is from genome assembly GCF_042955955.1 of Streptomyces sp. NPDC008317. NCBI lineage: Bacteria > Bacillati > Actinomycetota > Actinomycetes > Kitasatosporales > Streptomycetaceae > Streptomyces > Streptomyces sp. NPDC008317. Next base: position 31,988 of record NZ_JBIBFQ010000014.1, read on the forward strand.
GCTCCCTTCGGCGGGATGTCACCAGCATGCGCCCTCCGGACGCGTCGCGGCAGAGCGCAGCACCCGGCGGCCCGGTCGAGGCGCACGGTTTCAGCCCACCGGTCGCCGGTCCCCGCCGTCCCCGCCGCCCCCGTCCCCGCCCGCGCCGGCCTTCGCGGGGGCCACCGCGCAGTCCTTCGGCGGCACCCCCAGCGTCCACTCCAGCCCGTACCGCTCGAAGAGTTCGGCCCGCAGCCGCGACAGCGGCATCGGAGCGCCCGGCAGCAGCAGCGCCACGGTCGCGCCCATCAGCAGCGCGCGCAGCAGCCGGTACTCCGCCTCGGGACCCTCGGGTCCCGACACGATTCCCGCGCCGTCCACCGCCTGGCTCAGCAGCGCCGCGAGCTTCTGCTGCTCCGGGCACTGGATGAAACCCTCCGCCTGGAGGATCGACGCCATGTGCGTACGCATCAAGGTGGTGTGCGTCTGCGTGAGGCCGAGGACCGCGTCGATGGCCCGCGCCAGCCGTTCCTGGCCGTCCTCCGACCGCGGCTCGCGGTCCAGCGCGGCGGCCAGTTCCATGTGCATCAGCCGGTGCACGGCGGACTGCAACAGTTCGCGCTTTCCCGCGAAGTAGTACGAGACCAGGCCGCGTGCCGACCCCGCCCGCTGGGTGATGTCCGCCAGCGTGGTGGCCGCGTAGCCGCGTTCCTCGACCAGCTCCACGGTTGCCTGGAGCAACCGTTCCCGGGAACGCTGACGCATAGCTTCATTGACCGATGCGCTCCGAGGGGACATTATTTACTCCTGCGTTGACTGGCTGCGAGCCAATATACTCAGCGCAACCCGGCGGGCTTCGCCCTGTCCGGGAAACGGGGGATGGTGCCGGGCCCGGCGGCGCGGGGGATCGCCGGGACCGGCGCCGATCCCGAAAGCGCTTGTCATCGAGGCTCGTGTCCTGAAAGCGCTTGCCCCTTCAGCGGCCGGTTCATGAGCGCTCGGCGCGTACGGTGCGCGGTGCCGCATCAGCCCGGTCGGTAGCCCAGTCGGTCCAGGACGCCGAGCAGCGCGTCGGGACGTGCCGTCACCGGCAGATGGTCCACCAGGAACACCGGGCAGCCCAGCGCGGCGGCGGCGCCGTCCGCCGCACGGCTGTCGCCCACCATCGCGACGTCCGCGGGCTCCAGTCCGAGCCCGTCGCAGGCGATCCGGAACAGCCGCTCGTCCGGCTTCTGGACGCCGTGCTCGAAGCTCAGCGCGAAGACGTCCACCAACTCGTCCAGCCCGTGCTCCCCGAAGACCGGCCGCAGATCCCATCCGATGTTGCTCACCACCGCCACCGGCACGCCCCGGTCCCGCAGGGCCCGCAGCACGCGCTCGGTGTCGGGGTACGGATTCCACGCGGCGGGCGCCATGTGCCGGTCGTAGAGCGCGTCGTGCACATCCCAGGGGAGCGCGACGGTACGGGACAGGCCGCCGTACGCCGCCCGGTGCTCGGCCGCGTTGGTGTCGCGCCGGGCCCAGGCCGCCGCCAATCGCGGCGGAATCCGCTCGGGCGGTCCGCCGCCGGGCAGCGCGCCCGCCCGCTCCAGCGTTCCGGCGTACGCCGCGACCTCGTCGTCGGTGGCCGTGACGCCCTCGGCGGTGAGCGCCGACCGCAGCCAGGACTCGGCCGCTTCGACCCGCATCAGGGTGCCGGAGAAGTCGAACATCACGCCTTTGACGGCCATGGCCCCGCCTCTCCCGCCGCCGCTCAGGTCAGCGCGCCGAGGCCGGGGCCGAAAGCGATCAGCAGCGGGACGGCCGGGACCAGCAGCGCGAAGGCCGTCATCCGCACCCGTTGGCCGAGCGGCAGCCGGGGCGCGGGATCGAGCAGCCGGTGCACGCGGCCGGGCAGCGCGGCGAGCGGCGTGGGGCAGGGGCCGAAGACACCGCGTTCCGCGTTGAGTTCGACCAGCGCGAGGGCGGTGGTGAGGCGGCCGAAGCGGCGCGAGGCGGTGTCGTCGGCCGCCAGTTCCACCAGGTGGTGCACCTGGTCACGGAAGGCGGCGAAGACCGGCACCTGCGGGAAGCCGCCCGCGAGCGCGCCCGAGCAGTGCAGCAGTACGTCGTGCCTGGCGCGTACGTGTCCCTGCTCGTGGGCCAGCACGGCGTCCAGTTGGCGGCCCTTCAGGCGGCGCAGCGCGGCCGTGGTGATGACCAGTTGGGGCTCGGCGCCGGACAGCCACCAGGCGTCGGAGCGGGCGTCCTCCAGGACCACCAGACGCTCGCTGGGCGTGACGGTCTCGCCGGGCAGTCGGGGCGCGCGCACGCGGAGTTCCGCGCGGCGCTGCTTGCGCCGCGACCGTGTGCCGCGCACCTCGCGGGTGAGCATCGCCGCGGTCCACACCCCGCCGAGCGCGAGCAGGACGGCGATGGTCCCGGCCCAGCGGCCGTACTCGGACAGCGCGTAGGCGTCGACCACACCGCTCGGGGCGAACGCGAAGAGATTGCCGCGGACCGCGGCCCAGGCGGCCGAGGCGGAGAGCGCCATGGCCAGCACGCAGCACAGCAGTACGGCGGCGACCACACACTGCCAGACCCACAGGGCCAGCACCGGTTCGCGTTCCGGCCACTTGGCACGGGACAGCAGACGCGGCGCCATCGCCGCCGCAAGTGCGCCGAGAATCAGCAGCACGAACGGGACCGTCATGGTGATCAGCCTAGGAGGCGCGCGGTTCACGGGGGACGGACCACGACCCGATGTGACGCATGACTCACGGCAGCGAGTCCGTCACAGGGTCAGCAGCATCGCGAACATCCCCAGCGCCATCGCCACCCGGCAGGCCGCCGCGACCTCCGGCGCGTGCCGCAGCGGGACACGGTCCCGGCCGCCGCCCGCGCCTCCTTCCGCCTGGCCGGTGGATATCAGCGGGCCGCCGCCCGGCGCGCCGTGCGCCTGCGCTGGGAGCGCGACCAGGGTGGTGCCGCTGCGCAGGACGTAGCCCGCGAAGTAGAGCAGCAGCAGGCCGGTGAGCAGCGGGGTGCCCGCGCCGGTGGCCGCCATGTGCTCGGCGTGGCCGCCGTGCGCCGACGCCGCCCCGCCCATCGCCACGGCCATGTAGACCATCGCGGCCGAGCACACGGAGTGGTGCAGATGGTGGCCGGGCCGCCGGACCAGCAGCAGCGCCCGTACCCCGGCCAGCGCGAAGACCACGCCGAGGACGACGGCGAACAGCGGCGTCCCCCACGGCCGCGGGTCGAGGACGGACATCGGGACGGCCATCACCGCCATGCCCGCCGCCATCACCGCCTCGTCGCGCGCTTCGCGGCGCAGCAGGCACGCGACCGCGGCGACGGTGCTGAGCGCCACGAGCAGCCAGGCCACCAGCGGTGGTCCGTGCATGCCGTCCTCCCCCTCATCCTCACGCCTCTTCGGCGCGCCCCGGTCCGTGCGGTGACCCTCGGCCGGTCCGGTCCGGTCCGGTCCGTGACGTCCGGCCCGGTCCAGTCCGTGACGACCGGGCCGCCGGACGGTTGTTCGGCGGTCCCAGGAGAACTGCCCAGGTCCGAGGGCGCACACCCGAGCGCATCGGGGTAGTCGGGGGAGCGTGTCACCGCGGCGCGCGCCGTCGCGGATCGCCGTGTGCCACGATCTCGTGCGCGTCGCCCGACCGCAACGCCTCCGGGCCGGCGTCCGGCGCCTCGGCCCCGCGCGCCCGCGCCGCGGCCCGCGACCTGCGTACTTCCCGCGCCTGCCGGGCGCCGGAGCGCTGTGTGACGGCCACGCAGACCAGTACGGCGAGCGCCGCGGGCGGTGTGGCGCGGCCCAGGTGCTCACCGAGCAGCGCGGCGGACCACACCAACGTCAGCACGGGCTGGGCGAGTTGGAGCTGGCTGGCCCTGGTCACCCCGATCGCCGCCATGCCGCGGTACCAGACCATCAGGCCGAGGAACTGCGACACCACCGAGACCCACACCAGCCCGCCGACCGACTCGCCGGTCAGCCGTACCGGCTCCAGCGACAGCGACACGACCGCGGCGGGCAGCGTGAGCGGCAGCGTACCGACCAGCGCCCAGCCGACCACCTGCCAGCCCGGCAGCACCGACGCCAGCCGCCCGCCCTCCACGTAACCGGCGGCGCAGACCAGCAGCGAGGCGAAGAGGAAGCCGTCCCCGGCGGTCGGCGCGCCGCCGCTCTCGCCGAGCGAGAAGGCGGTGACCACCGCCGCGCCCGCGACGGCCGCGATCCAGAACGTACGGGACGGCCGCGCACCGGTGCGCACGGCCGCGAGCACCGCGGTGCACAGCGGGAGCGCGCCGACGACGACGGCGGCGTGCGAGGTGTCGGTGGTGCGCAGCGCGAGGGTGGTCAGCAGCGGGAAGCCGATGACGACACCGCAGGCGACCACGGCCAGTCCCGCCCAGTGCTCCCGGTCCGGCACCTTCGCCCGGCCCGCCGCGAGGAAGGCCCCGGCGACCGCGGTGGCCAGGACCGCCCGGACCGTCACCGCCGACCAGGCGCCGAATCCGCTCAGCGCCCAGTGGGTGGAAGGGAAGGTGAGCGAAAAGGCGGCCACACCGAGACAGGCGAGCGCGGTGCCCGCGACCGCTACTGAGGTGCGGGGAGTAGCGCTATTCTTATCCTTCATGAATGACGATAGCAGTGCCGGTGCGCTGGCAGAATCCCTCCGAGGAGAGCTGGACCGCTTCTCACCGGGAGCGAAACTGCCGTCGAGCCGGGCCCTGGTCGAGCGGTTCGGGGTCAGTCCGGTGACGGTCTCGCGGGCGCTGGCGACGCTCGCCGCGCAGGGACTGGTCGTCACCCGGCCCGGCGCGGGCACCTACCGGGCCGCCGAGGGCGCGGCGACCACCAGCGCCGTCGACACCTCCTGGCAGCAGGTCGCGCTCACCGCGGAGGACCCGGACGTGGCACCGCGCGTGGTCGACGCCTCCGGAGTGCTGGGCTGCCTGGTCGGCCCGCCGCAGGGCGTCATCCCCCTCAACGGCGGCTATCTGCACCCCGGCCTCCAGCCCGAGCGGGCGCTCGGCGCCGCGCTGGCCCGCGCCGCCCGCAGGCCCGGCGCCTGGGAACGGCCGCCGCTGGAAGGGCTCACCGCGCTGCGGAACTGGTTCGGCCGCGAGGCGGGAGTCCCGCCCGCCCAGGTGCTGATCACCTCCGGCGGGCAGGCCGCCCTCACCACGGCCCTGCGCGCGCTGGCCGCGCCGGGCTCCGCCGTACTCGTCGAATCGCCCACCTACCCCGGCGCGCTCTCTGCCGCCCGCGCCGCGGGGCTGCGGCCGGTGCCGGTCCCGCTCGACGCGGACGGCGTCCGGCCCGATCTGCTCGCCGATGCCTTCGAGGCCAGCGGCGCGCGGGTCTTCTTCTGCCAGCCGCTCTTCCAGAATCCGACCGGCGCGGTGCTCGCCGCCGGGCGCCGCCGCCAGGTACTCGACATCGCGCGGGCGGCGGGCGCCTTCGTGGTCGAGGACGACTTCGCCCGGCGGCTCGGCCACGGCGACCCACTGCCGCCGCCCCTGGTCGCCGAGGACCCGTACGGCACCGTCGTCCACTTCGCGTCGCTCACCAAGCCGACCTCGCCCAATCTGCGCGTCGGCGCGCTGATCGCCCGCGGCCCGGTGATGGAACGGCTGCGCGCCATCCAGGTGGTCGACAGCTTCTTCGTGCCCAGGCCCCTCCAGGAGGCGACCCTGGAACTCGTCGGCGCGCCCTCCTGGCCGCGCCATCTGCGCGCCGTCACCACCGCACTGCGCGAGCGGCGCGACGCCATGCTCGCCGCGCTCCGGCACCGCCTGCCGGAACTGGTCCCCGACCCGGTGCCCACCGGCGGCTACCACCTGTGGCTGCGGCTGCCCGACGGCACCGACGAGACCGCGCTGACCGGCGCCGCGCTCCGCGCGGGCGTGGCCGTCGCCCCCGGCCGTCCCTATTTCCCCGCCGAGTCGCCCGCCCCGTACATACGGATCACCTTCGCCTACACCACGGGCGCCGCCGAGATCACCGAAGGCGTCCGGCGCTTCGAGCTGGCGCTGCGCGAGACCGCCCCCGCGCTGTGAGCACCAGCCCTGTCGCGAAGCCCTTCCGCGCGCCGCACACGCGTCCTTCCGCGCGCCGAGCACGCGCCCTTCCGCGCGCCGCACACGCGTCCTGTCGCACGCCGAACCCGCGCCCTGCCCCACGTCGAACACGCGCCCCGTCACGCGCCGACGCCGCCCGCCCGCGAAGACCTCGGCAGGACCCGTGAGCGCGGCCCGGACCTGGGGATAGCCTTGCCCGCATGGATATCGCCGCTCCCCGCTTCCGCGCCGCCACCCCCGACGACGTCCCCGTCCTGGTCGGGCTGATCGAGTCCGCCTACCGCGGCGACGCGAGCCGCGCGGGGTGGACGACGGAGGCGGACATCCTTCAGGGGCAGCGGACCGACCCCGAAGGCGTGCTGGCCGTCATCGAAGGCGCGGACAGCAGGCTGACGGTGGTGGAGTCCGCCGACGAGGTGGTGGCCTGCTGCCAGCTCGAACACCGCGGCGACCACGCGTACTTCGGGATGTTCGCCGTACGGCCCGCGCTCCAGGGCGCCGGGCTCGGCAAGGTGATCCTCGCCGAGGCCGAACGGTTCGCCCGCGAGGAGTGGGACGTCGCCGAGCTGCACATGACGGTGATCTCGGTCCGCGAGGACCTGATCGCCTGGTACGTCCGCCGCGGCTACCAGCGCACCGGGCAGACCAGCCCCTTCCCGTACGGCGAGGAGCGCTTCGGGCTGCCGACCAGGGACGACCTGGAGTTCGAGCTGCTCACGAAGAAGCTGGTCTGAGACCCGGACGCCCGCCACCCGATCCACCCGTGCCACCCGGTACCCGGCGCCCCGAACCCGGTCGCCCGGCGCCGGCCGTCACAGCCGTCCCGCCTCCGTGATCCGGCGCAGGAAGTCCCGCGTGCGCTGCTCGGCCGGGGCGCCGAACACCTCGGCGGGAGTGCCGCGCTCCAGGATCACGCCCGCGTCCAGGAAGCAGACCTGATCGGCGACATCGCGGGCGAACGCCATCTCATGGGTGGCGATCACCATCGTCATGCCCTGCTCCTTCAGGTCGCGGACCACCGACAGCACCTCGCCGACGAGCTCCGGGTCGAGCGCCGCGGTCACCTCGTCGAGAAGCAGCAGCCGCGGCCTGGTCGCGACCGCCCGCAGGATCGCCACCCGCTGCTGCTGGCCGCCGCTGAGCCGGTCCGGATACTCCGCGGCCCGGTCGGCGAGCCCCAGCCGGGCCAGCAGCTCCCGTGCCCGCTCCTCCGCCTCGCCCCGCGGCACCCCGTGCACCCGGCGCGGCGCCAGGGTGATGTTGTCCAGCACCGTCATGTGCGGGAACAGGTTGTACGCCTGGAAGACGACGCCGATCCTGCGCCGTACCGCGTCCTGGTCGGCCCGCGGGTCGGTGATGTCCTCGCCGTCCAGGAAGATCGCGCCGTCGTCGATCTCCTCCAGCAGATTCGCGCAGCGCAGCAGCGTGGACTTCCCTGAGCCGGACGCGCCGATCAGCGCCGTGACCGTGTGCGCGGGCACGTCGAGCGCGATGTCCCGCAGGACGACGGAGGAGCCGTACGTCTTGCGGACCGACTCCAGCCGCAGCACGGGCGTGTCCCGGCTCCGGTCCGGGTCGGCCAGGTCCCGCGCCTGGGGCGGTACGTCCTTGGCGAGCCGGTCCCCGCCCGTGCCGCTCATACGACGCCTCCCTGCGACTGCCGCCGGTTCATTCTGGCCGTCACCCAGTCGGTGAACCGCGTCATCGGGATGGTCAGCGCGACAAAGATCAGCCCCGCGACCACGTACGGCGTGTAGTTGAAGTCGCGGCTGGCGATGATCTGCGCCGCGTAGACGGCGTCCACGGCGCCCGCGATCGACACCAGGCCGGTGTCCTTCTGGAGCGACACCAGGTCGTTGAGCAGCGGCGGCACCACGCGGCGCACGGCTTGCGGCAGCACCACGTACCGCATCGTCTGCGCACTGCTGAGGCCGAGCGAGCGGGCCGCGGCGCGCTGGCTCGGGTGGACGGTCTCGATCCCGGCCCTGAACACCTCGGCGACATAGGCGGTGTACGTCAGGCAGAGCGCCAGGCCGCCCAGGAGCACGGGGTCGTTGGTGACGCCGCTCAGCCGCAGCGCGGGCACGCCGAAGACCACCGCGAGCAGGCAGATGATCAGCGGCAGCCCGCGGAAGAAGTCCACGTACGCCGTCGCCAGGGCGCGCAGCGGGAAGAACACCGGGCCGCGCAGGGTGCGCACGACCGCCAGCAGCAGCCCCGCGACCAAGACGACGGCGCCGCACACCACCATCAGCCGCAGATTGAGCCAGAGGCCCTGGAGCACGTCCGGCAGCGCGAGCCGCGCGTAGTGCCCGTTGAGGAACGTCTCACGGGTGCGCTGCCAGCCGGGCGAACTGACGATCAGCCCGATCAGCACCCCGGCGGTCGCCAGGGTGCTGACGCTCGCCACTACCAGGGCGCGGCGGCCGCGGGCGCGTCGGTACAGCTCGCGCTCGATTCGCCGCGCGGACGGCTGGTACGTGTCGACCTGCGCGGGGTCGTCCCGCACGGTCATCCGAGCACCGGGGCGCCGACGGCGTCCGACAGCCACCGCTTCTCCAGGGCGGCCAGCGTCCCGTCGCCGTGCAGGGCGGTGACGGCCCGCGAGACGCACGCGGTCAGCTTGCTGCCCTTGTCGAGGACCAGCCCGAACTGCTCGGGCGAGGAGCCCGCCGCCGCGAACTGCCCGACCACCTTGGCGTCGGTGACCTCGGCCCCGGTGATGTAGAAGGCGGTCGGCAGGTCGACCACGATCCCGTCGACCTGGCCGTTCTTGAGCGCGGCCACGGCGAGGTCGTTGCGCTGGTAGACGGCGGGCTGCTTGGCGGGCTTCACCAGGTTGTCGATGACGTCCAGGCTGGTGGTGCCCACCTGGGCGCCGAGCTTGGCGTTCTTCAGGTCCGCGACGCTGTGCGCGTTCGCGATCTTCGAGGTCTTCAGCGCGACGACGGTCTGCCGTACGTCGTAGTAGCCGGGCGAGAAGTCGACGGCCTTCTTGCGCTCGTCGTTGATCGAAACCTGGTTGATGTCGAAATCGAAGTTCTTGGCACCGGGCGCGAACGCCTTGTTGAAGGCGACGGTCTGCCAGACGACCTGGTCCGGCGCGTAACCGAGCTGCTTGGCCACCGCGTACGCGACCGCCGACTCGTACCCCTTGCCGTTGGACGGCTTGTTGTCCGAGAACCAGGGGTCGTACGCCGGATTGTCGGTGCCGACGGTGAGCTTGCCGGGGGTACGGGTGGCGAGCGTGCCGGGCGCGCACGACGCCGTGGTGGCGGTGGTGGTGCCGGTCGCACCGGCCGACGCCGCGGAGGACGAGGGACCGGCGTCGGTCGTGTCGTCCTGGGGCGAGCAGCCGGCCAGTGCGAGGGTGAGCAGGGCAGCCGCGGCGAGCGCGGCACGGCGCGGGGACAGCGAGATCGCGGGACGCATGGCGGGACCTTGGCACCGCGCGGGCGCGTCTGTCCACGCGATTCGGCCAGTTGTCCGGATGCCGGACCTTTGTGTCCGGCACATTGCGCGGGGCCGCGGGACCGCGGCGCGCCGGGATGACGCCGGTACGGTACCGCGGCGCTACGCGATGGCCGGTTCCTCGGGGAGGTCGGTGGCGGCGCCGTCCAGCCGCAGCGCGCGGGCCAGGGCCCACTCCTGCGCGGTGTTGACGGTCCAGGCCATGACGGCGATGCCCGCGGCCTGGCAGCGCTCGACGACGTCCAGGTTCACCTGCCGCAGTTCCAGGCTGACCAGGCGGGCGCCCACCGCCTGGGCGCGGGTGACGATCTCCGGGCCGAGGTCGCTGGCGACCAGCACCGTGCGCACGTCGGGCAGCAGCGTACGGATCTCGGCCAGCGCCTCGTCGTGGAAGGACAGCACACTGACCCGGTCGGTCGCGCCGTGCGCGCTCAGGGTGTCGGCCAGCGCGCGGGCCGCCGCCACGTCCTTGATCTCGGCCTGGATCGGCCGGCCGACCGCTTCGAGGACCTCCTCGAAGACCGGTACGCGCTCGCCGAGCCCGGCGTCCAGGCCGCGGATCTCGTCCAGCGTGAGGTCGCGGACCAGGCCGGCGCCGTCGGTGGTGCGGTCGACGTCGGCGTCGTGCATGACGATCAGCGCGCCGTCCTTGCTGAGGTGCAGATCCAGCTCGATCTGGTCCAGGCCCGCCTTTTCGGCTCGGCGGAAGGACCGCAGGGTGTTCTCCGGCTCGACGCCCATGACCCCGCGGTGGCCGACGGTGAGGAAGCTCATACCGGCACCCTAGCGAGACCGGGCGACGGCGGGCCGAACACGCCGTGACGACTCGGGACCGCGTGCTCAAGCGGCCCCTATGCGCAAGTTTTAGTGACCCATCCCGGCAGACGACAGGAAGAACAGCGGCCTGTCGACCATCAGGCAGGACAATCTCCACCGGCTCCCCTTGATGGATCAACAAGGTCACGGATACGGTGTCCGGACGACAGTTTCTTTTGTGGAGGAGGGGTCATGGGCGAAGTTCTTTCGGCGAAGGTGGCGGACGGCGGCGGTACGTCCGGCGTGGGCATCGTCGGCCACCCCGCGTGGGCGGTGCTGAAGCAGGCCGTCGAAGCCATCAGGCCCTGGCAGCGCAAGGACGGCTCCATCGACTTCGAGGCCGAGGGCGCGCCCAGCAAGGACGACGCCGAGCGGACCGTGCGCCGGGTGACCGAGTCGGTCGAACAGCTCTCCCCGCTCCTCCCGCACGACGCCGAGTACCACCGCGCCCTGGTCGCCGACCTGCGCCGCTGGTCCGACGACGGCTTCGGCGTCCCGGACTTCCTCGACTCGCTGCTCGCCTTCCAGCCCGCGGCCGACCGCCGCGACGGCCTGCCGCACCTGGTCGTCTTCCCGATGTACACGCAGAACGGCAACCCGGACCGCAACCTGGAGGCCGTCGCCCTGCGCGTCGTCTGGCCCGACTGGCTGGCCGAGCTGGAGCGCAATCGGTACGACAACCCGCTGTTCGTACCGATCACCTTCGAGGACTTCACCCCCGGTTACGACACCAACTCCGCGGTGCTCTTCCCGGAGACCGTCGCCGTCCGCGAGGCCCCCGAGCGCTGGACCTGGGGCGCGATCTTCTGCGACCGCGAGGCCGCCCGCTTCCGCGCGGTGACCGCCGCCGCCGTCGACACCCTCGGCCTGGAACTGCCCGAGGAAGCGGCCCGGCTGATCGCCGACCAGGACCTGGCGCAGCAGACGTACGTCCTGTGGGACATGATCCACGACCGCACGCACAGCCACGGCGACCTGCCGTTCGACCCGTTCATGATCAAGCAGCGCGCGCCGTTCTGGATGTACGGGCTGGAGGAGCTGCGCTGCGACCTGACCACGTTCAGGGAGGCCGTGAAGCTCCAGGCCGAGGGCCACCCGATGGGCCTGGGCGTGCAGTACGCGATCCTCTTCGACCGGCTCTTCCGCTTCCCGGTCACCGGTGAACGCGTCCGCAACTACGACGGACTCGGCGGACAGCTCCTCTTCGCGTACCTGCACAAGCACGACGCCGTACGCTGGACAGACAACACCCTGCACATCGACTGGGAGCGCGCACCGCAGGTCACCAACCAGCTCTGCGCCGAGATCGAGACGCTCTACCGGGACGGCATCGACCGGCCCAAGCTCGTGCACTGGTTCGCCGCCTACGACCTGGTCGCCAGCTACCTCTCCCCGCATCCCGGCTCGGTCTGGGCGAAGGGCCCCGACGCCCTCGACCTGTCCCAGCCCCCGCGCAAACTCGTGGACGACGTGCTGGCGGACGAGTTTCCGCTCAGCATGTTCTACGAGGCCCTTGCGAAGAAGCTGCGGACGGTGATCACCTCGACCAAGGGAATCACCGGCGAGAGCTCACTTCGGGGCGCCGCGTGACCGGTGCGGCCGAGGAGGCGGACATGACGACCGACACGTACACGGGTGGTCTCGACGGAGCGGTGATCGCCGTGGCGGGCGCGGGCGGCCCCGCGGGGCGGGCGGTACTGCAACGGCTCGCACGCGAGGGCGGCCATGTGATCGCCGCCGACGCCGACCCCGAGCGGCTGGCCGAGGCCGTCGACGCGGCGCGCTACGACGCGGGCGGCGCCGACATCACCGGCGAGATCGTCGACCTGCTCGACCTGGAGGCGACCCAGGACTGGGCCGGCCGGATCGAGAAGGACCACGGCAGGGTCGACGGCCTGGTCCACCTCGTGGGCGGCTGGCGCGGCTCCGCGTCCTTCCCCGAGACCGACCTCGGCGACTGGGACGTGCTGCACAAGCTGCTGATCCGTACCGTGCAGAACACCTCGCTGGCCTTCCACGACGGCCTCATGCGCAGCCACGGCGGCCGGTACGTGCTGATCAGCGCGTCCGGCGCCACCACGCCGACCGCGGGCAACGCCGCCTACTCCGCGGCCAAGGCCGCGGCCGAGGCGTGGACGCTCGCGCTGGGCGACTCCTTCCGCAAGCTCGGCGGCGCCGACGGACCCACGGCCGCGGCCACTGTGCTGGTGATCAAGGCGTTGGTGCACGATGAGATGCGGGCCACGCGCCCGAACGCCAAATTCGCCGGCTTCACCGACGTGCGCGACCTCGCCGAGGCCATCGCGGACGTCTGGGACCAGAGCCCTACGGAAGTGAACGGGACCCGACAGTGGCTGACGCCCCGACCGTGACAGAGCAGCTCGCCAGCGACGCCGTGCGCCGCCACGACCCGCAGGTGCGCGGCTTCGCCAGTGACAACTACGCCGGGGTGCACCCGGAGATCCTCACCGCGCTCGCCCTCGCCAACGGCGGCCATCAGCCCGCCTACGGAGGGGACGAGTACACCGGCCACCTCCAGGAGGTCTTCCGCGGCCACTTCGGCCCGCGCGCGGAGGCCTTCCCGGTCTTCAACGGCACCGGCGCCAACGTGACGGCGCTCCAGGCCGTCACCGAGCGCTGGGGCGCGGTGATCTGCGCCGAGTCCGCGCACATCCACGTGGACGAGTGCGGCGCCCCCGAGCGGGTCGGCGGCCTGAAGCTGCTCACCGTCCCGACCCCGGACGGCAAGCTCACCCCCGAGCTGATCGACCGGCAGGCGTACGGCTTCTCCGACGAGCACCGGGCCCAGCCGCAGGTCGTCTCGATCACCCAGACCACCGAACTGGGCACCTGCTACACGCCCGAGGAGATCAAGGCGATCTGCGACCACGCGCACCAGCTCGGCATGGCCGTGCACCTGGACGGCGCGCGGATCGCCAACGCGGCGGCCGGCCTCGACGTGCCGCTGGCCCGCTTCACCACCGAGGCGGGCGTGGACATCCTCTCCTTCGGCGGCACCAAGAACGGCCTGCTGCTCGGCGAGTGCGTGGTCGTCCTCAGCCCCGAGCGGGTGCGCGCCATCGACTACCTGCGCAAGCTGTCGATGCAGCTCGCCTCCAAGATGCGGTTCGTCTCCGTGCAGTTCGAGGCGCTGCTCTCGGGCGACCTGTGGCTGCGCAGCGCCGCCCACGCCAACGCGATGGCCCGCCGCCTGGAGCAGGCCGTACAGGGCGTGGACGGGGTCACCGTGCTGCGGCCCGTGCAGTCCAACGCCGTCTTCGCGCTGCTGCCGCGCGAGGTCAGCGAGCGGCTGCAGAAGCGTTACCGCTTCTACTTCTGGGACGAGTCGACGGGCGAGGTCCGCTGGATGTGCTCCTTCGACACGACCGAGTCGGACGTGGACGGCTTCGCCGCCGCGCTCGAGGAGGAGATGCGGGCCTAGGGCCTGTCCTGCGGCCCGGAGTCGGCCGCATGAGTATGCGGTTGGCGGTAATTCGATTGATCGAGTGGTCGGCGGTTTCCTAGGCTCCCGCATATGGAGCTGATCCTGGAGACCGCCGACCTCTCGGCGTATACGGCCGCCGACGACGTCATCGACCACGGCCACCCGCGAGTGCGCGACACCGTGGACACGCTGCTGGCCCGTACCACCGGACCGCATGACTATGCGCGGGCCGCCTTCGTATTCGTCCGCGACACGATCCCGCACTCCTTCGACTCCGGCGACGACCGCGTCACCTGGCGGGCCTCCGACGTGCTGGAGCAGCGCACCGGCATCTGCTACGCCAAGTCGCACGCGCTGACGGCGCTGCTGCGCGCCGCGTCCATCCCCGCCGGGCTCTGCTACCAGCGGCTCACCGACGACGACGGTACGGACCCGGTGGTCCACGGCCTGATCGCCCTGCTGCTGCCGGGGCGCGGCCACTGGTCACGGCTGGACGCGCGCGGCAACAAACCCGGCGTCGACGCGCGCTTCTCGCTGGACGAGGAACGGCTCGCGTGGGCGGTGCGCCCGGAGATCGGCGAGGCCGACTATCCGCTCGTGCACGCGGCGCCGCCCACGGCCGTACTGGAGGCCCTGCGCGGCGCGCGCGACCGGTCGGAACTGGCCAGGACGCTGCCCACCGAACTGCCGTGAGGACGCCGTCGCGTCCCGCGTCCCGCGTCCGGAGGGTCCCGCCTCAGCTCGGCTGGGGCTGCTGCTCGCGGTCCCTGGCCGCCGCTTCCTCAGGCGTCGGGGCGGTGCCGCCCAGATGCGCGGGCAGCCACCAGCGGTCGGCGGGGCCCGAGGGCCTGCCCGGATACGTACGCTGCGCGTCGTCCAGCAGCTCCTGCACCCGCAGCCGCAGCCGCCGGGTGAGCGCGCCCGCCTTCTCGTTCTCCTGCGGGCGCATCTGCTCGCCGATCCGCAGCGTGATCGGGAACTTGCTGCGGCCCAGATTGCGCGGGTGCCCCTTCGTCCACAGCCGCTGAGTGCCCCACAGCGCCATCGGCAGCAGCGGCACACCGGCCTCCATCGCCAGCCGGGCCGCACCCGACTTGAACGACTTCAACGTGAACGACTGCGAGATGGTCGCCTCGGGGAAGACCCCGATGATCTCACCGCCGCGCAGCGCGTCCAAGGCGTGCGCGTACGCGTGCATGCCCTCGGAGCGGTCCACCGGAATGTGCTTCATGGCGCGCATCAGCGGACCCGACACCTTGTGCCGGAAAACCGATTCCTTCGCCATGAAGCGCACCAGGCGCTTGGCGGGCAGCGTCGTCAGACCGCAGAAGACGAAGTCCAGATAGCCGATGTGGTTGCTGACGAGCAGGGCGCCGCCTTGGCGGGGGACGTTCTCGGTGCCCCGGATGTCGAATTTGAGCCCCTGCACCTTGAACATGGTGCGGGCACAAGCGATCACCGGTGGGTAGACGAGTTCGGCCATGTCGGGGCACCTGCTCTCTCCGGGGCGGCGCTCCCGGCGGAAGTTACGCGCCCGTAAGTTGTTCGGCCGCTGAGCGATGGTGCCCCGCCGGCGGGCCCCCTGTCATCCCGGGGACCGGTGCCAAGGCGAGATTCTTCTCACGACCTGCGGCGGAACCCATCAGGCTGCTGCCCGTTTCAGCAGCAGATACACCTCGCACCCCAGGCAGTAGGCGAAAGCGGCGTTGAGGAAGGCGGCGGCGAGCGCGCACGCGGTGGCCGCCAGACCCAGCCACTGCGGGCCCACCAGATAGCCGATGACACCGATCACGGAGAAGCCGAAACCCACCGCCTGCGCGAACCGCGGCGGGGCCGCGTCCTCGGTGCCGGGCGGCGGCCCCAGCCTGGGCCGCACCAGGGTGCGGAAAACCCAGCCGTACGGCGAATTCTGCACTCCGGCCACCGCTCCCACGGCGAAGACCGCGGCCTGAACGGCCAGCAGCCAGCCGCTGCCGGTGATCAGCACGACCGCCAGCACCACCGTGGTCAGGGACGCACCGAAGCGGGGCCCTCGTACATCGATCTCCATGACTGAAATAATGGCCGACCAGCGACGGAACGCGACCGCGGGAATCATTGCGTTCGCATGAACGCTGCACGGATCGGAATGACGCGGGCGGGAAGCCGCCGGACGTACGACCGTGTGTGTGACCGGACGTACGACGGTGTGTGACCGGACGTATGAGCAGGCGTATGAGACGTACGAGATGTGTGAGCGGACGAGGAGCACGGCGTTGACGGGACTGGTGGTCTGCCTGGCCGTACTGCTGGCCGCGAGCGCCTACGGGCTGGTGCACCGGCGCAGGGACGGGAGAATCCGGGTGCGGACGAAGGACGGCGACGAGCGGCTGACGGCCGCTGACCTCGGCGGGCCGCTGGGGGAGCGCGCCACCCTGGTGCAGTTCTCCAGCGCCTTCTGCGCGCCCTGCCGGGCCACCCGGCGCGTGCTCGACGAGGTGGCGGGCATGGTGGACGGCGTCCGGCACGTCGAGATCGACGCCGAGGCGCACCTGGAGCTGGTCAGGCGGCTGAGCGTCCTCAAGACCCCGACCGTGTTCGTCCTCGACGCGGACGGCGCGATCGTGCGCAGGGCCGCCGGTCAGCCGCGCAAGGCGGACGTGATCGCCGCGCTGGGCGCGGCTGTCTGACGAGCCGGGCGGGCCGGCCGATCTGAGGGGCTGTCAGCCTCCGGGGGAGCGCGGTGTGACGGAAATTCCATATTCCGGGCGGGTCTTGACGTGACCCCGTCCGAATCGTCACTCTGACGTTATGTCGCACGACCACTTTCTGTACGCGTATCTGTACGCGCGCGCCGATGTCGACTTCGGTCGGCACTCCAGCGCGCGTTGTCCGAGCTGCTGAGCGCCCACGACCCGCACTCCGCCGCTCGACCGCTTCAGAAGGATCTGACCGTGACTGCCATCAGCGATCACCCCGCCGCCTTTGACTCCTCGGCCTTCGACCCCGCGCCCGGCCCCGCTCTCGACCCCGCCGTCTTCCGTTCGGTCTTCCGCCGCCACGCGGCCGGAGTCGCCGTGATCACCGCCGCGGGCCCCGACCCCGTCGGCTTCACCGCCACCTCCCTGACCTCGGTGTCCGCCGAGCCGCCGCTGCTCTCCTTCGGCATCAGCCTGGGGTCGTCGAGCTGGCCGACCGTCGCCGAGGCGGCGTTCGTCGGCGTCCACATACTCGGCGAGCACCAGGAAGTGCTGGCCGGCACGTTCGCCCGCAGCGGCGCCGACCGCTTCGGCCCCGCCACCGCCTGGGCGTCCGGCCCGCACGGCGTCCCGCTGCTCGACGAGGTACCGGCCTGGCTGGTGTGCCGCGTCGTGGCGCGCATCCCGGCGGGCGACCACCGGATCGTCATCGCCCAGGCCGTCGCCGGCGACCCCCAGGGTCCCGGCCGCCCGCTCCTCTACCACCAGGGCGGCTTCAACTCACTCGGCCACTGACGGCGGCGGCGTCGGCCACATCACAGTTCAAGGTCCTTGCTAACGGGGAACCAGCTCTGTGTACTGGCGAGTAATATTTCTGTCGGGGCAGTTGCTGCGTCCCGGCGGGGAGCCGCCGCCGCGGACGCCTATGCTGCCATTCCGGGGCGGATTCCGGGGCAGTTGGACGAAGACGTTGCAACGATGCAGTAGGTAGGAGAGCTGGCGTGAGTTTGAGGATCGTAGTCGCAGTGAAGTACGTGCCCGATGCCACGGGCGACCGTCACTTCGCCGAGGACCTGACCACTGACCGCGACGCGGTGGACGGCCTGCTCTCCGAGCTGGACGAGTACGCGGTCGAGCAGGCGCTGCAGATCGCCGACGCGGCGGACGACGCGGAGATCACGGTGCTGACCGTGGGTCCCGAGGACGCGAAGGACGCGTTGCGCAAGGCGCTGTCGATGGGCGCGGACAAGGCGATCCACGTCGAGGACGACGGCCTGCACGGCACGGACATCCTCGGCACGTCGCTGGTGCTCGCCAAGGCCATCGAGCGCGCGGGCTTCGACCTCGTGGTGACCGGCATGGCCTCGACCGACGGCACCGCGGGCGTGGTGCCCGCGCTGCTGGCCGAGCGGCTGGGCGTGCCGCAGGTGACGTTCCTGTCCGAGGTGTCGGTCGAGGACGGCAAGGTGACCGGCCGCCGCGACGGCGACGCGGCCAGCGAGCGGCTGGAGGCGTCGCTTCCGGCGCTGGTCTCGGTGACCGACCAGTCGGGCGAGGCCCGTTACCCCTCGTTCAAGGGGATCATGGCGGCGAAGAAGAAGCCGGTGGAGGCCCTGGACCTGTCGGATCTGGGTCTGGACGCGGCCGAGGTGGGCCTGGCCGGTGCGTGGACGGCCGTCGAGGACGCCACGCAGCGTCCGGCGCGGACGGCGGGCACGATCGTGAAGGACGAGGGCGAGGGCGGCAAGCAGCTCGCGGAGTACCTGGCGAGCCAGAAGTTCATCTGACCGGATGCCGGGCGCCCTCCCGGACGCTGTCCCGGGCCCGCTTCCGGCCGTTCCGGTCCGTATCCGCCCCGTCAAACTTTTTCGTAGGAGTGCATTTCCATGGGTGAAGTCCTCGTCTATGTCGACCACGTGGACGGTGCCGTCCGCAAGCCGACTCTCGAACTGCTGACGCTGGCCCGCCGGATCGGAGAGCCGGTCGCGGTCCACCTCGGCCCCGGCGCCGACGCCGCCGCCTCCGTGCTGGGCGAGCACGGCGCCGTGCGGGTACTGGCCGCCGACGCGCCGGAGTTCGCCGACTACCTCGTCGTACCGAAGGTCGACGCGCTGGAGGCCGCCGCCAAGGCGGTGAGCCCGGTCGCGGTCCTGGTGCCGTCCTCCGCCGAGGGCAAGGAGATCGCCGCGCGGCTCGCGCTGCGCCTGGGCTCGGGCCTGATCACCGACGCGATCGACGTGGAGGCCGGCGCCGACGGCCCGGTGGCCACGCAGTCGGCGTTCGCCGCCGCCTTCACGACCCGCTCCCGGGTCAGCACGGGCGTCCCCGTCATCACGGTGAAGCCGAACTCCGCGCCGGTCGAGGCGGCTTCGGCGGCCGGGACGGTCGAGGCGCTGGAGGTGGCCTTCGGTGAACTGGCCACCGGCACCAAGGTCGTCTCGCGGACCCCGCGGGAGTCGACCGGGCGTCCTGAGCTGACCGAGGCCGCGATCGTGGTCTCCGGCGGTCGCGGTGTCAACGGCGCCGAGAACTTCTCGGTCATCGAGGCGCTGGCGGACTCCCTGGGCGCGGCCGTGGGCGCGTCGCGCGCGGCGGTGGACGCGGGCTGGTACCCGCACACCAACCAGGTCGGCCAGACCGGCAAGTCGGTGTCGCCGCAGCTCTACATCGCCAACGGCATCTCGGGCGCGATCCAGCACCGCGCGGGCATGCAGACGTCCAAGACGATCGTCGCGGTGAACAAGGACGCGGAGGCGCCGATCTTCGACCTCGTCGACTACGGCGTCGTCGGCGACCTCTTCCAGGTCGTCCCCCAGCTCACCGAGGAGATCAAGGCCCGCAAGGGCTGACCGACCCCTCCCGACGGCCCCCGCACGCCAGCCGCGTGCGGGGGCCGTCGTCCGTCCGGCGCCCCGCTGGTGGGGTGTTGACCTCGGCCTACGGCACGGCTAGCTTCACTTCAACGATTTGTTGAATTTCCGGGAGGGTGGCACATGGCGCAGGGCTCAGCGGGCGCGGCGGCGGCCGGTACGACACTGGCGGACGCGGTACGGGCGGACATCGGCGCCGGTCTGGCCGGCACCGACGCCGAACTGGCCCGCCGTTACCCCGGCGACCCCGGCACCCGGCAGCCCGTGCACACCGTCTACGTACCCGCCGACGCCTTCGGCCCCCGGACCGTACGCGACTGGGGCGACCAGGCGCTGGCCGCACTCGACGCCCACGCCCCGGACGCCGCCGCGCTCGCCGCCGTACTCGGCCTTCCCGCGGGGCCGTCCACCGGGCTGGCCGCCGAGGTCCACGACCGGGTGCGGGCCAAGCTGGAGCGCGAGCCCGTCGAGGACCTGCGGATCGACTTCGAGGACGGCTACGGGCCGCGCCCCGACACCGAGGAGGACGCGGCGGCCGTGGCCGCCGCCCGCACCGTGACGGCCGCCGTCGCGGACGGCAGCGCGCCGCCGTACGTCGGCATCCGGATGAAGTGCATGGAGGCGGCGGTCCGCGACCGGGGCATCCGTACGCTCGACCTCTTCCTGACCGCCCTGCTGGACGGGGGCGGTCTGCCCGACGGGCTGCTGCTGACACTGCCCAAGGTGACCTTCCCCGCGCAGGTCGCGGCGATGGCGCGGCTGTGCGAGGAGTTCGAGCGGGCGGCCGGGCTGCCGCGGGGGCGGATCGGCTTCGAGATCCAGATCGAGACCACCCAGTCCATCCTCGGCCCCGACGGCACGGCGACCGTGCCGCGGCTGATCGACGCCGCCAAGGGCCGCGCCACCGGTCTGCACTACGGCACCTTCGACTACAGCGCCGCGTGCGGGGTCAGCGCCGCCCACCAGTCGATGGACCACCCGGCCGCCGACTACGCCAAGGCGGTCATGCAGGTCGCCGCGGCGGGCACCGGCGTCCGGCTGTCCGACGGCTCCACCAACGTGCTCCCCGTCGGCCCGGCCGAGCAGGTGCACGACGCCTGGCGCCTGCACTACGGCCTGGTCCGCCGCTCACTGGCCCGCGCGTACTACCAGGGCTGGGACATGCACCCCGCCCACCTGCCGACCCGCTACGCCGCCGTCTACGCCTTCTACCGCGAGGGCCTGGACGCCTCCGCCGCCCGCCTCGCCGCCTACGTCGCCAAGGCGGGCGGCGACGTCATGGACGAGCCCGCCACGGCCCGCGCCCTCAGCGGCTACCTGCTGCGCGGCCTCGACTGCGGCGCCATCGACGCCGAGGAGGTCACCGAGCGCACCGGGCTCGGCCGCGCGGAGCTGGACACGCTGGCGGGCCGCTAGGAGCCTGTCCCGCGGATCGCGAACGGCCCCTGACGCGGCGGGCGCATGCCCGCCGGACACGGGCCGATGCCGTTACGAGCCCGGCGAGTGCTCAGTCGGACGGGGGGATCTCGCCGGAGCCGCGGGCGATCAGGCGGGCGGGGAGCTCCAGCCGGGCGGGGGCGGCGTCCGCGCCGCCCTCCAGGCGGCGGAAGAGCAACTGCGCCGCGCTGCGTCCGAGCCCCGGCGAGTCCTGGGCCACGACGCTGACCGGCGGGTCCAGCAGATCGGCGAGTTCGAAGTCGTCGAAGCCGACCAGGGCGACCGGGCGCGGGTGGTGGGACAGCACGCGCACCGCCGTGACGGTGACGCGGTTGTTGCCCGCGAACAGCGCCGTCACCGGCTCGGGACCGGACAGCAGGGACGCCAGGACGGCGCGGACCCGCTCGGGGTTGGTCGGGCCCATCGAATACCACTCGGGCCTGATCGTCAGCCCCGCGTCGGCCATCGCCTCGCGGTAGCCGCGCAGTCGCTCGGCGGCGGTGTGAATGCCCGGCTGGTCACCGATGAAGCCGATCCTGCGGTGTCCGTGCGCGATCAGATGCGCGACACCGTCACGGGTGC
This sequence comes from Streptomyces sp. NPDC008317, assembly GCF_042955955.1. NCBI lineage: Bacteria > Bacillati > Actinomycetota > Actinomycetes > Kitasatosporales > Streptomycetaceae > Streptomyces > Streptomyces sp. NPDC008317. Next base: position 53,344 of record NZ_JBIBFQ010000014.1, read on the forward strand.
CGCCCGCGTTGTCGGTCAGCACCATGTCCGCGTCGATCCGGCCCGCGGGACGGTCGACGAAGACCGTCGCCACCCCGGCCTCGATCTCCGGGACCAGATACCGGTGGTCGTCACCCGCGGGCACCACGATCAGCCCGTCCACCCGGCGGGCGCAGAACGCCAGCACCAGCTCCTGCTCACGCCGCGGGTCCTCGGCGCTCGACCCGGTGAACAGCAGCGCGCCGTTGGCCCGTGCCACGTCCTCGACCGCCCTGCTGAGCGGGGCGTAGAACGGGTCGGCGAGGTCTTCGAGCACCAGGCCGACACTGGCGGTGCGGCGGGTGCGCAGCAGTCGCGCGCTGTCGTTGCGCCGGAAGCCGAGCGCGTCGATCGCCGCCTGGACGCGGGCGACCGTGTCCGGGGTGACGCCGGGCTCCTCGTTCACCACCCGCGACACCGTCTTGAGGCCGACGCCCGCTCGGGCGGCGACATCTTTCATGGTGGGCCGGGGAACTCGTCCAGAACTGTGGGTCACGATCGTAGTATTCCCTGCGGGAAGAGTTGGACAACGTTGTCAGAGTTAGGCGAGACTATCTCTGGTGCCGTTTCCGCGGAACCCCGGGCGATTCGCCAGGACATTCGTCAGGAACGTCAGGAAAGAGGAGATCCCCGAGCGATGCACCCCCAAGGCGCTACCGGTCCACTCGTGGCCGCAATCGACATCGGCGGTACGAAGATCGCCGGGGCGCTCATCGACGCGGAGGGGCGACTGCTGGCGCGGGCGCTGCGGGCGACGCCCGCGGGGGAGGACGGCGAGACGGTGGTGCGGGCGGTCACCGACGTGATCGCCGAGCTGCGGGCCACCGCCGTGTGGCCCCGCGTCGTCGCCGTCGGCATCGGCAGCGCGGGTCCCGTCGACGCCGCGCACGGCACCGTCAGCCCGGTCAACGTGCCAGGCTGGCGCGAATTCCCGCTCGTCGCGCGGGTGTCCGACGCGGTCGGCGGCCTGCCCGTCGTCCTCACCGGCGACGGCGTCGCCATGACCGCGGCCGAGCACTGGCAGGGAGCCGCCCGCGGTTACGACAACGCGCTGTGCATGGTCGTCTCCACCGGGGTCGGCGGCGGTCTGGTCCTCGGCGGCGCCCTCCTTCCCGGGCCCACCGGCAATGCCGGGCACATCGGTCACATCAGCGTCGACCTCGACGGTGATCTCTGCCCGTGCGGGTCGCGCGGCTGCGTCGAGCGGATCGCCAGCGGGCCGAACATCGCGCGCCGCGCGCTGGACGGGGGCTGGGTGCCGCCCGCCGGTGCCGCGCCCACGGCGGCGGCCGTCGCCGAGGCCGCGCGCGGCGGGGACGCCGTCGCGCTGGCCTCCTTCGACCGGGCCGCGCAGGCGCTCGCGGCCGGGATCGCGGCCACCGCGACGCTCGTCGAGATCCATGTCGCCGTCATCGGCGGGGGTGTCGCGGGGGCCGGGCCGATTCTCTTCGATCCTCTCCGGGAGCACCTCGCGCGGTACGCCACGCTTTCTTTCGCGGCCGGGGTCGATGTCGTGCCCGCCAAGCTCGGGACGGATGCCGGGTTGGTCGGGGCGGCGGCGGCCGCGGCGCAGGCGCTGCGGTTGGACGCCTTTACGACGACGATCTGACGGGGCGGCTCGCCGCCGGGTTCGCGTCCGCGAGGACGGTTCCTGTGGGGGCGGGGGCCTGCGGCGTGCTCGGCTTTTGTCGGACCGGTGGCCCGACAATCCGAAGAGGTGACAGCCTCGCTGGGGCCGGCTGCGGTCCGCGGCTGCGCGCTGGCTGGGCGCGCAGTTCCCCGCGCCCCTCAAAAGACCTGGCGTGCCCTCTGGCGATTGGTGACCGCGGCGCACCGTGCGCGCCGAGATCTCAGTGCGCTCTCTTCCGAGGGGTGCGGGCGTCTGGGGGCGGGCCCCGAGACCTTGGCCTCCGCGCGGTGTGCTTCGCGTCGTGGACGCCACCGCGTGCCGTGTCTCGTCAGGGGGCGCGCACTCCGGTGCCGCGCAGCCGATGACGGCGCTGATCGCCTTCAGGGCCTTTGAGGGGCTCGGCGCGGGCGGTCTCGCCGTGGGCGCCTTCTCGTTGATCGGCGGGCTGGTGCCGCCGCGGCGAGCGGGGCCGCTGCCAGGGCATGACCGCCTCGGTCATGGCGCTCGGCACCATCGGCGGCCCGTTGCTCGGCGGTTTCGTCACCGGCCACCTCGGCGGGCGCTGGGCCTTCTCCGTCAATCTGCCGCTCGGCCTGCTCGCGCTGGTGTGGTGCCAGGTGATGCTGCGGCTGCCCGCTGCCCGCTGCCCGCTGCCCGCTGCCCGCTGCCCGCTACCCACTACCCGCCTCCCGCGGCAAGGCCAGGACCGACTGGCCCGGCATCGTCCTCATGACCTTCGCCCTCTCCTCGGTCGTGCTCGCCGGGACCTGGGCGGGCAACCGTTACGCCGGGGCCTCCTGGCGAATCGGCGCGCCGGCCGTCGCCGCCGCGCTCGGCCTGGCTGCTTTTGTCGCCTCGCAGCGCCGCGCGCCCGAACCCGTCCTGCCGTTGCGGGTGTTCGACACCCGCAACGTCCGGCTCTCGTCAATGATGATCTTCGCGGTGGGCGCCGCGATGTGCGGTGCCACGCTCGATCCGCCGCTGTACCGGCAGAGCGTCCAGGGCGCGTCGGCCACCAGCTCCGGCCGGTACGGGGCTCTGCCTGCTGACGCGGATGCCCACCACGATCGCCCAGAACAACGTCGGGATGCGGGACATGGGCGTCGCGTCCGCCGGCGTCACGCTCTTCCGCACGATCGGCGGCTCGCTCGGCGTGGCCGTCCTCGGCTCGCTGTTCACCCGGGCCACCGAGGGGCGTGTGCCGGGAGCGGGCGGCGCGGGACGGGACGCGTGCCTGCGTTCCGGCGCGACGGGGACGCATCAGATCTTCATGGTCGCCGCGGCCGTCTGCGCCGCTGCCTTCCTGGCCGCGCTGTTCGCCGAGGAGGACCCGCTGCGCGGCGGACCGGGCGCCGCGCCGAGGCCCGCCCCTGCCGCCGCCGTGCCGGATTCCCGCTGAGGGGCGGGGCGTTTCCGAGGACCGGGAGGCGGGAGCGACCCGCGCCTTCCACCGCATCGCGTGCGGCGCCCGGCTCGACACGGCGGGCGCTGGCCGGTCCGCGGTGAGCACAGGGTGGCGGCCGCGGAGGCGGAGACGCGGCCCGGGCCGCGCTCCGACGGCCCGCACCGCGACGGTCCGGCGTCCGTCACGCTGACCTCCCCGCGCCGACCGCGGCGGCCGGTACGCGCCGCCGCGGGCCACGGCGCGTTTGCCGCCCACGATGATCCGGGCAATTCGTAGGGGTCTACGGAAAAGGGGGCACCGTGATCATCTGGGTGAACGGGGCGTTCGGCGCGGGGAAGACCAGCGCCGCACTGGAGATGCTGGAGCTGATACCGGAAAGCACCCTGTACGACCCCGAGGTACTCGGCGGCTGTCTGCGCCAACTGCTGCCGGAAAAACGGCTCCAAGAAGTGACCGACTATCAGGACCTGGCCATATGGCGGCGATTGGTGGTCGAGACCGCCGCCGCTCTCCTCAATGAGGTGGGCGGCGTTCTGGTGGCCCCGATGACCCTGCTGCGGCAGGACTACCGCGACGAGATCTTCGGTGGCCTCGCGTCCCGTGGCATCGAGGTCCGGCACGTACTGCTGGAACCAGGAGAAACGATCCTGCGTGAACGCATCGCCACCAGGGACGACCACCCCGACCGCACCGGAACGAACGACCGGGCCCGCCGCTGGGCGCTGGACCGCATCGCCGACTACGAGAACGCCCTGCCGTGGCTCGCCCTGGACGCGCACATCCTGTCCACCGCGGGCCTGACCCCCCGTCAGATCGCGCTGCGGGTCACCGAGGCCGTCGGGCGCGGCGCCGGGGCCTGCGGGATCGTCCAGACCCCCGAACCGACCGCGGAGACCGTGGCGTCCGGCGTCCTGCTCTTCGACGACGCCGACCGCGTCCTGCTGGTCGACCCGACCTACAAACCCGGCTGGGAGTTCCCCGGCGGGGTCGTCGAACGCGGCGAGTCGCCCGCGCGCGCCGGACACCGCGAGGTCGCCGAGGAGCTGGGGCTCGAACTCGCCCGCGGCCTCGAACTCCTCGTGGTCGACTGGGAACCGCCACGCCCGCCCGGCTACGGCGGGCTCCGCCTGATCTTCGACGGCGGCCGGGTCGCGGAAGCGGACATCGGCCGCCTGCTGCTGCCCGGCGCCGAACTGCGCGGCTGGCGCTTCGTCACCGAGGACGAGGCCGCGGGACTGCTCCCACCGGCCCGCCTCGACCGGCTGCGCTGGGCGCTGCGCGCCCGCGAACAGGGCCGCCCGCTCAACCTGGAGGCCGGTCACCCGGCCGAATGACCCCGCCCCGCCCGGCCGCCGCTGCCCCCGCCGCCGCCCACCCGGCGTGGACGGCGGTGACGGCGGCCGGGTCCCGCGGGTCGGTCAGGCCGCGCCGTCCGCGGACTTGGAGGCCGCGTAGTGGCCCAGGAACAGCGCCTCCGCCAGCGACAGCCGCTCCAGCTCCTGCGGCGACACGCTCTCGTTGACCGCGTGGATCTGCGCCTCCGGCTCGCTGAGGCCGATCAGCAGGATCTCGGCTCGCGGATACAGGGTCGCCAGGGTGTTGCACAGCGGGATCGAACCGCCCTGCCCGGCCACCGCCAACTCCTCCCCGTACGCCTCCCGCATCGCGTCCGCCATCGCCGTGTACGCCGGGCTCCCGGTGTCCGCGCGGAACGGCTGACCGCTGCCGCGCTGCGTCACCTCCACCTTCGCGCCCCACGGAGCCGCCGCCCGCAGATGCGCGGTCAGCGCCTCGGCCGCCTGCTCGGCCGCGGTGCCCGGCGGGACCCGGACGCTCACCAGCGCGCCCGCGGTCGCCTGTACGGACGGGGTCGCGCCGACGACCGGCGGCGCGTCGATGCCCAGCACCGTCACCGAGGGACGCGCCCAGATCCGGTCCGCGACACTGCCCTTGCCGACCAGTTCCACACCGTCCAGCACCTTGGCGTCGCGCCGGAAGTCCTCCTCCGGGTAGCGCAGCCCCGGCCACTCGCCCGAGGCGTCGAGACCGTCGATCGTGGTCGAACCGTCCGCGTCCCGCAGCGACGCCAGGATCTGGATCAGCGCCCCCAGCGCGTCCGGTGCCGCCCCGCCGAACTGCCCCGAGTGCAGGTTGCCTTCGAGCGTCGAGACCCGCACCTCCGCCAGCACCATGCCGCGCAGCGTCGAGGTCACCGTGGGCAGCCCCACCCGGAAGTTGCCCGCGTCGCCGATCACGATCGCGTCGGCGGCCAGCAGCTCCGGGTGCTCCTCGGCGTAGCGCTCAAGACCGCCGGTGCCCTGCTCCTCGGAACCCTCCACGATCACCTTGATGTTCACCGGAGCGCCGCCGTGCTCGCGCAGCGCCCGCAGCGCGGTGAGGTGCATCAGCACGCCGCCCTTGCAGTCGGCCGCGCCACGCCCGTACCAGCGGCCGTCCCGCTCGGTCAGCTCGAAGGGCGGGGAGAGCCACGCCGATTCGTCCAGCGGCGGCTGCACGTCGTAGTGCGCGTACAGCAGCACCGTCGGCGCGCCCTCGGGCCCCGGCAGCCAGCCGTACACCGACTGCGTGCCGTCGGGGGTGTCCAGCAGGGCCACCTCCTGGAAGCCCTCCGCCCGCAGCGCGTCGGCCACCCAGACGGCCGCCTTCTCGCACTCGCTCTTCGGGAACTGTCGTTCATCGGCCACCGACGCGTACGACACCAGCTCGGCCAGCTCCGTCCGGGCACGGGGAAGCAGGGCGGCGACGGTATCGGCGAGCGGGGTGCTGGACATAGGTGCTCCTAGCAGGAATCAGGTGGCAACATCGGTCGTTGGTGCACACAACGGGGTCGCTGCCGATGGTGCCACAGCGAGATGTTCCGGACGGGCGCAATAGGATGCGGCTGAACAGGGGCAACACAGCCGGACAGGCCGAGCGGGAGCGAAACAGACGTGAGCGGTGAGCAGGCGGCGCAGGACAGCGGCGCGAACGACGGCGAGGCGCTCGCGGTCTGGGACGTCGTGGTGATCGGCGCGGGCCCCGCGGGGGCCACCGCGGCCCACGCCGCGGCCGTGACGGGCCGTCGGGTCCTCCTCTTGGAGAAGTCCGAACTGCCGAGGTACAAGACCTGCGGCGGCGGCATCATCGGGTCCTCACGGGACGCCCTGCCGCCGGGATTCGAACTGCCCCTGCGCGACCGGGTGCACGCGGTCACCTTCAGCCTCAACGGCAAGCTGACGCGCACCAAGCGCTCCCGGCAGATGCTCTTCGGGCTGATCAACCGGCCCGAATTCGACAACGCCCTCGTGGAGGCCGCCTGCGAGGCGGGCGCCGAGCTGCGCACCGGAGTGACCGTCTCCCGCGTGGAGCAGCACGGTCCCGGTGTCCCCGACCGTCGCACCGTCGCCGTCGTGCTCAACGGCAGCGGCGGTCCGGCGGGCAAGGGCGTCGAGGAGACCGTCTACGCCCGCGCCGTCGTCGGCGCCGACGGCAGTGCGAGCCGGATAGGCGCTCATGTCGGCGTCAAGCTCGACCAGGTCGACCTCGGCCTGGAGGCGGAGATCCCGGTCCCCACGTCCGTCGCGGAGGACTGGGCGGGACGGGTGCTGATCGACTGGGGCCCGCTGCCCGGCAGTTACGGCTGGGTCTTCCCCAAGGGCGACTCCCTCACCGTGGGCGTGATCTCCGCCCGCGGCGACGGCAGCGCCACCAAGCGCTACCTGGACGACTTCATCGCCCGCCTCGGTCTGGCCGGGTTCGAACCCAGCGTCTCCTCCGGCCACCTCACCCGCTGCCGGGCCGACGACTCCCCGCTCTCCCGGGGCCGGGTCCTGGTCTGCGGCGACGCCGCGGGCCTGCTCGAACCCTGGACGCGCGAGGGCATCTCCTACGCGCTGCGCTCCGGGCGTCTGGCGGGGGAGTGGGCCGTGCGCATCGCCGAGTCCCACGACGCGGTGGACGCCAGGCGCCAGGCCCTCAACTACACCTTCGCGGTGAAGGCCGGGCTCGGCGTCGAGATGGGGGTCGGCCGCCGCATGCTGACCCTCTTCGAACGGCGCCCCGGAATGCTGCACGCCGTGCTCACCACATTCCCGCCCGCCTGGCGCGCCTTCGCGGGCATCACCCGCGGAAAGAGCTCGCTCGCCGAACTCGTCCGCACCCACCCGCTCGCCCGCAAGGCACTGGAGGCCGTCGACCGCGCCTGACGTCGGCCCCGGCCCGGCTCCGGGCCCTGTGCCGTACTCCCGCGCCTCACTTCCCGTCGGTGGCGTGGACCTGGAAGATCGGGTGGTTGGGCGCTATCGCGCGCAGCTCCTCGTCGGTCGAATCCGGGCCCACGCCGTCGAAGAAGGCTCCGGCCTCGGCCTTCCAGCGCTTGAGGTAGGCGCGCAGGATGGCGGGCTTGTCGTCGTCGGCCACCTCGGTGGCGGTGAACTTCTCGACCTTCTTGCCGAGGTGCAGTTTGCCGCCGCCGGCCACCCGCATGTTGTAGGTCCACTGGACGTGGCCGCGCGGGGCCACCAGATACCGCCGGTCCTCGAAGGTCAGCAGATTCACCGGGGTCTGCCGCCACTCACCGCTCTTGCGGCCCCGGACGGCCAGCACCCGCGAACCCCAGACGCTCAAGCCGCGCCGGGTCAGCCAGCCGACCGTGCGATTGAGGACGTTGACGGTGAACCAGCCGGGCTTCTTGACGTGTGCGACCTGCTCAGACATGGCGATCTCTCCGATTTCTCGACTGCTGTCGTGACCGCTGTTGTGAGCGGTGCTCTCGCTTGAGAACAGTGTGCCAGCGCCTCGCGGGAAAAAGCAAGAGCACTGCTCTCTTTCTTGGCTGATGCTCTTGAAGGTGGCACACTGGCTGCCATGAGCGTGATCAGAGGAGCCAGGGAACGGGCGAGGATCGAAGTCACCGCGGCCATCAAGGAAGAGGCCAGACGCCAGCTCGCCGCCGAGGGAGCGGCGCGGCTCTCGCTGCGCGCGGTCGCACGCGAACTGGGCATGGTCTCATCCGCCCTCTACCGCTACTTCCCGAGCAGGGACGATCTGCTCACCGCTCTCATCATCGACGCCTACGACGCGATCGGCGCGGCGGCGGAGGACGCCCTGGCGAGCGCGGTGGAGCAGGGCGCGGCACCGGCCGACCGATGGGTCGCGATCTGCCGCGCCGCCGGCGAGTGGGCCGTCGCCCATCCGCACGAGTACGCGCTGATCTACGGCTCACCCGTACCCGGCTACACCGCGCCGCTCGACACCATCGGCCCCGCCTCCCGCGCCGCCCTGGCCCTGTTCTCCGTCGTCCGCGACGCCCACCGCGACGGCCTGCTCACGCAGCCGCCCGGCAATCCGCTCGCCGCCCCCGTCCGCGCCGACGCCGCCCGGCTCGCCGCGGAACTGGCCCCCGATCTGCCGGTGCGGACGGTCGCCGCGCTCGTCGCCGCCTGGGCGCAGCTCTTCGGGCTGATCAGCTTCGAGGTCTTCGGGCAGTTCAACCGGGTGGTCGAGGCCCGCCGTGAATTCCTCGAACTGGCAGCCGCGGGACTGGCCCGCCAAGTCGGCCTCGGCGCCGCCGCGAGCGCCTCGGCGGACACCCCTGACGACATACCCGCGGACGCGTCGGCGACGGACGGCGTACTCCCCGCGAAGTAGTCGCGGTGCCCCCGTACAGCGGACGCCGCCTCCTGGACCGCGGTCTAGCGTGGAACGCATGAGCCACGAGGAGCCGACAGGGCCGCCGCGCCACGGAATCCCGTTCGCGCGGCCCGTCTGGATCCCCGCACTCGCGCTGGCCTTCGTCCAGGTCGTCGGCACCCGCGTGGCATCGGGCCACCAGACCGGCCGGGTCGGCCTGGACTGGCTCGGCTACCTGCTGCTGCTCGCGGGCCCGGCACTCCTGCTCATCCGCCGCCGCGCGCCGGTCGTCGTGGCCGCCGCGACCTGCGGCGCGACGCTGCTCTACATCACGCTCGGCTATCCCTACGGCCCGGTCTTCGCCAGCCTCGTCGTCGCCTTCTTCAGCGCCGTCGCCGCGGGCCACAGAAGGGCCGTGCCGGCCATCGCCCTGGTGTTCTTCGCCGGACACACGCTGATCGGCCAGTGGCTCTACCGCTATCTGCCGCCCTCCGGCGACGGCCGCGCGTCCTGGGCGGAGACCTCAGCGGCCGGTGCCTGGCTGCTCGCGGTGCTGGCCGCCGCCGAGCTGTACCGGGTACGGCGGGAGCAGATCGCCAGGGACCGCCGTGAGCGGGCCGAGGCCGAGCACCGCAAGGCCGACGAGGAGCGCATGCGGATCGCCCGCGAACTGCACGACGTGCTCGCGCACAGCATCTCGGTGATCAATGTGCAGGCGGGCGTGGCCCTCGCGTTGATGGACGAGCGGCCGGAGCAGGCGCGGACGGCGCTGGTCACCATCAAGGCCGCCAGCAAGGAAGCGCTGGGCGAGGTACGGCAGGTGCTCAGTACGCTCCGCGCCCCCGGCGAGGCACCGCGCTCGCCCGCACCGGGCCTCGACCGGCTCCCCGAACTGGTCGAACAGGCGGGCTCCGCGGGCCTGAAGGCCGAGGTCACCGTCGACGGCGCACCGGCCCCGCTGCCGCCCGGCGTCGACCTCGCCGCCTTCCGTATCGTGCAGGAGGCGCTGACGAACATCGTGCGGCACTCCGGCTCCCGCGCCGCCCGTATCCGCCTCGGCTATCGGCCCGGCAGCGTGGAAGTGACGGTCGACGACGACGGACCCGCCGTCGCGGGCGGCGAGAGCGGCGGGGGCAACGGCCTGGTCGGCATGCGCGAGCGGAGCGTCGCGCTGGGCGGCACGCTGGAGGCGGGCCCGCGCCCCGACGGGGGCTTCCGGATCCGCGTGCTGCTGCCGATCGTCGCGCCGGGCGTACCGGGCGGCGGCACCGAGGCCCCAATCGGCCCGACGCCCGGACCCTCCGCCCCGGCCGACCGCCCCGAGGGCCCGACCCCACCGGCCGCCCCGCCGACGCCACGCGCCGTACGATCGGGCACGGTCGAGCCGCCGCCGCACGACCGCGCCGACCGGCCCACCCCCGCCGACGGAGCCGCTGAGGCGACCGAGTTCACCAAGGCCACCGAGGAGCGTTCGTGATCCGCGTGCTGCTGGCCGACGACCAGGTGCTGGTACGCGCCGGATTCCGCGCGCTGCTGGACGCGCAGAGCGACATCGAGGTGGTGGGGGAGGCGGCCGACGGCGAGGAGGCGCTGCGGCTGGTCCGCGACATGACCCCCGACGCCGTGCTGATGGACATCCGCATGCCGCTGACGGACGGTCTCGCCGCCACCCGCCGGATCACCGACGACCCGGCGTTGTCCGAGGTCAAGGTGGTCATCCTCACCACCTTCGAACTCGACGAATACGTCTTCGAGGCGATCCGCGCCGGAGCCTCCGGCTTCCTGGTGAAGGACACCGAGCCGGAGGAACTGCTGCGCGCGGTAAGGGCGGTGGTGGAGGGCGACGCGCTGCTGTCGCCCGGTGTGACCCGACGGCTGATCGCCGAATTCGCCGCTCGTTCCAAGGAGCCCGCGCAGGCGGTCGGCCTGGACCAACTCACCGAGCGGGAAAGGGAAGTGATGGCGCTGGTCGGCATCGGGCTGTCCAACGACGAGATCGCACGCCGCCTCGTCGTGAGCCCGCTCACCGCCAAGACGCACGTCAGCCGCGCGATGGTGAAACTCGGGGCGCGCGACCGGGCCCAACTGGTCGTGATGGCCTACGAGTCCGGGCTCGTCCGGCCCGGCTGGCTGGGCTGACCCGACGTCACCGACCCACCGCCCGAAGGCGAACGGCCGGCCGCCGTACCCCACTGGGCCCCCGTATCAGGACCGGTTCCGGTGCCCGACTCGGCGCCCGCGCCCCTCTCGGCGCTCGCGTCCGCGCCGACGGGCGCCCCCGGTAACGGAATCCGCTCGTGCAGCGCGTGCCCCCGCTGCTCGAAGCGGCGGAGCGTCAGGGCGACGCGCCCGCAGAAGGCGGCCGCGGCGACGATCACCGCGGCGGTGAACCACCCTTCGCGGGCCGTGCCGTGGGCCTCGTCCGCCATGACCGGGCTCACCACCGCCAGAAATCCGACCGCCGCCAGCACGGCGCCCGACACCATGGCGAAGACCATTTCGACTGTGATGGCGTCGCGTTCCGCTTGCGTACGGCTTCCGCGCATCCCCCGCCCCTCCCGTCGCAATCGCGATGCGGCCAAGTCTGCCATGGCACGACCGGCCCCGCGCGATGCCTTTTCGCGCGGGGCCGGTCGTCAAGTGCCCGGATCGCCAAGGGAGTCGGAGGACGCCGGAAGGGACGCGGGATGGGAATCGGTCAGTCGGCCGAGCGGTCGGCCGATCGGGTGATCAGTCGCGCACGGCGACCTGTTCCGATTCGTCGGCCGCCTCGGCGGTGCCCGCGGAACCGGCAGACCCCGTGGCAGCCGCGGAACCGGCGGCGCCGGACCGTCCCGCGCCCCCGTTCTCGAAGTCGGCCGAGGACGCGACCAGGATGCCGTAGGACGCCTTCCTGCGGGTGAACAGCCCGGACAGGGTCAGCAGCAGGCCCACGAGACCGATGCCGGTGACGACCCACAGGCCGGGCCGGTAACTGTCGAGAATGGCCTGCTTGTTCGCCGGGTGATCGCCGCCGGCTGCGGTGACCACCGCGGTGACCACGGCCAGGAAGATGGCGCCGCCGACCTGGAAGGAGGTGTTGAGCAGCCCGGAGACCATGCCCTGCTCATGGTCCTTGACGCCGTTGGTGGCCTGGATGTTGAGGGAGGGGAAGGCCAGCGCGAAGGCGGCGCCGAGCAGCAGCATCGACGGCAGGATGGCCGCCGCGTAGTTCGGGTCCAGATTGATCCGGAGGAAGAGGATGTAGCCGATGACCAGCGAGGTGAAGCCGACGGCGATCACCCGTGGCGTGCCGAACCGGTCCACGATCGGGCCCATCCGGGTGGACAGGACGGCCACCAGTGAGCCCGCGGGCAGGAAGGCGAGCGCGGTGTGCAGGGCGCTCCAGCCCAGCACGTTCTGCATGTACTGCGTGACGAGGAACTGGAAGGCGACGTACGAGCCGAAGAAGGTGGCGCCGCCGAGGTTGGCCCTGATCTGGCTGGACGAGCGCAGGACGCCGAGCCGGATCAGCGGGGACGAGGAGCGGTGTTCGATGGCGACGAAGGACGCGAGCAGGACGGCGACGGCGGCGAAGGAGACCAGCGTGCGGGCCGAGGCCCAGCCCGCCTCGGACGCCGAGACCACGGTGAACACGAGCAACAGCATCGAGGCCGTGCCGGTGACGGCGCCCGGCAGGTCGTATCCGCGGCCCTTGCCGCTCTCGCGCGGGCTCTTCGGGATGAGCTTCAGACCGGCGGCGAGGGCGATCAGCGCGACCGGCGCGGGCAGCAGCATCGTCCAGCGCCAGCCCGCCTCGGTGAGGAAGCCGGAGAGCACCAGGCCCATGGAGAAGCCGGTGGCGCCGCAGCTCGAGTAGATGGTGAGGGCGCGGTTGCGGACCGGGCCCTCGGCGAAGGTCGTGGTGATGATCGACAGTCCGGCGGGCGCGGTGAACGCGGCGCTGAGGCCCTTGATGAAGCGGGTCGCGATCAGCAGTTCACCCGAGTCGACCAGGCCGCCGAGCAGTGAGGCGACGGCGAAGACGCCGAGCGCGATGAGAAAGACGCGGCGCCTGCCGAGCAGGTCGGCCGCGCGGCCGCCGAGCAGCAGCAGGCCGCCGTAGCCGAGGATGTAACCGCTGACGACCCACTGGAGCGAGGACGTGGAGAGGTCGAGGTCGTGGGCGATCGAAGGCAGCGCCACGCCGACCATCGACACATCGAGTGCGTCGAGGAAGAGCGCCGCGCAGAGCACCAGGAGCGTGCCCCACTGCAGGGCACTCCATCGCTCCTCGGTGCGGGGGACGGTAGGAGACGGAGAGGTCATGGAGGCGAGACTTACATGCGCACGCATTCAATGCAAGCGCATTTAATGTCCGTGCATGAAGGGTTCGCTTTCTGCTACCGTGCAGACATGACCGGCGACAAGGGTGAGCGGGCGCTCGTGGACGAGTGGCGGCAGATCCTTGCCGTTCACGCGCGCACGGCATGTGAACTCGACCGTGCGCTGCACCAGTACGGGCTCGGCGCCAGTGACTTCGAGGTGCTGGACCTGCTGGCCTCCGGCGACCCCCAGGACGGCGGCTGCACCTTCCGCGTCCAGGAGCTGGCCGACCGCGTCCACCTCAGCCAGAGCGCGCTGTCCCGGCTCGTCGCCCGGCTGGAGAAGGACGGTCTCGTCGACCGCGGCATCTGTAGCGAGGACCGCCGGGGCGTACGCGTCGGCCTCACCGAGACCGGCCGCGCCCGTTACGAACAGGCCCGCCCCTGCCACCGCGCCGTGCTGGAACGGATGCTCGTCCAGAGCTGATCCCGTTCGTCAATCCGCGGGCCCCGGTCCGTTCGTCAGGTGATCTTCGCCGTCCGACGCCACAGCTCCACCAGCGCGTCGTCTCCCGTCACCGACAGCCGCTCGTACGGCCCGCGGTTCCACAGCGCCAGATAGAGGTCGGCCGCCGAGCCGGTGACGGTGCAGTCCGCCTCACCGGGCGCGTCGCGCTCCGCGGTCGGGGCCTCGGACGAGAGCCGCAGCAGCCACTCGCGGGCGCCGCCCGGCACGTCGGCCGCCCGGACCCGCAGCGTGCGCGGCCGGTCGGTGCGGAGCCTGGCCCGCCGCCTGGCCTGGAAGCCGGTCAACAGCTCGTCCACGCCGTCCGCCGCGAAGCCGGTGGCCACCGGGGACGGGTCGCGGCCGAGCGCCGCCTCCGCGTCGATCCGGTGGATCGTCGTCTCGTGGGCCTGGCGCCGCGCCCAGAAGGCCAGCGGCGAGGGCGCCGCCAGGAAGAACCAGCACGTCAGATCGGCGGGGGCGGCGACCAGAGCTTCCGTCAGTCGCCGATGCGTACCCCGGTACCAGTCCACCAGCTCCGGGTCGTCGGGCACCGCCGGGTCCAACGGCTCGCGCTCCATGCGGCCTTCGGCGACGTACCCGGTGGCCCAGCGGTGCACCGCGCCGGTGTGCGCCAGCAGGTCGCGCACCCGCCAGCCGGGACACGGCGGCACGGGCGCGTCGAGACCGGCGCCGCCCGCCGCGTCGGCGAGCAGCGTGCCTTCGTCGCGCAGCGTGTCGATGAACTCGGCTGTCTCCATGCTCCCCGTCCGCTTCCCCGTCCGCTGATCGCTCTCCATGCGCGGATTCTCGCAGGACGGTCACCATGCGGGCGAGGGAGTAAACGGGGCCGGCGGCCCGCTCAGCGGGTGGGCCGGGCGCCCGTCTCCGCGGCCGTCGAGCCGTCGGCGGAGCGCTCGCCCCTGGTATCGGCGCGGCGGCGGGCGTACCGGGCCGCGTAGCCGAGCAGTACGGCGTTGAGTGCCGCGGAGACCAGCGCGGCCACGACGGTCAGCGTCCAGCCGGACCAGCCGAAGGCGGTGCCACGGGTGTCCATGCCGCCGACCGCGGCGAAGAGCGCCCAGATCAGCGGCGTCCACGGCAGGGTCAGCAGCACCAGCAGGACGGCGGTGAGCGAGGCGTTGCGGTGCGAGAAGACCGCCGTGTCCAGCAGCATCAGCGCCAGCGCGGCGCCGACGGCGTACAGATAGCCGCGGGAGATCCGTTCCCGGTGCAGCGGGCCGGTGGCGGTGGTCAGCCAGGACGGTATGCGCATCGCTCCTCCTTGCGGTTCCGAACCCGTACGATTCCGGCCCGTGAGGCTCCGACGCCTTCGCCCCGCCCGGTCTCCGGGTCCTACGCTTCCGGCAGTGGATCTCGCGGCCGGGGACCAGCATGCCGTGATACGTGCCGGTGAGCGCCTGTTCCGTCGGTCACTTCTCGGCGCGCACGGCGCTGTTCCGTACGCCGTAGGCGATTGCCGCCGCGACCGCGGCCAGGGCGGAGACGGTGGTCAGCGCGGTGGGCAGGCCGACGGCGTCGGTGAGGAAACCGATCGAGGGCGGGCCGAGCAGCATGCCGCCGTAGCCGAGGGTGGAGGCCGCCGCGACGCCGCCGGGGCCGGTCAGTTCGCCCGCCCTGGCCATGGCGGTGGGGAAGAGGTTGGCCAGGCCGAGCCCGGTGACGGCGAAACCGGCCACCACGACCGGGGTCGACGGCGCCAGCGCGCCGATCAGCATCCCCGCGGAGGCGGTGAGGCCGCCCAGCACCAACGCCCGTGTCTGTCCAAGGCGTTCGATCAGCGCGGTACCGGAAAGGCGGCCGAGCATCATCGCGCCCGCGACCGCCGCGTAACCGGCCGCCGCGATGCTCGACCCGCCGTGCAGATCCTGCTCGATGTGCAGCGGCCCCCATTCGGCGAGCGCGCCCTCGCCGTACGCGGAACACGCCGCGATCAGCCCGAAGAGGAGGACGATCAGCCCCGTCCTGGCGGGCTTGCCGGGCGCGGTCTTCGCGGCGGGCGCGTGCACCGGGTCCTTCGCCGTCGCGGTGACCGCGTCGGCAGGTGCCGCGACCGTACGGGGCGGGCCGTCCGCGAGCGGCGGTTCCGTACGGGCCTGTACGGGTCCGGCCGTCTGGCGTGCCGCGACCGCCGACGGCTGCCGCAGCGGGTGCGCCAGCAGGACGCGTCCGGCGAGGAAGACCGTCAGCAGGCCGATCGGGGTGAGCAGCAGCAGGTGCGTGGCGGCCGACAGGTGCGGTGCCAGCAGGCCGCCGAGCCCCGCGCCGAGCAGGCCGCCCATGCTGTACGCCGCGTGGAAGCTGGACATGACCGGGCGGCGCATGGCCGCGACCAGGTCGACGGCGACGCTGTTGATCGCCACGTTCATGCCGCCGTAGGCCACCCCGAACAGCAGCAGGACGAGGCCGAGGGCGAGTGCCGAGTGCGTCCTCGGGGGCAGGGCGATGCTCAGGGAGAGGAGGATGCCGGTCAGCACCGTCACCCGGCGGCTGCCGAAGCGGCGGCAGAGCCGTCCGGTGAGCACCATCGTGGCGATGGCGCCGACGGAGACACCGAGCAGCGCGAGGCCCAACTGACCGGCGGTCGCGCCGGTCTGGGCCTTGATCGCGGGAATGCGGACGACCCACCCGGCGAAGAGGAAGCCGTCGACGGCGAAGAAGACGGTCAGGGCGACGCGCAGGCGGCGTAGGGCAGGAGAGGGTGGGGGAGTGTGGTGGGATCGGCCGAGGGCCGTCCCTATTTTGTTTAGCGTCGGCACAAAGTCAGAATAGAGGGGTGACACAGATTCGGACAAGGCTTGAGAGGGGTCGGGGCGCGCTCGGCCCGGCACTCTCCCTCGTGCACACCGGCCGCGCGGCGACCCGCGCCCTGCTCACCGCGGAGCTCGGAGTGACCCGCGCCACGGCCGGGGCGGTGGCCGCGGAGCTGGAGGCGCTGGGACTGATCCGGGTCGACACCCGGCCCACCGGCCCCTCCGGCGCCCAGGGCCGTCCCTCGCACCGGCTCGACGTGGCCCCCGGCGGACCGGTCGCGCTCGCCGCCCAGGTGCACGCCGACGGATTCCGGGCCGCGCTGGTCGGACTCGGCGGCGAGATCGTCGCCACCGCGCCCGGCTCCATGACCGTGCACGCCGATCCCGCGCATGTGCTCGCCGCGGTCGTCGAGGCCGGAGCGGAGCTGCTGAGCGCGTCGGGCCGGGTCTGCGTCGGCGCGGGCCTCGCCGTACCGTCCGCCGTCGCGGAGCCCGAGGGCACCGCACTCAACCCGCTGCACCTCGCGTGGCCCGCGGGCGCCCCCGTACGGCAGGTGTTCGCGAGCCAGATCGCCCGCGTCGGCATCACGCGACCCGACGGCGACCCCGTCCCCTCCTTCATCGGCAACGACGTCAACGTCGCCGCGCTCGCCGAACACCGGCACGGCGCGGGACGCGACGCCCAGCACCTGCTCGTCGTCGCCTCCGGACACCGCGGTGTCGGTGGCGCCCTGGTCCTCGACGGCCGTCTGCACACCGGCAGTTCAGGGCTCGCCCTGGAGGTCGGCCACCTCACCGTGCTGCCCGACGGACGCCCCTGCCACTGCGGCAGCCGCGGCTGTCTCGACGTCGAGGCCGACCCGCTGGCCTTCCTCGAAGCGGCCGGTCGCGCGCCGGGGCCCGAGGGCTCGCTGCTCCAGCAGTCCATCGACCTGCTCCGCAGGGAGTACGACGACCCGTCCGACCCTTCCGTCCGCGACGCCGCGCACACCCTCATCGACCGCCTCGGGCGCGGTCTGGCCGGACTTGTCAACGTCCTCAACCCCGATCGCATCCTTCTCGGCGGCCTGCACCGTTATCTGCTGGACGCTGATCCGGAGCGTTTGCGGGCTGTTGTCGCCGATCACAGCCTTTGGGGGCGCAGCGGTAGTGTGCCGCTGCTCGCTTGCGCTCTGGACCACAACAGCCTTGTCGGGGCGGCGGAGTTGGCGTGGCAGCCGGTGCTGGATGATCCGCTGGCGCTGCTGGGCGGGTGAGGGGTGCCCGTTGGTTTGAGGGTTCGCCGCTGCGCGGTCTGTCTTCCCGCCCGCCCACCCGTGCGGGTGCTTTTTCGTCTGCGGGTGCCGCTTGTGCCTGGGTCGGTGCCGGTCCGGGGCACCTCCTCGGGCGACGAACGTGCACCCACTTCGAAACGTCCAGCCCCTTTCCGTTCGTCCCCCTGCGGGGGCACCCCGGCCCGTCCCCTCCCGGTACGTCGGCGTCCGCCCGCCGGTGGGGGTGGCCGGGGAAGGGGAGTGGGTGGGCTCGGGTACGTCGGCGTCCGACGGTCCGCCTCTGGGGCGGACGGGAAGGTGTGGGTGAAAGCCCGGCCCCCTGCCCGACCGACCGTCCAGCCGGGGCGGACGGGAAGGGGGGATGGGGGCTCGGCCCCCTGCGCGACCGACCGTCCAGCCGGGGCGGACGAGAAGGGGTGGGTGGGCTCGGGTATGTCGGCGTCCGCCTGTCCGTGGGGGGCCGGGGTGGGTGTCCAAGATTGTGAGGGTGCCCCGGGTGTCTTCCGCCCTGAGGGGGCGCTCTCCGTTGATTCCACGGTGGAGGAACGGCCGGGTGTCGTCACCGGTCTTTGGGACCTTCCTTAGCCACAGCGGACCGTCGGACGCCGACGTGCCCGAGCCCATCCATCCCCCTCCCGCCTACGCGGGCGGGTCGGGGGGCGCAGGGGGCGAGCCCCCACCCACCCCCTCCCCGGCAACCCCCACCGGACCGTCGGACGCCGACGTACCGGGAGGGGACGGGGCGGGGTGCCCCCGCAGAAATACGTTGACGGCCGGGTACCGAATGCGGAAAGGCCAGGTGGTACGGATTTCGAGGAGGTGCCCCGGCCCGGCACCGACCAGGCACAAGCGGCACCCGCAGACGACAAAGCACCCGCACGGGTGGGCGGGTGGGCGGGCAAGACAGGCCGCGCAGCGGCGAGCCCTCAGAAGAGCGGCGGCGGGGCTTGCTTGGCCGGCGCGGTGACGGCCGTCGGGACGTCCGTTGGCGCGCCGTGCGGCGCGCGCAGCAGAGGCCAGCCCTGGGCGAGCCGGGTGTCGAGCAGTAGAAGGCGGCCCGAGTCTTCCGCCCCCTCCGGCTCCGAGACCCGCACGTAGACGTCGTAACCGGCCGCCGCCCTGACCGTCCCGGTGACCGTGCTGCCCGGCGGCAGCGCGGTGATGCGGGCGGCGGGAGGCGGGAGTTGGCCGGGTGAGAGGCCGAACAGGACGGCGTGGTCGACGACTTCGCAGGGCCGAGCCCGCAAGGTGTCGGGCAGCAGGCCGGCCACCGAGGCGTGCAGGCCGCGCAGTTCGGCCGCGCGGGCCTCCGCGTCGGGCAGCGCGTAGCGGGCGGCGCGCTTGGCCGGAGCGGAGACGCGGTCGGGGACGCCGAGGGCCGCGCCCAGGATCGTCTCGGTACGGCGGGCCGTCATCAGGGGCCCCTCGCCGAGGAAGGTGAAGCAGACGGCGGCCTGCTCCCGCAGCCTGGCCGCGCCGCGTTCGGCCGCCGTGATGCCCACCTTGAGCAGTCCGGGGCCGAACCAGGCCAGATAGACGGCGTACGGCCGCGGATCGTCCGCCTTGGTGTCGGCCGCCACCGAATACGAACGGTCCAGCGCGGCGCACCGCTCGCACTGGTCGCGCCGTACGTCGGGAGGCAGCCGCGCGCCGTAAGGACACGTCACGTACCGGCCGCCGCGCCACACCCCCGCGCAGGTGCGTACCGCGTCCGCGCCGACGGCCAGGGACAGCGGTCCGCCGAGCCGCAGCGGGCTCGACCGGCCGCGGTGCACCGGATGCCACCACGTCCACTCGGGACCGCCCTGACCCCAGCCCAGTCCCGTGCAGCGCCACATGTCCCCGACCCTAGGGCAGGGGTACGACAGCGCCCGCCCTCGACCGGAGCAGCGCCGGGGCCGCCGCGTACTCCGCGAGTGGTAGCGCGGGTGCCGCTGGTCGTACGACGACGGGCGGCCCGTGGAGGACGAGGCTCGGTGGTGTCGGAAGAAGCCTCCCGACCCGGCATCCACCGAGGAGTTGACGAGCGATGAACACCCTGGCTTGGCATGACGGCGGGCCCGGCCCGTGGATTGTGTTCCTGCCCCTGATCTGGGCGGCTGTGGTCGTCACCGTGATCACCGTGCTGCGCCGCACCGTCTGGCGCGGACGCGGGCGCGGCGGCCCCTGGCGGGCGGCGCCCTGGCGGTCGGAGGCGGCCGCCGAGGCCGCGGAGAACTCGCCGGTCACCCTGCTCGGCCGCCGCTTCGCCGCGGGCGAGATCGACGAGGACGAGTACTGGCGCCGACTGTCGGTCCTGGACGAGCGCTTCGGCCGTGACCTGCGCGAGGGCACGGGCGGTACGGCGTGAGCGCGCTGCCCAGCGGCCCGAACGACGGGCGGCCCGGCTGGACGTCCTGCGGGCCGTCACCACCGAGTGAGCCAGCGGGACACGGCGGCCCGGCACGACAATGAGACACGACAGCGGGACACGGCGGAGGAGCGCGCGCACAGACGGACCGGCCGTCGTATCCGCACGGGGGGATACGACGGCCGGTTCCGTGGCCTCGCGGATCGCCGCGCAGGCACCGTACGGGATCGCCGTGACGGGCGGCCTGCGCACCGGGTCGGTCAGGCGACCGGTACGGCGATACTGGCGGCGACGGCGGCGATGCGCTCACGCGGCGGCTCGAAGGCCACAGCGGCACGCAGCGGGACCAGCGACGGCCGCGGCATCGGTGTGCGGAGCACGAACCACACGACCTTGCCGCCGTCCTCGGGCAGCAGATCGGTGCCCCAGCTGTCGCTCACCGCCTCCACCATGGCCAGCCCGCGACCGGCGGTCGCCAGCGGCTCCGCGGCGGCCGGTGCCAGCTTCGGCAGCCTCGGGTCGTTGTCGGTGACGGCCACCGTGAGGCGGTCGGACGCGTGCGACAGACGCACCGAGCAGTGCTTGTCGGGCTTGGCGTGGCGGTGGACGTTCGCGAGCAGTTCGCTGATGCCGAGCGACGCCGCGTCGATCAGCGGGTCGAGGCGCCAGTAGCGAAGCTGGGCGGACACGATGCGCCGGATCTGCTGGATCCGGTACGGATGCGCGTCGAGTTCGAGCGCACACTCTCTGTCGGTTTGGTCGGCTTGCATGATCACGGCTGCGACTCCCTCCGCGGCGGGGGCCGGAACACCGCGGGGCGGGTCCGGGACGTACGCCGCTCCGATGGGAACACCTGAGCGAAAATGCGTAGAGTGACTGCTACAGCACTCCGTGATGCGATTTCAGAGTCTCCCCAGGTGGCCGAATCCGCAACTTCCGGGACCGTCGCCCGCCTGCGCAAAGGCCGACGGGCCAGTGCTGGACCGCTTTCTGATGGTTTAGACGCTTATGATCCACGGCATGGACGCGAACGATTCGGACGAGACCGGCGAGCGATCGGACGGGGCGAGCGGCGCGGGAAGAACCGCCGAGGGGGCCGGAGCGGCGGGGGCGACCGGAGCGGCCGGGGCGGGTGACCGGGCGGGCGGCCGTACGGGCACGGTGGACGTCGACCGCACCGACACCGGCTACCGCGCCTGGCTGAAGGAAGCCGTCCGCAAGGTCCAGGCCGACGCCAACCGGTCCGCCGACACCCACCTGCTGCGCTTCCCGCTGCCCGAGTCGTGGGGCATCGACCTCTACCTCAAGGACGAGTCCACCCACCCGACCGGCTCGCTCAAGCACCGCCTCGCCCGCTCGCTCTTCCTCTACGGGCTGTGCAACGGCTGGATCCGCCCCGGCAAGCCGGTCATCGAGGCGTCCAGCGGCTCAACCGCCGTGTCCGAGGCCTATTTCGCGGGTCTCATCGGCGTGCCCTTCGTCGCGGTCCTCCCGCGCACCACCGCGCACGAGAAGCAGCGGCTGATCGAATTCCACGGCGGCCGGTGTCATCTCGTGGACGACCCGCGCACGGTCTACGAGGTCTCCGCGCGGCTCGCGGCCGAGACCGGCGGGCACTACATGGACCAGTTCACGTACGCCGAGCGCGCCACCGACTGGCGCGGCAACAACAACATCGCCGAGTCGATGTTCCAGCAGCTCCGCCGTGAGCGGTACCCGGACCCGGCCTGGATCGTCGCCACCGCGGGGACCGGCGGCACCTCGGCGACCATAGCCCGCTATGTGCACTACATGCAGCACGACACGCGGATCTGCGTCGCCGACCCGGAGAACTCCTGCTTCTTCGACGGCTGGCTGACCGGTGACAAGTCCGTTTCCTGCGAGCGGGGTTCACGGATCGAGGGGATCGGGCGGCCGCGCATGGAGCCGAGCTTCGTGCCCGGCGCGATCGACCGCATGATGAAGGTCCCGGACGCCGCCTCGGTCGCGGCCGTACGCGCCCTCGACACGGCCATCGGCCGCAAGGCGGGCGGTTCCACCGGGACCGGGCTGTGGAGCGCCTTCAAGATCATCGCCGAGATGGTCGCGGAGGGGCGCACCGGCAGCGTCGTCACCCTGATCTGCGATCCGGGCGACCGCTACCTCGACAAGTACTACTCCGACGCCTGGCTCGCGGCGCAGGGCCTGGACATCGCGCCGTACGCGGCGGCGATCGACGCCTTTCTGGCGGACGGCAGTCGGCCGGATTGACGCCACGTCAGATACGAGGTCGGCGCGCGGTCCGGCGCCGGACCCAGTGCCTGATCAGATCGCCGCCAGCGCGTCGATCTCCACCCGGAACGCGGGGTTGACCAGCCCGGCGACCCGTACCAGGGAACACGCGGGGAGCCTCTGCGGGGCCAGGAATTCATCCCGCACCCGCCGGAAGGCGGCGAGATCGGCGAGATCGGTGAGGAAGACGGTGAGCTTCACGATCCGGTCCGGCGTCGCGCCCGCGGCGGCAAGCGCCGCGACGAGATTGACGAACACCTGCCGGATCTGGGCCTCCGCGTCGTCCCCGCCGACCAGCGTGCCGTCCGCGTCGAGCGGCACCTGACCCGACACCGCGACCGTGCGACCGGTGAACGCCACCGCGTGGCTGTACCCGTTGACCGGCGGCAGCCCCTCAGGCCGCTCGTAGTGCGCGATGTCCTGATCTTTGTCACCCATGACCGGCATGGTGGCACAGCCGTGTGCCGGTCCCCGCACCCGCACCCGCCGCGACCTCGCGGAACGCACAGCGGACGCGGATAAACGGACCCGGATGTGACGAAACTCTGACGGAGTGCCGCCGACCCTGGCCAGCGGGCCTCCGGCGTGCTCGAATCGAGGAATGGAAGACAGCACGTCCCACCCGGTGAGGTCACCGGAACCGCTTCCGCCGTCGGCAGTCCCGCACACCCCGAAATCGCCGGACACCCCCAGATCGCCGGACACCCCCCAACCGCGGGACACCCCGGACTCGCAGGACGCTCAGGACTCCCCGGAGGGCGCGGAATCGGAAGGGCGCGGCACCCCTGTGGGTCGCCGAGTCATCCTCGGCATGCTGGGACTCGGCGCCGTCGGCGTCGGCGTCGGCAGCGCTGTCCAGGGCAAGCTCGACACGATCCTGGCGTCGGTCAGCGCCAAGGACCCCACCGGGGTGACCGGACTGCTGCCCGGCGGCGGCGGTTTCCGCTTCTACTCGGTGTCCAACTCCATCCCGCACCGGGGAGAGAACGACTACCGGCTGACCGTCGGCGGCCTCGTCGACAAGCCCGCCTCGTACCGCCTCGCCGATCTGCGGGCGTTGCCGCAGGTGCGGATGGTGCACGACGTGCAGTGCGTCACCGGCTGGCGGGTGCCGAGCACCGCATTCTCCGGGGTGCGGCTGTCCACCCTGCTCGACGCGGCGGGCGTCCAGGCCAAGGGCGGGGCGATCCGCTTCAACTGCTTCGACGGCGTCTACACCGAGAGCCTCACCATGGAGCAGGCCAGACGGCCCGACATGCTGGTGGCGCTCACCATGAACGACAAGCCCGTCACCGACGCGCACGGCGGACCCGTACGGCTCTACGCCGCGCCCATGTACTTCTACAAGTCCGCCAAGTGGCTGTCCGGAATCACGGTCACCAAGGACGTCCAACCCGGCTACTGGGAGCACTACGGCTATGACGTGGACGGATGGGTCGGCACGTCGAACGGCCGCCATGATGACCCGACTACGTGAGGCACGGGCCGTCACCGGGCTGCGCCGCTTCACCCGCGCCGAGACCTGGGTGCACCGCTCACTGGCCTGGCTGATGGGCGTGTGCGTGTTCACCGCCGCCTGTCTGTACTTCCCGCCGCTGTCGGAGATCGTCGGCCGCAGACGGCTGGTCGTCACCGTTCACGAGTGGTCCGGCATCCTGCTCCCGGTACCGGTGATCCTGGGACTGGCCTCGCGCGCCTTCCGCCGGGACGCGAGCGGGCTCGGCCGGTTCTTCCCGCACGACTGGCGCTGGCTGCGCGCCGCGCTGCGCACCCGCAGGCGCGAGCCGAGCCTGGCGGGCAAGTTCAACGCGGGCCAGAAGCTCTTCGCCGCCTTCAGCGTCGGCGCGGTGCTGGTGATGATCGGCAGCGGGCTGATCATGTGGTTCCCCCGGATGTCCCCGCTGCTCTACCGTACCGGCGCCACCTTCGTGCACGACTGGCTGGCGCTCCTGCTGGCCGCCGGGATCACCGGACACGTCTGGTTCGCCAGCAAGGACCCCGAGGCGCGGCGCGGCCTGCGCACCGGCTACGTACCGCGCTGGTGGATCAAGGAGGAACACCCGCTGTGGCAGCCGGAATCCTCGACCGAGGGTGACGGGGAGGGGAGCGGCGGCGGCCGTGCTCCGGGGAGGACGGGGACGACCACGGCGCGCGGGCCGCGCTGAACTCCTGGGCGCCCGCGGCCGGTTCGCGGTCGCACGTACCTTTCGCGGCAGTTCTGTTACGGGCCGGACACCGGGCGGTCGCTCCGGGGCCACCGGGGTTTCGCGGGAGGCGCCTAGCGTCGCCGCATGACGACGTCTCAGGTGACGCGGCCCCCGGCGGGCGACCCGCCGGCGGTGGTGGCCGTAACGGTCAGGCAACCGGAGACGATACGCGCGCCGCGGCGCGGCCTTCGACGGGGGAAGGCCGGGCCGCGGCGGCTCGGTACCAGGGCCGTGACGGCGCTGGCGCTGCTGGCCGCGCTGTGCGCCGTCGCGGTCGCCGGGGCGATCGGCGTACGGTCGGACACCGCGGGGCTGCGGGACGCGGTGACCCAACGGGCCGCCGTGGCGGGTCAGTTGCGCTTCGCCCTGGCCGACCTGGACGCCCAGCGGGCCGACACCCTCGCACCGGGCAGATCCGCCACCGACGCACAGGTCGAGGTCGGTAACCAGCTCATCGCGCTGATCACCGCGCAGCAGCGGCGCGCCGAAATCAGCGACCTGCTGCGGCAGCTCGCCGCCGACCGCTCGCAGAGCGTCCGGGTGCGGGACCTGCTCGACGGGCTCGGCCGTTACGACGACCTCAGCGGCCGGGCCGCCTACGTGGACGAGCAGCAGCCCGACCGCACCGCGGGCCACCCGCCGCCGCGCGCCGTGGCGATGAACGTCCAGGCCGGGCAGATCATGCACGACCAGCTCCTGCCCGAGGCCACGGAGCTGTCCGCCGGGTACGAGGCGAAGGCGGCGCAGTTGGAGTCCGCGGCCCACTCGGCCGCGCTGCGCTGGGCCCTGGTCATCGGTGTCGTCGGTCTGCTGACGCTCGGCTTCCTCCTGTCGTGGCAGTGGGAACTGGCCACCGACTACCGGCGGTTGTTCAACCCGGCGCTGGTCGCGGCCACCGTCGCCGCGCTGCTCGTCACCCTCGTGGGCACTCTCGCCCTCACCTCGTCCGCCGACGCCGTGACCGCGGCCGGCCGCGAAGGGCTGCGCCCCTGGTCCCGGCTGGCCGAGGCCCGCGCCACCGCCGCGCAGGCCGCCGCGAGCGAGAGCCGCTGGTTCGTCCACGACGCCGGCTACGGGGTCGCCGACCAGCGGCAGTTCGACGGTCTGGTCAAGCGACTCGACGCACTGCTCAGCCCCGACGGATACGCCACCGCGGCCGAACGCGCCGCGTACGAGGACGTTCTCACCCGCTACGGCCACTTCCTCGCCGACGACAAGCGGCTGCGGTCACTGAAGTCGCGGGGCAGGACGGACGAGGCCGCGGTTGTCCTGACCAATGTCGGACGCGGTGACGTGGCCTTCGACTTCTGGGACTTCGCCACCACCCTGGACGCCCTCGCGGGCCGTCAGCTCGACGATTTCGACACGCACGCGAGGGCCGCCCACGACGATCTGGCGGGCTGGCCCCAGATCCCGGGGGGCGCGCTCGGCGCGGCCGGTGTGCTGGTGCTCCTCGCCGTGCGCGCACGCTTCGCCGAATACCGCTGAGCCGCTGGACGAACTGAGCCGAGGCCCTGGGCGACCGGAGCCGAAGCCCTGAACACCCTTAGCCGGGCGGTCAGTTGTCGGCCGCGCCCGTCGAGCCCTCCGGCTCCTCGGCGACCATCAGCTCCGACAGGTGCTCGGCGATCTCCGCGCGCAGCACCTCGGGAATGCCCGCGTCCGTCACGAGAGTGTCCACGTCCTCCAGCGAGGCGAAGGAACTCAGGCCCACCGTGCCCCACTTGGTGTGGTCGGCGATCACCACGACGCGGCGGGCGGACCGTACGAACTGCCGGTTGGTCTCGGCCTCCGCGAGGTTCGGCGTCGACAGGCCCGCCTCCACGGAGATGCCGTGCACGCCGAGGAAGAGCAGGTCGAAGTGGAGGGACTGGATCGCCCGGTCCGCGACAGGGCCGACCAGCGTCTCCGACGGGGTGCGCACACCACCGGTGATGACCACGGTCGCGCTCGCCTCGCCACTGTGGGCGCCGGTCCGCCGCTGCCCCGACTGGAAGACGTCCGCGACCCGCACCGAGTTGGTGACCACGGTCAGATCCGGCACGTCCAGCAGATGGTGGGCCAGCGCGAAGGTGGTCGTGCCGCCCGCCAGCGCGATGGCGCTGCCCGGCGTGACCAGGGTCGCCGCCGCCCGCGCGATGGCCTCCTTCGCGCCCAGCTCAAGCGCCGACTTCGCCTCGAAGCCCGGCTCGTGGCTGCTGGCCTCGACGACCGGCACCGCGCCGCCGTGCACCTTCTCCACGACACCCTGCCGGGCCAGCGCGTCGAGATCGCGCCGCACCGTCATGTCGGAGACGTTCAGCCGCCGCGTCAGCTCGTTGACCCGGACACCGCCGCGCCGCCGCACCTCGTCGAGGATCAGGGCCCGCCGCTGCTCCGCGAGCAGGTTCTGGTTGTCGCTCACCCGTGACCCCGTCCCGTCCGTCTCGTTGTCCGCGATGCCGTCCACCGACGTGCTGCGGTCATCTTTCCATGAGCGGCGACATCGCGTGTACGTCAGGTGACCGGACCGGTACGACTTCCGACCATCGACATCACGATTACGGCACGGCTGCCGGGCCTGACGGCTGCCCGCGGGCCGGGCGGGCACCACCGGAGGGAACAGCGAGGGACGGGGGACGCAGTGTCACCACGAACGGGAGCGGGAGCGGAAGGCGGAACGGACGCGCGGGCGGCGGAAGCGGAGGCGAGAGCCGAAGCGGAACCCGAGGCGAACACCGGACCCGAAGCCGGTACGTGCGAGACGCTCGCGCTGGAACTCCTCGTCCACGGAGTCGGCGGCACCACCCCCGCCCTCATGCTCGACGACTCCCGCATCGTCTGCGTCGCGGGCGACGACATCGCCGGGATACACCGCCGCGTCCGCGACGCCGACGCCGAGGAGCACCCCGAGGAACACCGCGACGGCCCGGTGGCCGAGGCGTACTGCTGGTCCAACCTCACCTCGGGCAACGGCAGCCGCGCGCTGTGGCTGCTGCTCCTGCCGTTCATGATCGCCAACCTGGCGCACTGGATGCGCCCGCCGTCCACCCGGCACCGGTTGCGCCGCGGCTACGACGTCCTCGTCCGGCTGATCGCGCTGACCCTCACCGTGCTGCTGGTCGCCGCCGCCTGCGAAGTCGCCCTCGACATCGTCGCGTGGCAGTGCGCGGGCCGGGCCGCCTGCGCCCGCGACAAGGCGTGGCTCGGCTTCGCGGCCGTCGAGCGCGGAGGCTGGTGGAGCGAGCCCGGCCGCCGCCTCGCCCTGGCCGCCACCGCACCGCTCGCCCTGACCTGCCTGCTGTGGTGGCTGTCCCACCGCACCTGGTACGCGTACGAGTCGCAGCGCCCGAACGACCGGCAGGCCCCGCCGCCCGGCTCCGGCACCCCCGCCCTCGCGCTGCCCGGCTTCTGGTACGGCCGCCGGTCCGTCGCCCGGCTGCGCACCGCCCACACCGCCGCCGGCCTGCTCACCGTCGCCGCCGCCCTGTGCGTCCCGGCCCTGCGCTACGACCACGGGCACGGCGGGCGGGCGCTCCCGGCGGTCGGCTGGACGCTCGCCGGGCTGCTCGCTGTCCTCGGCACGGCGGCCGTCGTCGCCGCGTGCCGGGCCCGCCGTACCGAGAACGACGTGGACGACACCACCGACCGGCTCACCACGCGGGTCCTGCTCAACGGCACGGCGGCGGCACTGACCGCGGCCGTCGTCTACGGCGCCTGGCACCGGCCCGGCTGGACCTCCGCCGGACGGCTGCCCGCCGCCCAGACGTTCACCGTGCTCACCGTGCTCCAGGGCGCGCTGATCGCCGCGCTCGCGGTGACGGCGCTGCTCCTGCACCGCTCGCCTCCGCCGGAGTACGCGCCGACGTCCGCGGCCCCTCCCGGGTCCGCCGACGCGCCCGACGATTCACCTGACGACGTGCCTGACGACGCGCCCGACGATTCACCTGACGACGCGCCTGACGACGCGCCCGACGGCCTGCCCGCCGACCGCGGGGTCGCGCTGCGCGGGCTCGCCGGGCCCGCCGTCGCGCTGCTGGCCTGTGCGATGGGCGGAGTGCTGACCGGCGGGGTGGCGCAGCGGTGCGCGGACTGGCTGGACCGGGGTCCGACGCCCGGCGAGAAGGGCAGCTCGCTGGCCGGGCCGCCCGCCGTGCTGACCTGGGAGGCGTCCGTGATCCCCGCCGTCCTCGCGGTGCTCCTGCTGTGCGCCGCCGCGGTGATGTGGCGGCTGCGGCGCCGGGAGCGGGAGCTGCGCGCGGAGGTCGAGCGGATGTACCCGGAAGAGCCGCACCACAGGACCAGGACCCGGCAGATCGCCGGGACCCTCGCCCGCGCCGGGCTGACCGACAGCGCGCCGACGCTGATCGCCGTGGTGTGCGCGGCGTCGTTCGCCCTGGGCGCCGGGGCTCTCGTGGGCGCCCTGCGCTCGGGCCGCACACCGGGGGAGACCGCCGCCGGGGCGCCGGGCGTCCTCGACGCGGTCGCCGGCACCGCGCAGGCGCTCGGCTCCTGGATGGTCGGCGCCGGAGTGGTGGCGCTGATCGCGCTGGGACGGCGGGCGTACCGCGACGCCTCCGCGCGCCGCACGGTCGGCATCCTGTGGGACGTCGGCACCTTCTGGCCGCGCGCCGCGCACCCCTTCGCGCCGCCCTGCTACGCCGAGCGCGCGGTGCCCGACCTGAGCTGGCGGATCCAGACCTGGACGCGGCGCACCGGCGGCCGGATCATCCTGTCCGGCCACTCGCAGGGCAGCGTCCTGGGCGCCGCCGCGGTCTGGCAGCTCGACCCGGCCACCCGCGCCCGCGTCGCCCTGCTCACCTATGGCTGTCCGCTGGCCCGGCTCTACGGCCGCTGGTTCCCCGCCCACTTCGGGCCCGACCGGCTGCGCGCGCTGCACGACGACATGCACGCCTGGCGCAATCTGTGGCGCCGCACCGACCCGATCGGCGGCCCCGTCCACCTCGGCGCCCGCTCCAACGCACAGGGCAAGCACGGCAGTTCGGCCGCGCCGTACGTCGACCGGGGTCCGCTGCTCGACCCCGTCGCGTACGGCCGCAGTCTGTACCACCCGCTGCCGGAACCGGTGCTCGGGCACTCGGACTTCCAGGCCGACCCGGCCTTCGCCGAGGAACGCACGGCGCTGCTCGCCGAGTTGGCGCGGTCAGGGCCGGAGCGGGCCGTACGGTCCGCCCCGGCGCCGACCGCGCTGCCCGCTCAGGGCAGCTCCGGCAGATCCTCCGGGTAGAGCAACTGGAGTTCCTCGTGCGTGGGTTCCTCGACCTGCGCGAGCCGTCCCGCGTGCCGCTCGACCATCGCCTCGAACGTCTGCCGGGCCGCGCGGCCGTTGCCGAACCCCGGACCCTTCGGGATCGCGGTGAAGTACTTGAGCAGCGCCTCGCCCGCGTCGTCCGCGAGTTGGTACTCCTGCTCCAGGACCTGCGACTCCACGATCCGCAGCAGCTCCTCCG
Organism: Streptomyces sp. NPDC008317; assembly: GCF_042955955.1. NCBI lineage: Bacteria > Bacillati > Actinomycetota > Actinomycetes > Kitasatosporales > Streptomycetaceae > Streptomyces > Streptomyces sp. NPDC008317. The sequence goes on from NZ_JBIBFQ010000014.1 coordinate 83,163, forward strand.
CGGTGTAGTCGCCGAAGGTGATGGTCCGTGAGAAACGCGACGCCACACCGGGGTTGGAGGCGAGGAAGCGCTCCATCTCCGCGGTGTACCCGGCGACGATCACCACCACCGCGTCCCGGTGGTCCTCCATCAGCTTCACCAGCGTGTCGATCGCCTCGCGTCCGAAGTCCCGCCCGGAGTCCTCGGGGGCCAGCGCGTACGCCTCGTCGATGAACAGCACACCGCCGCGGGCCCGTTCGAACGCCTCCTGGGTACGGATCGCCGTCGACCCGATGTGCTCGCCCACCAGGTCCACCCGCGCCACCTCGACGAGATGGCCGCGCTGGAGCACACCGAGCGACGCCAGGATCTCCCCGTACAGCCGGGCCACCGTGGTCTTGCCGGTGCCGGGGGAGCCGGTGAAGACCAGGTGGCGGCGGAGCGAGGGCGCCTTCAGACCGGCCTCCTGGCGGCGGCGGCCGACCGCGATCAGGTCGATCAGCGTGCGCACCTCGCGCTTGACGCTGTCCAGGCCGACCAGCGCGTCCAGGTCGCCGAGCACGTCGTCGCTGTCCCGCGCGACCTGCTCGGGCGGCGCGGTCTCGGCCACCGGACGCTGCTCCGGAACACCGCCGAGCAGCCCGTACGACTGTGTCGCCGCGGCCTGCTGCACGGTCGCGGCGCCCGAGGGCACCGGCACCGGATCGGCCTCCGTCGCCGCCCGGTCGCTGGTGCAGTCCTCGGTGACCGGGCCCGGCTCGGCGAATTCGTAACCGCCGCGCGCGCAGCGCTCGGTACGGCAGCGGGTCAGCGTGGACCGGCAGCCGTCGATGATGTGGAAGCCGTAGCCGCGGCTGCCGGTGACCCGGACGGCGGTGAAGGTGCCGCGGCCCTCGGCCGAGACGTAGATGCCGGACTCGGCCGCGTTGGTGACCGTACAGCGGTCGAGCGCCGGGTCGGCGCCCTTGGTGACGATCACCCCGGTCGCGGTGTCGTCGATGGTGACCTGCGCGAGGGTGCCGCCGCTGCCGTGGTCGCGGAACCAGGCGCCGGTGGCGGCCTCCCGGATCCGGCAGTCGTCGAGCTGGACGTTCGCACCGTCGCTCACCGACACCGCGGTGTTGCGGATCTGCGAGAAGTCGGTGTCCACGACATCGGCGCGCGAGCCCCGGTCCAGGACGAAGAGCGCGTCCGGCACGTCGTGGACCCGGCAGGAATCCAGTATGGCCACGGCGCCGTCGCTCACCCAGACCGCCGGGTAGTCGCCCGTACTGTCGTGGATCTCGCACTGGTTGGCGTCCACGCGGGTGCCCGGGTCCCACACCGACAGGCCGTTGCGGCCGAAGCGGCGGACCTGGCAGCGGGTCAGCGTCAGCACCGAACGCGCCCGCAGGTCGACCGCGTTCTCCGGGATGTCGTGGATGTCGCAGTCCGCCATCGCCAGCACCCCGTCGGTGTCCAGCGAGATGCCGTCGCCGGTCGTGCGGTGCACCTGGCAGTCGGTGAAGTGCGCGGAGGCGCGCGCGGAGACCTGCACACCGCTGCCGCGGATCTCGTAGACCTCGCAGCCCACCGCCTCCAGGGCGCTGCCCTCGCCGGTCACCGACAGGCCGGAGCCCGAGGTGTTGTGCACCCGGCAGCGCTCGAGGCGCGGCGCGGCCCCGCCGCGTACGGCGATCCCGCTCTGGCCCGCGGCGACCACCTCGCACTCCTCGAACAGCCCGCCCGCGGCGTCCAGCACGCTGATCCCGAGGCCGCCCGGATTGTCCACCGTGCACTGCCGCACCGTGGGCCGGGCGCCGTCGCGCACCTCAAGGCCCACGGCGGAACGGGTGTTGATCCGCAGGCCCGTCAGCTCGGGCGCGCACGCCTCGACGAGCAGCGCGGCGGCCGAGATGTCCTGGCCCTCGACCACGAGGTCCTGGACGGTCGCGGCGGCCCGTACGGTCAGCGCCACGCCCGAGGCCGGGGCGATCCGTACCGTCCCGGCGCCGTCGGCGCAGCGCAGTGTCACCGCGCGGTCCAGCACCAGATTCTCCCGGTAGGTGCCTGAACTCACCGAGAGGATGTCACCGTCCGCCGCCGCTTCGACCGCGGCGGCCAGGGACTCGTACTCGCCCGTGCGGCGGCGCCACCGCGAGCTGTTCGGATTGGTCACCTGGACCACGCCATGTGCCATCGGGCTGCTGTGCCCCCACCTCTTGCATCTGCTGACCGGGGACCCACCGTAGCGTGCGCGGAAGGCGGCTGTTGACGAACACCGGTCCGCCCGCGGTCCCGCCCGGTCGTCGCGCCGCTCAGCCGCCCGCTCCCGCGCGGCCCCAGTCCTGGCCGACGCGGGCCCAGTCCCGCTCCCAGCTCGTCAGCCGGCGGCTCATCAGCCGCCACATCACCAACTGCCGTACGATCATCAGGAATCCGGCGGCGGACGTCGCGGCCGCGGTGCCCGCCAGCACGGAGTGCGTGGCGGCGGTGGCCGAATCCAGCGGTGGCGCGACCAGTTCGCCCGAGCGGTCCGTCCACAGCCAGATACCGCCCTTGCGCCAGACCTCGATGTCGCCGGGCACCGTCGCGCTGTAGACGGATTCGCCGTCCGGGGACTTCCAGCGCAGCAGATCGCCGCGGCGCGGATCGGCGGTGCCGACCTTGTCGGCGACCGCGGGCGTCGTCGTGTCCGGCGGATCCAGCACGGTGGCGGGGACCAGCCGCCGCTGCGCGTTCTCGGTGCGCACCACCCGCTGGAGGGCCCGGTCCACCGAACTGCCCGCCCACCAGCCGAGCGCGGGGGTCGCGCAGAGCAGCACCACGGTGGCCACGCCGAGCCATGCCTCGACGAGATCGGAGCGGCGCCGCAGCGGATTGCGCCGCCACCGCCAGCCGAACTTCCTGAGCCGTGTGCGGTGACGCTGCCGACTCTGGCGATTCATGGACGGACCCCCTTCACACCCGTTCAACTACCGCAAACGGCGCGACTCATGCGTGTGGATCCGCGGGGGTCGCGGGAGCGCCGCGGCGACGCGTTACTCCACGATGGTCAACGGGTCGCCGACCCGTAGGGTTCCGGGGTTCTCGGGGATCAGATTCTGGCCGAAAACAAGACTCGAACCGATCCTGCGGTACTTGCCGAGGGTGTGCAGCGGCTCCTTGCCGCGCCCGGCGCTGCCCTGGTCGGTGGTGGTGATCACGCACCGCCCGCAGGGTTTGGGGACGCGGAAGGTGACCTCGCCGATCCGTACCCGCCGCCAGTCGTCCTCGGCCCACGCCTCGGTGCCGTCCACGACCGCGTTCGGCCTGAAGCGGTTCATCGGCAGCGGGCCCTCCTCGGCCCGCTCGCCCTGCGCGATCAGCGAGTTGAGGGCGGCGAGCGAGGCGGTCGTGGTCACCAGCAGCGGAAAGCCGTCGGCGAGGCTGACCATGTCGCCCGGCGCGGAGAAATCGGGGTCGACCGGCCGCCGGACCGCGGGGTCGTCCATGTGCATCAGCCGCACCGGGCGGCCGAGATACCCGCTGAACCAGTCGTCGGCCGCCTGCCCCGCGGGCACGACCTCGATCTTGTGGGCGAAGAGCGTCACCGTCTCCAGCGGACCCGGTTCAGGCACGGCGACATCGAGCGGCGGCAGCCCGGGACCGGTCAGCCGCAGACCGCCACCCCCCACGGGTTCGGCGGCCAGCAGCGCCATACGCGGCTGTTCCCGCTGTGTCACGGCCTTGCCCCGCTCGCGGTCGACCAGCATCCAACGGCGGTCAGCGGTGAGCCCCCACGGCTCCACGACCGCCGTCCGCATGCTGATTCCACGCAGCGACTTGACCGGGTAGATGTGCAGCGCGCTGAGGACGGTCGAGGTCATACCGCCATCCTGCCAGCACACGCGCCGGGCCGATCGGCCCGGGAGGTACCTGATCAGCCCTGGTAGTAACCGCCTCCGGCGGCCGGGGGAACACCCTGGCCGAGATTGCGCCGCGGATACTGCTCCTCCGGGTGGCCGCCGGGCGCCTGCCGCGGCGGTACGGGACGAGGCGGCACCGGCCGCGCGGCCTCGTAGCCGGAGGGGGAGGGCTGCGGCGGCTGCGCCGGGTACCCGCCGCCGTTGCTGTAACCGTTGCCGGTGCCCGTCCCGTTGGAGCCGCCGCTGTTGAAAGCGCCGCCGTTGCCGCCGTTGAAGGCGTTCCCGTTGAAGCCGCCGCGCGGGGCGGCGGTCTGCTGCGGGATGTACGGCGCGGGCGGCGGCTGGTACGCGGGCGTCGGGTAGCCGTTCTGCGCGGCGGGCTGCGGCTGGGTGTACTGCGGCGAGGGGGCCGACGGCCCCGACGGCAGAGCCGGGAGGGCGGGCAGCGCGGGAAGGTTGCTGCCGGGGTAGCCGCTGTATCCGGTGCCTGTCTCGTACGGGGTGTAGGACGGCACGCGGATGGGGGCGATCTGCGGTGTGCCTCGCTCGGCCACGAGGCTGTCGTAGATCGGGGTGTCCGGGAAGGACGAGGACGAGGGGTAGTAGCCGCTGTAGCCGCCACCATAAGAACCGCGGGGGGAGCTCATGAGCCATAAGTTAAGCCCACGATGTGGTCGTTGGGGAGACCGATTAGCGGGTTGTTTGCGCTGCGTGTTGCGCGGTCCTGTCCCCAATATGAGCGAATCCGGGGAAAACGGTCAGCGTCTCATGATGTGATCAGGTAAAAGCCGTGCGTCCTTGGTGTTACCGGGCGTCTCGGCGCACGTGCGAGGGGGCATCCGATGACGCTGCGCAAGGGCGAGAACATGCCGCTGCCCACGGCGGTCCTCCAGGTGGAGTTCACCAGGCGGGCGGGTACGGGCATCCCGCGCGCCGACGTCTGCGCGCTGCTCGTGGCGGACACCGGGGCCCGCGATGCGGACGATCTGGTGCACGCCGCCGCACCCGTTCACCCCTCCGGCGCGGTGCGCTACGCGGCTGGTGGAACGCCGGATCCGGACCCGGCCGCAGGCACGGTCACTGACACTCTTTCGGTTGACCTCGCGTCCGTCGAAACGACCGTCACCTCCGTGCTGATCGTCGCCCGCTCCGGCGGCGGCACCTTCGGCCGGATCCCCGGACTGCGGCTGCGCGTCACCGACGGGGGAGCGGAGGTCGCGCGCTTCGACTGCGAGGGGGCCACGGCGGAGACGGCGTACGTCCTCGGCGAGTGTTACCGGCGCGGCGGCGGCTGGAAATTCCGGGCGGTCGGGCAGGGGTACGGCTCCGGGCTCGCGGGGCTGGGCGCCGCGTACGGGCTGCGGGCGGATCAACTGCCGGAGCGGCTGCCGGAGGTGGTGCCAGAGCCCGAACCCGAGCCCGTACCTGAGCCCATGTCCGAGCCCATGTCCGACCCTCTGCCAGAGGCGACGCGTGCCGTCGCTCCGGAGCCGACCGTTGTCGTACCCGTCGTACCACCCGCCCCGATGACGCCGCCCCTTCCGGCTTCGGCACCCGCGCCGGTACGGCTGTCCAAGGTCACGCTCACCAAGGACGCGCCGGCGGTCTCGCTCACCAAACAGGGCGGCGCCACGGGCGCGTTGCGGGTCAATCTGAGCTGGCGGGTCGACCCGGCCCGCGGCGGCGGGCGGTTCCGCAAGGGCGGCGGCGTCGACCTCGACCTGTGCGCGCTCTTCGAACTCTCCGACGGCAGCAAGGGTGTGGTGCAGGCCCTCGGCAACGCCTTCGGCTCGCTCTACCAGCCGCCGTTCATCCTGCTCGACGGCGACGACCGCACCGGCGGCAGCGCGTCCGGCGAGAATCTGACCGTCAACCTCGACCACACCGCCCACTTCCGGCGGATCCTCGTCTTCGTCACGATCTACGAAGGCGCTCGCAGCTTCGCGGGACTGCACGCCACCGTCACGCTCCAGCCGCAGTACGGCGCCCCGGTCGACTTCGTCCTCGACGAGTGCACCGTGCAGTCCAACGTCTGCGCCCTCGCGCTGCTGGTCCGCGAGGGCGACGACCTCGTCGTACGGCGCGAGGCGCGCTATCTGGTGCCCAGGCGCGGCGTGAGCCCGCAGCGCACGACGGACTACGCGTACGGCTGGGGCCTGAACTGGACGCCGGGCCGCAAGTGAGGCGTGGCTGAAGGGACTTGGTGCGGGCCTCGACGGACTCCGTGCCGACGGGCTGGGCGCCGACGCGCCCTAGACGGAGGCGTCGGGCCGCGCGTAGGTGCGGCCCTTCCAGGCCGCGCCCCGGCCGCGGTAGTGCTCGACCGCGGAGTCGACGGTCATCAGCAGATACAGCGCCGCCGTGTACGGCAGGGTCGGCGCCAGCCACCACGGCTGACCGTAGTACCGCAGCATCGGTACGTAACTGGCCGCCATCGCCGCCCACGCCGCGAGCCCCAGCGCGCACAGCGGCCAGGCCCCGGCGATCGCGCCGCCGACCGCCGCGAGCGGCGGCACCAGATAGATCAGCGCGAGCCCGAGCACCGTGCCGAGCAACACCGCCGGATTGTGCCGGAGTTGCGCGTACGCGCTGCGCGAGACCATCCGCCACAGCTCGCCCAGGTCCGGGTAGGGCCGCACGCTGTCCACGCGTTCGGCGAGCCCGAGCCAGATCCTGCCGCCCGAACGCTTCACCGCGCGGGCGAGCGCCACGTCGTCGATCACCGACTGCCGGATGGAGTCGGGCACGCGGGCGGCGGCCACGGCCGACGCGCGGATCAGCACGCAGCCGCCCGCGGCGGCGGCCGTACGGGAGCGGGCCTTGTTGATCCAGCGGAAGGGGTAGAGCTGCGCGAAGAAGTACACGAAGGCCGGGACGATGAGCTTCTCCCAGCCCGTCTCCACGCGCAGGCGTGCCATGAGCGAGACCATGTCGAGGTCGCGGGAGACCGCGGCGGCCGTCAACTCGCGCAGACTGTCCGGCCGGTGGGCGATGTCGGCGTCCGTCAGCAGCAGGTAGTCGGGGCCGCTGCGCTCGGCGGCCAGCGTGATGCCGTGCCGGACCGCCCACAGCTTGCCCGTCCAGCCGGGCGGCGGCTCGCCGGGCGAGGAGACCGTCAGCGGCAGACCTCCGTGCCGGTCGTGCAGCGCGCGGGCCAGGTCCCCGGTGCCGTCGGTGCTGCCGTCGTCGATCAGGAAGACCTCGGCGTGGCCCGGATACTCCTGGGCCAGCAGCGACGGCAGGCTCACCCCGATCACCTCGGCCTCGTCGCGCGCGGGCACGACGATCGCGATCGACGGCCACTCGTCCAGCGCGCCCCGCCGCGGCAGCCGCACATCGGTCCGCCAGAATCCCCCCTGCCCGACCACCAGCCACACCCAGGCCAGCAACGACACCCCTGCGATCACCATCAACACCGTCACGCCCCGCAGTCTGCCGCACCCACCCCCCACCACCCGCCGCGCCCCGCCCTCCCCGAAGCCCGATCGGACCGCCTCCCTGCCCGCCGACGGCCGCCCGGCGACTGCGATACCCACCGCCTGCGGCGGCGACGGCCTCGGTCCGGGCCGCGGCCTCATCCGCCCGGGCGCGGCCCCCTGCCACCCGGCGCGCCCCTCCCTGACGCGGATCGGGCTGACCCCCGACCGCCGTGCGGCGGCGGCTCCGGCGGTGCGGGGATCGGCATCGGGGCGTGGGCGGGTCGGGGGTGGTGACGCGGCGGCGGGGCGGGGGGCGTCGCTAGAGTGGCGGGGTGAAGATCGCACTGGTGGACTCCGGGATCGGACTGCTCGCGGCGGCGGCGGCCGTACGGCGGCTGCGGGTGGACGCGGATCTGGTGCTGTCGTCCGACCCCGAGGGAATGCCGTGGGGTCCGCGCGGCGCGGACGACGTGACCGGGCGGGCGCTGGAGTGCGCGCGGGCCGCGGTCGCGCACCGGCCCGACGCGCTGATCGTCGCCTGCAACACCGCGACCGTGCACGCGCTGCCCGCGCTGCGGGCCGCCTTCGAACCGGCGGTGCCGGTCGTCGGCACCGTGCCCGCGATCAAGCCCGCGGCGGCGGCCGGCGGCTCCCTCGCGATCTGGGCGACACCCGCGACGACGGGCAGCGCGTACCAGCGCGGACTGATCGCGGAATTCGGCAACGGCGCGCACATCACCGAGGTGCCCTGCCCCGGTCTCGCGGACGCCGTGCAGTACGGCGACACCGCGGCCGTGGCCGCCGCGGTCGCCGCCGCCGCAGCGCTGACCCCCGCCGGAGCGCGGGCCATCGTGCTCGGTTGCACGCACTACGAACTCGTCGCCGACCGGATCGCCGCGGCCGTCCCCGGCGCCGTGCTGTACGGCTCGGCGGACGCCGTCGCCGCGCAGGCGCTGCGCCGTGCGGGGTCCGCCGCCCGGGCGACCGGCGGCGGCCGGATCGAGGTCGTCCTCAACGGCCGGTCGGCCCCCCTCCCCGCGGCGGCGCTGGCGTACGCCGAAGGCGCCTCATTGGTGACACCCGCCACCGCCTGAGTGCATAGGGCTGCCTTCTGGTGGGTATCCCAGTACCCTTCACAGCATGACGCACCCTCCTCGGCCGGAGAGCGGCGCGCCCCAGGTCTGGACGGGGCGGGCCCGTAACCGCATGCAATGGGTGCTCGCCGCCTGTGGCGCCGCCTGCATGGCGCTGGGCATCGAGCTGGCCGTGGAAGGCCCCGACGCCGCCTCGGGCCTGGCCCCGCTGGTGATGTCCGTGGTGGGCTGCGTGGCCGTCGGGCTGCTGGTGCTGTTCGGCACGGTCGCCTTCACGCACGTCAGGGTCCGGGTCGACCACGACGCGGTCGACGTGCGCTGCGGCCACATCGGAGTGCCGCGCCGCCGTATCCCGCTGGAGCAGGTCAGCGGCGCCCAGCTCGCGCCCCTGGTCAGCCCGCGCAACTGGGGCGGCTGGGGTTACCGCTGGCGCCCTGAGGAGGGCACCGCGGTCGTCGTCCGCCGTGGCCAGGGCCTGGTCATCGACCTCGGCAGCGGTCGCCGCTTCACGGTCACCGTGGACGACGCGCAGGGCGCCGTGGACACCATCCGCGACCTGCTGACGCTGCGCACCGCCCGCCACACCTCCGGCGCCTGACCCGCGTCCCGCGGGCCGGAGACGCCCAGGCCCGCACACCCGTATCCGGGGCGGGCCCCGAGGCCGCACCCGTATTCGGGGCGGGCCCCGAGGCCGCGCCACCCGGTCAGCGCAGTGGACCGAATCCGTCGTCCGGCAGCAAGAGGCCGGACGCCGACCCGGCCACCGGCGGGCAGCCGTCGTCCGGCAGAGGGCGGGCCGTGGCCATGCCCGCGAGGAAACCGGCTCCCGCCGTGACCACGGCGTAGCTGAGCACGTGGTCGACGGTGGCGAGCAGGGCGAGCCCGGTGAGGGCGGCGCCCGCGGTGAGGACGACGGGGGTGGGGCGCGGCGAGCGCCACAGGGCGTACAGCAGCCAGCCGAAGGCGACGGCGAGCAGCGCCGCGCCCGGAATGCCCTGCTCGGCGGCGAGCTGGAGCGGCGCGGACGGCGGTGAGGCGGCGACGGCGGTGGTGGCGTCCGCGGGCGGACCGGCGTTCTCCTCGGTGAACCGCTCGGGCCCGACCCCGCGCAGCGGGTGCCGCTCGGCCAGGTCGATCGCCTCGTGCCACAGCTCGACCCGCGGCTGGGTGAGCTGGCCGGTCAGCGATTCGGACAGACCCGACGGCAGGGCGTCGACCGCGACGGCGTAGCTGCCGCCGACGGCGAGCGCGGCGGCCAGCGCCAGCCCGCACAGGCCGAGCAGCCGCCGCCGCATCCGGGCGGCGGCCAGCGAGTACAGGACGACGGCGATCCCCGCCGCGAAGCCCGCCGCCGAGCCCAGCGCGAGCGCGGTGACGGCGGCGCCCGCCGCCACGAGCCGCAGCCCGAGCCGCCACCCCTTGCCCCGGACCGCCCACGCGGCGCAGCAGGCGGCGCCGACCGCGAGGACCAGCAGCGCGGCGTCGGCGTTCGGATAGCCGAGCGGCGGCGCGTCGGGGTGCGCGGACAGCCGGCTCGGCGGGACGAGGACCAGGGCGAGTACGGCCACGGCCGCGACGGCGGGCGCGAGCACCGGCAGCAGCGCGCCGAGGATGCGGCCGGCCGCGTATCCGGCGCTGACCGCGAGGATGGCGAGCAGGGTGCCCTCGGGGCGGGCGGCGCGGCCCGCGGCGGCGATCAGCGTCCAGACGCCGCAGCAGACGAGGAGGGCGATGCCGACGGCGTCGGTGGTGCCGCTGTACGGACGCGGTTCGCGCCGCGGCGGGCGCGGCGCTCCGGCCGCCTTCGTACGCGTGGCGCCCGGCGTCCCGCCGGCCGTCGTGTCCATCCCCCGGTACCCCCTGCCACCCGGGCGCGACGGGGTACCGTCACACCCGCGTTCCCCGCGTGGGCGCTGTCTGTCGCCACCGTAACGGGTGACACCCCGACCTGTGGATACGTCGTACGGGAACCCGGCACCACGTGGGAAACCTGGTGCTGGTGTGGCGTTCACCGTCGTTCTCGTACGCTCTGGGCATGGCGATTCCCGAATTCATCCGAGACATCCGCGCGAAGGCGGGGGACACCCTGCTGCTCCTGCCGGGTGTGGTGACCGTCGTCTTCGACGACCGCGGCCGGATCCTGCTCAACCGCCGTACGGACACCGGAAAATGGGCGCTCATCAGTGGCATCCCCGATCCGGGCGAGCAGCCCGCCGAGGCGGCCGTCCGGGAGATCGAGGAGGAGACCGGGGTGCACGCCGTCGTCGAGAAGGTGCTGAGCGTCTTCACCAACGAGCCGGTGAGGTACGACAACGGCGACCGCGCCCAGTACATCGACATCGTGCTGCGCTGTCGGGCCGTCGGCGGCGAGGCGCGGGTGAACGACGACGAATCGCTCGACGTGCGCTGGTTCGCGCTGGACGAACTGCCGCCGCTCGGCCCGATCGCCCGCGGCCGGATCGACATGGCGCTGCGCGACGACCCCACGTGGTTCGCGCCCGCCACCGCTCCGGGAGCGGCGCACCCCGGATACCCGGCCCCGTAACAGCCGCACCGAGGACACCGGCCCGCGCGGGGGTACGAACGAGGCCCAGGTGCGGAGCCGCCCCGTGCCGGTTCCGAACCCGGGCCTCGCCCAGGGGAGGCACCGCGCGTGTCCCGGCCATCGGCCGCCGGGACCCGAGGCGTATGCCATCGAGCCGATCTTCACGCCACACCCCCGTTGGGTGGCGGAAGACCGCCAAGCTTGTTTGCCTTCACCGCACTGATCGACTAATCAATCGACTACATCGACTACTCAGCTGAAGGGCCTGGCTCAAGCATTGGGCACGGCGGCCTCAACTCGTCCTCAACTGGTCCTCATTGGAGCCCGCGGTCTATGATGCAGTTTCCGATCACAACGCCGGGCGAGCCCGGTAAGGGGGACGGCGTGAGGTTTCGGGTCCTCGGCGCCTTGGAGGCCTGGTCCGGTCGGACCCGAATATCCCTCGGCGGGCCCAGGGAACAGCGAGTCCTCGCGCTGCTGCTCCTCGAAGCCAACAGGACCGTATCGCTCAGCCACCTCGTCGACGCCCTCTGGGACGAGACTCCGCCCGCCACGGCCGGAAAGCAGATCCGCAACGCGGTGTCGCGACTGCGCTCGGCGCTGGTCGCCGCTCCCGGCGGGACCGGGGACATCACGGCCGTCGGAGACGCGGGATACCGGATGGCGGTGAGCGAAGGCGCGCTGGACAGTGCCGAATTCGACCGTCAGGTGGCCGCCGCGGAGTCGGCGCGCGTCGCGGGCGACCTCGCCGAGTGCGTGGAACTGCTGGGCGCGGCGCTGGAGTTGTGGCACGGACCCGCGCTCGCCGGGCTCTCGGGGCGGGTGATCGAGGCCAGGGCGGCGGCCTGGAACGAACGGCGGCTCGCGGTCCAGGAGACCTGTACCGACCACCAGTTGGCCCTCGGGCGGCATACGGAAGTGGTCGCCTCGCTGTCCGCGATCGTCGCCGAGTACCCGCTGCGCGAGAAGCCGGTCAGCCAGCTCATGCTCGCACTGCACCGCGGCGGCAGGCAGAGCGAGGCGCTCGCCGCCTTCCACGGGCTGCGCACCCGCCTGGCCGACGAGATGGGGCTGGACGTACCGCCCGCGCTCGACCTGCTGCACCAGCGGATTCTCGCCAATGATCCCTCGGTCGCCGCCCCCGAGAAGCCGCGCGCCACGGACGGCGGACCGGTCGCCGCCCCGGCCCGCGTGCCCCGCCAACTCCCCGCCGCTTCACGGCACTTCACCGGCCGCCGCAGACAGCTCAAGCTGCTCGACGAACTCCTCGACCACGCCGTGCAGTTCGGCGGCACCGCCGTCATCTCGGCCATCGACGGCACCGCGGGCATCGGCAAGACGACGCTGGCCATCCACTGGGCGCAGCGCAACGCCGAGCGCTTCCCCGACGGCCAGCTCCACGTCAATCTGCGCGGATTCGCTCCCGGCTCCCGCCCGTTGGCGCCGGTCGAGGCGATCCGCGGCTTCCTCGACGCGCTCGGGGTGCCCGCCGAGAGCGTCCCCGAGGAACTGGACGCCCGCGCCGCGCTCTACCGCACCCTGCTGGCGGGCCGCCGGGTCCTGATCGTCCTGGACAACGCGCGCGACACCGACCAGGTCCGGCCGCTGCTGCCCGGCAGCACCTCCTGCGCCGTGGTGATCACCAGCCGCAATCAACTGACCGGCCTGATCGCCGCCGAGGGCGCCACCCCCGTCACCCTCGACCTGCTCAGCGCGGTGGAGTCGCTGGACCTGCTGGCCCGCCGCCTCGGCCCCGAGCGCACCGCCGCGGAACCCGAGGCCGCCGCCGAACTGGTCGAGCTGTGCGCCCGGCTGCCGCTCGCCCTGAGCATCGCCGCCGCCCGCGCCCTCGTCTCGCCCCGGCTGTCGCTCGCCGACCTGGTCGCCGCGCTGCGCGACGTACGGCACCGGCTCGACACCCTCGACATCGGCGACGCCTCCACCGACCTGCGCGCGGTCTTCTCCTGGTCGTACGGGCACCTGTCGGAGTCCGCCCGGCGGATGTTCCGGCTGCTGTCGGTCCACCCGGGACCCGACATCACCGTCCCGGCCGCGGCGAGCCTGACCGGGGTGACCGTCGCCGAGGCACGCCGCGCGCTGTACGACCTGACCCGCGCCCACCTGGTGATGGAGCATGTGCCGGGCCGCTTCACCTTCCACGACCTGCTCCGCGCGTACGCCGGTGAGCTGACCGCCACGCACGACAGCGAGGCGGAGCGCCGTACGGTCCTGCTGCGGGTGCTCGACCACTACCTGCACACCGCCCACGCGGCGGCCAGGCTGCTGAGCCCGGTGCCGATCCCGCTGACGCTGGGGGACCCGGAGCCGGGCGCGGTGCCCGAGACGCTCGCCGACGCGCGGCGGGCTGCGGAGTGGATGGAGGCCGAGGAACAGGTCCTGATGGCCACCGTCACGCAGGCCGATGTCAACGGCTTCGACGTGCACTCCGACCGGCTCGGCTGGATCCTGATGGGCGTCTCCGACCGGCGCGGCCCCAACCCGGCGTCACCGCCCGACCCCTGGGGCCCCCGGCGCTCCGGCGTGCACCGGGGTCTCGGCACCAGCTACTCGTGGCTGGTCGCCTACCCGGCCGCCCTCACCCACCTCGAACACTGCGCAGGGGTCTACCGCGACCTCGACGACAGCACCGGTCTCGCGCACACCTACTTCGGCCTCAGCTCGGTGCTCGAACACCGGGGCCGCTACCAGGAAGCGCTCGAATACGCCCAGCAGGCCGCGGAGTTGTTCAACGTCGTCGCGCACCAGCACGGCGAGGCGCGGGCCCGTAACGCTGCGGGCTGGCTGCTGGGCAGACTCGGCGACTTCGCCGCCTCCCTGACGCAGTGTCAGCAGGGCCTGGCGCTCTACAGCGTGCTCGGCGACCGGCCGATGCAGGCGGTCGCCTGGGACAATCTGGGCTACGCGCACCACGGGCTCGGGCAGTACGCGGAGGCCGTCGATGCCTTCGAACGGTCGCTGGAGATCACCCGGGCGTTGGGCGACCTCGCCGAGGAGGTCGTGACGCTCAGTTATCTGGGTGACACCCATCACGCCGCCGGTGACACGGCCGCCGCGGCCGAGGTCCGCCGCACCGCCCTGACCATTCTCGAAGGGCTCGAACCGCGCGAGGTCGCCGTGCTGCGCGAGGTGACCCACCTGTAGCCGCCGGTTGACGGACCAGAAGGCGTCTGTCACGGTTTTCCCAGGGGCTTGTCCTGCCCCACAACAGCCTCCGTGGGGGAACTCCCCTTCACACGGGGGCTTTTCGCCGCCCTGACCGCGCCGCGGGCGCCGGGCGAGCACACCCCCGCACCCGCGCGTTCACCTCGGCCATTCCCGCCGGTGGCCGCGCCGGTGTCACGCCTGTGATCCCTGCCTCACCGCCCGACGGCGATGTCACATCCGCTCGCGGAGGGCTCCTCTTGGGGCCGTAGAGCTGATCGTCGCCGCCTCGAACGACACACGCGACCGTGAGCGCCTGCCACGCCCACGGCAAGGAGGAATTGTGAACAAGTTGCGGGGCAACCCGTGGGCGATCCTGACGGTGCTGTCCATCGGGTTCTTCATGACACTGCTCGACCTGACGATCGTCAACATCGCCATTCCGGACATGGTGGAGCACCTGAACGCGTCACTCGACCAGATCCTGTGGATCACCAACGCGTACACCCTGGCGCTCGCCGTACTCCTGATCACCGCGGGCCGGATGGGCGATCTGACCGGCAAGAAGAACCTCTTCGTCTACGGCGTCGCGCTGTTCACCCTGGCGAGCCTGGCCTGCGGTCTGTCGCAGAACCCGTCGCAGCTCATCACCTTCCGCGCGATCCAGGGCATCGGCGCCGCGATGCTGCTGCCGCAGACCCTCTCCCTGATCATCGACGTCTTCCCGCACGAGAAGCGCGGTGTCGCGCTCGGCATCTGGGGCATCGTGGCCGGTGTGTCCGGCGCCGCGGGCCCGGCCGTCGGCGGTGTGCTCGTCACCAAGATCGACTGGCGCTGGATCTTCTTCGTCAACATCCCGCTCGGCGTCCTGGCGGTGGCCGGCGCCCTGCTGTTCATCCCCAACGCGGAACGAACGGTCAAGCACCGCTTCGACGTTCCAGGCGTCGTCCTGCTGTCGCTGACGCTCTTCCTGCTCTCCTTCGCGCTGATCGAGGGGCAGAAGTACAACTGGAACGGCTGGATCTGGACGTCGATCGCCGCCTCCGCCGTGGTCTTCGCGGTCTTCCTGGTCTACCAGCGCGGCCAGCAGGACAACGAACCCCTCGTGCCGTTCTCGCTGTTCAAGGACCGCAACTTCACGATCATGAACTTCGTCGGCATCGCGATCTCGTTCGGCATCGTGGGCCTCTTCCTCCCGATCACCGTCTACCTCCAGTCCATCCTCGGCTACAGCGCCATGAAGTCCGGCATCGTGCTGCTGCCCCTGTCCGTCGGCACCTTCGTGATGGCCGGCCCCGCGGGTGTGCTCTCCGAGAAGCTGGGCGGCAAGTACATCCTGATGACCGGCCTCGTGCTGTACGGCGGCGGCCTGCTGTGGGTGATGTCCGTGGCCGACGTCGGCCAGAGCTGGACCGGCATCGTGGCACCGCTGTTCATCATGGGCATGGGCGCGGGCTGCACCTTCACCCCGATGGCCACCGAGGTCATGCGCAATGTGCCGCCCAAGCTCACCGGCGCCGCGTCCGGCGTCAACAACGCGCTGCGGCAGGTCGGTTCCGTGCTCGCGGGCGCCGTGGTCGGCGCGGTGCTCCAGGGGCAGCTCGCCTCCTCCCTCAAGGACCAGGCGGCGCAGCGGGCCGGGAGCGTACCCGCGGACTACCGCGAGGGGTTCGTGAAGAGCTTCGACAACGCGGGCAAGCACCTCGAAGTGGCGGGCAACACCTCGGGATTGAAGCTCCCCTCGGACGTCCCCGCCGACGCGGCGCACCGCATCCAGGACGCGGGCACCGCGGTCTTCGGGCACGGCTTCATCGACGCCATGCACCCGACACTGCTGGTGTCCGTCGTGGTGATGGCGCTGGGCGCGCTGTCCTGCCTGCTCGTCAAGAAGATCGACGGCGCCTCGGCCAACCCGCACGGGCTGCCGCTCAGCGCGGACGAGATCGCCGCCGCGGAGGCCGCCGCCTCGCCCGCCGACCCGGCCCCCGCCAGGGGCTGAACCGGTACAGGGCGACAGCGGTGCGCGGGCTCCGTTCCCCGGTTCGAGGGGGAGCGGGGCCCGTTTCCCGCACCGCGCCGCCCCGCCCCGCCCGCGACTCGCCGCACCGCACTGCGACGCACCGCACCGCCCGCGCCCGACCCGCCGCTTCCGCGCAACCCCGAGGGGACCGTGCCCGCCATGCCCGACGCCACCCCCAGCCATGACGACGCGTACGACAGCACGCACGACGACACGTACGACACCGCCGTCAACGAGGCCCTGGAACGGCTCGGTCACGCCGGGTTCTTCCTCGGGTCCGGCAATCAGCTGCGCGGATTCGCGCTCCACGCCCCGATGGGAGCCGAGGCGCTGGCCGCCCTCGGCCACGGCGACCAGGTGCCGGACTGGGTCGAGTGGTACGCGGGCCACCGCGGCCTCGGCGCGCCGCCCGACCTCTTCGCCCCCATCGACGCGGCGGACCCCGACTCCTGGCGCGCCGCGCTCGGCGAGGCCCGGCGGCTCGCCGACTGGGCGACGCTGTTCCGGCGCGAGATCGACGGCGCGGGCTGGCGGGAGACCTTGGTCAAGTGGTGGCCCCGGCTGACTCCCGGCATGTTCGCCGGTCTGACCCACGGGGTGATCCGTACCGCGCACGCCGTACGCGGCATCACCGCCGTCGGCGCGCCCAGCACCGTACAACTCCATGAACTGGCCAACGGCCTCGCCTTCTGGGCCGCGCTCTACCAGCCGCCGGACGGCGCCCTCGCGCGCGGCGCGAAGGCCGTGGGCGCGGTCAGGACACTCGGCCGCCAACCGAAGTCCAAGCTGTTCGCCGCCGCCGACGCGCGGCTCGAACAGTCGGTGGACGCCGCGCTCGCCGAGCTGACCGCGATCGGCGCCGGGCGGTACACCCTGATGCGGCCGGGCGGCAATCCGGTGCCCGCCATCCACGCCGTCACCGCGCCCGCCGCGGTCCGGATGACGCTGCCGCACCTGCCGCCGCAACTCGCGCTGCCCTCCTACGAAGCGGTCCGCGACGTGTCGGGAACGCTGCTCAACATCTTCACCGGACGCGGTGAACCCGACCCCGCCGCACCGGCCGTGGACGCCCACGACCCCGCAGAGCGCCGCCGGATCGTCGAGGCCGCGGTCGAACTGCGCGACGAACACGCCATCAAGATCGCCGAGGTTGCGCGGCGCGAGTACGCGACCTACGAGGACCCGCGCTGCTTCGCCGCCGCCCACCACGCCGTACGGCTGCTCGGCGGCTAGGGCCTGCCCGGCGGATCACGAAGGCGCTCGGTGAAATGTCCTGCGAAGTGCCCTGCGAAGTGCCGTGCGAAGGGCCCTCGCGCGGGTCGGAAGAACCTCCCCCAACCCCCGTCTGAGCAGCGGCCTTTGTCAGTGCTTGGCGGTAAAATCGACAGTGTTCGAGAGGGTTGGCCGACGCCTCAGGAGGATGCCGATGGCCGTTGCCGCACTGCCCCTACTGTCCTTGCCGAAGAAGCCGCTTCCCGCCGGACGGCCGCGTGAGTGGTACATCGCGCACAACCGCCGGCTCAAGACGATGCGCCTGGTCATCGCCCTGCTCGACTCGGGCGTCTACGACCCGGCGCAGGCGAGCAACCGCCGGATCCACGACACCGCCGAGCGCATCGGCGTCCACCCGCCGTCCGACATCACCTGCCGCATGGTCCGCGCCCTGATCAGCTACGGACGCTGACCCGCAGCAGCCCGCGGGCCCCCGCCGTCACCCTTGTGGGACGGCGGGGGCCCGCGGTCTTCTCCGGCGCCTCAGCTCACAACTTGCGGTAGGTGTACGCGTCTTCGGCCGCCGCGGCCACCGCGTCCAGGTCCGCGCCGGTCGAGGCCGTGACGACCGCGGCGACCGCGCCTTCGAGGAAGGGGGCGTTCAACAACCGGCTGCCGGAGGGCAGTTCGTCGTCCGCGAGCAGCGCCTTGACGGTGAGTACGGCGCTGCCCAGGTCCGCGATGACGGCCACCCCCGCGCCCTGGTCGACCGTACGGGCGGCCGAGACGATCAGATCGGAGCTGGTGCCGAGCCCGCCGTCCGGGCCGCCGCCGGCCGCGACGACCGGCACATCGGTCGCGCCGCCGGTCAGTCCGGTGGCGAGCGCGACGACGGAGGCCGCGACGGAGGCGCTGTGCGACACGAGCACTATGCCGACTATCGGGGTGGTCACGCGGCACCGTCCCGCGCCGTGGCGGCCAGCGCGTCGACCAGGAGGGCCGCCGAGGTCGCGCCCGGGTCCTGGTGGCCGACGCTGCGCTCGCCGAGGTAGCTGGCCCGGCCCTTGCGGGCGCGCAGCGGCGTGGTGGCCTTCGCGCCCTCGTCGGCCGCGGAGGCCGCGGCGGCCAGGCCCTCGGCCAGCGAGCCGCCCGCGTCGAGCGCGCCGGTCAGCGCGTCCACCGCCGGGAGCAGCGCGTCCAGCATCGTCTTGTCACCGGCCGACGCGCCGCCCAGCTGGGCGACCCCGTCCACCCCCGCGCGCAGCGCGTCCCGCAGCCGGTCCGCGCCGACGGCCTCCTCGTCGCCCAGCTCCTTGCCCGCCTTGCGCAGCAGCGTGCCGTACAGCGGCCCCGACGCCCCGCCGACCGTGCTGATCAGCGTCCGGCCCACCAGCACCAGCACGCCGCCGGGCGTGCCGGGCGGTTCCTGCTCGACGGCGTCGCGCGCCGCGAT
Source organism: Streptomyces sp. NPDC008317 (assembly GCF_042955955.1). Classification (NCBI taxonomy): domain Bacteria; kingdom Bacillati; phylum Actinomycetota; class Actinomycetes; order Kitasatosporales; family Streptomycetaceae; genus Streptomyces; species Streptomyces sp. NPDC008317. The sequence goes on from NZ_JBIBFQ010000014.1 coordinate 101,934, forward strand.
GAAACCGCGCCGCATGTTGCTGCCGTGGTCGGCGTCGCCGATGGGCGAGTCGAGTTCGGTCAGCCGCTCGGACTCGCGGTCGACGGAGGCGGTGGCCGTGTCCAGCCAGCGCCGCACGAAGTCCGCGTCGACGGTGGAGCCGGCGGATCCGGGGGAGGGGAGGGCATTCATACGGTTGTACGGTCCTTTCGGCGGTGGCGGCCGGTGGCCGGGAGCGGTCGGTACGGCGCGGGAGAGCGGGCGCTCAGCAGCCCCAGCGCAGCGCGGGCGTCGAGACCGGCGCGTCCCACAGCCCCAGCAGCTCCTCGTCGACCTGGCAGATCGACACCGAGCAGCCCGCCATGTCGAGCGAGGTCACATAGTTACCGACCAGTGTGCGCGCGACCGGGACCTTGCGTTCGGTCAGGGCCCGGTGCACCTCGGCGTTGAAGCCGTACAGCTCCAGCAGCGGCGTCGCGCCCATCCCGTTGACCAGCACGATCACCGGTCCGTCCGGCTGTAGGTCCTCCACGACCGCGTCGACCGCCACATCGGCGATCTCGCCGGACGTCATCATGGCCCGGCGCTCGCGCCCCGGCTCGCCGTGGATGCCGATGCCCAGCTCCAGCTCGCCGCTGGGCAGGTCGAAGGTCGGGGTGCCCTTGGCGGGCGTGGTCACGGCGCTGAGCGCCACGCCGAAGCTGCGCGAGGACTCGTTGACCCGGCGGGCCACGGCCGCCACCCGGTCGAGCGGCGCTCCCGCGTCGGCCGCGGCGCCCGCCAGCTTCTCCACGAAGAGCGTCGCACCGGTACCGCGCCGTCCCGCCGTGAAGAGGCTGTCGACCACCGCCACGTCGTCGTTGACCAGGACCTTGGCGACCTGCACGCCCTCGTCCTCCGCCAGCTCGGCGGCCATGTCGAAGTTGAGCACGTCACCGGTGTAGTTCTTCACGATGAACAGCACCCCGGCCCCGCTGTCGACCGCGGCGGCGGCCCGTACCATCTGGTCAGGCACGGGCGAGGTGAAGACCTCGCCGGGACAGGCGGCGTCCAGCATCCCGCGTCCGACGAATCCGCCGTGCAGCGGCTCGTGCCCGGAACCACCGCCGGACACCAGACCGACCTTCCCCTCGTACGGCGCCCCCCGCCGCACGATCACCCGCCGCTCGACGTCGACGGTCAGCTCCGGATGCGCCGCCGCCATCCCGCGCAGCGCGTCGGCGACCACGGTCTCGGCGACGTTGATCAGCATCTTCATCAGTACCTCCTGAGAAGGTCGGCAGTGCGGCGCCCGGGGGCCCTCGTCCAGGTCAAGGGGCCGGACGCGGTTCGGGGACCGCCTTGCCCGGTCGGCCCACGGCATGCTCCGGCCGGGCTGTCGCGTCTCCCCCCAGTATCGCCGCATACGCGCCGCACAGCGCGTTCCGCACCCGCGTGCTCAGGTGAGCGGGGCGGTCATGGCGCGGAGACCGGGATCCAGGGGGTGGCGCGGAAGGCGGCGCTCGGGGTCAGTGTCTCGCCACGCACGGTGACCGCGGGTCCGGTGGCGACCCGCGCGCAGGCGGCCTTTCCGCCGGCGGTACGGCCGAAGGCGTGGGTCAGGGGCGGGGCCGGAGTCGGGCGCGGGGTGGCGGTGGCCGCCTCGCCGCCGTAGGGGTCCCGCGTCGCATCCCCCGACGGGTCGCCGTCGTCACCACCCGTGACCCCCGCCGTGGAATCCGCGGAGTCCGTGGGGCCCGTGGCGTCCGTCGGATCGTCGGGCTTGCCGTCGATCGCCCGGGAGTCCGTGACGGTCAGCGGGAGGTCGGCCGCGATGGCGGCGAACAGGCGGCGGCCGGAGTGCGAGACGACCACGCGGTCGGGATCCTCCGGATCGGGCATGTTGGGCATGGTGACGAACGCGATCCGCGCCGACGGCACCTTGCGCAGGTCGTCGATCAGGCCGACCAGCCGGGAGACGCTCCCGAGCCGGGTGTCCACGGTCAGCGCCCGGGTGGCCGCGTCCGCGAGGTCCAGCAGCGAGGCCGGGTCGGTGAACGTGCTGTTCTCGCGCAGCCGGTGGGCGAGCGCGCCGAGGAAGAGATGCTGCGCGTCCGTACGGCCGAGGTCGCTGCCGTCGCCGAACGCGTGGCGCGAGCGCAGGAACTGGAGCGCGGCCGTGCCCTGGAGTTCGTGCCTGCCCTTGGCCAGCTTCAGGTGCGAGTAGGAGTCGTACACATTGCGGTCCACGCAGACCGGGACGCCGCCGACCGCGTCGGACATCCGGACCACGCCCGCGAAGTCGGCCATCACGAAGTGGTCGATGGGGATCCGCGTGAGCGCGTGCACGGCCGCGACCGTACAGCCGGGCCCGTAGCGCAGCGTGGAGTTGATCTGGGCGTGCCGGGGCTCGGTGACACCGCCGTGCGGGTCGCGGCAGGCGGGCAGGTCGGTCACCGTGTCGCGGGGGATGCTGAGCACCGAGGCGTGCGAGCGGTCGGCGGAGATGTGCAGCACCATGCCCACGTCCGCGTTCTGCCCCGGGCCGCAGTCGCCGCCGAGCCGGCAGTCCTCCGGGTCCGCGCGGGTGTCGGAGCCGATCACCAGCACATTGATCGGGGTCCTGCCGAAGGCGTCGGCCCGCTCGGTGCCCGCGTCGCCGCCGACCCCGCCGAACAGGGGCAGATCGCGGATGTTGCCGTCCAGGCGGAGGTAGAGGAAGGCACCGGTCGCGGCGGTCAGCAGGACCAGGACGGAGACGGCGAGCGCGGTCACGCGCATCGTCCGCCGCCCTCGGTACCGCCGGACGCCGAGGGCTGTGGCGCCCGGCACGGGCGGCGTGTCCTCCTCGGGGGATTCCCCGTCTTCGGCCACCGGTTCCCCGCCGGCCCCCGGCGGCCCGGTCCGGTCGTCCTCGTGGGGGTCGTCCTGCCCGTCGGCCATACGTGTGTGCGTCCCTCGCGTCCGTCCACGGACCGGTGGACACGGCGCCCACCAGCGAAATTGCAGTATCACCCACGGCGGCGGCGAATCCCGGCTGCCCGCGGGCGGGGTGTCGTGGACCGTCGCGGCACCCGGCCGCCTCCGTTCCCGCGCCGCGTTCCGGCCGTCGCCGCCCCACGCACGGCCCTTCCGAATTTCTGGAACGCGTTCTACTGTGTGCGCCGGTATCGGGGCAGCGGCCGGCACCGCCGGTGCGTCCCGACGGGAGTCCCGAAGAGTTCAGGAGGGGCCGTGGACCTGGAATACACGCCCGAACAGCGGCGGCTGCGCGCCGAGTTGCGCGACTACTTCGCCGGTCTCGTACCGGACAACGCCTACGCCCGGCACGACGACCCCGCCGCACGCAAGGACTTCTACCGGCGGACGATCCGCGAGCTCGGCGCCGACCGCTGGCTCGGGATCGGCTGGCCCACCGAATTCGGCGGGCGCGGGATGACGCCGATGGCGCAGTTCATCTTCTTCGACGAGGCCGCGCAGGCCGGGGTGCCACTTCCGCTGATGGCACTCAACACCGTCGGTCCGACGATCATGCAGTTCGGCACCGACGAGCAGAAGGCGTACTTCCTGCCGAAGATCGTCGCGGGCGAGATCGACTTCGCCATCGGCTACTCGGAGCCCGACGCGGGCACCGACCTCGCCGCGCTCAAGACCCGCGCGGTGCGCGACGGCGACACGTACGTGGTCAACGGCCAGAAGATCTGGACCACCAACGGCGACACCGCCGACTGGGTGTGGCTCGCGGTGCGCACCGATCCGGACGCGCCGCCGCACAAGGGCATCAGCATGCTGCTGGTGCCGACCACCGACCCCGGCTACTCCTGCACGGTGATCAACACCCTGGCCTCGCACGACACGACCGCCAGCTACTACGACGACGTCCGCGTGCCCGTCACCCGCAGAGTCGGCGAGGAGAACAAGGGCTGGCGGCTAATCACCACCCAGCTCAACCACGAGCGGGTCACGCTGGCCGCGCACGGCACCATGGCGATCCGCGCCCTGCACGACGTCCAGCGCTGGGCCGCCGACACCAAGCTCGACGACGGCCGCCGCGTCATCGACCTCGGCTGGGTCCGCGGCCGGCTGGCCCGCGCGCACACCCGGCTCGACGCCATGAAGCTGCTCAACTGGCAGATGGTGGACGCCCTCCAGCGCGGCACCCTCACCCCGCAGGACGCCTCCGCGGTCAAGGTCTACGGCAGCGAGGCCCGGCGGGACGCGTACGCCTGGCTGATGGAGGTGACCGCGGCGGCCGGACCGCTGAAGGAGGGCTCGGCGGGCGCCGTGCTCCACGGCGAGCTGGAACGCGGCTACCGCAGCGCCGTCATCTTCACCTTCGGCGGCGGCAACAACGAGATCCAGCGCGAGATCATCTCCTGGATCGGCCTGGGGATGCCGCGCGTCCGCCGCTAGGGCCTGTGCGGCGGGTGCCCGGCTGTTCGGCCCCCGCCGGGGCGCGTGCCCGTGGCGGTCCGGCGGGTCGGAGCCGTCACCCGGCCGTCGGTCCTACGGGCGGGGCCCGGCGCCCGTCACCCGTCACCCGCCCGGCGGGCCCGCGGCTTCGCGAGTCCGCGGCCGTTTTGCCCTGATGCGCTGTGCCGCTTGTCGGCGGTCGCGGCCATACTGGGACCGGGGAAGCACCGAGGACCACGGGGGCGGCGGCACGCGATGGCGGCTGGACATCACGACGGACACGACCAGGGACATCCACAGGGACACGGCCAGGGACGCGAACAGACCTACCAGCAGGGGCGCGAGCAGGGACACGGACCGGGACGCGGGCAGGGGAACGGCCCCGAGGGACTGGGGACCCTCATCCAGGGGCGGTACCGCCTGCACGAACTGATCGGCCGCGGCGGCATGGGCGAGGTCTGGCGTGCGCTGGACGAGTCGCTGGGCCGCCGGGTCGCGGTGAAGTGCCTGAAACCGGTCGGCCACGCGGGCGACGCGGGATTCACCCGCGTCCTCCAGGAGCGCTTCCGCCGCGAGGCGCGCGTCGCGGCGTCCCTCCAGCACCGCGGGGTCACCGTCGTGCACGACTTCGGCGAACACGACGGCGTCCTCTACCTGGTGATGGAACTGCTCGACGGCCGCAATCTGCTCCAGGTGCTGGACGACGCGCGGCGCCATCCGCTGCCGGTCCCCGACATCACCGACATCGCGGAACAGGTCGCGGACGCCCTCGCGTACACGCACACCCAGGGCATCGTGCACCGCGACCTGAAACCGGCCAACATCATGCGGCTCAGCGACGGCGCGGTGAAGATCTGCGATTTCGGCATCGCCCGGCTCGGCCACGACATCGGCTTCACCTCCCGGCTCACCGGCACCGGCATGGCGATGGGCACCCCGCACTACATGTCGCCCGAGCAGATCGGCGCGGTCTCCGAGGTCGACCAGCGCAGCGACCTCTACTCGTTGGGCTGCGTGCTGTACGAACTGGCCACCGGACGGCCGCCGTTCGACCTGGAGGACGCCTGGTCGATCCTGGTCGGCCACCGGGACACCGCGCCCGACCCGCCACGGATGACGCGGCCGGAACTCCCCGCCGAACTGGACCGGTTGATCCTCGACCTGCTCGCCAAGGACCCGGAGGACCGCCCGCAGGACGCCGCTGACGTCGGCGGCCGGCTCAAGGCCATGCGGGCGGCGGCGGGCGCGGCCGCCGCCGAGCGTCCCTCGGCGCTGCCGTCCTGGGCCAGCGGACTGACCACCGGCTCCGCCGCGCGCTCCACCCGCGCGCACCGCATTCCCGACGCGCCGCACCACGAACTCACCGGCGCCTGGTCCACCCGCGTGGTCGTCGCCGCCGCGGGCCCCGACACCCTGGCCGCGCTCGCCGCCCGGCACACCGAGGGCATCGACCTCGGCCGGGTCGGCAACTGGCGGCAGGCGTACGACCTGCACACCTCCGTCGCCGCCGCCCGCGACCGCGCGCTCGGCACCGAGCACCCCGACACCCTGGCCAGCCGCCACGAGGCCGCCTTCTGCCTGGGCAGGCTCGGCCGCACCGAGGAGTCGCTGCGGCTGTACGAGTACATCTCGGACGTACGCCGCCGGGTCCTCGGCCCCGACCACCCGGACACGCTGGTGGCCCGGCACGAGGCCGCGTACGCGCTGGGCAGCCTCGGCCGTTACCTGGAGGCCCACCAGATCTACTCGGCCGTGCTGGCGGCGCGCGAGCGCACGGTCGGCGCGGACCACCCCGACACCCTGCACTGCAAGCACAATCTGGCCTTCAACCTGGGCCGTCTCGGCCGGACGGACGAGTCGTACGCGATGGCCGTCGAGGTCGCCGACGCCCGGGCGCGGGTGCTGGGCGCCGATCACCCCGAGACGCTGGTGACCCGCTTCGAGGTCGGCTACGCGCAGGGCCGCGCGGGCCGCTGGGCCGAGGCGCTGGCCACCTACCGCGACGTGGCCGCCGCGCGCGCCCGGGTGCTGGGCGCCGACCACTCCGACACGCTGGCCGCGCGCTACGAGACCGGCATCTGCCTCGGACGGCTCGGCCGCAGCGGCGACGCCCTCGCGCTGTACGAGGAGTTGGTCGAGGCCAGGACCAGGACCGGGGGCTCCACCGACGCCGAGACGCTGCGGGCCCGGCACGCGCTCGGGGTCAATCTGGGACGGCTCGGCCACTGGGACCGGGCGCTGGCCGAGGCGCGCGACGTGGCGGCGGTGCGCGAGCGGGTACTGGGCGCGGAGCACCCCGACACCCTCGTCAGCAAGCGGGAGATAGCGGTGGGGCTGGGCTGGCTGGGCCGCTGGTCGACCGCGCTCGCGGTCTACCACGAGGTCGCCGAGGCGCGCGAGCGCGTGCTGGGCGCCGACCACTCCGACACCCTCACCAGTCGCAACGACGAGGCGCACTGCCTGGAACAGCTCGGCAGGACCGCCGAGGCGCAGGCCCTGTACCGCCGTGTCTCCGCCCAACAGCAGGGCGCGCCCGAGCGGTTGTGAGCGGCGGGTCCGATCCGGTCCCGGCCCCTCGGCCCCGTCCTCAGCCGATCCGGAGGGTCGCGGCGGCCTTGTAGGTGCGCAGGACCGGCGCCGTCTCGATCCGCGCGATCGGGTCGAGCGCGACCTCGCGGGTCAGATAGCGGTGCAGTTCCTCCGCGTCCCCGCACAGCGCCTGCGCGACCAGATTCGTCGGCCCGGTCGTCGCCGCGACCATCGCCAGTTCCCGGTGCCCCGCCAACTCCGTGGCGACCGCGTCCAGATGCGCGGGCTTCACCTGCATCCACAGCAGCGCCGACACGGTCACGCCCAGCACCGCCGGTTCGATGTCCACGTCGAGGAAGAGCGCGCCACGCGTGCGCAGTTCGGCGAGTGTGCGGGCGACGGTGGCGGCCGTGGAGCCGGTCGCGGCGGCGAGTTCCGCGTAGCTGATCCGGGCGTCGTCGCGCAGCGCGTCCAGCAGGAGGCGGTCGGAGCCGGTGAGGAGATACGGCGAGGCGCCCGGCTCCTCGGCGGCGCTCTCGGCGCGCAGCCGCGCCCGCTGTGCGGCGTCCAGGACACCGACCCGTCCGTGCCAGGCGGCCGGTCCGCCGACGTAGGTGTGCAGGAGGTAGTGCGCGGACACCGCGGTGATCCCGGCGGTACGGGGGATGTCGCGCAGCAGCAGCGCGTGCGCGTCGGGGCCCGCGGGCTGGGTGTGGATGATCGCGACGATCTCGGTGCCGCCCGAGGTCAGCCGTACCCACGAGGTATCGGGGCGCCGCGCGAGGGCGACCGCGATGTCGTGCGCGGCGCGCGTGGCGGCGGTCAGCCGTACGAACCACTGGTGGATACCGGCGCTGCGCGGCGCGGGCAGCGCGACCACCCGAAGGCCCGCGTGCGCGTACAGGCGGCGGTAGCGGCGTACGACGGTCTGGGTGGAGCAGCCGAGGACGTCCGCGACGAGCGTGAACGGCGCCCGGCCGTCCACTTGCAGGGCGTGGATCAGGCCGCGGTCCAGATCGTCGAGTGCGAGCGCCTTCGCCATATCAGCCGACCTCGATGGAAGTAATCATCGAATTCTGCCACGGAAATGGAAGCGGGTGCCGTACGGGCGGGACGGTGGTGGTCGTCGGTCACGGGGCCGGGGCGTCGCGAGACGGACCACGCGCACGGACGACCAACCGCGCACCCGTACGCAGGGGAGAGGCATGTCCCGCAGCACAGGACACGAGACGCACGACACGTACGACCCGCACGGCGCGCCCGCCGTGACCGGGGATCCCGGCACAGGAGAGGGACCGGCGGCCGGTTCCGTACCGCCGTCCGCGTACCCCTGGCGGTGGATCGCGCTGGCCGCCGTGCTGGTCGCGGAGGCGATGAATCTGCTGGACGCCACGATCGTGCAGGTCGCCGGCCCGGTCATCCACACCGACCTCGGCGGCGCGGCAGCCGCCATCCCGTGGTTCAGCGCCGCCTACACCCTCGCGTTCGCGCTCGGGCTGCTGACCGGCGCCCGGCTCGGCGACATCGCGGGCCGCCGCCGGGTCTTCCGGATCGGGGTGACGGCCTTCGCCGTCACGTCGCTGGCGTGCGCGCTCGCGCCGACCCCCGAGACGCTGATCGGACTGCGGGCGCTGCAAGGCGCGGCGGCGGCGCTGATCATCCCGCAGACCTTCGGCCTGATCCGCGCGATGTTCGACGGCGACGAACTGGCCAAGGCGCTGGGCACGATCGGCCCGGTGATGGGCCTGTCCGCGGTCCTCGGCCCGGTGCTCGGCGGGGTCCTGACGCACGCCGACCTGTTCGGCTCGTCCTGGCGCGCCTGCTTCATGGTCAACGTCCCGCTCGCCGTCGTCGTGCTGGCCGTCGCGCGACGGCTGCGCGAGGACCGCGCCCCGGTCCGGCCGCGCCTCGACCCGGCGGGGACGACGCTGGCCATGGCGGGCACCGCGCTGGTGGTGTGCCCGCTGGCCACCGGCTCGCCCGGAGCGGCCGGATGGGCGGTGGCGGCCGTCGGCGCCGCCGTACTGGCGCTGTTCGTCGTCCACCAGCGGCGCACCGCGCGCGGCGGCGGGGCGCCGCTCATCGAACCGGCCCTGCTGCGCGGCCGTGCCTTCCCCGCCGCGCTCGCCACCTCCACGCTGTTCTTCGCCGTCATGAACGGCGTCATGATCACCGTGGTCCTCCATCTCGAACTGGGCCTGCGCCGCGGCCCGCTCACCGCGGGACTGACCATGCTGCCCTGGTCGCTCGGGCTGTCCGCGGGGTCGGTGGCCGCGGGCGGCCGTCTGGTCCCGCGCTACGGGACCCGCGTCATGCACGCCGGGATCGCCTTCCTCGGCGTCGGGATCGGCGGCGCGGTCCTCGCCTACCGGTCCGCCGCGCCCGACGCGTACCCGACGGCGCTGCTGTTCGCGCTCGCCGTCGCGGGCCTGGGCACCGGGCTGTTCACCCCGCCGTTCTTCACCACCGCGCTGAGCGGCGTCGGCCGGCAGGAGACCGGCTCGGCCGCCGGGCTGCTCAACGCCGTCCAGCAACTCGGCGGCACCATCGGCGTCGCCGTCATCGGAGGCGTCTACCTCGCGGGGGACGGCACACCGCGCGCCGCCGCGCAGGCAGCCCTCGGTACCGCCGCCGCGATCCTGGCGGCGACCGCGGTCGCGGCGGCGGTGATGACGGTGCGGCGGGGCGACGAGGGCGGCGACAGCCGCTGATGTGACGGGGGGGCGGCGGCCGGGACCGCCGCTGATGTGACGGGGGGCGGCCGGGAGCGCCGCCGACGTGACGGGGCGGCGGCCGGGAGTGTCGCCGACGTGTGACGCGCCCGGGCGTCGCGGCCCCGCGTGACGGGCGCGGGGTCGCAGAAATCTGACACTGCGTCAGAAAATCTCTTCCCTCTCCAGACCGGCTGCGGCATCCTGCCCCCCATGGAGACCGAGCTGAGCACACGGCTGGGCATCGAGTACCCCGTCTTCGGCTTCACGCCGTTCCCCGCGGTCGCCGCCGCGATCAGCCGCGCGGGCGGCATGGGCGTCCTGGGCGCGGTCCGCTACTCCGCCCCCGACGAACTCGCCCGCGACCTCGACTGGTTGGACGGGCACACCGACAAACTGCCGTACGGCCTCGACGTCGTGATGCCCGCGAAGAAGGTCGAGGGAGTCACCGAGGCGGACATCGAGGCGATGATCCCGCCGGAACACCGCGCCTACGTCGAGGCGTTGCTGACCAAACACGGCGTCCCCGCACTCGCCGCCGACGAGCGCGCGGGCTGGCGGATCACCGGCTGGATGGAGAAGGTCGCCCGCGACCAGCTCGACGTCGCCTTCGACTACCCGATCAAGCTGCTCGCCAACGCGCTGGGCTCACCGCCCGCCGACGTCGTGCGCCGGGCCCACGACCACGGTGTGCTGGTCGCCGCGCTCGCCGGCAGCGCCCGGCACGCGCGGCACCACCAGGAGGCGGGCATCGACATCGTGGTCGCCCAGGGCTACGAGGCGGGCGGCCACACCGGGGAGATCGCGAGCATGGTGCTCGTCCCCGAAGTGGTGCGCGCCGTCGACCCGTTGCCGGTGCTCGCGGCAGGCGGCATCGGCACCGGCGAACAGGTCGCCGCCGGGCTGGCGTTGGGCGCGCAGGGCGTCTGGCTCGGCTCGGTCTGGCTCACCGCCGCCGAGGCCGATCTGCACTCGCCCGCCCTCACCCGCAAGCTGCTCGCCGCGGGCTCGGGCGACACCGTCCGCTCCCGCGCCCTCACCGGCAAACCCGCCCGCCAGCTCCGCACCGAGTGGACCGACGCCTGGGAGGACCCGGCAGGCCCCGGCACCCTGCCGATGCCGCTCCAGGGCCTGCTGGTCGCCGACGCCGTCTCCCGCATCCAGCGCTACGAGGTCGGCCCGCTGCTCGGCACACCGGTCGGCCAGATCGTCGGCGCGATGAACCAGGAGCGCCCCGTCCAGGCCGTCTTCGACGACCTCACGCGCGGCTTCGAGCGCGCGATGGACCGGCTGAACAGTATCGCCGGACGCGGCGCGCGGGACGGCGCCGCCCCCGGCCCAGGGCGTGACCGGCGCTGACCGCCCGCACGCGCAGAACAGATCTGCTCCGGCAGATTCGACCGCTGAGGAGGACCGGATGAGCACGTCCACGCCCAACGGCTTCTGGGCACAGGCCGAACAGGACCCCGGCCGTACCGTTCTCACCGCGCCCGACGGCGAGCAGTGGAGCGCCGAGCGGCTGCACGCGGCGTCCAACCGGCTCGTGCACGGGCTGCGCGCGGCCGGATTGGAGCCCGGCGACGCCTTCGCCGTCGTCCTGCCCAACGGCGTCGAGTTCTTCACCGCCTATCTCGCCGCCTTCCAGGCCGGTTTCTACCTGGTGCCCGTCAACCACCACTTCGTGGCCCCCGAGATCGGCTGGATACTCGCCGACTCCGGCGCCAAGGTGCTCATCGCGCACGAGCGCTTCGCCGAGGCCGCCCGCGAGGCGGCCGACGAGGCGGGGTTCGCCTCGGACCGGCGGTACGCGATCGGCGACATCGACGGCTTCCGCCCCTTCGCCGACCTGCTCGCGGGACAGCCCGCCACCGCGCCCGACGCCAGGACCAGCGGCTGGGTCATGAACTACACCTCGGGCACCACCGGCCGCCCGCGCGGCATCCGCCGCCCGCTGTCGGGCAAGCCGCCCGAGGAGACGTATCTCGGCGGATTCCTCGGGATCTTCGGGATCAGGCCCTTCGACGGCAACGTCCACCTCGTCTGCTCACCGCTCTACCACACCGCCGTGCTCCAATTCGCGGGCGCCGCCCTGCACATCGGGCACCCGGTGGTGCTGATGGACAAGTGGACGCCGGAGGAGATGCTGCGCGTCATCGACCGCTACCACTGCACCCACACGCACATGGTCCCCACGCAGTTCCACCGGCTGCTGGCCCTGCCGGAGGACGTACGGGGGCGCTACGACGTGACGTCCATGCGGCACGCGATCCACGGCGCCGCGCCCTGCCCCGACCACGTCAAGCGGGCGATGCTGGAGTGGTGGGGCCCGTGCGTGGAGGAGTACTACGCGGCCAGCGAGGGCGGCGGCACCTTCGCCACCGCGCGGGAGTGGCTGAAGAAACCCGGCACCGTGGGGCGGGCCTGGCCGATCAGCGAGATCGCCGTCCACGACGACGCCGGGAATCTGCTGCCGCCCGGCGAGGTCGGCACCGTCTACATCAACATGAAGACCGGCGGCTTCAGTTACCACAAGGACGCGGCCAAGACCCGGTCCAACCGGATCGGCGACTTCTTCACCGTCGGCGACCTCGGCTATCTCGACGAGGACGGCTACCTCTTCCTGCGCGACCGCAAGATCGACCTGATCATCTCCGGCGGCGTCAACATCTACCCCGCCGAGATCGAGGCCGCCCTCCTCACCCACCCCGCCGTCGCCGACGCCGCCGCCTTCGGCATCCCGCACGACGAGTGGGGCGAGGAGGTCAAGGCCGTGGTCGAGGCCGCACCCGGACACGAGCCGGGACCGGCGCTCGCCGACGACATCCTCGAACACTGCGGCCGGAGACTGGCCGGGTACAAGCGGCCCAAGACCGTCGACTTCGTCGCCGAGATGCCCCGCGACCCCAACGGCAAGCTCTACAAGCGACGGCTCCGCGAGCCGTATTGGGCCGAGCGCGAACGCCCGCTGTGAGCGGCCCGCGGCACCGTAGCCTCGGCGTATGGGTGAGATTCTGAACGTCGAGGCGAACGGTGTGCGGCTCGCCTACGAGGTGGCCGGTCCGGCGGACGGGCCGCCGCTCCTGCTGCTGCACGCGCTGGGCGAGGACCGTACGTCCTGGCGCGCGGTGTCGGACGCGCTGGCCGCCGACGGCTGGCGCGCGTACGCGCCCGACCTGCGCGGCCACGGCGCGAGCGAACACCCCGGCACGTACTCCTTCGAGCTGCTGCGGGACGACGTGCTCGGCTTCCTCGACGCGCTGGGACTGCGGCGGGTGACGGTGGTCAGCCACTCGCTGGGCACGTTCGCCGCGTCGCTGGCGGCCATCGCGCGGCCGGACGCCGTACGGCGGCTCGTACTGGAGGAGGGCCCGCTGCCCTTCCCCGCCGACCCGCCGCGCCCCGTCCCGACCGAAGCCCCCGGGGAGCCGACCCCGTACGACTGGCGTCTGCTGCCCGCCGTCGCGGCGCAGCGCAACGACCCCGACCCGGCCTGGTGGCGCGATCTCACCGCGATCACCGCGCCCACCTTGCTCGTCGCGGGCGGCCCGAGCAGCCACCTGCGCCAGGACCAGCTCGCCCGGGTCGCGGGCCGCATCCCCGACTGCCGCCTGGTCACCATCGAGGCCGGTCACATGATCCACGACGACCGCCCGGCCGAATTCCTGCGCGAGGTACGGGCCTTCCTGTCCCCGGTCCCGGCCGGTCGGCCGGCGGACGGGGCGCGGGGCTGAGGCCCGACGGGTACGGTCGGCGCCTTCCGGCGACGGGGGCCGCGCCGCCTGACACCGTGACCGACGGGCGGCGTGGCCGTCGTGGGTGCCCGGCGCCCGGTGCCCGGTGCCGTCGTCCGGCGGCGGTCAGCCGGTGACGCGGGCGGCGATCGTACGGGCGCAGGCCAGCGACGGCGTGCGGCTGGTGTCGACCTCCAGGTCGTAGCGCACACCGCGGTGGACGAGGTCGGCCTGGGAGCGGGCCATGCCGGTAGCGCGGTCGCCGCGGGCGGCCTCGCGGGCCGCCGCCACCTCGGGGTCGCAGCGCACGCCGACCCACAGGACGTCGAGGCCGGTCAGGGCGGTGCGCCAGCGCTCCTGGGAGTCGGGCCCGCCGAGGAAGACCTCGTCCACGACGATCCTGGCCCCCGCGCGGGCCATCGCCCCGATGCCCCGCGCCCAGGCGATGTCCAGCAGCCGGAAGTCGTCGCCGACCGACACCGAGCCGTCGGGTCCGAAGCCGATGCCGCCCTCGGGGTCCTCCGAGGTGCGCATCGCGGCGGGCAGCGCGTCGACCAGGGTGTCGCAGCCGAAGGTCAGCCAGGGCCGCGGCAGCACATCTTGCAGGCAGCGGGCGATCCTGGACTTCCCGGAACTCGATCCGCCGTTGAGAATGATCACCTCAGTGGACATCCCGACACGGTAGGCGCGGTGAGGGGAACCGGCGAGTGGATATCGGCAGCGGCTCGGACACGGGCTTCGACGGCGGCTCCAGCAGCGGCTCCGGCAGCGGCTCCGGGTCGGCGGACACCACCCGCGTCATGACCTGGAATCTCTGGTGGCGGTTCGGGAACTGGCGCGAGCGGCGGGACGCGATCGTGCGGACGCTGGCCGAGGTCCGGCCGGACGTCGTGGGCCTCCAGGAAGTGTGGGGGAGCGCGGACGAGAATCTGGCCAGGTGGCTGGCGGACGAGCTGGGCATGGAGTGGGCCTGGTCGCGCGCCCCGGTGCAGGACCGCTGGCACGGGCGCAACGGCGGTGACACCACCGTCGACGTCGGGGTCGCGGTGCTCAGCCGCCACCCGATCCTGGAGACCGCCGAGCGTCGGCTGCCCGCGGGCTCCGCCGCCGACGACGGCAAGACGGCGCTGCACACGCTGATCGACGCGCCCGGCGGCCCGCTGCCCTTCTTCACCACCCACCTCAACTCCGGGGCCGCCGACTCCGCGGTCCGCTGCCTCCAGGTGCGGGAGCTGGCCGCCTTCGTGGCCGAGCGGTCGACCGGCGGGCATCCGCCCGTCGTCACCGGGGACTTCAACGCGGAACCGGACTTCGACGAGATCCGGCTGATGGGCGGCTACCGGACGGCGCCCGCCGTTCCGGGGCTCGTGCTGGTCGACGCCTGGCGGTTCGCCGACCCCGCTCTGCCGAACGGCACGTGGGACATCACCCAGCAGGACGCGGTCAACTTCGGCAACCGGCCCACCTGCCTCGACTACATCTTCGTCGGCATGCCGACGGCCGGGGGCACGCGCGGCGCCGTCCAGCGCGCCCACCGGGCCGGTGACCGCCTGGTCGACGGCGTCTGGCCCTCAGACCACGCGGCCGTGGTCGTCGACCTGGCCCAGGGCGCGGCGACCGGCGGCCGACCGGACCCGGCCTAGGGCCTGTCGGCGCCCGTGCTCCCGCCCCCGTCGTGCCACTCGGCGGACAGCGCCCGCGCCGGGTTGGTCACGAAGACCGCCTCGGCCGCCGCTGTGCCCAACTCTCTTTCCAGGCGCGGCCGGAGCGTACGCAGGAGGTAGGGCAGTCCCGGACCGCCGCCGGTCGAGGAGCGGGCGGCGGCCGTCGTGGTGTCGCCGCCGAGCAGGAGCTGCGCGGTGTGGCCGGCCTCGGCGAGCGCGACCATGCAGTCGATCAGCCGCCAGTCGGTGGCGTGGTTGGCGCGTGAGGGGCCGTCGAAGGCGAGGAACGCGCCGGAGGCGGCCAGTTCGCGGTGGACGCCCGGATCGGGGAAGCGGTTGAGGTGGCCGAGCAGGACGCTGGCGGTGGGCACGCCCTCCTCGCCGTGGAGTACGCCGAGGACGTCGACCGCGGCGGTCCCCAGCTCGTGGTGGACGCCGATCGGCGCACCCGTGGTGTGGTGGGCCTCGGCCGCCGCCGCCAGGACCCGCCGGGCGTGGCCGTCGAGGCCGTGGAACATCCCGGCGACCTTGATCATGCCCGCCCTCGCGGTGCCGCGCGGGCCGTCCGGGTCGTCGCCGTCGAGCAGCCCCCGGGTCAGCTCGGCGGTGAAGAAGGCGGCCAGGCCGTCCGCGCGCAGCCGCTCCACCAGCTCGGGCGCGTAGTGGGCGGCCTGGTGCAGTCCGGTCGCCGCCACGACGTGCACGCCCGAGGTCCGCGACAGCGCGGGCAGCTCGGCCGCTCGCCGCCCGAGGCCGAACGGCGTCCACTGGGCGACCGCCGCCCCGCCGAGCGCCCGGAAGGCGGCCAACTCGGCCCCGGCCGCCGCCGGATCGTCCAGCTCCTGTCCGGCGAGCGCGGGCATGCGCAGGAAGAGATGGTCGTGGGCGTCGCACACCCCGAGCCGGTCGGGCGCGATGTCCCCGAGGACCGTACGCACCGCCCTCGTCCCGGACCGCCCGCTCATCGCGCACCGCCCGGCGCTGTGCCGTCGGCGTTGCCCGCATCGCCGGAATCGCCCGCGCCGCCCGCATCGTCCGCGCCGTCCGCCCCGTCCGCGAAGACGCCGGCCGCCACCCGCAGCCCGGCCAACGCCCTCGGCACGCCCACGTACGGTGCGAGGTGCACCATCACCTCCACGATCTCGCGTGCGGACATGCCGATCCGCAGGCTGTTGCGCACATGGTCGTCGAGCTGCGGCTCGACCCCGCCGATCGCGGTCAGCGCCGCCAGATTGGCGATCTGCCGGTCCCTCAGGGCCAGCCCCTCGCGCTGGTAGGTGCCGCCGAAGAGGGCGGTGACGATCCAGTCGGGGAAGCCGGGGGCGAGCGAGTCGAGGCCGGTGAGGGTGGACTCGACGGTGGAGGGCCCCGCCATTTCGGCCAGCAGCCGGTAGCCCGCGTCCCGGTCGATCGTGCTCGGCGTCATCGTCGTAGGGGCCGTAGGGGCCGTAGGGGCCGTAGGGGCCGTAGGGGCCGTAGGGGCCGTAGGGGCCGTACGGGCCGTAGGGACCGTTGGGGATGTACGCGCCGTATCAGCCGTAGGGGTGGTCACCACTGCTGTCCCGTCTCGATCGTGTCCAACTCCGGTGCCGACAGACGCAGCACCTCGTACCGCTCCTCGCCGGGGGCGGGCGGGGCCGTCTGTTCCCACAGGGTGAAGCGCAGCAGCTCCCACCGTCGGGGGTCGACGGCGAGCGCGACGCTGTGCGCGCCGGGGCGTGCGGCCAGCTCCGGCAGTTCCGCGAGCGCGGCACTGATCACGGCGGCGGGCTCGGCGCCCGGGTCCAGCGGCCACGCCCGCCTGGCCGCCGCGCGCGGAACGGCGCCGAAGGACGGTCCGCGCGCGAAGCCGAGCCCGGTCCAGTGCTCGACCACCGGCCGTCCGAAGTCGCTGACGATCCCCTGGAATCCGGGACCCCACAGGAAGCCGTTCATGCCCTGCGGGGTGTTCCACAGATAGAACGGGGCGTACTGGTTGACCGGCGAGTCCTCGACCCCGCGCTCACGTATGAGGTACGCCTTGACGCCCAGGCCGGGGAAGTCGTCCAGGAGGTGGCCGCGGGTCGCCACCCGGTGCCGGATGATCCCCATGTCGTAGTCGGCGGGCAGGGTGATGCGGTAGTTCATCGCGTGCATGGTCGGTGGCTCCCCCATGAGTGCCGCGGCGCCGCCTCGGAGCGGTGCGCCGCCGTCGTGCGGCGGGACGGGTCCTTGTCAGGTGTCGGGTCGAGAAGCGGCGCAGGGTGGCGGTGGTCAGGACGCCGTACGCGCCGCCGTCAGTAGCGCCGTGGCACCCCGTACCGCCCGGTCGAACGGCTCCTGCGAGTCGGCGGCGCGGGCCAGGACGTAACCGCCCTGGACGACGGCGACTATCGCGGCGGC
This sequence comes from Streptomyces sp. NPDC008317, assembly GCF_042955955.1. NCBI lineage: Bacteria > Bacillati > Actinomycetota > Actinomycetes > Kitasatosporales > Streptomycetaceae > Streptomyces > Streptomyces sp. NPDC008317. The sequence goes on from NZ_JBIBFQ010000014.1 coordinate 119,322, forward strand.
CGTGTCGTACGGATCCAGGCCCGGCCGCAGCTCGCCGCTGTCCATGCCGTCGGCGATGATCCCGGCGAGCCGGTCGCACAGCCAGCCGAAGGTCTCCGCCACCGGCTGTCGCAGCTCCGCGCTGTCGATGACGTCCGGGTCCATGGCCATCCGGCCGACCCGGCAGCCGCGCAGGGCGTCGCGCTCGCGCAGCAGATACGCCAGCGCCTTCTCCACAGCCGTCTCGCCGCCCGCCAGTTGCTCCTCTGCCTGGGCCCTGAGCTGCGCGGCGCTGCGCCGCATCGCCGTCACCGCCAGGTCCGGCTTGCCCCGGAAGTGGTGGTACATGCTGCCCTGCCCGGCACCCGCCCGGTCCTGTATGGCCTTCGGGCTGGTCCCGACATAGCCCCGCTCCCAGAGCAGCTCCTGGGCGCTCTCGATCAACCGCTCCGCCGTGTCCATGGTACCGAGTGTACATACTAGTAGGTACAGAAACCAGGGTGAAAAAGAAGGCGGCGGGCCACCCCGCCGCCACTCCTAGGTTCCCCAAGACCGGCGGGTTCAGCCGGGACCGGCGAATTCCACCTCCGCGGCGGAGACGACGGTGCCGAACCGGGGGAAGTCGAGGGAGACCGTCGCCCGGTGCTCGGCGGCGGTGAGGCCGGACATCGCGTCCTCGGCGAAGACCAGCCGGTAGCCGTGGTCGGCGGCGGCCCGCGCGGTGGACTCCACGCCCATGTTGGTGGCTATCCCGGCCATGACGAGGGTGTCGATGCCGCGCTCTTGGAGCCGGTCGTGGAGGCCGGTGTCGTGGAAGGCGCCGACGGTCCGCTTCACGACGAGCAGGTCGCCGTCCCGCGCCACGCCCTCCACCAGGCCGCTGCCCGGCGGCTGTTCCGCGGGGCCGGTGCGCTGCGCGCGGACGGCGACGACCGTCGCGCCCGCGTCCCGGAAGGACGCGGCGAGGCCGCACGCGGCGGTGAGCACGTCGGGCCCGCTGTGCGGAGCCAGGGGTAACGCGACGATCCGGTCCATGAGGTCGACCAGCACCAGCGCGGTGCGGGCCGGATCGAGGCCGGGAGAGAGCGGGGACAGGGCGGAGTGCGGCGCATGCGGCGACTCGCGGCCGGAGTTCCGCCCGGCGCCGCGTTGGTGATCATGTACGGTCATGATCGGACCCTACCCGCCGGATCCGGCCCCCTGTACGACGATCGAACGGGCCCACCGGTAGTCGGCCTTGCCGCTGGGGGAGCGCTGGATGCGGTCGGTCACCACCAGACTGCGCGGAATCTTGTACCCGGCCAGCCGCGCACGGCAGTGCGCCTGCACGTCCTCGAGGGTGAGCGGGTCCGCCCCCTCGCGCGGCTGTACCACCGCCGCCACACGGTGGCCCCAGCGCTCGTCCGGCACCCCCGCCACCAGCGCGTCGTAGACGTCGGGATGCGCCTTGAGCGCCTCCTCGACCTCCTCCGGATAGACCTTCTCACCACCGGTGTTGATGCACTGCGAGCCCCGCCCGAGCACCGTCACCACGCCGTCCTCGTCCACGGTGGCCATGTCGCCGAGCAGTACCCAGCGTTCGCCGTCCCGCCGGAAGAAGGTCGCCGCGGACGCGGCGGGGTCGTTGTAATAGCCGAGCGGTACGTGGCCGCGCAGCGCGATACGGCCGGGCGCCGCGCCGGTCACCGGTTCGAGCGTGGCCGGGTCGACCACCGCGATGTGCGAGTCGACCGAGATGCGGAAGCCGCGGTCGGGGCCCGCGTCGGCCGTCGCGGTGCCGTTGAAACCGGACTCCGACGAGCCGAAGTTGTTGAGGATCAGCACCCCGGGCACCAGCGACTGGAACTGGTCCCTGACCGTTTGCGACATCACCGCGCCCGAGCTGGACAGGGTGAACAGCGAGGAGCAGTCGGTGCCTTGGAGCGGTCCGGCCAGCGCGTCGGCGAGCGGCCTGAGCATCGCGTCGCCGACCAGCGAGACACTGGTGACCCGTTCCTTCGCGATGGTGCGCAGCACCTCCTCCGGCACGAATTTCCGGTGGATCACCACCTTCTGGCCGAAGTGGAAGCCGATGAAGGCGGTGAGCGTGGACGTGCCGTGCATCAGCGGCGGGGTGGGGAAGAAGACCAGGCCCTCGCCGCCGGCCGCGACCCGCTCCGCCAGCTCCTCCGGCCGTTTGACCGGCTCGCCGGTCGGGGCGCCGCCGCCCATCCCCGAGAAGAACAGGTCCTCCTGACGCCACATCACACCCTTGGGCATGCCGGTCGTGCCGCCGGTGTAGATGACGAACTGGTCGTCGGCCGACCGCGGGCCGAAGTCGCGTAAGGACGATTCCGCGGCCACCGCGTCGGCGAACTCCACCGTATCCAGGGCGGATTCCGCCTCCTCGGCGGCGGGCGGGCCGCCCACCCGGATCAGATGCCGCAGCCGGTCGGCTTGCGGCAGGGCCGCGGCCACGCGGTCGGTGAACTCGGCGTCGAAGACCAGCGCCGCCAGGTCGGCGTCCCGGTAGAGGTAGACCAACTCCTCAGCCACATAGCGGTAGTTGACGTTGACCGGCACCAGGCGGGCCTTGAGGCAGGCGTAGGCGGTCTGGAGGTATTCGACCCCGTTGTAGAGGTGCAGTCCGACGTGTTCGCCGGGGCGCAGCCCGGCCGCGAGGAGGTGGTGGGCGAGCCGGTTGGCCGCCGCGTCGAGTTGCGCGTACGTCAGCCGCCGCTCGGAGCCGGTGCCGGGGTGGTCGACGTACACCAGCGCCTCCCGGTCCGGTACGGCGTCGACGACCGACTCGAAGAGGTCGGCAAGGTTGTACTCCACGGCGTCTCCCGTCCCGCGCGGTCCCGCGTCGGTCGTCGGTGAAGGTGAAGTGGCGGTGGGCTCGCGGTCATTAGAGCGGTCCGGGCGTGCGGTGGGAAGGGCTCCCGTCCAACAAATCTGACGAGTAGTCAGAAAACCCTTGTCCCCGGCCTGCGGCTACTGCAACCTGTTCCAGTACCGGACGGAAGGAGCACCGTGATGGGCGGTACGGAACACCTCACCGTGGAGCGTGCGGGCGCCACCCTCGTCCTCACCCTGAACCGGCCGCGGGCACGCAACGCGTTCTCGCTGCCGATGCTCGTCGGGCTGTACGACGGCTGGGTCGAGGCCGACGAGGACGACGCGATCCGCTCGATCGTGCTGACCGGAGCGGGCGGCGCCTTCTGCGCCGGGATGGACCTCAAAGCGCTGTCGCAGGGCGCCGACGAGACCGCCACGCGGGCGCGGGCCCGGCTGAAGGACGACCCCGATCTGCACTGGAAGGCGATGCTCCGGCACCACCGGCCGCGCAAACCCGTGATCGCCGCTGTCGAAGGACCGTGCGTGGCGGGCGGCACCGAGATCCTCCAGGGCACCGACATCCGGATCGCGGGACGGAGCGCGGTCTTCGGCCTGTTCGAGGTCCGTCGCGGCCTCTTCCCGATCGGCGGCTCGACCGTACGGCTCACCCGGCAGATCGCCCGCACCCACGCGCTGGAGATGCTGCTCACCGGACGCCCGTACAGCGCCGACGAGGCCCGCGACATCGGCCTGATCGGCCATGTCGTGCCCGACGGGACCGCGTTGGACCGGGCCATGGAGACCGCGGAGCTGATCAACGCCAACGGCCCGCTCGCCGTCGAGGCCGTCAAGGCCAGCGTCTACGACACCGCGGAGTTGCCCGAGACCGAGGGGCTGAAACTCGAACTCGAGCGCGGCTGGCCGCTGTTCGCCACCGCCGACGCGAAGGAAGGACCGCGCGCCTTCGCCGAGAAGCGGCAGCCGGTCTTCCGCCGCGCCTGAACCCCGGCCCCTGAACCCCGGCCCCTGAAGCCTGGCCCCTGAAGCCGGGCACCTGAACCCCCGGCGCCTGAACCCGGGCGCCTGAACCCGGGCGCCTGACCCCCCCCCGGCACCGGACGCGCAGCGCGCTCGGCCAGCCACCGCGCACCACCCCCGACGAGCCGCCCCACCCCAGGAGGCCAGCCCATGACACCAGGCCACGCACCGGACGTGCTCAGCGCCCCGCTCGTCGTGGAATTCCCCTTCACCCGCTCGCTCGGCCCCGTGCAGAGCGCCTTCCTCACCGGGCTGCGCGAGCGCACCGTGCTCGGCGTGCGGACCGCCGAAGGCCGCGTCCTCGTACCCCCCGTCGAGTACGACCCTGTCACCGCGGCCGAGGTGCGCGACCTGGTCGAGGTCGGCGCCACCGGCACCGTCACCACCTGGGCCTGGAATCCCGACCCGCGCCCCAACCAGCCGTTGACCACGCCCTTCGCCTGGGTCCTGGTCCGCCTCGACGGCGCCGACACCGCCCTGCTGCACGCGCTCGACGCCGCCGCACCCGAGGACGTCAGCACCGGCATGCGCGTCGCGATCCGCTGGGCCGGGCAACGCCAGGGCGCCATCACCGACATCGCCTGCTTCGAGCCGTACGACGACGGCCGTACGCGCGGCGCGGCCACCGCCCACGACGGCGTCTTCACCGACCCCGTCACCGGCATCGTCGCCCCCGCCCGCCTCGACTACACCTACTCGCCCGGCCGCGCCCAGACCGGCTACCTGCGCGCCGCCGAGGACCGGCGGATCGTCGGCGAGCGCTGCCCGTCCTGCCGCAAGGTCTACGTCCCGCCGCGCGGCGCCTGCCCCACCTGCGGCGTCGCCACCGCGGAAGAGGTCGAGGTCGGTCCGCGCGGCACAGTCACCACCTTCTGCATCGTCAACATCAAGAGCGCCCACCTGAAGGCCATGGACATAGAAGTCCCGTACGTCTACGCGCACATCGCGCTCGACGGCGCCGACCTCCCGCTGCACGGACGGATCGCCGGAATGCCGTACGACCAGGTGCGGATGGGCCTGCGGGTGGAGGCGGTCTGGACCGAGGGCGGACGCTACCCCGACCACTACCGCCCCACCGGGGAACCGGACGCCGAATACGACACCTACCGGGAGCTGGTCTAGATGCCCGACGTCGCCATCGTCGCCTTCGCGCAGTCCCGCCACCGCGCGCGCACCGACGAGGTCTCCGAGGTCGAACTGCTGATGCCCGTCCTGCACGACGCGCTCGGACAGACCGGACTGGCCACCAGCGAGATCGACTTCACCTGCTCGGGCTCCGCCGACTACCTCGCGGGACGCGCCTTCTCCTTCACCATGGCGCTGGACGGCGTCGGCGCCTGGCCGCCGATCTCCGAGTCCCACGTCGAGACCGACGGCGCCTGGGCGCTGTACGAGGCGTGGGTGCGGATCCTCACCGGCGAGGCCGAGACCGCGCTCGTCTACTCCTACGGCAAGTCCTCGCCCGGCGACCTGCGTTCGGTCCTCACCCGGCAGCTCGACCCGTACTACATGGCGCCGCTGTGGCCCGACTCCGTCGCGCTCGCCGCCCTCCAGGCCCGGGCGCTGATCGACGCGGGAGCCACCGACGAGCGCGAGCTGGCCGGGATCGCCGCCCGCAGCCGCGCCGCCGCCCGCACCAACCCGAACGCGCAGCTCACCACCGCGCCCGCAGCCGACGACCCCTATGTCGTACGCCCGTTGCGCCGCGCCGACTGCCCGCCGGTCGGCGACGGGGCCGCGGCCGTGGTGCTCGCGGCGGGGGACACCGCCCGGCGGCTGTGCGCGCGGCCCGCCTGGATCCGCGGCATGGACCACCGCATCGAGGCCCCCTCTCTCGGCGTCCGCGACCTCACCGACTCGCCCTCGACGCGGCTCGCGGCCGAGCGGGCCGGGGCCTTCGACGCGCCCGTGGACACCGCGGAGCTGCACGCGCCCTTCACCTCGCAGGAGGTCGTCCTGCGCAGGGCGCTGCGGCTCGGCCCCGACGTGGCCGTCAACCCCTCCGGCGGGCCGCTCGCCGCCAATCCGATGATGGCCGCCGGGCTGATCAGGCTCGGCGAGGCGGCGGCCCGTATCCACCGCGGCGGCTCGGACCGCGCGCTGGCCCACGCCACCTCGGGCCCCTGCCTCCAGCAGAATCTCGTGGCCGTCCTGGAAGGGGAGTAACCCATGCCCAAGGAGCCCGTGGCCGTCGTCGGCGTCGGCCAGACCAAACACGTCGCCGCGCGCCACGACGTGTCCATCGCGGGACTCGTCCGCGAGGCCGCCCGCCGCGCGCTGGACGACGCCGAACTGGACTGGGCGGACGTCGACGCCGTCGTGATCGGCAAGGCGCCCGACTTCTTCGAGGGCGTCATGATGCCGGAGCTGTATCTGGCCGACGCGCTCGGCGCGGTCGGCAAACCGATGCTGCGGGTGCACACCGCGGGTTCGGTCGGCGGTTCCACCGCGCTGGTCGCCGCAGGACTGGTCGCCGCACGCGTCCACCGCACCGTGCTGACCGTCGCGTTCGAGAAGCAGTCGGAGTCCAACGCCATGTGGGGCCTGTCGCTGCCGATCCCCTTCCAGCAGCCGCTGCTGGCGGGCGCGGGCGGCTTCTTCGCACCGCACGTGCGCGCCTACATGCGCCGTACCGGAGCGCCCGCCGCCGTCGGCTCGCTGGTCGCCTACAAGGACCGCCGCAACGCCCTGCTCAACCCCTACGCGCACCTGCACGAGACCGACATCACCCTGGAGAAGGTGCGCTCCTCGCCGATGCTCTGGGACCCGATCCGCTACTCCGAGACCTGCCCGTCCTCCGACGGCGCCTGCGCGATGGTGCTCACCGACACCGCGGGCGCGGACCGGGCGCCGCGACCGGCCGCCTGGATGCACGGCGGCGCCATGCGCAGCGAACCCACGATGTTCGCGGGCAAGGACTACGTCAGCCCGCGGGCCGGCCGGGACTGCGCGGCCGACGTCTTCCGGCAGGCCGGGATCACCGCGCCGCGCCGCGAGATCGACGCCGTCGAGATGTACGTGCCCTTCTCCTGGTACGAGCCGATGTGGCTGGAGAATCTGGGCTTCGCCGACGAGGGCGAGGGCTGGAAACTCACCGAGTCCGGCGTCACGGAGCTGGGCGGCGACCTGCCGGTCAACCCCTCGGGCGGCGTGCTGTCCACCAACCCGATCGGCGCGTCCGGCATGATCCGCTTCGCCGAGGCGGCCCTTCAGGTACGCGGCGAGGCCGGGGAGCACCAGGTCCCCGGCGCCAGGCGGGCCCTGGGACACGCCTACGGCGGCGGGTCGCAGTTCTTCTCCATGTGGGTGGTGGGCAGCGAGCCCCCCACTACCTGAAGTACACCGTGCGCCGGGTGGTTTCCGCGGACTTGTGCGGGCTCCGGATCCGGTGGATAGGCTGGAGGACGGACGACGACGTAGGAGGAGAGCGGACGTGGCCGAAAGCACCATCGGACAGCCGTTGGCCAACGGGAAGAAGCCGCAGGTCGACTTGACGGACGCGGAGTGGCTTTCCAGCAGCCAGGGCACCGGCGACGTACAGATCGCCTTTGTCGAGGGCTACATCGCGATGCGGGACGGGCGCAACCCCGACGGGCCCGCCCTGATCTTCACCCCCGCCGAGTGGCGCGCCTTCGTACTGGGCGCGCGGGACGGCGAGTTCGACCTCACCTGAGCCCAGCACGGGCGGACGGCATCGGCCGCCGCCCACCCGCGGCCGGGAGGCTTCCGCCGCCCGCCGCGGGTCACCGTGGTCAGCGGGCCCGCTACGGCCAACTGCCCAGCGTCGGCAGCGGATCGCCGGTCAGCGCCCGCGGCGGCACCCGTCCGGCCAGCCAGGCCGCCAGGTCGGTCAGCCGACCCCGTACGAGCACGGGTGTGCCCTGGCCCCGCGTGAACGACCAGGTGTCGTCCGCCGCGTCCCCCGGCGTGCCGAGCGTGAGCCGTATCCCGTCCGGCACCCGCGCGGACAGGAAGTCGACCAGGTGCGTACACAACTCGGGGGACCAGTCCGCCGGGGTCGGGCCGAGCAGCGCGTCCGCCGTGTGGATCTCCAGCTCGCGCCACCAGGCGAGCCCCGCCGTGGTCACCGTGCCGTCGCGGTAGCTCACTTGCCGGTCCCAGTCGTCCGGGCCGACCGCGGCCCAGGACGCCTCGATCTCGTCCAGCGCGTCGCCGAGCGCGGCGGTCAGCACCGGTGCGGAGCGGCCTTGCCCGGCCTCGATGGCCGCGTCCCGGCCGCTGCGACCGCCGTCGTACACCTCGATCAGCTTGCCGCGCAGCGCGTAGCGCGCCTGCCGGGCCAGCGCGAGGCCGACGCCCTCGATATGCGTCAGGACATGGCCGCGGGTCCAGCCGGGCAGCGCGCTGGGGGCGCGGACGGCGGCGTCGTCGAGACCGTCGAGCAGTGTGCGCAGCCGGGTCTGCCCCGCGTCGAGCACGGCCGCGAGTGCGGGTCCTCCGGCCGTCGGGCCGGTCGTGGGTCCGGTCACGGCCACAGCAGACCTCGCTCCCAACCACCTTCGGTGCGGACGTAGTTGACTCTGGTGTGTCTGCGGTCGCGGTCGCCCTGCCAGAACTCGACACTGTCCGCGCGCAGCGTGTGGAGCGCCCAGCCGGGGGCCACCAGGTCCGGGTCGCGCTCGATCCGCCCCGCGGCCTCCCGCACAGCCGCGTCGCGGGTGGCGAGGTCGGTCAGGGGTGCGCTCTGGCGGCCGAGCAGCGCTTCGGCGCGGGCGCCGGGGGAGCGGGCCAGGAAGTCCGCCGCGCTCGCCTCTGGGCCCGCGGTCTCGACCCGGCCGCGAATCCGCACCTGGCGGGCGAGCGGCGACCAGTAGAAGGTGAGCGCCGCCGCGGGGTGGGCGGCCAGTTCGCGGCCCTTGCGGCTGCCGGTGTCGGAGGCGAACTCCCAGCCCGCCGCCGACACGTTCTTGACGATGAGCACGCGGGCGGCGGGGTCGCCGTCGGCGCCCAGCGTGGAGACCGTCATGGCGTGCGGCTCGCGGACCCCGGCCGCGACGGCCGCCAGCAGCCACTCGATGAACAACTCATGCGGATCCGCGGGCAGTTCCGCGATGTCGAAAGGCGGCAGGTCGCCGTCGAACACATCGAGACCGCGCAGGATCTCGCGGAGGTCGGACACAGGTACCCCCTCAGTCGTTAATGGCTTATGGCGACGATAGCATTAGGGCATGACCGGTGATCATCTCGCGCTCGACCTCGCCGTCACCATCCGGCACGACGGCCACGGAGGCGTCGCCGACGACCTCGCGGACCCCGCCGGGCTGACCCGGTGGGTGCGCGAGCACGCCGACGCGCTCAGCGGCGTTCTCGGTGAAGTGCCGGGCTCGGCGGCGCGGTTCACCGCCGACGAGGCCGCGCGCACCGCCGTCGTCGAGGTGCGTACGGCGGTCCGCGCGCTCTTCGCCCGCGCCGTGCTGCCCGGTCCGCCCAGCCGTGCGGACGCCGGACGACTGCCGTCGGCCCGGCAGGCGCTCGACCGGCTGAACACCGCGTCCGCCCTGGTCCCCGTCGCCCCGCGCCTGGACTGGCCGGACGGCGCGGAACCCGCGGCGGCTCACACCGTGTCCGCCGACGCGGCTCCGGCCGACCGGCTGGCCGCCGCCCTCGCCCGCGCCGCCATCGCCTTCCTCGCCGGACCCGAGCGCGCGCTGTTGCGCGCCTGCCCCGCCCCGCGCTGCGTCCGCTACTTCGTCAAGGAGCACGCCCGCCAGGAGTGGTGCAAACCGTCCTGCGGCAACCGCGCCCGCGTCGCCCGCCATCACGCGCGGCAGCGCGAGGAGCGCGCTGGGCAGGGGAGTTGACCGCAGGGAGGGGGTGACGCGCGGATCGAGCGGGTGTGCGCGCCGAGTCGAGGCCCGCTCGAGTCGAGGCCCGCGTCGAGCTGAAGCGCGGGACGAGTTGAGGCGCGGGACGAGTTGAGGCCCGCGTCGGATTGAGGTGCGCGCCGAGTTGGGGCCCGCGTCGGATTGAGACGCGCGGCGAGCCGATGAGCGAGAGTCGCCGACATCCCGCGGGGGCTGACGCGCGCACGAGGGGCGTACGGCAGGACCCGCGGACGAGACGGCGCGTTACGGCGGGTAAGGGGGGCGCACATGGGGCGCACGGGTGCTCCAGTGCGGTGCGGGGACTGCGGTGCCTGGTGGGACGACCGTCTCGCGTGGCAGTCTCGCCCGTGCTGGGCGGCGGGAAGATCTCCCAGGTCGCCGCCGCTCCCGCCGTGCCGGTCACGTCCCCTGCCAGTGGCGAACCGGCATGGCCGTCCCCCTTACACAGCGGAGCCGACGGCGTACGCTGTGAGGCCACCGGTCGGCTGTCCGTCCTGCACGTCCCCGCATGTCGTGCGCCGGGCGCACACCACCGGCAGGCAGGGGGGTTGACCATGTCGCAGCGCCACTCGCGCAACCGGCGCGCGCTGCTCGAACGAGACGCCGAACTCGTCGCCGTGGACGAGGCGTTGAGCGATCTCACCGGCTTAGGCGCCGACGACGACGCCGGTACGGACGCGGGCATCGCCGCGCGCCCCGCCGAACGGCACGGCGGGCTCATCGCCTTCGCCGCGTCCGCCGGCCTCGGCAAGACCACACTGCTCACCGAAGTACGCCGCAGGGCCGCGGAACGCGGCTGCACCGTACTGTCCGCGCGCGGCGGCGACCAGGAGCAGCAGGTCGCCTTCCACGTCGCGCGGCAACTGCTGCAACCCCAGCTCGTCGGAGCCCCGGAGACGGAAATCCGCGCCAGGCTCGGCAGTTGGTACGGCATCGTCGGCCCGGCCCTCGGACTGTGCACGGCGGAAGGCGCCGCCCCCGACCCGCAGGGTCTGCGCGACGGCCTGGACTGGGTCCTCACCCACATCGCCGTCCAACGCGCGCCCGTCGTGCTGGTGTTGGACGACGCGCACTGGGCCGACCCGCAGTCGCTCAACTGGCTCGCGGCCTTCGCGCCGCGCGCCGACGAACTGGCGCTGCTCATCGTCGTCGCCTACCGGCCGGACGAACTCCCGCCGGGCGCCGAGTCGTTCCGCGGCCTGCCCGGCCGGGCGGGACACCGCCCGATCGGCCTCGAACCGCTCACCGCGACCGCCATCCGCCACCTGATCAGGGAGTCGGTCGGCGCGCACGCCGACGAGGCGTTCTGCCGCGAGTGCTGGGCGGTCACCGCCGGAAACCCCTTCGAAGCCGTCGAGTTGGCCGAGAAGGTCCGCGACCGGGGGCTGCGCCCCGACGAGTCCAGCGCCCACCTGCTGCGCGACCTGGCCGCCGCGGCCAAGGGCAGCGGTCTGATCGCGCGGCTCGAACGCCTGGGCCCCTCCACCGTCCGCCTCGCCTGGGCCGCCGCCGTCCTCGGCACGGAGATCTCCCCGACGCTGGCCGCCACCGTCGCAGGACTCGGCCGCGAGGAGGCCGCCGACTGCGCCGACCGGCTGCGCGACGCCCGTATCGTCACCGGCAGCGGCACCCTGGAGTTCGTCCACCCGCTGATCGCCACCGCCGTCTACCGGGCGATCCCGGACGCCGTACGCGTCGCCCTGCACGGTCAGGCCGCCTGGTCGGTGGTCGACGAGGGCCTCGGCCCGGCCGCCGCGGCCCGCCATCTGCTGGAGACCCACCCCGAGGGCGACCCCTGGGTGGTCGCCCAACTGCGCGCCGCCGCACGGGAGACGCTGCGCGCGGGCGCCCCCGAGGCGGCCCGCGCGTGCCTGGGCCGCGCCCTGCGCGAACCCCCGCCGCCCGAGGACCGGGCCGCCGTGCTCTACGAACTGGGCTCCGCCTCCCAGCTCCTGGAGCCCTCGGTCACCGTCAACCACCTGCGGGCCGCGCTCGAAGAGCCGATCACCGACCCCGAACTGCGCGACGGCATCGTCTTCCGGCTCTCCCAGTCCCTCGCCCACAGCGACCGGCTCGGCGAGGCCGCCGACGTCGTCGCGCACGCCGCCCGTACCGCCACCGGCGCCCGCACCAGGCTGCGGATGCAGGCGGAACAGTTCATGTGGGACGCCTTCCGCGCCGACGAACCCGACTCGCCCAGCCGCTCCCGGCGGCTGGCCAGGCTCGCCGACCGGCTCACCGGCCGCGACCTCACCGAGCGGTACATCATCGGCCTGCGCGCCTGGGACGCCACCTTGCGCGGCGAGCCCACGACCACCGTCCTGCACCACGCGGGCCGCGCCCTGGACGGCGGCCTGCCCTGGGCCAACGAGGGGTGGGGCTTCGAGGTCCCCGTCCTGGTCGCCATGACCTACATGTACGCCGACCAGCCGGGCCGCGCCGAGGAGCTGTTCACCACCGGCATCGCGGGCTTCGAGCGGCACGGCTGGCGCGGCGCCCACCTGTCCTTCGGCTATCTGCTGCTCGGCTACCTGCGCTACCGCCGCGGGCGGCTCGCGGAGGCCGAGGACTTCGCCCGCGACGGGCTGCGGCTGGCCGAGCGGGTCGGCCGCGGCACCCCCGTCCAGTGGTACTCGGTGGCCGTCCTCATCGAGATCCTGCTGGCCCGCGGCCGGACCGAGGAAGCCGTCGCGCTCGCCGCCGCGTACGACTTCCGGGAGCCGTTCCCCGCGGCCGTCACCTTCCCCGACGCCCAGGCCGTGCACGGCGAACTGCTGCTCGCCCAGGGGCGGTACAAAGAAGCCGTCGCCGAACTGACCGGCGTCGGCGGCAGGCTCGACCCGCGGGGGATGCGCAACCCCGCCTGGAGCCCCTGGCAACTGCACCTCGCGCTCGCCGAGGCGCACGACACCCCCGACCGGGCCAGGGCGACCGCGCTGGACGCCGTCGCCCGCGCCCGCCAGTTCGGCGCCGCCTCCGCCGTCGGCCACGCGCTGCGGGTCGCCGCCGAGGTCACCGGCGGCCCGGACGGGCTGAAGCTGCTCGAGGAGTCCGTCGACCGGCTGGAGGAGTCGCCCTCCGCGCACCAGCTCGCCTGCTCGCTCGTCGCCCATGGCGCCGCGCTGCGCCGGGCGGGACAGCCAGAGCGGGCCGCGGAACAGCTCCACCGCGGACTCGACACCGCCCGGACGTGCGGCGCGGACGGCCTGGCCGACCGGGCCGGCCAGGAGCTGGAGCTGGCCGGGCTGCGCCCGCGGCACCCGCACTCGGCCGACTCCGACGCCCTCACCGCCCGCGAGCACGCCGCCGCCCTGCGCGCCGCACAGGGCGAGGACCACCGCCGGATCGCCGCCGCCCTCGGCACCGGCGAGCGCGACGTCGTCCGCACCCTGAACGCCGTCTACCGCAAGCTCGGCACCGACCCCACCGGGCTGCCGGAAGCCCTGCGCAAAATCCCCGCGGCGCCCGCGCCGCCGGACGACGACGCCTACGGCCGCTGACGGCCGGGGGAGCGGCCCATGGGCGGGCCGCCGTACGGGATCGCACCTGCCGGGGCGGCGCGCGACCAGGGCACGGAAGGGGCGCGGGCCCGGTCCCCGGCGGCGGTCGCTACCCGTACGATGGCGGCATGTCCTTCCTCCGCCGCCGTAGCGCAGCCACGCCCACCGGGCCGGACTTCGATGTCCTCGCGATGGACCCGGGGGACTGGCCCGGTGACCTCGGCGCCGGGCTGCTGCCCGGCCCCGACGGCAGTTGCCAGGGCATCTATCTGCGCTACGACCTGTTCGGCGGACGCGGCCCCGCGATGCTGATCGGCAACCTCCCGGTCGGCTCGCCCGCCCGCGAGCTGGACGACGGCCAGGTGCCCTTCGAGGTCGCCCAGCTCCTCGCGGCGCTCGGCAACGACGAACCGGCCGAGGTCACCGGGATCGAGGACACCCCCGTGATGCACGGTGACAGCCTGCTGATCGTGCGCCGGATCAAGATCTCCGAGTCGCGGGTCGCCTGCGCCCAGTTCGACCGCAGCGACGGCGTCCAGGTCACCATCGCCACCTGGGACCGGCCGATCACCGACGATCTGTACCAGCTTCTGAAGCCGCTGCCCGCGGAGATGTTCCAGGCGGGCTGAGACCCGGCGGACACACACCTTCCGCGGGGCGGACGCCCAGGACGCGGACGCGACAGGACGCCCAGGACACGCACGCTTCGGCACACGCACGCTTCGCGACACGGGCGCGACAGGACACGGCGAAGGGCGGCACCGGAATCCCGGTGCCGCCCTTCCCCCGCTACCCTCGGGCCCGCCGCCGCGGGCCCGGCGGACTCAGCGCGGAGCGCCCAGCACCGACGGCAGCAAGGTCACGTCGGAGGCCATCACGTACTCCACCCGGTGGCCGAGCTGGATCTCGTAGTAGAGCTGCTTCCCGCGCACCACCTTCTGGTTGCTGGTGTCGAAGGAGGTCGAGTAGAAGTACTCGCCCGGCACCACATTGCCGACCACATACCGCTGTCCGGCCGGGATCGCGTACGGCATCGGGAAGATGCCCTGCACCGGCACGTCCGCCGGATACGCCGCCGCCTCCGGGTACGCGCGGCCGTAGACCGGGATGCTCGCCAGCCCCTTCTTCGGGGTGATCACCAGGCCGATCGAGTTGACGGCCGTAGGCCGCGACGCCGGGTTGTGGAACCACGCCTTCTGGCCGAGGTACCACACCGCGGTCCAGTCGCCCTGCCGCTCGGCCACCGCGAACTGCTGGCCCGCGGAGGCCCGCGCGCCCACGTCATTGACGCCCGTGGTGCTCGCGCCGGTCGCGCCGTGCAGCCCGATGTCCTTGACCAGCGGCGCGTCCTCGCTCGGCGCCGTGTACAGCCGGACCGCGTCGGAGCCGTGCGCCGGACAGACCGCCGCAGCCGTCACACAGCCGGTGTAGACCGGCTGGTTGGTGTCGTAGTCGGGGGCGATGGTGACCACGCCGCCCCAGGCGCCGGCGGTCGCGCGCAGGGGGGCGCCCATCAGCGCCATGTAGTGACCCCAGTCCCAGTACGGGCCCGGGTCGGTGTGCATCCCCGAGATGTACGAGGCGGTCGGGCCCGGCACATTGTCGTGCCCGAGGATGTGCTGCCGGTCCAGCGGGATGTGGTATTTCGCCGCCAGGTACTTCACCAGCCGCGCGGACGTGCGGTACATCGACTCCGTGTACCAGGTGCCCGGATCGGTCAGGAAGCCCTCGTGCTCGATGCCGACGGACTTGGAGTTGGTGTACCAGTTGCCCGCGTGCCAGCCGACGTCCTTGGTGTTCAAGTGCTGGGCGATGTGCCCGTCGGAGGAGCGCACGGTGTAGTGCCAGGCCAGATACGTCGGGTCCTGGACGAGCTGGAGGGCGGTGTCCCAGTAGCCCTCGGTGTCGTGGATGACGATCGTGTCGATCTTCTCGGTGTTCGGCCGGTCGGCCTTGTCGTAGTTGCCGTAGTCCCCGCCGCCGGTGTCCTCGTACGGCGCCGGGATCCACTCGCAGCCCAGGCCGCTCGGGCACTCCGTCCCCGCCGCGTTGACCTGCTTCAGGCCGATCCTGGCGGCCTGGCCCGCCGCGGGCCTCACCGCGGGAGCCGCGGCCAGCGTGACCCGCTGCCCGGCGTCGGTGGTCCGCGTCTGCCCCTGCTTCAGGACGTCGAAGACGTCGTCGGCGAAGGCCGCGGCCGTCGCCGTGTCGTCGGCGCCGGAGTAGCGGGCGACCGCCGCGTACCAGTCCGCGGGATCCGAACTCAGCGGCTCGCCCAGCGACTTCTGGGTGTCGGCGAGCAGCGCCGCGCCGCCCGCCACATTGTTCGCCGCGTCCTCGCGCAGCGCACCGGCCGACAGCCCGGTCAGCGTCGCCGCGCGGTCCAGCGTGGTGTACGAGGCGGGCAGCGCGGCCAGATCGGGCGCCTGCGCGGTCGCCGTACTGATCATCGGCCGGGTGTCGTCCCCGCGCCCGTCGTCCGCGCCGTCCCCCATGCCCTTGCTCGGGAAGTCCGCGAGGGCGGTACGGGTGTCGGTCAGATGCATCGGCCCGTAGCCGCCGGTCACACTCGGCATGCCCTGGTGGCCGTCCCAGCGGGACTCCAGATACGACACGCCCAGCAGCACGCTCTGCGGCACGTGGTACGCCTTTGCGGCGTCCGTGAACGCCTGTTGCAGCGAGCCCGCGGCACTCGGGCCGGGCTCGGCCGCGTGGGCGACACCGAACACCGGGAGCAGAGCGGCGGCAGCCGCGGCGGCCGTGGCCATACGCAGCGCGCGCCGTCCACGGCGTCTGTCGGACGGGGGAGCGGATCCTCGCAAAGCAGCCTCCTCCAAGAGATGCCGAACGATCGGCACCACAGAGGTATCGGCTGCCGGAACATCCGTCAACCATCCGTCAGGCATCCGGACACGAGGCCGTCTTCGCACGTCAGCGGCGTATTTCGGAAGTTTCCCCGCTGCGGCGTGCTGGCCTGCTCCTCGTCAGTGGTGTGGACCAGTGGGGCGCGCGGGACGGTGCGCCGAACTCGTGGCCGGCCGCGGTCACGGTGTACCCGTCCGGTCCGCTCCTACCGGGTGCCGACCGCGGCGCGCACCGCCCTGCGGGCCATGCCGCAGTCGTCGTGCAGGCGGCGCAGCAGCAGCCGCTGCTCCTCGCCCGCCTCGGCCGCGCCGGGCGCCACGGGTCCCACGGCCCGCATCGTGCGCTGGACGGCCGTCTCGTAGGTGCGGATCTCCCGGGTCAGCACCAGCATCAGATTGACCAGGAAGGAGTCCCGCGCCGCCGGACCCTGCGCCTGCGCCTGCTGGCTGATCTGCCGCCGCGCCGCCGGGTCGTCGCCGAGCACCGACCACAGCACCGCCAGGTCGTACCCCGGCAGATACCAGCCCGAGTGCTCCCAGTCGACCAGCGAGGGACCCGCGGGCGACAGCAGCACATTCGACAACTGCGCGTCGCCGTGGCAGAACTGCCCCTGCACATGGGCCAGTCCGTGCAGAAGCTGCTGGAGGTCGCCCATGTCCCGGTCGGTCAGCAGCCCCAACTCGTGGTAGCGGTTGATACGGACGGGATAGTCGATCGGCGCGTCGAAGGAACCGGCGGGCGGGCGCCACATGTTGACGCGCGAGTACGCCGAGAGCGCCGCCCGCACATCGCCCTTGGTCGGCGGCTGCACCGGGTGCCGCTGCGGCGACACCACCCGTCCGGGCATCCGCTCCATCACCAGCACACAGCTCTCGGGGTCCGCGGCGATCAGCCGCGGCACCCGGACCGGCGGCCGGTGCCGGACGAACGTGCGGTAGGCCGCTATCTCCTGGCGGAAACGCTCCGCCCAGGCGGGGGACTGGTCGAGCAGACACTTCGCGACGGCCGGAGCGCGCCCCGAGGTGCCGATCAGCAGCGCGGTACGGCCGCCCCGGCGCAGGAGCTGGACCGGGGCGAACTCGGGGCAGATGCGCTGCACGGCGGCGACGGCGGTGCGCAACTGGGCGCCCTGTGGGCCGGTCAAGTCGAGTCTCCCGCTGAGCGGATGGGAGCTGCCCGCGGGCCGGCCGACGCGCCGTACGGCGGTGGCCTGGCGGGGGCGGAGGGCGGATTCCGCGACGGCGGGGTACGACGGCCGGGGCGGTGCGGACACGGAGGACGATGCCGAATACATGAGGAGAAGCAGATCCCTTCGTGTGCCAACGGTTCAGGGGCGCCACGGCCGGTCCGGTACCGCACCCTGGGGAATGCGGAGACGGACCGGGGTGGCGCGTTCCTACCTGACACCCGCCCGCGGGTGGCACACCACGTAGCGGACCCTGGCGAACCCTGGCGAATAGTCGCGAGGCCATTGTCAGGGGGAATAGTGTCAATTCAGCCGAGGAACCTGGGGGCTTGACGTGGGCAATGAAGCCAACACCCGACTCGCGGACCTGTTCGGCCTCACCGGCTGGTCCAAGGGCGAACTCGCACGGTTGGTCAACCGGCAGGCGGCGGCCATGGGCCATCCGCAGCTGTCGACCGACACATCGCGCGTACGCCGTTGGATCGAGACCGGTGAGTCGCCGCGCGATCCCGTGCCGAAGGTGTTGGCCGCGCTGTTCACCGAGCGTCTCGGCCGTGTCGTGACCATCGAGGATCTCGGGTTCGACCGGCGCCGGAAGACGGGAAAAAGACAGACCGGAGACGGCCTCCCGTGGCCGCCGGAACGAACCGCCGCGGTCCTCACCGAATTCACGGGAATGGACCTCATGCTCAACCGACGCGGTCTGGTGGGCGCGGGCGCCGCGCTCGCCACCGGTTCCGTACTCAGCACCGCCATGCACGACTGGCTGCACACCGACCCGGCCCTAGCGGCCGACGCGCCAGTCCTCGACGATCCGCTCGACGCCGACCCCGCCGCCTACGACCAGTACGAGGCGGTACCCGTCGGCTCCCAGGAGATCGAGTCGCTGGAACGCTCGGTCGAGGTGTTCCGCGCCTGGGACGCCTCACGCGGCGGCGGCCTCCAGCGCAAGGCCGTGGTCGGCCAGCTCAACGAGGTGGGAGGCATGCTCTCCTACGCTCATCCCGCGCATCTCCAGCGCCGGTTGTGGGGCGTGGCCGCCAACCTCGCGGTGCTGGCGGGCTGGATGTCGCACGACGTGGGCCTGGAACCCACCGCCCAGAAGTACTTCGTGATCGCCGCACACGCCGCGCGGGAGGGCGGCGACCGGCCCAGGGCCGGTGAGGCGCTGTCCAGGGCCGCCCGCCAGATGGTGCACCTGGGGCGGCCGGACGACGCGCTGGACCTGATGAAGCTCGCCAAGTCCGGTTCCGGCGAGTCCGCGCTGCCGCGCACCCGCGCCATGCTGCGCACCATCGAGGCGTGGGCGCAGGCGTCCATGGGCCGCGGCCAGGCGATGCGGCGGACCCTCGGCGAGGCCGAGGACCTGTTCGTGTCCGACAAGGGCGATGTACCGGCGCCCAGTTGGATGCAGAATTTCGACGAGGCCGACCTGCACGGGATGCAGGCGCTCGCCTTCCGCACCCTGGCCGACCACGACCCGTCGGCCGCGGCCGAGGCGCAACTCCACGCCAAGAAGGCGCTGGTGCTGCGGGGCGGCGGCCACGAGCGGTCGATGATCTTCGACTATCTGTCGCTGGCGTCGGCCTGCTTCATCGCCGACGACCCGGAGGAGGCCGACCGCTACGCCCGGATGGCGCTGCTCACCATCGGGGAGACCTCCTCGCACCGCACCTGGGACCGGCTGCGCGAGATGTACCGGCTCACCGGCCGGTATTCCGGCTACACCAAGATCCAGGATCTGCGCACCGAGATCGAGACGGCACTGCCGAAATCCAAGGGGAAGGGAACCACCGGGAAGACCCGCTCCGTGTAACAGCGGCCGGCCGGCCTGCCGCCGAACGGGTCGGACAGCTCGTACGACAGCACGGATGAGATCCCTGCCGGGCTCTCGAGGGTCTCGAAAAAGAAGACCGCGATTCACCCGCGGAGCGCACGCGCGGAATGCCCGTACGGAATGCTGTACGGAATTCGTGCGCGCGACCTGTCCGCGGAACGTGTCCACGGGAAAGGAAGCAGGAAAGAAGGCTCAGGCGATCCTGGCGATCAGCACACAGGCGTCGTCCTCGCGCTCCGGGGTGCCGAACTCCTCGGCGACGATCCGCACGCAGTCCTGTGCGGTCCGGGCGCGTGCGAACAGCGGTGCCATCGCCAGGAGTCGTCCCGAGCCGCTCTCGGTGTCGGTGTCCAGCGCGGAACGGCGCGGCACAAGGCCGTCGGTGTGCAGCACCAGCAGATCACCGGCGGCCAGTTGCTCGTCGGCCTGCCCGTACAGGGCACCGGAGGTCGCTCCGAGCAGGACGCCCTCGGGGGAATCGAGCACCCGCCCCGCCCCGTCGCGGAACAGCAGCGGGGCAGGGTGGCCCGCCTGGGCCCAGCGCAGCAGCCGGGTCGAGGGCTCGTACCGGCAGCACAGGGCGCTGCCGAGCGCGGGCTGCGCCGAGGTGTCGAGCAGTTCGTTGAGCCAGCCCATCAGGGGGCCGGGCTGGAGGCCCGCGACGGCCATGCCGCGCAGCGCGCCCAGCAGCATCGCCATGCCGGAGGTGGCGGCCACCCCGTGTCCGGTGAGGTCGCCGACCGTGAGTAAGGAGGACCCGTCGGGCAACTGCATCGCGTCGTACCAGTCGCCGCCGATGAGGGCGCTGGTGCCGGACGGCAGATAATGCGCTGCCAGGTCCATCGTGGTGGGCCCCCCGTCCTGCGGGAACCGCAGGGTGCCGCGCCAGGGCGGCAGCACGGCCTCCTGCAGCTCAACCGCCAGCCGACGCTCGGTCTGCGCGATCTGCCGCTGCCGCTGGAGGGAGTCACGGGTCTCCCGGAGCGTGCGCTGGCTGCGCCGCAGGTCGCTGACGTCCCGCAACACCGCCCACATGGACACGGTGTCCCCGTCGGCGCCGAGTACCGGCTCGCCGACCATGTGCACCGTACGCACGGACCCGTCCGCGCGCACGATACGGAATTCGCCGTCGATCGGACGGCCGTCGACCAGGCAGCCGGTCACCATCTCGGTGAGGATCTGCTGGTCCTCGGAGAACAGCCACGAGGGCAGCTCGTCCAGGGTCAGCGGACCGTCGGCGGACTCCCGGCCGAAGATCCGGTACAGCTCGTCCGACCACTGCGCGTCATCGGTGAGCAGGTCCCACTCCGCGCTGCCCGCCCGGCCCAGCGCGCTGACCGCGTCGGGCCCCGGCGGCAGGGACGTCTGCGACGGCAGGTCCACCAGCAGGTCGGCGGTCAGCGGGTCGCCGCCCGGATACCCGGTGTCCAGGCCGTCCCTGAGCTGGCCGAGGTGGGTGTCCACGTCGTCGAGCTGGTGCACGGCCAGATCGCACAGGGCGCGCTGCCAGCGCAACTGGGGGTCCTCGGCGGCGGCGGCGCTCTCGCGCAGCACCGAATCCACCTGGGTCCTGAGGCGACGCGCCTGAGAGATCAGGGCGTCCACCGCACCGGGATCCGGTGGCTGCGCGGAGTTGTGCTCCGCGTGCGTGGGGAACGGCATGACACACTCCGAACGTGTCTGCTGGCAGGCGCTGAACGGCCGTCGCGGACGGAAGGACCGGTAACGACTGTTGCACAGGGAGCGATCGGCCGTAAGGGTTTCCGCGATACCCGATACGGTGGTGCTTCTGGCATATGCCACCAGCCCAGCGGCATAACGCCACCCTCCGCGCCACCCCACCGGCCGTTCCCGCGCCACCCGTTCGACACCCGCCCGCCGCCCGGAAGCGACACGGCGCACCCCGAGTCGGTAGGCTTCCGCCGCCCGTCCCCACGGAATCCCCCGTTCCCGTCAGGCATGAAACCGACGACGGCCGGTAAGGATGCCGGGCACCGGTAGCGGAAATCCCGTTGCCATGGAACCCCCCGCACCGGATGCTGACCTCATGTTCGACCCAGACATAGCGCCCAGTGGATCCCTTCTCGGCCTCCTCCAGCGAGGACGCGGAGACGGGCCCCTGCATGCCCTGGCGGCGCCGCGGACGGAAGCCCTCGCCGCTTTGGAGCAGTGCGTGCTGCGCGATCCCCGGCTCGACTGGCGGGTCGAGTCGCGCTCCTTGTATTACGCGCGCCTCTACTCGGACCTGGAGAGCCCGCTCGACGGGATCGAACACCACCTCTTCCACCCGGACGACCTGGTCGCCCCGGACGAGCACCGCTGCGGCCTCGCCCTGTCCGTCCTCGGACACCTCGCCGGATACGGCCGCCGCGACGCGCTGCACCTGCTGCGGCGGTACGCGGCCACCGGCGGCTGCTGGGAATGGGCCCTCGACGAGCTGGCGGTCCGCGACGACGAGGCGGGACTGCGCGCGCTGGGCCCCGCCGTCGTCGCCCGCTTCCCGCACACTCCCGAAGGCGACGCGGAACTGGCCCGCGCCGTCCGCGAGGCCTACGAACCCCGCCCGTGGCAGCTCTGGGCCGAGGACGCCTCGCAACCGGCCACCGCGACCCGCGTGGCCAAGGCCGCGGAACAGGTCTCGTTCGACCGCTGGCAGCGGCAGATGCGCTCCGCGGGCCCGACCCCCGGCTGGAGCGTCACCGCCGTCCTCGAATGGGCGCAGCAGGGACTGACCCGCCACCCCCAGGTCGAACGCGACCAGCCCGCCGCCCGCTGCCTGGCCGCCGTCGCGGGCCCCGAGGACCACGCGGAACTGCTGGAAGCGGCCCTGCACGGCCCCTCAGCCGCCCGCGCCGCCGCGCTGCGCCACCTCACCGACCGCTGCGACCCCCGGCGCCTGGACCTGATCGAGACGGCCGCGGTCTCCACCGACGACCTCGTCGTACGCGCCGCCCTCGAATCCCTGGAACGGCTCAGGGACGACGAGGCGATGGCCCGCGCCCGCGTCTGGGCCGCCCGCACCGACCCGCTCGGCTCCGCCGCCGCCCGGCTGCTCGCCCGCCACGGCGGACCGCAGGACGCCGAGCACGTGCTGGGCGCGCTGCGCAGGACCGTACAGACCGGCGGCGCGGACGCCGAAGGGCTCGACGCGCTCGTCGAGGGAGTCGGCCGGCTCTCCGCCTGCCTGGCCGCACCCGTCCTGCGGCACATCTACCGGGAGACGTCGTCCTCCCAGCTCCGCGGCACCGCCGCCGTCGCGCTCGCCGTCACCGACCCCGGTTTCGCCGCCGGTTTCGCCGTCGAGTGCCTCTGGGACTGCGAGGAGAGCACCCGCGAGCTGGCCGCGCACCGCGCGACGTCCGGTGACGTGAGGGTCCTGGCGCAGCTGCGCAGACTGGCCGCGGACCCCGCGGAAGAGGCCGAAGTGCAGACCGCCGTACGCGGCCGGCTCAGTTCCGGCGGTACGTCCAGGTAGGCGGCCGACCCGCGGGCGGACCACGGAGAACCCGGCGCGGGTCTCAGGGCGTGTCCGGCGGATCACGAACGGCCCCTTCGGCACCCGGACCGCCCATGATCCGCCGGGCATGCCCTAACGCTCATGGGGCGTTCCACTTCGGGAAAGATCCACGTGGCCCTGACAACGCTCAATGCGGCGACAACCACGGTATGCGTGTCGCCATCGTCACAGAGTCCTTCCCACCCGACGTCAACGGAGTGGCCCACTGCGCCCTGCGCACGGCCGAACACCTCGCCCGGCGCGGCCACGAACCGCTCGTGGTCGCGCCCGCGGGCCCGGCCGACCAGGACCCCGGTCCCGACCCCTGTCCCGTCATCCGTGTCCCCTCCCTCCCGCTGCCCGGCTACCCGCAGGTGCGGGTCGCGCTGCCGGGCCGCCGTACCGCCGCCGCCATCGCCGCGCACCGGACGGAGCTGGTCCACCTGGCCAGTCCCTTCGTGCTCGGCGCGCGCGGCCTGGCCGCCGCCACTCGGTTGCGTATCCCTGCCGTCGCCGTCTACCAGACCGACCTCGCCGGATACGCCAGGACGTATCTGAACGCGGGCGAGTCCGCCGCCTGGCGCCGGATCCGCGCGGTGCACTCCGCCGCTGCCCGCACCCTGGCCCCCTCCTCCGCGTCCGTCAGCGCGCTGGCGGAACAGGGCGTGCCGCGCGTCCACTTGTGGCCGCGCGGCGTCGACTCCGACCGCTTCCACCCCGCGCGCCGCGACGGGTCGCTGCGCCGCGAACTGGCCCCGAACGGCGAGCTGATCGTCGGATACGTCGGCAGGCTCGCGCCGGAGAAGCACGTCGAACTGCTCGCTGGGCTCTGCGAACTGCCCGGTGTGCGCGTGGTCGTCGTCGGCGACGGCCCCAGCGCGCCGAGCCTGCGCACCGCCCTGCCGGGCGCGGTCTTCATGGGCCGCAGGACCGGCACCGAACTCGCCCGCATCCACGCCTCCTTCGACGTCTTCTGCCACACAGGACCGTTCGAGACCTTCTGCCAGACCGTGCAGGAGGCGATGGCCAGTGGAGTCCCCGTCGTCGCCCCGGCGGCCGGCGGCCCCCTCGACCTCGTCCAGCACGGCCGCACCGGCCTGCTGGTGCCGCCGCTCGACCCGGCGGCCGTCCGCTCGGCCGTCCAGTTCCTGCTCGGCGACGACGGGCTGCGCGAGCGCTACGGGAGCGCGGCTCGCACAGCGGTCGCCGACCGTACGTGGGAGGCCGTCGGCGACCAACTTCTCGGCCACTACGACCAGGTGCTCGGCGAACGCGAGGCGGCAGCGGCATGACCACCGACATGAGCAGCGGCGTCAACGGCGACGGCATGAGCGGCGCGGGCGACCGTACGACCACCGGTACGCGAACGGCCGGTACGGCGAGCGGCGCGCGAACCGGCGGCACCATCACAGACTTCGGCACCGACCCCACCGACGGCAGGGACCACGTCATGTACGGCCAGGACGACCTCGCGTCACCCGACGGCGGTGCCCGCACCGCCCCGCACCCCCTCGACCGCGACCCCGAGTCCGCCCTGCGCATCGTGCGGCTCGCCAACTTCGTCACGCCCGTCTCCGGCGGCCTGCGCACCGCGCTGCGCCATCTCGGCGAGGGCTACGCGGCGGCGGGCCACGAACCCGTCCTGATCGTCCCCGGCGCCACCGCCTCCGACGAACTCACCCCGCAGGGGCGGGTGATCACCCTGCCGGGCCCTGAGATCCCCGGCACCGGCGGCTACCGCGTACTGGCCCGCCGCGCCCCCGTGGCGGCCGTACTCGCCTCGCTCGCCCCCGACCGGATCGAGGTCTCCGACCGCACCACCCTGCGCTGGACGGGGGAGTGGGCCAGGCGGCACCGCGTCCCCTCCCTGATGGTGTCCCACGAGAGCGCCGACGGTGTGCTCGGCACCTGGGGCCTGCCCTCGGGCCCCGCCCGCCGCGCAGCCGACGCCCTCAACCGCCGTACCGCGCTGGCCTACACGCGTGTGGTGTGCACCACGGCCTGGGCCGCCGCCGAATTCGAGCGGATCGGCGCCCGCAACGTCGTACGCGCCCCGCTCGGCGTCGACCTCGAAGGCTGCCACCCCGGTGCCCGGAACCCGCGGCTGCGCGAGACGCACGGGCACGGCGCCGCCGTGCTGCTGGTGCTCTGCTCGCGGCTCTCGCCCGAGAAGCGGCCGGGCATGGCGCTGGAGACCCTGGCCCACCTGCGCGGCTCCGGCGTCGACGCGGCGCTGGTGGTCGCGGGCGAGGGACCCCTGCGGCCCCGGCTCACCGCCCAGGCCAGGGCCGCCCGGCTGCCGGTCACCTTCCTCGGCCATGTGCCGCGGCGCGCCGACCTCGCCGCGCTGCTCGCCACCGCCGACGTGGCACTGGCACCGGGACCCGTCGAGACCTTCGGTCTGGCCGCCCTCGAAGCCCTCGCGTGCGGCACTCCCGTGGTGGCCAGCTCCCGCTCCGCGCTGCCCACCCTCATCGGACCGGCGGGCGGCTGCGCCGACACACCCGCCGAGTACGCCGCCGCCGTACAGCGAATCCTGGCCGCGCCCGAGGAGGGGCGCCGCGCCATGGCCCGCACCCGCGCCGAGCTGTACACCTGGCCCGCCGCCGTCAACGCCTTCCTCACCGCGCACCGGGCCGCCGTGGGTGCCGCCGCACCGTCCGCGCGCCGCCGGACCGCACCGGAGTCCGACGGGGTCAGGCCGTGACCGGCGCCGTGCGCTTCGCCGTACTCGGCGACTCGCTCAGCGAAGGCGTCGGCGACCCGCTGCCCGACGGCGGGTGGCGCGGCTGGGCGGCGCTGCTCGCCGACGGGCTCGCGGCGGCCCCGTACGACACCCGGACGCTCAACCTCGCCCGGAGCGGGGCCCGTTCGGGCGACGTGGCGGGTCCGCAGCTCGAAGCGGCGCTGCGGCACCGGCCGGACCTCGCGTCCGTGCTGGTCGGCGGGAACGACACGCTGCGCGGCGGCTTCGACATCCAGGCGGTGGCCGCCGAACTGCACGTCGTGATGGGCGCGTTGCGCGCCGAGGGCTGCGACGTGCTCACCGCGTGCCTGCCGGACCCCGGAACCGTGCTCGGGCTGCCGTGGCCGCTGGCCCGGCCGCTGGGCCGCAGGATGCGCGCGCTCAACGACACCGTGCACGCCCTGTCCGCGCACCACGGCGCGCACCACCTCCACGCCGCCGAGCGCCACTGGGCGACCATGCCGGGAGCGCTGAGCGCCGACCGGCTGCACCCCAGCGAGACCGGACACCGGCTGCTCGCCCGCGACTTCCACGCCCTGCTCACCGCCGCGGGCCTCGCCCAGGGGCCCGCGCCCCGCCCCGAGCCGGACGGCGCGCCGCCCGGCCGCCGGGCCGCCGCGTGGTGGATGGCCACCCGCGGCACCCGGTGGATCGCCGACCGCTGCACCGACCTGCTGCCCGACCTGATCCGGCTGGCGGGCACCGAACTGCGCCACCACCGGCAGGGCGGCACAGCGGTGTTGGAGGAGGACGCGCGGCGCGCCACGGTCGCGGCGCTCGCCGCGCTCAAGGTCCCGCCGGGCCCGGCGGCGCGGCCGTATACCCCGCCGCGCCCACCGGTGCCGGGTCAGCGCGTGCTGAGCGGCACGAAGCGGACCGGCGTCCCCGGCGGTGACTGGGCGGCGGCCGGCAGCGAACCCTCGGGGACCACGCCGATGACCGGATAGCCGCCGGTGGTCGGATGGTCGGCGAGAAAGACCACAGGACAGCCGTCCGGAGGCACCTGCACAGCGCCGAGCACCATGCCCTCACTGGGCAGTTCACCGCCGCGGGCCCGGCGCAGCGCCGGGCCCCGCGTGCGCAGCCCGATCCGGTTGGACGCGGGTGAGACGGTGTAACCGCCGCCGAACAACGTACGGAAGGCGTCCGGCGCGAACCAGTCGTCACGCGGCCCGCGCGCCAACGGAAGGACCAACTCGGCTCCGGGACCGGGCAGTGCCACCACATCGCCCTCGCCGAAGAGGCTGACGAAGTCTCCGTCAGAGCTCACGTCGGAGCCCCTGATGACGTCCCCGAACCGGCCGCCGACAGGCAGCACGGCACCCCTCGCGAGCGGCGCGGGACCGAGCCCCGACAGCAGGTCCGTCGACCTGCTGCCCAGCACCGGCCGTACGGCCACACCGCCGGACACCGCCAGATAGCTGCGCAGCCCCGGCTCCGCCCGCCCCACGTCGAGCACCGCCCCGCCGGGCACCCGTACCGGCGCGCCCCACGCCGCGGGACGCCCGTCGACCCGCACCGCGCACGGCGCGCCCGTCACCGCCACCAGCACCGCGTGCGAGGCCCGCAGCGCGCAGCCGTCGACCGTCGTCTCCAGACCGGCGGCCTCCGCCGGATTGCCGACCAGCCGGTTCGCCGCCCGCAGCGCCGGACCGTCCAGCGCGCCGGACCGCGGCACCCCCAGATGCGCGTGGCCCGGCCGCCCGAGGTCCTGCACGGTGGTGAGCGCCCCCGCCCGTACGACGGCCAACTCGGCCTGCCCTGCCGCCGTTTCCCTCACCCCCGCACCTCCGTGAACCGCACCTCGGTGCCGGGGCTCAGCAGCGCCGCGGGCTCCCGCTCGGGGTCCCAGAGCACGGCGTCCGTCGTGCCGACCAGTTGCCAACCGCCGGGCGAGGAGCGCGGATACACCCCCGCGTACGGTCCGGCCAGCGCGACGGAGCCGGGCGGTACGGCGGTACGGGGCTCGGCCCGGCGCGGTACGCGCAGGTGCTCGGGCAGTCCGGTCAGATAGCCGAAGCCGGGCGCGAAGCCGCAGAAGGCCACACGGAAGGGCGTCGAGGTCACAGTCCCTACCACCTCCTCGGGGGAGACCCGCCACAGCCCGGCCACCTCCGCGAGGTCGGGCCCGTCGAAGCGCACCGCGATCTCCACGGCCGCGCCCCGCCCACGCGGCACCGCGGGCACGTCCCACGCGGCCACCTCGGCAGCGAAGGCCCGCGGATCGGCGAGCCCGCACACCAGCACGGTACGGGCGGCCGGCACGATCTCCGTCACCCCGGCCAGTTCCCCGGCCGCCCGCCTGCGCAGCAACTCGGCGTGCAGCGCTTCCGTCTCCTCACCGGTCGCGGACTCCACCAGTACGGCGTCCGCCCCGACGCGCAGCACCCGCGGCCCCGTGCCCGCCCCGGAACCCGGCCCGGAACCCGCCCGGCTCACGCGAAGGCCGTGATCCGCAGACCCGACGCCTCCAGCGACTCCCGGACGCGGGCCGCCAGCCGGGCCGCGCCCGGTGTGTCGCCGTGCACGCACAAGGACCGCGCCGCGACCGGCACCCTCTCGCCGGTGATCGCCGTCACCCGCCCGTCGCGGGCGATGCCCACCGAGCGGGCCACCACCTCGTCCTCCGACTCCAGGACCGCGCCCGGCTCGCGGCGCGGGACCAGCGTGCCGCCCGAGGTGTAGGCGCGGTCGGCGAACGCCTCGTGGACCGTGGGCAGCCCTTCGCGGGCCGCCGCGAGCAGCAACTGCGAGCCGGGCAGGCCGAGTACGGGCAGTTCCCCCGCGAGCCGCACGCCCGCGACGACGGCCACCGCCTGCTCGGCGTCGTGCACCGCCCGGTTGTAGAGGGCGCCGTGCGGCTTGACGTACGCCACCGTGGTGCCCGCCGCGCGGGCGAAGACCTCCAACGCGCCGATCTGATAGGCGACTTCGGCGGCCAGTTCCTCCGGAGGCACGTCCATCGAGCGCCGGCCGAAACCGGCGAGGTCGCGGTAGGAGACCTGCGCGCCGATCCGTACGCCCCGCTCCGCCGCCAGTTCGCACACCCGCCACATCGTCGACGGGTCGCCCGCGTGGAAGCCGCACGCGACATTCGCGCTGGTGACGACGGACAGCAGCGCCTCGTCGTCGGTCAGCCGCCAGCGGCCGAAGCCCTCGCCGAGGTCGGCGTTGAGATCGATGACCGTGCCGGGGTCGGTGTCGGGTGCCGCGCCGGGAGGTGTCCGAGGAGCCGTGCCGGGTGCCGCCCCGGTGACCGCGTCCGCCATGATGATCAGCCCGTCCTCGTATCCTCGTATCCGCCTACGAACGGCGCCGAAGGTGCTCCGCGCGCCGCCCGCGAGTCTTCCGTGCCCGTGCCGTACCTGTCGCGGGACCGATCATGGCACTCCCGCGGGCCGACGCGCCGGGTGCCCGCCCCGTGGCGATCCGTGCCGTTTCGTTCGTTGTCGGTGCCACCGCCTAATGTGTGGGGCGTGACCACCACGATCCCGTACTCGCTGCCGGGCGCCGCCCGGCCCGCCCCGGGCCCGGCCGCCGACGAGGGCCTGGCCCGCAGGCTCAAGGCGCTCGCCTGCACGGCGCCGCTGCACGACCTCGACACCCGCAAGGCCAACCTCGCGGGCGAGTACTCGGTGTACGCGATGGCGGAGATCGCGCTGGCCGCGATCGACCTGGTCACGCTCAACATGGACTTCGACACCGGCGCGGACCACGACCAGATAGTGGCCAGACTGCTGCCCCGCGTCGCCGCGCAGGCCCCCGTCCGCGGCCAGGCCGAGCACGAGCGCGTCGCCCGCTGGGTGCTGGAGAATCTGATCAACGTCGGCAGCGCCGACCGCGGATTCCGCGCCGTCTACGGCACGTTCGGCGCCGACGGCGGATATGTGCGGCGGGACTACGACTTCAAGCTGATCGAGGAAGTGCCGGGCCCCGGCGGCAGCGTTTACCTGCGCACCACCGACGAGGCGGTCAACGTCCTGGTCGGCGCGCTCGACACCGACGTCACCAGCGCGCAGATCGCCGCCGAGGTCAAGCTGGAGGTGCTGATCAGCCGCGGCAGGCTCGCCGACGCCCAACTCGCCGCGGAACAGGCCAGGTACCGCACCGTGCAGTACGCGGAGACGCTGCGCCGCACCCTGGAGGCCACCCGGCGCAACGTCCGGGCGGTCGACTGGCTGCGGACCGTCCCCGACATGATCGCCGAGGCCCTCGACCACGTCGCCGACCGCTACCGGCACGAGAACGCGATCCTCACCAACATCCGCAAGGCGCGCGACGAGGCGGAGGAGCCGGAGCACAAGCGCCGCGCCGCCGAACTGGTCGACATCGTCAAGGACTGCATCCGGCGCCACACCCAGCTCCAGTCCAGGCTGCTGGAGGCCGGACCGCTGTTCCGCGCCGAGCAGGACCGGCAGGCGTTCGCCGCGCCCCCCGCGCGCGCCGGACTCGACCTGTACGGGCAGCTCGTCGCGCCCCTGCTGCCGATCCCGGTCGAGCGCGCGTCGCGGGTCACCGACGCGTTCTTCGCCCGCGGCGCGGGCCTGCGCACCCCGTCCGCCGTACGCGTCACCGACCTGGTCGAACTGCTGCTCACCCCGCCGCTGGAGCGGGAGCACCTGGGCGCGGAGATGCCGGAGCCCGACCTGGTCGCCACCCCGGACGACAGCCGGTTCAGCGAGGAACAGCTCGAATCCGCGCTCGATCTGCTCGACCTGCCGCACGACGCGCCGCGCCGCCTGTCGGGGCTCCTGGCCGACGCCCGCCGCCGCGACCCCGAACTGCCCTATCTGCTGGCCCTGCTGGCGATCCACGCCGCCTCCCCGCCGGTCGGCACCGCCTACCGCCAGGGCGAACAGCGCCTGCTCTTCGCGGTGGACGACGGCACGCCGCTGGACGACCACGAATTCGGCGGCGCCGACCTCATCGTCGGCACCGCGCGACTGGACGCGGCGGCGATGACGGCCGCGCGCGCGGAGCCCGCGTGAGGCCCGGCACGGCGCCCGCCCGCCGTTTCCGACCCGGCGGCGGGCGACCACGTACGGCGGACGCGACGGTGCCGACCGGCGTCATCGCCTGGACCGAGGAGAGCGAGAAGTGAGCGAGTACCGGGAGACGGCGGCGGACACGCCCGAGGCCGCGGCGTACGAGGCCGGGAGCACCGGACCGGCGCGCACCGGGGGAGTGACGCCCGGCGACGCGGCGGACGCCGCCCGCCTCGTGGGCTTCGGGCTCCAGCCCAAACTGCTGCCCGCCCGCGACGCGGAGTACGCGGAACTGATCCGCCGCCACCGCGAGGACCCCGCCTTCGCGCGCCTGGCCGACGCGGTCGCGGCCGGACTCGGCCTGATCGTGCTGGAGGTCTCGCCCCGCGCCGGAATGGCCCTGGCGGCGGGCGAGGACTCGGTGTTCGCCGTCCGGATGGGCGACTACGCCCGCCGCGCCGCCTCCGACTCCGGTGACCGCTTCCTGCACGGCCTGGCCCACCTCGCCGCGGCGGCGCTCGCCTTCCCGCGCCCCGAGGACCTGGCCGACGACGGCTACATCGGCCGGATCACCGTCAACGGCATCGACGCCTTCATCCGCCAGGCCTGCCGCCGCCTGGAGGAACAGGCCGACGAGACCGGTGAGAACACCGACCCGGCCAGCGACGCGCCGGGACTGGAAGCCGCCTGGCGGGTCTACACCCGGCGCAGCGCGACCGGCGCCACCAAGGACGCCCGCAGGCTGGCCAGTTCCACCACCGGCATCATCGGCAAGGCCGTCGCCTTCCTCGTCGACTCCGGCTTCCTCCAGCGCACCGGGGACGAGTCGGGAGGCACCTACCGCACCACCGCCCGCTACCAGTTGCAGGTCCGCGACATGGCGGGCAGCGCCGCCATGGCCGAACTGCTCGACCTCGGCATCGTCCCGGTCGGCGACGGCAGCGCCAGCCTCGTCCCGGCCGCCGCCGACGACAGCGGCCTCGACCTGGCCGCGGACGCCGGTCTGCCGTTCCACGCCCACACCTGACCGGGGCCCGCCTCTCACCGCCACCGTCACCGCCTCCCACCCGCCCCGCCTCCCACTCGCCCCCGACCCCCAGTCCACTTCCGACCTGAACCACGAGCCACGAGAGTCCGCCGCATGTACGAGCTTTCCCGACTCCG
Source organism: Streptomyces sp. NPDC008317 (assembly GCF_042955955.1). Taxonomy (NCBI): domain Bacteria; kingdom Bacillati; phylum Actinomycetota; class Actinomycetes; order Kitasatosporales; family Streptomycetaceae; genus Streptomyces; species Streptomyces sp. NPDC008317. The sequence goes on from NZ_JBIBFQ010000014.1 coordinate 150,781, forward strand.
CCTCTACTCCATCGGGCCCGCGGGCGCGCGCTACGCCGACACCGTCCTGGACCTGCGGGGCGTCGGCGAGCCGGTGCCGCAACCCGCCCCCGCGCAGGGCGAGTTCTTCGCCGACGAGCCCGCAGGACCGCCGCGCCGCCCGGCGCCCGCGGGCGTGCTCTTCCTGGAGAACGGCGGCGGCAAGTCGGTCCTGCTCAAGCTGATCTTCTCGGTGATGCTGCCCGGCCACCGCAACACCCTGGGCGGCGCCAGCTCCGGCGTCCTGCGGAAATTCCTGCTGGCCGAGGACTGCGGCCACGTCGCCCTGGAGTGGCAGCACACCGTCACAGGCGAGCTGGTCGTGGTCGGCAAGGTCAGCGAGTGGCGAGGCCGCCAGGTGTCCACCGACCCGCGGAAATTCGCCGAGGCGTGGTATTCGTTCCGGCCGGGACCCGGCCTCAGCCTGGACTCGCTGCCCGTCGCCGAGGCCGCCAGCGTCCGGCCGCCGGTCGAGGGCATGTCCGGCGCGCGCGGCAGGCGCCGCACCATGAAGGGCTTCCGGGACGCGGTCACCGAGGCTGGCAAGGCGTACCCGCACCTGGAAGTGGTGTGGGAGGAGATCCACGACCGGTGGAACGAACACCTCGGCGACCTCGGCCTCGACCCCGAACTCTTCCGCTACCAGCGGGAGATGAACGCCGACGAGGGCGAGGCCGCGGGCCTGTTCGCCGTCAAGAAGGACTCCGACTTCACCGACCTCCTGCTGCGCGCCGTCACCGACACCCGTGACACCGACGGCCTCGCCGACCTCGTGCACGGCTTCGCCAACAAGCTCGGCCGCCGCGCGGAACTCACCGCGGAACGCGACTTCACCGCGGGCTCGCTCGACCTGCTGGAGCGGATCGTCGAGGCCGCCGCCACCCGCGACCAGGCCCGCGGCGTCCACGCCCAGTCCGAACGCCGCACCCGCGCCCTCGCCCGTCGCCTGTCCGCCCGCGCCCAGCAGGAGCGCGGCAGGACCGCCGAACTGGCCGAGCACATGGCGCGCGCCGCGCACAGCGTCACCGACGCCGACCAGGCCCGCGGCGGCAGCGCCCTGATCGCCGCCGAACTTGCCTACCGGCACGCCTCGTTGGCGCTGGCCGCCGCGGACAAGAGCGCCGCGGGACTCCGCCGCGAGCTGGGCGACGCCCGTACGCTGCACGCCGCCTGGCAGGCGGCCGAGACCGTACTGCGGCAGCGCGCCGCGGGCGACCGGCTGACCCGCGTCACCGCCGCGATCCGCGAGGCCGAACGCGACGCGGCCCCGGCGCTGGCCGCCCGCACCCGCGCCGCCGCCGATCTCGTACGCGCCCTGCACGCCGCCGCCGCACGCGCCGAGCAGCAGGCCGACGCCGAGGAGGAGCGGTCCGCCGCGCTTCAGGCGGAGTCCGAGGCCGCGCACCGCGACGCGACCGCCGCCGCCACCGAGGCGCAGCGCGCCCGCAGCGAGAGCGGACACCTCGGACAGCGGCTCGCCGAGGTCGAGCAGGAGACCGCCGAGGCGGTCAGCGCGGGCTGGCTCGACGACACCGCACCCGACGCCGACCCGGCCCGCGCGGCCCTCGCCGCCTCCGACGCGGAACAGACCGCGGCGGCCCTGGCCCGTTCCGCCACCGACACCGCCCACAGCGCCGCCGCCCGCGCCCGCGAGGCCGCCTCCGCCGAGGCCCGCGCCGACCTGGCCGCCGCCCGCGCCGCCGACGCCCTCACCACCGCGGAAGCCGCCAGAACCGCCGCGACCGTGGCGGCCACCGCGCTCGCCGCCGACCCCCGCCTGGCCGCCCTGCTGAGCGTGCCGGGCCCGCGCGACGGCACGGATTCCGCGGCGGGCCAGGACGCCGGACACCCGGTCGGCGCCCGCTCCGGCAGAACCTCCGACGCCTCGGCCGGTGACAGCGCGACCGGGCCGCACGGCGGTACGGGCCGTGACGCCCGGGACGGCTCGGCAGGACGGCACGGCGGTACGGGCTCCGGCGCCGCGGGTACGGCCGCGGGCCGCATCGGCCAGGGCTCGGGAGCCTCCGACCGGGACGGCGCGGGCGCGTCGCCCCTCCGCCCCGCCGCCGCGCGCCCGTCCGCGGACGGTCCCCTCACCGCCGCGGAGCTCGACGGCTTCGCCGAGCCGCTGCGGGAACTGCTGGACAGCGCCGTCGCCTCCGCCGAGCGCAAACTCTTCGAGCTGCGGACCGCGGCGGCCGACGACGCGCGCATCCTCGCCGCGCTCGGCGACGGCGGCCTGCTGCCGCCGGGCCCCGACGTCCTGGCGACCGTCGAATTCCTGGGGGAGCACGGCATTCCGGCGCTGCCCGGCTGGCGCTACCTCGCACAGGCCGTGGACCCGGTGGACCACGCGGTCGTGCTGGCCTCCCGCCCCGAGCTGGTCGACGGCGTCGTGGTCACGGAACCCGGCTCGTACCAGCGGGCCAGGGACGTGCTGGCGCAGGCCGCGCTGCTGCCGCGCTCGACGGTCGCGGTCGGCACCGCGGCGGCGCTGCTCGCGCCGCCGCCCGCGACGGCGGCGGGCAGCGCGGACCAGGACGTGTTCCTGGTCCCGCCGAACCCGGCGATGCACGACGAACTGGCCGCCGACGGCGAACGCCAGGAGCTGCGGGCCCGCGCCACCGCCCGCGAGGAGGACATCAGGACGCTCGCGGCCCGGCTCGCGCACGACCGGACGCTGTCGGCCCGCCTCGCCTCGTGGCGCGCCTCCTGCCCGCCGGACCGCCTCGCCGAGCTGGAGGCGGAGGTCACCGCCGCGCGGCAGAGCGCGGAGCAGGCCCGCGCGGAGCTGGCCGCGCTGCGCGCCGAACGCGCGGAGGCCGAGGCCGCCGCCGCCGAGAGCGCGCGGGACAACGACGCCCGCCGCGCCGCCGCCGAGCAGGCCCGGCGCCGCGCCGACGCGCTCGCCGGTCTCGCCCACCGGCTCCGCGAGCGCGCCAACTGGCAGCGCAGGGCACGGGAGTTGGCCGCCGACGCGGCCGAGGCGGAGACCCGCGCCGAGACCTGCCTGGCGCAGGCCCGCGCCGCGGACGAGGACCGCCGCGCCGCCCAGCGCGCCTCCGACGACGCCCGCCGCACCGCCCGCGTCCTGCGCGCCGAGCGGTCCGAGATCGCCGGAGCCCCCGACGAGAGCGCGCAGGACCGGGCGCAGGCCCCCGCGGCCACCGAGTCGCTGCCCGCGCTCCGCGAGGCGTACCACTCGGCCTCCCAGGTGTACGAGAAGGTCGGTGTCGGCGCCGACCTGCGCGCCGAGCAGGCCCGCGCGGAGAGCACCGAGAACGCGGCCCTGGTCGAACTGGACCGGCTCACCAACAAGGTCCGCAGCCGCGCCGCCCAGTTGCTCGAAGGCCCGGACGGCGCCGACGGCCCCTCACGGCAGGCCGCGGCGGCCCGCGCGGAACAGCTCGTACAGACCCTGGAGTCGCGCGCCTCCACCGCCAGCGAGCAGTTGGGGCGGCTGCGCGGCGAGGCGGAACGGCTCGCGCCCGCGGACGGCGACCGGCACACCGACCTGCCCGACGGACTGCTGCCGCGCGATGCCGAGCACGCGCAGGAGCTGCTGCGCGCCGCCAACGCCGAACTGGCTTCCCGCACCGACGCGTTGGAGCAGGCGAGGGCCGCCCACACCGACATGGTCCACGCCCACCGCGCCGCCGAGGACGCGGCGGGCGGCTTCGACGAGATCGCCGCGATGCTGCGCGACCTGCTGCGGGACAACGCGCCGGGACAGCAGGACGAGGACGAGCCGGAGCCGTACCCCGGCAGCACCGAGGAGGCCCGGCAGGCCGCGGCGGAGGCCCGGCGCGGTCTGCGCGGCTGCGCGGCCGACCTGTCCACCGCGGAGACCCAGCTCCGCGAAGCCTCCGACGTCCTGGTCCGGCACGCCAACGCGGTGCGCTACGAGCAGGTCAGGACGCCCGCGCGCCAGCAGATCAGGGAACTGCCCGCCGCCGCGCTGCCCGAGCACGCCGCGGCCTGGGCGACCGCCTTCGCCCCGCGGCTGCGCGTGCTGACCGACGAGCTGACCCAGCTGGAGCGCAACCGCGACAGCATCGTGGACCGGCTGCGCGGCCTGGTCGAGTCCTCGCTCGCCACCCTGCGCTCGGCGCAGCGCCTGTCACGGCTGCCGGAAGGGCTCGGCGAATGGTCGGGCCAGGAGTTCCTGCGGATCCGCTTCGAGGACCCGGACCAGTCCGTTCTCACCGAACGCCTCGGCGAGGTCATCGACGAGGCCACCAGGGCCGCCGTACGCAAGAATTCGGACCTGCGGCGGGACGGGATGTCCCTGCTGCTGCGCGGCGTCGGGTCCGCGCTCGAACCGCGCGGCATCGCCGTGGAGATCCTCAAACCGGACGCGGTGCTGCGCGCCGAGCGGGTGCCGGTCGGACAGATGGGCGACGTGTTCTCCGGCGGGCAGCTCCTCACCGCCGCCATCGCCCTCTATTGCACGATGGCCGCGCTGCGAAGCAACGACCGGGGCCGGGACAAGCAGCGGCACGCGGGCACCTTGTTCCTCGACAATCCCATCGGTCGCGCCAACGCCACCTATCTCCTGGAATTGCAGCGCGCGGTGGCCGACGCCTTGGGCGTACAGCTCATTTACACCACGGGACTGTTCGACACCACGGCACTCGCCGAATTCCCGCTGGTGGTCAGGCTCCGCAATGACGCGGATCTGCGGGCGGGCCTGAAATACATCAGCGTCGAGGAGCATCTGCGGCCGGGACTTCCGGTCCCCGACCCGCAGGGCGAGCAGGTGCACGGCGAGATCACCGCCACCCGGATGTACCGACGGCCGCCCGAGCCGGAGCGGGACGGGAGAGACGGGGAATCGGACATGCCCGTTTCCGGGTCCGGGCGCGCCGCCGTGCCCGGACCGGGCAGGGAACTCCAGCCGGACAGAGGCTAGTCCGGACCGTCGCCGGCGGTGGCCGCCGCTGCAACCGGCCGCCGCTGGGTACGGACCGCGATCAGCTCCCGGACCGTCGCCCGACCACCAGGTACCGACGGCAGACCGCGAGCGGCCGGAGTCAGACGCCGAGGTGCCAGGGCAGATGGCGCGGTATGTGCACCCGCCGCGTCGGCCTGCCGCGCGCGGCCGACCGCGCCGCACGGTGCCTTCTGCGCCGCTCCCTGCGCAGGGCACGGGCCGCGCTGCTCGGGCTGGAGAGCACCCCGTTGCGCTGGTTCCACACCTGTCGCGTCACCCACACGTCCAACACCGCCCACGTGGCGACGACGCTGGTGAAGACGGCGGAGATCAGCGCGGGCGCCGACAGCCAGGAGTGTCCGGCGGCCAGCAGTACGGCCATCACCGCGAGGATCAGCGCGACGGCCACGATCAGCACCGCCCGCACCGCCGCCGCTCGTACCGGATCGGGCATTCGGGGAGTGCCGACCGGGTCCTCGGTCCACACCCGCCCTTGTTCGAAGTCCATACAAGGTGCCTGCCCCGAATCTTCACGATGCATTCCGGGGTACGTATCCGGCCAGACCTGCCCAACCCTACGCACTGGCTTTCGAGTTACCGCATCGGCAGTAGTAGGCTCACGCCGTTTAAACGCGACAGACGATCCCCATACCGGGGAAGACGTTGGGGAGGCCATGCGCTTTCGCGGTACGACGATCCGCCGGAAGATCGTGGCGCTGCTGCTGATCCCACTGGTGTCCCTCACCCTCATCTGGGCCTTCGCCGCCACCATCACCGGGCGCGAGGTGTTCGGACGGCCGGACATCCAGCGAATAGTCGACAATGTCGGCTATCCCGCCGACGACGCGGTTCGGAACCTTCAGCAGGAGCGCAGGGTCGCTCTGGTCTTTCTGGCCAACACCCGTGACTCCGAGGCGCGGATCGCCTACGACAAGCAGGAACACGCCACCGACGCGTCCATCGCCAAGATGCGGACGACCATCGACGCGTCCGGCGTCCGCGACGACCTGAACGCGCGGTCCCGCGACCGCCTCGACGACCTCCTCAACACCGTCGAGGGCCTCACCTCGCTCCGCCAGCGGATCGACAACCAGCGGATCACCCGCGACGACGCCTACCAGGCGTACAACTCGCTGGTCGATCCCACCTTCGACCTCTTCGAGGAGTACCTCCCGCTCAGCGACGTCACGCTGGACAGCCAGCGGCGCGCGGTGATCGGCCTCTACCGGGCGCAGGAGGAGGTCAGCCGCGAGGACGCGCTGGTGGCCGCCGCGATCAGCACCGGCCACACCAGCAAGGACGAACTGCGCTCCTTCACCTTCGCGGTCGCCGAGCAGCGCAACTACTACGCCGTCGACCTCAAGACCCTCACCGACGAGGCGCGCGCGCCCTTCGACACGTACTGGCAGAGCGCCAGCGGCAAGGCGCTGCGGGCCGCCGAGAACGCGATCATCGTCGCGGGCGTGGAGGAGGCGCCGGTCGTGGCCGCCCAGAAGGCGTGGCCCGCGACCGCCGCCACCGTGATGACCGACCTCGGCAAGCTCGACGGCGAGGCCATCGCGAAGTTCAGCAAGCAGGCCAGGCCGCTGTCCACCACGCTGGTCGTCGAAGCCGCCGTCATCGGTGTCCTCGGTCTGGTCGCGGTGATCGCCTCGCTGATCGTGTCGGTACGGATCGGCCGCAGCCTGATCCGCGACCTGTCCGGGCTGCGCCGCGAGGCCCAGGAGGTCTCCGGCACCCGGCTGCCCCGCGTCATGCGGCGGCTGGCCGCGGGCGAACAGGTCGACGTCGAGACCGAGGTGCCGCGGCTCCAGTACTCCGACGACGAGATCGGACAGGTCGGCAAGGCGCTCAACACCCTCCAGCGGGCCGCCGTCGAGGCCGCCGTCCGCCAGGCCGACATGCGCAAGGGCGTCTCCGAGGTCTTCGTCAACCTCGCCCGCCGCAGCCAGGTCCTGCTGCACCGCCAGCTCACCCTGCTGGACGCGATGGAGCGCCGCACGGAGAACGCCGAGGAACTGGCCGACCTCTTCCGCCTCGACCACATGACCACCCGCATGCGGCGGCACGCCGAGGGCCTGGTCATCCTCTCCGGTGTCGCCCCCTCCCGGCAGTGGCGCAAGCCCGTCCAGCTCATGGACGTGGTCCGCGCCGCCGTCGCCGAGGTCGAGGACTACGAGCGGATCGAGGTACGGCGTCTGCCCCGGCTGGCCGTCACCGGCTCGGCGGTCGGCGACCTCACCCACCTGCTCGCCGAACTCATCGAGAACGCCGCCGTGTTCTCGCCGCCGCACACCGCGGTACGGCTGCACGGCGAGCCGGTCGCCAACGGCTTCGTGCTGGAGATCGACGACCGCGGCCTCGGCCTGACGCCCGACGCGCTGCTGGAGTCCAACCTCCGGCTGGCCGAGACCCCGGAATTCGAACTGTCGGACACCGACCGGCTCGGCCTGTTCGTGGTCAGCCGCCTCGCGCAGCGCCAGGGCGTCAGGGTCTCGCTGCGGCAGTCCCCGTACGGCGGCACCACCGCCGTCGTCCTCATCCCGGCGAATCTGCTCACCGAGACCGGCGACGACACCGGCGCGACCAAGATCGGCGACCTCACCGAGTCCCGCCCGGCGCGGGTGCCCTCCGACACCGAGCACACCTTCCGGCAGTGGGGCCTGGACGGCATCGGCGGCGAGACGCAGAAGGAGCACGAGGCGCACCCGGCGGACGAACCCGTCGGCGCGCCGGTCGGCGAGGCGGGCGACCCGGAACTCGACGGGCCGCTGCCGTTGCCGCGCCGCCGCCGTACCGCGCCCGTACTGGTCTCCGACCGCGGCCGACCGGTCGGCGGACCCTCCGCGCAGACCTCGCAGGCCGACCGGGGAGCGCTGGAACAGGCCGCGGAGCGGGCCGTGGCGCAGGCGCAGGCCCGCGGCGAGCTGTACCCACAGGGCCAGCCGCAGGCACAGACCCCGGCGCAGGCACCGGCTCCGGCGGAGCCCCAGCCGCTGCCCGCGCGCCGGTCCCCGTCTCGGCCCGCGTCCGAACCCACGCCCGAACCCCCGTCCGGGTCCACGCCTTTGACGGCCGCGAAGAAGACGACCGCGTCCGGCGCGGGCGGCAGCGCACTGCCCCGCCGGGTCAGGCAGGCCAATCTGGCGCCGCAGTTGAGGGTGGAGACCACCGCCCGCGACAGCGGCGGCGCGACCGGCGAGGGCGCCGGCCGCGAGCGGTCGGCGGACGAGGTCCGCGACCGGATGGCGGCACTCCAGCGCGGCTGGCAGCGCGGCCGGGAAGTGACCGAGAACGACGGCACGCAAGACGACCCGTCGGCATCCGCACCGAGAACGACACCTGAGGGGAACGGTCGATGACCGCACCATCGAGCCCGACACGCGAGCTGAGCTGGCTCCTTGACGATCTGGTCTCGCGCGTGGCCAGCATCCGCAAGGCCCTGGTCCTCTCCGGCGACGGCCTGGCCATCGGCGCGTCGGACGGACTGACCCGCGAGGACTCCGAGCACCTCGCCGCCGTCGCATCCGGCTTCCACAGCCTCGCCAAGGGCGTAGGACGGCATTTCGAGGCCGGGCGCGTCCGGCAGACCATGGTCGAACTGGACGACGCCTTCCTCTTCGTGACGGCGGCGGGCGACGGAAGCTGCCTGGCCGTACTCAGCGCGGCCGAGTCCGACGTCGGCCAGGTCGCGTACGAGATGGCGCTACTGGTCAAGCGGGTCGGTGCCCACCTGGGCACCGCGGCTCGGAACGACGGCGGCGCGGCACTCAGCGGCTGACCGGATGATCTGACAACGGGGTGACGGGTGTCATGACTTCTGATTCGGACCGGTGGTACGACGACGCGGCAGGACCGGTGGTGCGGCCCTATGCGATGACAAGGGGCCGCACCAGCAACGCCGCTGAGACGAAGATCGACCTGATCGCCCTGGTGATCACGGAGACCGAGGCCGGGGACGACGGAGGCGCGCAGGACGACCACACGCTGTCACCCGAGCACCTCGACATCGTCGAACGCTGTCAGGTCCAGGCCGTCTCCGTCGCTGAGCTGGCCGCCGACCTCGACCTGCCGGTCGGGGTGGTCCGCGTCCTGGTCGGGGACCTGCTGGAGGCGTCGCACGTACAACTCCACCAGCCGGTCCCACCGGCCGAGTTGGTGGACGAGAACATCCTGCGCGAGGTCATCAACGGGCTGCGCGCGCTGTAGTGGATCGTGATCCACTGCGGCGTGCCGGTCATGTTCGAACAGGACTAGGCTCTCCGCAGACGTACGACGAAGCGCAACCGACGTACAGATCGACGTACAACTGACAACGCCGGCAGGGAAGTAGACACAACATGGCTTTCGCGCGATCGGATCGCCGCCGCAAGCCGTCCGCCGACGAGCCGGTGGCGCTCAAGCTGCTGGTGGCGGGCGGCTTCGGCGTGGGCAAGACCACGCTGGTGGGCGCGGTCAGCGAGATCAGGCCGCTGCGCACCGAGGAGTCGCTCAGCGAGGCGGGCCGCCCGGTGGACGACATCGAGGGCGTGGAGGGCAAGCGCACCACCACCGTCGCCATGGACTTCGGGCGGATCACGCTCAGGGACAACCTGGTGCTGTATCTGTTCGGCACGCCAGGACAGGACCGGTTCTGGTTCCTGTGGGACGAGTTGGCGCAGGGCGCGCTCGGCGCGGTCGTACTCGCCGACACCCGCCGCCTGGAGGACTGCTTCGCGGCCGTCGACTACTTCGAGCGGCGCGGCATCCCCTTTACGGTCGCCGTCAACTGCTTCGACGGCGCCGAGCTGCACGCGCCGGACATCGTGCGCGACGCCCTCGACCTGGACGCCTCCGTGCCGGTGGTGTTGTGCGACGCGCGCGAGCGGGACTCGGCGAAGAACGTCCTGATCACCGTGGTGGAACACGCGGCGCAGATGGCGACGGGGCGCAAGGAGCCCGCCGCCACCTGAGCCCGGCGGCTGCCTGGGGTCGGACGCTTCCGCAGCCCGGCCGCCGCCTCGGACGCTTCCGCAGCCCGGCCGCGCCTGAGCCCGGTTCTTCCGCGAGACGGCCAACCGGCCGCCGTTCAGAGCCGATCGCTATCCGGCGGAGCCGTCCTCGCCGTCCTCCTCCAGCCGGCCGAAGCTCCGCTCGACGGCCATCTTCCAACGCCGGTAACCGAGTTCACGTCGCGGCTCGGCCATGCGCGGCCTCCACTCGGTGTCGCGCTCCCACTGCGCCCTGAGCGTGTCGAGGCCGTCCCACACGCCGGTCGCCAGACCCGCGGCGTAGGCCGCGCCGCGGCTGGTGGTCTCGGCGACGACCGGCCGGACCACCGGCACGCCCAGCACGTCGGCCTGATGCTGCATCAGCAGGCTGTTGACGGTCATGCCGCCGTCCACGCGCAGTTCGGCGATGCGTACGCCGGAGTCCTCCTGCATCGCGTCGACCACCTCGCGGGTCTGCCAGCTCGTGGCCTCCAGCACGGCCCGCGCCAGGTGCGCCTTGGTGACGAAGCCGGTGAGCCCGGTGATCACACCGCGCGCGTCGGACCGCCAATAGGGCGCGAACAGCCCGGAGAAGGCCGGCATGACGTAGGCGCCGCCGTTGTCGGGCACGCTCGCGGCCAGCGGCTCGATCTCGTCCACGCTGCGGATGAGGCCGAGTTGGTCGCGCAGCCAGTGGACGAGGGCCCCGGTGACGGCGATCGAGCCCTCCAGGCAGTACGCGGGCCGGTCGCCGCCGAGCCGGTAGCCGACGGTGGTGAGCAGACCGCTCTTGGACGGCACCGGCCGTGCCCCGGTGCTCATCAGCAGGAAGCTGCCCGCGCCGTAGGTGTTCTTGGCCTCGCCGGTCTCGAAGCAGGTCTGTCCGAAGAGCGCGGCCTGCTGGTCGCCGAGCGCGGCGGCCACCGGCACGCCCGCGAGCCGTCCGACGGCGGTGCCGTAGACCTCGGCGGAGGACCGTATCTCCGGCAGGACGGCCTCGGGGATGTCCATGGTGGCCAGGATCGCCGGGTCCCAGTCCAGCGTGTCGAGGTCCATCAGCAGGGTGCGCGAGGCGTTGGTGACGTCGGTGACATGGACGCCGCCGTGGACGCCGCCGGTCAGATTCCACACCAACCAGGAGTCGACGGTGCCGAAGGCGATCTCGCCGTTCTCCGCGCGCCGCCGCAGCCCCGGCACATGGTCGAGCAGCCAGGCCACCTTGGGCCCGGAGAAGTACGGCGCCAGCGGCAACCCGGTGGCGTCGCGGAACCTGTCCTGGCCGTAGGTGCCGCCGAGTTCGGCGCACAGCGCCGAGGTGCGGGTGTCCTGCCAGACCAGCGCGTTGTGCACCGGGCGTCCGGTCGAGCGGTCCCAGAGCACCGTCGTCTCGCGCTGGTTGGCGATCCCGAGGGCGCTGAGCTGGTCGGGGCGCAGCCCGGCCCTGGCGAGCGCGCCAGCCGCCACGGCCTGCGTCTTCGCCCAGATCTCGGTCGCGTCGTGCTCCACCCAGCCGGGCCTGGGGAGGATCTGCCGGTGGTCGCGCTGGTCGGCGGCGACGATCCGGCCGCCGCTGTCGAAGACGACGCACCGGGTGGACGTGGTGCCCTGGTCGATGGCGGCTACGTAGCTCACGGGCTGGTCGCTCATGTCGGTCTCCCTTGCCCGGTCCGCGCGGGACCGTGTCGGGAACGGGCGGCGGCGCGGACCGCCGGTGGCCGGTGCCCCTCCCGCCGACCGGCTCCGCGCCACCGGAAGTGTTCTCCAGGGGTGACGGAGCGTCAAGAAGCGTGACCGATCAGGTCACTTCACGACGAAGCCGCGACCGATCCCCACCGTGTGACCCGACACGCGTCGGTACGGTCCGGCCCGGTGCGCGTCCGACCAACCCGTGCGGCCCGGTGCGCGTCCGCCCGGCCCGTACGATCCGCTACGCGCCCCCCGGTGCCCGGTCACTTCACCACGACCACCGCGGAGCCGTGCCCGAACAGCCCCTGGTTGGCGGTGATTCCGAGGCGCGCTCCCGCGACCTGCCGCCCTTCCGCCCGGCCGCGGATCTGGCGGACCAGCTCGCAGACCTGCGCGATGGCCTGGGCGGGTACGGCCTCGCCGAAGGACGCCAGGCCGCCGCTGGTGTTGACCGGGATGGCGCCGCCCAGCGCGGTCGCCCCCGACCGCAGCAGCTTGGCGCCCTCACCCGCCGGGCACAGGCCCAGATCCTCGTACCACTGGAGTTCCAGGGCGGTCGACAGGTCGTAGACCTCAGCCAGGTCGAGGTCTCCCGGCGCGATCCCGGCTTCCTCGTACGCCGCCGCCGCGATCGAGGCGCGCGGCTCCCGTCCGGGCGGGGGCACGGCGACGGCGGAGTCACTCGCGATGTCAGGCAAGTCCGGTACGGTGCGCGGGTATTGGGGCGTCACGGTGGAGACCGCGCGGATCCGTACCGGGGTGGAGGTGTGCCGCCGGGCGAAGTCCATGCTCGACAGCACGAGCGCGGCGCCGCCGTCCGAGGTGGCGCAGATGTCCAGCAGCCGCAGCGGATCGGCGACGACCGCGGAGGCCGCGACCTCTTCGGCGCTGACCGGCTCGCGGTAGCGGGCCAGTGGATTGGCCGCGCCCGCACGGGAGTTCTTGACCTTGACCTGCGCGAAGTCGTCGAGTGTGTCACCGTGCACGGCCATCCTGCGGCGCGCGTACAGGCCGAAGTAGCCGGGGTTGGTGGCGCCGAGGACCCGGAAGCGCAGCCAGTCGGGGTCGTCGGGCCGCTCGCCGCCCGCGGGGGCGAAGAAGCCCTTGGGCGCGGAGTCGGCGCCGACCACGAGCGCCACGTCGGTGAGGCCCGCCAGGATCTGCGCGCGGGCGGTCGCGATGGCCTGCGCCCCGGAGGCGCACGCGGCGTAGACGCTGGTGACGCGGGCGCCCTGCCAGCCGAGCGCCCGCGCGAAGGTCGCGCCCGCCACGTATCCGGGATAGCCGCCGCGTACGGTGTCGGCGCCCACCACCGACCGCACCTCGCGCCAGTCGAGGCCCGCGTCCGCGAGGGCCGCGCGGGCGGCGGCGACCCCGTATTCGGTGAACGGCCGCCCCCACTTGCCCCAGGGGTGCATGCCGGCACCGAGCACCGCGATGTCGGCGGTCATCGGGCACCGCCCACGGGCCGCCAGTTCCAGGTGCCGCGCCCGGTGTCGGCGCCGCCCGTACCGTCGGCTGCCGTCTCCCCGAGCACCCCGGGCACCAGCTCGACCGGCATCCCGACCGCGAGATCGGCCGGGGTCACCCCGGGCGCCGCCTGTCCCAGCACGACCATCCGCTCGTCCGCCAGCTCGACGGCGACCAGGGTGTACGGCTGCCACGCGCGCCCGGGGTCCCAGGGATACGGCGGCGGCGTCCGGTAGCGGGCGTCGGTGTACGACCAGACGTGCCCGGTCCTGGAGAGCGGGAACTCGTCCAAGTCGGTACCCGCGCAGGCGGGGTTGCGGCAGAAGGAGTCCTCACGGGGGAAGAACACGCTTCCGCAGTCGCGGCACCGGGTGCCGAGCAGCCGGAAGTCGGTTCCCGTCCCCTCGGTGAACCAGCCCTCGACCACCGGCGGTGTGCGCCTGTGCTGCTCCACGCGGCCTCCCCGACTCGCCATCTGACGGATCGTCAGAAGTGTGCCACGGGCGGCCCGCCGGCGGAACAGCGCCGGACCGCGCGACGTCGGCGGGCCGGACCTGCCGGTGCGAGGCGGTGTCAGGCGTCGTCGCCCGTGCCGCCCTGCTCCGCCAGCCACTTGTCCGCCGTCTCGGCCAGTTCGGCGTCCCGTCCGGCGAGCATGGTGGTGATCATCTTGACGTCGCCGCGCAGCGACCACGCCGGGTGCCCGAAGGTCGCCGGATTGTTCTTCTCGATCAGGAAGTGGGCGGGCCACGCCGTTCCGTACCCGATCAGCGGCAGCGCCGCCGCGTACCGCTTGCGGCCCCGCGCCAGGCCGTACCCGGTGACCGCGAGGCCGGTGAGCGTGCCCGCCAGGTGCACCCAGCGGGTGGCGGCCTTCGAGTGCATCGCCACGTAGTACGGCCAGAACTCCTCGAAAGTGCTGAACGTCTGCTTCGTCATTACCGCAGAGTAGCGCCGCCCCTGGACGGTGTCAGGGGTCGGTGCTATGGTCTTCTCCTAGTGAGAATGACTCACCCTGAGAACAACATGCGGGGTGGGTTCGGCGCGAGACGGGGGCGATCATGACGGACGCGGTGAACACGCCGGAGTCGGCGGGGGAGTCGGCGGCGCGGCGGGAGCGGGACTTCCTCGACTCCTACGATCCGCGCGCCTTCGACCCGATTGCCGTGACCGTCGACATCGTCGCGCTGACCCTGCGCGCCGACCGGCTGCACGTACTGGCCGTCGAGCGGGGCGGACCGCCGTTCGCGGGGGAGCGGGCACTGCCGGGCGGATTCGTCCGGGCGGGACGCGAGTCCCTGGACGAGGCGGCGGCGCGGGAGTTGGCCGAGGAGACCGGCCTGGACGCCACGGCGCTCGGCCGGGTCCACCTGGAACAGCTCGGCTCCTACGGCGTCCCCGACCGCGACCCGCGCATGCACGTGGTCTCGATCGCGTACCTCGCCTTCGCGCCGGGACTGCCCGATGCCACGCCGGGAAGCGACGCCGCGGGCGCCGCCTGGATCCCCGTCGAAGCAATCCTCCCGAAAGGGCAACCGGACGCGGCGCCGCCGCGTCCCTTCGAGCAGGGTCGGCGGACCGGAATCTACGGGGGTGGTACCGGCCGCCGGCCCGCTTCTCACGGGAGCGCTCCCCGGCTCGCCTTCGACCACGACCGCATCCTCGCGGACGGTCTGGAACGCGCCCGCGGAAAGATCGAGTACACCCCGCTGGCCACGGCTTTCCTCGGCGAGACCTTCACCATCAGCGAATTGCGCGCGGTCTACGAGACGGTGTGGGGCGCGCCGCTGCACGCGGGCAACTTCCACCGCAAAGTGCTCTCCGTGCCGGGCTTCGTGGAGTCCACCGGCGAGACCGACAGCCGCCCCGGCAGCAAGGGCGGTCCGCGCGCCCGTCTCTACCGGGCAGGCGATGCCCGGTTGCTGCACCCGGCGCTGCTCCGCCCCGACCGGGAGGACGACGTCCGATGACCGCCACCACGAATCCGCTCGGTGACCCGGCCGGTGACCGGACCAACGGCCCGACGCGGGGCGCGAGTCGCGGACCCCTCGGCGACCCCGGCAACGACCCGTCGGGCGCACACATACGCACCTTCGAGGACGCCCTCGCCGCCCTCGACGCGGACTTCCCGGCCGACGCCCACGACGCGGTCCGCCACTACCGGCGGCTCGCCCGGCTGCTGCACCCCGACGCCGCACCGCCCGGCCGGACCGCGGAGGCCGCCGCGGCCTTCGCCCGGCTGTCCGCCCGCCACCACCACACCGACGAAAGGGCCACCGCTCCCACCGTCACCACCGCGGACCGCCGCTACGTCCTCGGCCCGGTCCTGGCCACCGGCGACCTCGCCGTCCTGCGGACCGCCCACTACGACGAGAACGGCGACCGGCGCGAGGCCGTACTGAAGATCCCGCAACGGCCCCGCGACAACGACCTGTTGGAGCACGAGGCCGACGTGCTGCGCCGCCTCGACACCGTCGGCGAACGGCGGCACCGCGCGTACGCCCCGCAACTGATCGAGAGCTTCAGGCACCGCGACACCGACGGCGTCGAGCGGCACGTCAACGCGCTCGTACCGCTCACCGGCTTCCACACGCTCGCCGAGGTCGCCGCCGCCCACCCCGGCGGCCTCGACCCGCGCGACGCGGCCTGGATGTGGCGCCGCCTGCTGACCGCGCTCGGCTGGGCCCACCGCGCCCGGCTGGTGCACGGCGCCGTCTTCCCCGAACACGTCCTCATCCACCCCGAGTTGCACGGCCTGGTCCTGGTCGACTGGTGCTACGCGACCGCCTTCGACACCCATGTGCCGGTCCTCGTCGACCGGCACAGGGACGCCTATCCGCCCGAGGTCCCGGAGCGCCGACCGGCCTCCCCGGCCACCGACATCCACCTCGCCGCGCTCTGCGTGCGGCAGCTCATGGGCGACCGGGCACCGGCGCCGATGCGCGCCTTCCTGCGCGCGTGCGTCCTGCCCTCGCAGAACGCCCGCCCGCAGGACGCCTGGCAGCTCCTCGGCGAGCTGGACGACCTGCTGGAACGGCTCTACGGGCCGCGCACCTTCCGCCCGTTCGCCATGCCGCACATCTGACAACCGCGACACCACCACCACGACACAAGGGGGAACCACCATGGGCAGCGGAAGCTGGTCCACCAATGTCTACGACGCCGCCGCGCGCTACCGCGCCGCGTCCGGCTCCGGCGCCTTCGCCTACAGCGACCACGTCACCGGCTCGTCCCCGCGCAGCAGTTGGGCGGCCCACCCGTCACTCGACCCCAAGAACATCACCCTGCGGGAGAGCCGCGACTCCGCGGAACACCCCACCTCGCTCGCCATCGCCGTGCTCTTCGACGTCACCGGCTCGATGCGCACCGTGCCGCAGGTGCTCCAGACCAAGCTGCCCGAGCTGTTCGGCCTGCTGCTGCGCAAGGGCTACACCGAGCACCCGCAGGTGATGTTCGGCGCGGTCGGCGACGCCACCTGCGACCGGGTGCCCCTCCAGATCGGGCAGTTCGAGTCCGACAACCGGATGGACGACGACCTCGGCAACATCCTCCTGGAGGGCGGGGGCGGCGGCCAGATGAGCGAGTCGTACGAACTCGCGCTCTACACCATGGCCCGGCACACCGCGCTGGACTGCCACGAGAAGCGCGGGCGGCGCGGCTACCTGTTCCTGATCGGCGACGAGATGCCGTACGGCAAGGTCAAGGCGCGCGAGGTGTGGGACGTCCTCGGCGAGCGCATCCCGCAGGACATCCCGATCACCGACATCGTCGCCGAACTCCAGCGCACCTACCACGTCCACTACATCCTCCCGGCGGGCTCCTCCTACGTCGGCAACACCGAAGTGCTCGGCATCTGGCGGAAGTTGCTCGGCCAGAACGTCATCGAGCTGGACGACCTCGACGCGGTCTGCGAGACCATCGCGCTGACCGTGGGCCTCGGCGAGGAGGCGATCGACCTCGCCGCGGGCCTGGCCGACCTGGCCGACGTCGGCTCGGCGGCGGGCGACAGCGTCAGCAGGGCGCTCGCCGGACTCGACCGGGGCAGGGACGGCGCGGCCCGCGGCAGCGCCCTCGCCGTCTCCGACGCGCCCCTCACCGACGGCGACGCGGGTCCCGCCACCACCACGAGGCTGTAGTGCACACCATCGTCGTCGACCTCGGATTCGGGGACGCGGGCAAGGGCGCCGCCGTGGACCGGCTCTGCCAGGACGGTACGGTCCAGGCGGTCGTCCGGTTCAACGGCGGCGCCCAGGCCGCGCACAACGTCGTCACCGCCGACGGCCGCCACCACACCTTCGCGCAGTTCGGCTCCGGCACGCTGCGCGGGGTCCGCACCCACCTGTCGCGGTTCATGACCGTCGACCCGCTCGCGCTGGCCGCCGAGGCCGACCACCTGCGCACGGTCGGCGTCCCCGACCCGTACGCCCTGCTGTCCGTCGACCGCGCGGCGCCGATCGCCACCCCGTACCACGCCGCCGCCAACCGGCTGCGGGAGCAGGCGCGCGGCGCCGACCGGCACGGCTCCTGCGGGATGGGCGTGGGCGAGGCCGCCGCGTACGCGCTCGCCCACCCCGGTGACGCGCCGACCGTCGGCGACTGCGCGTCACGCCCTCGGCTGCTGCGCCAACTGCGCCTGCTGCGCGACCGGTTGGCGGACGAGTTGGGCCCGCTTCCCGCGCCGCCGGTCGAGGACTGCGCGGAAGTCCTCGCCGCCTTCGCCCGTACGGTCACCCTGACCGACGGGGCCGCGCTGCACGACCTCCTGCGACGGGGCCCGGTGGTCTTCGAGGGCGCCCAGGGCGTCCTGCTGGACGAATGGCACGGCTTCCACCCGTACACCACCTGGTCCACCACCACCTTCGCCAACGCCGAGACGCTGCTGGCCGAGGCAGGCACACCGGGCGAGGCACGGCGGCTGGGCGTCGTGCGCACCTACACCACCCGGCACGGGCCGGGCCCGCTCGTCACCGAGGACCCGGAGCTGACACCGCTGCTGCCCGAGCCGCACAACGGCCACGGCCGCTGGCAAGGCGCCTTCCGCACCGGCCACTTCGACGCCGTCGCGCACGCGTACGCCGTGGAGGTCTGCGGGGGAGTGGACGCCCTCGCCGTCACCCACCTCGACGCGCCCGCCCGCGCCCGCGGCCTGCGCATCTGCCGCGCCTACGGCATCGACGGCACCCTCGTCGAACGCCTCCCGCCGGGTCCGCCCGGCGACCTGGCCCGCCAGGCCGCCCTCACCGCGCGCCTCCAGCGCGCCCTCCCGGCCCTGTGGGACACGCCCGGACGCGACCCACGCCGCTGGTCGGACGCGATCGGCGCGGCCCTGGGCGCCCCCGTCCTGCTGGAGTCCTCGTCCCCGACCCGCCAGGTCCTGCGCAAGCCGCCCCGCGGCCCAGAAGCCGGCCCGACCCGCAAGGCCGCCTCTGAAGCGGCCCGGCACCCCACCCGCACGACCGCTGTCCGATAGGGTCCCGCCGTGGCCAAGGACTCTCACTGCTCGTCATGCGGCGCGCCCTTCGGCGCCGACCCCGGATGGCCGCGCACCTGCGGGAACTGCGGGGCCGTCAGCTACCGCAACCCGCTGCCCGTCGCCGTCGTCCTGCTCCCGGTACGGCACACCGACGGCACGGGGCTCGTCGTGATCCGCCGGACGATCGAGCCGCGCCTGGGCCGACTCGCCCTGCCCGGCGGCTTCATCGACTTCGGCGAGAGCTGGGAACAGGCCGTCGTCCGGGAGCTGTCGGAGGAGACCGGCATCCGCGCCTCGGCGGCGGACGTCACCCTCGCCGACGCGCTCACCGACGAGGACGGCGGATATCTGCTGCTGTTCGGCCTGCTGCCGGAGCGCGACGCGGCCGAACTGCCGCCGTCCGTACCGACCGACGAGACCGACGGGCACCAGATTCTGCCGCGCCCGGCCGAGTTGGGCTTCCCCCTGCACACCCTGGCCGCCCGCCGCTGGTTCGACGGCGCTTACGACACGCCGCCGCACACCCGGTAACCGGTCGGCCCCTACGACGCCGTGCCGCCACCCCGTAGCCGACCCGCTTCTACGACGCCGTGCCGCGCACCCGCACCCGGTAGCCGACCGGCTCCCCGGCGTCCGCGCCGTCCCGCTCCACCACGACCTCGCCGTCCGCCCACCGAGAGGTGAACCGTTCCATCCGCGCCGTGCCCCAGCCCTCCGGGTCGCCGCTGAAGACGACACCGCCCCCGGTACGGCCGAGTCGCGGTGCCCACACCTCCAGTTCGACCTCGCCGTCCGCCCCGGCCACCGGCACGATCGCACCCGCCCGCGCCAGTACCGGAATCCGGCCCAGCGGCGCGTCGAGCAGCACCTGACCGGGCCCGCGGTGCGCCGTACCGGTCGCGGTGTCGTACCACAGGCCGCGCGGCAGCCGTATCGCCCGCGTCAGCGAACCCGGTTCGAGCACCGGAGCCACCAACAGCGCGTCGCCCAGCAGGAAAGCGTCACCGCACTCGCGCAACGCCCGGTCACCCGGCGCGTTCCACCACAGCGGGCGGACGTACGGGGCGCCGGTGCGGTGCGCGACGTGCGCCAGCGACTCCAGATACGGCAGCAGCCGCACCCGCTCGGTCAGCGCGGCCCGCGCGTGCTCCAGCACCTCGGGGCCGAACTCCCACGGCTCGCGCCGCCCGGCGTCGATCGCCGAATGGGTGCGGAAGAACGGCAGATACGCGGCGAGTTGGAACCAGCGCAGATACAGCTCGGGCGACGGTGAACCGGTGAAGCCGCCCACATCGGGGCCCGAGTACGGCACCCCGCACAGGCCGAGCCCGAGGACCAGCGACAGGGACGCGCGCAGCCCCGGCCAGCCGGTCGACACATCGCCCGACCAGGTACCGCCGTACCGCTGCATGCCCGCCCAGCCGGAGCGCGAGAAGAGGAACGGCCGCTGCTCGGGGCGCAGTTCGCGCAGCCCTTCGTAGCCCGCGCGGGCCATCGTCAGGCCGTACACATTGTGCGCCTCGCGGTGGTCGCCGCCTCGGCCCTCCAAAGAGTGCCGCGCCGAGCGCGGCAGGGTGTTCTCGCCGAAGGACACGAAGGACACCGGCTCGTTCATGTCGTGCCAGACCCCGGAGAAGCCCTGATCGAGGCGCTCGGCGTACAACCGGCCCCACCACGCCCGCACCTGGGGGTCGGTGAAGTCGGGGAAGGCCGCATCGCCCGGCCAGACCACGCCGTTGACCTCCCGGCCCCGCGCGTCCCGCACGAACGCGCCTTCCTCGGTGCCGCTGTCGTAGACCGCCACACCGGGCTCCGCCTTCACCGCCGGGTCCACGATCGACACCATCCGGATCCCGGACTCGGCCAACTCCGCGGCCAGACCGGGCAGATCGGGAAACCGGCCCTTGTCGACGGTAAAGACCTGGTGGCCGTCGAAGTGGTCGATGTCCAGATGCAGCACCGACAGGGGCAGTTCGCGCTCGCGGTAGCCCGCCACGACCCGCCGCACCTCCCGCTCGCTGCCGAAGCCCCAGCGCGAGTGGTGGTGGCCCAGCGCCCAGCTCGGCGGCAGCGCGGGCCTGCCGGTTAGCGCCGTCCAGCCGTTGAGCACCCGTGACGGTGTACCGGTGATCACCCAGTAGCGCAGCGGCCCGCCGTCCATCCGCAGCTCGCAGCCGCCCGGCCGGTCGTGGCCCGAGCCCGCGCCCTCCTCACCGTCCCGCAGCGTCACCCTGCCGTCCCACGTGTTGTCGTGGAAGACCAGGTGGCAGCCCGCGTCGGCGACCACGAGCTGCACCGGCATGGTGATGTACAGCGGGTCGTCGCCCGGCTCGAAGGAGCCGTCGGGGTCGGTGTTCCACAACCGGTAGCCGCCCGCGGGCAGCCGGGGTCCCACGGCCCGGCCGCCGAGCCCGTACACCCGCGCGTCGGCCGGGGTCTCCGAGCGCTGCACCCAGCGCGCGCCCACCCCCGGCTCACCGCCGGTCGGCTCCCACCAGCGCGGCGGCAGCTCCCTGCGCAGCAGCACGCCGCCGGGCGTGCGGATCTCCACCGCGCCGTGCCGCGACACCAGGACGGTGACGCGCTCGGACACCACCCGCCAGCCGTCCTTGTCCGGTTCGAGGATCGCCCGCAGATCCGCCTCGGGCCGCCCGCCGGCCAGCGCGTACGACGGGTCGGGATCCGCGCCGTCCCAGCCGCAGAAGACAGCGCCGCCGATCGCCACCCGTATCCGCAGCACCGAGCGCGCGAACCGCACCCGGCCGCCGCCGGGCAGCGGCTCCACCTCCCGTGCGGCGCCCGGCACCCGGGCGCGCTCGGCGCCGCGCCGCGGCAGATCCCGCGCGTCCGTGCGCTGCCGCCGCCAGGCCGAGCGTGTGGCACGCCGGCCCTCGGCGGAACCCGCCGTCCGCACCGACCGCAGCAGGTCCCGAGCGTCCATGCCCCCACCCTTCCATCGAAACCGCCGGTCGCGCCGCTCGTTCAGCCACCGTTCACCTGGAGGGGGCGGTGCGCGACCCGCGCCGGTCGCCGGCGCCGCCGACCCGGACCGCACCCCGCGCGCCCGTGCCCTCCAGTGGCGGGGCCGGGCCCGTGCGGGCCCGGTGAGTGATCTTCCCAGGGATCTTGGCGGGAACCCCGGCGGGAGCCGGAAACAGAGCCGCCCCGTCGCCCGGACCACCCCCTCGGAACCCCTCGTCAGAGCCCCCGCCGACCCCCGCCGCGCGACCCGTGGGCCACCCCGCCCTGGCGCCGAAGACGATCACATGGCATCGTCCTGCCCAGGCCCGGGGCGGGACATTCCGCCCGCAGGGGACCAGCCGCAGATACGCGACGACGCGTACCGTCCGGGGAGCCGCCCATATGAGCACCACGCCCGAGCCCGCCGACAGCCCGGAGCCCCTGTGGACGCCGGGACCCGAGCGGATCGCCCGCGCGCAGGTGACCCGGTTCCAGGACTGGACGGCCGAGCGGTACGGCGCCCCGGCCGCCGTGCCCGGCGACCCCGCCGCGAGCTACCACGCGCTGCACGCCTGGTCGGTCCGCGACCCCGACGCCTTCTGGCGCGCGATCACCGAGTGGTACGACGTCCGCTTCAGCACCCCGTACGAGACGGTGCTCGCCGACGCCTCGATGCCCGGCGCCCGTTGGTTCCCCGGCGGGACCCTCAACTACGCGGAGCACGCGCTGCGCCCGGCCCTCGACCCGGCCCGCGCGGACACCCCCGCCCTGCTGCACCTGGACGAGAGCCACGAGACCGGTACGGTGAGCTGGGCCGAACTCAGCCGCCAGGTCGCCTCGCTCGCCGCGGCCCTGCGCCGCCTCGGCGTCACCCCCGGCGACCGCGTCAGCGGCTACCTGCCCAACATCCCGCAGGCCGTCGTCGCGCTGCTCGCCACCGCGGCCGTCGGCGGCGTATGGACCTCCTGCGCCCCGGACTTCGGTGCCCGCAGCGTCCTCGACCGCTTCCAACAGGTTGAGCCCGTCGTGCTGTTCACCGTGGACGGCTACCGCTACGGCGGCAAGCGGCACGAACGGACCGACGTCGTCACCGAACTGCGCGCCGGGCTGCCCTCGTTGCGCGCCACCGTGCACATCCCGCTGCTCGGCACGCCCGCCCCCGAAGGCGCCCTGGACTGGGCGGATCTGACCGCCGACGACACCGCGCCCGCGTACGAGGCCGTGCCCTTCGACCACCCGCTGTGGGTGCTCTACTCCTCCGGCACCACGGGACTGCCCAAGGCCATCGTGCAGTCCCAGGGCGGCATCCTGCTCGAACACCTCAAGCAGACCGGCCTCCACCTTGACCTCGGCCCGGACGACCGCTTCTTCTGGTACACCTCCACCGGCTGGATGATGTGGAATTTCCTGGTCTCCGGGCTCCTGGCCGGTTCCACCGTCGTGCTCTACGACGGCAGCCCCGGCTACCCCGACGTCGCCGCCCAGTGGCGGGTGGCGGAACAGACCGGCACCACCGTCTTCGGCACCTCCGCCGCGTATGTGATCGCCTGCCGCAAGGCGGACATCCACCCCGGCCGTGACGTCGACCTGTCGGCCGTCAAGTGCGTGGCCACCACCGGCTCGCCGCTGCCGCCGGACGGATTCCGCTGGCTGCACGACGAGGTCAAGGAAGACCTGTGGATCGCGTCGGTCAGCGGCGGCACCGATGTGTGCAGTTGCTTCGCGGGCGGTGTCCCCACCCTCCCCGTGCACATCGGTGAGCTCCAAGCGCCGTGCCTGGGGACCGACTTGCAGGCGTGGGACGCGCAGGGCCGCCCGGTCGTCGACGAGGTCGGCGAGCTGGTCGTCACCAACCCCATGCCGTCCATGCCCATCAGGTTCTGGAACGACCCGGACGGCGCCCGCTACCGCGAGAGCTACTTCGAGATGTTCCCCGGCGTGTGGCGGCACGGCGACTGGATCACCCTCACCGCGCGCGGCACCGTCGTCATCCACGGCCGCTCCGACTCCACCCTCAACCGCCAGGGCGTCCGCATGGGTTCCTCCGACATCTACGAGGTCGTCGAACGCCTGCCGGAGATCCGCGAGTCGCTGGTCATCGGGATCGAACAGCCCGACGGCGGCTACTGGATGCCGCTGTTCGTGCAGCTCGCCGACGGCGCGGAACTGAACGACGCGCTGCGCGACCGGATCCGCACCGCGATCCGCGCCCAACTCTCGCCGCGCCACGTACCCGACGAGGTCATCGCCGTCCCCGGCGTCCCCCACACCCTCACCGGCAAGCGCATCGAGGTCCCCGTCAAACGGCTCCTCCAGGGCACCGCGCTCGACAAGGCAGTCAACCCGGGCTCGGTGGACGACCTCGGGGTGCTGCGCTTCTACGAGCGGCTCGCCGCCGAACGCGCGAAGGGCCGCTCGTAGAAGGTCACTTCAGGCGCCGACGGTCACGTCCGCGTCGCCGTCATCCGGTGTACGCCGCGAAGATCTTCGAGAACTCGTACGGCGTCTGCGAGATGTTGGTGCACTTGTAGGTGGCGCCGGTGCACGCGTTGGCGTCCCGGCCCTCCTCCCAGAACGAGAGCATGCCCAGGTGCTTGCTCTGCGCGAAGGCGACGAGCTGACGGGCGTCGGCCTGGTCGTAGACGTGTCCGTCGTCGTTCTGGCCGAGCATCGGCGTCACGCCGACCATCGCCCAGAGCTGCGCGTCGGACTTGGTCGGATAGAGGGATTTGAGCTGTCCGAAGAGGCTGTTGGCGGCCCGGACCGCCGCGTCGCCGTAGTCGACGCTCTGGTAGTAGTCCATGGCCATCACATTGACCATGTCCAGGTTGACGCCCGCGTTCTTCGCGGAGGTGACCACGTTCAGCCCGTTCGCGTCGAGACCGTTGGGCAGCACCGGCAGGGTCAGCGAGATCCGCAGACTCGGGTGGGACTGCTGGAGCAGCGCCAACGCCTGTGAGCGCAGGGCGATCGACGCGGGTTCCGCGACCGCCGAGCCCTCGATGTCGAAGTCGACGTAGGACAGGTTGTACGCGTCGACCACGGCGCCGTACTCGGTGGTCAGCGCACTGGCCGAACCGCACGCCTGGGCCAGCTCGATGCCGCTCGCGCCGCCGAAGGAGACCTTCACGTCCCCGCCGGCCGCCCTGATGGCGTCGATCTGGTCCTTCGCCCACGCCTGGCGCGGGTCATAGGCGTTGAACCACGACGCCTTGCAGCCCGCCGAGGTGACGAAGGCGAGCGTGAAGCTCTTCACGCCGCTCGCCTGGGACATCGCCGTGAGACTCGGCGTCGGCCAGGCGCCCATGTCCACGTACGGCGCGGTACGGATCACGCCGGGGCTCGGATTCCCGCCGCCACCGGTCGCGCTCGTGGTGCCGCTGACGGCCGCGCTGTACGCCGAGTAGTTGCCCGCCGCGTCCTTGGCGCGGACCTGGAAGGAGTACGCGGTGGACGCCGCGAGACCCGTCGCGGTGTACGAGGTGCCGGTCACGGCGACCGGCGTGCCGCCGTTGCGTGAGACCTCGTAACCGGCCACGGAACCGGAGTTGTCGGTCGAGGCGTTCCACTTCACCGTCAGCGAGGAGCTGGTCGGCGAGCCCACGGTGACGCCGCCGGGCACGGTCGGAGGCGTGGTGTCGGAACCGCCGCCACCGCCGCCCGCGTCGCAAGAAGCCCCGTTGAGCTTGCAGTTGGCGGGGGTGGCGGTTCCCGAACCCACCCAGCCGAAGACGGCCGAGGCGCCCGGCGCGAGCGTCCCGTTGTAGTCGCGGTTGGTGAACGTGTAGTGCGTGCCGCCGGACGTGGCGGACTGGGTCAGCAGCGCGTCCCAGTAGCTGCCGACGCTGCTGCCGGAGGCCAGGTCGAACTCGACCTTCCAGGAACTGATCGCGGAACCGCTGCCGTTGGTGATCGTGTACTGCGCCTGGTAGCCGCTGCCCCAGTCCGAGGTCTTGGCGAAGGCCGCGCCGACGCCGCCGGCCGCCGAGGCGGGAGGAACGAGGAACAGGACGAGCGTGCCGAAGAGCGCGAGGAGGGGTGTGAGGGATCTTCGCATGCCGGACTCCCATTTGGTCTGTACCAATGCCGCCCAGGATCTGGATACTTGACCGGCGCCGCCCCCGTCAATAGCGCCGCTGGCACCTCACTGACCACCCCCGTCACGGTGCGGTGCCTCAACCCCCGTACGTGCTCGCGGAGTCGGCGAGCACGCGACCGAAGTCGGCGGCCAGCACGGCCGCTTCCGGCACCCGCAGGTCCGCGACGGTGATCCGTACGCCCGGACCCGCACCGATCCGGAACCGCGACCCGCCCGCCACCCACCAGCCCTGCGACCGCAGGCCGTTGACGACCGCGGCCTCGTCGCGCACCGGCACCCACACATTCAGACCGCTCACCCCGGCCCCGGTGATCCCGTGCTCCGCGAGCGCCGCGATCAGCGCTTCGCGGCGCTCGGTGTACGCCGTCCCCGCCGCGGCGACCAGTTCCGCCGTCACCGGATCGGTCATCAGCCGGACCACCGTCTCCTGGAGCACATGGCTGACCCAGCCCGACGTCAGCAGCATCCGGCCGTCGTGCCGGGCGAGCGTGACCGGGTCGCAGGCCATCGCCGTCCATCGCAGATCGGTGCCCAGATGCTTGGAGACCGTACGGATCTGCGCCCATCGCCCCGGACCCCGCACCCCCGCCGTGGTCAGCGAGTGCAGCGGACCGCCCGCCGTGTCCGCGCTGTGGTCGTCCTCGACGACCAGCACCTCGGGCGACCCCGCCAGCACCGCGAGCAACTCCTCCCGGCGCGCCTCCGACACCCGCGACCCGTACGGATTCTGCGCGCGCGGACACAGCACCACCGCCCGCGCGCCGGCCCGCAGCGCCGACCGCAGCGCTTCCGGCCGCATCCCCTCGTCGTCCACCGCCACCGCGAGCGTCCGCAGCCCCAACGCCGGTACGAGATCGAGCAGATGGTGGAAGCCGGGGTCCTCGACGGCCACCGCGTCGCCGGGCCGCAGCTCCACCGACAGCAGCCGCGCGACGCAGTCCAGCGCGCCGTGCGCGAAGGTCACCTGCCCGTCGGGCACCCCGTCCCGGCGGAACCACGCCCGCGCCAGCTCCTCCAACTGCGGCAGCCGGGGCGAGGCGCGGTGCGAACGCGCGCCGGGCGACAGCCGTCCCGGCGGCACCAGATCCGGCAGGAAGGCCGGGTCCGGATGGCCGCCCGCCAGATCCCGCAGCCCCTCTGGCACCCGGGGCGGACGCCGCGAGGCCACCGAGGGCGCCGACGCGACCACCGTCCCGCCGCGCCCGCGCGTCACCACGATCCCGCGCCGCCGCAGCTCCTTGTACGCCGTCGCCACCGTCCCCGGACTCACACCGAGCCCGTCCGCCAGCGTCCGCACCGGCGGCAGCGCGTCCCCCGGCCGCAACCGCCCTTCGGTCACCGCCCGTTCGGCCGACGCGGCAATCTCCCTGGCCGTCGCACCGCTGATCGCATATTGTGTTGCCACATACATCAGTATGTACCAATACAAAGCCGTACGGCAAGCGAGTACGTGGCGGACGAGCGGCGAACGGACCCGGTGACGAGGGGGAGCGGACACGATGCGGATACCGCCGATACCAGGAGGCCCGGACGGGCGGCGGATGCTCTGGATCAACCTCATCGACAAGACAGGCTCGGGACTCTGGGTCGCCGTCACCGCCCTCTACTTCGTCCTCATCGGCGGACTCAGCACCGGCCAGGCCGGACTGCTGCTCGGCCTCGGCGGCGCGGCCGGCATCGCGGGCGCGCCCGTCGCGGGCCGCCTGGCCGACCGCGTGCCGCTCACCCGCGTGCTGTTCGCCGTCCAACTCCTGCGCGGCGCCTCCAGCCTGCTGCTCCTGCTCGCCCACGGCTTCTGGCAACTGCTGCCCCTGGTCGCCCTCGGCAGCTTCGGCGAACGCTCCGCCTCCGTCCTCACCAAACTCTTCGCCGCCCGCGTCGCGGGACCCGACCGCGCCCGCTACCAGGCCGTACAGCGCACCGTCGTCAACGTCGGCTACACCGTCGGCGGCCTCGGCGCCTCCGCCGCCCTGGCCATCGGCACCAGCGCGGTCTACCGCGGCCTGCTCCTCGGCGACGCCCTGTCCTTCGTCCTCGTCGCCGCCCTGGTCGCCCGCTGCGCCGAACCCCCCTCGGCCAGCAGAACCGTCGCCGCCCACACCGCCCCGACCGCCACCACGGCCACAACTCCCGTACCGCACCGCGAAGTCGGCGCCCCCTCGAACCCCTGGCGGGACCGCGGTTACCTCCTCTACGCCGCCCTCGACTCGGCGATGTTCCTGTACGGCTGCGCGCTCAGCGTCGGCATGCCGCTGTGGATCATCACCCGCACCGACGCCCCGCACGGCCTCGCAGCCGCCATCTTCGTCGTCAACACCGTCATCGTGGTCGCCTTCCAGGTCCGGCTCTCCCGGCACGGCAGGACCCCACGCGTCGCCGCCGACTCCCTGCGCCGGGTCGCCGTATGGTTCCTGCTCTCCGGAGCCGCCACGGCCGTCGCCGTCGTCCACACGCGATGGGCCGCGACCGCCGCGATCCTCGCCGCCGCCATCGCCTTCACCGTCGTCGAGATGATCCAGTCCGCCATCTCCTGGGAACTGTCCGTCGCCCTCGCACCCGACGACGCACAGGGCAGCTACGTCGGCGTGCACGGCCTCGCCCAGTCCACCTCACGCTGCGTCGGCCCGCTGCTCATGACCTCCGTCGTCATCGCCACGGGACCGACCGGCTGGATCGCGCTCGGCGCCGTACTCGCCGCCGCCGCGCTCCTGCAACGCCGCCTGGTCCTGCGCCGCCTCGACCGACCGCACCCGACCGCCGCAGAACCGCCGTTGTCAGTGCACCCGGTTACGGTGAGTGAGCACTAGGGGTCATCGGGACCCCGGTGCCACACCGAGGGGGAAGCATGTCCAGCACCAAGAACCGCACCACCCACCGCAAGAACCGCCACGCCCGCGCCGACCAGGCACAACGCCCGCCCCGGCACCGCGCGGCCCACCGCAGGGCGCTGCGCCGCGAAGCCCCCACCGTCGTCGCCCTGCTCCTGGACGACGAGGACTTCGCGGCCCTGACCGACCACCGCAGCTTCGCCTTCGACAACTACGCACAGTATCTGCATGCCGTCGACGCCTTCCTCCGCCACCTGCACGCCCAGGGCCACCACATCGCCGTCACACTCTTCGACCCCGACGCCTACGCCGACTACTGCACCACCACCCGCCAGCCCCCGGACAGCGCCACCACCCGCACCCACTACACCGCGGAGGCGACCGCCGCGGGCCCCTCCGTCGCCTACACCCGCCAGTCCCTCACCCTGCTGCGCGGCCAACTCGCCCACGAAGCCGACCGCCGCGCCACCTGGGAGAGCGCCACCGACGCCCTCACCCGGGCCGGCACCTGCCCCGACTGCGGACAGGACCTCGCCCACTGCGCCTTCGACCGCGCCTCCGACACCCTGCTGCGCCTCATCGAGACCGTCGGCCCCGGCACCCACCACGTCGTGTGCAGCCTCCCCGCCGACGATGGCCCACTGCTCGCCGCCGTCCACGTACACGCCGACACCGACGACACGATCGAACTCGCGGAGAACGACGCCCTCGTGCTCTGCACCGTCATGGCCGCCAGCACCGCCACCGGCCGGACCGGAGGCGTCGTCCTGCGCACCACCCACGACGACGAACGGCCCGACACCGTACGCGGCTGGTCCCTGCGCGACGGCCACCTCCACCCGCTCACCGAAGCGGAGGTCTTCAACGCCTACTGCACCGACGCCGCCACCGGCGACCCCGTACCGCCCGAGCACGGCGTCGTCTACCGCGCGGGACTCCCCCTGCCGCCACCGCCCGTCGACCACATCGGCCCGACGGGTCCCTTCGGACCCCTCACATGAGGGAGAGGCCGCAGTACGGGACCGGCTAGCGCGGAACACCGGGCCGATGACAAAACGGCGGAGGGCGCCCCACCCCGCACGGGTGGAACGCCCTCCGCCAACCGGCCCGACCGCCGTCGTAGCCGTCGTCGGCTCACTCGCCGGACAGCACGCCCTGCGCCGCCCGCCGCGCATCATCGGCGCTGTCGGTCGCCCGAGCCGCGGCAGCCGCACGCTCGCACTGCGCCAGCGTGTACTTCGCCAACGTCGCCCGCACATAAGGAATCGACGCCGCACCCATCGAAAGGCTGGTGACACCCAGACCCGTCAGCACACACGCGAGCAGCGGATCCGCCGCCGCCTCACCGCACACACCACAGCTCTTGCCCTCGGCCCGAGCCGCGTCCGCGGACGCCGCCACCAGGTCGAGCAGCGCGGGCTGCCACGGGTCCTGAAGCCGCGACACCGCACCGACCTGCCGGTCCGCCGCGAAGGTGTACTGCGCCAGGTCATTGGTGCCGAGCGACAGGAACTCGACCTCCTGGAGAATCGACCGCGCGCGCAGCGCAGCCGACGGAATCTCCACCATCGCACCGAACTTCGCCCGCAGCCCCGCCGCACGGCACGCGTCCGCGAACGCCTTCGCGTCCTGACGGTCCGCCACCATCGGCGCCATGACCTCCAGGTACACCGGAAGCCCCTCCGACGCCTTCGCCAGCGCGGTGAGCTGCGTCCGCAGCACCTCCGGGTGGTCGAGCAGCGACCGCAGCCCCCGCACACCCAGCGCCGGGTTGGGCTCGTCCGCGGGCGTCAGGAACTCCAGCGGCTTGTCGGCGCCCGCGTCGAGCACGCGCACCACCACCCGGCCCTCGGGGAACGCCTCGAGCACCTGGCGGTACGCCTGAACCTGCTTGTCCTCCGTCGGCGCCTTCGAGGAGTCGTCCAGGAACAGGAACTCCGTACGGAACAGACCCACGCCCTCCGCCCCCGCCGCCACCGCCGCGGGCACATCGGCCGGCCCGCCGACATTCGCCAGCAACGGCACCTTGTGCCCGTCCGACGTCGCGCCAGGACCCGACGACGCCGACAGCGCCGCCTTCCGGGCCGCGGCCGCCTCGGACAGCGCGGTCCGCTTCTCCTCGTCCGGCTCGACGAACACCTCACCGGTGCTGCCGTCGACCGCGATCAGCGTCCCCTCGGCCAGCTCACCCGCACCCGGCAGCGCCACCACGGCCGGCACCCCGAGCGCCCGCGCCAGAATCGCGCTGTGACTGGTCGGCCCGCCCTCCTCGGTGACGAAACCGAGCACCAACGCAGGGTCGAGCAGCGCCGTGTCCGCAGGCGCCAGATCACGCGCGATCAGCACATACGGCTCGTCGCTGTCCGGCACACCCGGCATCGGCACACCCAGCAGCCGCGCCACGATCCGGTTCCGCACGTCGTCCAGATCCGCGACCCGACCGGCCAGATACTCACCAGCGCCCGCCAACAGCGCCCGGTAGGAGGCGAAAGCGTCGTACACCGCGCGCTCGGCCGTACTCCCCACCGCGATCCGGCGCTCGGCGTCGGCCAGCAGCTCCGGGTCCTGCGCCATCAGCGCCTGCGCCTCGAGCACCGCCTGCGCCTCGCCGCCCGCGAGATGACCACGCGCGGTCAGATCGGCGGCCACCGCCTCGACGGCCTGTCGCGCCCGACCCTGCTCGCGCGGAGCGTCGTCCGCCGGGATCTGCTTGGCGGGCGGCTCCAGAACAGCGGTGCCCATGTGCCGTACCTCGCCGATCGCCACACCGTGGCTGACACCGACGCCTCGCAGCGTTGTCTCCATCTCACCCGTCTCCGGTCGATGCGGCGGGTCGATGACGCCGCCGCTTAAGTTGCGTGCCCCCGCTGGCCTGACTCCTGGCGGAGAGCGGGACTACTTCCAGGTGAAGAGAGTGCCGCCCGCTTCGATCTCGCCGCTCTCCGCGACCTCGCCGAGCGCTTCCACCGTGGCCTCGAGCGCGACCACGGGGCACACCGGCGACTTCCCGGCCTCCTCGACGGCCGCCGGATTCCACCGGACGACCTCCTGGCCGCGGCTGACGGTGTCGCCCTTGGACACCAGCAACTCGAATCCCTCGCCATTGAGCTGAACGGTGTCGATGCCGAGGTGCGTCAGCACTCCGTGCCCTTCGTCGTCCACGACGACGAACGCGTGCGGGTGCAGAGAAACAACGACTCCGTCCACCGGGGACACCGCCACCGTCGACTCGCGCACGGGGTCGATGGCCGTACCCGGTCCCACCATGGCGCCGGAGAACACGGGGTCGGGCACTGCCGCGAGCCCGATGGCTCGTCCGGCCAGCGGAGAAGAAACGGTCGTCATGGGAAGCCTCCTATATGCGGAGCTCAAGACGCCGTCACTGCCTGTCACCGGACGGCGAGGCCGCGAGAGCAGCCTAAGTCATGTCAAGTATGGATTCCGCCCGAGCGGAAGCGACCACATGATGACCCTTCCCGATCGGAAGTCTGTCATCCGGCCACCCTCAGCCACCGTGACTGTCACCGCGACCGCAACGGCCGCGGTCGATTTGCTCCGAGCGAGGGAGTCCAGTACGTTGGCACAACCGCCTCGACGAGACCCGCGGAAACGTGTGTGCTCGGAACGGGGTTGGTAATTCCGACCGAATAGCTTCTGCTAAAG
>NZ_JBIBFQ010000015.1:0-126943 GCF_042955955.1 Streptomyces sp. NPDC008317
GCCGCCCCGCCGGAGGGGGTGGCGTGAGGGGCCCGACTCCACCCACCCCCTTCCGCCCGCCCCGCCGGGAGGTCGGGGGGCGCAGGGGTCGGGCTTGCCCCCCCCCCCCCCCCCCCCCCCCCCCCCCCCCCCCCCGGGGGGGGCCCGGCGGGCCCCCCCCCCCCCCCCCCCCCCCCCCCCCCCCGCGGCATATCCGGCCTACGGGTCGAAACGGCTCCGGGGTACGGGCGGCGCGGGGCAGGAGGCAGAGAGTCCGGTGGATCAGCTCGTGATCGGCGCCGTCCGGATCATCGTCCAGGAGACCGGCGGAAGCTCGGCGGACAGACCGTTGGCGTCCACGAAGTGCCGGGTGCTGGAGCGCGGCTCGACGCGGCCGGGTGCCGTCCTGGAATTCGTGGCGAGCAGGTCCTGGCCGCCGAGGACGACGTGTTCGACCACGTCGTGCTCGGCGCCGGCCATCCGCAGCCGCAAGGTGGCCGCCTGGGTGTCGTCCCGGTTGACGGCGAAGATCGTCGTCTCGCCGGTCTCGGGGTCGCGGGTGGCGGTGACGTCGACGGCGGCGACGTCTCCGAGCGTCGTGGAGTGCAGGACGGGTGAGTCCGGCTCGACGCGCAGGACGTCGCCGCGGGCGTGCCGGGCGGTGAGGGCGAAGGGGTAGAAGATGGTCTGCCGCCACGCCCCGGTGTCGGGTTCGGTGCGGATGGGCGCGATGACGTTGACGAGCTGCGCGAGGCAGGCGATGGTCACCCGGTCGCTGTGCCGGAGCAGGCTCATCAGGAGGTTGCCGAGGACGACGGCGTCCTCGACGGTGTACTCGTCCTCGATCAGCCGGGGCGCCCGGGCCCATTCCAGGTTGTCCTGGCCCTCGAACCGGCTCTCGTACCAGAGATTCCACTCGTCGAAGGAGAGCTGGAGCTTGCGGCGGGAGCGCTTCTTGGCGGCGATGTGATCGCAGGTGGCGACGACCCCCTCGATGAAGGTGTCCATGACCTGCGCGGAGGCGAGGAAGCCCACGCGGTCGTCGCCGTGCTGCTCGAAGTACGCGTGCAGCGAGATGTAGTCGACCACGTCGTACGCCTCGTCCAGGACGTCGGCCTCCCAGGAGCCGAAGGTCGGCATCCGTTCGTTGGAGCTGCCGCAGGCGACGAGCTCGACGGACGGGTCGATCCGGCGCATGGCCTTCCCGGTCTCGGCGGCCAGGCGGCCGTACTCGGTGCCCGTCTTCTGGCCGACCTGCCAGGGGCCGTCCATCTCGTTGCCCAGGCACCAGGTCTTGATGCGGTGCGGTTCGCGGACCCCGTGGGCGATGCGCAGGTCGGAGTAGCGGGTGCCGCCGGGGAAGTTGGCGTATTCGAGCAGATTGCAGGCGTCCTCGACGCCGCGGGTGCCGAGGTTGACGGCCATGATCGGTTCGACGTCGGTCTGTCTGGCCCAGGCCATGAACTCGTTGAGCCCGAAGGTGTTGGGTTCGAGCGAGCGCCAGGCCAGGTCGAGGGCGACCTGGCGCTCGACGCGGGGGCCGACACCGTCCTCCCAGCGGTAGCCGGACACGAAGTTGCCGCCGGGGTAGCGGACGGCACTCACGCCGAGTTCACGGGTGAGCTTGATGACGTCGAGCCGCAGGCCGTCGGCGTCCGACTCGGGGTGGCCGGGTTCGTATATGCCTCCGTAGACGCAGCGGCCCATGTGTTCGACGAAGGAGCCGAACAGGCGCGGCGGAACCGGGGCGATGACGAAGGCGGGGTCGATGGTCGCGGTGCAGGTGAGCACTCCGGTCTCCGGTTTCTCTGTGATGTCTCAGCGAAATGGGCATGGCGGAAAAGGGCGGGCGGAAGGAGCGGTACGGCGGGGGGATGGCGGGTCGGCCGCGGGCGCGGAAAGGCGGCGGGGAATCGGCCGGGCCGCTATTTGATTCCCGTGGTCGCGACGCCCTGCACGAAGAAGCGCTGGAGGACGAGGAAGGCGATGGCCAGGGGACTCAGGGAGATCGCGGCGCCCGCCATGAGCGCGGCGTGGTCCACACCCGACTGACTGGAGAACAGCGTCAGGGCCGCGGGCAGCGTCTGCATGTCGACGTTGTTCGTCACGACCAGCGGCCACAGGAAGTCGTTCCACAGCGCGGCGAACTGGATGATGAACAGCGAGGCGAGGGCCGGTTTGGCGTTGGGCAGGATGATCCGCCAGTAGACCGTGAAGTCGTTGGCCCCGTCGATCCTGGCCGCGTCGTCCAGTTCGCGCGGCAACTGCATGAAGAACTGGCGGAGCAGGAAGATGCCCAGCGCGCTGGTCGCGCGGGGAATGATCAGGCCCTGGTACGAATTGAGCCAGCCGAGGTGGAACAGCGTCAGGAAGACCGGCACGAGGGTGACCTGGAAAGGCACCATCAGCGTGGCCAGGATCAGCAGGAACACCACGTTCTTGCCCCGGAAGCGCAGCCTGGCCAGCGCGAACGCGGTCATCGAGTCGAACAGCAGGAGGAGCACGGTCGTGCCGCCCGCGAAGACGAACGTGTTGAGCACGAGCTTGCCGAACGGGAGTTGGCCGAGCACCGCGCGGACGCCGTGCAGGGTCCAGTCCCGCGGGATCAGCCGGGCGGGGTCGGCGTACAGGTCGGCGTTGGTCCTGAAGGCGACGCCGAGCATCCAGACGAACGGGATGATCATCGCGACCGCGCCGACGGTGACGGCCGCCCAGGACAGGACCGTGCCGCACCTGGCGCCGTACCGGACGGCGACCTTGGCCGCGGGCCACAGGCGTACCGGCCCGGTCGGCCGGGGGCCGTTCCCGTACGGGCTCGCGCCGCCCTTGGCGGGGCGCGGCCGGAGTGTGTCAGTCGGCATCGCGGAACCTCGACAGACGCAGTTGGAGTGCGGAGATCGCCAGGATGATCACGAAGAGAATCCAGGCGACGGCGCTGGCGTAGCCCATCTGGAATTCCACGAAACCCTTCTGGTACAGGTACATCACGACGGATTCCGTGTGGAAGATCGGCCCGCCGCTGGTCATGGAAAAGACCAGGTCGAACAGTTGCAGCCCGGTGACCGTGGCGATCAGCGTGGTGAACAGCAGTGCCGGGCGCAGCGCGGGCAGGGTCACATGGCGGAATCGCTGCCACGCGCCCGCGCCGTCGAGCGCCGCCGCCTCGTACAGGTCGGGCGGGATCTGCTGCATACCGGCGAGCAGCACGATCATGGTGAATCCGACGTTCTTCCAGATGCCCACGACAATGACGGTGGGCAGCGCCAGCGAGGTGGATTGCAGCCATTCGGGAGGCGTGACGCCGATTCCGGAGAGCCAGGCGTCGACCAGGCCGACCTGCGGGTCGAGCAGGAATTTCCAGACGATTCCGCTCACCACGAGCGAGGCGATGAAAGGGAAGAAATACGCGGTGCGCAGCAGCGCCGAATACCAGGTCGTCCTGCGCAGCCGGGAGGCGATGGCCAGCGCGATCAGCACTTGTCCGACGGAGACAGCGGCGGTGTAGATCACCGTGACGCGCAGCGCGTTCCAGAACCGCGAATCGTGGTAGAGCGCCGTGTAGTTGTCGAGACCCACGAATTTGTGGTGGGCCTCGCCGACGGTCCAGTCGTGCAGGCTCATCCAGCCGGA
Organism: Streptomyces sp. NPDC008317; assembly: GCF_042955955.1. Classification (NCBI taxonomy): domain Bacteria; kingdom Bacillati; phylum Actinomycetota; class Actinomycetes; order Kitasatosporales; family Streptomycetaceae; genus Streptomyces; species Streptomyces sp. NPDC008317. The sequence goes on from NZ_JBIBFQ010000015.1 coordinate 3,610, forward strand.
CTGGACGATCGGCTCCGCGATGAACACCCCGATGAGCAGGACGCTCGGCAGGATGAACAGATAGGCGCTGTTGATACGGGGCCTGCGCCGCCGTACGGGTGCGGGCTTCCCTGCGGAGGGGAAGGGTGTGCTCGACATGAGGGCTACTTCTTGCAGCCGGTGAGCGAATTGATCGCCTTGGCGGCCGAGTCGGCGGCGGACTGGACGTCGGCGCCGCGTTCGATCTTCTGGATCAGCGGGACGTAGACGTCGCTGTCGATGCGGGTCGAGTTCGGCTGGCCCGCGAGGTAGAGCTTGGCGTGCGGCAGCGCGGCGGCGAACTGCGCGACGGTGGGATCGCCGTTGACGGCGCCGCCGAGGTCGGTGCGGGCGGGCGGGAAGCCGGAGACCTTCGAGAACTGCGTCTGGGCTGCCTTGCCGGTGTACCAGGCGAGGAATTCCTTGGCCTCGGCCTGGTGCTTGGAGGTGCGGGCGATCATCAGCGGGACCGTCGAGGCCAGTGTCACCGGGCCCGCGGAGCCGACCGGGACCTGGGCGATGCCGAGGTCGACGCCCGCGGACGTGAAGCCCGCGGCGGCCCACGGGCCGTTGATCTCCATCGCGGCCTTCTTGGCGGAGAACAGCGTGTCGGCGTCCGCGCCCGCCTGGCCGACCGGGCTGATGTGGTCCTGGCTGACCAGGCGGCTCCAGCGGGTCAGCGCCTGGACGCTGGCGGGGCTGTTGACGACGGCGCAGTTGTCGGGGCCGACGATGTCGCCGCCGCTCATCCACTGGAGGATCGGCCACATCTGGATCGTGTTGTTGTCGGCGAGCGAGAGGCCGTACTGGCTGGGCTTGCCGCCCGATCCCTTGGTGAGCTTCTTGGCGTCGGCGATGAACTCGTCCTCGGTGGCGGGCGGCCGGCTGATGCCCGCGGCGGCGAACATCGCCTTGTTGTAATAGAGCACGAGCGTGGCCATGTTGGCGGGTACCGCGTAGAGCTTGCCGTCGACGGTGAAGGCGGACTTCACGGCGGCGGGGAAGGCGGCGGAGTCGATCTGTCCGGTGCCGGCGCCGACCGCGGGGTCGAGCGGCAGCACCGAGTTGGTCTTGATGTAGGTGAAGATCGCGCCCGGGTCGGAGCTGGGGGTCGCCAGGTCGGGGCCCTGGCCGGTGGCCCAGGAGGCGGGCAGCTTCTGACCGATGGTGGCCCAGGGTTCGGCCGTCATCGTGACCTGGATCTTGGGGTGGCCGGCGTTGAACTCCTTGATCAGCGCCTGGTACGAGGGGGCGTCGGGGCCGGTGAAACCGGTGAGCATGGTCAGCTTGACCACGCCGCCGGAGGTACCGCCGCCCGCGCCGTTGTCGCCGCAGCCGGCGAGGAGGAGTGAGACCGTGGTGGCGGCGGCGAGTGCCGCGGCCGTTCTCCCGAATCTGACGTACATACCGATCGTTCCATTCCGTTCGGTGCCCCGTCGCTGCGGGGTCGGAGGGTCGATGTGGCTGTCTCCTTCTGCGCACCGCCCGTCCGGGGGCGCGCACCGCCCGTCTCCGGGCGTCAATCACCCGTCCGCGGGCGTGCGTCAGCCGCGTGCGGGTGTGAACCACCCGTCACCGGCCGCGTACCGCCGGTCCTGGGCGTGAACCGCCCGTCCGGGCGGGGGTGTTGGGTACGGCCCGCCCGTCCGGGCGGGGGTGTTGGGTACGGCGTTGGCCTTCGGCCGTGGCCGGTGGCTGGGCGGGGCGGTCGCTCAGCCGGGGTGGCTTCCGCAGGACTCCCGGATCACGAGGTCGAACGGCAGCACGGTGTGGACCGGGTCGGGTGCGGTCCCGTCCACCAGGTCGAAGAGGATGGCCGCGGCCTTCTGGCCGAGCGATTCGGCGGGGACGTGGACGGTGGTGATCCCCGGCGTGGTGAGCCGGGAGACGCCGAAGTCGTCGTATCCGGCGAGCGCGATGTCCTGCGGTATGCGCAGCCCGCGGGAGCGGATCTCCAGCATCGCGCCGTAGGCCATCTCGTCGTTGGCGGCGAAGATCGCCTGGACGTCGGACATGCTGTCCAGCACCTGCCGTGCGGCGAGCCTGCCGGACTCCTCGCTGAAGTCGCCGACGGCCAGGGTGTGGGTGCAGGGCCGTCCCGAATCGGCGAGCGCGGTGCGGAAGCCCTCGTAACGGTCCACCGCGGTCTGGTGGTTGAGCGGTCCGCTGATGTGGGCGATACGGGTCAGCCCGTGGTCCTCCACCAGGTGGCGGGTGATGGCCGCGGCGCCCGCGATCTCGTCCACCCCGACGCTCACCGCGTGCGGCAGGTGGACGAACCGCCCGATGAGGACCACCGGCAGCGCGGAGTCCACCATGCGGTTGACGTTGGGGTCGCTGATCGAGGCCGAGGCGACGATCGCCCCTGACGCGGCCTGCGAGCGCAGCACCCGCTCGTACGCCGCGACGCCGTGGGTCTCGTCGGGGTTGGTCGACACCATGAGCGCGGCGTCGCGGGTGTTGGCCTCCGCGGTCACCCCCACCAGCAGGTGCATGAAGTAGGGGTGGCCGAAGACGTGCTGGCCGGTGTTGGGCACGACGACCGCGATGGAGGTCGAACGGCCCGCCCGCAGCGCCCGCCCCGCGGAGTTCGGGACGTAGCCGAGCTTGGCCGAGGCGGCCCGTACCGCCTCCTTGGTCGTCTCGCTGATCCGCGGATGGTTCGACAGCGCCATCGAGGCGGCGCTCTGCGAGATCCCGACCGCCGTCGCCACGTCCTTGAGCGTGACGGTGGCGCGCTTGTCCGCCGACGCCATATGGCACCCCTCTCAGCAAGAAGCCACCGCCTGAAGCAGGCAACCACCGTCGGGAAGATACCGGCCGGATGTGGTGCGCCAAGGGTTGCTCTAACGATTCAGCGCCTCGGACGCTAAGTGACGCCGGACCGCTCGTCAAGCCTTCGGGACAAGATTGTCCGGGCGTATGACCGCAGGTTCCGAGGGTTGACGGGCACTACGAGACGCCTCTAGCTTCGAAGTCGCTGAATCGTATGAGCAGTTCGCATCTCTCACCGTGTTCCGTGCCATCCCCCCACGGAGAAAGGTCGACGATGACCGCTTCGACGACGACCGCTCGCGACCACCGACCATCCGCACGCCACCTGTTGAGGCGCTTACGCGGCGTCCTGCTCGCCCTGGGCGCGACCTTGACCCTGACCCTCGGCCTGCTGGTCGGTGTCACCGGTCCCGCGCACGCCGCCGCGAACCAGCCGTGCGACATCTACGGCAACGCGGGCACCCCCTGCGTGGGCGCCTTCAGTACGGTCAGGGCGCTGTACGGCTCGTACAACGGCGGCCTGTACCAGGTCACCCGCGTGCGGGACGACGCCGCCCTCGACATCGGGCCGACCGGGACCGGCGGCTACGCGAACGCCGGTGCGCAGAACGCCTTCTGCAACGGCGTGGTGTGCGTCATCACCAAGATCTACGACCAGTCGCCGCGCCACAACGACCTGACCATCGAGGGTTCGGGCACCGCCGGGGCCGCCGATGTCGGCGCCCTGGCGAACGCGCTGCACGTCACGGTGGCGGGGCACTCCGTCTACGGCGTCTATGTGCCGCCGGGCGTCGGGTACCGCCATGCCGTCGGTTCGGGTGTCGCCGTCAACGGGCAGGCCGAGGGGATGTACATGGTGACCAGCGGCACCCATGTCAACCGCGACTGCTGCTTCGACTTCGGCAATGTCGAGGCGATCCCGAACGACACGGGCGCCGGTCACATGGACGCGCTCAACATGTCGTTGGCCCGCGCGTGCAGCCCCTGTTCCGGCGACGGTCCGTGGGTGCAGGCCGACCTGGAGAACGGCATCTTCCAGGCGGACACCAACGCCCACAGCGTCAACGGCGGCAATGCGAGCCCCTTCGTCACGGCCGTGCTGAAGAACAACGGCCAGACGTCCTTCGCTCTCAAGGACGGGAATTCGCAGTCCGGCGGGCTCACGACCTGGTGGAACGGCGCGCTGCCACCGGGCTACGCGCCGATGAGGCAGGAGGGCTCCATCGTGCTCGGCACCGGCGGCGACAACAGCAACCGCGCGGTCGGGTCGTTCTTCGAGGGCGTCATGACCTCCGGCTATCCCACCGACGCGGCGGACAACGCCGTACAGGCGAACGTGGTGGCGGCCGGCTACGCGGGCGACACGGCCGGGGTCGCTCCGGCGACGGTCGCCGCGCCCGGCGGGAAGTGCGTGGACGTGACCGGGGACGACGTCGCGAGCAAGGGCGCCGCCGTCCAGCTCTGGGACTGCCAGAGCGGCGCCGCAGATCAGCACTGGGTGCACGAGCCCGACAGTTCGCTGCGGACGCTGGGCCGCTGCATGGACATCAACGGCAACGGCACCGCGAACAACACGCAGGTCGAACTCTGGGACTGCAACGGGGTCGGCGGGCAGAAGTGGGTGCAGCGGGCCGACGGCTCGCTGTTCAACCCGCAGTCCGGCCGCTGCCTGGACGCCACCGACGGCGCGTCCGCCAACGGCACCCGCCTCCAGATCCACGACTGCAACGGCACGGCCGCCCAGGTCTTCACCGTCAACGGTGGATCGATGATCGCCGGGCCCGGCGCGAAGTGCCTGGACATCACGGGCGACGACATCGGCGGCGATCTGTCCGCGGCGCAGTTGTGGGACTGCCAGTCCTACGCCCGCGACCAGCACTGGGTGCACACGTCCACGAACCGGCTCACCACGCTCGGCCGCTGCCTGGACATCGCGGGCAACGCCACCGCGCAGGACTCGTTGGTGGAGCTGTACGACTGCGACACCGCGGTGGGCGGCCAGGTGTGGGTCCAGCGGTCCGACGGATCGCTGCTCAATCCGCGGTCCGGGCGCTGCCTGGACTCCCCGGACGGCGCCACGGCCAACGGCGCCCGCCTGCGGATCCACGACTGCAACGGCACGGCCGCGCAGAAGTTCGCCCTGAACTGACCGCGGCGCCGCCGAGGCCCGGTGGTGCGGGAGCGCGAGCCCCGTACCACCGGGCCCTGGCTGCCAGGGCTCACGCGCGACCGATTCAGGCCGCCCGGCGGCTGCCGGTCCTGCCGGCCGGCGTCTCGACCGTGACGCCGAGCGGCCGGGCCAGGCCCGCCACGCCCTCGTCCAGCCGCTGGAGGTGGCGCAGCACGCGGAAGGTGACGGAGCCCGAGCGCGGTACGGCGGAGCCGGTGCCCTCCAGCATGGAGGCGATGCTGGGCTCGGTCCGGATCGCGCCCTGCGCCGTCCCGTCCGCTGCCGTCGTACCGCCCTTGGCCCTGCCCTTCCCGCCCTTGTCGTCCTTGATCTCCTCCACATGGGCGATGAGCACGTCGAGGTTGTGCTCCAGGCGTACGCCGACGGCCGTCAGCCGGGGGTCGGCGGCGATGCTCTTGCTGTACGGGACCAGTTCGGCGGTCGCCGCGAGCGAGCGCGCGTGGTAGGCGCAGGTCTCCAGCAGGGCGACCAGATAGCGAGCGGTGCGCCTGCGGCCCCGCAGCGGGGTGATCGGGTGGGTCAGCGGGTGCGTGGAGCGGCGCAGGTCGTCCAGCGCGGTGTCCAGTTCGCGGGCCAGGTCCAGCAGGTCGACGGCCGGGCCGCCGCTGAGCTGGGCGACGGCGGCGGTGGCCACGTCGCGGAGCTTGGCCAGGACGGTGACCAGTTGCTCGTCGGTGCGCAGATCGGTGTGGACCGGGAAGATCAGCACGGCCGCGATGACCCCGCAGGCGGCGCCGAGCGCGGTCTCCTCGATGCGCAGTACGAGCACCGAGACGCTGTACGTGTGCAGCAGGCTGTAGAGCAGGCCGAGCATCGCGGTGACGAAGAACGACATCAGCGCGTACGACACCGGGGCGGTGAAGAACATCGCGAAGATCAGCACCAGAACGAGGGTGAACGCCGTCCAGGTGTGGTTGCCGACGACCCCGGCGAGCAGCACACCGGCCACCACGCCGCACACCGTGCCGATCAGCCGCCGGTAGCCCTTGACCAGGATCTCGCCGGTCGAGGAGGTGTTGAGGAAGACCACCCAGCAGGTCAGGACCGCCCAGTACCAGCGCTGCGTGGACAGGAACTCGCCGCCGAGGATGGCCAGCGCGGACCCCGCGGAGACCTGGACGGCGGCGCGGGTCGTGCGGCGCTTGAGGCCGGTACGGTCCTGCTCGCTCTCGCCCTCCCCCGCCAGCGCCAGGTCCTCGGCCTCGAACTCCTCGCGGGAGCGGATCGTCTCGGGTGTGTCGTCGGACTCGTCGCCCGGCCCGTCGAGCGCCAGCCGCAGGCCGAGGACGGCGCGCGCGGCCTCGCCGATGCCGCGGAAGGCGTCCTGGACGGCGAGCGAGGCGCGCGGCAGATTCTCGTCGTCGCGGTAGGCCAGCAGGCGGTTGCGCACCTGGGTGACGGCGGTGCCGGGGTCGTCGGTGCCGAGCCGGGTCACCAGCAGGTGCAGCGCCCGCAGCTCGGCGCGCAGCTTGCGCAGCGCGTCGTCCTCGTCGTCGGTGCGGCGCGCGGGTGCGGGCAGCGGCGCGTTCGGCAGGTGGAGCGTCAGGGTGTCGGCGCGTTCGGCGCTGCGGGCGGTGAGCAGCAGCAGGCCGAGGCGTTCGACGGCGATCTCGGCGTCCGCGACCCGGCGTTGCAGCAGGGCGGCGGTGGCCTCGTCGTCGGTGCCCACCTCCAGCGCGCTCTGGATCATCAGGGCGGCCTCGTGCAGCCGGGCGACGTCCTTGCGCAGGTCGCCGATGACGCTCTCCAGCCGGTCGGAGTCGGCTTCGAGGAGGTCGATCTGGGTGGCGACGAGCTGGGCGGTTCTGGCCCGGAACGCCTGGCGCAGCCGCCCCAGGGTGCGTTCCGGGGTCTCGGGGACGAGCGCGAAGCGCATGACGGCGCTGCACGCGAAGGCGACGGCCAGCGAGAGGTAGAGCGACGGCAGGCCGGCGCCGGTGGCGTGGACGAACAGGGAGAGGAAGTAGATCTGGAAGCCGATCATGCCGAGCGCGGTGCCGCGTTCGCCGAAGCGGCGGGCGTAGGCGGCGCCGAAGATCAGCAGGATGAAGGCGAGGTCGCCGATGACGATGTGCGGGTTGAGCAGTGCGCCGAGCGACACCGAGGCGAAGGCGGTGGGCAGCCCGAGGGCGAGGGTGACGGCCTGGTCGCGTACCCGCTTCTCGCGGATGGCGAAGGTGGAGACCATGGCGGCCATGGCGCCCGCGACCATATGGGTCACGGAGATGTGCAGCAGGGACAGGATCAGCAGGGCGAGACCGATCGAGCCGACCGTCCGCAGTCCCGCCATCAGCCGCAGCAGGCCGGGGTCGGAGGCCGAGTAGCGGTCCCAGACCCTGTGGCGGATCCTCCGTGCCGTTCTCATCGTGCCGCCGCGTTCCCTCGTCAAGATCGGATCCCGCCCCAGCATCCCACGAGCGTGCCCGGCCGGTGCGACCGCCCACCCCCGGACGGGTCAGTGTTGCTCCGGATGACGGGTCGGTCGAGGGCCGGTTTCCGGCCGTGGCGCGGCGCATGTTCGCCCTCCGCGGTCATCCGCGCGATCGGCGTGCATGCGGCGCGCCGCGATGGGGTACGTACGGCTGCGGGTGCCCGTAGGCGGGCGTCCACAGGCCGCGGATCCACCAGGTTCCGCGACCGGTGCAGACCACAGACGCAGAGGACTCACACGCATGGCCAACGGCACGGTGAAGTGGTTCAACTCCGAGAAGGGCTTCGGGTTCATCGCCCAGGAAGGCGGAGGCCCCGATGTCTTCGCCCACTACTCCAACATCCAGGGCAACGGATACCGGGAGCTGACCGAAGGCGAGCCCGTCACCTTCGACGTCACCCAGGGCCAGAAGGGTCCGCAGGCGGAGAACATCGTCCGCGCGGGCTGAGCCGTACACGGTCCTCCGGGTCCGGGTCCGCCGTCATGGCGGGCCCGGACCCGTCCGTTTGCGGGCGACCGCCGCGTTTGTGACGCATCCAATGCGATGCCTCGGGTCCGGTCCCCCGCGCGGCGGTCCGTACGAAGGTCAGTTCCGCTCGTGGGAGGCGAGCAGAGTGCGCAGTTGGGCGATGAGATGGCTGGGGTCGTTGTCGTCCGTCGGGGCGGCGGGACCGCGCAACGTGTCGGTGACGTCCTGGAGTTGGCTGGCGACGTCCGTGTCGTACGCCTGCTCGTGCTCCACGATGCCGCCGGGCTGGCGCAGCCCGACGGTCTTGTCGACGACCTTGCCGATGACGGCGGTCATGGTGAAGGAGAACAGTCCCAGGACGAGGACGGCGACGAGCTGGTCGCCGAGCAGCCCCCACGAGCCGCCGTAGAACAGGCCCTTCTTGCCGGTGACCGCGCCGGTCGCGGCCAGGCCGGCCATCAGCATGCCGAACAGGCCGCCCCAGCCGTGGATGCCGACAACGTCCAGGGTGTCGTCCACGCCGAGCCGGTACTTCCAGCTCACCGCGAAGGCGCAGGTCAGCCCGGCGAGGAAGCCGATGACGGTGGCCCATACCGGGCTGACCCCGGCGGCCAGCGGCGTCATGGACACCAGGCCGGTGACCGCGCCCATGGAGATGTCGAGCAGGGTGACGCGCCGGTTGTGCCAGTAGCTGGTCGCGGCCCAGCCGATCATGGCCGCGCCCGCCGCGAACTGGGTGTTCACGAACGCCATGGTGGTGCTGGCGGGCCCGTTCAGATAGGAACCGGCGTTGAAGCCGAACCAGCCGAACCACATCAGGGCCAGGCCGATCACGACCAGCGGCAGATTGTGCGGACGGATCGGCTGGCGCTCGAAGTCCTCGCGCTTGCCCGCGACGATGGCCAGGGCGAGACCCGCGGCGCCCGAGCTGAGTTCGACCACGGTGCCGCCGGAGAAGTCGACGGCGCCGACCTCCTTGGCGACCCAGCCGTCGCTGTCGAACACCCAGTGCGCCATGGGCACGTACACCAGCAGCGTCCAGGCGCAGACGAAGGCCGTCCAGCCGCGCATCGTGGCGCGCCCGGCCACCGATCCGCTGATCAGGGCCACGGTGACGATGGCGAAGCTCATGTGGAAGACGGAGTGGATCACGGTGGGCACGTCACCGGTCGCGCTGTTGAGGGAGACGCCGCGCAGGAAGGCGTGGTCGAGGGTGCCGATCATGCCCAGCCCCTCGGCGTCGGGGCCGAAGGCGAGCGAGTAGCCGACCGCCCACCAGATCAGCGTGACGACGGCGACGCAGGCGAAGCACATCTTGAGCATGGCGATGATCTGACTGGTCCTGACCATGCCGCCGTAGAAGAAGGCGAGTCCCGGGGCCATCAGCAGGACCATGGCCGTGGCCATCATCAGCCAGGCGGTGTTGCCGGAGTCGAAGTGCTGGTTCATGACAGGTCCTCACACGGACGGCCGGGCGTGGCCGCTGATTCGGGTACGAGTACGGCTGCGGAGGGGTACGCGGGCGCGGTCATCGGTCGCGCTCGCGTCGTTCCAGGACGTCGAGGATCTTGTTGACGCGGGCCATGTCGTCGTCCGGGGCCGCCGGGGCGCCCACCCGCGCCGGGTGGCGCGGCTCGTCCAGCCGGGCCCTGACCTCGTCCAGCGTCGCGTTGTCGTACGCGATCTCCTCGTCCCGGCCCGGCACGTCCTCGTACTCCGCCTCGGTACGGAAGCCGACCGTGCGGTTGACGGCCTGGGCGATGAGCCAGGTGACGACGAAGGAGAACGAGCCGCAGGCCAGCACGGCGACGATCTGGCGCCAGAGCAGATCGAGACCGCCGCCGTAGAACAGGCCCTCGCGCCCGCTCATCGCGGAGGTGGCGAACAGGCCGATGGACACCGTGCCGACGATGCCGCCCCAGCCGTGCACGCCGACCACGTCCAGGGTGTCGTCCACGCCGATCTTGAACTTGAGGTTGATGGCGAAGGCGCACACCACACCCGCGGCGAAGCCGATGCACACCGCGCCCAGCGGCGACACCTCACCGCAGGACGGCGTGATGGCGACCATGCCCGCGACGGCCGCGGAGGTGACGCCGAGCATGTCCACGCTGCCCAGCCGCCACTTCTCGATCAGCGGCCAGCCGATCATGGCCGCGCAGGCGGCGAGTTGGGTGTTGAGGAAGGCGGTGGGCGCGGCGCCCGCCACGTGCAGCGCGGATCCCGCGTTGAAGCCGAACCAGCCGAACCACAGCAGGGCCAGGCCGATCACGACCAGCGGCAGATTGTGCGGGCGCACCGGCTGGCGCTCGAAGTCCTTGCGCTTGCGCAGCACGATGGCCGCGGCCAGGCCCGCCGCGCCGGAGTTGAGTTCGACGACGAGGCCGCCCGCGAAGTCCAGCGCCTTCAGATGCGCGGACACCCAGCCGTCGGGGGCGAACACCCAGTGCGCCAGCGGTACGTAGACCAGCAGGGTCCAGGCGGCCACGAAGACCAGCCAGCCGCGCATGGTGGCGCGGCCCGCGATGGAACCGCTGATCAGCGCGACGGTGATGATGGCGAACGACATCTGGAAGCAGGAGAACAGCAGCGTGGGGACGCTGCCGTGCAGGTCGGTCATGGTGACGCCGCGCAGGAAGGCGTGGTCGAGGTTGCCGAGCAGGCCCGCGCCGAGGTCGGGGCCGAAGGCGAGGGTGTAGCCGACCGCCAGCCACAGCACGGTCACCAGGGCCAGGCAGACGAAGCTCATCTTGAGCATCACCAGCACGTGCTGGGTGCGGACCATGCCGCCGTAGAAGAAGGCCAGGCCGGGTGTCATCAGCAGCACCATCGCGGTGCTCGCCAGGAGCCAGGCGGTGTCGCCCGTGTTGGCGGTGGCGGCCATGAGCAAGGGGAACTCCTGTGAACGTACGGCGGTCGGTCGAGGTCGGCGCCGTTGTCGTCGTCGGCGGGCGTGCGGGGGTCAGGGCTTGCGCATCGCGGGCGCGGGTACGCCGATCAGCAGCCTGCGTACGGCGTCCCACGCGAGACGCAGCGCGCTCGCGGCGGTCCGCGGGTCGTCGGTGAGCAGCCGCAGCCAGGCCCCGCTGTCGCCGGGCAGCACGCTCACGCCGAAGAGCGCCGGGCTGTCGGCGAGGGCCTCGTGCAGGGTGTCGGCGACGGCCGCGGCCGGTGCGCGCGCGGTGACGACGTAGAAGGTGGACACGATGTCGTGGCCGCCGAGGACGGCCAGGCCGGTCACCGGGGCAGCGCCCGGTTCGAGCCGCATGGCGTCCACGGCGAGGAGCGCGCCGTCGGGGCGCCGGATCTCGACGTCGGAGGCGAAGACCTCGTAGGCGTGGCGCTCGTCGCGCGCCAGGCGGCCCGCGTAGAGCGTCTCCGCGGCCAGGACGGTCGCGGTGGCGTCGGCGGTGACGGTGGTGCGCTGGTAGTAACGGGCCCCGGCGTAGGGGATCGTCGGGTCCGGCAGGTACTCGACGTAGGAGTCGGCTCCGGCGTCGACGGCGACCTGCTGGGTCGCGTAGTCGAACTCCATGCGGTGGACCCTGGTGGCCGTCTGCGTGGTGAGGTGGGTGGCCGCGCCCGGTCCGCAGGTGACGTCGATACGGAGCCGGTCGCCTTGCAGGATGCCGCCGCCGGTCGACATCACCTGTGTGATGGGCAGGTCGGGCCTGGCCGGGTCGTAGTAGAGCGGCCGCATGATCTGGAGCGGGGTCTTCTGGAAGTGGCCGGTCAGTTCCGTCCGTTCGGCGCGGCGCTCGAAGGTCAGTTCCAGCAGCCCGACCTTGCCCGCGTGACCGACCGGCAGGGTGTCGGGCACGGCCGCGTGCCGGCGGACCTCCCGGGGGACGCGCGCGGGCTCGTAGTGCGCCGGGTCCAGCCGGGCGGGGCGCGACGGCGCGACGGCCCGGTCGTCGGAGCCCTTGGTACGCACCGGGTGCTCGGGGCCGTCCGGTTCGGCCACCCGTACGGCCGGCGACGGCGCTTGCCGCGGCGCCCGGGCACGAGCGGCGCCGGTGAGGCTCATACGGCGGCGACCTTGCGGTACGTCTCCAGGAAGGTGGCGATCTCCTCAAGACCCTGCCCGCTCAGGCAGTTGGTGAGGATGACCGGCGCGCCGTCGCGTACCCGGTGCGCGTCGGCCTCCATCACCGACAGGTCGCACCGCACGTACTGGGCGATGTCGATCTTGTTGATGACCAGCAGGTCCGACTCGGTGATGCCGGGACCGCGCTTGCGGGGCATCTTCTCGCCCTCGGCGGTGTCCAGCACGAACAAGAAGAGGTCGACCAGGACCGGGCTGAAGGTGAGGGTGAGGTTGTCGCCGCCGGACTCGAAGAGCAGCGTGTCCACGTCGGGGAAACGGTCCAGCAGTTCCGCGCCCGCCGCCAGGTTCATCGTCGGGTCGTCGCGCACCGCCGTGTGGGGGCACGCTCCGGTCTCCACGCCCACCACCCGCTCGGGGTCGAGCACGCCTTCCAGGGTCCGCCGGACGTGCTGGGCGTCCTCCTGGGTGTAGATGTCGTTGGTGACGACGGCGGGCCGGTGCCCGCGGCTGGTGAGGATCGGCACCAGGGCCTCGATCAGCGCCGTCTTGCCCGATCCCACCGGGCCCGCGATGCCGACGCGCAGGACGTGGCGTTCGTTGTGCATGGGGTGCTGCCTTCCGTCGCTGAATGTGTGTGTCGTGGTGGGGTCCGGCCGTGCGGCCGGAGTCAGGACATGACGGATCGTCAGGTCATGAACAGCCGGGCCTGCGCGCGTTCGTGGCGGCCCGACATGACGTCGGCCATCGGTACGCAGCCCCCGAGGTCGGCCAACTCCGCGGTGAGGGCCCGCGCGACGACCTCCTCGATCACCGGCGCCGTCGCCCGCAGGACGACCTGGGCCCGTACGTGGTCGGTCAGGCGCAGCCGGAGCGCCGCGCCGACGAAGCTGACGGCGAGCGCGAACAGGTCTCCGGTCACCGCCTGTTCCGCGTCCACCCCGGCGGCGGCGTACACGGCGCCCGCGACCGCCGCCTGCGACCCCGGCGCACCGCCGCCCGCCACGAGCGCCGCGTAGCGCTCCAGGACGGGTCCGCCGATCACGGTGCCCGCGATGTCGAGGAGTTGGCGCCCGACGCGGGTGGAGGCCACCCGCATCTCGCGGTTGAGCTTGGCCGCGTGCAACCGCTGGTCGACCCGCGCGACCAGGTCCCAGTCCCCCGCGCACACCGCCCGGTGCGTGAGCACCAGGGCGGTGGCGTCGCAGGGACCGATCCCGTGGCGCAGCAGATCGGCGAGCAGCCCCGGCACGTCGGCCGCCGTCACGGCCTTGGCCTGGGCGAAGCCCTCCAGGCTGTGCGAGAGGGTGTAGAAGCCGCTGGGGAAGGCCGAGTCGGTCAGCTGGAGGCTGACCAGCAGCGCCCCCAGCCGCCCCGGCCGCCCCATGACGGAATCGGCCGGAGCGTGCGGGGCGGCCGGAGCGTGCGCGCCGTTCGAGGCGTACGCGCCGTTCGAAGTCGTCATGCCAGGAAGAACAGTTGGGTGAGCGGCAGTTCGCGGGCGGGGTCGATGGTCGTGGGGACTCCGTCCAGCGTCACCTTGTACGTCTCGGGGTCGACGGTGATCTTCGGCAGGGAGTTGTTGCGGACCATGTGCTGCTTGCCCACCGAGCGGCAGTGCCGTACGGGCAGAATCCTGCTCTCCAGGCCGAGCCGCTCCGGGACACCGCCCGCGATGCCCGCCTGGGACATGAACGAGACCCGGGTGGCCTGCTTGGCGCGGCCCTTCGCGCCGAACATCGGCCGGTAGTAGACCGGTTGCGGGGTGGGCAGCGAGGAGTTGGGGTCCCCCATCTGCGCCCAGTTGACCAGGCCGCCCTTGATGACCATCTTCGGCTTGGCCGCGAAGGCGTTGATCGGCCACAGCACGATGTCCGCGAGCTTGCCCGCCTCCAGCGACCCGATGTGCTCGGCCATGCCCGCCGCGATGGCCGGGTTGATCGTCATCTTCGCGAGGTAGCGCAGCACGCGCAGGTTGTCGTTGCGTTCGCTGTCGCCGTCGAGCTTGCCGCGCTGGTCCTTGCAGTGATGGGCGGTCTGGAAGGCGCGGGTGAAGGACTCGCCGACCCGGCCCATGGCCTGGGAGTCGGAGGAGAAGATGGAGATGACGCCCTCGTCGTGCAGCACCGTCTCGGCCGCGATCGTCTCCGCCCTGACCCGCGAGTCGGCGACGGACACGTCCTCGGGGATGTCGTGGCTGAGGTGATGGCAGACCATCACCATGTCCAGCAGCTCGTCCACCGAGTTCACCGTGTACGGCAGGGTCGGGTTGGTGGACGACGGCAGGACGTTGGGCTCACCGGCGATCCGCATGATGTCCGGGGCGTGCCCGCCGCCGGCGCCCTCGGTGTGGAAGGTGTGGATCGTACGGCCGTCGATCGCGGACAGGGTGTCCTCGAAGAACCCGGACTCGTTGAACGAGTCGGTGTGGATGGCCACTTGCACGTCGTACTCGTCGGCGACCCGTAGCGCGGTGTCGATCACGGCCGGGGTGGTGCCCCAGTCCTCGTGCACCTTCAGACCGCACACCCCGGCCTCGACCTGCTCCACCAGCGCGTCGGGCTGCGAGCCGTTGCCCTTGCCCAACAGCCCGATGTTGACCGGCAGATCCTCGGCCGCCTGGTACATCCGGCCGATGTTCCACGGGCCCGGCGTGCAGGTCGTGCCGTTGGTGCCGTCGGTGGGTCCGGTGCCGCCGCCCACCAGCGTGGTGATCCCGTTGCTCAGCGCCGCCTCGGCCTGCTGCGGGGAGACGAAGTGGATGTGCGTGTCGATGCCGCCGGCCGTCGCGATCAGGTGCTCGCCGGAGATGACCTCGGTGCCGGGACCGATGGTCAGCAGGGGGTGGACGCCGTTCTGGGTGTGCGGGTTGCCGGACTTGCCGACCGCCGCGATGAAGCCGTCCTTGACGCCGATGTCGCCCTTGACCACGCCCAGCACCGGGTCCAGCACGACCACGTTGGTGATGACCAGGTCCAACGCGCCCTGGGCGGCGGTGGCCTGCGGGTCCTGGGCCATGCCGTCACGGATGCTCTTGCCGCCGCCGTAGACGGCCTCGTCGCCGTAGAGGCCCTCGTTGAAGTCCTTCTCGACCTCGACGACGAGGTTGGTGTCGGCGAGGTGGAAGCGGTCGCCGACGGTCGGGCCGTACAGGTCCGTGTACTGCTTGCGCGGGAGCGTCGCCATCACCGGTCACCCTTCGTCTTGTTCTTCGCGCTCTTCGCGCCCTTGTCGTTCTTCGCGGCGCCGTCGGCGGCGGCGCTCTTGCCCGCGCCGCCGGCGGTGTCCCCCGTCGCGCCCTTGAACCCCAGGGCGACGGCGCGGGCTTCGGCGGCGATCCGGGTGGTGGCCGAGTTCAGGCCGCCGTTGACGAGGCCGCTGAAGCCGACCAGCCGCCGGTGGCCGCCGAATTCGGTCAGCGTCACCTCCCGCGAGTCGCCGGGCTCGAAGCGCACCGAGGTGCCCGCGGGGATGTCCAGGTGCATTCCGTACGCGGCCTCGCGGTCGAACTCCAGGGCCCGGTTGGCCTCGAAGAAGTGGTAGTGCGAGCCGACCTGGACCCCGCGGTCACCGGTGTTCGACACGGTGACCGTGGCCGTGGCGCGGCCGGCGTTGATCTCGACGGGATCATCGCCGTACAAGTAATTCGGCATGGCTGGTCTCTCTTTCTCGCGGGAACGGCGGCAACCGGTCGGTTCAGTGCGGGAGATGGGCGTGCGGGTGGCTGTGGGTGTGCGCACCTGGTGCGGAGATGTCGGCGTGCGTGTGGGCGAAGCCGTGGCCGTGTTCGGCGTCCAGGCCCGCGGCGACGCCGTCGTCGCCGTGCGCCAGCCGGTGCAGGGCCTCGGTGCGGCGGGCCGCGACGACCCCCTCGACGGCCGCCCGGCTCAGCAGCGGGCCGCCCTCGACCGCGCCCGCGACCGGCGGGGACGACGTGGCGGGCGGCCCGAACCCGGCCGACAGCAGCAGCACGTCCTCGGCGCCGAGCCGTCGGCAGCGCTCCACGCCCTGCGGCACATCGGGGTCGCCGTCGGTGAAGGCGACCTCGACCCAGCGGTGGCCGCCGTACTGGCGCACCAGCCGGGCCACCCGGAACAGTTCGGCGTCGGCGAACGGGTCGGCGGCGGGCGCGGTGACCAGGACGGCGGTAGCGTCCCCCGCGCCCCGGCCCGCGGCGGCGCGCAGCCAGCCGACCAGGTGGTCCTGGGTGCCGAAGGGCGCGCCCAGCACCGTACGTCCGCTGCCGCCGCCCTCCTGCGCCCAGCGCAGCGACCGCGCCGCCTCGGCGACCAGCGCGCGGTCGCGGCCCAGCGTCATGGGGATCACGCAGACCGGTGCGTCGCGCTCGGCGAGCAGGCGGGCGACCGCTTGGGTGAGGGGCGCGCCTGCCGGGACCACGGTGTACGTGTCCCCGGCGCCGCTCCCGGCCCACGGCGCGAGGTCGCGGGCGGCGGCGCTCTCGTGCCCGCCGACGAGCACCACGCTCGCGGCGGCGGCCGGGGTGCGCACAGTGACGGAGCTCGGCGCCGTCACGCCCCGACCGGGTCGTGACAGGACACCAGCTTGGTGCCGTCGACGAATCCGGCCTCCACCTGGAGCAGCGGCAGCATGTCGCGTACGCCCGGCATCACGTCACCGGCGGCGACGACCTGCTTGCCCAGCTCCATGCACTCCGCGACGGAGCGCCCGTCGCGCGCGGCCTCCAGGATGGCCTCGCTGATCAGCGCGCATGCCTCGCTGTAGTTCAGCTTCACACCGCGGTCACGGCGCTTGCGGGCCAGATCGGCCACCACGTAGATGAGGAGCTTGTCGACTTCGCGAGGGGCGAGGTTCATCCGTTCACTCTCTTCTTGGGCTCTTCGGCTCTTCGGTTGGGCTCTTCGGCTTCAGGGGTACGGACAGGGGGCGGGAGGCCGCCCGAGGGTGATCACATACGGGCGGTCGCATACGGGCGGTCACATACGGGCGGTCACGTGCGGCGCAGGCGCGGGATCGAGGGGACGGCGGCGACGAAGACCACGGCGGTCAGCACGAACGGCCAGGTGAGGGCGTGTCCGCCGAAAGGCGCGACGATGTTGTCGAGGGCGGCGGTCACCACGGTCGCCACCCCCGCGCCGCCGATGGCGTAGACCAGGCTCCAGGGACCGGGCGCGATGAACACCCCGCACAGCGCCATCGCCACCAGGACCGCGTTGTACCCCAGCAGCCCCTGGCCGACCTCGGCCGCCGGTGCGCCGAGCAGGACCGCGACGGCCAGCGCGGTCGCGCTCCCCACACACGCCATCGCCGCCGCCAGCCGGTTGGCCAGCGCGATGCCGATGAGGAACATCAGGCCGACGTACCACTGGGACATGAAGAAGATCTGGCCGAAGCTGGAGAGGAAGGCGTGCCAGGTCTGATCCCACGTCAGCGCGGTCCGGCCGCTGGCGGTCGCGGGCAGGGCGGCGAGGCTGTGCCCCTGGTGCCACGCCTTCTCGAATCCCGGCGCCCCGACGGTCATGACGGTGGTGACCAGGCAGAACGGAATGGTGAACGTCGGTACGTCCCAGGTCCCCAGCATGATCGCCAGGGCCGTCGTCACCACGACCACCAGGCTGGAGGCGAAGACGGCGAGCAGGAACGTCGACCAGTGGCCGGGGCCGAGGAAGACCGAGAAGCCGGTGCCGACCAAGCAGCCGTTGAACCCCCGCAGCCCCGCGCCGACCAGCGCGTGCTCGATGCCCAGCGCGTGGGCCGTCGCGGTGGCGACCGCCGCGCCCAGCAGCCCGTACACCCCGTGCTGCCAGCCCGAGACGAACAGCGCCGCGAGGAACACCGCCCCGCACAGCGCGCTCGGCATGAAGTCCACCTGCGCGATGCCGCGCAGCACCTCCATCCCGAACGACACCGGAGGGCGGTTCTCCAGACGCCCCAGCGTGCCGCCGCCGCTGCCATCGCTCGGTCCGGCCTTGTCGGACATGCAGATTTCCACGCCTTCGGTCAGAACGGCCAGGTGCGACCCGTGCGCCGTGCATCCGGACAACCGATCAGCACAGATCGACCCACAAGGGGACGAATCGGTGTAATCAGACCAACATCACGGAAGCTAGCAGCGCCGGAGCCGCGCCCGGCGCCGACATGATGGCGCCTTCACCCATTCGGCGACTTATGTGATGACGTGTCCGCTGACCGGCGGCGCGTAATCTCCGCCCACAGGACGCCAGTTGCCGTTCCGCTCGCGCCGTCTCCGGGCGTGCGGCCACCTCCCGCGATCCGCGGGCAGGCCGACGGCGCGCCCCGGCTCGTCGTCCTGGACCAGACGACGGGCGCGCGCCAGGAAGCAACGGCCGCTCTCTAGGGCCTGTCCGGCGGATCATGGGCGGTCCAGGCGGCGCCTGGCGCGTGCGAGCGCAAGGCGCCGGGATGGCCTCATAGCGGAGCTGTTCGGGCATGTCGGCTACGCGGCGGGCGTGCGTGCCAGGGGGCGAAGGGGCCGTTCGTGATCCGCCGGACAGGCCCTAGGCGGCCCCGCCGCCCATCAGCCGTCCGAAGGCGGCCGGATCGGCGTCGTATCCGCGGACGTTCCGGTGGAACCGCCACTCCCCCGCGTCCCCGCGGGTGAATTCGGCGACGGTCGCGGCGGTGGCGTCGGCCACGTCGGCGAAGTCGTACTCCAGGAGGGCGTTGTATCCCTCCAGTAACCGGATGTCGGGGTTCGCCGCCTGGCCGAAGGTGAGCCGGCCGTCGCGCTGCTGGATGGCGACGCCCACCACGACGCGGCCGTACGAGGCCGACAGCCGGTCGAGTTCGATGGTCATGCTCTCGTCGGCGCCGAAGCCCTTGCCGGTCTTGCTGTCGCGGTTCAAGGTGATGGTGCCGTCGGGCGAGCGGCTGTCGAAGTACACGAGGTACGCGGGCTCGCCGTACCGGTCGTCCGTGGCGAACGTCGCGGCGATCAGGTCGAGATCGGTGTCGGGCGAGCCCAACGGACTCGGATCCCACCGCAGTTGGACCTCGATCTTCCCGCTGCCCTTGTTGAGGCTGCTGCTCACCGGGTCTCCCCCTCCTTGGAACCGCGCCGACGTGCGAGAACGTACCGATCGTGCCGGAAGCGAACGTGCCGGATGCACGGGCCGCGCCGCCCGGTCGTCCGCGCCCCGGCCGTGGCCGCGTCGCCGACCGCCGGGGTCCATGCCTCGATTAACCACACCGCCGGGCGCGCTGTCCACACCGCCTCCGGCGGCGTCCTGCGTACTTTCACCGCCGGGGCGCGCCGCAGCTCCCGGCCCCGCGTACTGGCATAGACCAACGACGGTCACCGGAGCCCCTTCCGCCCCAGGGTTCTACGCGCGTAACCTCCTCGTTGTCATGGCCACACCACCAAGGAACCACCCCCCTCGCCCTTGGAGGCGCACATGGACAACGCCGGACACGACTCCCGGCGCGGGTCGGTGCCACGCCGCGCGCTCGCGGCGATCGGCACGCTGACCGCTCTCCTCGCCCTGTTCGTCGCGGCTCCCGGCGCGGCCACCGCGGCCTCCCCTTCCGGCGGCGGCAGCCCCATCGCACACCCCGAACTGGACTGGATGGGCTCGACCGTCGCGGCCCACGAGGGCCGGCCGAGCGACGGCGGCACGGTGACCCCGAACGCCGCCCAGACCCTCGGCTTCGACGTGAGCCACTACCAGGGCGCCGTCAACTGGGCGGGCGCGTACGCCAACGGCGCCCGGTTCGCCTATATGAAGGCCACCGAGGGCACGACCTTCCGTGACCCCAACTTCTCGGCGAACTACACGGGTTCGTACAACGCGGGCTTCATCCGGGGCGCCTACCACTTCGCGAACCCCAACGCCTCGACGGGCGCGGCCCAGGCCGACTACTTCGTCGCGCACGGCGGCGGCTGGTCCAAGGACGGCAAGACGCTGCCGCCCATGCTGGACATCGAGTACGGGCCGTCGTCCACCTGCTGGGGGCTGAGCCAGGCCGCGATGCGGACCTGGATCACGTCGTTCATCAATGAGGTGCACGCCAAGACCACCCGCTGGGCGACGATCTACACCACGACCAACTGGTGGACGACCTGCACGGGCAACACCTCCGCCTACTCGGCCAACGACCCGCTGTTCATCGCGCGGTACGCCTCCAGCGTCGGCACCCTGCCGGCCGGCTGGCCGTTCTACACCTTCTGGCAGCACGCCGACTCCGGCGTCTTCCCCGGTGACCAGGACTACTTCAACGGGGCGCTGAGCGGACTGCGCAATCTCGCCAACAACACCTGAGCACACGACGCACGAGCGCACGACGTACGAGCGGGCGGCACCCGAGCGGGCACGACGGCGGCCCCGCGCCCACGGCAGGGAGGAACCGTGGGCGCGGGGCCGCCGCACGCGCGGACGCGGGCCGTCAGCGGACGGCCGCGACGTCAGTGGGAGCTGTGGTGGCCCTCGAACGCGTAGCCGCCACCGGCCTCGAAGCCACCGATCTCACCCTTGACGGTGGTGATCCCGTACGGGCCGCCGAGGTTGGTCTTCTCGAAGCCGGCGAAGCCGCCCGCGGTGTGGAAGCCGCCCATCCCGGCGTGACCGCCGTCGTGCGAGACGGCGGCAGCGGCCGGAACAGCCGACATGAGCCCGGCGGCGGAAACGGCGGCGACGGTGATGGCGATACGACGAAGCATGTCACTCTCCTGTGTGTTGGTGGGTGAGCCTTCACCGTGACCCGGTACCGCCCGGCCCGCATCTCGTCGCGCGCACACGGCTGACGGACGGCCCCGAACGGGCTACGCGACCTCCGGCGCGGTCAGCGTGAACAGTCCGCCGTCCGGGTCACGGACGACCGCCGACTCCCCCGCGGGGCCCGCGTGGTGCGCCACGACACCGCCGCCGTTGGCGCGGACCGCCCGCAGTGCGGCGGGCAGGTCGCGCAGGGTGAAGAAGACCTCCCAGTGCGGGCGCTCGACGGGGTCGGGCGCGGCCTGGACGGCGCCGCGGCCGAGCCGGGCCACGACCCGCCCCGCGCTGCGCAGCACCACCTCGTCGCCCTCGTACGCCACCTCGCAGGCGCCGGGCCGGTCGCTGGCCCACAGCAGCACCTCGCCGTAGAAGATGGCCGCCTCGAACGGGTCGGGGGTGCGCAGCCGCAGCCACACCGGCTGCTCGTCGCGCCAGCGCGGCCAGGATTCGGAGAGCAGGCCCTCCCAGATGCCGAAGACGGCGCCGTTGCGGTCGGCGGCCAGGGCCGCGCGGCCGGATTCGAAGGCGATCGGGCCGACGGCGACGGTGCCGCTGCGCTCCCTGATCCTGGCCGCGGTCTCGTCGGCGTCCTCGACCGCGAAGTACGGCGTCCAGGCGACGGGCACCTGCCAGGCGGAGGCCAGCTCGGCGATGCCCGCCACCGGCCTGCCGTCGTCCAGCGCGACGCTGAACCGGCCGCCCAGCTTCGTCCCGCGGTAGGTCCAGCCCAGGACCGCCGCGTAGAAGCGGTGGGTCGCGGCCAGGTCGCGCGAGGTCAGGCTGACCCAGCACGGCGCGCCGAAGACGGCGTCGCTGGATGTCGCGCCCGTCCCGGGGCGCGGGCTCTGGCGCATGGACACGGCAATCACCACCTGACGGGTTCGACGCGGGGCCGGACGCGTTCCCGCGGGCCGCCGGGTCGGCGGGGCGGATCGTCCTGGTCCGTCCCTCAGTGTGCCGTCGATGGGCCCGGACCTCCTGTCGAGCCGGTCGGACCGTCACGCTCCGTGGTGCCCGGCGCCTGACAGTGAGCGCGCACGGCGCGGCTGCCGGGGGTCTCCGAGGCGCCGCCGGGCGCGTCCTCCGAGGGCGAACACGGTGGAACTGCGGGTGGCAGGCCGCGTACCTAGGATGGGAGTGGCGGGCCGCGGCGCCATGCCGTGGCCCGGCACCGGCGATCCGCACGAATGGGGGCATGGATGCTGGGGACAGAGCCCAGCGGCGCGACACGGACCGTGATCGTGACCGTCGACGACGATCCCTCGGTGTCGCGTGCGGTCGCACGCGACCTGCGGCGGCGTTACGGCGAGGAGCACCGGATCGTCCGGGCGGAGTCCGGGGAGTCGGCGCTGGAGGCGCTGCGCGAGATGCGGCTGCGCGGCGACGCGGTCGCGGTGATCCTGGCGGATTACCGGATGCCCGCGATGAACGGCATCGAATTCCTCGAACGGGCGATGGATGTGTATCCGGGCGCCCGCCGGGTGCTGCTGACGGCGTACGCCGACACGGGCGCGGCCATCGACGCCATCAATGTGGTGGACCTCGACCACTATCTGCTCAAGCCCTGGGACCCGCCGGAGGAGAAGCTGTACCCGGTGGTGGACGCGCTGCTCGACGCCTGGCGCGCCTCGGACCACCGGCCGGTGCGGGAGACGAAGGTCATCGGTCACCGCTGGTCGGCGCGGTCGTCCGGGGTCCGCGAATTCCTGGCGCGCAATCAGGTGCCGTATCACTGGTACGCCTCGGACGAGCCGGAGGGCCAGAAGCTGCTGGCCGCCGCGGACGAGGACGGGGTACGGCTGCCGGTGGTGATCACCCCGGACGGCAAGCCGCTGGTGGAGCCCACCGACCAGGATCTGGCCAGCAGTGTCGGTCTGGCGACGACGCCCTCGGCGCGCTTCTACGACCTGGTGGTCATCGGCGGCGGCCCCGCCGGTCTCGGCTCCGCGGTCTACGGCGCGTCCGAGGGGCTGCGGACCGTTCTGGTGGAGCGCACCGCGACCGGCGGGCAGGCGGGGCAGAGCTCCCGGATCGAGAACTACCTGGGCTTCCCCGACGGGGTCTCCGGCGGGCAGCTCACCGACCGCGCGCACCGGCAGGCCACCCGCTTCGGCGCCGAGATCCTGACCGCGTGCGAGGTCACGGGGCTCGAGGTCAGCGGCTCGGCGCGGACCGTGACCTTCGCCGACGGCTCCGCGGTCTCGGCGCACACGGTGATCCTGGCGACCGGCGTGTCCTACCGGCAGCTCGACGCGCCCGGCGTGTCGGAGCTGACGGGCCGCGGTGTGTTCTACGGTTCCGCGCTGACCGAGGCGGCCCGCTGCCAGGAGCAGGACGTGTACATCGTCGGCGGGGCGAATTCCGCCGGGCAGGCCGCGGTGTATCTGGCCAGGGGCGCCAAATCCGTGACGATCCTGGTCCGGGGCGACTCGCTGACCTCGTCCATGTCGCACTATCTGGTGCAGCAGATCGGGGCCACCCCGGCGATCAAGGTGCGTACGCGCACGGAGGTCGTGTCCGCCGAGGGCGAGGACCATCTGGAGCGGATCACGCTGCGCGACACCACGACCGGCCTGACCGAGACGGTCGACGCGGGCTGGCTCTTCGTGTTCATCGGCGCCGCCCCGCTGACGGACTGGCTGGACGGGGTGGTGCTGCGCGACGAACGCGGGTTCGTCGTGGCCGGTCCCGATCTGGCGCCGCCGGGCGAACGCCCGGTGGACTGGCCGCTGGAGCGGCCCCCGTACCACCTGGAGACCAGCGTGCCGGGGGTGTTCGTGGCCGGTGACGCGCGCGCCGAGTCCGCCAAGCGGGTGGCGTCCGCGGTCGGCGAGGGCGCCATGGCCGTCATGCTCGTCCACCGATACCTGGAGCGGCTATGAGCGTCCAGTACCTGCCGTGCGACGTGGCCGAGCTGCGCTCGCTCTTCTTGTTCGAGAAGCTGACCGACGACCAGTTGGACTGGCTGTGCCGCAAGGGCCGGGTGCAGATGGAGGAGCCGGGCGCCGTCTATCTGGAGGGCGAGCCCGCGACCTGCTTCTACGTGCTGCTCGAAGGCACGGTGGTGATGTCGCGCCGGGTGGGCGCCGACGACGTGGAGGTCTCGCGCACCTCGGACCGCGGGGTCTACGCGGGCGCCTTCCAGTCGTATCTGGGCGACCGGGTGCCGCAGGTCTACAACAGCTCGCTGCGGGTCACCGAGCCGTCGCGCTTCTACGTGCTGTCGGCGGACCACTTCGCCGAGCTGATGCGCGAGTGGTTCCCGATGGCCGTGCACATGCTGGAGGGGCTGTTCTTCGGCAACCGCAGCACCAAGCAGGCCATCGGCCAGCGTGAGCGGCTGCTGGCCCTGGGGTCGCTGTCGGCCGGTCTCACCCACGAGTTGAACAATCCGGCCGCGGCGGCGCTGCGGGCCACGGCCACGCTGCGCGAGCGGGTGGCCGGGATGCGGCACAAACTCGGCATGATCGCCGGGGGGCCGCTCGACCGGGCCACGCTCGCGACGCTGATCGAGCTCCAGGAGCGGGCGGTCGAGCAGTCCGCGAAGGCCGTGCAGCTCACCCCGATGGAGACCTCGGACCGCGAGGACGCCATCTCCGACTGGCTCGACGACCACGGCGTGACGGCCGGGTGGGACCTCGCGCCGAATTTCGTGCAGGCCGGGCTCGACACGGACTGGCTGGAGCGGGTGGCCGCGACGGTCACGCCCGACACCCTCGACAGCGCGATGCGGTGGCTGAACTACACCGTCGAGACCGAGCTGCTGATGAACGAGATCCAGGACTCCACGGCCCGGATCTCGACCCTGGTCAACGCGGCGCGGCAGTATTCGCAGCTCGACCGGGCGCCGTACCAGGTGGTCGACGTGCACGAGTTGCTGGAGAGCACGCTGCACATGCTGACCGGCAAATTCGGTCCGGGCATCAAGGTGGTCAAGGACTTCGACCGTACGCTGCCGAAGATCCCCGGCTATCCGGGTGAGCTGAACCAGGTGTGGACCAATCTCATCGACAACGCGGTGGCCGCGATGGAGGGGACGGGCACGCTGACGGTGCGTACGGCGCTGGACCGCGAGCAGCTTCTGGTCGAGTTCCGTGACACCGGAGCCGGTATCGCGCCGGAGATCCGGGAAAGGATCTTCGAGCCGTTCTTCACCACCAAGCCGGTGGGCGAGGGCACGGGGCTGGGACTCGACATCTCCTGGCGCATCGTGGTGAACAAGCACCACGGCGACCTCCAGGCGGAGTCGGTGCCCGGCGACACCCGTTTCCTGGTCCGCCTGCCGCTCACGGCGGAGCAGCCGGAGGCCGCACCTGATGCCGCGTCCGACGCCCGGCCGGAGGCGGCACCGCAGGCCAGCTCCGACAGTCCGTCCGACAATCAGCGGGAGCCGTCATGACGACCACCCCAGGTATCGACCCCACCGCCCGGCCCAGCGGGGCCGGTTGCGCCGACTGCGACGCGGCGGGCGGCTGGTGGTTCCATCTGCGCCGCTGCGCCCAGTGCGGGCACATCGGCTGCTGCGACTCGTCGCCCGCGCAGCACGCGAGCGCGCACTCGGCGGCCACCGGCCATCCGATCATGCGGACCTTCGAGCCGGGCGAGGACTGGTTCTGGGACTTCACGACCGACGCGTACGTCGAGACCGACGTGGCGCTGGCCCCGCCGCAGAGCCGTCCGGCCGACCAGCCGGTGCCGGGCCCGGCAGGCCGGGTCCCGGCGGACTGGCGCGCCCACCTCAACTGAGCGGCGGACGCGCCGAGTCGGCGTACCGCGCGGACCGGCGTACGTCGGGCGGGAGCACGCCGTCACGGCGTGCTCCCGGCCCGCGTACGCCGGATCCGTCAGCGGTGGGCGCTGCTGTTGCGGCGGCGGGTGAAGTAGACCGCGCCCGCGCCGAGGACCAGCAGGGCGGCGCCGCCGCCCGCGAAGGCCACGGTCTGCGAGCCGTTGCCGCCGGTCTCGGCCAGGTCACCGCTGGAGGTGTCGGAGGCCGGCTCCACGACCGGCGAGCCGACCGGGCCCGCGGAGTTCGTGGGCGACGCCGTCGGTGACGTGGTGTCGTCGACGACCGGGGCGCTGGAGCTCGGCGTCGTCGACGGAGTGTCGGACGGGGTGTCCGACGGCGATTCCGACGGGGTGTCCGACGGCGATTCCGACGGGGTGTCGGTGACGGAGTCCGTCGGGGACGGGCTGGTCGTCTCGCTGTCCGAGGGCTCGGGCGAGGTGGTGGTCGAGTCGCTGGGCTCGGGGCTGTCCGTCGTCTCGCTGGGGGACGGGGACGGGGAGTCGGTCACCGAGTCGCTGGGCGACGGGGACGGGGTGGAGCACGGCGCGCTGCCGTTCCACGCCGTGATCAGGTTCTCGGGGGTCGCGGAGTACGGGTAGCGCGGCAGCTTGCCGTGGCCCTTGCCCTCGCCGCCGTCGTACTTGATGCCGTTGCCGTACAGGTCGATCTGGCCGAAGCAGGACGGCGCGTAGGCGCTGACGTCCAGGGTGGCCCGGGTGTTCTTGTGGTCGAGCTGGGTGGTGTCCCAGCCGAGGAACGCCTGCGTGCCCGAGGTGTCCCAGGTGGGGCCCTCGGCGCTGTAGGAGGCGAGCGAGACGACGTACGTGCAGCCCTTGTTGACCTTGTCCGTCAGCCGGACCGTGATCTTCGTCGGGGCCGGGTCGTTGATCCGGCCGTTGTCGGACCAGGTCTTCCCGCCGTCCTCGGAGTGCTCGATGTGCGACCGGCCGCAGTTGTTCTTGTCGTTGCCGGACGCCTGCGCCGTACCGACGCCCGCCAGCGTGACGGCGGCGGTGAGCGAGCCGAGGCCGACCACGCCTATGGCTCGTCTGGTGATGGAACGCTGCACTGAATCTGCTCCCTGCACTGTGAACGGGCAGCGGAGGCAGGCGGAGCGGGTCGGACCCTACGCCGTGCGCGAGACTCGTGCCCGGTGGCCTGCGATGGAGTCTCGCCGCCGACGATGATCGGCCTGTTGGCCGGTGACCGAGTATGCCCGTGCGGGGGACGGTCTGTACAGCGCGAAAACGCCGTTTTCGCGGCTTTGCGGTCGGATTATCGCCCTGCGAATGTGTCGCCGCACTGATACCGAAATGGGGCGGCGTTCACGGGAGTTCGCAGGAGTTCCCAGGAGTTGACTGGAGTTCACCCGCGGCGGGGCGCTTTACCAGGAGTGCGTACAGGTGCCGCCGGGCGCGTGGAAGCAGGCGGTGACGGTCTTTCCGTCGGGGCGCGGGTGGGCCTCCCACTCGTCGGCGAGCGCGTCCACGATGGCCATGCCCCGGCCGTGGGTGCGCTCCTCGTCGGGCGCCTTCTCGGCGGGCAGCATGTCGGAGGAGTCGCTGACGCTCAGGTGCAGGCAGCAGCCGTCCCAGACCATGACGACCTGGGCCTCGCTGTGCGCGTGCACGTGGGCGTTGGTGACGAGTTCGGAGACGGTCAGGACGACGGAGTCCGCCGTGTCGGGCGCCTGCGTGCTCCAGCCGAGCACGTCCAGGTGCTCGCGCGCCCACTCGCGCCCGGCCCTGACGCCGTACGAGACAGGGAACGACCTGGCCCAGCCGACTGCTTTCACGGACATCTCGCACGCTCCCGCACCGAGTCGTTGTGTGCTCGCCGACCGAGCCCCGGCTCCGGTGACGGTCGGGGCCCCCGGCCGCCATGCCGGTGGGGCGATGGGCGGCCGGGCGCGGTCCCCTGCGAGTCCCCTGCGGGGGATGAACGTCCCCTACCCCCGCCCGCGAACGCCATGCCGGGCAGGTGGCGGGAGGCTTCCCGCCCCCGTACCGCTACCCCTTCAGCGCGTAGTCCATCAGCTTCCGCGCGTCCGCCGTGCGGGCCGCCTGCGTCGGGGCGGCGAGCACCGTGCCGATGACGGTCCTCTTGCCGCGGGTGGCCGCGAAGACCAGGCAGAACAGGGACACGGGCCCGGATCCGGTCTTGACTCCGGCGGCGCCGCGATAACTCCCGAGCAGCGTGTCGGTATTGGTCCACGTCATGGTGCGGTGGCCGCCGTTCTTCATCGCGACGCTCTGCCGGACCGACTTCGTCTTCACCACGGCACGGAACGTGGGGTATCGCATCGCGCTGCTCGCGATCCTCGTCAGATCGCGCGGAGTCGAGTAGTTCGATCCGTTGCCGACGCCGTCGAACGAGTCGAAGTGGGTGTTCCTCAGACCGATGCCCTTCGCCGTGGAGTTCATCCTCGCGATGAACGACTTCACGCGGGCGGCCCGCGTCCGGCCGCTGCCGAAGGTGTCGGCCAGCGCGTACGCCGCGTCGCAGCCGGACGGCAGCATCATCGCGTACAGCAACTGCCGGACGGTGGGCCGGTCGCCGACGACCAGACCGCCCGACGACGCGCGCTTGGCCACCACGTAGTCGTGGTACGCCTTCTGGACGGTGACCTGCGCGTTCAGGTCGAGGCGTCTGTCGGCCAGCACCACCCGGGCCGTCATGACCTTGCTGGTCGATCCGGTGGAACGGCGGGTGTCCGCGGCCTTCGTGAACAGTGTCCGGCCGGTGCCGTCGTCCATCACGAAGCCGCCCTTGGCGACGATCGCGGGGGCGGCGGTCCGGGACGCCGTCGCCACGGGCGCCGGGGTCGCTTCGACGCGGGCCGGGACCGCGAGCCCGGTGGACGCCAGAACGGCCCCTGCCGTGAGGGCCGCCACGGACATGCGACGAATGATATTACTGCCGGTTTTCACGACGAATACTCCAACGGTCAACCCTGCGCGGGCGTTCAAGAACGCGACTCGACCAGGGGATGCGCGGACGGACCCGATGGATGTACGCGCGACGACGAATTCACCCGCCCGCCGTACATCCCGGCGGATCGGCGTAGCACGATCTTCTGATCCGACCATGTGATCCGACGTCCTGGCCCGGCGTACTGATCCGACATTCTGATCCGGCGTTCTCGTCGGCGAATCTCGGCCGACCCCGCCGCAATCGCACGGCTCCGGCCCGTTCGGTCCGGGTACGGGGCCGTCGGTCCCGCACGCCAGCGCCGAAAGCGGGGATGCTGGAGGCAGGGGGGCGGAACACGCCAAGGAGGTCCACTCATGACACGCGCGATCGTCACGGGCGCCGTCGTCGCGGGGACGGACGGCTCGGCCGAGAGCCTCGCGGCGGCGGACTGGGCCGCGGACGACGCCGTGCGCCGCGGACTCCCGCTGCGTCTCGTACAGGCGGTCCCGCTGGCGGGTCCCCGTGAGCGCGTGACGCGTCCCGCGTGGTCCGCCCACCCGACCGCGGACGAGATCGGCCGCCGGCATCCGGACCTGTCCGTCACCGTCGACCAGATCGCCGAGCAGGTGCTTCCGGTGCTCTTCTCCGCCGCCGACAGCGCCGAGCTGATGGTGCTGGGCACACGAGGCGCGGGGGCGGTGCAGGAGCTTGTGCTCGGCTCGACCGCGCTCACCGTCGCGGGCCGGGCACCGGTCCCCGTGGTCCTGGTGAGCGCCGCTTCCGGCACGGGTGCTCCATCGGGAGCCGACGGCGCCGGTGACGTCGTCCTCGGCCTCGACCTGGCCGCGCCGGACGGCCGATCGGTCGAATTCGCCTTCGACGAAGCCGCCCGGCGCGGCGCGCGGCTGCGCGTCGTCCACGGCTGGAGCGAGCCGCTCCACGACGGCGCCGGTCCCGTCGATCCCGATCAGGCGCTCGCGGCTGCCCTGGGCGCCTGGGCCGAGAAGCACCCCCGTACCCCGGTGGTCACCGAGGCCGTGGTCGCGGCGGCCGCCGCGCAGCTCGCGGCGGCGGCATCGCACGCCGCGCTCCTCGTCCTGGGCCGCCGCCCCCGTACCACCCCGGTCAGCGCGCATCTCGGTTCGACCGCGCACGCCGTTCTCCGCCGGGTGACGCTGCCGGTGGGGATCGTGCCGCACGCCCCGGCGGCCACCTGAGGCGAATCACCCCTCGCCGCCGCCCCCTGGAAGGCGCGGCGGCGAGGGGTGATTCGCCTCAGGCCACCCGGGCAGTTCGGTCACGACCTCCTCGCCCGGGGCCACGGTCACCGTCCGGTCGCCGACGACGAAACGGACGGGCTCCTGGCCGGAGAGCGGGACGGAGATGTGGAGGCGGCCGGAGCGCAGGGTGAGGCCCACGCCCCAGTGGCCCCGGTAGCGCAAGGACAGGCGGAAGCGGGACAGTTGCGGCAGCGGCACCGGATCCAGTCGCAGCGCGTCGCCCAGTGGTTCCAGGCCGGTCAGGCCCCGCTGGACGAGGTCGAGCGTGCCGGCCATGGCCCCCAGATGGATACCCTCACCGGTCGTGCCGCCCTGCACGTCGGCCACGTCGCCGACGAGCGCCTCGTGCACGTAGGTCCATGCGTCGTCGCGGCGGGAGCGAGCGAGCACCCATCCGTGCACCAGCCCGCTGAGCGTGGAGCCGTGGCTGGTCCTGGCGAGGTAGTGGTCGACGGTCGCCGACCAGGTCGCGTCGTCGAGCCGCTCCCCCAACCGTTCGAAGACAGCGGCCAGTTCGGCGGGCGGGAAGAGGTAGCCGAGCATCAGCACGTCGGCCTGCTTGGACGCCTGGTAGCGGTTGACGCTGTCGCCCTCGGCCTCCAGGACGCGGTCGAGACGGCGGATGTCGCCGTATCTGGCCCGGTAGTCCGCCCAGTCGAGTTCGGCGAGGTCGCCGTAGCCGTCGAACTGACTGATGACGCCTTCGTGGAACGGCACACGCAGGCGTCGTGACACGTCCTCCCACAAGGACAGTTCCGCCGGGTCGAGCCCGATGCGCTCGAACAGTTCGTCCCTGCGGGGAGCCGGCAGGGAGCGGGCCAGTTCAAGCGCGCGGGCCAGCACCCAGGCCGCTGTGACGTTGGTGTAGGCATTGTCATCGATGCCGGGGACCTCCGCGTCCGGATACGCGTCGTGATATTCGTCGGGGCCGACGACCTGACGTATGCGGTAGCGCTCGTACGCCGGGTCCCATGCCGCTGTGTGCGCCCAGAACCTGGCGATCTGCAACAGCATCTCGGCGCCTTCGGTGTGCAGGAACGCGGTGTCGCCGCTGGCCAGGCAGTAGTGCCAAATGTTGTACGCCACGGCAGAGCCGACGTGATGCTGCAAGTGGGTGTGGTCCGGCAGCCACCGGCCGGAGACGGGATTCAGGTGCAGCCGCTGCGTTTCCTCGCGTCCGTCACTGCCGCTCTGCCACGGGTACATCGCCCCGGGTCTGCCGATGGCGTCCGCGGCCCGGCAGGCGGCGCCGAGCCTGCGGTGACGGTACATCAGCAGCGCACGGGAGACCTCCGGCAGGTGTACGTCGAGAAAGGGCAGCACAAACAGCTCGTCCCAGAAGACATGCCCTCGGTACGCCTCCCCGTACAGCCCGCGCGCCGGTGTTCCGACGTCCAGGCCCGCCGTGTGGGGCGACAGCGTCTGGAGGACGTGGAACAGGTGCAGGCGCAGCACGTGTCCGGCCTCACCGGCCACCTCGATCTCCGTGCGTTTCCACAGCCGGTCCCACGCGCCCGTGTGCGCGCTGAGCAGGGCGGGGAACGCGGGCGCGCGAGCCACACGGTCCAGGGCGGCCTGCCGGGGACCGCCGATCGCCGGGTCGCGCGAGGTGTGCAGCGCGAGGACCTTTTCGACGGTGATCACCCGCTCGGGGACGACCGGGAGTGTCATCCGGTGGAAGCTGGCCCTTCCGCCGGGCGCGAGCGGCGTCGCCTCGCAAGGGTGCTCCCTGACACGGACGCGGGCGGCCATGGCGACGGCGATGCGGGAGGAGGAGGTACGGCAGGTCAGCCAGACCGTGTCCGTGCCGGTGGTCCCCGTACGGTGGTCGGTGAGGTGAGCACCCGCCAGGTCGCTGTAGCGCTCCACTCCGGTGTTGCGCACGTCGCCGTCGATTCCGGCTTCGATCTCCAGTTCGCCGGACCAGCCGTGGGCGGTGAACCGCGCCCGCTGCGCTGCCAGGTGCGCGTCGCCCATGTGGGTCAGGCGGGTTTCCTCCACCGTCAGCTCGCGCCCCTCGCGGTCGCGCATCCGTGTCCGCCGGTGCAGGACGCCCCGGCGCATGTCGAGGGTCTGTTCGTGGGCGAGCACGGTGCTGGTCTCGGGGCCGAACCATGGACCACCGACCGCGCGTACCCGCAAAGGCAGCCAGTTCGGAAGGTTGACCATGTCCTCGTTGTCGACCTCGCGTCCCGCCACCTCGGACGTCAGACGGTTGTAGCAGCCCGCCGCATACGTGCCGGGGTAGTGCACAGGACCGGCTGCCGCCTCCGCGAACGCCCCCCTCGTCGCGAAGTATCCGTTGCCCAGAGCGCAGAGCACCTCACGCAACCGCTCCCGCGACGGGTCGTAGCCCGCGTAGCGCCAGGTCCACTCGGGCTCCATCGGCGGTCCCTTCCCGTGTCACCCTCCATGGTCGCGGCTCGGGCGGACACCCGCAGCCCGAGCCGGGCCGGGGCCGTGCCCACACGGTCGGAGCGGTAGCGGGACGTCACTGTGGACGGTACGTTGCCTCACTCCGCGCGGCCCCGCCGCCGGGTTCCGGCTCCAGGCCGCTCTCGACGCGCCGTCCCGAGACGGCGCCGGGACGGATACGCGTCCACACGGGCCGCGGCCCTCCCGCCCAGGGACCCTCGCCCTCTGCGGCCGCGAGGCGCCGTTCGGTCTCCTCGTCCCGCACGCGCTCCGCGGTGCCGGTGATCAGGACGCTCCAGCCCTGGCTGAGACGGTCGTCCACCCTGTCCACCTGGAAGGAGACGGCCTGCCCGCTCTCCGGACAGGCGGCGCTCCCGGGGCTGGTCCGGTAGACGACCGTGCGCGCGTCGACCGTGTAGTTGACCGGGATCACCACGGGCGCGGCGGCTCCGGCCAGCGCGATTCTGCCCACCCCATGCCCGCCGACCAGATCCCAGCACTCCGCCGTGGTCAGGCTCCGAAGAGACGGACGCGGAGCGGGCGCGGCCTGCCCGGGAGGCGGGTGGCTGGGGCCGTGGAGCAGTTCCGGGTAGGACATGCTCAGGGCCGCCGCGACGCGCAACAGCCCGTCGGGATCGAAGTCGGTGTCCTGCCGCAGC
This sequence comes from Streptomyces sp. NPDC008317, assembly GCF_042955955.1. Lineage (NCBI taxonomy): Bacteria > Bacillati > Actinomycetota > Actinomycetes > Kitasatosporales > Streptomycetaceae > Streptomyces > Streptomyces sp. NPDC008317. Next base: position 36,306 of record NZ_JBIBFQ010000015.1, read on the forward strand.
AGGTCGTTCAGATAGCGCGGGGCCATACCGGCTCGTCTGGCCACCTGGCCCATGCTCAGCCCGAGTGCGCGCCCGCGCTCGGCCACACGGCCCGCGATACCCGGGTCACCTGGCGACGGTGCGCTCATGCGATGGCTCTTGTGGTGGTTCATGCGCTGCTCCTCCGCCCGCTTCGGCTCCCCCGCACTCCAGTACGGCACCGCATGTGCGGGTCGAACGCGGCAGGCGTCGTCGTGTGGTCGGCCTGGTACGAGCGCGCCATGGGAACCCCGTACAGGTCCGTGATCCGGGCGTTCGGCACGAGGGCACGCCTCCTTGGGTCCGACTCCAGCCTCCCGCGTGCCGAGCGGCGTCGGCAGGGCCGAACGGTCCCGGTCCACGGGCCGGTGGACGGTCGTCCACGACGGCTCCCGCACCGTCGGCTCGGGAAGCCGGGCGTTCGGTGCCCGAACGGCCTCGGGGGGAAGGCCGGTTGGCCCGTGGTGGACGTGACCGGGGCTGCCGGACAGTGCGGGTATGAAGAAGCGAATCGTCATCCTGGGAAACGGCAGTACCGGAATCCTGGCGGCCAACAGACTGCGTCGCCGGTACGACGAGAGCGAATTCCAGATCGTCGTGGTCGGGAAATACGACACGCGTGACCACGAGGTCGAACTTCTCATGGCCATCGGTGTCCTCGGCTCGCGCACCCTCCTGCCGCCGGAGGACGGCCGGCTCCGCGCCGGGATCGACTTCCGTCACACGGAGATCGGCAGTGTCGACGTGGCCCGGCGGGAGGTCTGCTGCACCGACGGCTCCTCGATCGGTTACGACGTCCTCGTGGTGGCCACCGGAGCGCGGCCCGTACCGACGCCGGACGGTGTGCTGTACGGCGGTGCCAGGTACGTCGTACGCTCCGCCGGACTCGGCGACGCGTGCGGTCTCGTCCGGGTGGACCCGCGTACCCTCCAGTCCCGCGCCGCTCCCGAGGTGTTCGCCGTCGGCGCCGCGACGGGAACGCCCGCCGACACCGGCGCGGGCCCGCACGTCGCGGTCGAACACCTGGTGGCGGGCGTACAGGAGTTCCTCACTCGCACCGCGGACCAGGCGCCCATGACCCCGCGCCTTCGGGTATCGCGGGATGTCGTGCAGTCCTGCTGAGCGGTCGGACGCCGACGCGGCATGGCCGACTCTCCCGGAGCAGGGCCGATCGGCCCTCGGCTGCGCCCCGGACGGCACCGGCGGGCCGCGCGGTGACCGGCGGATCGTGGAAGGGGCAGCCCACGAGCGGAAGAGCGCGGGCCGTCTCGGATACCGCACGCCGCCGGTACCGGGGCCGCCGGGCGGACCGGTCAGGTATCCGGCCCGTGCCCGCGATGGCCGCGCTGATCCGCACCGATCGATCGAGGTGAGCAGGGTGAAGACCATCCGCGTTCTCGTGGCGTACGGGACCAGGAACGGCTCCACCGCCGAGATCGCCGAGTGGATCGGCGAGGCGCTGCGCGAGCGCGGTATCGCGGCCGATGTCCGTGCGGCGGGCGGGGTCAAGGACGTCGGCGCCTACGACGCCGTGATCCTCGGCGCGGGGGTGTACGCGGGCCGCTGGCAGCGCGACGCGGTCCGGCTGGCACGTCGGCAGCGGGCGCGGCTCGCCCACAGGCCCGTGTGGCTGTTCAGCAGCGGCCCGCTGGACTCCTCGGCGGCCGCCGGAGATCTGCCCGCGACACCCGCGGTCACCCGGCTCGCCGACCGGATCGACGCCCGCGCGCATGTCACCTTCGGCGGACGGCTGACCGACGGCGCACGCGGCTACGTCGCCCGGCAGATCCTCCAGCAGGGACGCGGCGGCGATTTTCGCGACCCGGAGCGGATCCGCGCGTGGGCGCGCTCGGTCGCGGAAGAGCTGCGGGAGGGGGCAGGCACCGTTGTCATCTGACCGCAGGGTGCAGGAGGCCCCGGCGCTCGACCACCGGCACTCGACCACCGGCCCGGCACCCCAGCCGATACGGTAGGACGCAGGGGCTGATGCTCGGGGTTCGCGGTGCGCGTGGAGGACCGGTGGGAGAGGACGGCGACAGCTCGGGCGGGCGCTTGCCCCGTTTGCAGCTCGATGAGCTGCTGGACGAGTTGCAGGTCCGCATCGGGGCGGTGCGCGGCACGCAGAATCGGGTGCACAGCCTGCTGGAGGCCGTGCTGTCGGTGGGCCGGGAGCTGGACCTCGCGCATGTGCTGCGGCGGATCGTGGAGACCGCGGTCGTCCTGGTGGACGCCGAGTACGGCGCGCTGGGCGTGATCGGCGACGACGCCCGGCTCTCGGAGTTCCTGACCGTCGGGGTGTCCGAGGAGGAGGCCCGCGCGATCGGGCCGCTGCCCTCGGGGCACGGTCTGCTCGGTGAGCTGATCCGCCACCCGGAGCCGCTGCGGCTCGCTGAGTTGTCCGATCACCCGGCGTCGTACGGCTTCCCGGCGAACCATCCGCCGATGCGCTCCTTCCTCGGGGTGCCGATCCGGGTGCGCGACGAGGTCTTCGGAAACATCTACCTCACCGAGAAGCGCGGTGGCCGGGAGTTCGACGGCGACGACGAGACGCTGCTGTCGACCCTGGCGGTCGCGGCGGGTGTCGCGATCGAGAACGCGCGGCTGTACAAGACCGCCCGCGAGGGGCAGCGGTGGATGGCGGCCAACGCGGAGATCGTGAGCAAGCTGCTGTCGGGCGCCGGTGAGATGGATGTGCTCGGGCTGATCGTCGAGCACGGCCGGCACATCCTGGCCGCGGACCTGGGCGTGGTGGCGCTGCCGGTCGAGGGGACCACCGACCTCCAGGTGATGATCGCCGTGGGGGTGGACGCCGAGACCCACCGCGGTCTGGTGCTGCCGTGCGAGGGCTCGTTCATGGGCGCCGCGATGGCCGCGGCGCGGCCGATCACCACGGTGGAGATCGCCAAGGACCCGCGGGTGACGTCGGGGCCGCCGCGCTGGAACGGCCTGGGGCCGACGATCGCCGTGCCGATGATGGCGGGCGGCGCGGTGCGCGGTGTGCTGCTGCTCGCCCGCGAGCTGGGTTCTGTCCCCTTCACCGAGGCGGAGTCCTCGCCGCTGCTGAGCTTCGCCGGGCAGGCCGCGCTGGCGCTGGAGCTGGCCGAGCGGCGGCGCGGCGCCGAGCAGCTCGCGCTGCTGGAGGACCGCGACCGGATCGCCCGTGACCTGCACGACCTGGCCATCCAGCGGCTGTTCGCCACGGGGATGACCTTGCAGAGCGCGGTGCGCTTCGTCCAGCACCCGGAGGCGAGCGAGCGGCTGCTGCGCGCGGTGGACGACCTGGACGAGACCATCAAGATCATTCGCTCGACGATCTTCGGGCTGCGCTCGCACGACCGGGAGCGGACCGCGCGCGGCCTTCGGATACGTGCCTCGATGGCGGTCGAGGACGCGGTCCCGACGCTCGGCTTCACCCCCGCCCTGCGGATGGAGGGGCTGATCGACACCGATGTGCCCACGCCGGTCGCGGAGGAGACCGTCGCCGTCCTGGTCGAAGCCCTCTCCAACGTCGGACGGCACGCCCGGGCGACCTCCGCCGAGGTCTCCCTGGTCGTCGCCTCCGGGACCCTGACCGTCACGGTCGACGACGACGGCGTGGGCGCCCCTTCCGGCGGGCACCGCAGCGGGCTGCGCAATCTGGAGGAGCGGGCCGCGCGGCTCGGGGGCCAGCTGTCCCTCTCCGCCAGCCCCCGCGGCGGCACCCGCCTGGTCTGGCGGGTGCCGGCCGCCCCGCCCTCGGCGGGGCCCAAGGCGTAGCCGGCGCCGCGCGCGTCAACGACCCTCCAGGTCAATACACCTAGGGCCTGTCCGGCGGATCATGGGCGGTCCAGGCGGCGCCTGGCGCGTGCGAGCGCAAGGCGCCGGGATGGCCTCATAGCGGAGCTATTCGGGTATTCCGGCAACGCGGCGGGCGTGCGTGCCAGGGGTCGAAGGGGCCGTTCGTGATCCGCCGGACAGGCCCTCGGGCGTGTGCGTTCCGGCATCGGTGACGTCGGCGACGGGGCGCCGGGGTGTGGCCGGGCCCTCCGGTCCGTAGCCGAGGCGGATCAGCATCTGTACGTGTTCCATGCCGCCGCGCGGGTCGCGCAGCAGCCACCGCAGGTCGTCCCATTCCAGCGCCTGATGGAGCAGTGACGCGCGGACAGTGTGAGCGGTCGCGACGAGCAGGACGTGCTCCAGCGCCTGACCGGCGCGCAGCCAGTCGGCGGGGCGGTCGTGGCAGGTGGACAGGACCGCGATCACCGGTTGCCGCTCGAAGGCCGCGGAAGGCTGGTAGTTCTCCGGGCGCAGCGCGGAGAAGTCCCGCAGCGGCAGTCGGCCCGCGCTGTCCTGGGGGCCGAGCGCCCGGCCCGGCAGGCCGTCCGCGCTCCCCTCACGGATCCAGCTCCGGCTCTCGGCCCGGCGGTCGGAATCGCTCATGCCGCGCCGCTCGGCCTCCGTGGTGAACTCCAGCAGGCGGGCCGTCTCCTCCGCGGCGGGCCGTACCAGCCGGGCGCCCTCGGCGTCCGCGGCCTCGGCCAGTTCGGTCAGCACCTGGGCGGGAAGCGCCTGCTCGGAGAACGGCAGACGGCTGCTGTGCCGCCGCCAGATCGCGTCGTACAGGTCCTGCCGGTCGCGGCGGGCACCGGTCGGCAGCGGTCCGGCCAGGCGTACGGAGGCCAGCAGGTCGGGCTCGGCGGGGTCGGGCAGCAGCCGCAGCACCGGGTCCCAGCCGAAGTGGGCGACCGCGACCCGGAGGTTGAACAGGGCGGCGCCGACCGACAGGTGGACGGCGCGTCCCATCGGGTCGACGTGCCGCAGCCCGCGGTCGACGGCCGCCCGTACCTCCAGCGTGCTGGTGTCGGGGTCGAGCCGGAACCGCCACGGCTGAGTGTTGTGGATCGAAGGCGCCGCGCCCGCCGCGGAGATCAGCTTCTCCAGGGTCTCCGCGTCCAGTGGTGCGGTCCGCATCGTGTTCTCCTCCCGGCCGTCCTGCTTCCAGGCTGACGGAGCACGACGGGCGGCGGGAGGGGCCGTCTGGTGCCCGGCCGGAGGGCCGGTCGGCCCCGTGTTCAGCGGCGGCCGTGCTCCGGCGCGGAGTGCTGGGCGGTGTCGTGCGTGGCCATGACGGCCGCCTGGATGCGGCGCTCCACGCCGAGCTTGGCCAGCAGCCGCGAGACGTTGTTCTTGACCGTCTTCTCCGACAGGTACAGGCGCTTGCCGATCTGGCCGTTGGTGAGTCCCTCACCGACGAGTTGGAGGATCTCGCGCTCGCGCGGTGACAGCGAGGCGAGCGCCTCGACCTCGGGTTCCGCCGTCGCTGTCGGGCCGCCGCCGCGCAGATTGCTCATCAGCCGGGAGGTGGTGGCCGGGTCGAGCATCGACTGCCCCGAGGCGACGGTCCGCACGGCGGCGACCAGGTCGGAGCCCTTGATCTGCTTGAGCACATAGCCCGCCGCGCCCGCCATGATCGCGTCGAGCAGCGCGTCGTCGTCGTCGAAGGACGTCAGCATCAGGCAGGCGAGACCGGGCATCCGCGACCGCAGCTCGCGGCAGACGGTGATGCCGTCGCCGTCGGGCAGCCGGACGTCCAGGACGGCGACGTCCGGCCGCAGGGCCGGTCCGCGGGCCTCGGCCTGTGCGGCGGTCGCGGCCTCGCCGACCACCTCGATGTCAGGTTCCGAGTCGAGCAGGTCGTGGACGCCGCGCCGGACGACCTCGTGGTCGTCCAGCAGGAAGACCCTGATCGGCGCCTGCGGTGAGAACTGCCGTACTTCGGTCATGTGCGCCGATCCTTCGCCCTGTCGTGTGCCGCGCCCGGTCCTCCGATCATGAACGGTCGTACGGACCCGTTGCTAGGGCCGAACGGTCCCTTGGCCGGTATCGGACGTCGGGGCAGGGTCTGGAGCGCAGTTGTCGCCCATCGCGGGCCCACGGCCGGGAGGCCGCTCAGCCTCCTTCGCTTCCGCGTTCTCCGCGGCTCACGGGCTGCTCACCGCTCGAGCAGTCTGGCCCGGGTGCTCTGCAACCTGTGGGCGACGACCTCGCCGACCTTCATCGCCAGGGCTCGTCCGAACACCGGATCCGCTTCGGCCAGCGCCCGTACCACGGTGGCGTCGAACTCCTGTGCCCGCACGGGGCTTTGGGCCTGGGCGCCCATCTGCCAGACGTACGGCGGGAACAGCCAGGACCAGCCGAGCAGGTCTCCGGGGCCCAGCATCTCCACCTCGGGGGCCGGGCGCCCGGGCCGCCGGAGGTCGAGGGTGACGGCGCCGGTGCGCACGACCCAGAACCGGTCGGCCCGCTCGCCCTCCTCGTAGATCCGGGTGCCCGCGGGGAACGACACCTCTCGGGCAAGGCTCTCCAGCCGCTGCCGTCCGGGGGACGGGAGCGAGCTGAACAGGCCAGTGGTAGCGGTTCTCATCACCGTGCCCCTTCCGGTCGCTTCGCTTCGGCGAGGGAGTCGTCGAAGCGTGAGGTGAGTCTGTTGACGACGCCGACGACCCCGTCGATCCGTCCGGTCATCCAGCCGGCCACCGGCACCTGGTCCGCCCGCTCCAGCCGGCCCTCCAGGGTGACCACGCCGCCGGAGACCGTGACCCCCACCGCGTCCGACGGCGCCCAGAAGGTCTTGACGAAGACCTCGTCGATCACCTCGGCGCGGATCTCGTCGTCCGGGCGGAGGAAGACCCGCAGCAGGTCGCGCCGGGTCACGATGCCGACCAGGCGGCTCTCCTCGTCGAGGACGGGCAGCCGCTCCACCCCGTGCTCCAGCATGGTGCGCGCGGCGCCGACGACCGACTCGTACGCCTGGACGGTGACGGCCGGGGCCGACATCAGCTCACCCGCGGTGCGGGCGCGGGCCTTGGCCGCCTTCCGGTACGCGGCACGGTTCAAGGACATGCGCCGCGCGGGGACGTTCCACGCCTGCTCCGCCTGGCGGAACATCAGGTCGGTCGCGGAGATCACGCCGATCACCTTCTCGTCGTCGTCCACCACCGGCACACCGCTCACCCGGTGCTTCCCGAGCAGCCCGGCGATGTCCTTGAACGGTGTCGCGGGGCGGACGCTGACGACGTCACTCGTCATCACGATCCCGACCTCACGCTGCTTCATGACCCACTCCTCCGCGGACGCGCTCGCCTGCCGCCCCTCTCCCTTCACGGTGCGGCGCGCGCACTCCGTGTTCCAGGGCCACAAGGGGTGGCCGCCCCGGCCGACCGGCCCTCGCGAGGTCCCGGTGCCGGGGCCGGTGGGGCGGCTCGCGCCGCCGCCCGGTTCCGCTCCACGTCGGCCAGGTACCGGCACGGAGCCCGCGGCGAAGCCTCCCGTTCATATGTATAACCAGGAGAATGGAGAGATAAAGGGTAAAACGGTGAGATCTCGGGGCGTCCGGTCGATGTGCGGGCCGGTTCGGCCTCGGCGGCGAGAAGGGAACGGCCATGGCGTGCGGAAGCCTGCGGGTGTATCTCGGGGCGGCCCCAGGGGTGGGCAAGACGTACGCGATGCTCGGCGAGGGCCACCTGCGTGCCGACCAGGGCACCGACGTGGTCATCGCCTTCGTGGAGGACTACGGCAGGCCGCTGACCCACCGGATGGCGGAGGGCCTGGAGCAGGTGCCGCGCCGGACCGTCGGATACCGCGACTGCGCCTTCACGGAGATGGACCTCGACGCCGTCCTCGCCCGCCGCCCGCAGCTCGCGCTGGTCGACGAGATGGCCCACACCAACATCCCCGGCGCACGGAACAAGAAGCGCTGGCAGGACGTCCACGAATTGCTCGACGCGGGCATCAACGTGATCTCCACCGTCAACATCCAGCATCTCGAATCGCTCAACGACGTGGTGGAGCACATCACCGGGGCCAAACAGCGCGAGACCGTTCCGGACGACGTGGTCCGCGGCGCGGACCAGATCGAGCTCGTGGACATGTCCGCCGAGGCGCTGAGGCAGCGGATGGCCGACGGAGACATCTATCCGCCGGAGCGGGCCGAGCTGGCACTGGTCAACTACTTCCGCGCCGGAAACCTCACCGCCCTGCGCGAGATCGCCCTGCTGTGGGCAGCCGACCGGGTCGAGGAGGCTCTTCAGCGCTACCGCGAGGGCCACGGCATCCAGCAGCCCTGGTCCGCGCGCGAGCGGGTGCTGGTCGCCCTCTCCGGCGGCGCGGAGGGCGACACCCTCATCCGGCGCGCCAAGCGCACCGCGTCCCGCGGCGCGGGAGGCGAATTCCTCGCCGTCCACGTCGAGCCCGACGACGCGTCGACGTCCCCTTCCGCTCACCTGCCGACCGAACAGCGCGCGCTGGTGGAAGAGCTCGGCGGCACGTACCACACGCTCACCAGCGGCGACCCGGCCCGCGCCGTCCTCGACTTCGCCCGGCGGGTGAGCGCCAGCCAGATCCTGATCGGCGCGACCCGGCGCACCCGCCTCCAGAGGCTGTTCAGCCGGGGTGTCGGCGAGATCATCGTCGAGGGCTCGGGCGACGACATCGACGTATGCGTCGTCACCCATTCCCGTGCCGCCCACGGCCGACTGCTCCGCGGCCACCAGGCCAGGCAGGACGGCTGAGTCACGCGCGGCGCTCCGCCAGACGGGGCGTCGGCACCACGCGGCCGGGGCGGTTGCTCCGTGAGCGATGCGGAAGGCGTGTCCGCCCGGATCGCGCCACACGCCTCGGGCGGTTACCCCGGCCGACCGGCACCTCGTGGCAGACTCGCGCGAGGAACGCCGTGTCCCGACCCGGGGGCGCTGGCCCGAACGGCCCCCGATCGCTGCCCGGTCGGCTCTGTCGGACCGCGGGCGAGACCTCCGAGTCTGGGACGACGACTTCGACTCCGCGGAGGAAGACATGTCTCAGGCACCCCCGGCCCAGCCGGGCAGCGCTCTTGACGACACCGAACTGGCCGCCCTGGTCGCCCACTGGAAGGCGGCCAACTACCTGTCCGTCGGCCAGATCTACCTGCTCGCCAATCCCCTGCTCGAGGAGCCGCTACGCCCCGAGCACATCAAGCCGCGGCTGCTCGGCCACTGGGGGACCTCCCCCGGCCTCAACCTCGTGCACACCCACCTCAACCGGGTGATCAGGACCCGCGGGCTGGACGCGCTCTGCGTATGGGGCCCCGGACACGGCGGCCCCGCGGTGGTGGCCAACTCCTGGCTCGACGGCAGTTACTCCGCGACCTATCCCGACATCGGGCGGGACGCGGACGGCATGGCCCGGCTGTTCCGGCAGTTCTCCTTCCCCGGCGGCATCCCCAGCCACGTCGCGCCCGAGACGCCCGGCTCGATCCACGAGGGCGGCGAGCTGGGATATTCGCTGTCCCACGCGTACGGCGCGGCCTTCGACAACCCGGACCTGCTGGTGGCGTGTGTCGTGGGCGACGGCGAGGCGGAGACCGGTCCGCTGGCCACCTCCTGGCACTCCAACAAATTCCTCGACCCCGTGCACGACGGCGCCGTCCTGCCGATCCTGCACCTCAACGGCTACAAGATCGCCAACCCGGCGGTGCTGGCCCGGCTCCCCGAGCACGAGCTGGACGAACTGCTGCGCGGCTACGGCCACGACCCGATCCACGTGACGGGCGACGACCCGCACGACGTGCACCGGGCGATGGCCGCGGCCATGGACACCGCGCTGGACCGTATCGCCGCCATCCAGGACGCGGCGCGTGCGGGCGACGACGGCGAGCGGGCCCGGTGGCCGATGATCGTGCTGCGTACGCCGAAGGGCTGGACGGGACCCGCCGAGGTCGACGGGCTGCCGGTGGAGGGCACCTGGCGGGCGCACCAGGTGCCGCTGGCCGGGGTCCGTGACAACCCGGAGCACCTGCGCCAGTTGGAGCAGTGGCTGCGCTCGTACCGCCCCGAGGAGCTCTTCGACCGGGACGGCCGCCCGAGCGCCCAGGTGCTGAGCTGCACGCCGGACGGCGAGCGGCGGCTGGGTCTGAACCCGCACGCCAACGGCGGTCTGCTCCGGCGCGACCTGCCGGTGCCGCCGCTGGAGGACTTCGCGGTGGCGGTCGACAAGCCGGGGGTGAATCTGCACGAGCCCACGCGGGTGCTCGGCGGGCTGCTCAAGCAGATCATGGCCGACACCGCGGAGCACCGGGACTTCCGGCTGGTCGGCCCGGACGAGACCGCCTCCAACCGGCTCGAAGCCGTCTACGACGTGAGCGGGAAGGCGTGGGAGGCCGAGGTACTCGACACCGACGAGCACCTGGAGCGCGGCGGCCGGGTGATGGAGATCCTGTCCGAGCACACCTGCCAAGGGTGGCTGGAGGGCTATCTCCTGACGGGCCGTCACGGCCTGTTCTCGTGCTACGAGGCGTTCGTGCACATCGTCGACTCGATGGCCAACCAGCACATCAAGTGGCTGCGCACCTCACGGCCGCTGCCGTGGCGGCGGCCCATCGCGTCGCTCAACTACCTGCTGACGTCGCATGTCTGGCGGCAGGACCACAACGGCTTCTCGCACCAGGACCCCGGCTTCGTGGACCACGTCCTCAACAAGTCCCCCGAGGTCGTGCGGGTCTATCTGCCGCCGGACGCCAACACCCTGCTGTCGGTGGCCGATCACGTGCTGCGTTCCAAGGACTACGTGAACGTCGTGGTCGCCGGGAAGCAGCCCTGCTTCGACTGGCTCGATCTGGAGGCCGCCCGCGCGCACTGCGCACGCGGCGCCGGCATCTGGGAATGGGCGAGCTCCGAGGACGGCGCGGAACCCGATGTGGTCCTGGCCTGCGCCGGTGACGTCCCCACGCAGGAGACCATCGCCGCCGTGTCCCTGCTGCGCGAGCACCTTCCCGACCTGTCGGTACGGGTCGTCAACGTGGTCGATCTGGCGCGGCTGCTGCCCAAGGACGAACACCCGCACGGCATGCCCGACGCCGAGTACGACGCGCTGTTCACCCCCGACAAGCCGGTGATCTTCGCGTACCACGGCTACCCGTGGCTCATCCACCGGCTCACCTACCGCCGCACCGGCCACGCCCATATGCATGTGCGCGGCTACAAGGAGAACGGCACGACCACCACGCCGTTCGACATGGTGGTCCGCAACGACCTCGACCGCTACCGGCTGGTCATGGACGTCATCGACCGCGTCCCCGGCCTCGCGGTGGCGGCGGCGCCCGTCCGTCAGAAGATGGAGGACACCCGGCTGCGCCACCACGCCTGGATCCGCGAACACGGCGTCGACCTCCCCGAGGTCGCCGACTGGTCCTGGACCGGCTGAGGGCCGGGAACGATTAGAGGTGGGAACGGCGGGCCTTCCGGATTCCGGGAGGCCCGCCGTCGCCGCGCGGGGCTCGCGGTCAAGGGGCGGCCGGTGCCGCGAGGCCGTGGTCCTTCGGGGTGCTCGGGCCGGTGAGGGAGGTCGCGAGGGTGGCGGCGGCGATGGTCACCAGGGCGCCGAGCATGAGGGCCGCGGCCTCACCGGGTTCGAGCAGGCGCAGTTGGGTGCCCAGGGTCGCGGCGGCCACCGGGACGCCGAGCTGGGCGGAGGCGAGGACGCCCACGGCGAAGGGCTGGCCGGTGACCCGCAGCGCGGCGTGCACCGCGACCGCGCCCAGCCCGAGCGCCACGCCGAGCACCGCGAAGGAGGGGTGACCGGCCAGGGCGCGCAGATCGAGGGACGCCCCCAGCCACAGGAAGAACAGCGGGCCGAGGAAGCCCTCGGTCAGGGCGAAGAGCTGTTTCGCCAGGCGGCGGGGTTCGCCGATCGCGGAGACGACCAGGCCGAAGGAGAAGCCCGCCAGCATGATCGAGACATGGGTTCGCACGGCGAGCGCGGCCAGTGCGAACAGGATGACCAGGCTGATCCGCAGTTCCAGGGCGAAGCGCCGCTCCTCGGAGAGCCGGTGCATTCTGCGCCGCAGGCCGTCGCGCTCGAACCGGCGCAGGACCAGGAACAGCGCCGCCGCGCAGGCGATGACCGCGCACGCGCCGAGCGCCGCGCGGGCGGCGTGGCGCGGGTCGATCACCAGGGGCAGGGCGACGATGCAGGCCGTGTCGGCGACCGCGACCTGGGGCAGCATGCGCAGGATCTGCGGGCCGCCGAGCGACAGCGAGTCGACGATCGGCAGGATCAGCGCGGCGGACGACGACGCCATCAGCACCGTATAGAGAGCGGTGTGCCCGGTGTCGAAGCCCCGCGCCAGGAGGAATGCGGGGACCGCCGCCAGGACGCCGACGGCCAGGGCGCGCCCGGCCCCGCTGCCCAGTCCCGCGCGCAACTGCGGGTCACGCACCGGTACCCGTGCGCCGGCGACGAACATGATCAGGGCGAAGCCGATGTCCGCGAGGAAGGCGAACGTCGGATCGTCGGCGTGCAGGTAGCCGATCACGGTGGGTCCGAGCAGGACACCGGCGGCCAGCTCGCCCAGGACGACGGGCAGGTGCCACTGTTTCGGCAGGGCCAGCAGCGGGCCCAGCAGGGCGGCCAGGGACAGGACGGCCAGCGTCGCGAAGCTCACAGGCGGGGTCTCCTGGCAGACGGAAGGACCGGCGGGTCACTCACCGTACTGGCGGGACCGTGGCCGGGCCAGCACCGTCGGTCACACGCTGTGGTGGCCCCAGCGCGAGTCGGCGTCCGTCCACTCGGCGTCCCAGCGGGCACACCGGCGGTGGTCGAGGAGTTTGGTGGTGATCCCGCAGCCGATCAGGACGCCGACACAGATGGCGAAGGCCGCTCCCGCGCCGATCACATCGGCCTGGAATTCCCCGGAGGAGGGGGACAGCGGCTGCGCGACCTCGACACCCTGGCTGTTGGTCCACACCGGAACGACGGCACCGCGGGAGGTGCCGGGACTGGCCGTGACGATGCCGGTGAGCACGGTGCCGTCGGGCGCCTTCCACTGCGCCGGTACGTCCACCCGGGACAGCCGGTAGCCGTCCGGGGCCTTCTGGGTCAGGACCGCGCTGGTGCTGTGCCGGTCGAGACGCTGCTGCGCGTACTCGCGCTCGAGACCGTGCGCGGTCGAGACTCCGACCAGCACCGCGACCACCAGCGCGGCCAGGGCCGCCGCGAGGAAGGCCCACGCCTCCACGGCGTACGAACGTCGGCGCAGCGGATTCTTCCGCAGACGCCACAGCCAGATTCCGCGTTCCATGGTCGGTCCCTCCTCGTCGAGCGACACGACGGGGGCCGACTGACCCCGTGTCTCCACGCTCCCGCCTCCCGCGCCGTCTGCGGAGGGCCGAACGGCCCTGTCGGGTGGGTGGACCGGACCGCGTGGGACGCCGCCGGGCTCCGCAGCCGGACCGCATGAGCGCTTCGGCCACCCGTCACCGAAACGGAGCGGGCATGAGCACACGGTGAGTGGTCGCGCGATGGCCGGACGGGTGAGGTCTGTCGGGGCGCCGGAAGGCATCAGCGGCGGACGGTGGCCGACGGGCCCGCCGTGGGACGCCTGCCGCCTCGAAGCCTCGACGCCTCGGCACGTGACGCCTCGGGGCTCTCGGCCCAACCGGGCCGCCAGGCAGAGCCGTTCGGCCCTGCGGGTCGGGCCGTGAGCCCCCAGCGTGCGGCCAACACCGCGCGGCACAGTGATGTCTGACCGAACGTCAACCCCCATTGAACTGGGAGCCGTCATGGCAGTCCACGACCACACCCGGCAGCACGCAGGGTTCCGCCTCCCCGCTCGGAACAAGGCGTCCGCCGACCGCGGCGGCGACGCGACGGCCGTCGGCACCGACTCCGCGCTCGTCGCCAAGTCGCTCGCCACCGTACGGATCGCGACCGGTTTCGTCTTCCTGTGGGCCTTCCTCGACAAGACCTTCGGCTGGCACTACGCGACCGGCTCCGGCAAGGGCTGGATCGACGGCGGGTCGCCCACCAAGGGGTTCCTGTCGGGTGTCTCCGCCGGTCCGCTGGAGTCGTTCTTCCACGACATCGCGGGCAAGGGCTGGACCGACTGGCTGTTCATGCTCGGCCTGCTCGGCATCGGCGTCGCCCTCATGAGCGGCGTCGCCCTGCGTCTGACCGCCGCCGCGGGCACCGTCTTGATGGCCATGATGTGGGCCGCCGAATGGCCGCCCGCGCAGCACCTGTCCACCGGCGCGCCGAGCATGTCCTCCAACCCGTTCGTGGACTACCACCTCATCTACGCCCTCGCGATGATCCTCTTCGCCTTCGCCGCGGCGGGCACCACCTGGGGCCTCGGCCGGGCCTGGGCCCGCGTCCCCCTCGTCGCCCGCCACCGCTGGCTCGTGTGAGCCCCGCACCACCCGCGCCTGACGGGGCACCGCCACCACGGCGGTGCCCCGTCGCACGCGTGCGCGCCCTCGATGTCCGTCGTGGGCGCCGTCAGCGGGCGACAGCGTTCGTGAGCGGTCGGTCAGTGGCAGGTCAGTGGCCGGGTCAGTGGCCGGTCAGCGGTCGTCGTCAGCGCGAGGCCCGGCGGAGCCGCTGTACGCGCCGCAGGCGGCGGAGCCTGGCCAGGAGCGTGCGGTGCCGTGCGGTCGGCACGTTCTTCTCGGGGGACGGCCGAGGGTCCGCGGGGGGTGGCTGGGGATTCGCGGGCCGGGTGGAGGTTCGGCGGTCCGCGGTGGACGGCCGGGAGGTCGCGGGCGGCACGGGCGGGCCGGGCGGCGAAGGCGCGTCGGGCGGCGTCGGCGCGTCGGGCCGCGGGCCGGCGTCCTGGGCCGGGTAGAGGCCCTCCTCCGGGTAGCGGGCGGTGGCGATGGCGTCGACGATCTGGTCGTCGGTGAAGGCGGCGCCGCCGAGGACGTGCGGGAGGAAGCCGATGAGGACGCCGTCGCGCGTCACCACCGCGTCCAGCCCGGCGGCTCCGCCGAGGTTCCACTGAGCCTCGCTGCCGTCCCCCAGCGCCACGCCGATGCCGAATTCGTAGACGCCCGCGTCGGCTCGGTGGGCCATGACGCCTCGTGCGCGCAGGGCGGTCACCATGCGCTCGATGCGTTCAGGATCCATGGCAGAAGTCCTTCTTTCCGTCGCCTCTCCCCCGTGCCGCCGCGTGGGTGCGGCCTTCGGTCAGGTGGTGTGGCCCGCTCCGTGGGCGGCAGGGGGCCGGGCCGGCGGGTGCGGGTGGCGCCGGGTCAGCCCGGCGATGTCCTCGGCGGTGATCACGCCGACGACGCGGTTGTCGTGCAGGACGAGAACGGGGCTGCCCGAGGTGGTGGCGAGACGGTCGAAGACGTCGGTGACCCGGTCGTCGGGGTCGACCAGCAGGCAGCGGTCCAACGGCAATGCGACGTCCCGTACCCGGGTGTCCCGCCTGCGCACCGCCGGGACGGACAGGAGCGCGGACGCGGTGACGACGCCGCTGGGCCTGCCGTCGAGGTCGGTCAGCGGAATCACCGTACGGACGCCGACGCCGGAGGCCGAGGTGGCCAGGAATTCGTCCACGGTGTGCCAGTCCTGGCCCGCGACGGCCGGGTGCATCGCCTGGGTGACACGGACGCCGCGCAGGGTCTCGTACAGCACCGAGCGGCGGACCTCTGCGTAGGCGGTGAAGGAGATGAAGGCGCCGAGCAGGACCAGCCACAGCCCCGCGGCCTGGCCCATGAGGACTTCGAGCCAGCCGCCGGCGAGCAGCGCGACGCCGAACACCTGGCCGCAGCGCCCGGAGATCCTGGCCGCGCGCTCGCGGTCGCCGCGGATCCGCCAGATCACCGCTTGCAGGACCCGGCCGCCGTCGAGCGGGGCGGCGGGCAGCAGGTTGAAGACGCCGAGGAGTCCGTTGGCCCACGCGACCCAGGCGAGTACGGCCGCGGCCACGGCCCAGTGCAGCGTGTCGTCGACCGCCACGGCGGCGGCCAGGAACAGCCCGCCGAGCACCAGGTTGGTCAACGGCCCGATCGCCGCCACCCAGCCCTCGTCGCGGGGCGTGGTCGCCGACCCCATCCGGGTGACGCCGCCAAGCGCGAAGACCGTCACGTCCTTGACCTCGATCTTCGCGCGGCGCGCCGCCAGGGCGTGGGCCGCCTCGTGCGCGACCAGGCTCACGGCGAGCGCCAGGGCGCCGATCAGCGCCCCGGTGCGGTAGGCGGCCGCGGAGTGGCCCGGCGCCCAGGCGGACAGCACGCCGCCGCCCAGGGCGACGCTGACGAAGAGGATCAGCAGGGGCGCGCTCCAGTGCATCCGCAGCGGCACACCGGCGATCCGGCCCAACCGCACCGATCCGTTCATCGCACCCTCCAGCCCCCGCCCACCGCGCACCGCGCAAATCGCGACAAAAGCCGCCCTCCCCTCCATGGTCCTCCCCCGCGCCCCGGACCGTGCGGCCCGGCCGACTCCGGGGCGGGATCTTGACGTCTCCCATGCACCGCCGCCCCCGTCCCCCGAGGCGCCCGACGAACGGAGGCCGGGGCGCCCAGGGCGGGATTTCTTCTGCCCAACGCCTTGACGCCGCCACAGTGAGCGCTAACAATAACGGCCAAGCGATAGAGGGTCAGACCCCCGCGTGACGCGCTCTCGCGCTCTGCGTCCAGGCCGAGCCGCCACGGACGGGCCCGGGAGTCGGTAGCGCGTCGGCGGGGCGAACGGCCCTCCGGTATCCCGCCGCCGCCAGGGACGGCGCGGGCCAGGACCGTTCACGCACGGTCGGCGCGCCTCGGCGTGCCGGACCCGCCGCGTGCCGCCTTCGCGTTGCCGCAGCACTGGACCATGTCGCGTTGTTAGCGATCACAATTCAAGCTCACCGCAACCGTCACGGAGACGCCGTGCGGCCAGGTGCGATGCGCCGCCGCCCGCTGCCGGGCGGCGGTCCCCCCACTCACATCGAGGAGGACATTCATGTCCCTGACCGCAACGAATCCCTTAGCGGGCCGCTTCAGGAAATGGGCGCTCTGCCTCGCCGCCGCGGCGACCCTCGTCGCGGGTCTCCTGCTCGGCGGCACGGGCACCTCCCACGCGGCGGGTTCGCTCCCCTGCGACGCGTACAGCGCGGGCGGCACCCCCTGCGTGGCCGCCCACAGCACCACACGGGCGCTGTACTCCACGTACAACGGCTCGCTCTACCAGGTCAGGCGCGCCTCCGACAACGCCACACAGAACATCGGCGTGCTGAGCACGGGCGGATACGCCAACGCCGCCGCACAGGACTCGTTCTGCTCCGGGACGACCTGCGTGATCACGGTCATCTACGACCAGTCGGGACGCGGCAACAACCTCACCCAGGCGCCCGGCGGCGGGGCCGCGGGCGGACCCGACAATCTGGCGAACGCGACCGCGGCGCCGACCACGGTGGGCGGCCACAAGGCGTACGGCGTCTACGTGGCGCCCGGCACCGGCTACCGCAACGACCACACCAGCGGGATCGCGACCGGCGACCAGCCGGAGGGGATGTACGCGATCCTCGACGGCACGCACTACAACGGCGGCTGCTGCTTCGACTACGGCAACGCCGAGACCAGCAACAACGACACCGGCAACGGCCACATGGAGGCCATCTACTTCGGGAACATCAAGGTCTGGGGCTACGGCGCGGGCAACGGCCCCTGGGTCATGGCCGACCTGGAGAACGGCCTGTTCTCCGGCGTGAACCAGCACTACAACGCCAACGACCCGACGGTGAATTTCCGCTACCTGACCGCCATGGTCAAGGGCGGCCCGAACCAGTGGGCGATCCGCGGCGGCAACGCGCAGTCGGGCGGCCTGTCGACGTACTACAGCGGCGTCCGCCCCAACGTCTCGGGCTACAACCCGATGCACAAGGAGGGCGCGATCATCCTCGGCATCGGCGGCGACAACAGCAAGGGCTCCGCCGGTACGTTCTACGAGGGCGTGATGACGTCCGGCTACCCCTCCGACGCCACCGAGAACGCGGTGCAGACCAACATCGCGTCCGTCGGGTACACGACCCAGTCGTCGGGCTCCGGTTCGCTGACCCCCGGCTCGCGGATCTCGCTGCGGGCCACGACCGCGTGCTGCACCACCGACTACATCCGGCACGACGACAGCGACGCCAATGTGGTCATCTCCCCGGTGTCCGCGTCCAGTTCGGCGACCGACAAGGCCGACGCGACCTGGATCGTACGGGCGGGTCTGGCCAACAGCGCCTGCGTCTCCTTCGAGTCCGCCAACACCTCGGGGCAGTACCTGCGCCACTCCAACTTCCAGCTCAAGCTCAATGCCAATGACGGCGGTTCCCTCTACGCCCAGGACGCCACCTTCTGCCCGCAGCCGGGCAACAACGGCCAGGGCAACACCTTCCAGTCCGTCAACTACACCGACAAGGACATTCGCCACTACAACAACACCGTCTACATCGGCGGCAACGGCGGATCCAACGCCTGGGACAGCGCCACGTCCTGGAGCGACGACACGAGCTGGGTCGTCTCCCAGCCCTGGGGCTGAATCGTTCGACGTTACGGGCCGCGCCGCCACCCGGCGACGCGGCCCTCCCCGTCCGCCACCGCCTCTCCTTCCGTCGCTGTCTCCGCTTCCGTCGCTGTCTCCGCTTCCGTCCCCGTCTGCTGGGGGCCGGCCGCCCGGCGGGCGCGGGTCTGCTGGATCTCGCAGCCGATGAGGGGGCCGCCGAAGAAGACGAAGCCGACGCCGATCAGCCAGCACTGCACCATCAAGACGGTGCCGACCGAGCCGTAGGTGACGGCGTTGGTGACGATGAGCGGCGAGAAGACCAGCCAGGAGAAGCCCCGCAGGCCGACGAGGCCCGCCATGGTGAGGACGGCGCCGGGCAGGGCCGCGCGCCAGGTGATGAGGCCGCCGAGGAGGAAGCGCTGGCCCCACCAGAAGAAGAGGACGCCGAAGACGAGGGTGAGGGTGATGCGCACGACGGCCTGCCGCCAGCCGTGGCTGAGGAAGGCGCCGCTCTGGGCCTCGGCGAAGAGATACGCCGTCAGGCCCGCGAGCCACACCGCGCGCCGCCACACGCTGTGCCAGGGGCTGGCGGGCAGCTCCCAGACCTTGCGGTAGCCGGTCTCGACGCTGGCCGCGAAGGACAGTCCGAAGATCGCGAGCGAGGCCAGGCTGAGCGCGCTGGTGGTACTCAACACCCGCCGTGGTGTGGCGAACAGGCGCTGCACGGACTCGGCCGGGTGCGGGGACAGGCCCATGCCGTCGACCACCCACTGGGCGAAGCCGGTGCGTTGGAAGGGCGCCGCCGCGGCGACCACGATCAGCAGCGGCATCAACGTGACCAGGCCGAGCGCGGCGAAGCCCATCGAGCGTTGCAGCAGCTCCAGTTCGGCGCCCTTGCGCCACACGCGTCCGGCCGCCGAGCCCTCCCAGACCCGGCGCAGATCCACCATCGTCCCCCTCCTCAGCCGGAGTTCAGCCCCGTGCGGTCGCTGTCACCGTTCCCCGTACGCCGTCCTCGTCGCTCCTGTGTTCGGCGTATGCCCCCGCGCACGGCCGGCTATCCGGGATGGGCCAGGTCTCCGCGACGCGGAACGGGAGTACGGGGACAACGGAATACGCATCGTCACCGCCGCCCGTGGGAGACTGCACGGTCGATCGCGAGGGGTGGGGCATGCACACGGAACGCGGATTTCCGGACCGCGAGCGGCTGGAAGGGGTGGCACGGGCCGCCCTCGGACCCGGCCGCCGCATCGCACGGGTCGACCGACTGCGCGGCGGCAGCAAGAAGGGCGTCTACCGGCTGACGCTCGACGACGACTCGACGGTCATCGTCTACATCTGGGACGACACCGAGGACTACTGGCCGAGCGACGGCACGGACGCTGACCACACCGACCCGTTCTCGCACGCCTCCGGCATCGACCTCTTCGAGGCCGCGCACGGGCGCCTTCACGCCCTCGGCGTCCGCTCACCGCGGATCCGTCTGACCGATACCAGCAAGGCGCACTACCCCGCCGACATCGCGGTGGTCGAGGACGTGCGGGGCCCGACTCTTGAGGAGATGGTGCGCGCCGACCCCCGGAGCGCGGCCCCGGTCATGGACCGCCTCGCCGAAGCGCTCGGCCTGATGGCGGACCACACCGCTCCGGGCTTCGGCAAGGTCGCGCTGGTCGACAACGGCGGTGTGTCGAAAGGCGGTTCGTGCGAGGGGGCCGTCCTGGACCGCGCCCTCGACGACCTGTACGAGGCCGCCCGGCGCGACACCCGTATCGCCGTCGTCCGCGACCGGCTGGAGGACGTCGTGCGGACGGCGTACGCCGCGGTGCCCGCGCGCGAGCGGTTCGCCGTCGTGCACGGCGAACTCGGTCCCGACCACGTACTGGTGGACGCCCGAGGCAGGCCGGTCTTGATCGACGTCGAGGGGCTGATGTACTTCGACGTCGAGTGGGAGCACGCCTTCCTGCGCATCCGCTTCGGCGACCACTACGCCCGGCTGCTGCCCGGCCGCCCGGCGCCCGGCCGAGGTCCGGACCGGGGCGGGGCGGAATTGGACGGGCGGCGGCTGCGGTTCTACGCGCTCGCCATGCGGCTGTCGCTCGTCGCCGGGCCGCTGCGCCTGCTCGACGGCGACTTCCCCGACCGCGGCTTCATGCTGGGCGTCGTTGAGCACAACCTCCGGGAGTCGTTGGCGTTCCTGGAACCCGACCGGACCCGGTCGCCCTGACTCAGACCGCGATGGCGCGCGGGGCGGACTTCAGGGAGACGGCGGCTTCCGCGGTGTGGACGAGGAAGGTCAGGGTCTCCTGGAAGTAGAGCCGCACACTGGTGTCGTCGTGGGACAGGTAGCCGATGGACAGGTCCTGGCCGAGGCGCAGTTCGAAGTCGCCGCCGCGGCCGGCGATCAGGAAGGCGCCGTCGATGGCGGGCGCCCAGATGATGTCGCCGTCCAGCAGCCGGGCCAGGTGCTGGTGGATCGGGTAGCCGTGGTCCGAGGTCTCGTTGACCGCGGTGTACGCGTCGGCGCTGAGCGCCAGGTGGTAGGTGCCGTCGACGCCCGCGAGGCGCAGCGCGGTGATCGCCTGGCTGACGGCGTTCGGGTAGTCGCGTACGTCGTCGGGCAGGGTGATCGCCTGGTTGGAGGAGGCGGCGCGGATGCCGTCGATACCGGCGGCCGGGTAGCCCTCGAAGATCACCCGGTCCTCGGCGAAGGCGAGCTGCCGGGCGGCGTCCTTGACGGGCTGCCAGTCCGCGTCCTTCGCGCCGCGCTCGACGTCGTCCACCTGGCGGCGGTCGACGCTGAAGGGCAGCCGCAGTTCGACCACCGGCTGCGAGCGCCGTACGTGCGCGGCGACGCCGTCGGCGGGCGACTCGATGGCGTCGAGGTGCCCGGTGGCGACGGCGGACAGCTCGGATCCGGCCGGTTCCGGTACGTCCACGATCCGGCGCCCCGCCACGTTGCGCTTGAACGTGCGTCGCGCCTCGTCCTCCAGATCGGCCCAGGCGGCGGCGGAGATGGGGGCCAGTTCACGATGCAGGTTGTTCACGGCGTGGTGCTCCTCTTCAGGTCGCCGATACCCAGCGAGTCGTCGGGTACGGCGGGGGCGGATTCGACGGTGGCGGATTCGACGGGGACCGTGACGGGGGCGGGTGCGGCCGGGGTCGCGGTGCCCGACGCGGCCGCGCGGGCGGGCGGGTCGGGGAGGTCGTCCAGGAAACCGGCGGCCGGGGCGTGGAACAGGGTCCCGGTGACCGCCGTGGAGAAGTCCAGGATGCGGTCGTGGGTGGCGGGCGGCAGGCCGAGGAACATGTTCCGCAGCATCTGCTCGGTGACGTCGGGGGTGCGCGCGTAACCGATGAAGTAGGTGCCGAATTCGCCCCTGCCCGGACTGCCGAAGGGCATGTTGTCGCGCAGGATCTTGCGCTCGGTGCCGTCGGCCTCGGTGATGGTGTTGAGCGCGACGTGCGAGGCGTCCTCGTCCAGCTCCACATTGCTCAGCTTGCGGCGGCCGATGATCTTTTCCTGCTCCTCGACGGGCAGCGCGTTCCAGGCGTCGAGATCGTGCAGATACTTCTGCACGATGACGTAGCTGCCGCCCGCGAAGTCGGCGTCCTCGTCACCGATGAGCACGGCCCGGTGGGCGGCCGGGCCGACCGGATTCTCGCTGCCGTCGACGAAGCCGAGCAGGTCGCGGGCGTCGCGGTAGACGAAGCCCTGGGTCTCGTCGCGGAGGGTGACCGAGCCGCGCAGCCGGTTCATGATCTCGGTGGCGAGCGAGAAGCACAGGTCCATCCGGGTGGCCCTGATGTGGAAGAGCAGGTCGCCGGGGGTGGAGACGGCCCGGTGCCGGGCGCCGCGCAGTTCCTCGAAGGGGTGCAGCCCGGCGGGGCGCGGTCCGGCGAAGAGCCGGTCCCACGCCTCGGAGCCGATGCCCGCGACACAGCTCAGCCTGCCCTCGGGGCTGCCGAAGCCGATCGACCGCTGCAAGCCCGCGAGGTCGGCCAGCAGGTCGCGCGCCACGGCCTCGCCGCCGGGGTCGACGGTCACCACCAGGAAGGTCGCCGCGGTGGTCAGCGGGCTCAGCACCGCCTGCGGTTCCGCCGCCGGGGACGGTGCCGCGGGCACGCCGCTCTCCTGTGTCGTCAATGCGTTCCTCACCAGGCTCGGATCGGACAGGGACCCCGTGGATCGGAAGGGGTCCGCGTACAAGCGGGACATCTCAACTATCGCAAAGCACCGGGACTCGTGCCCGCGCCCCGGCCGGACATGCCGGTCGGGGCGCGGGGATGTGCGATGCGGTGATGTCCGCCGGGGTCGATCCGTACAGGTCAGCCCGGTGGCGGCGGCGTCAGCCCAGGGTCGACAGCGCCTGGTTCAGCGTCTGCGACGGCCGCATGACGGCCGCGGCCTTGGCCGCGTCGGGCCGGTAGTAGCCGCCGAGGTCGACCGGCGAGCCCTGGACCGCGATCAGCTCGCCGACGATGGCCTGCTCCTGCTCGGCCAGCGTCGTGGCGAGCGCGCCGAACGCCTCCGCGAGCTTGATGTCGTCGGTCTGCGCGGCCAGCTCCTGGGCCCAGTAGAGGGCCAGGTAGAAGTGGCTGCCGCGGTTGTCGATGCCGCCGAGGCGGCGGCTGGGCGACTTGTCCTCGTTGAGGAAGGTGCCGGTCGCCCGGTCGAGGGTGTCCGCGAGGATCTGGGCGCGCGGGTTGTCCGTGCTCTGCGCGAGGTGCTCGAAGCTCACCGCGAGGGCGAGGAACTCACCGAGGCTGTCCCAGCGCAGGTAGTTCTCCTTGACGAGCTGCTGCACGTGCTTGGGCGCGGAGCCGCCGGCGCCGGTCTCGAACAGTCCGCCGCCGTTGATCAGCGGGACGACCGAAAGCATCTTGGCGCTCGTGCCGAGTTCGAGGATCGGGAAGAGGTCGGTGAGGTAGTCGCGCAGCACGTTGCCGGTCACGGAGATGGTGTCCTCGCCGCGGCGGATCCGCTCCAGCGAGAAGGCGATGGCGTCGACCGGCGGCAGGATCCGGATGTCGAGGCCGTCGGTGTCGTGCTCGGGCAGGTACCGCTCGACCTTGGCGATCAGGTTGGCGTCGTGCGCGCGGTCCTCGTCCAGCCAGAACACCGCGGGGGTGCCGGTGGCGCGGGCGCGGGTGACGGCGAGCTTGACCCAGTCCTGGATCGGCACGTCCTTGGTCTGGCACATGCGGAAGATGTCGCCCGCGCTGACGGCCTGCTCCAGCACGGCCCGGCCGGCTCCGTCGACCACGCGCACCGTACCGGTGACGGGGATCTCGAAGGTCTTGTCGTGGCTGCCGTACTCCTCGGCGGCCTGGGCCATCAGGCCGACGTTGGGCACCGAGCCCATGGTGGCCGGGTCGAAGGCGCCGTGCGCGCGGCAGTCGTCGATGGTGACCTGGTAGATGCCCGCGTAGCTGCGGTCCGGGATGACCGCGAGGGTGTCGGCCTCCTGGCCGTCAGGCCCCCACATGTGACCCGAGGTGCGGATCATGGCGGGCATGGACGCGTCCACGATGACGTCGCTGGGCACGTGCAGGTTGGTGATGCCGCGGTCGGAGTCGACCATGGCCAGCTCGGGGCCCTCGGCGAGCTCGGCGTCGAAGGACGCCTTGATCGCGGCGCCCTCGGGCAGCGACTCCAGACCCTTGAGAATGCCGCCGAGGCCGTCGTTCGGGGTGAGACCGGCCGCGGCGAGCGTGGCGCCGTGCTCGGCGAAGGTCTTGGGGAAGAAGGCGCGTACGACGTGGCCGAAGATGATCGGGTCGGAGACCTTCATCATGGTGGCCTTGAGGTGCACCGAGAACAGCACGCCCTCGGCCTTGGCGCGGGCGATCTGGGCGGTGAGGAATTCACGCAGCGCCGCGACCCGCAGGACGGCGGCGTCCACGACCTCACCGGCCAGTACGGGTACGGACTCGCGCAGCACGGTGGTGCTGCCGTCGTCCCCGGCCAGCTCGATGCGGAGCGATCCGGCCTCGGAGACGACCGCGGACTTCTCGGTCGAACGGAAGTCGTCGCCGTCCATGTGCGCGACGTTCGTCTTGGACTCCGGCGTCCAGGCGCCCATCCGGTGCGGGTGCGCCTTGGCGTAGTTCTTCACCGAGGCGGGGGCGCGGCGGTCGGAGTTGCCCTCGCGCAGCACCGGGTTGACGGCGCTGCCCTTGACCTTGTCGTAGCGGGCGCGGACGTCCTTGTCCTGGTCGGACTTCGGGTCGTCCGGGTAGTCGGGCAGCGCGTAGCCCTGCTCGCGCAGCTCGGCGATGGCGGCCTTGAGCTGCGGGATCGACGCCGAGACGTTCGGCAGCTTGATGATGTTCGCGGCGGGCGTCTTGGCCAGTTCACCCAGCTCGGCGAGCGCGTCGTCGATCCGCTGGTCCTCGCGCAGGTACTCGGGGAAGACGGCGATGATCCGCCCCGACAGCGAGATGTCGCGGGTCTCGACGGTGACCCCGGCGGTGGAGGCATACGCCTCGATCACCGGCAGCAGCGAGTACGTCGCCAGGGCCGGAGCCTCGTCGGTATGCGTGTAGATGATGGTCGAGTCAGCCACCGGTCACTCCGTCCAGGTCTGCAACATTGCTCGACATCAAGATATCCCGTGACCGACCCGTGTCCTACCCGCCCCCACCTCCGCGCCCCGCGCGGACGCCCCGGACACCGCCGTACGCGCGCCGCATGACCGCGTCCCGGCGCAGGTCAGAGGTCCCGCGTCGGGCAGCGCCGGGCACCCGACCTCACTTGTCAGACAATATTCATGGCCGTGAACTCCCCTTCCTCGCGCGGTCGTACGGGAGCGTCGGGCCACGACGGATGCCGCGCGGGCGAGGAAAGAGCCGCGGCGTCCGGGGCGCGGACCGGGCCGTACGCGCCGGTGTCGCACGGGCCGCGATACGGGTCACCGCCTGGGCGATTTGTTCCGTTTGCGGCACTTTGGAACCTCGGCCATGCTGAAGGAGATCCAGCCGAACAAGGAGATGATTCCATGAACTCGGATCTCACAGCCCCGGTCGAGTCGGCGGTCCTCGCCGCTGAGGTCGAAGGACTGCTGGACTCCGCGGAACCCGAGGGCATCTACCGCGACACGCGCGAGTGCGGCGGCGGTCTGCTCCTCGCAGGACTTCTGCTGATCTCGCCCCCGACCCCCCGTCCGACGAAGACGGACGCGTCCTGAACTGAGGGGTCACGTTGGCAGAGCAGGCGCAGGGGACATCCCCGCTGAGCGCTGTGGTCGCCGACGTCGCACAGGCAGTCGCCCTCGCCCTTCGGGGCGGGGGCGGCTCCTATGCGCTGTCGCGCGTACTCCCGCAGGGCGAAGCGGTGGCATCGGCCGCGATCCGGGTACTGGGCGCCGACGTACTGGCGCCGTACGCGCTGGACCGCGGCCCCGCCCATGACACGGGCGGCGCGGCGGGCACGGCCGATCAGGCCCTCGTCCGCGCCGCGCTCGCCGCCTATCCGCCGGGGGCCGACGCCTCCGAGGTGTCGGTGTGGAGCTACCGGGGGCTCGCGGCGGCGGCGCGCGCCTTCCTGCCCGCGGACGCCGACGGCCGGCCGCCGGAGCCGCCCGCCGCGACGCAGTGGGCCGCCACCGACGCGTGGCCGCGACTGGCCCACCGGGCCTCGCAGTTGGCCTCGCTGTCGCTGCCGGGGCTCGACACCCCGCTGGCCGGGTGCCTGGCGGAGCGCACCGACGACCTGGCCCGCGGCTTCGTCCGCGCGGTCCGCCGTCGGGACTGGCTCCAGGCGGCCGGGATCGGCCGCTGGCTGGCGGGGCTGCCGGACGTTCCGGACTCGCTCGGTCTGGACAGCGGCCTGGTGTTCGTCCGTCAGATGAGCGGCGACGACCCCCGCGTGGCGCTGCACATCACCGCGGCGGCGCGTTTCCACGGGCGCGGTTCGTGACCGGCGGCCGGGTCCCCGCGGCGGGCGCCGGCCCGGAGCCGCTGGACCGCATGGCCGTCTCGGCGCTCACCTGGCTGGACGGCATGCGCCCGTGCTTCCGGCTGCCCCCGGACGTGACGACCGACGCCGATCCCAACACCACGCTCAAACCCCTCGGCGAGCTGGCCGAACTCAGCCACCTCATCCGTACGCACCACCCGCTGCCCGCCGTCCGCGACCTCGCGGACGGCCTCTTCCGCTTCGCCTGGCGTGAGACGCGCGACGGTGAGCTGTTCGGCGACCTGATCCGCGGCGAGCCGCGCGCGACCTACCCGGTCGAGCTGTACGGGGTCTTCGCGCAGACCGGGCTGAGCCATCCGGGCGTCGAGGAACTGGTGCGCACCATGACCGGGCTGCGCGGCTGGCGGGTGGCGCGCGAGGACCACACCCGTACCCTCGGCGTGCTCAACGCCGAGCGGCGGATCGGGCTGCGCCACCACGCCGACTTCGACGCGGTGCTGGCCATGACGGGACTCGGCCGGGCGGTCGAGCCGTGGACGCTGGACCGCAAGGCGGCCTACGGCGTGACGCACGACGTCTTCCACCTCACCGACTGGGGCCGCGCCCCGCACCGGATGCCCGCCGACCGCGCCGAGTATCTGCGGCTGTGGATCCCGTCCTGGCTGGAGAGCTGGCTGGAGGAGGAGCTGTGGGATCTGGTCGGCGAACTGCTCGCCGTGGCGGCCTGCCTGCCCGCGCCCGTCCCGGACGCGGCGGCCTGGCGGCTGCTGGCCGGGGCGCAGGGCGCGGACGGCGCGGTGCCCGAGATCGGCGCCGCGCCGCCGCCGGGCACGGCCGCCGCCGAGGCGTTCACCGCCTGCTACCACTCCACGTTGGTGACCGCCTTCGCGGCCACCCTGGCCCGGATCGGCCCGACGCGGCCGGCGGGCCCGACCGCGGGCGTACGGCGCCCGGTCCTGGAAAGCGAGGCAGCATCGTGATGACGACGGCCGCATCCCCCGCGCTCCTGCACCAGGTGGGCGAGCGCGCGCTGGCCTGGCTCGACGCGAACCGGGAGCACTTCCGGCTCACCGACGACGACCGCGCCACCAGCGGCGCGGTCATCGAACGCCTCAAGCCCATCGGCGAGTTGGCGATCAACATGCGGGTGCTCTCACGCGAGGGCGTGGCCGGGTCACGGCAGCGCGACCGGTCGCTGCGGCTGCTGGACTTCGCCTGGCGCGAGTTGCTGGACGGCGGCAACGTACTGGCGGCGCTCCAGCGCGACGAACCGCTCTCCCCCGTGCCGCTGGAGATCTACGCGACCTTCTACGAACTGGGCCACCGGCACCCCGGTGTGGAGGACGCGGTCGCCCTCTCGCGCCGCACGGCGTCCTGGCGGGCCCTGGAGATGGTGCCCAACCGGCGCCTGGGCCTGCTCAACGCCGAGCGCAAGCTGGGCCTGGTGCCCAGCGGCGACTTCGACCTGGCCGTGGAGCGCACCTGGCTGGGCCAGACGCCGGAGCCCTGGACGGTGCAGTTCCACATCGCGTACGACCTCACCCACACCGTCTTCCACCTCACCAACTGGGGCGAGGCGCCGGACCGCATCCCGCCCGCGATCGTCGACTATCTGACGCGGTATCTCCCGGCCTGGACCGAGGACTGGGCCGACCTCGCCCACTGGGACCTGCTCGGCGAACTGCTGGTCGTGGACGCCTGTCTGCCGCGCCCGGCGCTCGACGGCGAGGTGTGGGAGCGGTACGCCGCCGCGCAGTCCGACAGCGGTGCGATGCCGGTGCGCAACGGGATGCCGGACGGGAACGCGGCCGAGGTCTTCGACCAGGTGCACCACCCGACGCTGGTCGCCGCCTTCGCCTCCGCGATGGCCACCTCGCGGGCGCTGTCGGCAGACACGGACGCGGTCGCGTGAGCGCCACAGCGGTGGACCGCCTCGCGCCGGACGAGGCCGAGGACCGTACGGCCGACGGCGCGCCGGTCCGCGACCTGCTGGAGCGGGCGGTCACCGAGGTCAGGGCGCCCGATGTCGTGCTGGCCGTCTCCCGCGCGGGACGGCGGACGCTGGTGGGCGGCGGCAGCGCGCCGCCGCGGGCGGCGCGCGAGGAGGCGCGGTACGAACTCGGCTCGCTCTCCAAGACGTTCACCGTGCTGCTGCTGGCGGCACTCGCCCGCGACGGCGTACTCGGTCTCGACGACCCGCTCGCCGCGCACCTGCCGGACCTGCCGCTCCCCCACCCGTACGCGCGGCGGATCACGCTGCGGCACCTGGCGACCCACACCTCGGGGCTGCCGCGCGTGCCGCGTGACCTGGTGGCGGGCGCGGTGCTGCGGCCGTACACCAACAGCTACGCCCGCTACGACACCGGACGGCTGCTGCGGGCCTTCGCGGACACCCGTACCCGCCACGCCCCCGGCAGCCGCTGGCACTACTCCAACCTCGGCATCGCGCTGCTCGGACCCGCGATGGAACACGCCACGGGAACGGACTACGGCACGCTGCTGGCGGGGCGGGTGCTGGCGCCCCTGGGGCTGCCCGGCACCACGACGGGGCCGGGCGGTGTCCTCGCGGCGGTCGGCTACCGGACCGACGGGCGTACGCCGCTGCCGCCGACCGACATGGCGGCCTTCACGGCGGCGGGCGGGGTCCGGTCCACACCGACCGACCTGCTCCGCTACGCCGAGGCGCACCTGCGGCCCGGCGGCACGGCGTTGGAGGCGGCGCTGCGCGACGTCCAGGTCCCGCAACTGCGCCGGGGGCTCGGTCACCGGAACACGCACACGCTGACCTGGTACCACCATCCGGCGCCGGGTGGCCCCCTGCTCTTCCACGCGGGGGCCACCTTCGGGCAGCAGACATTCCTCGGCTTCCACCCGGCGACCGGTACGGCGGTGGCCGGATGCGCCACCCGGCACGACCGCGGCTGCCGCATCGTCAAGACGGCCTACGCGCTGCTGTACCGGCTGTGCGGTGAGCCGAGGCACACGCCCTGACTCAGGAGGTCGCCGCCTCCACCTTCTCCTCCTGCGAGAAGTCCCCCGCCGTGGTGCGCAGCGGGACCTCCTTGATGAGCAGCGACAGCACGAAGGCGATCACCAGGACGCCCGCGCCGACGAGGAAGGCGACGTTGATCGCGTCGGTGAAGCCGGTCTTGAAGGGGTGGGCGAGCGCCGGGTCGACATGGCTGAGGAACGACGTGTCGTTGAGCGTGCCGGTGCTGCCCGAGGACGCCGAGGTGAGCGTCTTGAGCTGGTCCGGGTGCGCGGCGGCGGCCTGCTGGAACGCTTCTCCTCCCTTGGCGGCGGCGAAGGCGGAGCCGATCTTGCCGCCCACGACGGAGTAGACGATCGACAGGAAGACGGCGACGCCGAGCGTGCCGCCCATCTGCCGGAAGAAGGTCGTCGAGGAGGTGGCGACACCGATGTCGCGCGGCGGCACCGCGTTCTGCATGGCCAGCACGATCGTCTGCATGTTCAGGCCGAGTCCGGCGCCGACGACGAACATCGACACGTCCACGTAGAACAGGCTGCTGTCGGCCGACATCTGCCACAGCATCAGCATGCCGCCCACCAGCAGGGCGCAGCCGATGATGGGGAAGATCTTGTAGCGGCCGGTGCGCGAGGTGATCTGGCCGGACACCATCGAGAAGATCATGATGCCGAGCACCAGCGGCAGGGTGAGCAGACCGGCCTTGGTCGGCGAGTTGCCCTTGACGAGCTGGAGGTAGAGCGGCAGCAGCGTGATGCCGCCGAACATGCCGATGCCGATGATCGCGGACTGCGCGGAGCCGACCGCGAAGACGCCGTTGCGGAAGAGCCGCAGCGGCAGCAGCGCCTCCTCGCCCGCCCGGCGCTCGGCCAGCAGGAAGGCGACGATGCCGACCGCGCCGATGATGTAGCAGGACAGCGAGGACGCGGCGCCCCAGCCCCACTCGCGGCCCTGTTCGGCCACGATCAGCAGCGGTACGAGGGCGACGATCAGCGCGGTCGCCCCGAGGTAGTCGATCCGGTGCGGCCGTCGTTCCTGGCGCACGTGCAGGACCCTGGCGACCACGAACAGGGCGAGGATGCCGATGGGGACGTTGATCAGGAAGATCCAGCGCCAGCCGTCGATGCCGAGCAGCGAGTCCTGCCCGGCCAGCGCGCCGCCGATGACCGGTCCGAGCACGCTGGACGTGCCGAACACGGCCATGAAGTAGCCCTGGTACTTGGCCCGTTGGCGCGGCGGGATGATGTCGCCGACGATGGCGAGCGCGAGCGAGAACAGCCCGCCCGCGCCGATGCCCTGGAGGGCGCGGAAGCCCGCGAGCATGTACATCGACGTCGACAGCATGCACAGCGCCGAGCCGACGATGAATATCGCGATGGCGAAGAGAAAGAACGGCTTGCGCCCGTACTGGTCGGAGAGCTTGCCGTACAGCGGTGTGCTGATCGTCGAGGTGATCAGGAAGGCGGTGGTCACCCACGCCTGGGCGGTCAGGCCGTTGAGGCTCTCACCGATCTTGTAGATGGCCGTGGAGACCACCGTCTGGTCCAGTGCCGCCAGGAACATGCCGAGCAGCAGCCCCGAGAGGATGACCATGATCTGCCGGTGTGTGTACTCCGTCGGGGGCGCCGCGGTGCCGGCCGGCGCGGCGTCTGCCTGAGCACTCATGGTGCTGCTTCCTCTCCCGTAATGCTGCTCTGTTTGCCTTGGGCAACATTACGCCG
Source organism: Streptomyces sp. NPDC008317 (assembly GCF_042955955.1). Taxonomy (NCBI): domain Bacteria; kingdom Bacillati; phylum Actinomycetota; class Actinomycetes; order Kitasatosporales; family Streptomycetaceae; genus Streptomyces; species Streptomyces sp. NPDC008317. Next base: position 67,213 of record NZ_JBIBFQ010000015.1, read on the forward strand.
CCCGGTGCCGCGACCCCCTACCGGCTGCTGGGGAGTGCGGGGTAGCGGGTGCGGGCGGGGCGTGAGCGGGCGGCCTACCGGGGCGTGACGGCGTCCACGCCGGTCAGTTCGGCGGACAGCGTCCACAGCCGGGCGGCCTGGTCCGGGTCGATCGCGTAGTCCTTCACACCGATCCTGGTGCCGTCCGCGGGCGCGGGCTCGGCGATCTCGCAGTCCGCCAGGTAGACGCCGCCCTTGCCGTCGAGCATGGGCGAGGTGGCGGCCCAGACCTGGGTGGCGGCGCCCTGCTCGGTGCTCTTGAGCCCGGCGGACTCCAGCGGTTCGCCGTTCTCGTCGATCAGGCCGCGCTCGATCAGCTCGGACTGGGGCAGGTGGCGCTGGAGCGGGGTGAGGATGCCGCCGGGGTGCAGCGCGAAGGCCCGCACCCCGCGCCGCGCGGCGAGCTGGTCGAGGTGCACCGCGAACAGCACGTTGGCCGTCTTGGCCTGGCCGTACGCCTGCCACTTCTCGTAGCCGCCGCGCGCGTACTGCGGGTCGTCCCAGCGGATGGCGGAATAGTGATGACCGGCCGAGGAGACCGCGACGACGCGCGCGCCGCCGTCCTCGATCGCCGGCCACAGCCGGTTCACCAGCGCGTAGTGCCCGAGGTGGTTGGTGGCGAACTGCGCCTCCCAGCCGGGTCCTACCCGCGTCTCGGGGCAGGCCATGACGGCGGCGCTGTTGATGACGATGTCGATGCCGCGCCCGGTGGCCAGGAAGCGCTCGGCGAAACCGCGGACGCTGTCGAGGTCGGCCAGGTCGAGCTCGTCGACCTCCACGCCGTCGATGCCGTCGAGCGCGTCCTTGGCGGTCGCGGGCCGCCTGGCCGGTACGACGACGTGGGCGCCCGCCGCGGCCAGCGCGCGGGTGGTCTCCAGGCCGATGCCGGAGTAGCCGCCGGTGACGAGGGCGAGCCTGCCGGTCAGGTCGATCCCCTCCAGCACCTCCCGCGCGGTGGTCTGTGCGCCGAATCCCGAGCCGATCGCGTGCTGAGTCGTTGTCATGCCTCACACGCTAGGAGCTGGAGTGGACTCCAGCGCAAGCGCCGCGGCGCCGGACGTGTCGGGGCGGTTCCTAGAAGAAGCCCTGGTTCGGCAGCGGCGTTCCGTTGAGTTCGTAGCGGCCCACCGCGACCGCTTTGAGCGTCTTCGGATTGTGGGCGGCGATCGTACGGATGTTGCGCCAGTGCCGGTCGAGGTGGGCGCCGCGGCGGACCAGCGAGCCGCCGCCGATGTCGAAGAGCTCGGACGCGGCGCGGTTGGCGAGTTCGTCCACGACGACCTTGGCCTTGGCGTTGAGCAGCGACGCGCGCGCGGACAGCTCGGCCTCCTCGGGGGTGCCGTGCGCCGCGTAGGCGTCCTCCAGCGCGCGTCCGGCGGTCAGGACCAGGGCCTGCGCGGCGAACGCCTGGCTGTGCAGCAGCCCCACGCTGTACTGCACGATCGGGTCCTCGGTCGGCGCGTCGGCGGGCGCGTGGTAGAAAGCCCGTTTCTTGGCCCGGACGTGTGCGACGGCGTCGGCCGCCACCCGGCGCAGGATGCCCGCGATCATCGCGTTGAGCTGGATGTGGAAGAACGTCGCGGGGTACGGGACGGGTTCGCGGGCGTCGGTCGCCCGGGTGAAGTAGTCCTCGGGTGTGATGGCGACATCGTCGAAGGTCACCGTGCCGCTGCCCGTGAAGCGCTGGCCGAAGCCGTCCCAGTCGTTGGGGCGCAGCACGCCGGGGCGGTCGGTGGGGACGATGACCTGGGCCCTCCCGCCGTCCACGTCGGTGACGCCGACGACCAGCCAGTCCATGTACAGGCTGCCCGTGGTGTAGTGCTTCGTGCCGTTCAGCCGCAGGCCGCCGTCCGTGCGGCTGACGGTGGTCCGGTACGGGAAGTCGGTGGCCCCCGCCTTCGCGCCCAGTTCGGTGGAGGCGGAGCCGATCAGCTCACCGCGCGCGACACGGTCGAGCCAGACCGCGTCCTCGGGGCGGGCGCCGCGCAGCAGCCCCTCCACCACACCGAAGTGGCTGCGCAGGATGTGCGCCACATTGGAGTCCGCGGCGCCCAGGTCGATGAACACCTCGAAGAACTGGGTGAGGCTCGCGCCGCCCCCGCCCCGTTCGACCGGCACCCGCAGGGCGCCGAGCCCTGCCCTTTTCGCCGCCTCGACGGCCGCGTACGGCAGTTCGTCGCGCTCGTCCCGCCCGATCGCGCCGTCGCCGATGTGCTCGATCAGCTCCCGCAGTCGCGCCGAGCCGAAGGTGACACCGCTCGTGGCCTCGGCTGTTTCCGTCATGCGTGCTCCCCTGCTCACTGTGGCGCCCGGTTCCTGTGGCACCTCAGCGTCGATCCGGCGGCGTGGCCGATCAACAAGGTTCGGCTACGGCGTCGTTGCGGCTGCGCTTAACTGTCGGGCCGAGGTGCGCTCGTCAGCGCGGCGCGGTCCCGGTTCGGCCCGCGCGGGTGCGCGGCGCGGTACGCGGTCCTGGCGGCGCGGTCAGGAGGCGACCCGCAGGACCCGTCTGTGCAGCGCCTGTTCACCGATCGAGCGCAGCGTGCGCAGGACGAGCGCGATGTTCGGGTCGTTCCTGCGGGTGGTGCGCGTGACCGAACTGATCGTGCGGTAGCCGATCGGCACGCCCTCGACGATGAGGTGTTCCAGGTGCGCCGGTACGGACAGCCGGGGCACGATCGCCGAGACGACCTCGGTGGCGGCCAGGTCGCAGACGATCTGGGCGGTCACCAGCCGGTGCGTGATCCGCGGGGTGAACCCGGCCCGCTCGGCGGCCCGCAGCAGCGCGGTGTCCAGGGTGGAGTTGGCCAGACCGGTGACCCACACCTGTTCGGCGAGCGCGGCGAGCCCCAGGCTGCGGACCCGGGCGTGCAGCCCGGTCGGCGCAAGGAGCACGAACGGCTCGACCAGCAGCACCTCCCGGCTCAGCCCGTTGAGCAGGTCCTGCGCCTCGAAGTCGCACCGGTAGGTGACGGCCACGTCGACCTCGCCCTGGCGCAGCAGGCGCAGCGCGTCATCGGCCTCGGCCTGCTGGAGGTGGATCTGCAAGTGCGGCTCCTCGGCGCTCAGCAGGTGGATCAGCGGCGCCGCCAGGACGGGTATGCCCAGGTTGTAGGAGACCATCGCGATCTGTCCCGAGACCTGGTCGCGGGTGGCCGCGAGCGCGCTCATCGCGTCGTCGACGGCGCCGAGCACGACGCGTACGTGGTCCACGAGGATCCGGCCACTGCGGGTGAGGCCCAGGGTGCGCCCGTCCCTGCGGAACAGGATCGAGCCGGTCTCGACCTCCAGGACCCGGAGTTGCTGTGAGACGGCGGAGTTGGTGATGTTGCGCCGTTCGGCGACGGCGGTGACCGTGCCGAGATCGGCGAGATCGCGTAGCAGCATCATGCGACGCAGGTCGAGCATGCTCATGGTTGACCTCAGATGTTGTCGAGTTGACCCCCACGACACCCAGGCGCGGCGCGGCCGGTACCGGCGGCGGCGGTCTGGGTTCGATTCTGACGAGCGGCGGCGCTCCTAGGAGGGCAGGCCGCGCTTCGGCACCAACGGCGTGGTGCGGATCAACGACGACAGGCGGCGACGCAGACGCGCATGAGATCGACATGGCGTCGCGCGAAGAGGTCCGTCCCGGTCACGCACCGAGGATCGCACACCCACCCCGATTCCCACCACGTCCTAGATCGTGTCGATTCGCACAGTGCCGCCCCGGCCTCCCCCGCCCACCCCACTGTTAAGCCAGGTCCCGGCTATTGCTGTAGCCAGATCTTCTTGTTCGCCCCTTCCCGTCCCCGCAGGCTGAGGCCCTATTCGCAGCTCGGCGTCGCCGTCGGGCACTCGATCGGGGAAGTCCATGGGTCTCGAACTCGAAGGAAAACGCGCCGTCGTCACCGGGGGCGGCACGGGCATCGGTTACGCCATCGCCGAGGAACTGGCGCGCGAGGGCGTGCGGGTGGCGATCACCGGACGGCGGGGGGACGTCCTGGACGACGCGGTCGTACGGATCAGGGAGTCGACCGGCGCCGACGTGCTCGCCGTGCGGGCCGACACCGGTGACGACGACTCGGTGCGCGAGCTGGTCGACACCGTGAGAACGGCCTTCGGCGGTATCGACATCCTCGTCAACAACGCCGCCGAGCAGCCCGCGCAGAAGGGGCCGAGCTTCCAGGACGCCGACGACGCCTGGTTCCAACGGCAGCTCAACGTCAAGGTGATCGGCTATCTGCGCACCATCAAGGCCGTCGCGCCGCTGCTGATCGAGAACGGCTGGGGCCGTGTCATCAACATCAGCGGCACCGGGGCCCGTTCGACCGTCTCGGTGATCGGCTCGGTCCGCAACGCCTCGGTGATCGCGCTGACCAAGAACGTCGCCGACGAACTCGGCCCGCACGGCGTCAACGTCACCGTCGTCCACCCCGGTCCCACCCGCACCGAGCGGTACGTCGAGCTTCAGAGCGGCGGCGCGGCCGACGGCGCGCCGGGCAATGTCATCGGCCGGGTGATTGAGCCGCACGAGGTGGCGTGGGTGGTCGCCTTCCTCGCCTCGCCGCGCAGCGTGGCCGTCGTCGGCGACGGCGTCTACGCCGGCGGCGGCGTGCCCGGCGCCATCCACTACTGATCCGACCAGAGTCCAGGAGAGTTCCCATGACCGAATCCGTGGCCCCCGCCATCGCCGTCGACGAGTTGCGCGCGCTGCTCGACGGCGGCCAGGAGTACGCGCTCGTCGACGTCCGTGAGTCCGGCGTCACGGCGGCGCAGGGGTCGATCCTGCTCGCCGTCTCGATCCCGCTCAGCGTCCTGGAGCTGAAGGTGGGGGCGCTGGTCCCCCGCCGTGACACGCCGGTCGTCGTCTACGACGGCGGCGACGCGGAGCTGGCGGGGCGCGGGGCGGCCCGGCTGCGCGCGCTCGGCTACACCGACGTCCGGGTGCTCGACGGCGGCCTCGCCGCGTGGGCCGCGGCCGGGCACAAGGTCCACAGCGGCGGCGATCACGTCATCGGGCAGGCCTTCGGCGAGTGGATCGAGGAGGTCTACCAGACGCCGCACATCAGCGTGCCGGACTTCCTGAGCCGCCGCGCGGCCGGTGAGGACATCGTGCTGCTGGACAGCCGCCCCATCGGCGAGTTCCGCGACCACAGCCTGCCCGGCGGGACGTCGATACCTGGCGCCGAACTCGTCTACCGCGCGGCCGAGGCGGTGTCGTCGCCCGACACGCTCGTCGTGGTCAACTGCGCCGGGCGCACGCGGAGCATCCTCGGCGCCCAGGTGCTCATCAACGCGGGCCTGCCGAACCGGGTGGTGTCGCTGGAGGGCGGCACCCAGTCCTGGGTGCTGGAGGGGCACGAACTCGACCACGGCGAGACGTCCTCGGTGGCGCCGCCGACCGGCGCGGCGCTGGAGGCGGCGCGGGAGAGCGCGGTCCGCTTCGGCGAGCGCTTCGGGATCGAGCACATCGACGCGGCGGCGCTCGCGGCGTTCGGCAAGGACGACACGCGTTCGCTGTACGTCCTGGACGTGCGCACGCCCGAGGAGTTCGAGGCCGGTCACCTGCCCGGCTCCCTGTCGGCGCCGAGCTGGGATGTCGCGCCGTGGGTGTTCCGGCACGTCGGCACGCACCATTCCCGTGTGGTCCTCGTCGACAACGACGGCGTACGGGCCGCGGTCGCCGCTTCCTGGATCGCCCAGATCGGCTGGGCGCGGGTGTTCGTCCTCGACCGGGCCCTGGAAGGCGTCGACCTGGAGACCGGCCCGGTGCCGCGGCCCGTCCTCGACCCGCCGTCCGGCGGCTTCGAGACGGTCACCGCGCAGGAGCTGGACGGCGCCCCGGCCGACACCCGGCTCGTGCTCGACGTGGCGCCCAGCCCGGAGTACCGCACCGGCCACGTCCCCGGCGCCCGGTTCGCCATCCGCGCCCGCCTCGCCGCGTCGGCCGCCGAGCTGCCCGGCACCGGGCCGGTCGTGCTGACCTCCTCCGACGGGGTGCTCGCGCGCTACGCCGCCGCCGACCTCGCGGCGGCCACCGACCGTCCGGTGCGGGTGCTCGACGGCGGCACGGCGGCGTGGCGCGCGGCCGGTCTGCCCGTGGAGACCGACCGGGCCGAGTGGCTGCACGCCCCGGAGGATGTCGTCGCCTCCGGCTGGCGCGAGAGCGACCCCGAGGACCGCAAGGCCGGATTCCGCCGCTATCTGTCCTGGGAGCTCGGCCTGGTCGCCGAGTTGGCGCAGGACGACACCGTTCCGTTCAAGAAGTTCGCCTGAGGCACTGACCCCCTGTGAGGACACGCTCATGACCGCCATCGCCAGGCCCCTCACCACCCGGCCGGTCGACACCGCCGCCGAGGTGACGCGTTGACCGGCGCCGCTTCCGTCACCGACACCGCGCCCGCGCCGGGTGCGCCGACCGCCACGAGGACTCCGCGGGGCGCGGCGGGGCTCATCGACCTCAGCCCGCGCAACCGCGGGCGCGAGAGCGTGCGCAAGCGGGTCCGCTTCTGGAGCGGCTGGACCCTGCGCGTCGGCGTGCCCGTCGCACTGATCGCCCTCTGGCAGCTCGCGTTGACCTGGGGCTGGACCACCGAGGACGTGCTGCCCTCGCCGAAGACCATCGTCGAGGCGTACCAGTACCTGTGGAACAACGGCTCGCTCCAGGCCGCCGTACCGGTGTCGCTGCGGCGGGCCGGTGAGGGGCTGCTGCTCGGCGGCAGCGCGGGGCTGGTGCTCGGGATCTTCGCCGGTCTGTGGAAGATCGGCGAGGAGATCTTCGACGCCACCCTCCAGATGCTGCGGACGGTGCCGTTCATCGCGCTGGTCCCGCTGTTCGTCACCTGGTTCGGCATCGACGAGCCGTCCAAGCTCGCCCTCATCACCGCGGCGGCGCTGTTCCCGCTCTACCTGAACACGTTCCACGCCGTGAAGGGCGTCGACCAAAAGCTCATCGAGGCGGGCAGGACCTTCGGGCTCAGCGGCTTCCGGATCGCCCGCCGGATCATCTTCCCGACGGCGCTGCCCGGCATCCTCACCGGTCTGCGCTTCGCCTGCTCCTTCTCGCTGCTGTCGCTGGTGCTGGCCGAGCAGGTCAACTCCACCGCCGGGATCGGCTATCTGATCATCAACGCCCAGAACAACCAGCGCCCGGACATCGTCATCGCCGGCATCTGGATCTACGCCGTGCTGGGCATCCTCATCGACTTCGTCATGCGCGGCGTCGAGCGTCTCGTCCTGCCTTGGAGGGCCCGTGTCGGTATCAACTGAATCGCCGGGCGACCTCGCCGCGGACAGCGCAGGATACGCCGTCACCGCGCTGGGGGTCCGACGGGTCTTCGACGGCCGTGCGGTGCTCGACGGGGTCGATCTCCGGCTGCGGAAGGGGGAGTTCGTCGCGCTGCTCGGAGCGTCCGGCACCGGTAAGACGACGTTGCTCCGTATCGTCGGCGGACTCGACACCGCCGACGAGGGAAATGTCGTCGTGCCCCGCGTGCGGTCGACCGTCTTCCAGGAGCCGCGGCTGGTTCCCGCGCAGAAGGTGTGGCGCAATGTCGTGCTCGGCGCGCGGCGTCCGCGATCCGCGTACGGCAAAGCGCTCGACGCGCTGGCCGAGGTCGGTATCGAGAGCCACGCCAAAGCCTGGCCCCGGACGCTGTCCGGCGGTGAGGCACAGCGTGTCGCGCTCGCCCGCGCGCTGGTCACCGAGCCCGATCTGCTGCTGCTCGACGAGCCCTTCGCGGCCCTGGACGCGCTGACCCGGATCAAGATGCACGACCTGCTGGCGGCGCTGTGCGCCAAGCACGAGCCCGCCGTCGTCCTGGTCACCCATGACGTGGACGAGGCGATCCTGCTCGCCGACCGTGTCCTGGTCCTCTCGCGCGGTTCGATCGCCCTGGACCAGCGGGTCGAGATCGACAAGCCCCGCCACCGCGACGATCCGCGGTTCCTCGAACTGCGCGCGGCGCTGCTCGACCAGCTCGGCGTGGCCCGCACCGTCGGCGGCGGCGACGAGGAGGTGGCCGCCGGCCATTGACGACCCGTCAGATCAGCGCACCACGAACCGTCTTCACCCGACACATCCCGAGGAAGTCATCGCACATGTACAGCACCGGCAAGCACTCCCCCTTCGTCCAGCGCACGTTCACCGCCTTCGCGGCCGTCGCCCTCGCCATGGTCGCCACCGCCTGCGGCGGTTCCGGCGGCGCCTCGACCTCCGCGAAGAACGCGGGTTCCGGGTCGAACGGCGGCTCGACGGGAGGTTCCTCCTCCGCCGCCGCGGTCGACCTGTCCGGCGTCAATCTCACGATCAGCTACCAGACCGCCGACTTCCCCGCGCTGCTGAAGGAGTCGGGCCTGTTCGAGGACACCCCGTACAAGTACAAGGTCCCGATCATCGCGGGCCCGGCGAACCAACTGGCGGCGCTGTACGGCAAGCAGATCGACGTCGGCCAGGTCGGTGAGAACACCGCCGCCTTCGAGGCCGCCAACGCCTCGGCCGACTGGACGAAGACCGGCGCCCCGATCCAGGGCTTCGCGGTGACCTGGACGCCCGACGCGCCCTACCCGGCCGCCGTGTACGTGACGAAGAGCTCCGGCATCACGACGCTCGCCGAGCTGAAGGGCAAGAAGATCGGCTACAACTACGGCGGCAACATCTACGCCGCCTACGTCGTCGCGCTGGAGAAGGGCGGCTTCGGCCCCAAGGACGTCCACGGTGTGCAGTTCCCGAGCAACCAGGCCGCGGCCAACGCCTTCAACGCCGGGCGCCTGGACGCGGTGGTGACCAGCTACAGCAACGTGAAGAAGCCCGTCGACTCCGGAAAGGCGATCAAGATCGCCGACAACGCGACGCTCGGCATCCTCGGCGGCAGCGGCTGGATCGCCAGGACCGAGGTGCTCGACGACCCGGCCAAGCTGGCGGCGCTCAAGGACTTCTACGGCCGGCTGCGGACCTTCTACGAGCAGTGGATCCCCGGTCACGAGACCGCGTACGAGAAGGTCGAGCAGCAGGTCCTCAGCCAGACGCCCGACGTGGCCAAGGTCAACTGGGAGAACGCCCGGCACTCGACCTTCTACAAGATCGGTGACCCGGAGTTCCTGCGGATCCAGCAGGCGACCGTCGAGGCCGCGTACAAGTACGGCGGGCTGAAGACCAATGTCACGTCCAAGCTCGGGTTCAACTACACCACGGCGCTGGACGACGTGACGACCGGCTGACCCGGCGCCGCTCCCGAACCACCGGCTGAGGAGTAACCATTGACCGACATCACTCGACGCAGGCTCGGCACCGAGGGGCTGGAGGTCTCGGCCCTCGGCCTGGGCTTCATGAGCTTCGCGCGGTCCACCGACGCCGACGAGCGGCACAGCGCGTCGGCGTTGGTGGGCGAGGCGATCGACCTCGGCATCGACTTCTTCGACACCGCCGACATCTACGGCCCGGCCATCAGTGAGACGCTGCTCGGGCAGGCGGTCAAGGGCCGCCGTGACGGCCTGGTCATCGCCACCAAATTCGGCAACCCGCTCGACCGGGCCACCAACCCCGACGCCCGCCCCATCGACGGCCGTCCGGAGTACGTACGGTCGGCGGTGGAGGGCTCGTTGCGGCGCCTGGGCGTCGACCACATCGACCTCTACTACCAGCACCGCGTCGATCCGGCGGTGCCGATCGAGGAGACGGTCGGCGCGCTGAAGGAGCTGGTCGAGGCGGGCAAGGTCCGCTGGATCGGTCTGTCGGAGCCGGGTCCGCGGACCCTGCGCCGCGCCCATGCCACACATCCGGTCACCGCGATCCAGAACGAGTGGTCGCTCTTCACCCGCGACATCGAGGCCGAAACGCTGTCCATCGCGCGGGAGTTGGGCATCGGCATCGTGCCGTTCTCGCCGCTGGGCCGCGGGTGGCTGACCGGTCGGCTGCGCAGCCGCGCGGACCTGACGGGCCGTCGGCTGGAGCACCCGCGGTTCGCCGAGGAGGTCTTCGACACGAATGTGAAGTTGGCCGACGAGGTCGTCGCCGTCGCGGCCGAACTCGGCGCCGAGCCCGGTCAGGTGGCCCTCGCCTGGGTGCTCTCGCGGGGTGAGGACGTCGTGCCGATCCCCGGCACCCGGCACGCCGCGTATCTGCGGGAGAACGTCGGCGCGTTCGACGTCACGCTCACACCGGAGCAGGCCGCGCGACTGGCCGGTATCGCCGAGCGGGTCGAGGGCGACAGGGCGCTGCGGCCCGGCGCCATCGGGGCCGAGGCGCGCCTGCCGGACGCCGGCGGTTCCTGATCCGGCGGCAGCCCGAAGAGCCGCCCGGCGTACCGGCCCCGTGGGATGGGGGTCGGTACGCCGGGCGGCTCCGTCGCGCCGTGCTGCCCTGCGGCCTCAGACCGGGGTGGCCGCCGGGATGGGCAGGCCGAGGTTGCCGCGCAGCGTGCTCGCCTCGTACTCCTTGCGGAAGATCCCGCGCCGCTGGAGCTCCGGCACCAGGTGGTCGACGATGAGGTCGAGGCCGTCGGGGTAGAGGTCGTGGTTCAGGTTGAACCCGTCCGCGGCGCCCTCGGTGAAGTACGCCTCCATCTCGTCGGCGATCTGCTCCGGGGTGCCCACCACCATGCGGTGACCGCCGCCGGCGATGTGCCGGTCGAGCAGGTCGCGCACCGTCAGGTTCTCGTTGCGGGCGGACTGGAGCACGGAGTTGGCGAAGCCGTAGCTGCTCGGCTTCCACTCCGGCGAGTTGATCAGGTCCCAGGGCGGCTGCCGGTCGAGCTCCAGGCTGTCCACCGGCAGGCCGAGCTGCGCCGCCAGCGACGTCAGGGCGTCGGTGGTGTCGGTGCTCAGACCGGCCAGCAGGTCGCGGCGCTCGCGCGCCTCGGCCTCGGTGCTGCCGATGACCGGCCACAGTCCGGGCAGGATCAGAACGTCGTCGGGGTCGCGGCCGTGAACGTCGCGGGCCCGGGCCTTCACCTTGGCGGCGAAGTCCTTGCCCTGCTGGAGGTTGTGCGCGGCGCAGAAGACCGCGTCGGCGTACTTCGCGGCCAGGTCGATGCCCTGCTCCGACGCGCCCGCTTGCAGGACGACGGGGTGGCCCTGCGGCGAACGCGGCACCTGGTACCAGGTCTTGACCCGCAGGTGCTCGCCGACGTGGTCGACCTCGCGCACCTTCGTCAGGTCGGTCAGCTCACCTGACGCCTTGTCACCGACGAGCGCGTCGGGGTCCCATGACTCCCACAGCGCCCTGATCACCGCGATCGCCTCGTCCGCGCGGCCGTAGCGGGCGTCCCGGTCGGGGTGCGCGTCGAGGCCGAACTGGGCCCCGGCGCGCGGCGACTGCGTGGTGACGACGTTGACCGCGGCCCGGCCGCCCGAGACCAGGTCGAGCGAGGAGCCCAGCCGGGCGATGTGGTACGGGTGGCGGTAGGTGGACGACACGGTCGCCACCAGGCCGACGTGCGTGGTGGCGCGGGCGATCGCGGTCAGCACGACGAACGGGTCGATCGCGTTCCACGGCCTGGTGAAGTCCTGCTGGGAGAATCCGAGGGTCTCGGCGAGGAACACCGCGTCCAGCAGGCCGCGTTCCGCGGTCCGGCCGAGGTTCTCCCATTCGTCGATGTCGAGGAAGCCGAGCGGGTCGTCGCGCAGGCGCCAGCCCCCCGGTGCTCGGCCCAGCGCGTTGGCGTTGACGTTCAAGTGCAGTCGGCGTGTGCTCACTGGTGGCGGTCTCCTGATCAGGCCGTGCGCGCGGTGGCGCGGCTCGCGTCGGTCACCAGGGGCGGAAGCCCGTAGTGGCCGCGCAGCGTGGTGGACTCGTACTCCCTGCGGAAGATCCCGCGCCGCTGGAGCTCCGGCACCAGGTGGTCGACGACCTGCTCCAGGCCGGAGGGGAAGATGTCGAAGTTGATGTTGAAGCCGTCGGCGGCGCGTTGGGTGAACCAGCTCTCGATCTCGTCGGCGACCTGCTCGGGCGTGCCGACGATCGCGTTCTGCGCGTTCGCGCGGCGTTCGAGGACCTCGCGCACGGTGAGGTCTCCCTGGCGCGCCACGGACAGCACGCCGTTGGCGGCGCCGACGCTGCGCGGGCTCCACCGCGGCGAGTTGATGTAGTCCCAGGGCAGGGCCTTGTCCAGGCTCAGCAGGTCGACGGGGACGCCGAGTTGGACGGCCAGCGCGCGCACTGCGGCGTCGTCCGCCTCCACGGGACCGACCAGTTCGGCGCGGCGCCGGATCGCCTCGGCCTCGGTGCCGCCGAGGGTGATGTTGAGGCCGGGAAGGACCAGGAGTTCGTCGGGGTCGCGCCCGTGGGCGGCGGCGCGGGCCTTCAGCCCGCGGTAGAACTCCTGCCCAGTCGACAGGGTGTTGGAGGCGCAGAACACGGCGTCCGCGTGCTGCGCGGCCAGTTCGATGCCCAGGGGCGACGCTCCGGCCTGGACGATGACCGGCCGCCCCTGCACGGAGCGCGGGAACTGGAACCGCCCCCTGAAGCCCACGTGTTCGCCGTCGAAGTCCACCGTCGGGACCCGGCCGTCGTCCACCAGTTCGCCCGTCGTGGGGTCGGCGACCAGGGCGTCCGGGTCCCAGGAGTCCCACAGCCGCTTGACGGCGTTCAGCACCTCTTCGGCGCGCCCGTACCTGACCTCGCGTGCGGGAAGCGGTCCCCGCCCGTACAGGGCCGCGGCCGCGTCCTCGCCGGAGGTGACGATGTTGACCGCCGCCCGGCCGCCGGAGGTGATGTCGAGCGTCGCGGCGCGGCGCGCGATGTCCCACGGCTGGTAGAAGGTCGCGGACAGGGTCGTCACCAGACCGATGTGGCGGGTGGCGCGGGCCACCGCCGTCTGGAGCATGAACGGGTCGAAGGCGTGCCACGGCTTGCTGAAGTCGGTGGCGCCGAGGTGGTCGGCGAGGAAGACCGCGTCCAGCAGGCCGCGCTCGGCGATCCGCCCGAGCTTCTCCCAGGAGGCGACGTCGAGGAACCAGGTGGGCGGAGAGCTGTGCCGCCAGCTGTTCGGCGGTTTCGCCAGCCCGTTGGCGTTGACGTTGAGGTGCAGGAATCGTTCGGTCACGGCCCCATGCTTGGGCGAACCGCTCCGGGGATGAAGCCGAAGCGGCTACCGGTTCCCTTAAGCTGCCCTTCGCGGTTCGCGCCAGGCCCGGGCCGGTATCGGGCCGGTGCCGCGCCGTTGTCGAGCCGGTGCCGGGCGGATGTCAGGTCGGTGCCGGGCCGAGACCGGGCGGCCCGTGCGGTCAGCCCGCCAGTTCCCTGATCAGCGGGACCGCGCGGGAGAGCCGGACGGTGCCGTAGGCGATCAGGCCGACGGCCGCCAACTGCGGCACGACCCACCAGCCGGTACGGATGTGCTCGCCGTAGACGGTGATGCCCAGCGCCAGGCTGACGGTGGCGTCGCCGAGAGTGAGGGCGGGCTGCGAGGCGATGATCGGCCCGGACTGGAGGGCGCTCTCCAGCAGGAAGATCGCGGTGACGCCGCACAGCGCGAAGCCGTAGGTCTGCCAGGCGGTCAGGAAGGCGACGCCGCCGTGCGCGGAGAAGGTGTCGGCGGCGGACTTCATCAGCGCCGCGGTGAGCGCGTTGGCCACCGCGGAGGCGGCGCCCAGCAGGGCGGCCCTCGGCGCGCCGGAGGGCCGGTGGCGGGCGATGACGACCGCCCAGCCGATGGCGCCCACGCAGAGCAGGACGGCGGGCACCCAGTGCGCCATGGACGCCTGGGCGCCGCCGCCGCCCGGCGCCGCGGCGCCCAGGGCGAGCGCCAGACCCGCGACCATGCAGGCGACGCCGCTCCAGCCCGCGCGCGGCAGGGCGCGCCCGAGTAGCGGCACGCTGAAGAGCAGGGCGAGCGGAAGTTCCAGGATGAAGACGGGCTGCGCGAGGGCCAGCGGTCCCGCCACCAGGGCGAGGGCCTGGAAGGCCGCGGCGCCCGCCACTCCGCAGATGCCGAGCAGCCACACCGGCTGCCGGATCATCGCGAGCATCTGACGCGGGCGCATCGCGTCGTTGGGCGGCACGGCGAGCGCGGCCTTGCGCTGGAGGACGGTTCCCACCGCGTTGCTGGCCGCACCGAGCAACGCGAAGAACACACACAGCACCAGCAGGGTCGGCCTCCCGTGACGTAACTCCCCTGGCGCAGCGTAGGCGGCGCGCGGCGCCGACGCACACGCGGGTGGGGGTCACGGGCCCGGCTTCACCCGTTCGCGGGGGCGGCCCGGTGCTCCCGCCTGCACGGGAGCACCGGGCCGCCGTCACCGTGGGTTCACGGTGAGGGGATCAGCGGGTCACGGATAGGACACGACATTGCTGGGGGTGGTGTTGGACGCGGTGACCGCTCCGGTGTCGTTGATGACGTGGGTGATGGTGCCCACGCCGCCGAGCGAGACGGTCAGCGCGCTGTGGAATTTCACGCCGGAGGTGTTGGGCACCTCGAACGCGTGGTAGCTGTTCACCGCCGGGTTGACGTTGAAGTAGCAGTAGCTGCCGAGCCCCCACGCCTCATGGGTGGTGACGTTCGCGCCGACCTTGTAGGCGGCGTATCCGTTCTGCCCGTTGGGGTTGACCCAGGCGGCCTGGTTCGGCGGGTCGTACGGCATCTCGTTCTGGAAGAAGATCGTCTTGCCGCCCTGGCCGTTCCAGACGACCTCGTACTTCTGGTAGTGCTCGACGAACAGTCCGGTCGCGAGCACATTGGCGCCGTTGACGATCAGACCGGTGTCGGCGGTGTTGGACGTCCAGCCGACGCCGCTGCCGTGGTCGGCGCGCCAGGCCCAGATGTGGTCGATGATCGTGTTGGCGCTGTTCACGATGAGGCTGGTGGTGGCCTTGCCCGCGACCTGGCCGCCGATCCGGAAGAAGACGTCCTGGATGGTGGTCGGGTTGGCGGCGTGGCTCGCGGTGGAGCCGGAGGGGCCGACGGTCAGCAGCGCGGCGGAGTTGGTGGTGCCCGCGTCGAAGAGCAGACCCTTGAGGCGTACGCCGTCCACGTCGGCGACCTGCATGGCGTTGACGCCGTTGTCGGGCACGAACGTCGGGTAGCCGATGCCGAGGATGGTGGTGTTGGCCTTGGTCACGTTGAGCGTCTGGTTGAGGTGGTAGACGCCGGGGGTGACGAAGAGGTTGCAGCCCTGGGACAGGGCGGTGTTGATGGTCGCGGCCGTGTCCCCGGCCTTGACCACGTAGAACTGGCTCATCGGCAGCGAGGTGCCGGGGGTGCTGCCGTTGGCCCAGCTCGGTCCGGACGCGTTGGTGCGCAGCGACGGCAGGAAGACCCGGTACTTGCCCGCGCTGTCGACGTACAGGTACGGCACGTCACGGGAGACCGGGGTGGTGGCCAGCGTGGTCTCCGGCGGGTTCGGGAAGGTGTTGGCCGGGGCGCCGTTGACGCCGGAGAAGACCATGTTCCACACGCCGCCCGCCCAGCTCCCGAGGTTGCTGTCGCGGGTGTACCACTGCTGCTGCGAGACGGACGCGGCCTGGCCGCTGACCTTGGTGTCGGCGATGTAGCCGCCGCTGGCGTAGCCGTAGCTGGCCGGGTAGAGCGCGAGCCCGCCGTGCACGTCGATCCGGCGGAAGGGCGCGGCCTGTGCGACGGCCCAACGGTCGGTGCCGCTGGAGGGGTTGATCGCCAGATTCTCCGCGGACCGCCAGAAGTTCTGGGTCGCGTTGCCCGCGTCGGAGGCGTTGAAGGCGTCCACGGTGACGTCACCGTTGATCGTGACGTCGTCGGGGTTCTGGCCGAGACCGGCCACCGAGGTGTAGAAGCCGACGTTGTCGGACACGTTGTACGTGCCTGGCTTGAAGAGCTGCGCGACCCGGTTGTTGCTGAACTGCGCGGTCTGGGTGTCCTTCTGCTGCGCGAACTGCGCGTCGAGCTGCGCCTGGATGGTGGCGCTGGACATCGACGGGTCGTAAATGTGGACGTTCGACCCGAAGTTGGGAGTGTCCGACTGCGTCGGGCAGCTCGCCGAGGTCGAGCCGATGGTGTAACTGGCGGTGGCCACGGCCGAGTTGGTGGACCCGGACTTGATGCCGATCGCCTTGACCGTGGTGCTCGCCGAGATGTTCAGCGGCGCGCTGTAGAGCGTGGAGGAGGCGGTCGGCGTGGAGCCGTCCAGCGTGTAGCGGATGCTCGCGCCCGAGGTGGCGTCGGATATCGTCACGCTCTGCGCCGAGCTGAAGGTGCCGCCCGCCGGGCTGAAGGTCGGCGTGGCGACGGTCGTTCCGGTGCCGCCGGTGCCGCCGCCGGTCGTACTCCCGCTGCCCTGGGTGTACGAGAAGTGCGGCGTGTCGTACTGCGGGCCGCTTTTCTCGTACGTGAACCAGTAGTCGAGCACGGTGCCGGTGGTCAGCGAGCTGACGGTCTGGGTCCAGACGCCCGCGTTGTTGGTCATCCGGACGTTCTGCTGATTCGCGCCGTTGACCAGGTAGTGGACGTCGACGTAGGCGGCGGCCGTGGTGGGCTTGAACGTGATCTGCGCCTGCGTGGAGTTCAGTTGGGCGACGCTCTGCGTGTAGTCGGACGCGTCCGCCGAGGCGGTGCCGACGGTCTGGGTGAGGCCGATGATCCCGGCCAGAACGAGGACGAGGGCCCCGAGCAGGGCGACCACGCGTCGCTGCCGACGCGGCGTGCCCTCGGTACGGGCCGGGAGGATGGATCTGCGCATGTGTGGGGGTCCTTTCGCCTGGGTTCGCGAAGTGAACACCAGGGTCAGCGCGGAGATGTGGGGGTGGATCGCGCTCGGCACTGCACATTCAGAGCCAAGGTCCCGCCTTGGCCCTTTGATTCAGTCTCTTGAAAACGCTCTCAATCTGCGGATGGCGGTAATCCCGAATCCGTAAGGCAGTGTCAAGTGGCCATGGCGAGCCGTCAAGCACATGCACCGGATTCACACAGTGAACGATTCGAGTGGGGCGTGCGGGAGACGTGGGGTCCGTGGTGCGCCGCCCAGGTCACGCCTCGTCCGCGGTCATCCCTGCCCCCGCTCACGCCCGCCTCGGTCACGCCCGCCCCGGTCACGCCCTGCCCGCGTCGTCGCGGGCCAGGAACGGGCGCAGGAGCGCGAGCAGGGCGCGCGGCCGGTGCAGCGGGATGATGTGGCCGCAGTCCTCGATGAGGTGTGCGGTGAGATCGTCGGCCAGCGGGCGCAGTTGGTGTGCGAGCACGTCGCCGACCGGCTGGGCGCCCAGGGCCATCGTCGGCACCGTCAGGCGGTGGGCGGCGACCGCCTCACCGATCCGCGCCGCGCTCTCGGGCAGGGCGCGGTAGTACGAGAACGCGCGGCTCAACGCCTCGCGGCCGGTGTACGCGCGCACGAACGCGTCCCGAAGTGCGGGGCGCACTCCCTCGCCGAGCGTGCCGGAGCGCAGGAACCAGTCGACGTACTCGGCTTCGTGACCCTCCAGCACGGTCTCGGCGAGGCCGGGCGCCGCGCGGTGGAAGCCGAACCACCACGGCGGTCCGGCGGCGAGGAAGTCCTCGGCGCCGGGCAGCGCGCCCAGCAGGGATTCCATGACGACCAGGCGGCGGACGAGGCCGGGGTGGCGCAGGGCGAGGAGGAAGGCCGCGGGGGCGCCCGCGTCGATGCCCACCACCGCGGCGGACGACACGCCGAGCGCGGCGAGGAGCGCGGCGGCGTCCTCGGCCAGGGTGCCCGCGTCGTATCCGGACGGGGCAGGACCACTCGCGCCGAAGCCGCGCAGGTCGGGCGCGATGACGCGGTAGCGGCCGGTCAGATCGGCCATGACGTCCGTCCACACCTCCCAGGTGTGCGGGAAGCCGTGCAGCAGCAGGACGGCGGGACCCGATCCGGCGAGGGCGACGTTCAGTTCGACACCGTTGACGGGCACGCGGCGCAGTTCGGGCATGACGGGACTCCAGGAGTGGTAACCAATGGTGACAAGATCACGCTAGGGAACTAACCTGGTCCGCCCAAGACGGCACTTTCCCCTCAGGTGGTGAGCCCCAGGTGACCACGTCCGGGCCCGACGCATCGGGCACGTACGGGCCGCGGCCCGGCGACCGCGGTGACCTGCTGGATCCGCGCTGCCCGACCCGCCAACTGCTCGACCGCATCGGCACCAAGTGGACGTCGATGGCGGTCAAGACGCTGGCCGAGCAGGCTCCGGGCGAGGTCCGCTTCGCCGAACTGCGGCGCCGCATCCCCGGCATCTCGCAGAAGATGCTGTCCGCCACCTTGCAGAGCCTGGTCCGCGACGGCCTGGTCACGCGCCGCGTGGAACCGACGGTGCCACCCGCCGTCCACTACCGCCTCACCGACCTCGGCCTGTCCCTCGAACACCCCCTCGCCGCCCTGCGCGACTGGGCCGAGACCCACATGCCGGAGATCGACCGCAACAACCGGCTCGCCGACGGGCCGTCTCCCGACTAGGGCCTGTCCGGCGGATCATGGGCGGTCCAGGCGGCGACCGGTGCTCCCCGGACTCCGGCCGGGGGGACCCGCTGAGCGGAAGGCGCCGGGATGCCCGCACAGCGGAACTGTTCGGGTATTCCGG
This sequence comes from Streptomyces sp. NPDC008317, assembly GCF_042955955.1. Lineage (NCBI taxonomy): Bacteria > Bacillati > Actinomycetota > Actinomycetes > Kitasatosporales > Streptomycetaceae > Streptomyces > Streptomyces sp. NPDC008317. The sequence continues at coordinate 85,733 of NZ_JBIBFQ010000015.1, forward strand.
CAACGCGACGGGCGTGCGTGCCAGACGCCGAAGGGGCCATTCCCGATCCGCCGGACAGGCCCTCGTCGTATTGACCTAGCGCCCGCGCGGCCGACGGCGACAGGCGCCGTTGCTCAGCGCTGGGGGCTCAGGCCCGCCACCGACAGGTCGAAGAGTTGGCGGGCGCGGGCGGCGGGGTCGGGGGCGTGCTCCGTAGCCAGGGCGATGCCGACCAGCAGGGTGATCAGGTCGAGGGCGGTGACGTCCTTGGCCACCGCGCCGTCCCGCGCGGCGCGGCGGAGCAGCGGGCCCGCCGCTTCTTCGAGCGTGGCCGAGCAACTGTTGTTGTGCACCGGGTCGACTCCGGCGGCGTTGTAGGACAGCGCGGTGGCCAGGCCGCGGGCGGAGACGCAGTAGGTGAGGACGTCGCCGAGCCACTCCAGCAGCGCGCCGCGGCTCTCGCCTTCGCCGGTCAGCTCGTGCGCGCGGACGCGCAGGGCCTCGATCCGCTCCCGGGAGACCGCCTCCAGCAGCGCTTGGCGGGTGGGGAAGTGCCGCCGCACGGTCGCGGAGCCGACCCCCGCCGTGCGGGCGATCTGTTCCAGCGAGGCGTCGGCCCCGTGGGCGGCGACTTCCTGCTGGGCCACGGCGAGGATGCGCGTGTAGTTGCGCCGGGCATCAGCGCGCTGGCCATCCGGCATGGCCTACCTCCATGGTTGCCAAGTGGCGGGGTCCGCCATATCGTACCCGGAAGAGAAACGGCGGGCCCCGCCGTTTAGCGTCTCCCCGCACGAGCACCCGAGGAGCATCATGTCCGCACGCCCCGCACCGGTCCTGGTCACCGGCGCCACCGGCCGGCAGGGCGGCGCCACCGCCCGCGCCCTGCTCGCGTCCGGCGTCCCCGTCCGCGCCCTGGTCCGCGATCCGGCCGCCGACCGGGCCAAGGCCGTCGAGGCGCTCGGCGCCGAACTGGTCACCGGCGACCTGCGCGACCGCGGCTCCGTGGTCCGGGCCGCCGAGGGAGTCCGCGCCGTCTTCTCCGTACAGATGCCCGAGATGACGGCGGAGAGCTTCGACTTCGAGGGAGAGGTGACGCAAGGCGTCAACCTCGTCGAGGGCGCGAAGGCCGCAGGAGTGCCGCAGTTCGTGCACACCTCCGTGACCGGCGCCGGTCAGCACACCGAGGCGCCCGGCTGGGCCGAGGGCCGCTGGCCTTACATGGAACCCGTCCTGGGCGCCAAGAGCGCGATCCAGGACGCGGTCCGCGCGGCGGGTTTCCCCCACTGGACGCTGCTCAAGCCCGGCTTCTTCATGGAGAACTTCCTTCCGTCCATGGCGTTCCTGTTCCCGCGCGGCATCGACGGCGGCCTGGTGAGCGTCCTCAGGCCGGACACCCATCTGTCGCTGATCGCGGTGGACGACATCGGCCGCGCCGCCGCGGCGGCCTTCGCCGATCCGGAGCGGTTCGACCGGGTCGAACTGGAGCTGGCGGGCGACTATCTGTCGATGACTCAGATCGCCGACGTCCTCTCGCGGGCCCTGGGCACGCACCTGCCCGCGCCGGACATGACAGAGCAGGAGGCGCTCGCCGCCGGAATGCCGGCCATGGGCGCTTCGCATGAATGGCTCAACGCGGTCGACCAGCCGGGCCGCCCGCAGTACGCGCGGGAGCTCGGCATCCCGCTCACCGGCTTCGAGGAGTGGGCGCGGCAGCGCATGGTGGCCGCGGTCTGAACCGCGCCCGTGAGGCGAGCGGGCCCGCACCGCGACCGGCCGGAGCCCGCGGTGAGCCGTCCCCTCAGGCGCCGGGGAGGACGGCCGCGACGACCTTGCGGATCGCGGCGGGTGTCGGCGGCGGTCCGTCGCGGTCGGCGAACAGCAGATGGCCGGCGCCGATCAGGCTCGGGGGCGAGGAGAGCGGCCTCGGCCGCCGCGTCGAGCGGCTGCGGCGGCTGCGTCCGCGTCGCGACCGGCCCACCGAAGAGGGTGAAGAACTCGTCCTGCCCAGCCGGAGCGCACATGCTCCGGCCGTCCGAGCCGGGCTGGGACGCCACCTGCCGCCGCCTCCTGGCGACCTGTCTGCGAGGCCCGCGGCGTGAGCCGTGACCGACCCCGATGACCCCGCGCGCCTCGGCCGGCGGAAAACCACAGGCCGCGCGGCGGCCCAACTGCCTATATTCCTGGCCATGCCCCAGATCGAACTGCTCCACCCGGACCACTCCCCCGCGCTGCTCGCCTTCGAGCGGGAGAACCGGGCCTACTTCGCCGCGACGATCCCCGATCGGGGCGACGACTTCTTCGCCCGCTTCGACGACCACCTCCGTGACCGGCTGGCCGAGCAGGAGACCGGCGCCTGCTACTTCCACGTCGTGACCGGCACCGAGGGCGACGTCCTCGGCCGGATCAATCTCGTCGACGTCGCCGACGGCGGCGCCGACCTCGGCTACCGGATCGCCGAACGCGCCGCGGGCCGGGGCCTGGCCACCTGGGCGGTACGGGAACTGTGCCGCACGGCCGCCACCGACTACGGGCTGACCGTCCTGCGCGCCGGAACCACCCTCGACAACGCGGCCTCCCGAGCCGTACTGGCCCGTACGGGCTTCACCGTCGTCGGCGAGCACCAGTTCTCCGGCCGCCCCGGCCTGACGTACCGCCGCGCCCTCACGCCGTAGCGGACGGGGAGAGCTGTTCGCGCACCCACGCGGGATCGGGGTTGGTGTACGGCCGGCCCGCGACGACGACGGTCGGGACGGTCTCATTGCCCTCGTTGACCGCCCTCACCGCCTCCGCCGCGGCCGGGTCACGCCAGATGTTGACCCAGTGCAACCGGCGGGCCCTGCGGCCGAGTCGGAAGCGCAGGCGCAGGCAGAATTTGCAGCCCGGCCGCCAGTAGACGATCGGCCGGCCGTCGGCGGCGCTGAGGCGCTGCGCCTCGGACGCGCCGATCGACCGGGGGAAGACCAGAGGCGAGTTCAGCCCCGCGAGCAGCACGAAGGCCAGCAGGAAGGTCGCGGCCCGGCCGGGGCTCCCGCCGAGGATCAGCCCCGTCGCGGCGGCCACGCCGCAGAGGACCAGCAGCATCGACAGGAACCACCCACGCATCATGATCAGGCAGCTTATCGGTGCGGTGAACCGCCTCTCGGGCCAGGCCGCGGCTCGCTCGCGTACCCCCCGGACAACCGGACGACCGGAGTCGGCCTCGCGCGCGACGCGTCGCCTTCGGTCGATGACGCCGGTATTCGGTTTGCCGTCGGCCGACGGGCTCGGATAGGAAACGTGCATGCTCAAGGGGAACAAGGTCGGGCTGAGGGCTCGGCACGCGGATGACATCCCGGTCCTGCGGACCGAGCTCTACAACGACGTGGTCAACGCCGCGCGAGCGGAGGGCGGCCCGTGGCGGCCGGTCTCGCCCGAGTCGAAGGATCCGCGGCTGTTCGTGGACGACAAGGAGGAGGGGCATGTCGCCTTCTCCGTCGTGGAGTTGGACGGCGGCGCCCTGGTCGGCACCGCGACGCTCTGGGGTATCGACACCCACAACCGGTCGGCGCACATCGGATTGGGCCTGTTGCCGTCCGCTCGCGGGAAGGGCTACGGGACGGACGTGGTCGCGGCCCTGTGCCAGTACGGTTTCGTCGTGCGCGGCCTGCACCGGTTGCAGATCGAGACACTGGCGGACAATGACCCGATGCTGCGCTCCGCCGAGCGGAACGGCTTCGTCCGCGAGGGCGTGCTGCGCTCATCCGCGTGGGTGATGGGCGAGTTCCTGGACGAGGTCCTGCTCGGGCTCCTGGCCGCGGACTGGAAACCGTAGCCAGGGGCCGCTAGAGGGCGCGGGCACGGGCCGGTATCACATGTGCTGCCCGTGGTGGTCCACGACGGCGGTGAGGAGCCGGGCCAGCTCGGCGCGCTCCGGTTCGGACAGCGGGGCGAGCACCTGGTCCTCCACCTCGGTCAGCAGTCCGTCGAGCTTCAGGAGCCGGCGGCGGCCCGGCTCGGTGAGCGCGATGATGTTCTGCCGACGGTCGGCGGGGTTGGGCGAGCGTTCGAGCAGCCCGCTCTCGGCCAGTTCGTTGACGACCGCGACCATGTCGCTGCGGTAGATGCCCGTACGGCCGCTCAGTTCGGCCTGGCTGGCGGGCCCGAACTCCTCCAGGGTGGCGAGCACCGCGTAGTGCCATTTGCGGGCGCCCTCCCGCGTCAGCTCCTCGTTCACCAGGCGGTCCGAGCGGATCGCGGCGAGCGACAGGAGCCGGGTCCGCAGATTCCGCAGCCGCGCCGGAGTGGCCGCGACGGTGGCCTGCGGTGCGGTCGGGGGTGCCGTGTCACGCGCGCCGTTGCTCATGCCGCGATCATACACTTTGCGTTAGTGCCACTAACGGATTATCTTCGACACGAGATAACCGTTAGTGTGACTAGCGATGTGGAGAAGCGTCATGACCGTGACGAAGGTGCTCGATTCGACGATGTTCCACGAAGAGACGGGCAGCGGCACTCCCGTCGTCCTCCTGCACGGCAATCCCGGCTCGTCCCACCTGTGGCGCAAGGTGCTGCCCGCGATCGACCTGCCCGCCCGCCTGCTCGCGCCCGACCTGATCGGGATGGGCCGCTCGGGCAAGCCCGACGTGTCGTACCGGTTCGCCGACCACGCGCGCTACGTGGACGCGTGGTTCGACCGGCTGGACCTGGACAAGGTGGTGCTCGTCGGCCACGACTGGGGCGGGGCCCTCGCCTTCGACTGGGCGGCCCGCCACCCCGACCGGGTCCTGGGTGTGGCCTTCTTCGAGACCATCGTGCGGCCGATGTCCTGGAGCGAACTGGGCGAGGGACCGCGCTCGCGCGCCGAGACCATGCGCGGGCCGCAGGGCGAAGCCCTGGTGCTCGACCGGAACGTCTTCCTGGAGTCGGCCTTCACCGGCGGGGTGCTGCACCCGGTGGGCGAGGACGACCTGCGGGCCTACCGGGCGCCGTACCCGACTCCCGAGAGCCGCCGCCCGATCCTCGCGTGGGCCCGCTCACTGCCGCTGGACGGCGAGCCGGCCGATGTCACCGAGCGCGTCGAGCAGTACGACAAGTGGCTCGCGAGCAGCGATCAGGTCCCCAAACTGCTGCTCACCTTCGACTCCTCGCCCACCTTGCTGATCGGCCCGGAGACGGCGGACTGGTGCGCGGCGAACATCGCGGCCCTGGAGACCCGGCACTGCGGTCCCGCCGGGCACCACGCCCCGGAGGACCAGCCGCTGGCCATCGCGGACGCGATCACCGCGTGGGCGCGGCGGCACGCGGTGGTCACCGGCCGCTGAGCGCGCGGCCCGGCCGTTCCCGCGCCGGGCCCGTACGGGAAATCAGTTGCGCCCGGTGGCCCCGTGTCAGCAGGGTGCGGGGGTGATCGGGACGGGGACCGCACCGGCCACGGACGTCGGTCGAGCCGCGACCGTATCGGCGTCCCCCTCCGTATCCGCCGTCCGTATCCGCCATCCGTATGCGCTACCCGCATTCGCTTCCGCAGGAGGATTCGCCGTGCAGCGTTCTGAAGGCCCGGCCGTCACGGAGATCCCCGTGGCGGGCAAGGACGCCGGCCCCTACGGCATCGCGGCAGGACCTGACGGCGCCCTGTGGCTCACCCTCGCGCAGAACGGCAGCGTGGCGCGCCTCACCCTCGACGGCGAATTCAGCGAATTCCCGCTGGACTCGCCCGAGAGCCGCCCCACGGTCATCACTGCGGGCCCGGACCGCGCGCTGTGGTTCACCCTCCATCTGGCGAGCGCGATCGGCCGCGTCGGCACCGACGGCGCACTGCGCTCCTACCGGCTGCCGACGCCCGACAGCGGCCCCTTCGGCATCACCACCGGCCCCGACGGCGCGCTGTGGTTCACGCAGATGAACACCGACCGGATCGGCCGGATCACCGTCGAGGGAGAGATCACCGAGTACGCCCTTCCCGTACAGGGCGGCTGTCCCTCGGCGATCGCCGAAGGCCCGGACGGGGCGCTGTGGTTCACGCTCAACCAGGCGAACGCGATCGGCCGCGTCACCGTCGAGGGCGCGGTCGACCTGTACCCCCTGCCGACTCCGGGTGCCGCGCCGGTCGGCATCGCCAGTGACGGCGCCGCCTTGTGGTTCGTCGAGATCGCGGCGGGGCAGATCGGCAGGATCACGACGGACGGGCGGATCGAGGAGTTCGCGCTCCCCGACCGTACGGCCAAGCCGCACGCCGTCGTCGCGGCCGGCGTCGGGGACTGCTGGTTCACCGAATGGGGAGCCAACCGCATCGGTCACCGCGCGGCGAGCGGCGAGATCACCGCGTACGACCTGCCGACCGCTTCATCGGAGCCGCACGGCATCACCGTGGGTCCGGACGGCGCTGTCTGGTCGGCCCTGGAGGTGGGAGCCGTCGCACGGCTCGCGCCCTGAGGTGAACCGCCGCCTCGGCGGGGCCGGGCGGGTCGTCACCGGCCCGCGCGGAGAATCCGGTCGGCGGACCGCGCCTCGCCCGCTGGAACAGTCACGGCCGTCAGCGACCGCCGAGCCACATCGATCGCATCGCTTCAAGGAGCCGTCCTGACCACGCAGCACACCCCGGACGCCGCGGACTTCCGCCCCGCGATCGACACCGCGCTGGTACGACGGCTGGTCGACAGACAGTTCCCGCGGTGGGCCGGCCTTCCCCTGGAACCGCTCGGCGCGGCCGGTTCCGATCATGTGATCCACCGGCTGGGCCGGGAGTTGTCGGTCCGCCTCCCCCGCCACCGCGGCGCCATCGGCCAGGCCGCGAAGGAGGCGCGGTGGCTGCCCCGGCTCGCCGCGCACCTGCCGCTGACCGTCCCCGTACCCGTAGCTGTCGGACGGCCCGACCTCGGCTATCCGTGGCCGTGGGCGGTCACCCGGTGGCTGGACGGCGAGGTGGCCACCGTCGAGCGGCTCGGCGAATCGGTGGGCGCGGCGGTCGAGTTGGCGGAGTTCCTGCTGGCCCTTCAGCGATTCGCACCGCCGGACTCGGTCGCGGACGGGCCAACGGGCCTTGCGGCGAGCCCGTTGGCCGCGCGGGACCGCGCGACACGGGCCGCCGTCGCGAGGGTCGGCGACACCTTCGACGCGGCGGCGATGACCGGCCTGTGGGACGCGGCGCTGCGCGCCCCCGCGTGGGGCTGGCCACCGGTCTGGGTGCACGGCGACTTCCACACCGGCAATCTGCTGACCGTCGACGGCCGCCTCAGCGCGGTCATCGACTTCGGCGGCCTCGCCCTCGGTGACCCGGCCTGCGATCTGATGGTCGCCTTCACCTTGATGTCGGCCGGGAGCCGGGCCGCCTTCCGCGCCACACTCGGCGTGGACGACGCCACCTGGACACGCGGTCGCGGCTGGGCACTGGCCACCGGCCTGAACGCCTACGTGTCCTACGCCGCCGACGATCCGCGAGTCGCCGCACAGACCACCCGCCAGATCACCCAGGCCCTCACCGGCTAGGTCCCGCACAGGGCCGCATTGCTACGACCGGACGGTGGTGTTGTCGTGGCTCTCCGCCATCAGTGCGAGGACTTCGCGTTCGCACGCCGCGCGCAGGCCCTCGTCCCGGAAGCCGGGCGGCATCCGGACGTCGAGTACGGCGATGGCCGGGCGGTGTTCGAGCAGCGCGGGCAGCGCCTCGGGGCCGGTGCCGACGACGTCGACCACCTCGTGCCCCGAGGAGGTGGGCAGCAGGACGAGCCCTTGGCGCAGCAGCGCGTTGTCCTCGGCGAGCACCACGCGCACGGCAACTCCGCCTGGATGACGGTCGGTCCGCCGACCGGACTGGACACGGTGACCTCGCCGTCGAGCGCGGCGACCCGGCGGCCTGTGCCGAGCAGACCCGAGGCGCCGTGCTCCCCGCTCGCCGTCCGCTCGTCCACGCCGCCTCGGCCGCGTGACGGCGAGGAGCCCCGGGTGAGCGGGGAGGACACGTCCGCTCATACTGGGGCGACCGCAGACCCCGCACTCCTGGAGAAGTCACGTGATCGTCGTCGGTCTCATGTCGGGCACCTCGATGGACGGCCTGGATGTCGCCGTCGGTGAGTTCGGGTTCGACGGGGAGGTGCTGACGCTGCGGCCGCTCGGGGCCGAGGAGTACCCGTGGCCGCCCGAGACGCGGGAGCGGCTGCTCGGGCTGCTGCCGCCGTCAGCTGTCGGGCTCGCCGAGGTGTGCGAGGTGGACACGCTGGTGGGGCAGGCGTCCGCGGCGGCGGTCGTTAGGGCGATCGAGCGGTTCTCCGGCGGCCGGGCCGACCTCGTGGCCTCGCACGGCCAGACGGTGTTCCACTGGATCACCGACGGCCGCGCCCTCGGCACCCTGCAACTCGGCCAGCCCGCGTGGATCACCGAGGCGACCGGACTCCCTGTCGTCTCGGACGTACGGGCCCGCGACATCGCGGCGGGCGGCCAGGGCGCGCCGCTCGCAAGCACGCTGGACACGCTGTGGCTCGCGGACGACACGTCGGCCGGTGCCGGGACCGTACCGACCCGCCGGGCCGCGCTGAACCTCGGCGGCATCGCCAATGTGACGGTGGTCGGCGGCCGGGACGAGCCGGTCGTCGCCTTCGACACCGGTCCGGCCAACTGCCTGCTCGACGCCGCCGCCCACCGCGTCACCGGGGGCCGGGCCGGGAGCGACCTCGACGGCCGCCTCGCGCTGGCCGGGACCGTACGCCCGGACCTGCTGGCCCGGCTGCTGGACGAGCCGTACTACCGGCGGGAGGCGCCGAAGTCCACCGGCCGCGAGCTGTTCAGGGCCGACTACGTCGAGCCGCGGTGCGCGGGGCTGCCGCCGGTGTCGGACGAGGATCTGATGGCGACGCTGACGGAGCTGACGGCCGTGACCGTCGCGGACGCCTGCCGCCGGTACGGGCTCACCGAGGTCGTCGCCTCCGGGGGCGGGGTGCGCAATCCGGCGCTGATGGCGGCGCTGCGCGAGCGGCTGAGCCCCGCGGTCCTCGTCACCAGTGACGAGCGCGGGCTGCCCGCGGGCGACAAGGAGGCGTATCTGATGGCGCTGCTGGGCTTCCTCAGCTGGCACGGGATTCCCGGTGTGGTCCCCGGCGCGACCGGCTCCGCGACCCCGCGGGTACTGGGCCGGATCACTCCGGGCGACGCGCCGCTCCGGCTGCCGGAACCGGCCCCGAGCCCGCGCCGCCTCGCCGTCCTGCCGCCGGTCTGACCCGTACCGCCTGGCGACGGCCGACGGCCCGCGGTGGGACACGCTGGGCGGCATCGCCTTGTGCGTACCGCCGTTGAGGCGTGCGCCGTTGAGCCGTGCGCCGATGAGCGGCCGATCAGGCGCGGTCGTGGAGCGTGATCTGGTAGCCGTCGGGGTCGGCGAAGGTGAACGTCCGGCCGAAGGGGCCGTCGACCGGCGCGGAGACGATGGTGTGACCGTCGGCGACGAGAGCGTCATGGACGGCCTGGACGTCGGTGGCGTGCAGCCAGATCGCGGCACCGATGCCGGGCTGGGCGACGGACGCGAGATCGGTGCCGGGAACGATGTCGCGCAGTGCGAACGCGATCGGCTTCGTCTCGAAGACGACGGCGTGCGGAGGTCCGGCCTGCGAGCGGACGAGGCCGAGGTACTGCTCGTAGAACGCCTGTGAGGCGCCGAGGTCGCGCGCCTGGAGCGAGATGAAGTCGGGACCGGTGGCGGGCATGGTGATGCTCCGTTCTCTTCATGTCAGATTCCTGACACAGGCCAATGTATGTCAGAATACTGACATGAGTCAAAACGGCGCGGGCATCGACCTGGACAAATCACTGGGCTACCTGCTCAAAGAGGCTTCGAGCGCTCTGCGCGCGGCCATGGAGGAGGTACTGCGCCCCCTCGGAATGACCGTGACGCACTACTCCTGCCTGGAACTGCTGGCTCAACGGCCGGGCCTGTCCAACTCCGACCTCGCGCGCGGCGCGTTCGTCACGCGGCAGTCGATGAACGTGCTGCTCCAGACCCTGGAACGGGACGGCTACGTGACCAGGCCCGCGGCGGCGCCCGTCGGGAAGGTCCTCCCCACGCGGCTCACACCGCGCGGCCGACGGAGCCTGGAGAAGGCGACCGTGGCCGTCCGTTCCGTCGAGGTGAGAATGCTGGCCGGCCTGACCGACACCGAGCAGTCAGGCGCGTTCCGGATCTTGCAAAGCATGATCCATTCCCTGCGCGACACCCAAGCCGACGGCCCATGCGGCGCTGGTTGACGCAACATCGTCTGGGAGACGCGGCTCCTGGCCACGCCTTCCAGCGCCTCGGCTCCCGCGCCGCGTCCGTCAGGCCACCGTCACTTCGAGAGGAAGTCGCGCAGCGCGGTGTTGACCTCGTCGGCGTGGGTCCAGAGCAGGCCGTGCGGTGCTCCTTCGACCTCGACGTAGTCGGCCTCGGGGAGCGCCTTGTGGAATCGGCGGCCAGTGGCGTCGATCGGGAGGATGTTGTCCTTCGTTCCGTGCAGGATCAGCGCGGGCTTGCCGCTCGCACGGACCGCCTCGACATCGGCGCGGAAGTCCTCGATCCATGCCGGGACCGCGGCGTACGCGGCCACCGGAGCGCTGAGGACCGCGACGTTCCAGCTACCGGTCACCGCCTCCTCGCTGATACGGGTGCCGAGGTTCTCGTCGAGGTTGTAGAAGTCCGCGTAGAACTGCTTGAACCAGGCGTACCGGTCCGCCTTCGCGGTCGCCGCGATGCCGTCGAACACTTCCTGCGGCACGCCGTCGGGGTTGTCGTCGCGGGCGACGAGGAACGGCTCCAGTGAGGCGAGGAAGGCGAGCTTCGCGACACGCTCATGACCGTGCCGGCTCACGTAGCGGGCGAGTTCCCCCGTGCCCATCGAGAAACCGACAAGGACGACGTCCCGCAGGTCGAGGGTCTCGAGGACCGTGTTCAGATCGGCGGCGAAGGTGTCGTAGTCGTAACCGGAGTTCACCTTCGAGGACTGGCCGAAGCCTCGGCGGTCGTAGGTGATGACCCGATAACCCTGGGCCAGCAGTTCGCGCGTCTGACGTTCCCAACTGTGCCCGTCCAGCGGGTAGCCGTGGACCAGGACGACCGGCTGCCCGGAACCCTGGTCCTCGTAGTAGAGCTCGACCGGCGTGCTGTTCTCCGTGCCGACGGTGATGTAACCCATGGTCTCTTTCCCTTTCCGGCCGACGAACCGAACGCCGACCCGTGTCTTTGAGCCCGATGGCTCGATTTCTGTGCGAGAACTCCGTTTCACCGGCGGCGAGTCGGATGATTCCCCGCTCCGCCGCCGACCGCTTCCCGTGCCGGGCCGCCCCTCGGCGGACGCACGGCCTGGTCCACGGTGTCCACGACGGTGACGCGGCCACCGTCGCCGGGATCGGGATCGGGCATGATCGATTCCGGGTCGGCGAGATACACCTCGTGACCACTCAGCGTCAGCCGACGCACGACCTCCAGCAGCACGCGCCGCGCCGCGCCGTCCATCGAATGGACCCTTGTCAGGTCCAAGGCCACCCTTACGGCCGAAGGCGGAACGGCCATGGCTTCCTGAACGACCCTCTCGGCCGCGGCGAAGCCGATGCCGCCTTGCAGTCGCAGGACCCGGAGCGCGTTCGGTCCGCTGCCCACGTCATGGTGGGACCGCGCCACCGCACGCGCGGCGGCGGGGACCTCCATCACACGCAGTCCCATGCCCCCGGAGAATGGTTCGAACAGGGACACCCCGCGAACGCTGTTCCCGTGACGATCCAGGCGTGGTGAGAACGTGGCCATGCCAATCTGTCCGGGGAGCGCGCCGATCAGGCCCCCTGCCACCCCGCTCTTCGCCGGAATGCCGACCCCGCGTGGTGACGAGTACGGAACACTGCCGGATGTAACCGTCCACGACGGCCTCGGGGTCCTCGGTGAGGCCACGCGCTCCGCCAGAAGCAGGTTCACCGCGCCGGCGAGTGCGTGCACGGTGATCGCACCAACGTTGATCATGGGATTGAGAGGGCGCAGTGCCTCTGCCCGATAGTCGGGAATGATCGGCCGCATTCGTCCTCCATGCGCAATCGGCGTCGGGCACCGCCGCACGACGGTTTGTCTGACTGTCCTTCCGCGCGGAAGGCGACGAGGTGACCGCGGTTTTCGGGTCCGGTCGAGGCGCCGCTGTTCTTCTGCGACGAGTGCTCAAGCAGCCGTGCCGGACTCGGGGGCGGCGGTGAGCGCGCGAAGCTGGTCGATGTCGACGTTGGCTCCGAAGGCGGGGGTTCCCGGCTCGAGCCGGACGCCCGCCGCAAGGCCGCCGATGGCGAGGGGGGCGAATCCGAGTGCGGTGATCAGGTCAGCGACGACGGCGAGATCCTCGGGCGAGTCCCCGGCGATCGCGATGGCCTTGCGTCCGACGGAGCCGACCGGACGGGCCCCGTCCTCGAGATCGTGGTAGCCCATGTGGTTGAGGGCTTTCACTACACGTGCGCCCGTCAGGAACCGCTGAACGGCCTCGCTCGACGACGTGTCGGGCGGGAGGATCTCGTCGCGGGGACCGTCGACCTCCCACCAGTGGTTCATCGCGTCGACGACCAGCTTGCCCTTCAGCTCCGTGACCGGGAGGTCACGGTGTTTGCCGAGTGGGAGGGCCAGGACCACCACGTCGGCGGCATCGGCGGCCCGGGCCGGCCATACGGCGGTCGCTCCGGGCGTGAGGACCCTGGCGGTGAGCGCGACCTTGGAGGGGTCGCCGGACCCGGAGATCAGGACTCGATAGCCGGCGGCGACCGCCAGGCGTGCCAGGACAGTGCCGACCTTCCCGGCTCCCAGGATTCCGACCGTGGTGACAGGGTCAGTCATCGCGTGGCTCCCGCCGAGGCCGCGGGCCGCTCGGACAGAAGTTCACGGACCCGAGGGATGACCTGGGTGCCGTACAGCTCGACCGCACGCAGGCGCGCGGAGGCCGAAACGGTGCCGGCGGCGGAGTAGATCATGTCGAACCGGCCCGCGTCCAGGACTCGTACGGCATGGGCGATCCTCGCCGCGACCGTCTCGGCCGAGCCGACGTACAGCGACCCGCGGTCCACCTCCGCGTCGAATTCCTCCCGGCGGAGCGGCGGCCAGCCGCGCTGCCTCCCGATGCGGTCGCGGATCTCCTTGTACCCGGGGTAGAAGAGCTCCTTGGCCTCTTCGTCGGTGGAGGCGACGAAACCGGGCGAATGGGTCCCGATCGGCTGGGCCGTTGTGCCGAACTCGTCGCTGGCCCGCCGGTAGAGATCCACGTAGGAAGCGAACCGGTCGGGAGCGCCGCCGATGATGGCGAGCATGAGCCGGAAGCCGTATCGCGCGGTGCGGAGCACGGACTGCGGTGTCCCGCCCACCCCTACCCAGGTGTTGAGACGTCCCGACTCCGTCTTCGGGTACACGTCGGCATCGCGCAGGGCGGCACGCGTGGTGCCGTCCCAGGTGACCGGCTTCTCGTCCAGGAGTCGATGGAAAAGGTCGATCTTCTCCTCGAACAGCACGTCGTAGTCCTTGAGGTCGTACCCGAACAGCGGGAACGACTCGGTGAAGGAACCGCGCCCGAGAATCACCTCGGCGCGGCCGTTGGAGAGCGCGTCGACCGTGGCGAACCGCTGGAACACCCGCACCGGGTCGTCCGAGGACAGCACGGTCACGCCCGAGGCGAGCCGGATGCGCCTCGTGGCCGTCGCGATGCCCGCCAGCACCGTCTCGGGGCTGGAGATCGCGTACTCGGGTCGGTGGTGCTCGCCCAACGCGACGACGTCGATACCGACCTGGTCGGCGAGGACCGCTTCGGTCACCGCGGCGCGGATGGCCTGGGCGTGCGAGACGATGACGCCCTGGTCGTCCCGGGGCCGGTCCCCGAAGCTGTCGATGCCGAACTCGATTTGCGAAACGTCCATCGTGCTCACTCGCTCAACGCTTTCGTCGGGTCGGGGCATGGCGATGCGTGGTTCGTGACCGCCGGGCGGGACATCCGTCCCGGGCGACCTGTGCGCGGATTCCCCGCCGGTCAGGTGCAGCGACCGCACCGCCGTCGCTTTAGTTGACATGTAAACCATGCCACTCGCATGGTTGAGATGTCAACTAGATGCCGGTGCGACACCCTTGACAGCAGCGGATGGAGGGGAGGCCGGGCACAGACCTCCGACCCCTGACGAGGATTCCTCGCCTGACGCGGGCCCGCATGGCCGTGCCGCCCACCGGCAGGGGCCGCTGCGGCCCCGCCGGAAGGTACTCGCTCTCACCCTCACCGTCGTCGCGATCGCGGCGACCGCGCTCGCGGCCGCTTCCGCGGCGACGACGGACACCCCAAGGACACCGCGGCACCCCTGAAGTGGGGACCGTGCCCGAAAGAAGCCGCCGCGCCGCGGTTGGAGTGCGGAACCCTGCACGTCCCCCTGGGCTACAGCCGGCCCGACGGTCGCCAGATCGAGATCGCGGTTTCCAGACTGGCCAGTGATCAGCCGTCCAAGCGCCGGGGGCCCGGCAGTGCACCGGCTCGCGCAGCGCGTGGATGCTGCCGCACACCACCACCGCCAACAACGCCGCAAGGGGTGCGCGCTGAGACCAGGGCCGTGTTGTGCGGCTGCGGTCAGAGCCGCCTCCAGCCGTACTGCGACCACGCGGGGCCCTGCGGTCAGTGACACGACCGGCGCCCCGGCGCGCAGTGGGGACACCGCTCGGCTGAGTTCTCGTCAGCGGCGCCGAGAACGACTCCGCCCGCCTCACGCGCCAGAGGTCGGCCGGATGCTTCCGTCAGCCTCTGTGCGGCCGACTTCGACCACCGCCTTGCCGTGGAGCGTGCGCGTGAGAAGCCGGTCGATCGCTTCGTCGACGCGGTGCCAGGAGCCGCGCCACGCCACTGACGGAGTCAGGTCCCCCATGGCGACCCGCTCGCTCAACCAGCTGAGGTCGGGAGGCAGCGGAGCGCCGTCGAGCTGGTGGAAGGTGACGATGCTGCGGTTGTGACGCGCCGGACCGGCAATGAGGGCACCCGGCGGGAACGACTCCGGCTCGGGAGCGACGTGCCCCAGGGCGACGAGCACCCCGTCCCGCTCCAGGAGGTCGAACGCCTCCACGAGGAGCGCGCCACCGACACACTCGACGACTCCGTACACGGATCCGGCGTACTCACTGGGGCGAGAGACCACCTCGGCGGCACCGAGAGAGCGCAGCTCGTCGGCGTACGGCGCGGCCGAGCCGGTGACGGCGACGACCGTGGCCCCGCCCATGCGCGCGAGTTGCACCGCGTAGCGTCCGACTCCCCCGGTGGCGCCCGTGACCATGACGGTTCGGCCGAGGATGGGGCCGATGCGCCGTAGCGCGCGCAGAGCACTGTTGGCGGCGACCGGGATGGTGCTCACTCCGCCGAGATCCGCGTCCCGGGGAACCACACCGATCATCGCGGTGTCCGCGACCCTGTACTCGGCCCAGCCGTTCGCCTCGTCGAGTGTGATGACAGGCGTACCCACCGGGGGCCCGGAGCCGTCGCGTGCGGCTTCGACGACATGTCCGGCCGCTTCCCACCCCGGAATGGCACCGTCGGGCAGTTCGCGCGCGGTCACGATCTCCCCGTAGTTGAGCGAGAACGCGTCTACCTTCACCAGGACCTGGGAAGGGCCGGGCCGAGGTGGTTCGGCCTCGCCCACCCGGAGCGCCGTACCGCGTGTGTGGTCGACCATCAGTGCCCTCACGGAAGCCCTCCTCAATGTGCCCCTGAGAGGCACATGCTACCAAGTGGCACGTCGAGGGTTTCACGGTAGGCTGCACGCGTGGATGGCGCCAGACCGGTCGGAGGGCAGGGCGGAGCCCGGCCGGAGACACTCAGGGAGCGCAAGAAGGCGCAGACCCGCCGGGACCTGGTGGTCCATGCGTTGGAGTCCTTCACCCTTCACGGCGCGGACGCCGTCACCCTCGACGACTTGTGCCTTCAGGTGGGCGTCTCGAAGCGCACGTTCTTCCGGTACTTCACCAGCAAGGAAGACGCGGCGATGACGCCGTTGCAGGATCTGTGGCGCGAGTTCCTGCGGCGGCTGGATTCGGAGCCGCAGTCCCGCGACGCCGACGCGACAGTCCTCTCCGTCCTGCGCGACACCTTGGTCGCCTCCATCCGCGAATGTGCGGCTCGGGACGCGAACTGGACCCGGCTCACGCTCCTTGCGCTCGGGCTCGACGCCGTCCACCCGTCGTTCACCGCGCACAATCTCCGGTTCTGCGACGAGGCCGTTCAGGCTGCGCTGAGCACCCTGGCACCGGTCCTGGGCATTTCGGATGCGGACGATCCCAGGCCCAGGCTCCTGCTCGACCTCTTCCTCGTCGCCTCGCGTGACGCCCAACGAGTCTGGATGCGGCGCCCGGAAGACGGCGACAGCGCGGAGAGTCTCGTCCTTCTCCTCAACCGCACCGTCGCCGCGCTCCCGGCGAGTCTCGAACTCAAGGCGCCTCAAGACTGATCGCTCACGCGTTCACGCCGGCCCTCCCCCCCCCCGCCCGGCCTGTGGCTCGGCTCGCACCAGGAACGCGCACCGCTCCGGCGCACCCGTGCTGGCACTCGCCTCACCCATCCCGTCCCGTCAGATCGGCACCGGTTTCTTCCAGGAGAAGCACCCGGAACGGCTGTTCGTCGAGTGCGGCGAATACCGCGAGATGATCAGCACCTCCGAGCAGATGCAGGGGTACTGCGGAGGCGGGCGCTCTCGCACGACGGACCGTTCCTGGTCGACCTGGTGACCGACCCCGACGCGCTGTCGATCCGCCGCACGTCTCGGCCGCTTCGGCCTTGGGGGCCGACATCGCACGCCCCGTGGCGCTTCCGTACGGGCTCGTCGGCTGCGTCGCCGAAGGCGACCTCGGGGTCGTCCCGTCCACGTCAGATCTGGTTGGTGCCGCCGTCGACGTAGATGTTCGCGCCGACGACGTAGCTGCTCTGCTCCGAGGCGAGGAAGGCCACGACCGCGGCCACTTCCTCGGGCTGGCCCATGCGGCCCTTGGCCACGGTCGCGGCGACGTTCTCCTTGACGGCCCGGGCGGTCTCCTCGTCGCCGAAGGCGGCGGTGCCCCCGGGCATCTCGATCCATGCCGGCGAGACCACGTTGACCCGGATGCCGCGGGTCTTGAGCTCGTTGGACCACGTCCGCGCGAAGGACCGGACGGCCGCCTTCGACGCCGCGTAGGCGCCGAACGCTTCCACGCCGCGGTCGCCGGCCGTCGAGCCGACCAGGACGAGCGACGCTCCGTCGTTGAGCAGCGGCAACGCCTTCTGCACGGTGAACAGCGTGCCTCGGACATTGACCCCGAAGGTCTGGTCGAAGTGCTCCTCGGTGGTCTGTTCCAGTGTCACGAACGCGCCGATCGCCGCGTTCGCCACGAGCACGTCCAGACCGTTGCCTCGCGCCCGGACGGCGGCGTAGAGCCGGTCCAGGTCCTCCGGCTTCGCGATGTCGCCGACGACCGCGGTGGCCCGGTCCGCTCCGATGGTCTTGACGGCGGCCTCCAACTCGGACGCGCGGCGACCGGTGACGAAGACATACGCGCCCTCGTCCGCCAGCCGTACCGCGGTGGCCAGACCGATACCCGTGCTGCCCCCGGTGACCACCGCCGTCCTGCCTTCCAGCTGTCCCATGTGGATGTCTCCCTCACCGTCCCGGTGCCCATCTGTACGACATCGATACTGCGGGAGCAGTGGAGTACGATCAATGACGGATAGTCTTGCATTGTTTACGTATCGTCCAGGAGATGTCGTCGATGCTCGGGTTCGGGGATCCGGTGGCCGACGCGATCAGCCTGCTCCGGCCCCGCACGGTGATTGGGCCCAATCTCCGGGCCTCGGGAAAGTGGGCTCTGCGCTTCGACACGTTTCCTCACGTGCGGGTCGGGGGCCTCGTACGCGGCACGTGCTGGTTGATCCTCGAAGGGCACGAGCCGGTGCTCCTGCGGGAGGGTGACACCTTCATGCTGGGCAACCCGCCGCCTTACGTGCTGGCCAGCACGCTCGACGCAAGCCCGCGCCCCGCGGAGCCGGTGTGGGCGGGCGCCGACGACGGATTCGTGCGGATCGGCCCGGAGTCCGAGAAGGACCTCTACCTCTGCGTCGGGCACATCGCGTTCGACGACAGGAACGCGGCACTCCTGACCGATCTTCTGCCGCCGCTCGTGATCGTCCGCGTTGGCGATCCTCATGGCGGGCGGCTCGCCCAGCTGATCGATCTCCTCGCCACCGAGGTCGGGATCACCGCCGCCGGTGGCCCGTTGGTGCAGAACCACCTCGCGCAGATCCTGCTCGTGCACATGCTCCGCGCCCACGCCGGTCAGACCGACCGGCCCACCGGCTGGCTGGGCGCCCTGAACGAGGACGGCATCGGTGCCGCCCTGCGCGCCGTGCACGCGGACGTGGCCCACTCCTGGACCCTCAAGGAGCTCGCCGAGATCAGCCACATGTCACGTTCCGCGTTCGCCCATGCCTTCAAGAGCCACGTCGGTGTCCCGCCGCTGGAGTACCTGATCCAATGGCGCATCAGCCTCGCCCGCGACGCCCTCGCCCGCGACACTCTGTCGATCTCCGAGCTGGCGCGCGCCACGGGTTACCGGTCCGAGAGCGCGTTCAGCACCGCGTTCCGCCGCGTCGTCGGCTCATCGCCCGCACAGTTCCGGAACCAGGAACGGCAGTCATCACGCTCGGCCGCGAACGGAAACTGAAGGAGCCGTCCCACGCTCAGCCAACCCCGCTCGCGCTCGCGACTCATACGGCGGATCCGCGGGCCTGACGTGGGGACATCGGGTCGCGTCCTGCTTGCCACGGAAGCAGGTGAGATGTCAACAACATCGATAGACTGTGCGTATGGACGTGACGCCACGCTGGCTCGAGCCGGAAGAGAAGGCCGCCTGGGACAGCTTCATCCGCATGCAGGAGACCCTCATCGGACGGCTGTCCCGCCACGTCCAGACCGACTCCGGAATGTCCGCGTCCGACTACATCGTGCTCTCCAGCCTCACCGAAAGGGGCGGGGGGCGCATGCGGTTCCTGGATCTGGCCAAATCCGTGGAGTGGGAGAAGAGCCGGATGTCCCACCAGGTCTCGCGGATGACGAAACGCGGGCTCACCGTCAGGGAGGAATGCCCCGACGACGGCCGTGGAGCATTCGTCGTCGCGACTCCTGCCGGCTACAAGGCGATCGAAGACGCCGCGCCGATGCACGTGGAGCGCGTACGACGCCTGTTCGTCGATGCCCTGACCCCGAGTCAGCTCAGCACGCTCGCTCTGATCTCCAAGAGAATCCTGGACCACATCGAGAAGCAGCCGGGCTGACCGGGCGTCACCGTCAGTTCACGTCCTGCCCGGCCGCCATGGCCTCGTCAGGTGCTTCGAAGGGGGCTCGGACGGCCGCGGAGCCGGCACCGGAGCGCTGGGCTGAGGGCAGTACCGCGCACGGAGGGCGTCGGCGCAGAAGGCGGCAGGGCGGTGGCGGCGGGCGAGTCGAGCGGTGTGGCGGGGTCAGTGGTCCTCGGCTGACGCGCGTCGGCCGGGGTGGGGGTGGGGGCGGCGCTGGTGCACCACGCCGTAGGTCTGCGCGAGCGCGGCGGTCGCGCGGTCGTACGAGCGCTGGGCGATGCCGACGAACAGGCAGTCGACCACGGCCAGTTGGGCGATCCGGCTGGCGGTGGAGCCGGACCGCAGGGGCATCTCGCGGACCGCGGTGGTGAGCACCAGGTCGGCGGACCGGGTGAGCAGCGAGCCCGCGAAGTTGGTGAGGGCGATGGTGGTCGCGCCGCGCTCGGCGGCGGCCTCCAGGGGGTCGACGGTGTCCACGGTGGCGCCGGAGTGGGAGATGCCGACCGCCACGTCGTTCTTGCCGAGCAGGGCGGCGGCGGTCAGGGCCGCGTGCGCGTCCGTCCAGATGAACGCCATGAGGCCGATGCGGTGCAGCTTCTGGTGCAGGTCCTGGCCGACGAAGCCGCTCGCCCCGATGCCGAAGATGTCGATCCTGCGGGCCTGGGATATCGCCCGTACGGCCAGTTCCAGGGTGTCGAGGTCGAGGTTTGCACCGGTCTCCTCCAGCGCCCGCGCCTCGTTGTACACGATTTTGTCCACGACCTGGGCGAGGGTGTCCGCCTCGCTGATGTCGCCGCTGGCCCGTAGCCGGTCCGCGCTCTGCGCGTCCTCGCGCGCCGCCGCTCCGGCCAGCGCCACGCGCAGGTGCGGGTAATTGCGCAGCCCGATCGTCCGGCAGAAGCGCATCACCGTCGTCACCGAGGTCTCCGCCTGCCCGGCCAGCGCCGTGCTCGACAGCCGCGCCGCCCCGGCCGGATCGCTCAGGATCGCCGCCGCGACCCGCTTCTCCGCGGGCTGGAGGGAGGGGACGGCGCCGCGGATCCTGACCAGTACGTCACCGGCGAGCGCGTCGTCGGGCGCCCGGTGCGCCGTGACGCCGGAGACGGGAGGGGCCGCCGCGGTCGGAGGGACCGCGGCGGACGCGTCCTGCGCGGTGGGCACGGGCAACAGTGCGCGCTTGGCCATGGCTTCCTCCAGATGACGTCAGCGACAGCGTAGCTCGGAGATGATGTTAAAAACGAACACTATGACCGCCGCTCGCGGTAGTTATTGACGCGTCAGGCCGTCATCTCCATACTTGCCGAATCACCGCAGCCCAAGGGCGGTCCGCAGCCGGACCGTCCGGCCATGCCGTACGCCCGGCGGGCGGGGCTGCGCGTACGGGGGACGGCGCCGCCGGGGTCCCCGTCCGACACCTCTGGCACCGCACCGCGAAGGAGACACAGCTCGATGAGATCTATGTGCAAGGCAGGCATTGCCGGGCTCACCGCGGCCGTCTTCCTGCTCACCGCGTGCGGGAACGACGGCTCGTCCTCCTCTTCCCCCTCCTCGGCCGACGGCAAGTCGCTGACCTGGTGGGTCATGAAGGGCACCAACCCGGACGCGACGGCCTTCTACGCCGCGGCGAAGAAGGAGTTCGCCGCCGAGACCGGCGCCACCTTGAAGATCCAGGAAGTGCAGTGGGCCGACGCCCACGACAAGCTGGTCCGCGCCTTCGCGGGCGGCGGCGGTCCCGACGTCTCGGAGATCGGCACCACCTGGACCCCGGAGTTCGCCGCCGCGGGCGGGCTCACCGACCTCACCCAGCAGATCGACTCCGCGGGCATCTCCAAGGATCTGATCCCCGCGCTGAAGGACTCCGCGACCTACGACGGCAAGCAGTACGGCGTCGGCTGGTACGCCGGTGTGCGGGCGATCGTCTACCGCAAGGACGTCTTCACCGAGCTGGGCCTGAAGACCCCGGCCACCTGGGCCGAGCTCGAGCAGACCGTGAAGACGCTCAAGCAGAAGAAGCCCGACATGATGCCCATGCCGATCGCCGGCGCCAGCTCGTACGCCTCGGCGCCCTTCATCTGGGGTGCGGGCGGTGACTTCGCCAAGGACAGCGGCGGCAAGTGGACCGGCACCCTCGACTCGCCGCAGGCCCGGGCGGGCCTGGAGTTCTACACCAACCTCGCGCTCAAGGACGACTCCTCCAGCGTCGGCGCCTCGACCTGGAAGGAGACCGACCTGCTCGACTCCTTCGTCAAGGGCAAGGCCGCCATGGTGATCCAGGGCAACTGGACCCCGAAGACCGCGATTGCCACCGACCCCACCCTCAAGGACAAGATCGGCGCCTTCCCGATCCCGGGCAAGGACGGCGGCATCGCGCCCGCGTTCCTCGGCGGCTCCAATCTCGCGGTCCTCAAGACCAGCAAGAACCCCGATCTGGCCTGGAAGTTCATCAAGCTGATGACCACCGGCGGCCTGAGCAAGCAGTGGGCGGACCAGGCGGGTTACTTCCCCAGCACCACCACGCAGCTCAAGCAGTACGCCAACAGCCCCGACCCGCTGGTGGCGCCGTTCGCCAAGACGATGCTCGAAGCGGGCAAGAACGTGCCGAGCGCGCCGCAGTGGGGCGCCGTCGAGGGCGACCAGACCGTGACGCAGATGCTCCAGTCGATCCTTACCGGCACCTCGGTGCAGAAGGCCACCACGACAGCCTCTGACTCCATCACCAAGACGCTCCAGGGGAGCTGACGTGGAGGACGTCACCGTGACCGACGGCGTGCGCACCGTCCCCGCACTCGCGGAGGACGCGCGCCGTCCGGTCCGGCGCACGCCGCCGCTCGTGGCCCGGCTGCGGCCGTGGCTGCTGCTCGCCGCGCCGCTGGCCGTGATCGCGGCGCTGCTGCTCTACCCGATCGTGCGCGTCACCTATCTGTCGTTCCAGCGCTACGGCCTGAAGGAGATCATCTCCGGCCACCCGACGTACATCGGTGTGGACAACTACCGCGAGGCGCTGGCGGGCTCGTATCTGTGGCACACCGTGCTGCCGAACACCGTGCTCTTCGCGCTGGTCGCCGTCGCGGGCACCATCGTCTTCGGGACGCTGGTGGCGCTGCTGCTCCAGACCCTGGGTCCCAAGTCGCGGGCCGCCGTCATCGCCTCCGCGCTCATCGCGTGGGCGCTGCCCGCGGTCACCGGCACCTATGTCTGGGTGTGGATCTTCGATCCGGACTCGGGCCTGGCCCGGCGGGCCTTCCAGAGTGTCGGGCTGCTCGGTCCCGACGGGTACAACTGGTTCACCGACCGGCTGTCGTTCTACTCGATCGCCGAGCTGAACGTGATCCACCACAGCTACCCGTTCGTCGCCATCACCGTCTTCGCCGGGCTGACCACGGTGCCGCAGGAACTGCACGAGGCGGCCCGGCTGGACGGCGCGAGCGCCTGGCAGCGGTTCTGGCACGTCACGGTGCCGGTGATGCGGCCGGTGTTCGCCGTGGTCACCGTGCTCTCCACGATCTGGGACTTCAAGGTCTTCACCCAGATCTACCTGATGCCGGGCGGCGCGGGTTCCAACCCGGACGTGCTCAACCTCGGTGTGTGGTCCTACATGAAGGCGATCAACCAGAACCAGTACGGGCTGGGCGCGGCCATCGCCGTCCTGCTCACCGTCGTCCTGCTGGCGATCACCGCGGTGTACCTGCGGGTGCTGTTCAAAGAGGATGAGATCCGATGACTGCCAGATCCTCCAACTGGGTCAGGACCGGCAAGTTCGCGGCCACGGCGCTGGTCCTGCTGTTCACGCTGTTCCCGGTGTACTTCATGCTCTCCACGGCGCTGAACGGGCGGGCGAGTTCGGGCACGGACAGCCTGTTCCCCACGCACTTCACGATGGGGCACTTCTCGAAGGTGATGTCCTCGGGGGCCTCGGGCGGCTTCGGCCGCTACATGGTCAACTCGGCGATCGTCACCGTGATCGTGGTGGTCGCCTCGGGTGTGCTCGCGCTGCTCGGCGCGGTCGCCATGGCGCGCTTCCGGTTCCGGCTGCGCACCACCGTGCTGGTGCTGATCCTCGTGGTGCAGATGCTGCCCGCCGAGGCACTGGTCATCCCGCTGTTCCTTCAGATGAAGGACTTGCGGATGCTCAACTCGCTGCTGGGCCTGGCGGTTGTCTACACGGCCTTCGCGCTGCCGTTCGCGATCTGGAATCTGCGGGGCTTCGTGGCCGCGGTGCCGGTCGAGTTGGAGGAGGCCGCCTACCTGGACGGCTGCTCCTGGTGGCGGATGTTCCGCTCGATCCTGCTGCCGCTGGTCGTGCCGGGACTCATCGCCACCAGCGCGTTCTCCTTCGTCCTGGCCTGGGAGGAGTTCACCTTCGCGCTGACCTTCCTGTCCGACCAGAACAGGATGACCGTCGGCGTCGGCCTCGCGGAGTTCCTCGGCCAGAACACCAACGACTGGGGCGGCCTGATGGCGGCCTCCACGCTGGTGACGATTCCGGTCGTGATCGTCTTCGTGCTGGCCCAACGACGGCTGACCATGGGCCTGGTGGCCGGCGCCGTGAAGTGAGGACTCCATGCCATCTGTGAACACCAGGACCTCCGGGAGCACCACGAGCACCGTGCCCGCCGTGGACGAGCGGACCCGGCGGCTGGTCCACGCCGTCCTCATGCCGGGCTTCACCGGTACGTCGGCGCCGCCGTGGCTGCTCGACGCCCTGCGCGACGGCCTGGGCTCCGTCTGCTACTTCGGGCACAATCTGGAGTCGCCCGAGCAGACCGCGGCGCTGTCAAAGCGGATCCACGCGGCCGGGCGGGCGGTCATCGCGATGGACGAGGAGGGCGGCGGTGTCACCCGGCTGCATGTGCGCGGCGGCTCTCCGCACGTCGGCGCGGCGGTGCTCGGCCGCGCCGACGACCTCGCGCTGACCGCGGCGGTCGCGCGCGGGATCGCCCGTGACGTACGGGCGGCGGGCATCGACCTGGCGCTCGCGCCGGTGGCGGACGTCAACTCCGACCCCGCCAACCCGGTGATCGGGGTGCGCTCCTTCGGCGCGGACCCCGGTCTGGTCGGCACGCACACGGCCGCGTTCGTGACCGCGATGCAGGCCGAGGGGGTCGCGGCCTGCGCCAAGCACTTCCCCGGCCACGGCGACACGAAGGTCGACTCGCATGTGGGCCTGCCGGTCGTGGGGGTCGATCTGGAGACGCTGCGGAGCCGGGACCTCGTGCCGTTCGCGGGCGCGGTGGCGGCCGGGGTGCGCTGCGTGATGACCTCGCACATCGTCTTCCCCGCGCTGGACAGCGCGATGGCGACGGTCAGTCCCGCCGTCGTCGCCCTGCTCCGCGACGGTCTGGGCTTCGACGGCGTGATCGTCTCCGACGCGATCAGCATGCTGGCGGTCGCCGAGACCATCGGCTTCGCCGAGAGCGCGGTGCGGGCACTGGCCGCGGGCGTCGATCTGGTGTGCCTGGGCAATCCGGGCCTGCCGCTGACCGGTGGCACGCCCACCGACGAGGAGGAATTCCGCGCGGTGCTGGACGCGGTGACGCGGGCGGTCGCCGAGGGCCGCCTGCCGGTGGCCCGGCTCGAAGAGGCGGCGGCCCGCGTCCACGCCCTCTCGGACTGGACTCAAGGGGCCCGAGGGGCCCGAGGCGGTGACGTCTCGGAAGCTTCGGTGACGTCGGACGTGACGGACGCCAACGCCGCCGCGGCGCGGCGGGCGCTGCGCGTACGCGGACAGGTCGCCGGATCGCTGAGCGGGGCGGTGCGCGTCGTGGACGTGCGCAGGCGGCGCAATGTGGCGACCGGGCGGCTCTCCGACCTGGTCGCGGACGCCTTGCTCGAACGGCTGCCCGGCTCGACCGTCGAGGCGGTCTTCGCGCGGACGGCGACCGTCGAGGGCCGGGCCCAGCAGGGGGACCTGACACCGGGCGAGGCGCAGGACGGTACGGCCTCCCCCGGTATCCCGGCCGATGTGGTCCTGGTCGGCACGCCCGGCAGCGATCCCGCCCAGGACGCGGCGCTCGCACGGCAGTTGGCCCTCTCCCCCGGCGCCGTCGTCGTGTGCCTCGGCTGGCCGGGCACCGAGGACGTCCTGCCCGAGGCGGTCAACGCGGTCTTCACCCACGGCGAATCCCTCCCCACCGCCCGGGCGGTCGCCGCGCTGCTCACCCGCTGACGCCCGGCGGTCCTCGGCCGTGGGGCCGAGGACCGCGGGTGCTGCGGGTAGGCGCCGCGCGTCGGTGCTACGCGTTCGCCGCCGTGCGGCTGATACGGACGCGTTGGGCGATCAGGGCGAGGGCGCCGAAGACGATGACGGCCGCGCTGTAGACGACGGCGGTGCGGTGGAGGCCGACGTCGGTGGTGGCGAATCCGGCGACCACGGCGGGGATGCTGAAGGCGAGGTAGGAGATCACGAAGGCGACGGCGAAGAGTTCGCCGCGCTCGGCCGGTTCGGCGATCCGGGCGAGGGTGCCGAAGCTGGCCAGACCGGCGGCGCCGAAGCCGACACCGGCGACGGCGGTGCCGAGGGCGGCCGTGGTGACCGACTCGGCCTGCACTCCGGCCAGGCCGACGGCGGTGCCGGTGACCAGCAGGGCGGCGCCGAGCGCGAGGGTGCGTTCGGTGGGCCAGCCGCGCAGGGCGAAGGCGGTGATCGAGGCCGGTCCGCACAGCAGGGTGACGACGAGTCCGCCGATGACGTGGCTGGACAGGCCGAACAGTCCCACCGCGACCGAGGGGCCGAGCGCGAGGTACAGACCGCCCAGCGCCCAGCTCGCGACGAGGATCGGCACGAGTCCGACGAGGTCGGCGCGGAGCCGGGGGGCGACGCCGAGGCGCGGTTGCAGCGAACGCGCCGCGCCGGGCCGCCGTTGCGAGGTCTCGGGCAGCAGGGAGACGAGCAGGCCCGCGAGCACCAGACCGGCGAGCAGGAGTACGTAGACCAGGCGGGTCGGGTGCGGGCCGTACTGCACGAGGAAGCCGCAGCCGAGCGCGCCCACGCCGAGGCCGAAGGTGGGGGCCGCGCCGCTGATGACTCCGGCGCGGTGCGGTGCGTGCGGTGGGTTGAGGTCGACCAGGGTCGCGCCGAGTGTCGTCATGGCCGCGCCGGTGGCGATGCCCTGGACGAAGCGGGCCACCAGCAGCACGGAGACGTCTCCCGCGACGATGAACAGCAGCATCGCGACGGCTTCGAGCGCGATGGCCGAGACGAGGACGGGGCGGCGGCCGATGTGGTCCGACAGCGCCCCGAGCACCAGCAGCGCGCCGATCATGCCGACGACGTACACCGCGAAGACGGTGGTCAGCATGGACGCGGAGAAGTTCCATTCGTGCTGGTAGACGACGTAGAGCGGGGACGGCGCGCTCGACGCCGCCATGAACAGGATGAAGATCGCGGCGATGGCGGCGAAGGCGACGGGACGGCTCAGGCCGCGCCGCCGGGAGCCGTTCCCCGCGCCCGGTATCGCCACGGGCTCGGCGCCCCGGGACGTGACACCCGGGGACGCGGGGCTCTTCTCTTGGGGCGTCAGCGCGCCGGTCATACGACTCTCCGATTGCAGTGATCGTTGCGTTAGCGACGTTCATGCTAACGCAGCGATTGGTGCGATAATTTCCTCATGACCGAAGCAGTCCAGACCCGTCCCGGTGGCCGTTCCGCACGCGTACGGGCCGCAGTGCACCGAGCCGTCGAGGAATCGCTCGCCACGGAACCGGGCGACGCGCTCACCATTCCCGCCGTCGCCGCGCGCGCCGGGGTGCACCCCACCACCGTCTACCGGCGCTGGGGTTCGGTGGCGCAGCTCCTGGCCGACGTCGCGACCAGCAGGTTCAGCGGTGACATCGTCGTACCCGACTCCGGCTCGCTGGCCGGTGACCTGGAGCGGTGGATGGGCGACGTCGCCACCGACCTCGCCGACCCCGACGTGCTGGCCCTGATGCGCGCGACGATCGGCTCGGGCCCGGAGGGCGGCTGCGCGTGCACGGCCGACCGGCACGACCAGCTCCGCGCGATCATCGAGCGCGAGCAGGCGCGCGGCGGCAAGGTCCCGTCCTTGGAGCGCGCGGTCGACACGCTGCTCGGCCCGCTGTACTACCGCGCGATCTTCAGCGCCCGCCCCGCTTCCAGCGCATGGGCGCGCGGCCTGGTCGCCACGCTGCTGGCGACCACGTAGCCGCGGGGGCCGGAGGTCACGTCACCGCGATCGGGGAGCCTCCGGCGGCCAGGGTGATGTCGAGGGTCGCGGGATTCAGGACGTGGTCGCGGACGAGATAGCCCGCGCCCGCGATCCCGGCGCGGGACTTGTAGCGGGTGGGCACGATGCGCAACTGCCGGGTGGCCAGCGGGAGTGAGCGCTGGTAGATCACCTCGCGCACGCCTGCCAGCAGGTGGTCGCCGGTGGTGCCGAGCATGCCGCCGAGGACGATGACGTCGGGGTTGAGCAGGCTGGTGGCGTAGGCGACCATCTCGCCGAGGACGCGGCCCGCGGCCCGCAGGCTGGCGACGGCCTCGGTGTCGCCGCGCTTGACCTGGGTGACGACATAGCGCGCGTCGTGGCTGTCGCTGTGCTGGCGGCTGCGCAGGTCGCGGGCGAGGGCCCAGCCGCCGATCAGGGCCTCCAGGCAGCCGAGGTTCCCGCAGCGGCACTGGGGGTCACCGAAGCCGCCGATGTGCGCGTGGCCGATGTCGCCCGCCGCGCCCTGGGCGCCGCGGTTGATCTGGCCGCCGATCACCATGCCGCTGCCGACCCCCGTACCGGCCTTGATGTAGAGCAGGTGCGGCTCGTCGCGCCAGAACCGCCGGTGCTCGGCCAGGGTGAGCAGATTGACGTCGTTGTCGATCAGGATCGGGACCTGCCAGGTCCTGCGCAGGTGGCCGCGGATGTCGTAGCCGTCCCAGCCGGACATGATCGACCAGCCGAGCACCTTGCCCGCGTCGTAGTCCACGGGCGCGGGCAGGCCGAGGCCGATGCCCGCCACCGGTATGTCGCCCAGTCCGGCCTGGACGATCATGTCGCGCACGGTCTCGGTGATCTTGTCGAGCAGGACGTCGGGGCCCTCACCGAGGGCGAGTCGTTCGACCCGGTCGACCAGGATGTTGGTGTTGAGGTCGGTGACCGCGATACGGGTCCGCTCCTCGCCGATGTCCACGCCGATCATCAGCATCGCCGCGTGGTTGAGCTGGAGCGTCTTGGACGGCCGGCCGCGCGAGGGCACGTTCTCCGCGCCCTCGCGGATCAGGTCGGCGGCGAACAGCGCGTCGAGCCGCTGGCCGACCGTGGACCGGGACAGGCCCGTGACCTGGGTGAGGGCGGACCGCGTGCGGGCCTGGCCCGTGGTGATGAGTTCCAGGATTCTTCCAGGCCCCTCGTCGGCCCGCCACGGTGACGGGCCGCCTGTCGTCGTACTGGTCGTCGCAGTCATCTCACTCCCGGTCTCGGACGTCGGCCAGAGCTTAGTGAAGCACGTTCTTTTGTCGGTGGAAAGACAAAAGATAAATATTTCTGCTTGACAGCCAGTGAAACATTGCGAAATATCTCTGTCATCGCCCCGTGCTCTGCCGACTGGCCGAGTTAACGGCCCCGCATCCAGGAGGAACCCCATGAAGATCACCCGATGGGCCAGCAGACCGGCACAGCTCGGAGTCATGGCCCTGGCCGGAACCTGTGCCCTCGCCGTCGCGGGGTGCAGTTCGAGCAGCGGCAGCACCACCGGCAGTTCCGGCGGAGCGGTCACGATCGGCATCGTCGAGCTGAACCTGAGCAACCCGTTCTTCGGCACCCTGGAGAAGGCGACCGAGGCCGCCGCCAAGGCCAAGGGCTGGAAGGTCATGAAGGCCGAGGCCAAGGTGCCCGGTGACTCCGCCACCCAGGTGACCGCCATCGAGAACATGATCGCCAACAAGGTCAAGGCCATCGTGCTCACCCCGGCCAACGCGACCGCGCTCAACGGCGTGGTGAAGCAGGCGAGGGACAAGGGCATCCTCGTGATGACCGTCAACTCGCCGCTGTCGCCGGAGAGCGCCGCGGACGCCACCTACGCGACCGACAACGTCGCCGCGGGAAAGCTCATCGGCCAGTGGGCCAAGGCGTCCTCGCCGCAGGACCCGCACATCGCGATGCTCGACTTCGACCTGTCCGACGGTCCGGCCAAGGGACGCCACGACGGCTTCCTCGAGGGCTACGGCATCACCGCCAAGTCGCCGCAGGTGGCGGGCACCGCGCTCACCCAGGGCACGATCGACACCGGGCAGTCCGCGATGGAGAACCTGCTGTCGGCCCACCCGGACATCAACGTCGTCTACACGATCAACGAGCCGACCGCGCACGGCGCTTACACCGCCATCAAGAACAAGGGCCTCGCGGGCAAGACCACGCTGGTCTCGGTCGACGGCGCGTGCTCCGGCGTCCAGGACGTGAAGAACGGCGTCATCGGCGCCACCGCCATGCAGTTCCCCAGCAAGATGGGTGAGATGGCCGTCGAGGCCGCCGCCGCCTACATCAAGGACGGCACCAAGCCGAAGGCCGGCGTCACCGACTCGGGCACCGTCCTGATCACCGACAAGCCGGTCAAGGGCATCGCCTCCGAGACCTCCGCCTGGGGCCTCGACCACTGCTGGGGTCCGAAGTGACAGGAACGACGACGCATGACGCAGACGCGGAGGCGCTGGAGACGGGGATCTCGCGCGGCAGCCTGCTCCGCGCCTTCGCCGGCAACCAGATCGCCGGACCGCTCGCCGCCCTGATCGTCGCGGTGATCGTCTTCACGCTGTCGACCAGCACGTTCTTCAACTCGGAGAATCTGTCGCTGATCGCCCAGCAGTCCGTCGTGGTCGGCACCCTCGCCCTCGGACAGACCCTGATCATCCTGACGTCGGGCATCGACCTGGCCAACGGCGCGATCATGGTGCTCGGTTCTGTCGTGATCGGCAAGATCGCCGTCCACAACAACCCGGCCCTGGCGCTGCTGGTCGGCCTGGTGGTGTGCGTGGCGGTCGGCTCGGTCAACGGCGCGCTGGTCTCGCTGCTGAGACTGCCACCGTTCATCGTCACCCTCGGCGTGATGTCCGTGGTGGCCGCGGCGGCCCGGCTCTACACCTCGTCGCAGACGTACCCGATCAACTCCAGCCTGCTGACCTGCCTCAACAACGGTGTGACGGTCGGCGGGGTGACGATCACCTACGGCGTGATGCTCTGGATCGGCCTCACCGCCGTCCTGGCCTACGCCCTCGGACAGACCTCCTGGGGCACGCGGGTCTACGCCCTCGGTGACAACCACAAGGCCGCCGAACTCGCCGGGATCAAGGTCAAGCGCCTGCTCCTCGGGGTGTACATGGTCGCCGCGGTCGTCTACGTCTTCGCCGCCTGGCAGGCGCTCGGCCGTACCCCGACCGCCGACCCGAGCGGTTACTCGACCGCCAACCTCGACAGCATCACCGCGGTCGTCATCGGCGGCACCAGCCTGTTCGGCGGTCGCGGCGGCGTCATCGGAACGTTCATCGGCGCGCTGATCGTGACCGTGCTGCAGAACGGCCTCACCCAGGCCGGTATCGACTCGCTCTACCAGCAGGTCGCCACCGGTGTCCTGGTGGTCGTCGCGGTCGGCGTCGACCAACTCGTACGAAGGAGGCAGTCGCGATGACGCACTCCGCATCCCTGCCCGACGGATCCGCTCCCGGCAGGTACACCCCCACCGGGTCCCAGCCCGCCGAGTCCGGGTCCCAGCCGAAGGTGCTGGAGGGCCGCGGCCTCACCAAGCACTACGGCCACGTCGTGGCCATGGACAACACCGACTTCGACCTGCGGCCCGGCGAGATCCTGGCCGTCATCGGGGACAACGGCGCGGGCAAGTCGACGCTGATCAAATCGCTGACCGGCGCGGTCGTCCCCGGCTCCGGCACCCTGCGTCTGAACGGCGAGGAAGTGCAGTTCCGCAGCCCGCTCGACGCGCGCAGGGCGGGCATCGAGACGGTGTACCAGGAGCTGGGCGTGGCCCCGGCCCTGGACATCTCGCAGAATCTCTACCTCGGCCGGGAGCAGCGCCGTCGCGGCGTACTCGGCACGGTCTTCCGGCAGTTGGACAAGGGCGCCATGCGCCGCGGCTCGGCCCAGCAGATGGCCGACCTGGGCATCCGCGTCCAGTCCATCCGGCAGAAGGTCGAGACGCTCTCCGGCGGGCAGCGGCAGGCCGTCGCGGTGGCGCGCGTCGCCGCGTGGGCGACCCGCGTCGTGGTGATGGACGAACCGACCGCCGCGCTCGGCGTGCGCGAGACGAACCAGGTCCTCGACCTGATCCTGCGCGTCCGCGACAACGGCCTGCCGGTGGTGCTCATCAGCCACAACATGCCTAACGTCTTCGAGGTCGCGGACCGGATCCACATCCACCGGCTGGGGCGGCGTATCGCCCTGGTCGACAAGAACGACACCAGCATGGAAGAAGCCGTCGCCGTCATGACCGGCGCCAAGGCGCCGGACACCCTCGTGGGCGTGGAAGCACCCGCCGGGGACTCCGCCCCGCAGGGCGCGCACGCGGCACCGACGGATCTCTCGAAAGGCGAAAATTGAACCCCCCAGGACCGGCCGCCGACCCCCAGCACAATCCCGGGGCCGACGGCGCGGACTACGACGCCCTCATCGACTCGGCCCGGGCGCTGATCACTTCCGGGCAGCGCCGGATCCTCGGAATCACGGGCGCGCCCGGCTCCGGGAAGTCCACTCTCGCCGAAGCCCTGGTGAACGCACTCGGTGACCAGGCGGTGCTCGTCAGCCTCGACGGCTTCCACCTGGCCAACGCCGAACTGCACCGGCTCGGCCGCCACGCCTCCAAGGGGGCCGCCGACACCTTCGACGCGGCCGGTTACATCAACCTCCTGCGCCGGCTGCGCGCCCGCGACGAGGAGGTCGTCTACGCCTCGTTCTTCGACCGCGCCATCGAGGAGTCCATAGCCTGCGCGGTGCCCGTCCCCCGTGACGTCCCGCTGGTCGTCACCGAGGGCAACTACCTGCTGGTCGACGGGCCCCGGTGGGGAGCCGTACAGCCGCTGCTCGACGCGTGCTGGTACGTCGACCCCGACGAGGACGTGCGCATGGAACGGCTGATCGCCCGGCACATGCGGTACGGCCGGTCGGCGGCGGAGGCGTACGAGCGGTCGCACGGCTCCGACCAGCGCAACGCAGAACTCATTCACGCAACCCGCACCCGCGCGGACCGGATCGTCCGGGTGCCCGACGCGCAGTCAGCGCCGACGTCAACCGAGGAGCAATCGGCATGAGTGTCCTGGACCAGTTCCGGCTGAACGGCAAGGTCGCCGTCGTCACCGGCGGAAACCGCGGTATCGGCAAGGCCATCGCCACCGCGCTGGCGGAAGCGGGCGCGTCCGTCGCCATCGCGGGCCGGGACGAGGCGCGCAACGCCGAGGCGGTCGCCGAACTCACCGCGCTGGGCGCCACCGCGATCTCGACGAGGACCGACGTCACCAGCCGCGCGGACATCGTGGCCATGAACGAGCGGGTCACCGCGGAGCTCGGCCCGGTCGACGTCCTGATCAACAACGCGGGCATCGGCATCCACGGCGAGTCCCTGACCATCGACGACGACAGTTGGGACCGTGTGATGGCCACCAACCTCGACGCGGTCTGGAAGGTCAGCCAGGTCGTCGGCGAGTCGATGGTCGAGCGCGGCACCGGATCGATCGTCAACGTCGGCTCCATGTCCGGCATGATCATCAACCGCCCGCAGTGGCACGCCCCTTACGCCGTGTCCAAGGCCGGGGTGCACCACCTGACCAAGTCCCTGGCCGCCGAGTGGGCGCCGAGGTCGGTACGGGTCAACGCGATCGCGCCCGGATACACGAAGACCGAGATCTCGGACATCGACCTGCCCGAGTACAAGCACTACTGGATCGACGAAGTGCCCATGCAGCGGTACGCGCAGGCGTCGGAGATCGCCCCGGCCGCGCTCTACCTGGCCAGCCCCGCCTCGTCCTTCGTCACCGGCGAGATCCTCGTCATCGACGGCGGCTACACCCTCTGGTGAGCCGGCGGGCCCCGCCCCGCCCGCACCCTCTTTTCGTGTCGAAGGAGCGCTCGTGACGAGCACGTACGTTCAGCATGCCCACATACCCTGGACCGAGGACGACCAGCGGGCCGTGACCACCGCCCGCGTCCTGGCCATGGACGCCGTGCAGGAGGCGGGCCACGGTCACCCCGGCACCGCCGTCAGCCTGGCGCCCGCCGCCCATCTGATATTCCGGCGCTTCCTGCGCCACGACCCCGCCGACCCCCGGTGGCGCGGGCGGGACCGGTTCGTCCTGTCCTGCGGTCACTCCAGCCTCACGCTGTACATCCAGCTCTACCTCGCCGGATATCCGCTCACGCTGGACGACCTGCGCGCCTACCGGAAGCGCGGCAGCCTCACCCCTGCGCACCCCGAGTGGGGGCACACGCCGGGTGTGGAGACCACGACCGGGCCGCTCGGCCAGGGCATCGCCACCGCGGTCGGCATGGCGATGGGCGCCCGCCGCGAGCGCGGCCTGCTCGACCCCGACGCGCCCGAGGGGACAAGCCCCTTCGACCACCGGGTGTTCGTCCTGTGCTCCGACGGCGACATCCAGGAGGGCATCAGCGCCGAGGCCGGTTCCTTCGCGGGTCACCAGCGCCTGGGCAACCTCGTCGTCGTCTACGACGACAACCGGATCTCCATCGAGGGCAGCACGGACCTGGCCACGAGCGAGGACGTCGGCGCCCGCTACGAGGCGTACGGATGGCACGTGCAGCGGGTCGGCCTCGCGGCCGACGGCGACATCGACGTGTCCGCCCTGTCGCGGGCGCTGGAGGAAGCCGCCGCCGAGACGACGCGGCCGTCGATCGTCTTGATGCGCAGCATCATCTCCTGGCCGGTGCCCGGCGCGCAGAACACCGCGAAGTCGCACGGCTCCGCTCTCGGGGCCGACGCGGTCCGCGCGGCGAAGTCCGTCCTCGGCGTGAACCCGGACACCGCCTTCGACGTATCGGCCGATCTCCACGACCGGCTGACGTCGGCGGCGCGCGCGGCGGGATCGGCGGCCCACCGGGAGTGGGACGCGGCGTTCGACGCGTGGGCGCGCGGGAATCCGGACGGGCGGGCGCTGCTCGACCGGCTGACGGCCAAGGGGCTCCCCGCCGCCTTCGAGGACGCGCGTCCGGTCTTCGCGGCGGACACCCAGGTGGCCACGCGGAAGGCGTTCGGGCGGGCGTTGAACGCGGCGGCGGCGGAACTGCCCGAGCTGTGGGGCGGCTCGTCCGACCTCGGCGACTCCAACAACACGACGGTGGAGGGCAGTTCGTCCTTCCTTCCGGCGTCGAGCGCGCAGCCCGGCGCCGACCCGGCGGGACGCACCGTCCACTGGGGAATCCGCGAGCACTTCATGGCCGCCGCGATGAACGGCATCGCGCTGTCGGGCCTCAGCCGTCCCTACGGCGGCACCTTCCTCGTCTTCAGCGACTACATGCGCCCGGCGGTACGGCTCGCCGCGCTGATGAAGCTGCCGACGCTCTACGTGTGGACGCACGACTCCATCGGTCTCGGCGAGGACGGCCCGACCCACCAGCCGGTCGAGCACCTGGCGTCCCTGCGCGCGATTCCGGGCCTGGACATCGTGCGGCCCGGTGACGCCAACGAGACGGCCGTCGCCCTGTGGAAGGTGCTCGGCGCGGCCGGGTCCGCCGGGCCGACCGGTTTCAGCCTCAGCCGTCAGGACCTGCCGGTCTTCCCCGACGGCACGGACGGGTTCGGCTCGGCCGCCGAGGCGGTCAGGGGCGGTTACGTACGGTACGAGGCGCCCGTCGCGGACCCGTCGGCCGGTCCGGCCGACCCGGACGTCGTGGTCATCGCCACCGGGTCCGAGGTGCAGCTCGCCGTCGCCGCGGCGCGGGCGCTGGCCGCGGACGGGATACGGGCGCGCGTCGTGTCGATGCCGTGCCGTGAGTGGTTCGACGCGCAGGACGCGGCGTACCGCGACAGCGTCATCCCGCCGACCGTACGCCGCCGGATCGCGGTCGAGGCGGGCGTCGGTCAGGGCTGGTACGACCTGATCGGCCTCGACGGCCGGTCGATCGGCGTCCAGGAGTTCGGCGCGTCGGCGTCGGCCGCCGAACTCTACGAGCACTTCGGGCTGACGGCGGACGCGGTCGCGTCGGCGGCGCGGGAGCTGATGGGCAGGTAGTGAGGCGGCAGCGGGGCCGCCGGTCGGAGCGCGGGGTTCGGGCGTACCCGCAGGTGTGAGGCGCAGGCGTCGCAGGCGTCAGGCGTACGCGTCGTCCTCCGGCCGTCAGTAGTCAGCCGTCAGCCGTCAGCCGTCGAAGGAGGCGGCCAGGCGGTTGCTCTGCGAGACCGGGAGTTCGCGCTCGATCAGCGGGATGAAGTCGCGCTGTTCGTGGCCGAGGAACTGGTCGATGTCGGCCAGCACACCGTTGACGGTCTGGGCACGCGTTCCGGCCGGACCCGGCGACGCGATGGAGCCGTCGAGGAGGGCGAGGAGGTACGCGCCCTCCTCGCGGTCGCGCCTGACCGCCTCGGCGACCGGCGGGTGTGACTCCAGCGCGCGCCCCGCCGTGGCGTCCTTGGCGGCGCAGTGCCGACGGAAGGCGTCGGCCACCGGCCGCAGATCGGCCGGGGCGGTCGTCTCCCTGTTGAACAGCGCCTGGATCATGTCGTGCACCGCCGTGCCCGACTCCAGCAGCCGGACGGACACGCCGTGGAAGCGGGCCCGATCGGCGGTGGCGGCCTCGGTCTCCGCGTCCCGGACCGACTGGTCGAACTCCTCGGAGTGGTTCTGGATGTTGTGCGGCCCCTTGGGCCGGTCCCCCATGCCATGGCCCGCGGTGCCGCCGTCCGTCGCCGGGTCCCACACGGTCGCGCCCTGCCGTCGCGTTGCCTCGTTCATGTCCGGACCTCCTCCACCGAGGGCGAGCCGCGGCGCGTGAGCCGCGACACGCGGGCGAACACCCCGATTGTCCCCCTCTCCCCCATTCTCCGCCCCTCCACCGCCTCTCCACCCGGCCGCGTCCCCGGCCACCGGCGGCGGAGGGGCGGCTGTCGTACGAACGTGACGAGATGGACTCGCACAAATATTCGAACACGTGCCAGGATTGCCCCCATGAAGCAGCACGACTTCCCCGCTGATCTCATCGAGGCGCAGCGCGACTGGTACATCACCTACCGCCTGCTCGCCGACGCTCCCGCCGGTACGCAGACCACCGTGCTCCGGCGCCGCCTGCAAAGGCTCTCCGTCCGGATCTCCACCCATCCCTACTGGGCGTCGCTGCCCGGAACGGCTCCGGCCGCCCGGATGGAGCTCAAGCAACTGACCTGGGCCGCCTCCGAGCAGTCCCCCCGGCCGGCCGTGTGACCTCGGACTCCGGGCCGGGCGCGACCGCCCCCCGACCGTCCCGGCTCGCCGCCCCCGGGCTTGTCCCGCCGCCGGGGCATAATGCAGACAGATCTGTCCGAAAGGTGACGGCCATGGCGACTTCCCGGACCACCACGAAGCCGTCGGCGCGTGAGCGACTGCTCGCCGCCGCGGACGAGCTGTTCTACGCCGAGGGTGTGCGGAGCGTCGGCATCGACCGGGTCATCGAGCACGCGGGCGTGGCCAAGGCGTCGCTGTACAACACCTTCGGCGGCAAGGAACAGCTCATCCGGGCCTACCTCGACAGCCGCCACGCGGGCATCACCCAGCGGATCACCGACGCGGTCGACAGCCGCGACACTCCGCGCGAGCGGCTGCTGGCGGTCTTCGAGGCGCAGGGCGCGCTCTTCGGGGAACCGGACTTCCACGGCTGCGCCTTCGTCCGGGCCGGCGCGGAGGCCGGTCCCGGCAGTCTCGTGGAGGAGGCCGCGGACAACTACCGTGCCTGGCTGCGGGAGTTGTTCACCCGCCTCGCCGGTGAGGCGGGCGCCGCCGACCCGCGGTCGCTGGGCCGCCAGCTCCATCTGCTCTACGACGGCGCCGGGATCTCCGCCCGGATGGACCGCGACCCCTCGGCGGCCGTCGCCGCCCGGGCCGCCGCCTCGGCGCTGATCGCGGCGGGGACCGGTGACGTCGGCCGGACCGGGCCCGCCGTGACGGTGGCGAGTGCGCTCGGCTGACGCCCTCCGTACGACCGGCCCCCGCAGGGGACAGGCGTACGGGATCGGTCAGGCCCTACAGGCCCTAGGAAGCCCGGTCGTCCGGTCCGGCGCCGGAGCGCTCGCGCAGGATGCTCTCGACGGCCGCCGGATCGTCCGGGGTGATGAAGGGCCGGACGAATTTCCCGGTGTCCAGGACGAGACCTTCCGTCTTGGACAGCCGCCGCGGATCGAGGCTCGCCCAGTAACGGGGGTTCGCGGTGCCCCAGATGCGGCCCTGCCCGCTGAACACCCCCATCTTCACGCGGGTGACCGTGCGGATCGACGCGTACGGAATCGTCTTCGTGCCCCAGGGGAAGTAGTAGCCGCGGATCCGGAGCGCGTCAGGTGTGCACTCGATCCAGCCGTCCTGGTAGCTCGTGCTCATGTCCCCGCCCTCTCTCCTCATTCCTCCGCCTCCCCACGGAACGGATGATCAATCCCGTCGCGGTCCGCGCGCGGTACGGCTTCCGATGCCGATGCCGGTGCCCATGCCGGTTCCGATGCCGATGCCGGTGCCGGTGCCGGTCAGCGGGACGCGATAGCGACGAGTTCGGTCAGGGAATTGATCCGCCAGTCCGCGGCGGCGGCCACGTCGGGGTCGTCGGCCCACAGGTGGCCCCAGGGCCCGCGGCGCAGGTGGGCGACGCGCAGTCCCGCGCGCTTCGCGGGGAAGACGTCGTTGCCGGGGTGGTCGCCGACGTAGAGGATCTCTTCGGGTTCGGCCCCCGCGACCTCGACGACCTTCGCGTAGAAGCCGGGGCTCGGTTTGGCGACGGCCCATTCCGCGGAGGTGGCGACCAGGTCGAGCGGCAGGTCGAGGCCGCGCAGCAGCTCCCCGACCCGGGCGGTCTGGTTGCCGGCGGCGAGCACCTTGATGCCGGCCTCCCGCAGCCGGGCCAGCGCGGGCCGGACGTCCGGGTACAGATCCGTCTCGTCCAGGTGCTCGCCCCGCCCGGCCGCCTCCCTGGCGGCGTAGGCGGCGGGAATGTCGAGGCCGGGGGTGATCAGCCGTAGCGCGTCGCCGTCGTCGCGCCCTTCGGCGACGACCGCTCCCACCAGGGCCGAGACGGTGTGTGACGGGACGCCGAGCCAGTCGGCCCAGCCCGCCCAGTGCCGCGCGTCGGAAATCAGGGTCTCGCCGATGTCGAACACGATCGTGGTAGTCATCGTCGTCACCCTAGGGCAGCCGCCGCGCCGCCCGGCGCGCCACGACCGGTCCTTCACTCCGTCGTGGCGGCCGTCGGCTCACCGGTGGACGCGCCGGGCGGGCGGACGGCGGCCCGTCTCACCTCACACGCGCGCGCTCTTCCCCCGCGGGCGGGGACGGGTGCGGCAGGAGCTGGTCGGCGCGCAGCAGTTGGCCGGGGGTGTGGAGCTGGGCGCGGAGCGCGAAGGTGGCGGGCGCGTCGAGCGGGGCGATGACGGTACGGCCGCCGGGCGCGCGGACGGCGAGCAGCTCCGCCGGGTCGATCTCGTCGGTGTCGAGGAGGTCGGGGCTGTGGCTGGTCGCGATGACCTGGCGGCGGTCGCTGGCGTCCCGCAGCGCGGCCAGCAGCGCGCCGGTCGCCGTGGGGTGCAGGGCGGTCTCGGGCTCCTCGACGGCCACCGTGCTGTAGGCGCCGCCCGCAGGGGTGAACAGCGAAGTGAGGACGCCGAGTGCGCGCAGGGTGCCGTCGGAGACGGAGGGCGCGCCGAACCGCCAGGGCGCCTTGGCGCCGGGCACGTCCTGGGTGAACTCCAGGATCTCGCGGCCCCCGCGCGTGCGCCGGGTCACGCCGTGGATGCCCGGCACGATCTGCCGCAGATAGCTCTCGATCCGCGCCTTGTCCTCCCGGCCGCGCGCGCTCCGGCCCAGCCGGTGCAGTACCGCGGCGATGTCGGAGCCGTCGCGCTGGAGGAGTTGACCGGATCCGGGCGTCCGCGGCTCGCGCATGGCCTCCGGGTTGAGGGTGAACACGCCGATGTCGGCGAGGCCGTCGTGGACGTGCTTGAAGGGCTTGCGGGTGGCGAGGTCGGCGAGCAGCAGGCGGTGACGGTCGGCCGCGGGCATACCGGACTCGGTGCTGGAGGTCAGCACCCCGTCGTCCACCCGGTAGGCGGCCTCGGCCGGTGCGGTGCCCGCGCCGTCGCGGGCGGCGGCGGGCCGTACGGTGCAGTGCTCGCGCACGATACGGAAGCCGCCGCCGCGTTCGGCCGCGACCTGGATTCCGTAGCCGCCGTCGCCGTGCGGGCCGCGGAAGTCGAGGTCGACGCTGAAGCGGGTCGGGTGTCCCGCCGACCTGCGGCGGACCTGCGCGACGCCGCCGCGCCGGTCGAGTGCTTCGTCGAGGGAGGTCCGCAGTCCCTCGGAGACCAGGCGCAGGGCGTCGAGGAAGTTGCTCTTCCCCGAGCCGTTGGGCCCGATCAGGAAGACGAGCGGGCCGAGCGCCACGTCGGCTTCCGGGATGCTGCGGTACTGCCGCAGCCGGACACGGGTCAGCGAGAAGGAGGTGTCCTGCATGCGGCCAGTCTGTCAGCCGCGCCGCCGGGATCCGCGCCGACCGGGCGGGTCGCGCGGTGGCGTGGCGCGGCGGAGGCGCGATCCGGCCATGAAGCGGCGCGTTCCGGGCAGGAGCGGGCCAGGGCCGGACGGGCCCTGGGAGCCGCGCGGGCGTGGGTGGTACGGCCGCGGACGTTCACCGAAGGGATCACCGCGTGATCGTGGATTGCGCCATCTACCGGGACGGTCGTCGCGAGAAGACGCCGGACGACCTGTCCGACGCGCTCGCCGAGGCCCGCGCGTCGGGGAACTGCTTCGTCTGGATCGGCATGCACGAGCCGACGACGAGCGAGTTCGACCGGGTCGCCACCGAGTTCGACCTGCATCCGCTGGCCGTCGAGGACGCGCTCAAGGCCCGTCAACGGCCGAAGATGGAAGCGTACGACGGGGCGCTGTTCACGGTCGTGCGGCCGTTGCGCTACGACGACGAGAAGAGCCGCGTCACGGCCGACGAGCTGATGATCTTCATCGGCGACTCCTTCGTGGTGACGGTGCGGCACGGGCACGCGAAGACGGCCGCCGACGCCCGTTCCCGTTTGG
Source organism: Streptomyces sp. NPDC008317 (assembly GCF_042955955.1). Classification (NCBI taxonomy): domain Bacteria; kingdom Bacillati; phylum Actinomycetota; class Actinomycetes; order Kitasatosporales; family Streptomycetaceae; genus Streptomyces; species Streptomyces sp. NPDC008317. The sequence goes on from NZ_JBIBFQ010000015.1 coordinate 126,221, forward strand.
AGAAGTCCCCCGAGGTGCTGCGGCACGGTCCGGTGGCCGTGCTCTACGCGATCTGCGACGCGGTCGTGGACGACTATCTGGACATCGCCGCGGAGCTGCAAGTGGATCTGGAGGAGTTGGAGGAGCAGGTCTTCTCCCCCACCGGCGGCGACTCCTCGCGGGTGGCGGGCGTCATCTACTCCTTCAAGCGCCAGGTGCTGGAATTCCGCCGGGCCATCAGTCCGCTCTCGGAGCCGATGGCCCGGCTGGCCGGCGGCAACGCGCCCTTCGTGGACGCGCGCACCAAGCCGTTCTTCCGCGATGTCGCCGACCACCTGGCGCGCGTCAACGAGGCGGAGGAAGGGCTCGACCGGCTGCTGTCCGACATCCTGGCGGCGCATCTGACGCAGGTGGGTGTGCGGCAGAACGACGACATGCGCAAGATCTCCGCGTGGGCGGCCATGGCGGCGGCCCCGACGATGATCGCCGGGATCTACGGCATGAACTTCGACCACATGCCGGAGCTGCGCCAGGTCTGGGGCTATCCGGCGGTGCTCGGCCTGATGGCGTCGGTGGTGACCTTCCTGTACTTCCTGTTCAAGCGGCGCGGCTGGCTCTGAGCCGGTGCGGGTCGGGCGGTCCCGTTCACTCCTTGATTTCGCAGATGACGGCGCCGGAGGAGACGGAGGTGCCGACTTCGGCCTTGAGGCCGATGACGGTGCCCGACCGGTGGGCGTTCAGGGG
>NZ_JBIBFQ010000016.1:0-105151 GCF_042955955.1 Streptomyces sp. NPDC008317
CATTCGAGGTAGACGGCATGCCAGTTTTAATACCTGAACTCCAAACAGACGAGGTCAGAGCGCCAGGCATGTCGTAACTAGACAGAAGATCGACACCCGCGCAAGCACGTCGAAATCGTGGACGGGGTCGAACACAAGCTCGGTCTGTTCCTCGACAACGCCCGGCGCCGGGCCGACAGGCTTTCGGCGGAACGGCGCGCGGGACTCGACGCGCTCGGGATGCGCTGGTAGAGCCGCGCGGCGAAGAACCGGGCCCGGACTCCCCCGAGAGGTCCGGGCCGGCCCTTGTGCGCGGCCGTAGCTGCCCCGCTGACACGAGGTGGCCACAATCCCCGGCTGCCGGCACCAGAGCGGCACACGGGAGTGTGGCAGGACGGGAAACCCACAGGGCTCCTGGACCGGCAGGTCAAGACGTCTGCCACCTCGCCCAACGCAAAGGGGAGCCCTGTCCGTTGCGGACGCCGAGGCCGTCACCGGATCGGTGGCCATGCTAAAAAGGCTCGGTAACTACGCGTGAAGGGGAACGAGTTGGCTGCCCCAGTAGACGGTGAAGGAGGTTCTGCCCGCCGATCCCAGGAAGGAGACCTGAGGATCCGTCAGCCACACCGTGTCGTACGAGGGATCAACCGGATCCAAGTAGGACTGCTCCTCGTATGTTCTAGTGCCAGCGAAATACAGGCACACTTTCCATTTATATGTGCCGCTGACGAGATAAACGGGACGCGGTGTCTGGCCTCCGATGCTGAAGGTGTTGTCCATGAAGTTTGACCACTCGTACCAGTATGAAGCCAGGGTGATGTTCCTGGTCTGGCACGATTGCGCCGAGGGCGCCGGGTTGACGGCTATGGTCTGCTGCCGCTCAAGCGTGGCCGTGTCATAGGCGGAGGCAGAAGGCGTAACGGCCATGAAGCCGACCAGTGCCATCCCGAGAGCTGCCAGGCTCAACTTCTTCATTTCTCCCCTTTTGGATTGCACGTCGTTTTTTCTCGGACCCGGGATTTGCTTACTGCACCGCGGAGGGCGGATCCACGAGTCTCCTCTCAGTCAACAACTCCGAGTGCGCCCCGCAGCAAAGCGCGCGCCTCGGTGATGCTATGTCCTGCACGCGCTGCTGCTTTGACGATGCGTGGCCGGCTCTTGCCGATGCGTCTCCTGCCGGCCGACCACACTGTGTGAGCAGCCACTTCCGTGACGGCCGGCCGATCTGACGCCAGTCGGAAAGCAGGAGCCAATCGGTCACCCCGTGACAGGGGACTAAATCGCTTCCACAGAAAATGACCAGGCAATCAGCAGCTGAACACCGCTGGCGCACAACCGCTGACGCCATGGCGCCCACTTCCACCGAGGGGCTGTCAGCAGCGCGGGGACGGGCGGCCGAACACGGGCACTTCAGGGGTTGCCGGTCGGCTCCACCGCCGGGGCGCTGACCGAGGAATGCAGGGGCGCGTTCGAGGCGATCGGCCCGTCATGGTGTCCGGCCTGGGCGGTGGCCTGGCAGCGCTGCTACACGCTGTGCCGGGGTGTCATCGAGGCCGGTGCCCCGCTTCCGGGGCCGGGCGAGGCCATGGTGCAGGGCGAAGACCTCGGGGTGTGGGCGCTGGCGCAGCGCCTGGACTGAGAGCAACTGCTGCCCGCGCAGCAGTGGATGCTCGAGCACATGCTCCGCCTCTCCTCCGCCGCGCCGGAGGAACGGCCGCGGGCGCCCCGTACGTAGGCCGGCAAATGGGCGGCGAACATGGCCCGTCCGCCCGGCAGTTGCACACGTGTGAGGGGCGCTTCCGGGTGCCCAGGAAGCACGTCGGAGAAGTCGACGGTGTCGGGCACAGGCTCGGCATGTTCGTGGACAGCGCCCGCTGGCGGGCCGGCAAGCTGAGCGCGGAGCGGCGCGGGCAATTCGACGCGCTAGGGATGCGCTGGTAAACGGCAGCATGAAGGTCCGGAGACGGAAAAGGGCCATGGAAGCCGTGGGCGGGATCTGATACAGGATCGGGCTGTTCGTCGCCAAGCCGCCGGCGGGCCGGCAAGTTCAGTCCCGGACGGCGAGCGGAACCCGATGCACCGGGGTTGCGCGGGTGGAGCCGCGCGGCGAAGGGCCGGGCCCGGACTCATGGAGGAGTCCGGGCCCGGCCCATGATGCTCTGCCCGCCACGATGCGCCTGGGTGGCTGCCGTGAGGTCAGTTGTAGTCCACCCAGCCCGTGGTGTAGAAGGCGGGCGTTTTGATGTATCCGGCGAGCCCGCGGCCGTCGTAGCCGACGAAGGTGAACTCCTCGCACGCGCCGGCGTTGAACCTGATGTTCGCACCGTAAGTCGTCCAGCCCGTGTTGACGTCCTTGAGTTCCACGGCGTTCCCGTCGCGGCCCTCCTCGGCGCCCACGTAGACCGTGTTCGCGGCGGACTGCTCGTTGCAGACCAGGTAATACCGGCCGCCCGCGTTATTGGTGACGTAGAGCGAGAACCAGTCGGTGCTCGCCGGAGGCGGGCCATAGGCCGCGGCGCCGGCGGTCCCGCCGAGGCCGACGGTGGCACCGCCGGCGAGAGCCAGTGCCGCGGCTGCCATGACGATAGCCCGCTTGTTCTTCCCACGTTTCAGCATGGGTTCCTCCCCGTCGTTGATGCCCCGTACCGGGACAGCTGGCTGTCGCCTCCCGCTGGGGCCGGGCGGTGGGGACTTCCGAACTCGAGGCCGCCCCTGTCGGCCTCAGCCCCAAGCTGTTGCCCCGGTCCCCCTTCTGCCTGACACGCTACGATCACGAGTCCTTGGCCCGTCCTAGATTCGTCCTGGTGCCGGGCCGGCCGGGGTTGGTACCGGTCATGAAGCGCTCCGGACACCGTCGGGAGCAGTGCGGAACCCGACGCCCGGCCCCCTCGCCGGCCCCGGGCCGGGCAGGCATCCGCTGCGCTGCTGCCCGCACTGCCATGCCATGGACGCCTGGGAAACACGCTCCGCCGGCGAAGGCCCGAGGAGCGGCCCCCGGCTGCTCACTTGCCGGTCTGCGTGCGGGGTGCCGGCATCCGGGCCGCCCGGCAGTTCCACGCCCGGGACGCCGTCCGGGAAAGCCGACAGGGGCGGCTGCGTCCAGGGCGCGCTGCCATGGCTGCCGACGGCCGAACGGCCCCCGGCAGCCAGCACCGCCCGGAATCCACAACACCGCGATTGCACCGTTCTAAGACTTTTAACACGTTTCTCCGCCGGTGCAGGAGAGTCCGGGGGCAGGCAGGTGAGCAACCGAGACGGCCGAAGAGCGCCCGGGCCCGGCCGCCGGGAGCGGCCCGCTCCCGGCCCGAGCGGCTCCAGCGCGCGGTGACCGCGTTCGCCCGATACCTCGTGCCGGACAAGGGCAGCCGCATGGCCTCCGGCCTGCCGCGCGAACCCCGGAGCCCGCTCTCCTTCCCGTACCGGCCCCACGCCCTCTCCTTCGGGGCGCCCCCCGGCAGCGGCCGGCTCCGGGACGGTCAGGCCCCACAGCCTCCGCGACGGCTCCCCGCCGGAGCCGCCAGGACGGGGCCGCCCTCTGCCCCTCCGAGACGGCCCCGCCCGCCGCCTCCAGGTCCAGCAGCGCGTTGCGCAGCGTCTTGCCGTCCCGTCAGGTGCGGGCGCGCACCAGGAACATGATCCGGGCGGCGGTGGCCGCCTTCAGCGCACCGGCACCCGCAAGCGCGTCCGCCCGGTCCCGCGCCGTCGGCCGCGGTGCAGGCCGACGGCGCCGACGCGGTGGAGACCGGCGGTGTCGGGCATCAGGCGGCCGAGCAGCTGCCGGACGGTCTTCTCGGGCGGTTCGTGCGGGCGTTGTGCGCTCTTGACGTCCGGCAGGAGGCCGGCGTCCAGGAGGCCGGCGGCGTCGGCGGCGGGGTCCTGCCGGCTGTGCGGCCCCCGCTCGTCACCGGCCGGCTGGCAGCTGCCGCCCGGGCGGTGTGCTACTCGTGTGCGAGCGTCATCGTTTCGGGGCCCTTGCCGGCGGTGTCGGCGAAGCGGAAGTGTCCTTCGCTCTGCTGTTCGCCGGCGGCCAGGGCCAGGCAGCGGCCCAGGGCGAGCTGGCCGTAGAAGTCCGGGTGCAGGCTCTCCTGGCGCTCGCCCTGTGCGAGCCCGGTGACCAGGAAGCGGACCCACTCACTGGCGGCGGGGGCGGGCGGTTCGCCCGCGGTCGCCTGGCGGGCCTGGTCGGCACAGACCTCCCTGCCCTGGAAGGCTGCTGACAGGTCGAGGAATTCGGTGTGTCGCGCGGTGGCCACCTGTGCGAGTTCCGCGGTCATCTCGGGCACCAGGGTGTCGTGCGCCCAGTCGAGGTCGGTGTCGGAGAACGGGCAGCCGCCCGTGGTGAAGCGCTTGTAGCCCCTGGCCCGGTACCGGTTCCGGGCGGCGTCGGGCAGCGGGGAGGGGTAGGACTGCAGGACGAGCCGGTAGGAGCCGTCCTGCTGTCCCGCCTGGCGCATCACCGCACGGATGCTGTCCACGGCTCTGCCAGCCTCCTCGCGCATCCGGGCGAAGCGGCCTTCCACCGCCTTCTGCTGGGCGGCGGCGCAGGTGTGGCTGCTGCCCGGCTTCAGGAACTCCTTGGCGCACGCGAGGATGACGTCCGAGAAGCCGATGTCGTTGCCGCCGACGGACAACGCGATCAGCCTCACCCGGTGCCCGGCGGCCACCGCGTGCAACTGGTCCGCCTGCGGCTCCTCGCCCTTGAACCGCTCTCCGCCGTCCGCCTTCGCGTACACGGCCCTGGCCAGGGCGCCGGAGCAGGCGAGGTTGACGCGTTCGGGGGCGCCCTCGGTGAACGGCGCATTGTCGATCTCCGCCGAGTCGGAACGGTTGCAGTGGTCGGCGTAGCTTGCCCCGTACACCAGCGCGGGCAGGTAGGCCCCGTTCCGGTAGGCCCGGTCGTTGCCGTTCCGGCTGCCGGTCACCGCGGTGCTGTTGCCCTGCCAGCGCCCCGCTTCACCCGAGATGAAGCTGTCACCCATCGAGACCACGAGACCCCGGTCCCCGGCACTGTCCCGGCGTACGCCGGTGCGAGGCCGGCCCCGGCCGTCATCGCGCAGACGGCCGCCGCCAGGCCCACCGTTGTGACTGTTCGTGTGCGTCGTGTCATACCCCGACAGGTACGTCCCACCCCGCCCGCCCCGGAGACAACACGCCGCGCCCGTGCGGGCCCGGCAGCCGATAGCCCACACGGGCCGGCTGCTGGAAGCCGAACCCGACGGAACCGATGCCCGTCGACTGCGCCTCAAGGTCCGCCGCGCGGCGGACCGCGGACCCCTGAAGCAGACCTCCCGGAAGCCCCCGGAGGCGATGCGCCGGAGCCGCCGCCCCGCGGCACCCCGCACGCCCGCGCGCGGCCCGCACGTCACCGGCCCGCGCGTCGCCGGGCGGCCCAGGCCCGGAGTGCAGGCGCGGGGGGCAGGCGCCGGGCGATCCGGCGGATCCGCGCCCGCCCGGGCGGGCGGCGGGGGCGGACCTCGGTCACGACGCCGCCCGACAACGCGGCCATCTTCACCCCGCGCTACCGGGACACGACGCCGCCCTGTCCCGGCACACCTCGCACGCCCGGCGCACGGCGACATCCCCTTGCCGGGGCGCCCACGACACCGGGGCAGCCGCATACCGGACACAGCCCGGAGCAGGACAGCAGCCCACCGCGAGCCGCGTACCGGACACGGCCCGAACAAGCAGGGCACGGCAGGCCGTCCGCGCCCGCACCCCCGCGCGTCGGTGACGGCGGCGCGGCAGCAGAAACTCGACAGCGGTCGGCAAGGGCGCGGCGCAGACCGCTGGGGTCGCGGCCCATCAGGCCGACCGCACGGGTGACCGGCCTGCCGCCTCCGGGCGGCCAGAGCGACCACGCGCAGCACGAGGCAGACCCCGCACCCCGCATCACACCAGCCTGCCCCGCCCCCGGGAACACAGGGGGCGGGGCAGGCACGACAGTCAGGAAGAGACGGGGTGGCCTCCGTCGCCCTCGATGACGGTGCGTCCCGCTTCCCCCGCACCGGGCTCTTCAACGATGGTCACGTCCACCGCGCCGTCACCGGTCGTGTCGAACTGGTAGAGGTCGGGCTTGCCGTCACCGGTGGTGTCGGTCATCCATACGTCGGGTTTTCCGTCACCGTTGGTGTCGACGCTGAGGAGGAGGTGGTCTTCGGCGGGTGTTCCAGTCGTCTCATCGGCCATAGCGGCCGGATGCCCCCGCGCCTGACCCCCAAACCGCTGGCGAACCCCCGGGAAACCACGGGGAAGGACGCGCTGCAGGACTCCGTCCCCCTGCACGGCGGCGGCGTCAACCCGGTGGACGGCAAGATCCGTTCCGGCACCATCGAAACGGTCTACCCACCACGCTGCCCCCCGCGCCCCGCGGGGAAATCGCCAGCGCGGCCGACGCCACCGCGCAGGACGTCCACACCCTCAGGACCCGCGACGAGGCCCTGGGGGTGGTCCGACACCTGCACCTACACCCGGCCCTGGCACCCAAGCCCGCCGGCCAACAACCCGCGCACAGCCGCAGACGATCCGCCAGCAAAGGGCACCCGCCCCGTACTGCGGAACCCGACAAGGAACGCACAACGGCCACACAGCGGACAGTGGCCGGGCGCGCATACCAGCCCCGGCCCACCAGTTCGGGCTGTCGGGCCTGGAGGCGCCGTCGTTCCTGCCGGAGGGCCACGCGGGCACCGGACAGCACCGCCGCCTTGCCCCCGAGTCGTTCGACGGACAGCGCACCGTGCACACCCAGTTCGGCACGCAACGCATCCCGGAGCAGATACACCGCACCGGACGAGGACCCCGCGAACCACCGCTTCGCCCGAACAAGCCGCGCGTCCGCACGGCAGACAGGCCCTCCTCCCGAGGGAATCAGCCGCAGGCGCCGGTCGAGGTGACAGCTGGCACCCACGCACCGGCAGACCTCATTGCCTATCTCAAAAGCCGCTGCGCCGAGGACCATCCGGGCCCGGATGTACCGGTCGTAACACACCTGCCGCGCGGCGCGGTGGCGTCCGCGACCACGGACTCCTCACCCCTGACGGCAAACACCACGTCCCTGCCCGCAGCGCGACACGCCCGGACAGCCGCACTGAGCCCGGCATAAAGTTCTCGGTTGCTCTGAACGGCCTGGCCCTCCCGGTCCAGCAGCCGCCCGAGCGCCGCGAGCCGACCCCCATCCGCCGTGCCCGTTAAGCAAGCGCTGCCCCGCCCACAGCCCCGCCAACCCCGGCAACCGCCACAAAAAAACGGCGCCCAGCCCAATCCCCACACCATCCCCCCAGCGCAACGACCGCACGCTACCGCCAACCAGTAAGGCCTCCAGTCCCCACCACCCCGGCCCGAGCTCGGGCCCGGGAAGCCCAAATCCGGCGCCCGGGAAGCCCAGCTCCGCGCCCGGCCAGACGAGCCTGTGCCTGGAGGCGCCGAGCGGGCCGGGCCAGGCTGGTAGCCCCCGCTGTCCTGTGACACCGAAGCTTGGGCGCGTGCCAACACAGTCGGACCGGGAGTCGTTCGCGTCAGCGGGGTTCGAACCGCCGCAGGTCAACTCCCGGCATTGGGGACCGCATTGTGTCTGGCCACGAGGGGGGCGCCCTGTGTGTGTTCGATCGCGGTGGACTTCTTCGCGGAGTCCGGTTAGGTCGGTCAGCGGCGCACCTGATAGCGCAGGTGAAGGACGCGGTTGCCCTGGATTACCACGTCAGGGTCTTCCAACAGGTGCTGCGCGGGGGCCGAACCGAAGTAGCGCTTGCCGGAGCCGAACACGACGGGTACGACGTCCATGCGGACCTCGTCGACCAGGCCGGCGGCGAGCACCTGGCCACCGACGTCGCCGGCGGCGACCTCGACCAGGCGGTCACCCGCGAGCTCCTGTGCCTTGGCCACGGCTGCCTCGACGCCGCCGACGAAGTGGAAGGGCGCCTCGGGGTCCCAGCCCTCGGGCATCGGCCGGTGGGTCACGACGACCACGTGGTCGATCCCGCTCGGCGGCTTCCCGTCCCAGCCGTCCGTCAGGTCGAAGACGTGGCGGCCGACGACGGTGACTCCGATCTGGTCCCAGTACGGCCGGATGTAGTCGTAGGACGCCTGCGACACCGTCAGCACGCCGCTCTCGTCCAGCGGGACGTCACCGCTGGACAGCCAGTCGAACAGCGGTCCGGGCTGGTCTTTGTCGTCGGCTACGAAGCCGTCCACTGACACCGAGCTGTACATGACCACCTTGCCCACGGGGCTCTCCTCTGCTGTTGGGGTGCCCCAAAATTAGCGTGTCGTGAACTGTCGCTTCCGGGCTCGCCGTGGCTTGATCCCGGTCAATCCACAGCCAGGAAACCCGACCTGCGGCGGCCCGCACTCGCCGTACGCTTGTTGTTCAACCTTCGCGTGGCTCTCGGCGGGGATGGCAGGGGGTCGCACACGAGGCGTCGAATCGGGGTGCGCTAGCTCCGTGGGCAGTTGCATACTCACCGCATGGCCTCGTCCTCCGGTCGGTTCCGAGATCCGCGCAGCACCAAGTACGACTTCCTTAGCTCGATCATGGTGCGATGCCCTGGCTGCGCGAAAGCCGCCCTTGTCATTCCAGCGGCCGACAGCTCTGGCTGCGGAGGTCGGACCCTGTTCAGGCCGAGGCGTCTGGTCTGCCGTAGCTGCGGCTTGTCACGGCTGTGGAGCGGCCGTGCTGTCGCCCTCTCCCGGGGCACCGCCGCGCCAGCGACGGATCCATACTTCGGCGCGCCGTTATGGCTCCAAATACCGACGGGCCGGTGCGGTCGCTGATCGATCTCGCCCTGGCGCCGGAGCATCGCCGGGGTCACGCTTCCCTCTACGCCGGACTGAACCGCGGCGGGCTCGATGTCGCCCGGCTGCGGGCTCTGGCCGGGGTGCCGTTGCCGCGAGCGACCGGCGGGCGGCTGGTCCTGGCCGTCGACGTTTGACCGTGGCTGCGGCCGGACGCCGGCACCGTGCCGGACCGCTCGTTCCGCCACACCTACGGCCGCGGCGGCGCGAAGCATCAGATGATGCCCGGTTGGCCGTACTCGGTCATCGTCGCGCTGGAGACCGGCCGCACCTCCTGGTCCGCCCTCCTGGACGCGGTCCGTCCCACCCCCCGGCGTCGACCTTGCCGCCACTACCGCCGCCCAGGTCCGTGAGGTCATCGAGCGCCTCATCGCCGCAGGTCAGTGGGGTGAAGGGGATACGGACATCCTGATCGTTCCGGACGTCGGCTAGACGCGCCGCGTATCGCCTACCTGCTGTCCGGCCTGCCGGTCGAGATCCTGGGCCGACCCCGTTCGGACCGGGTGATGCGTCGGCCGGCACCCTCGTGGGAGGAGTTCCACCGGGCACACCCGAAGGGCGACCGGCTGCCCAAGCACGGCGGGGAGTTCATCTTCGGCGACCCCGCCACCTGGGGCCAGAAATAGGCCGTCACCGACACCCAGCTCCACGGCACGGCAGCCGCCCAGGCGTGGGACCGGCTGCACCCCAGGCTGACCCAGTGGGCCGCACGGCTCGACCACAACGGACCACTGCCGATCATCGAGGGCACCGTCATCCGCCTGACGGTCGAGCAGTTGCCGTCCGGCGGGGTGAACAAGCCGGTCTGGCTGTGGTGGTCACGCACCGGCGCCACCGCGGGCGACGTCGACCGCTACTGGCAGGCGTTCCTCCGCAGATTCGACGTCGAGCACCCCTTCCGCGTGCTCAAGCAGACCCTCGGCTGGATCTGGCCCCGACTGCGCGACTCGGCCGCCGCCGACCGCTGGACCTGGCTGATCATCGCCGCCCACACCCAACTCCGCCTCGCCCGACCGCTCGCCACCGACCTGCGCAGGCCGTGGGAGAAGCCAGCACCACCGCACAGGCTCGCCCCGGCCCGCGTCCAGGCGAGGGTTCCAAAACCTCCGCACGAGAACCGGCTCGCCGGCCAGCGCACCGAAACCCGTCAGCCCCGGCTCCGGACGGCCGCCCGGCCCGAAAAACCGCCGGCCCTCGCCGCGCCACGACGTGGGACGAGTCCTCACCGGCAGCGAGGCATACCAACGACCGGCCCACCACAAGGTCGGCACCAAACCCCGGCGAACTGGTAAAAATAACAAGGTAAGAGCCTGTTGCTGAGCCGGTCATGACATAGCGCGGTGCGTCAGCCTTCGGTGGCCTCGGTTGACATCCCGCCGGAGCGATCAAGATGGTGAAGGAGCAGGGCGAGTGACTGCTGCGGGTCCTGTCCGGCGGTGTCGATGACGAGGTGTTCCCGGTTCCACGGCTCGTAGTCGCGGTTGAGGACCTGCTGCCAGTCGGGCAGGGGCAGGTCGGGGATGTCGATCGATCGTGTGGTCACGCGCTCGCGGTGCTCGGCAGGGTCCGAGCAGATGACTTCCACTTCGACGACGGGGACGGCCGCCCGGGTCCCCGCGCTCTGCCAGCTGTCGCGGGTGACCGCCATGGGGTTCACGGATTCCGCGATCACGGTCAGTCCTTGCCGGAGATGTTCCTCGGCCAGGGCGTATCCGATGACGTAGCCGGCCGGTCCGACGGGGTGCTGTGCCAGGCCCGAGCGGACGATGGCCTGTTCGATGGTGTCGATACGCAGGTGGACCGCGCCGATGCGCGCCGCAGCCAGCCGGGCCAGGGTGGTCTTGCCGGTGCCGGGGAGTCCGCCGATCACAATGAGCATGCCCCCATCCTGCCGGAGCCGGAAAGCCACGAAGCAGGCGGTGCCCTGGGAGCGCTGGTGCCGGACCGGGACGCTGGCCCGACCCGTCGCGGCCGAGCCTCTCCTCCTCACGGGCGACCTGCCGGGCAACGAACGCCACGGTCGGCGTACGGGGAGACGGCGGCAGGGACCAGGCCCCGGAGCCCGGCCCCTGACACTCGGCGAGATCCGGGCGGGTGTAGCGCTGCCGCGCCCACCGGGGAAACGGGGCCCTGTTACGTGGGCCGGACCGTGTGTACGCCCCCGGCCACCCGGGCTGCACTTACCGTTGTTGCCCAGGCCCTCCCGGACCCAGATGTCGTGGACGCTGAAGGCATAGCTGAAGGACTTGTCCAGGGTGTGGCCGGCCCCCACGACGTACACCCACTCATCCCGGGTCCCACCGTCGGCATACGTGGCGCGGAACTGCACGCAGGCCCCCTTGCCCTCGCCCTCGGCGTCCGCGACGGTGACGCCGATCTGGACCCTGCCGCTGCCCCGGGAAGCGTCCCTCCCCGTGCGTGGAGGCCCCCGCGATGTCCCCGGCCGTGCCGGTGCTGCCCCAACTCCCGCAGCCCGCGGCGGAAGCGCTCTGTGCGGGACCCACGATGAACGCCCCGCACACCGGAGCGAGCGTGCCGATCGCCGCCGACGCGGCCTCGTACATTCAGTGCTGTCATGCCCCTTTTCTCCATCAGGAGAATGCTGTCCCTGGACGGTGCCGCAGGGCGGACCGCACCGCCCGGCTTTCTGACTCACTCACCGGCCGCCCCACCCCCTGACCCGCACAGATACCGCCCCGCATCACGAAGCCACGGGACGCCGCACAGAGCACCAGCCACCGCGAATCAAATACGACAACCACCACCTCAAGGACACACCCCACAGCGGCCTCAGCACGCCGGGACCGGCTGGGTGAGATTCACCGGATTACCGTCAGGATCCAAGATGTGGGCCACACGTTGTCCCCACGGCATGTCGGTGGGGCCGCCGCGGACCGAGCCGCCCAGCGCCTCCACCCGCCCGAGCGTCTCATCGACGTCGGCGACACCGATGCTGAGCAGGATCCGCGGCGCCGCAGGCGTACCCGGGTCCGCCTTGGCCACCAGCCCGAGGTCGGTGTCGCCAATGCGCAAGCCGAGGTAGAAGGCCGGGCCTTCCGCCGGCTCCCGGAAGATCTCCTCAGCGCCGAACAACTGCGTATAGAAGCCGAGCAGAACGTCCTGGTTCGCGGTCACGATCACGGGCTGGATGGTGGACATGGCACTCCTGTCGAGAACGGTCGTGTCGCTGGGTAGACCGTTCGACGACGGCGAACTCATCGGACCCAGCACGCGGGCACCCGGACCGGCACCGGGCGCCCGCCCACCGGACTCCCCTACCGGCCCGCGCCGCCGCCGGGCAGGACCGGGCGGCCCCCCAGCCAGACACGGGACGGGGACAGGGACGCGTCCAGCTCGACCAAGTCCGCCCGCAGGCCCGGGCGCAGGGCACCGCGGTCGGACAGGCCCAGCAGCCGGGCCGGGGTGGTGGACGACATGCGGACCGCGTCCGCGAGCGGCAGACCCACCGTAGTGACCGAGCGGCAGAACGCGCGGGACACGAAGAGCGTCGAACCCGCGAGAGTGTCCGTGCCGCACAGCCGGGCCGCGCCTCCCGACACCGTCACCTCACGGTCCGCGAAACGGTACGTCCCGTCGCCCATGCCCGCCGCCGGCATCGCGTCGCTGACCAGGAGCAGGCGGTCGGCGCCTGCCGTGCGGTGGGCCAGGCGCACCGTGTCGTCGGCCAGGTGGTGGCCGTCGACGATCAGCTCGCAGGACAGCCGGGGGTCCAGGAGCGCCGCCGCGACGGGGCCCGGTTCCCGGTGGTCCAGCGGGGGCATCGCGTTGAACAGGTGGGTCACCGAGCGGGCGCCCGCACCGGCCGCCCGCGCGAAGACCGCCGCGGACGCTTCGGTGTGGCCGAGGCTGATCACGAGACGATCGGCGTACTCCCTGATCAGCTCCAGCGCACCGGGCAGTTCCGGAGCCACCGTCATCGACACCGCATGGCCCCCGGCCGCGGTCAGCAGCCGCTCGACCACCGCACGGTCCGGCGCCCGCAGCGCGTCCGGGCTCTGCGCGCCGCGGCGGCCCGGCGACAGGAACGGCCCCTCGAAATGGATGCCCACCACGTTGGGCGCGGATCCGTCGTCGATGACCGAGGCGACCGCGCGCGCCGCCGCCTCCATCGCGGGCAGGGCGAGGCTGGCCACCGACGCGAGCATCGACGTGGTGCCGCGGGCGAGGTGCCCGGCCGCGGCGATCCGCACGTCGTCGGCGTTGCCGGTGTAGACCGAACGGCCCGCCCCGCCGTGACAGTGCGGATCGACGAACCCCGGCACGACCAGCCGCCCCCGCAGATCCACCACCGGCTCCGGCACCGGGGGCGGACCGCCCTCGCCCATGGCATGGATCAGACCGTCGCGGACCAGCAGCCACCCCGGTGTCACACCGCCGTCAACCCGCACGAAGCGCCCGCCGGTCAGCACCTGCCCGCCGCCGGTCACCCGGCCGCCAGCAGCACGTCCACCGCAGCCCGCGCACACACCCCGGAGGCGCCGAACGTCCGCACCCAGCCGCGGAATCCGCCGAAGTCGTCGCCCGGCACGCCCATGTCGACCACGACGCACTCCGGCCACCGGGCCAGGACCTCGTCCAGGACCGGCCGCTGCCAGGGGAAGCGGTGCGGGCTGCGGACCAGCAGCACGACGTCGGCGTCCGGCCCGAACTCGTCCAGGTACAGGCCGATCTCGGCCCTGATCACTCCCTCCGCGTTGTACGTGTCACCGGCCACCGCCACCGACTCCACCTCAAGACCCGCCGCCCGCAACGGCTCCGCGATCCCCCACGACGCACCGCCCTGAGCGGGCGAATGCGTCGGGTCCAGCCGGACCACCATCACCTTCCGGCCGCGCAGCACCGGGTCGCCGTGGACCTCGACCACCTCGCGCGCCAGCCGCGCGCCCACCGCGTCGTCGTGCACGGCGCCGGTCGCCCTGGGGCGCGTGCCGAGCTTGGCGATACGGGCGTTGGCCTCGCGCAGCCGCTCCTCCGGGAGCCTGCCGTCCTCGACCGCCGCGACCAGGGCCGCGGCTGCCGCGTCCACGTCGTCGCCGAACGCCCACGCGCCCAGGCACAGCGCGTCCGCGCCCGCCGCGATCGCCCGGACCGACGCCTCCGGCAGCCCCGCCACATCGCTGATGCCGCGCATCTCCAGCGCGTCGGTGATCACGACCCCGTCGTACCCGAGCTCACCGCGCAGCAGACCCGTCAGAACCGCCGGGCTGATCGTGGCGGGCACCGTGTCGAGCTGCGTCAGCAGCACGTGGGAGACCATGATGCTGTCGACGCCCGCCGCGATCGCCGCTCGGAACGGGTCCAGATAGTGGTCGACCAGCTCCTGGCGGGAGAGGTCGACGGTGGGCGTGCCCAGGTGGGCGTCGGTGGAGCTCAGCCCGTGGCCGGGGAAGTGCTTGGCGCACGCGCTCACCCCCGCCGCCTGGAGACCCTCCACCCACGCGGCGGCGTGCCGGGCCACCAGAGTCCGGTCCGCGCCGAAACAGCGGATGCCGTTCGGGCTCAGGGGATTGACCGCCGTGTCGACGGCGGGCGCCAGGTCCCAGTCGATGCCGGCCGCCACCAGCGACAGCCCGATCTGGTACGCCGCCTCACGCGTCGACTCCGGATCGTCCAGCCGCCCCAGCGCGTGATTGCCGGGCACCGACGTACCCCCGTACGACTCCAGCCGGTTGACGTCACCGCCCTCCTCGTCGACGGACAGCAGCACATGCTCACGCAGGCCGTGCAGGTCGGACGTCAACTGCCGGATCTGCTCGGCGGAGGCGATGTCCTTGCCGAACAGGACGAAGCCGCCGAGTCCCTCCTCGACACGGGCGCGGGCCCACCGGGGCACGGTCTTGCGCCCCAGCGCGGGGAACAGCACGCCATGGGCAAGGCGTGACAGCTCGGTCATGGAATCCTCACTCCTTTGATCGGTAAGCCCTACAGCGAAAGCCGGTCCGGTACGCGGCACGCGGGTCATCCCTTGACCGCGCCGCTGGTCATCCCGCCGACAAGACGGCGCTGCACCAGCAGGAAGAAGACCAGGACCGGCAGCGAGAAAATGGTGGAGGCGGCGATCATCGCGCCGTAATCGACGCTCTCCGACGTCTTGAACGACACCAGCCACACCGGGAGCGTGTAATTGCCCTGCGATTTCATGATCACGTAGGCGAACAGATAGTCGTCCCACGCGTTGACGAACGCGAAGATGGAAGTGGCGACGATGCCCGGCATCAGCAGCGGCAGCAGCACCCGTACGTACATCTGGAACCGGCCGCACCCGTCGACCAGCGCCGCCTCCTCCAGTTCCACCGGGACCCCGTCCACGAAGCCGCGCAGCGTCCAGATCGTGAACGGCAGCACGAACGTCATGTACGTCAGCACCAGGCCGGGTACGTAATCCAGCGCGTTGATCGAGCGCAGCATCAGATACACCGGGATGACCATGGCCGCCGCCGGAATCATCTGCACCAGAACGAGGATCGCCAGCAGCACCTTCCGCCCCGCGAACCGGAAACGGGCGATGGCGATCGCCGCGAACAGCGCGATGACCAGCGACAGCACCACCGACGACAGGGTCACCGTCAGCGAATTGCGCACGAACACCCAGAAGTGCGGTTTGGCCAGGGCGCGTTGGAAGTTGCCCAGGCTGATCGGCCAGGGAATGAACTGCGGCACCGCGCTGAGGATCTTCCCGCGCGGCTTCAGCGCGGTGGCCACCATCCAGTAGACGGGGAAGAGCATCACCGCGGAGATCACCACGGCGATCGTGTTGTTGACGCTGCGGCGGCGCCGCGCGGGGGTCATGCGCATACTCATGCCGTCTCTCCCTGGTCGTCTCCCTGCTTCGCCGTCCTGCGGACGTAGGCGACGGAGAACACGGCGAGGATCAGTACGGTCACCACCGCGATCGTCGCGCCGCTGCCGTAGTCGTTGCGGCTGAAGGCGGTGATGTACGCGTACACCCCGAGCGTCGTGGTCTGCCCGTCGGGCCCGCCCTGCGTCAGCACCCAGATCGGGGTGAACGAATTCACCGACCAGATGACCTCCAGCAGGGTCAGGATCGCCAGCACCGGCCGCAGCACCGGAATCGTGATGTGCCGGAATGTCTGTAGCGTCCCCGCACCGTCCAGGCGCGCCGCCTCGTACAGCGACTCGGATATCTGGCCGCGCGCCGCGAAGAGCGTCAGCGCGACGAACGGCAGGCCCTTCCAGACCGTGAGCAGGATGACGAGCCCGAGCGCCTGGTGGGGGTGGGAGAACCAGTCGTACGCGGTGAGGTCTCCGAAGACCCGCACCTTGGTGAGCAGCCAGTTAGCGACCCCGTACTGCGGCTGGTACATCCACTGCCACACCAGCGTCGCCGCGACCATCGGCATCGCCCACACCAGGACCAGCGACACGGTCGTGACCACGCGGGCCCACGCCGAGACGCCGGTCAGCAGATGCGCGATCAGGAATCCGAGCACCATCAGCAGTGCCACGCACACCACGGTGAAGACCACCGTGCGCAGCAGGACCGAGCGGAAGTCCGCGTCAGAGAACAGGTGGGTGAAATTGTCGACGCCCACGAAATCGGCGTGCCCGGTGAACAGCGACCGGGGGCCGAAATCCTGCGTGGACAGCACCAGCAGGCGGAGCAGGGGATACCCCTGGATCAACAGCAGCGCGACAGCCGCGGGGGCGATCATCGCCCACGGCAGCAGACGCCGCCGGGCGGCGCCGCCCCGGGCCTGTGGCCGGGGGCGGACACCGGTCGGAGCGCGCCGGGCGCTCCGCTTTTCGGTCATTGCCATCGGGTTCCCCGAGGTCCTAGTGGAGCGAGTTGAATGCGTCGGTGGCGTGCTTGTCGTAGTCGGCGGACGCCTTGGCGATATCGGCGCCGCCCGCGATCTTCGAGAAGAACTGCTCGTTGTACCGCTCGGTCTCCAGCGTCGCCTCGCCCGGACTGCCCGGCAGCGGCTGGCTGATCTCCGCCGCCTTCGACGCGACGGTCAACTGCTCGGGAACACCGGTCGGGGTGAAGTCCGGCGAGATCGGCAGCAGATTGAGGGTGAGCGCCATCTTCTGCTGGAACTGCTTGCCGGTGATGATCCGCAGCCAGTCCTGCGCGGCCTTCTTGTCGGGGCTGTTGGCCGCGATGCCGATGGTCGAGCCGGACACGATCACCGGCATGGTCTTGTCCGCGGTGTAGCCCGGCATCGCGAAGAAGCCGATGTCGTCCTTGAGCGCGGGGTTCTTCTCCAGGACCGCCGCGGGCTCCCACGCCTTGACGTAGACCATCGCGGCCTTGCCGTCGGCGAAGAGCTGGTCCTGGTCGGGGCTGTCGGTGTTGACGCCGACCGAGGACTTGGTGGAGCAGGTGTTCTGGAAGGTGCGCCACGCGGCGAGGCCCGCCTGGTTGGCCGGTGAGGACATCTCGGCCTTCCAGGTGCCGTCCTTCTGCGTGGCGATGGTGCCGCCCTTGCCGAACAGGAACGGCATGCCGTTGAACCAGTACTGGCCGGGCAGGTAGAAGCCGGAGAAATTCGCCGTCTTCTTGTTGGCCGCCGCCAGCTTCCCGCAGTTCTCCTGGAGCTCGGCGACCGTCGTGGGCGGCTGCTGGATGCCCGCGTCGGCGAAGAGCTTCTTGTTGTACATGACGACCTTCGTGCCGCCGTAGAGCGGTGTGGCGTAGAGCTTGCCGTCGTACTGGGACGGGCCGGACAGCCCCGCCAGCCACTTTGCCGAGTTCTCGAAGCCGGCCTTCTCGGCGGTGAGGTCGGCGAGGCCGCCGGAGTACGTCTGAAGCGGGGTCTGCGTATTGCCCATCTCCACGATGTCCGGCGGATTCCCGCTGGCCAGCGCCGTGGTGATCTTCGTGGCGATGCCGTCCCACTGCTGGATCTGGACGTCGACCTTCATGTCGGGGTGCTGCTTGGCGAACGCGGCGTTGACGTCCTTGATGAGCGCGTTGTCACCGGGGCCGCCGGTCATCATCCAGACCGTCAGCTTGCCGTCGGAAGCGGCGTCCGCGCCGCCGCTGCCGCCACAGGCCGTCAGCGCGAGCGCCATGACCGGGACCGACGTGACCGCGTACCGCCACCGTGCACGGTTCATCCTTCTCACCTTTCTGCTGCTGGGGTGGGCTGGTCGCCCTGCGTGGTGCTGGTTGTGGGGCACGCGCCGAGCCGTTCGAGCACCAGGTGCCGGTCGACGTCGATGCCCGCGATGTGCTCGGCGCTGATGCCGAGCGACGTGTAGTGCCGGTCGAGGGAGGACGCCATGGCGCCGAGGAGCCCCGCGGAGTCGCCTAGGTCGGAGTGCCTGACCGCGCTGCGCACCCCGACGGTCTCCGCGACCTGGTCGCTGATGGCCGTGAGCGCGTCGGCGCCGAACGACTCGGAGAATCCGCCGGTCAGCACCACGGTCTTCGGCTCGTAGGCGAGCGCGACGATCGACACGAGGTGGGCGAGCGAGGCGTGCACCTCGGCGAGGAGATCGGCGTACGTCACCGGGTCGGCGAACAGTTCCTGGGCGCCGCGGACCTGTACGCCGCGGGTGGCGGCGTACGCGACCAGGTCCGCGCCGGACAGCAGATCGCGCAGCCGCTCGGCGCGGCCGGGCAGCGGGAGCCGTCCGAACTCGCCCAGCAGCCCCTGCTCGCCGAGCAGGACGCGCCCGTCGATCGAGACCGCGGAGCCGAGGCCGGTGCCCATCGCCAGCAGGACCGCGGTCTCCCGGTCGGGGAGCGATCCGTACTGGAGCTCACCGAGCATGGCGACGTTGGAGTCGTTACCGACAGTAAGCGGAACTCCGACGAAGTCGGAGACCGCGTCGATGAAAGCGGTGCCCTTGATCTGGCCGAGATTGTGCGACGCGAGGACGGTCGTGCCGTCGCCGCTGACCACACCGGGCAGGCCGATCGTGACCGCCCGCAAAGGCGCGTCCTCCCGGTACCGGGCGACCAGGCCGGTGACCCGGTCGGCCACCCACCGGGCCAGCTCCTCGTCGGTCGCGCCGCGCGGAGTCGCGTCCCGGCTCCTGATCACCGCGCGGCCCAGCGCGTCGGCGACCACGACCCGGCAGTTGGTGCCGCCGAGGTCGATTCCGCAGACCAGAGCCGAGTCGGCGTTGAAACCGACCGCGGTGGACTGTCTGCCGGGGCCTTCGCGCACCAGTCTTTCGCCCTCGTGGACGAGCCGGTCCTCCATCAGGTCGTCGACGATCCGGAACACGGTCGCCCGGCTCAGGCCGGTGGTCGCGATCAACTGCTGACGGTCCATCTGGGCACCCGAGAGCAGCGCCGCCAGGACCGCGCTGCGGTTGGACGCTCGGGGTAGCGAGGTAGTTGCCACAATTCCTCTCAGGCTGAGATTAATTCGATGCGCTTACTGTAGCGACCAATCGGCGAACAGATCCAGACATGCGGATCACATTCCGGTAAAGCACGAGTGGTCACGGATGGTGACGGCTCCGAGATGCGGCGGAGCCGCCGGTGCCGCGGAGGCGTGCGGGGTGTGTGATGGGCCCGGGGCCGGGGCGCGCCGCTGTGCGGGGGGAGTCCGCGGCCGGGCGGGAGCGGGTCGGGGGGCGCGGGGCGTCTGACGCGTGGAGCCAACGCGGGCCTGGCGCACCGCAGTTCGGCGTCGCCATGTACGCACGCGCACCGGGGAGACGTCCGCGCCGCCCGGGGAAGGGGGTTAACCCCACCCCGAGTTGGAGGCTGGCCCCACAGACCGGCGGGGCGCGGTCTCGATAGCTTCCGGTTGCGGGGATCGCGGAGGAGACGCGGCTCCCGGACCTCGCGCGGAACGGCGCTCGCTCCTACTCGGGAAGATCTACATGAACAGCTTGGGACTTCTGCCCCGCTTGACCGCCACGCCGCGACGGCAGGCCGGGGCGCTGACCGCCTTGACCGGGGTGCTTCTGGTCGCCTTCTTCATCGCGCCGAACGCGCTCGCCCGCAGTTCGGTCAACACGGGGAACGTCAGCGACACGTTCCGTCGCGGGATGGTCGCCTACTGGGGCTCGGGCAGGGAGGGCTTTCCGGGCCAACTGGACGCGACGGTGAGCTTCTGGTTCCGCTTTCACGTGGTGAAAGCCGGTGTCTCGGCACTGCTCCTCGCCACCGTCGTGGCGCTGGGCGTCGTCCTGTGGCGCCAGGCCAGGCAGCGGACCGGCGGGCGTGTGGGACGCCTGTCCGTCGTGGCGCCCGGGGCCGTCGTCACGCTCCTCGGGCTCTTCGCCCTGGTGGCGCTGGTGGCCAACGTGCAGGGCGCGGCGGCGCCGTTCGCCTCGCTGCTTCCCATGCTGACCGGGGGCGGCACGGACCGCGCACTCGACGGAACCCTGACCGACGTACGCAGGCAGCTCGCCGACTATCCCGCCGGTCAGCACTCCCCCGCGCTCACCGTCATGGTCAACGACTTCGCCGTCTACCACGCCGTCCTGGCCGCCATGGCCGCGCTCGTCGCGCTCGCGGCGGCGGTCGGATGCGTCCTGCTGTGGAGGCGGTCCAGGGCGGCGGCCGACGCCCGGTCGAAGCGCACGATGACGTTCGGCGTCGCCGCCGGCGCGGCGATGACGCTCATCGTGCTCGTCATCGCCTTCGCGAACGCCAGCAGCGCGGCGCACTCACCGCAGGCGCTGGCCGACTTCTTCGCCGGCGGGTGGTGACCCGTCCGGGGCGACCGCCGCTGAGGTCGGCCGCCCCGGACACGCGCGTCACGTGCTGGTGAGTTCACCGGTGAGATTGCCGTGCATCTGGGCGCTGGCCCGGTTGAGGCCGACGATCTCCACGCTCTTGCCGCGGGCGGCGTACTTGGCGGTGACCGTGTCCAGGGCCGCGACGGAGGAGGCGTCCCAGATGTGCGCGTCGGTCAGGTCGATGACGACGGTGCGGGGGTCGGCGGCGTAGTCGAAGCGGGTCACCAGGTCATTGGAGGAGGCGAAGAAGAGCTCGCCGGTCACGGCGTAGACGACGCTGTCGCCGTCCGGGTCGGTGACGGCGGTGACCTCGGTGAAGCGCGCGACGCGGCGGGCGAAGATCACCATGGCGGTGATCGTGCCGACGACGACGCCGATGGACAGATTGCTGGTCGCGACGACGACCGCGACGGTCACGGCCATCACCACGGTCTCCCCGGCCGGCATCCGTTTGAGGGTGGCGGGCTTGATCGAGTGCCAGTCGAACGTGCCGACCGAGACCAGGACCATGACGGCCACGAGGGCGGCCATGGGGATGTGGGAGACGACCGGGCCGAGCACGATGCACAAGATGAGCAGGAAGAACCCGGCCAGGAAGGTGGACAGGCGGGTCCGCGCGCCGTTCTTGACGTTGATCATCGTCTGGCCGATCATCGCGCAGCCGCCCATGCCGCCGAAGAAGCCGGTGACGATGTTGGCGACGCCCTGCCCGATGGACTCACGGGTCTTGTTGGAGTGGGTGTCGGTCATCTCGTCCACGAGCTTGGCGGTCATCAGCGACTCCATCAGCCCCACCAGCGCCATCGCCAGCGCGTAGGGGGCGATGACGGTCAGGGTGTGGACGGTGAAGGGCACGTCCGGCAGTCCTGGCACCGGCAGCGAGGAGGGCAGTTTGCCCTTGTCCCCGACGGTGGGCACCGCGATACCGGCGGCGACGGTGACCACGGTGAGGATCACGATCGAGACCAGCGGCGCGGGCACCGCCCTGGTCAGCCGGGGGAAGAAGACCATCATCGCCAGACCGGCCGCGACCAGCGGATAGACCTGCCAGGGCACGTCGTGGAGGTTGGGGATCTGCGCGGCGAACAGCAGGATGCCGAGCGCGTTGACGAAGCCGACCATCACCGCGCGCGGCACGAACCGCATGAGCGTGGCCACGCCGAGCGCACCCAGCGCGATCTGGATGATCCCGGCGAGGATCACCGTGGCGATGAGGTAGCCGAGGCCGTGCTGGCGGGCCACGGGAGCGACGACGAGCGCGACCGCGCCGGTGGAGGCGGAGATCATCGCGGGCCGGCCGCCGGCGAACGCGATGACCATCGCCATGGTGCAGGCGGCGAACAGGCCGACCTTGGGGTCGACGCCCGCGATGACGGAGAACGAGATCGCCTCCGGGATCAGCGCGAGTCCGACGACCAGACCGGCCAGGACCTCGACGCGGAAGACCTTCGGGGACAGCCACGGGGGCGGGGGCAGAGCGCGCAGGCGCGCGGACGGGAACGGGAAGGAGGTCGGCAACACCGGGGTGACCTGTCGTGCTCGGGCGCGGCCGGTCGGGGCAGCGCGGTCGTGGGGCGCAGGGCCGGGACGGCGGTGCGCGGATCGCCCGTCGGCGCGGGCGGACGTCCGGGAGCGCGGCCGAGCCGCACGGCAGTTGGCGGAGGCGACTCAGTACGCTGGTGATGTCACGGCGGGCAGCAGGCGGCGTACGGCTGTGGCATGCGCACGCTTCGTCTCTCCTGCTCGCGAAATGAGCGGGGGCGTCGTCGGCCCCGACACGGCGGTGGGCGGACACGACGGAGCCGCGCACCGTTGGGGAACGACGCACGTCGTCCTCAACAGCAGCGACTCTACCCTAACGTTAGGGTAGAGATGGGTTCAGGGCCGCACGGGACGCGGCGGTTCACCACCGGGGCGGCGTCCCGCGACGAGAAGGGGCCGAGAAGACGGTCGTGGGCAGCACACACATGCAGATCGGCGAGGTCGCCGAACGAACCGAGCTGTCCCTGCGGACGATCCGGCACTACGAGGAGGCCGGACTGGTCACCCCCTCCGCCCGGTCCCAGGGCGGTTTCCGGCTCTACACCGAGACCGACGTCGCCCGCCTCATGGTCATCCGCCGGATGAAGCCGCTCGGCTTCACCCTGGAGGAGATGCGCGACCTCCTCGACGCCACCGACCGGCTCGACGCGGCGGACCTCGCTCCGGGCGCCGAGCGCGACGCGCTCCTGGAGCGCGTCAGGGCCTATGAGCAGGCCGCCGTCCAGAAGATCCACGATCTGCGCGTCCAGTTGGCGCGCGCCGAGGACTTCGCCGCGACCCTCCGCGTACGCCTGGACCGCGCTCCCCGGCCCTGACCTCCCGTCACCGCCCGTCCGGACCCGGAGCGGTCCTCGCCGTGAGCGGCTCTCAGGAGGGCGCTCGCCGACCTCTGTCCCGCCGTTCGCGCGTCTTCTCGTCGGCGCCCGGGCCACGACGTGAGACCACTGAGTAGTACGTTTGTACTTGTACATCCGTACTACTCGGGAGGCGTCCGGCGTGCCGTACGTATTGCTCGGTCTGGCCATCGTGGCGGAGGTTCTGGGCACCAGCCTGCTCAAGAGCACCGAGGGGTTCACCCGGCTGTGGCCGACGGTGGTGTGCCTGGTCGCGTACGCGGGCGCGTTCGTCGCCCTGGCGGTGGCCGTGCAGAAGGGGTTGCAGGTCAGTGTGGGGTACGCCGTGTGGTCGGGGCTGGGGACGACGCTGATCGTCATCATCGGGGCACTCTTCCTGGGCGAGCCGGTCACGGCGGTGAAGGTGCTCGGGGTGGCCCTGGTGGTCGCCGGGGTCGCGGTGCTGAACCTCAGCGGTGCGCATTGACCGGGCGGCGCGATCCCGAGGGGCGTCGGCGGCGGATCACCGAGGCCGCGTGCCAGGTCATCGCCGAGTCCGGGGTGGACGCCGTCACGCACCGCCTCGTCGCCGCGCGCGCCGGGGTGCCGCTCGGCGCGACCACGTACTACTTCGCGAGCCTGGACGACCTCACCGCCGCCGCGCTCCGCTACGCCGCCGACCTCTCGGCGCAGGAACTGCGCGCCTGGGAGACGGCTCTCCACGACAGCGCCGACGTTCCGGCCGCGCTGGCCGAGCTGACCGCCGCGTATCTCGCCGACCGTCCCCGCGCCCTGACCGAGATGCAGCTCTATCTCGCCGCCGCCTACCGCCCCGAACTCCGCCCCGCCGCCCGCGTCTGGGCCGACGGCCTCACCGACATCCTCACCGCGTACGCCAGCCCGCGAGCCGCGCGAGCGGCCGTCACCTACCTCGACGGCGCTCTCCTCCACGCCCTCACCCGCGACGAGCCCCTGAGCGCGGCTTCGCTGTCGGCGACCCTCGCCGCCCTGCTCGGCTAAGGGGGAAGAAGTCAGGCTTCGGTGTGGCCGGACCACCAGCCGAGGACGTGGCCGATGTGGCGGACCATGAGGTCTTCGCACGCGTCGGCGGAGCCCGCTTCGAGGAGGTCGAGCATCTCCAGGTGCTCGCGGGCGGATGCCTGGAGTTCTTCGGTGGCGACCAGGTCGGCGAGGCCGGTGAGGCGGGTCTGGGCGCGGAGGTCGGCGACGATGTCGTGCAGGCGCGTATTGCCGACGAGCTTGAGCAGGGTGAGGTGGAAGGTCGTGTCGGCCTGGAGGTAGCGGGCGAGGTCGCCGTCACGGGCGCCGCGCACGATCTCCTCGGCGAGGCCGCGCAGATGGGCCAGGTCGGTGGGGGTGAGCCGGCCCGACAGGCGGCGGACCGCCGGGGCTTCGAGCAGTTGGCGGACGTCGACGATCGCGCGCAGATCGTCCTCGCTCACGGCGGTGACGCGGAAGCCCTTGTTGCGCAGGATCTCGACCATGCCGCGCTTGGCGAGGTTGAGCATGGCCTCGCGGACCGGGGTGGCCGAGACGCCGAAGCGAGCGGCGAGGGTCGGCGCGGAGAACACCTCGCCCGCGGGCATCTGACCGGAGACGATGGCCGCGGCGATCGCCTCCTCGACCCGCTCGCGCAGGCTGGTCGAGGGGGTGAGCAGCCCCAGAGATGTGCTGTCCTCAATCGCCATGATCGTCCCCATCACCTGTCGACAGCCATTCCCTGTCAGTGCAATGGCACATCTTACCGATCGGCCAGGTCCCGCACGCGGCGTGTGTCGGGACGACCGTGTCGAATGCGGCGGCCGTCGGGGCGTGGCGCGCGCACGGTGAGTCCGTCCAATCCGGCCGCTGCCGCGTCCTCGGCGGTAGGTGTCCCGGTCGTGGAACGGACGGGTCGCGTCGAACGCCACCTGGGCGGTGCGCCGGATCTGCTTGCCCGGCGCCATGGCGGCGATCGACGTGTCCGGATTCCGGTGCCGCCCGGTGACCGCCGCCAGCCGCTGTCAGGCGGAGCGGTGTCCCCAGTTCTGCGACGCACCCGCCGCCGCGCGCCGCTGGGGAACCCGCCAGGGGTTGTCGTCGCGCAACGGCGCGGGCAGCAGCTCCGGCGGGCAGTCCTGGAAGACCACTGGACGCAGGAAGCGCTGGATCGCGGCCGTGCCGACGGACGTCGTCGCCGGGGCGGTGGTGGCGGGAAATGGCCCCCCATGCTGCATCGCGGGGGTCACCGCGACGCCGGTCGGCCAGCCGTCGAACAGCAGGCGGCCCACCCGTTCCCTCAGCACCGCGACAAGGCCGCGCAGCCACGCGTCGCTCTCCCCCGCGGCGCGATGCACCGTGGCGGTGAGCGCGCCGGGGAACAACTCCCCGACCGCCGCCACCAGGAGGTCGGGGCGGTCGGGGTCGTAGCGCACGACGACCGACAGGGGACCGAACGCCTCGTCGAGCAGTGTGGCGCGGTGCTTCAGCAGATCGCCGAGTCCGACCTCGACCAGGGTCGGTGCGGCCAGGCTCCGGCCGGATGGCCCGACCTCCACCGATCCCTCGGCCAGTACGGACACGCCCGGGGTCGCGAGCACGGCGGCGCGGCGCGCGGCGTAGGCGGCGGCTATGCCCTCGTGCAGCAGCGGGTGGCCGGGCACCGCGCCCGCCGCCGAGCCGAGCGTGTCGGCGAGGCCGTGGCCGTCCGGAAGGAAGAGGAAGCCGGGTTTGGTGCAGAGCTGTCCCGCCGAGCCGGACACGCTGGCCACGAAGGCGGTCGCGAGGGTGTCGGCCCGCTCGGCCAGCGCGCCCGGTGTCACGACGACCGGGTTCACGCTGCCCAGTTCGCCGTAGAAGGGGATCGGGCGCTCACGTCCGGCGGCGATCGCGGCGAGCAGTCGGCCGACCTTGTAGGAGCCGGTGAACGCCGCCGCGGCGATCCGGTCGTCGTCGCGCAGCAGCCGTACGGCGGCGTCCTGGTCGTGGACCACGTCGAAGGTCTCCGCGGGCAGGCCGGCCGTGGCCACCGCGGCCCGCACCTTCTCGGCGGTCAGCGCCGACAGCCGCGGGTGGCCGGGGTGCGCCTTCAGGATCACCGGACAGCCGGCCGCCAGCGCGGAAGCCGTGTCGCCTCCGGCGACGGAGAACGCGAAGGGGAAGTTGCTCGCGGCGAACACCAGCACCGGCCCCACCGGCAGATTGAACCGCCGCAGGTCGGGACGGGGGCCCAGGACGAAGTCCGGGTCGGCCGCGTCGAGCCGCACGTCGAGGAACTCCCCCTCGGCGCACACGTCGGCGAACATCCGCAGTTGTACGACCGTGCGCTTCAGCTCTCCGGTCAGGCGTGCCTCGGCCAGTCCGGTCTCCGCCATGGCGAGCGGGATCAGGTCGTCGGCCGCGGACGACAGCGCGTCCGCGATCGCGTTGAGCAGCGCCGCGCGCTCGGCCGGGGAGGTCTCGGTCAGATCCATGTCGCCTCCTCGGACGGCGTGAGAGCCGCCGGGCACGGGCCGGCTGCCGGGCGCAGCCGTCGTCGCGCCCGCATGTCAGGCCGCTTCCGCGGACAGCGCTTCGATGCCGGAGATCGCGCGGTCCATCGCGGCGCGCACCTGCTTCTCGTGGTCAGGGGTGAGCGGTCCG
This sequence comes from Streptomyces sp. NPDC008317, assembly GCF_042955955.1. NCBI lineage: Bacteria > Bacillati > Actinomycetota > Actinomycetes > Kitasatosporales > Streptomycetaceae > Streptomyces > Streptomyces sp. NPDC008317. Next base: position 26,475 of record NZ_JBIBFQ010000016.1, read on the forward strand.
CGCGGCGGGCGGCACGGGCCGCCGTATCGGCCGACCATGTCCATTCCCACCTTGATGGCCTGCACGAATTCCGTCCGCGAGTCCCAGCGGAAGACGGTGACCAGTTGCTTGTAGAGCTCCCGGGCCTGGTCGTACCGCCCGGCGACCATGTGCTCGTAGATCGCGACGGACTCGGCGGGGAAGGTGTTGGGGAAGCCCGCGAACCAGCCGACGGCGCCGTCGAGCATCAGCTCCAGGAGGACGTCGTCGGCGCCCGCGATGATGTCGATGTCGCAGAGTTCGCTGATCTCGAAGGCCCGCCGGACGTCGCCGCTGAACTCCTTGACCGCGACCACCCCGTCGATCTCGGCGAGTTCCGCGATCAGGGGCGGCAGGAGGTCGACCTTGGTGTCGACCGGGTTGTTGTAGATCATCGTCGGCAGGCCGACCCCGGCGATGTGCCGGTAGTGCTCGACCACCTGCTCGTCGCTGGCCCGGTAGAGGGTGGGCGGCAGGGCGAGTACGGCGTCCGCGCCGTCTGCCTTGGCCAGTTCGGCCCAGTGCTCGGCCTGGTGCCAGCCCGCGCCGTGCACACCGGCCAGTACCAGTCCGCGCCCGCCGACGGCCTCGACGGCCACCTGCACCACGCGGCGGCGCTCCTCGTCGGTGAGCGACGAGTACTCGCCGAGCGAGCCGTTCGGCCCGACGCCGCGGCAGCCGTTGCTGATCAGCCAGTCGCAGTGCTCCGCGTATCGCTCGTAGTCGACGGCGAGTCCTGCGGGGGCGGAGCTGTCCGGCTTGTAGGGCAGCGCGGTCGCGACGATGACGCCGCCGAGGTCGAAGTGCTCACTGGTCATGGTCTGCCTTTCATCGGTGGGGTGTTCTGAGGGGGGTCGGCGGGAGGGGGGTGGTGTTCGATGGGGCCGCCGCCGGCTGGACCGTGGCGATGTCGCCGAGCCGGACCGGTACGACGATCGGGCGCTGGGCCATACGTCCCTGGTCCAGCGGCGCGGTCGGCAGGAGGTCCTCGACGTTCCGGCCGCAGGTGCGGCCCTGGCACATGCCAAGACCCGCGCGGGAGCTGAGCTTGAGGGAACGCAGCCCGCAGCTCCCGGTGGCGGTGGCCGCGGCGCGCAACCGCTCCGCGGTCACGTCCTCGCAGCGGCACACGACGGTGCTGTCGTCGACCCATGACCGCCAGCCGGGCCGGATGCCGTGTGCGCGGTGCATGCGGTCGGCGAAGGCGCGGTGGCGGGTCACCTCAGCGGTGCCACCGGCCCGGCCCGCAGCGCGCCGACCGGCCGCAGCCCGACCGGCCGCCTCGCCCTCGGCGAGGGCCAGGTCCGCGCCGCCGATACCGGTGATCTCACCGGCCGCGTAGACACCGGGTACGGAGGTGCGCTGTTCGTCGTCCACGCGCACGCTTCCGTCGGCGGTGAGCGCGCAGCCCGCCGAGATGGCGATCTCGGTGCGCGGGACGAACCCGTGGCCGACGCACACCGCGTCGACCTCGATACGCCGCCCGGTGCCCTCGCGCGGTGTCCAATCGTCGGTGATCCGGGCGACGGTGACGGCTGTCACCCGGTCGTCGCCGTGCGCGGCCACGACGGCCGCGCCGGTGCGGTACGGGACGCGCCGTACGGCCAACGCGCGGACGTATCCGCCGAGTTCGGCGGACTTGGACAGCACGTCCTTCGGCCGCATCTCGTACGGGCGGGGCAGCCAGCCGCGGGCGATCCGCCGCCAGCTGCTCGCCTCGACGACGCCGACCACGCTCGCGCCCACGTGGAGGAGGCCGGTGGCCACGGGAAGCAGGAACGGGCCGGTGCCCGCGACCAGGACCCGCCTGCCCACGGCGACGCCGTCGCCCTTGGCCATCGCCTGCGCGGCGCCCGCCGTGTAGACGCCCGGCAGGTCCCAGCCCGGGAACGGCAGCGTGCGCTCGTGCGCTCCGGTGGCGATCACCAGGGCGCGGGGTTCGAAGACCCGGCGGCGCCGGTCAGCTCCGTCGGCCGGGCCGACCAGCGTGTGGACGACCGGCGGCCCCGCGTCTCGGCGGTCCACCGCCCAGACCTGGGCGCCGGTGACGATCTCGCAGTCGGGGTCCCGCGTCAGCGCGGCGCGCAGCGCGGTGAAGCGGGACCACTTGTGCTGCGGCGCGTGGCTGTCCGGGGCGGAAGTCCCGGCAGCCGCGTGGCCTTCCGGGGCGGAAGTCCCGGCCGCCGCGTGTCGCCAGAACTGGCCGCCCAGGACGGCCGACGCGTCGAGCAGGACGACCCGCGCCCCGCTGAGCCGGGCCGCCCGAGCCGCGGCGAGCCCTGCCGGTCCCGCTCCGATCACCAGCACGTCAACGCTCGACATCGGTCGCCCCCGTCTCGACGATGTCGCCGTCGGCCACCAGCCGTTGGCAGGCCCGCACGTCACCGAGGCCGTTCACCGTCACCAGGCAGTCGAAGCAGACGCCGATGCCGCAGAACAGGCCGCGGGGCCGACCGGTGCCGGCGGTGGTGCGCCAGGAGACCCGGCCCCGCGTCATCAGCAGTCCCGCGACGGTCTGTCCCTGCGGGGCGGACAGCCGTTCGCCGTCCAGCGTCACGGAGATCTTCATCCGATGGTCTCCTCCTTCAGTCCCAGCGACGGTCGGGTCACGGCGTACGGGGCGGCCGGGATCTCGGGCTCCGCGCCGGTCATCAGCGCGCCGATCAGTTCCGCTGTGCCGGGCGCGAGTCCGATGCCCGCGCCCTCGTGTCCGGTCGCGTGCCACAGGCCGGGCAGCCGGGGGTCGGGCCCGATGACCGGGAGGTGGTCGGGTACGAACGGCCGGAAGCCGCCGTACGCGCGCATGACCGGAACGTCGGCCAGAAAGGGGAAGAGCAGCATGGCTTTGGCGGCGAGTTCGCCGACCACCGCGGCCTCGATCCGCTCGTCGAATCCCCGGCGCTCGCGCGAGGAGCCGATGAGTACGGTCCCGGCCGCCGTCGACTCGACGACGCTGGACGTCTGGAGGGCCGCGTCCCCCGACTCGACGGCTCCGACATAATCCGCGTCGTACACCTTGTGCCGGACGCGGTGCGGCATGCGCGCGGTGACCAGGACGGTCCCGCGTCGGGGCAGCACCGGGAGGCGGACGCCGAGGCCGGCCGCGACCTCGGCGGACCAGGGTCCGGCGGCCACGACCGTGTGCTCGGCGGCGAAGCGCCCGGCCGTGGTCTCCACACCGACGAGCCGTCCGCGGTCCACGACGCCGCCGAGAACGGTGACGCCCTGTCGTACCCGTGCGCCGTGCCGACGGGCAGAGGCGAGCAGCGCCTCCGTCGCGACGGCCGGTTGGACCTGGGCGTCGCCGGGATAGAAGACGGCCGCTTCGACGCGCGGCGTCAGGTCGGGTTCCAGCTCGGCGGCCTCAGCCGCCGTCACCGCACGGGCGTCCACGCCCGCCTTCCGCTGGGTGGACGCGAATGCCAGGAGCGCGTCCGCCCCCTCCCCCGTCGTCGCGACCACCAGGCCGCCCTTCGCCTCGAACTCGAGGCCGGGGAAGCCGGGCCCCAGCTCCTCCCCCAGTTCGGCGGCGAATTCGGTCCACAGGCGGCCGGACAGCACCGCGAGGTCGAGTTCGGCGCCGGGGCCCTTGTCGGAGACCAGGATGTTGCCCTCCCCGCTGGACGACGTCCCTCCGGCGGACGCGCCGCGGTCCAGGACGGTCACCCGGAATCCGCCCATGGCCAACTTCCTGGCCACGGCGGCCCCGATGATCCCGGCCCCCACGATGACGACGTCCGCACTCCGCATTTCAGTAGCATGTCACATGTCACGCGTCATTGATAGACGTGGCTCAGGGCGATACGCGCAGGCCACCGGACGCGCGGCCCGACGCGGGGATGACGGAGAACGCCAGGGCGGCCAGCAGCGCCGTGATCGCGGCGAGAGTCAGCGAGCAGGAGAGGGACCGGCTCGCCAGTGGTCCGGCGGTGGCCGCCCCCAGGGCGAAGGCGGTGATCTTCAGACTGGCGCCCGTGGTGAAGATCTGGCCTCGCAGGTGCGCGGGGGCCTCGCGGTGGCGGACGGCGAACAGGGCGGCGAGTTGGGGGCCTTCGCCGATTCCCGCCAGGAGGAAGGCCGCGACGAGCGCGGCCGGGTGGCCCCCTACGGCCAGGGCCCAGGCGGCGGACTGGACGAGGGCCCCGGCCCAGATGATCGCGTCGGGGGCCGCCGCACGGGGAAAGCGCGCGAGCGCGGTCGTGGCCAGCAGGGCGGAGACCGCCGCGCAGGACAGCAGGAGGGCGCCGCGGCCGGCGCCGCCCAGGACCCGCTCGCCCAGGAGCGGGAGGCACGCGGTCACCATGCCTTGGGCGACGCAGGAGATCACCGAGGTGAGGGTCGCCCGGGCCAGCGTGGGTCGGCCGAGGATGACCCGGGTTCCGGCGGCGAGGTCGTGGAGCACCGACGTGGCCCGGACACCACGCGCCGGACCTGGGCGGCCGGGCAGCGTCCACGCGGCGGGCAGCGCCAGGGCGATGAGCGTGAGGGAGACGACCACGGCTGTCGAGGCGCCGAGCGCCACCGCCACACCGCCCGCGAGAGCCGGACCGGCCAGGCTCGCGGCGCTGAAGGTCATCGCGTCGAGGGCGTTCGCGCGGGGCAGGCGGTCGCCCGTTGCCACGCGCGGGAGTTGGGCCGTCCATCCGCCGGACAGGGCAGGTCCCAGCAGTCCGGTCGCCACGGCGATCACGATGGTGACGGGGAACGGCAGGCGGGCGAGCCCCGCGAGGATCACGCCGAGCCCGGTCGCGTAGAGGGCGAGGGCCCAGGCGAGCAGGCGCCCCGGTCGTACGGCTCGGTCGAGGAATGCGCCGAGCAGCGGCCCGCCGACCGCGGCGGAGACCGTGATGCCCGCGAGCAGCGAGGACGCGGCGGTGGTCGAACCGGCGAGGGCGAAGCCCGCCAGCATCAGGGCCGGTCCCGACATCTCGTCGCCGGTACGGGCGGCGACCGCTCCGGTGAGATAGCGACGGAGCGTGTAACGGTTACTCATCTCCAGGACGTTACGCACGTAACTCAAATGTCGGCAAGATGCGTTACATTCGACAGATGTCCTCCCACAGCGACGACTGGTCCACCCGGCACTCGGTGCTGGCCACCGCGCGGCGGACGGCCGCCCTGCTCAACGTCCTCGCCGACGAGCGCCCCGACCCGGCCGGGGTCGCCGACACGCTCCGCGCGTACGGCGAGGCGGAGCCGATCGACCTGACCACCGGTGACGTCGCGGCCATGCGCGCGGCCGCCGCCCTGCTGCGACCCGCCTTCGCCGCCGAGGACGCCGACGCCGCCGCGGCCGTCCTCAACCGCCTGCTCAAGGACCACACCGGACCGCTGCGCCTGTCCTCGCACGGCGGCGGCACGCCGTGGCATCCGCACCTCGACCACGACGACGAAGCCCCCTGGGACGAATGGCTCCTCGCGTCGTCGTGCATGGCCCTGACCGTTCTCGTCTGGGACCGCCAGCGCCCGCCCGGTGGGATCTGCTCCTCCCCCAGTTGCCGGAACGTCTTCCTCGCGCAGGGCAGCGGTCCCGAACGCCGCTACTGCTCCCGCCGATGCGCGACCCGCGAACGCGTCGCGGCCCATCGACGCGCGCACGCCACCGGACAGTCGGGCGAGGTCACGTAGCGCGTCGCGGGCGCCGACCGGCGGACCGTCCGCGTGCCCTGGGGCGCGAGGACCGGCACCGGGCGGGCGGCCGGCGGTGGCGGTGGCGGTGGCGGTGGCGGTGGCGAATACCCAACAGCCCGTGGCGGCAACGCGGTTGGCTAGAGTCGGCGCATGAGCGCTTCCTCACCCGCCGACCTGGTCCGCGCGTTCCACCGCGCCTTCGGACTCGACGTCCGCGATACGCCGACGGAGGTGTCGCCCGCTCTCGCCGCGCATCGCGGGGAGTTGCTCGCCGAGGAGGCGACGGAGGTCGCCGAGGTCTCGGTGACCGGTCCGCTGGACCGTCTGGCGCACGAACTGGCCGACGTCGTCTACATCGCGTACGGCACGGCCCTGGTGCACGGGATCGACCTCGACGCGGTCATCGCCGAGATCCACCGGTCCAACATGACCAAGCTGGGCCCCGACGGACAGGTCTCGCGCCGGGCAGACGGCAAGGTACTCAAAGGGGAGCACTACGAAGCCCCGGACGTGTCAGCGGTGCTGCGCCGCCAGGGCTGGGCGCCCGGCGGCGCGAGTTGAGGACTCCGGGATAATCGCCGTCCATGGACGCCGACAGCGCGAGGCCGCACGCGGGACGCATGCTCGACTTCTACCTCGGCGGCACCCTGCACACCGCCGCCGACCGCGCCGCCGCGCGGCGGATGCTGGAGGTCAATCCGCATCTGATCACCAGCGCGCGCGTGAACCGGCGGTTCATCGACCGGTCGGTGCGGTATCTGGTCGGCTCCCGCGGGATCACGCAGTTCCTCGACCTGGGGTCGGGCATCCCGACCCGTACGCCCGAATACCCGAATCTGCACGAGAGCGCGCAGGCCGTCGACCCCGCCTGCCGTGTCGTGTACGTCGACAACGACCCGGCCGTCCGCGCGTACGCGGCCGAGCTGCTGACCAGCACACCGCGGGGCCGGGCCGTGTACGTGGAAGCCGATGTCACCGACGGCGCGGCGCTGTACGAGCGTCCGGAGATCACCGGCGTCCTCGATCTCACTCGGCCCGTCGCGCTCGGCATGAACGCGCTGCTGCACTTCTTCGCGGACGACGCCCAGGCGCGCGGGCTGGTCGAAGCCTTCACCGGGCCGTTGGCGGCGGGCTCGCATCTCACCCTCACGCACATCACGCGCGACTGGGCGCCGGAGGTCATGGACGCCCTCGTCCGGCTGTACCGCGAGGACGTCACGGACGGCGGCGCCCGCTCGCGCGCCGAGATCGAAGCGCTCGTCGGCGGACTCGACGTCGTCTCCCCCGGTGTCGTCAATCCTGCCGACTGGCGCCCCGGCCCCGGCGACGCCCCCGTACCGGCCGAGCAGGTCAACCTCTACGCGCTACTCGCCCGGGTTCCCTAGCCGCTGGACCTCGGCGTACGAGGGGGCGGTGAGATCCGTCGGCCGCCCGTCCCGGACAGCCGTCGCGGTGGAGACCGCCGAGGCCAGGGCTCCTCGGTAGAGGAGGGAGCCGAGGCTGACCCTGCGTACGCCCATCGCGGCCAGTTCGGCGAGGGGCGGTCCGCTCGGCGCGTACAGGATGTTCAGCGGTACGACGAGGGACGACGCCAGGGCGGTGATCTCGTCCGGGTCCGACAGTCCGGGGACGAACACCCCGTCCGCACCGGCCTGTTCGTAGACCGCGAGGCGGGACGAGGTCGTGTCCTGCTCGCGGCCGAGCCAGTGGGTGTCGGTGCGTGCGTTCACGAACAGCGCCGGTACGGCGGATTTGACGGCGGCGATCTTCGCGGAGTGCAGGGCGACGGGGGCGAGCGTGCCGTCTGCGCGGCCGTCCTCGAGATTGATCCCGGCCGCGCCCGCCGCGTACAACCGCTCGGCCAGTGCGACGACTTCGGCCACGTCGTCGCTGAAGCCGCCCTCGGCGTCGACGGTGAACAGGAAGGAGCCGCGGCCGAGTCGGCGGGCCAGGGCCACGGTCGCGTCCGCGGTGGCGGCGGCGCCGTCCGGCAGGCCGAGGGCCGCGGCCACGCCCAGGCTGGTGGTGCCGATAGCGGGAAAGCCGCCCGCCGCCAGGGCGGCGGCGCTGGCGTAGTCCCAGGCGTTGGGCAGCAGCAGCGGGGCGGCCTGGTGGTGCAGGCGGGCGAAGGGGGTGAGCGGGCGGCGGAGCAGTCCTTCTGCCAGGGCGAGCGCGTGGGCGCGGCCGGGGCAGACGCGGGGCGGGGCGCCGAAGGTGAGGGGTACCGGGTGGGTGCGGTTGGCGGTCGCGAGGTCGAGGAGCACGGTGTCGCCCGCGGCGATCTCGCGGCCCGCGATCCGGGTGGCCGCGACGGCGACGCGCCGCATGACCCGTACCGGCGGGGCTTCCCGCACCACCCGCACTCGGGTCTCGCTGTCCGAACCTTTCGAGTCCTCCGAACCTTCCGAGCCCTCGGCGGCTGCCGCATCCCGTAGCGTCACGGGTTCCAGCCGCGCGAGTTCCGCCTCGACCAGAGCGCGCCGTCGGCGGTGCGTCCGCCCGGAGCTGAAGCGGGCGACGGCGGACCGCAGCCACGCCACGCTCGCCCCGGCGGACCCGACGTCCCCGGCCGGCGGTTCCGGTACGAGCGCCGGATCGGCGAGCGCCGCCCGCACGTCCGCCCAGCGGTCGAACTCATGCGTCTGATGCCTCATGGCCCCGACGCTACGACCGGATCGTTTCGGCGCCGGCCGAAGCGTCCCCGCCGCGCCGCGGCACCCTCGGCGGCCCGACGCGGACGCCGGCACACCACACCCGGCGGGCGCCCTGTCAGGTGGGCGCCCGCCGGGGGGACTGAAGGGCCCGGAGGCCGTGGGCGGGGTGCGGAGGGCGGGTCGGGAAGCTACTCCTTGACCGCGCCCGAGTTCGCGCTGCGGACGAAGTGCCGTTGGAAGACGAAGAACAGCAGCGCGACCGGGATCGTCGACAGCAGGGCCGCGGTGAGCTTCAGCGGATACTGCGTACCCGCGCTGAGGCCGCCGGAGACGAGGTGGGCCAGGCCCGTGGTGAGGGTCTCGTACTGCGGGGACTGGGTGGCCACGAGGAAGTGGGTGAACTCGTTCCAGGAGCCCTGGAACGACAGGATGGTCAGCGTGATCAGCGCGGGCTTGGCCATCGGCAGGACGACCGACCAGAAGGTGCGGAAGACGCCCGCGCCGTCGATCCGCGCCGCTTCCTCCACTTCCTTGGGCACCGACACGAAGAACTGCCGCATGATGAACACCCCGGCCGCGTCGACCAGCAGCGGCACGATCATTCCGGCGTAGCTGTCGAACATCCCGAGCTGGTTGAGCACCAGGAACTTCGGGATGAGCAGGACCACGCCGGGCACGGACATGATCGTCAGCAGCCCGTTGAACAGCAGGTTGCGGCCCCGGAAGTCCAGCCGGGCCAGGGCGTATCCGGCGAGCGAGTCGAAGAAGACGCGTCCGGCGGTGATGAAGACCGTGACCACGATCGAATTGGCCAGCCAGCGGGTGAACGGCACCGCGTCGCCGGTGCCGCCGAGGCCGAACAGGCGCCGGTAGGAGTCCAGCGAGAACGGGTTCGGCAGCAGCGACAGGGGATGGGCCGCCGCGTCCGGGTCCGTCTTGAGCGAGGTCGCGATCTGGACGAAGAACGGCAGGGCGTACAGCAGTCCCATGCCGATCAGCAGCCCGTACACCACGATCCGCAGCACCCGGCTGCCGGACGACCGGCTGCCGGGACGGCCTTTCGCCGACCGGCCGGAGGAGCGTCGTTCCATCGTCCCGGCGCTCATGACGTCCTCCCTCGCACCAGCCGCGCCCGCAGTCGGCTGAATCGTGTGACCGCGTCGCGGTCGCGCAGCAGGACGCGCTGCACCAGCGTCATCACCAGGATGATCGCCAGCAGCAGGAAGGCGATGGCCGCCGCGCGCCCGTAGTCGGCGTCCTGGAATCCCGCGGTGTACGACAGGTAGGCGGGGGTGAGGGTCGTGTTGGCGGGTGCGCCCTGGCTCATGACGTACACCGCGTCGAAGACCTGCCAGGTGCCGATCAGTCCGAGGGTGACGACCAGGAAGAGCACCGGGCGCAGCGCGGGCAGCGTCACGTTGCGGAACGACTGCCAGCGGTTGGCGCCGTCGAGCAGCGCGGCCTCCTCCAGCTCCGCGGGTACGTCCTGGAGCGCGGCGAGGAAGATCAGCATGTACGTGCCCGAGCTGGTCCAGATCGCGAGGATGATGATGGTGCACATCGCGATGGAGGGCCCGGCCAGCCAGTCCCACCAGGACAGTCCGAGGAAGCCGTGCGCGGCGAGCGCGGGCACGGGCTTGTCCGGGTCGACGATGCCGAGGCCGCCGAGCACGGTCCACACCAGGCCGTGCGCGTCGGTGAACCACTTCGGTCCGGTGATGCCCACCCACTTCAGCAGCGCGTTGACCGCGCCGCTGCCCTGGAAGAGGAACAGGAACACCGTGGATATGGCGATTGAGCTGGTCACGGACGGGAAGTAGAAGACCGTGCGGAACAGGCTCTTGCCCTTGACGCGGCGGCTGTTGACCGCCACCGCCAGAGCCAGGGCCAGGGCCGTCTGGACGGGGACGACCAGCAGGACGTAGTACAGATTGTTGCGGATCGACGTCATGAAGAGCTGTCGGTCCTGACCCGGCCGGGTCAGCAGATCGGAGTAGTTGCGCACCCCGACGAAGTCGGCGGCGCCGCTGAAGGGGTTCGACTGCCCGTTCCAGTGCAGCAGGCTGACCCACAGCGCCATGCCGATGGGCAGGAGCAGGAAGAGGCCGAGCACGACCACCATCGGGCTGACGAACAGCCAGCCCCACAGGCCCTGATGCCCCTTGATCGCCCGGTCGCGGCGCCCGCCGCCGAAGCGGGGACCGCGGCGCGTACCGGCGCCCGCCGTCCCGCCGCCGCGGGCGCCCCGTGTGCCCGTGCCTCCCGGCGGGGCTCCCGGCCCCGCCGGTGCGGCGACGGCGCCGCTGCCGTGCTGGCTCATCTCTTTCTCCTCCTGCTCCTGCCCCCGCGGTGCTGCCCGGCCGGTACGGTCAGTTGTCGCTCTTGAGTACCTGGTCGCCGTTGGTCTGGAGGCTGGACAGGATCTTCTTGGGATCGCCGGTGGCCAGCCCGGACAGGTCGGTGTCGAACTGGGCCAGGACCTTGGTGAAGCCGGGGACGGTCACCGGACCCTGCGCGAAGGCGGTGCCGTCGGCGAACGCCACGCTCGCCGGGTGCTTCTCCTTGAACGTCGCCAGCGCGCTGTCGCGCGAGGGCAGCACACCGATGGCGTCGGCGAAGGACAACTGCTGGTCGACGGTGGTGAACGCCTTCACCAGGTCGACGGCCGCGTCGTGGTGGGCGCTCTTGTTGGCCACGCCCCAGCAGTTGCTGAAGGACAGCGTGCCCTTGCCCTTGGGACCTTCGGGCAGCGGGACGACCTTGTAGCCGACCTTCGGGTAGTCCGCGGTCATCGCGCCGGTCAGCCAGTTGCCCTCGATGGTCATCGCGGCCTTCTGGGTGCCCAGTGCCTCACCGCCCCAGCCCGTGTCGACCTGCTTGGGGAACTTCATCACGCCCTCGTTGAGCAGCTTCTTCACATACGTCAGCGCCTCGACGTTCGCGGGGCTGTCCGCGGTGACCTTGCTCTGGTCGGCGTTGGTGACCCAGCCGCCGGCCTGCTTCATGAAGGGGCCGAGCTGGTTGTACGAGGCGTTCACGACCAGACCGGTGGTCTTCTTCGTCGTGAGCTTCTTGGCGACCTTCTCCAGGTCGTCCCACGTCTTGGGGTAGTCCGCGTCGGTGAGCCCGGCCTCCTTCCACATGGCCGTGTTGACCGCGAGCGCCAGCGTGGAGCTGTCCTTGGGCGCGCAGACGAACTTGTTGTCGTAGGTGAAGGACGCGCGTAGCGCGCTGTTGAAGTCGTCCTTGTCGGAGAGCTGGTCACCGTAGGCGTACAGCGAGTTGCCCTTGGCGTAGTTGGCGAAGACGCTGGAGCCGACGTAGAAGACGTCCGGCGGCTTGCCGCCCGCGAGGGCCTGGCCGAGCTGCTGGTCGAGGTTCTGGGCGGCGATCACCGAGACGGTGTTGCCGGTCTTCTTCGCCCACGCGGTCGCGGCCTGCTTCACGGCGTTGGTCTCGTTGTCGCCCGAGGAGCCGATCATCACCGTGAGGCTCTGCTTGCCGCCCGAGTCCTGCTTGCCGCTGCTGTCGCTGCCGAAGTTGGACGAACACCCGGCGACCAAGAACACCCCGCACACGGCGGTGGCGGTCGCGGCTCTGCGTACTGTCATCGTTTCTCTCCAGGACTGTCCGGATCATCCGGAACCTACGGAACTCCGCGAGCCGGGCGATGAGGGCGCCCGATGCGGTGGGCCAGCGTGGCCGTGCCGCTTTATCGCTTTGTAGCTTTATGGCGTGACAGACGTGTCCGGTCTGCCAGGTCAGGACCGTGGGGCGCGGTCCATGTCACCCCACGGTCCTTCAACCCTTCGGACCAGGCGGTCCGTCGGGAACTAGGGGGCCGACGGCCGGTCGTCGGGCGACGTCGCGGCGGACGGTCCCGCCGCGGAGCTCTCCCGGACGATCAGCTCCGGCGTCAGCAGCACATGCTCGGGATCGGCCTGCGGGTCGCCGATGCGCGCCATGAGCAGCCGGGTGCAGATCCGGCCGACCTCCTCCAGCGGCTGACGGACGCTGCTGAGGCCAGGACTGAGCAGACCGGCCGCCGGGGAGTCGTCGAAGCCGACCACCGCCACGTCCCGGCCGGGGGTCCGGCCGCTGTCCCGCAGCGCCCGGTAGCAGCCCAGTGCCAGGGTGTCGCTGGCCGTGACGACCGCGGTCACGCGGGGCAGGACCCGCGCCACCGCGTCCCGCGCCGCGTTCACGTCACCCACCGAGGAGACCCGCAGGTCACGCACCGGCAGGTCGTGGCGCCGCATCGCCTCTCGCCAGCCCGCGGCCCGGTCGTCGCCGACGCCCGAGCCACGCGGCCAGCCGAGGAAGGCGATCCGGGTGTGTCCGGCGGCCACGAGCTGGTCGACGGCCGCCGACGTACCGTACGCGCCGTCCACGTCGACCCAGTCGCCGGTGTCACGGGCCGACCAGGACCGGCCGAACGCCACGAAGGGTACGCCACGTTTGTGCAGCCAGGCCGGGCGCCGGTCGCCGCGGTGGGTGTTGCTCAGCACGAACGCGTCGACCGAGTGGTCGCGCAGCAGCGCGTCGTAGCGGTCGACCTCGTCGTCCGCGCCGGACCGCGCCGCGAACAGCAGCACACGGTACCCCGCCTTGTCCGCGGAGTCCGACAGCGCGTGCAGGAAGTCGTCGAGCACGGGGGTGGACTCCCCCGCGAACGTCGGCTGGATGGCATAGCCGATCAGCCGGCTGGACCGGGTGCGCAGCGAGCGGGCGGCCTGATGCGGCCGGTAGTCCAGCTCGCTGATCGCCTCACGGACCCGCTCCAGCGTGCGGGGCGCGAGCAGGTCGGGCGAGTTCAGCGCGTTGGACACGGTCTGTACGGACACGCCGGCGCGCTGGGCGACCAGAGCCAGTGTCACCGGCTTGTTGTTGCGCCCGCCTGAGCTGGTCGTACGCGGCACCACGGCCTCCGTCATCCATGCGCCGCACTACTCGAAATGCGGCGCTGCATCTTCGATGGATCGATAAAACTCCCTTTCACTGCTGGTTGGCAAGGGTTAGAGTGAATTTTGATCGATCCAAATTCTGAGGCACCATCTCGGTCCACCGACGAGAGGCACCACCCTGTGAACACGGCCGTCCAAGGGCACAGCACCGCGAACCCGTCTCCCACGGACGTCGTCACCGAGGGCTTGCAGCCCTTCCTGCACGACGCCTGCACCACGCTCTACGCGCCCAGCCTGGTGCTGTCCCGACCAGGCGGGGACATCTCCGCCGGTGCGGACGGCTTCTTCCACGGCGACCGCCGGGTGCTGTCGAGCCTGGCGGTCCGGGTCGAGGGCGTCCCCCTGATCCCGGTCGGCCACACCCTCGGCCCCGCCGACAGGACCGCCTTCCGCGCGATCCTGCGCGGTGTCGGGGAACACACCGCCGACCCCGCGGTCACGCTGCGCCGGGTCCGCTCGGTGGCGCCGGGCACGCTCCGCGAGGAGCTGGAGATCGTCAACGCGGGGCTGCGGCGGATCCGTCTCGATGTGGTGGTCGCCGCGGCCACGGACCTGGCGCGGATGACCGACGTCAAGTCCGGGCGCACGGTCGCCGCGCTCCCCGCGAGGGCCGAGGACACCGGGCTGACCTGGGGCGACGACGAGCTGACCGTACGGCTGCGGCCGGTGTCGGTGGCCGTGACCGCTCCCGGTGCCGGTGCCGGTACGGTGTCGGGTCCGGCGTCCGGCCGCGCGCCGATGCCGGGACAGGACTCCGGCGACGGTTCAGGACCGCGCGAGCCGCTGGTCGACGCCGACAGCGGTGAGCTGCGTTACACCGTGGAGCTGCCGTCGGGCGGCACCTGGCGGGCGACGGTCGAGTGCGGTGTCAGCGACGCGGAGCCGGACCAGTTCCCGGCCGTCGCGCGGGACGCCGTACCGTGGTCGCCCACCGAGCTGCGCAGCGCCGACGGCCGTCTGGACCGGCTGCTGGCCCGGTCGGTGGGCGACCTGGAGCGGCTGCTTCTGTCGGACCCGCTGCACCCCGAGGACCGTTTCCTGGCCGCCGGGTCGCCGTGGTTCCTGACGTTGTTCGGCCGGGACTCGCTGTGGGCGGCGCGGATGCTGCTGCCGCTGGGCACGGACCTGGCCGCGGGGACGCTGCGCACGCTGGCCCGCCGCCAGGGCGCCGTCACCGATCCCCGTACCGAGGAGCAGCCCGGCAAGATCCTGCACGAGGTGCGCCGCGAGACCCTGCACCTGGCCGAGGGCGCGAAGCTCCCGCCGGTGTACTTCGGCACCGTGGACGCCACCCCGCTGTGGGTGATCCTGCTGCACGACGCGTGGCGCTGGGGTCTCGACCCGCGGCAGGTGCGCGAGCTGCTGCCACACGCCGAGGCCGCCCTGGAGTGGCTGGCCACGTACGGCGACGCGGACGGCGACGGGCTGCTGGAGTACATCGACACCACCGGCCACGGGCTCGCCAACCAGGGCTGGAAGGACTCCGGCGACTCGATCCGCTGGCGCGACGGCCGTCTCGCCAAGGCGCCGATCGCGCTGTGCGAGGTCCAGGCGTACGGCTACGAGGCGGCGATGGCGGGCGCGGCGCTGCTGCGGGCCTTCGACCGGCCGGGCGCCGAGCGCTGGGAGCAGTGGGCGGACCGGCTGCGCAGCCGCTTCCGGGAGAGCTTCTGGGTCGAGGACGAGCAGGGCCGCTACCCGGCCGTCGCCCTCGACGCCGACAAGCGTCCGGTGGACGCCGTGACCTCCGGCTTCGGCCACCTGCTGGGCACCGGGCTGCTGGACCCGCGGGAGAGCGCCCTGCTGGCCGCCCGGATCGCGGGACCCGAGCTGGACTGCGGTTTCGGGCTGCGCACGCTGAGCACGGACTCCACCGGTTTCAACCCGTTCGGCTACCACATCGGCTCGGTCTGGCCGCACGACACCGCCATCGCGGTGCACGGCCTGGTCCGCGCCGGATTCCCCCGCGAGGCCGCCAAGCTGGCCGAGGGCCTGATCGCCGCGTCCGCCGGTTTCGACGGACGGCTGCCGGAGCTCTTCGCCGGGCACGGCTCCGAGCTGGACAGCGCGCCCGCCCCGTATCCGGCGGCCTGCCGTCCGCAGGCGTGGTCGGCGGCCTCCGCCGTCCTGCTGGTCCAGGCCGCGCTCGGGCTCGAGGCCGATGTGCCCGGCGGGTCGCTGCGGATGTCCCCGCTGGCGGCGGGCCGTCTCGGCCCGCTGACCATGAGCGGTCTGCGGGTCGGCGAACAGCCGCTGGCCGTACGGCTCGACGCGGACGGCCGGGCGGGGGCCGACGCTCCCGACAGCCTGACGGTGGAGGGCGCGGACCGCTTCGGCGCGGCGGGCTGAGCGCCGCCGCGCCCGCGTAGCCGTGAGGGGCCGTTCCTTCGGTCACTGCCCCCGGTCGGTGGGCTCCGGTCCCGGTCCGGAGTCGGTGTTCTCGGCGGTACGGGCAGGGAGCGGGGTCCAGGCGGCGTCGTGCTCGGCGCTGCGCTGGACCGCGTCCAGGACGACCTGGACCTCCAGGGCGTCCGCGAAGGACGGCTCGGGGTCGCGCCCCTCCGCGATGGCGGTGACCAGGTCGCGGGCCTGGTGGGTGAAGGCGTGCTCGTAGCCGAGTCCGTGGCCCGGCGGCCACCAGGCCGACAGGTAGGGGTGGTCGGGTTCGGTGACCAGGATGCGGCGGAAGCCCTGTTCCGCCGGTGGCTGGGCGGCGTCGAGGAACTCCAGTTCGTTGAGGCGTTCCAGGTCGAAGGCGGCGGAGCCGAGGGAGCCGTTGATCTCGATCCGCAGGGCGTTCTTGCGGCCGGTGGCGAAACGGGTCGCCTCGAAAGTGGCCAGCGCGCCGCCGTGGAAACGGCCGAGGAACACCGTCGCGTCGTCCACGGTCACCTCGCCCCGCGCGGCGGGCACGGCGCCGGGCAGCGGTCGTGTCGGCACGAAGGTCTCGCTGAGCGCGGCGACGCCCGACAGCCGGTCGCCCGTCAGGTGCTGGGCGAGGTCGACGATGTGCGAGCCGATGTCGCCCAGCGCGCCCGATCCGGCGTGCTCGCGCCGCAGCCGCCACACCAGCGGGAACCGCGGGTCCACGATCCAGTCCTGGAGATACACGGCGCGTACGTGCCGGATCCGGCCGAGCCGTCCGTCGGCGACGAGGCGGCGCAGCAGCGCGAGCGCCGGGACCCGCCGGTAGGTGAAGCCGCACATGGCGCGGACGCCCGACTCCCGCGCCCGGTCGGCGGCCCGGCACATCGCGCGGGCCTCGGCCACCGAGTTGGCGAGCGGCTTCTCGCACAGGACGTGCTTGCCCGCCGCGAGCGCGGCGACGGCGATCTCGGCGTGGCTGTCGCCCGGTGTGCAGATGTCGATCAGGTCGATGTCGTCGCGGGCGATCAACTCCCGCCAGTCGGCGGTGCTTTCGGCCCAGCCGAGCCGCTCGGCGGCGGTCGCGGCCCGCTTGGGGTCGCGACCGCACAGCGCCGCCATATGGACGCGGGCGGGCAGGTCGAAGACATGGTCGACGGTACGCCAGGCTTGTGAGTGCGCGGCGCCCATGAAGGCGTGCCCGACCATGCCGACGCGTAGCCGCTGAGTGGTCATGTGGTCTCCCTGCTCATCGGGGTTCGGCGCGCGCAAGCGCGCGGTGAAAGGAGAGGGGAGCCGCCGGGGTCAGAAGCCCAGCGGCAGGTAGTCCGCCACGTTGGACTGGGTGATGGTCTCCGAGGCGAGCCGCAGTTCCTTGGGCACGCCCAGCTCCGTCAGGTCGGCCATGCCGCGGTTGTTGGCCAGCAGCCGGGCGAGCGAGACGGCCGAGCCCGCCATCGTCGGGCTGTAGGTGACGGTGGCCTTGAGCACCGTGTTGTCGTCGCGGATCTGCTCCATGACCTTGCGCGAGCCCGCCCCGCCGACCATGAAGAACTCGTCCCGCCCGGCCTGCTTGACCGCGGCGAGCACGCCGACGCCCTGGTCGTCGTCGTGGTTCCACACCGCGTCCAGCCTCGGCGCCGCCTGGAGCAGGTCGGAGGTGACCTGGTGGCCCGAGTCGATGGTGAACTGCGCCGAGACGCGGTGCTTGACGCTCATGCCGTACGTGGCCAGGGCCTCCTTGAAGCCGCGGCTGCGGTCCTGGGTCAGCGGCAGATTGTCGATCCCGGCGATCTCGGCGATCGTCGCGTTGGTCTTCCCGTCCGCCTTGAGGCGGCTGCCGATGAAGTGACCCGCGGCCACGCCCATGCCGTAGTTGTCGCCTTTGATCAGGACCCGGAACGCCTGTTCGTCGGAGAACTGCCGGTCGAGGTTGACCACCGGGATACCGGCCTGCATGGCCTTGCGTCCGGTGGCCGTGAGCTGGGCGCCGTCGAAGGGCAGCACCACGATGACGTCGGGCTTGGACTGGATCAGCGTCTCCATCGCGGCGCGCTGGGCGGTGGCGTCCTCGCCCGCCTCCACGGCCTTGAAGGTGACCTCGGAGAACTGCTTGGCGCGGCGCTGCGCGTTGGTGGTGATGGCCGCGAGCCAGCCGTGGTCGGCGGCGGGGGCGGAGAAGCCGATGGTGATGGCCTTGCCGGGCGCGCCGCTGTCCACGGGCGCGGCCGGGGCGGAGGTCTGCGCGGACGGCTTGTCCTCACTGTTGGAGGTGCAGGAGGCGACCAGGGCGGTGGCACCGACGGCCGCGCCGCTGAAGAGGATGTTTCTGCGGGAGACACAGGAGCTTCTTGACTGTTCGGACATTTCGTCCTCCGCGAGGGTGGGTGGTGCCGTGCGCGTGGCGTACGGCGGGCGGCTGGGAGAGACCGGAAGGAGGAGAGCGCCGGTGGCGGTCAGGGGCGGCGGCGCAGCAGCAGCTTGCTCGGCTGGAACTGCTGGACCAGGACGGCGCCCGCGATGATGGCGCCCTTGACGATGTTCTGCACTTCGGCCGGCAGATTGTTGAGGATGAACAGATTGGTGATGGTGGTGAAGACCACCACGCCGAGCAGCGAGCCGACGACGGTGCCCCGGCCGCCGGTCAGTACGGTCCCGCCGATGATGACGGCGGCGATGGCGTCGAGTTCGTACAGGTCGCCCTGGCCCGAGGAGCCCGCGTTGGCCTGGGCGACGACCATGATCGCGGCGATGCCGCAGCACACGCCGGACAGCGCGTACAGGTAGACCGTCTGGCGGCGGACGTTGATGCCCGCCAGGCGGGCCGCCTCCGCGTTGCCGCCGACGGCGACGGTGCGGCGACCGAAGGCGGTGCGGTTGAGCAGCACCCAGCCGACGGCGGCGACGGCCGCGAACAGCCAGACCAGCAGCGGGATGCCGAGAAACTTGTTCTCCGCGAAGCGGTTGACGGCCCCGACGTCGACCTCCTGGGTCTTCTTGTCGGAGATCTTGGCGGCCAGACCGCGGGCGCTGACCATCATGGCGAGGGTGGCGATGAAGGGGACGAGGCGGCCGTACGCGATCAGCAGGCCGTTGACCGTACCGGCGACGGCGCCGACGATCACGGCGGTGAAGACCATGCCGGGCACGCCGAAGTCCTGGGTGGCGACCGTCGTGCACCACACGGCGGCCAGCGCGGTGAGCGCCCCGACGGACAGGTCGATGCCGCCGCCGATGATGACGAAGGTCATCCCGATGGCGATCACGCCGATCGCCGACGCCTGGGTGAGCACATTGAGGATGTTGCCGCTGGTCAGGAAGCGGTCGTTGGCGCTGATCAGGCCGATCACCACGAGTGCGGCCAGGACCGCGGTGAGTCCGAGATTGCGCCGTACGGGCTCGGCCGCGTCCCGTCTCCACCAATTCGTCGGTTCGGTCTTCGCCGCCGGCGGCGGCGAGGTGAGGTCGGTCGTCACTGGTCCGTCCCTTCCAGCAGTGCCCCCGCCATGACCAGGTCGAGGACCAGGTGTTCGTCCAGCTCGCGCGCCGGGGCCTCCCGTACGATCCGGCCCTCGCGCATCACCAGGACCCGGTCGGCCAGGCCCAGCACCTCGGGGACCTCGCTGGAGACCAGCAGCACCCCCACGCCTTCGTCGGCCAGGTCCCTGATCACCCGGTACAGCTCGGCGCGGGCTCCGACGTCGACGCCTCGGGTGGGTTCGTCGAGCAGCAGCAGGCTGGTGCCGCCGAGCAGCCAGCGGCCGACGACGACCTTCTGCTGATTGCCGCCGGACAGGGTGCCGGCCTTGCGTCCGACGTCGCGCGGGCGCAGGTCGAGCCGGTCGGCGATGCCGCGCGCGGCGGTGCGTTCGGCGCCGCCGCGTACGAACCCCGCGGTGGTGTGCCGGGTCAACGAGGCCAGGCCGATGTTGCGTTGGACGGCCTCGTCCAGCAGCAGCGCCTGGCTCTTGCGCTCCTCCGGCGCCAGGCCGAGCCCTGCGCGCACGGCGGCGGGGACGCTGCCGGGCCGCAACCGCCGCCCCCGTACGAGGACATGGCCGTGGTCCGGGCGGCGCGCGCCGAAGACCGTCTCCAGCAGTTCCGAGCGGCCGGAGCCGACGAGTCCCGCGATGCCGACGATCTCGCCGGGCGCGACGGTGAGCGAGACGTCGCTGAACTCGCCCTGACGGCTGAGGTGTTCCACCCGCAGCAGTTCGGTCTCCGGCTCCTGACGGGCGGCGGTTGCGGCGGCCGACCGCTTGGAGAAGGTGGGGCGGCGCGGGAAGACGTACTCCAGGGAGCGGCCCGTCATCAGGCCGACGAGTTCCTTGGTGGGGGTCGAGGCGGGCAGGTCGGCGGCCGTGGTGCGGCCGTCCTTGAGCACGGTGACGCGGTCGCAGATCTCGCGGATCTCGTCGAGCCGGTGCGAGATGTAGATGACGGCGATGCCCTGGCCGCGCAGTTCGCGGATGATCCGGAAGAGGTTGGCGACCTCGTCGTGGGCGAGGACCGCGCTCGGTTCGTCCATGACCAGCAGCCTGGCCTCGCGGGACAGGGCGCGGCCCATGCTGACGATCTGCCGTGCGGCGGCGGGCAGTTTGTCGATGGTGCGGTTGACGGGGATCTCGGCGTGGCCGAGGCGGCCGAGCACGGCGCGGGCCTGCTCGCGCATGCCGGGACTGCGGACGAATCCCGCGGTGCGCGGTTCGTGGCCGAGCAGCACGTTCTCCGCGACGGTCATGTGCGGGACGAGGTCGAGTTCCTGGTAGATGGTGGCGATCCCGGCGCGCATGGCCGCCTGGGGGTCGGCGAAGGTGACCGGTCTGCCCCGCCACTCGATACGGCCGGAGTCGGGCCGGTGCACTCCGGAGAGCACTTTGATCAAGGTGGACTTGCCCGCGCCGTTCTGGCCCAGCAGGCAGTGCACCTCCCCCGGCCGGACCGCCAACTCGACGCCGTCCAGGGCCCGGACGCCGGGGAAGGTCTTGACGACCCGGTCCAGGCGGAGGATCGGCTCCCGGACGAGGTGGCGGCCCGTGGACGCGGGGGAACGGGCGGGTGGGCTGGGAGGGTTGGCGGTCATAGCTGTCTCCCGTAGTGGAGTTCGCTGGCCAGCAGCGCGGCGCCGACGACCCCGGCCCGCGGGCCGAGTTCCGACAGGACGATCGCCAGATTGCCGGTGGCCAGCGGCGGCGAACGTTTGTAGACCACGCTGCGGATCTCGGCGAGCAGGAGGTGGCCGAGTCCGGCCAGGCCGCCGCCGATGACGATCATCGACGGGTTCATGAGGCTGACGAGGTGGGTGAGGACCTGTCCGACGCGGTGGCCGCCGTCCCGGACGAGGTTGA
The DNA here is from genome assembly GCF_042955955.1 of Streptomyces sp. NPDC008317. NCBI lineage: Bacteria > Bacillati > Actinomycetota > Actinomycetes > Kitasatosporales > Streptomycetaceae > Streptomyces > Streptomyces sp. NPDC008317. Next base: position 47,454 of record NZ_JBIBFQ010000016.1, read on the forward strand.
GGCAGACGAGGTCGCCGCCCGCCGCGCACTGGGCGACGTCCGCGGCGGTCACCGCTCCGTGGGCGGCGAGCCGTTCGGCCAGCGCCTCGGAGCGTCCGGCGCGGGCGGCGGCGGTGGCGTCCCTGGCGAGGGCGACACCGCCGAAGTGCGCTTCGAGACAGCCGGTGTTGCCGCAGGAGCAGGGCAGGCCCGCCGCCTCGACCTGGATGTGTCCGATGTCGCCCGCCGAGCCTTCCGAGCCCCGGTAGATCTGGCCGTGCACCTGGACACCGCAGCCGATGCCGCTGCCGATCTTCACGAACAGGAGGTTGTCGACGGAGCGGGCGACGCCGCTGTGGTGTTCGCCGAGCGCCATCAGATTCACGTCGTTGTCGACGACGACCGGGCAGCCGTGCTCGCTGGTCAGAGTGGAACGCACCGGGAAGCGGTCCCAGCCGGGCATGATCGGCGGGGAGACGGAGACGCCGTCCCGGAAGCTGACCGGTCCCGGCAGGCCGATGCCGATGGTGTCGAGCCGGGCGCTGCGGCTCTGCGCGCCCAGTTTGCGCAGGAGTTCGCTGACCCGGTCGAGCACGGGTCCGGGTCCCTGGCGGATGTCGGCGCTCTCGGAGTACGAGGCGACCGCCGCCAGGCGGCCGTCGGTGATCTCGATGTCGATGGAGCTCGCGCCCAGGTCGACCGCGGCGAAGCGCAGTTCCGGGTCGAGTTGGACGAGGGTGGAGCGGCGACCGCCGCGCGAGGCCGCGGGTCCCGCCTCCAGGATCGTGCCGCTCGCGATCATCCGGTCGAGTTCGGCCACCAGCCGTGGGCGCGGCATCTCCAGCTCGTCGGAGAGCTGCGCCCGGGACAGCGGCCCGAGGTCACGCAGTCGGCTCAGTACGCGGTACTGGATGCTCACAGGCCCACACTTCCTCTGACGGCATCAGAAGTTGTGACGGAACGTTAGGACCGCACCAAGGGTCGGTCTAGAGCTTTCACAGAGATTGCTAAAAGTTGTTATAGGGATGACAAAAAGAGTGGACGGTCCGAACTGAAGGTGGATCACTTCCGGCCACGCGTCAGGGAGTTGATCCGGTGGCGGGCGTTCCGGGGCGGCGGGCACACACGCGGGCCCCGCCGGAAGGGGGAGTTCCGACGGGGCCGTTCGGGAGGGCGCGGGAGGTCAGAGGGCGGCGGTCTCCTTCTTGACCAGGGCTCCCTCGGGCGCGGACCGATCGGGCGCGGACTGATCAGGCGCGGGCCGGCCGGGAACGGGCTGGCCGGGCGTGGCCGACGGCGCGTAGGCGTCGTCCTCGTCGGACAGGGTCGACTCGTCGAAGGGCAGCTCTCCCGCGAAGACCCGCCGCGCGCGGTCGCGGTCGAACTCCTTCGTCCAGGTGCCGATCAGGACGGTGGCGACGGCGTTGCCCGCGAAGTTGGTCACGGCGCGGGCCTCGCTCATGAAGCGGTCGATGCCGACGATCAGACCGATGCCGTCGACCAGCGCGGGACGGTGTGACTGGAGTCCGCTGGCGAGCACGGCCATGCCGGAGCCCGAGACCCCGGCGGCGCCCTTGGAGGCGATCATCATGAACAGCAGCAGCGAGATCTGCTGGCCGAGGGAGAGCGGCTGGTCCATCGCGTCGGCGATGAACAGCGACGCCATCGTCAGATACATCATCGTGCCGTCGAGGTTGAAGGAGTAGCCGGTCGGGACCGTGATGCCGACGACGGGCCGGCTCACCCCGAGGTGTTCCATCTTGGCGATCAGCCGCGGCAGCGCCGACTCCGACGACGACGTGGAGACGATCAGCAGGAATTCCCTGGCGAGGTAGCGCAGCAGGTGGAAGAGGTTGACCTTGGCGAACAGCCACAGCACCGCGCCGAGGACGGCCACGACGAAGATCAGGCAGGTCACGTAGAAGCCGATCATGATCGTGGCCAGCGCCTTGAGCGCGTCCACACCCGCGGAGCCGACGACGGCGGCGATCGCGCCGAACGCGCCGACGGGGGCCGCCCACATGATCATCGACAGGACGCGGAAGACCAGTTTCTGGATGTGCCCGACGCCGCGCAGCACGGGCGCCCCGACCGGCCCCATGGCCTGGAGGGCGAAGCCGACGAGCAGCGCCACCAGCAGCGTTTGCAGCACCTGGCCTTGCGTGAAGGCGGAGACCAGGGTGGTCGGGATGATGCCGAGGACGAAGTCCACGCCTTCGGTGGGGGCGTCGGTGGCCTGGGCCTGGCCCGCGTTCTTCAGCGCCTCGGTCAGGTGCAGCCCGCTGCCGGGGTGCAGGATGTTGCCGACCAGCAGGCCGACGGCGAGCGCGGCGAACGACATGGTGACGAAGTAGCCGAGCGCGAGGCCGCCGACCTTGCCGACCTTGGCGGCGTTGCGGACGGATCCGATGCCGAGCACGAGTGTGCAGAAGATGATGGGCGAGATCATCATCTTGATGAGATTGACGAAGCCGGTGCCGATCGGCTTCAGCTCGACGGCCACACCGGGCGCGAGGAGGCCCAGCACGGCGCCCGCGATCGTCGCCAGGATGACGGCGGTGTAGAGGTAGTGGGTATGGTCTCGACGGCTCGTGACGTCGCTGGGGGCCTGGGCTGACACCTTCGTCTCCCTCGGTCCGCGGGCGCCGTCCCAAGCGCCCGCGATCGGACAGGTCCCGGTGACTATGCGCTCGGGGCGTGAGCCAGGTCACGTTTGCGTTCATTGAGTTCGCGGGTTGGCGTGCACACTGTTGTGCATGCCCGCCATACCCCCCACGTCGAGCACGGCGGCCGGACCGACGCACCAGTCCGGCGCGGCGAGCCCGGCCGCGCGGTTCACCGTGCCCGGACTGAGCCGCTTCCGCCGCACTCGGACCCGGCCGCGCAGCCTGGCCGGTCAGCTCTTCGCCGTGCAGGTGGTGATCGTGGCCCTGGTGGTCGGCGGCTGCGCCGTGCTGGCGTACGTCAACGCGGGCAGCCGGGCCGAGGACGCGGCCCGTGACCGGGTCTCCGCCGCGGCCACCGCCGTCGCGGACTCCGACACCGTCGTGCGGGCGGCGCGCTCCGCCGATCCCACCGCGGCCCTCCAGCCGTACGCCGACCGCGTCACCGCGGACGCGGGCGTGGACTTCGTGACGATCATGGACACCCACGGCATCCGCTGGACCCATCCCGACAGGTCGCTGATCGGAAAGCACTTCCTCGGCCACATCGGCCCCGCCCTGCGCGGGCAGACGTTCACCGAGACGTACACCGGTTCGCTCGGCGCCTCGGTACGCGTCGTGACGCCGGTCCGCTCCGGCGACCGGATCGTCGCGCTGGTGAGCGTCGGCATCAAGGTCGACACCATCAGCCAGCAGGTCCGCAAGCAGCTCACCGCCCTGGTCGCGGTGGCGCTGGCCGCGCTCGTCGTCGGCGGCCTCGGCACGTATGCGGCCAACCGACGGCTGCGCACGCACACCCACGGGATGGCCGCGACGGAGCTGAGCCGGATGTACGACTATCACCAGGCGACGCTGCACGCGCTGCGCGAGGGCCTGGTCCTGCTCGACGCCGACCGCAGGGTCGCGCTGTGCAACGACGCGGCGCGCGAGCTGCTGAGCCTCGGCGAGCAGGAGGTCGTCGGCCGGTACGTGGACACGCTCGGCCTGCCGGTGTCGCTGACCGGCGCGTTGCTGGCCGCCGAGCCGCGGGTCGACGAGGTGCACCTGACGTCCGAGCGGGTCGTGGTCGTGAACACCTCGCCGGTACGCGGCGGCGAGCGCCGCGGCACCGTGGTCACCCTGCGCGACCACACCGATCTCCAGGCGCTGACCGGGGAGTTGGACTCGGTGCGCGGCTTCGCCGAGGCGCTGCGCTCCCAGGCCCACGAGTCGTCCAACCGGCTGCACACCGTCGTGTCGCTGATCGAACTGGGCCGCGCGCAGGAGGCGGTGGACTTCGCCACCTCCGAGCTGGAACTCGCCCAGGCGCTCACCGACCGGGTGGTGGCGGCGGTCGGCGAACCGGTGCTCGCGGCGCTGCTGCTCGGCAAGGCCGCCGAGAGCCACGAGCGCGGAGTGGAGCTGACCGTCACCGAGGACAGCCGGATCGACGACGGCGTCCTGCCGCCCGCGCTCACCGCCCGCGACCTGGTCACCGTGCTGGGAAACCTGATAGACAACGCGATCGACGCGGCCATCGAGGGCGCCGCCCGCGGCGGCGGCCGGCCGTCGGTCACCGTACGGGCCAAGGTGGAGGAGGACGAGCTGCTGCTGAAGGTCACCGACTCCGGGCGCGGCGTCGACCCCGCCACCATCCGCGAGGTGTTCCGGCGCGGCTGGACCACCAAGAGCGAGGGCCACGGTCTCGGCCTCGCCCTGGTCGAGCAGGCCGCGCGGCGCGCGGGCGGCAGGGTCGGCCTCGACCGCGCCGAGGGCGGCGGCGCGGAGTTCACCGTACGGCTGCCGCTGGGGCAGGAGGCACGCGCGTGATCAGGGTCCTGGTCGTCGAGGACGATCCCGTGGCGGCCGACGCGCACCGGATGTACGTCGAGCGGCTGCCCGGCTTCGCGGTGGCGGCCGTCGTCCACACCGGCGGCGCCGCGCTGCGCCTGCTGGACCGGCAGCCGGTGGACCTGGTGCTGCTCGACCTCCATCTGCCCGACGGCCACGGTCTCGACCTGGTACGACGGATGCGCAGCGCGGGGCAGAGCGCCGATGTGGTGGCGGTGACCTCGGCGCGGGATCTCGCGGTCGTGCGGCAGGCCGTCTCGCTCGGGGTCGTGCAGTACCTGCTCAAGCCGTTCACCTTCCCCTCGCTGCGGGACCGGCTGGAGCGCTGGGAGCGCTACCGCAGTGACGCGGCGGGCGGTGAGGCGTCCGGGCAGGACGAGGTGGACCGGGTGCTGGGGGCGCTGCGCAGTCCGCAGGCCACCGTGCTGCCGAAGGGGCTGAGCGGTCCGACCCTCGAAGCGGTGACCTCGGCCTTGCGGGCGGCGGCGGACGGCGGCTTGTCGGCGGCTTCGGCGGCCCAGGCGGCGGGGGTCTCGCGCATCACGGCCCGCCGCTATCTGGAGCACCTGGTCGACACCGGGCTCGCGGTCCGCAGCCCGCAGTACGGGCAGGTCGGCCGCCCGGAGCTGTGTTACCGCTGGTCGGACGGGGCGAAGCCGTAGGGCGGTACGCCGGGGCGGTACGGTCCGGGCCGGTCAAGGACGGTGCGGGCCGGTACGGGCCCGGTCGGTGCGGGCTCGGTCGGTACGGGCCCGGTCGGTGCGGCGGGTGACGGGCGCGGCGGCGGGCGACGTACGGTGATCATGCGGGTGGGCGGGATGTCGCGGGTGTACGCCCGCGCCGCACGGCCGCAGCCGTCCTCGTCGTCGCAGTCGCAGTCGCAGTCGCCCCACGGTCAGGAGCCGTCGCATGGTCACGCAGCCGCCGCCGTCGCTCGCCGACGTACCCCACCGGATCGGCCTCGGCCTGGCCGCTCTCGGGCGGCCCGGATACATCAATCTCGGCCGGGAGCGGGATCTGCCGCCGGGCCGGGACGTGGCGGCGATGCGACGCCGTACGCACGAGGTGCTGGACTTCGCGTACGCGCACGGCGTGCGCTACTTCGACGCGGCGCGCTCGTACGGCCGGGCCGAGGAGTTCCTGGCCGAGTGGCTGGACGCGGGCGGTGACCGGCCTGGGGTCATGGTCGGCAGCAAGTGGGGTTACACCTATACGGCGGACTGGCGGGTCGACGCGGAGACCCATGAGGTCAAGGACCACAGCGTCGGGGTCTACGACCGTCAACTCGCCGAGACGCGCGGCCTGTTCGGCGACCGGCTCGACCTCTACCAGGTGCATTCGGTGACACCGGACAGCCCGGCTCTCACCGATCCCGTCCTGCACCGGCGGCTGGTCGCGCTCGCCGATCAGGGGGTGGCCGTGGGCATCTCGACCAGCGGGCCCCGGCAGGGTGACGCGATCCGCGCCGCTCTCGATGTCGGCGTCGACGGGCGTCCGGTGTTCGGCAGCGTCCAGTCCACCTGGAATGTCCTGGAGCCGTCGGCGGGCCCCGCCTTGGCGGAGGCGCACGAGGCGGGTCGTACCGTCATCATCAAGGAAGGTCTCGCCAACGGGCGTCTCGCAGAACGCGACCCGCGGCTGGACGCGGTGCTGGCTCCGGTCGCCGAGGCGACGGGAGCCTCCTACGACGCTCTGGCGCTGGCCGCCGCGCTGCGTCAGCCGTGGGTCGACGTGGTGCTGTCGGGAGCGGCGACCGAGGACCAACTGGCCTCGAATCTGCGCGCGACCGACGTCCGTCTCGACGACGCGCAACTCGGCCGTCTCGTCACCGAGTTGGCGCAGACACCGGCCGCGTACTGGGATCACCGCTCGCGCATGCCGTGGAACTGACCCGGAACTGACGGGGTCACACATCGGCGGCCGGCAGCCGGAGTTCGAAACGGGCGCCGCCGCTCGGCGCGGCGCCGACAGTGAGCGTGCCGCCGTGCCGGTGCGCCACGTCACGGGCGATGGCCAGGCCGAGTCCGGCCCCGCCGTCGTCCCGGCTGCGGGCCTCGTCGAGCCGTACGAACCGCTCGAATATCCGCTCGCGCTCGGCCTCCGGTACGCCTGCGCCGTCGTCGGCGACCGCGAGCACGATCCGGCCGTCCCCGCGGCGTACGGACACGGTGACCTCGGTGCGGGCGTGCCGTTGGGCGTTGTCGAGCAGATTGCGCACGAGCCGGGCCAACTGGCCCCGTGACCCGTTGACTTCCGCTCTCAAGGCGGCGTCCTGACCGATGTCGACGGCGACCGGCGTACGGTCGGCGGCCCGCCCCTCGGCCTCCTCGCGCACCAACGCGGCCAGATCGACCGGCCGTTGTGTCGGGGTCTCCCCCGCGTCGAGGCGGGCGAGCAGGAGCAGGTCGGCCGCGAGTTGCTGGAGTCGCACGGTGTCCTTGACGGCGCCGGGGACGTCGAGCAACTGCGGGTGCGCGGAGCCCACTTCGAGCTGCGTGCGCAGGGAGGCGATCGGGCTGCGCAGTTCGTGCGAGGCGTCGGCGACGAAGCGGCGCTGCCGCTCGACGGACGCTTCGAGGGCGGTGAGCGTTTCGTTGGTGGTACGGGCCAGCCGGGCCACCTCGTCGTGCGCCGCGGGCTCCGGCACGCGCCGGGAGAGGTCCTCCGAGGCCGTGATGGCGGCCATCTCGCGGCGGATGCCCGCGACCGGGGCCAGTGCGCGGCGGGTGACCAGCCAGGTCACGCCGCCGACGACCGCCAGCAGGACGGGCAGTCCCGCCAGCATGACCACGGTGGTGGTGCGCACGGCGCTCTCGCGCGCCGCGAGCGAGGCGCCCGCGTGGACCAGGACCGTCTGCCCCGCGAGGTCGGTGGCCTTGACCGTCGCGAAGCGGTAGGCGGCGCCGCGGCCGTCCAACGTGGCGTGTCCCGAGCCCTCTTGGACGGTGCCGCTGATCTCGCCGACGACGGGGTCGGCGGTGCCGGTGGGCGTGGCGTGGTCGTCGCTCCCCCGGCCGCTGGGGGTCGTCTCCTGCGCGTCGCCGTCGCGCCCGCCCTTGCCCCGGCCACGGCCGCCGCCTGCGCCGCCGTGGTCGTCGGCGGTCCCGCTCGGCGACACGGTCGGTGGCGGCGTCGGTGCCGAGGTCGGACTGACGGTGGGTGTCGGCTCGGGCGCAGACCCACGCGGCCTGACGTCCGGCACGCCCGTGCCGCTGATCTTCTCCAGGGTCCTGCTCGCGGCGAGCAACCGCCCGTCGGTGGTGGTCACTTGGACGGGCGCGTCATCGGGGAGGGCGAGTCCGGAGTAGAGCGCGGCGTCCGCCTTGCGGGTCGCGACGGTCACGGCGACGCGGCGTGCGGTGTCGTTGGCCTGGCTCTGGGCCTGCTCGGTGAGGTTGGCGCCGAGCGAGAGGAGGACCGCGATCCCGGCGGCCACCATCGCCACGGTCACGACGGCGGTCGCGCCCAGCACCGTCTTGGCCTGCACGGAGCCGAGCGGGCGGCGCCTCATGACGTGACCAGGCGGTAACCCGCGCCGCGTACCGTCTGGATGGTGGCCGCGCCCAGCTTGCGGCGCAGCGCGCTGATGTAGACCTCGATGATGTTGGGGTCGCCGTCGTAGGCGAAGTCCCAGACGTGCTCCAGGATCTCCGGCTTGCCGACCACCTGGCCCGCCCGGACGGCGAGTTGTTCGAGGACCGCGAACTCCTTGGCGGTGAGCGCCACTTCGTCCTCGCCGCGGAACACCCGCCGGGCGGAGGTGTCGACGGCGAGGCCGCCGACCCGCAGGACCGGCGAGGCACCGGGAGAGGCCCGGCGGCGCAGCAGTGCCTTCACCCGTGCGACGAGCACGACGTAGGAGAACGGCTTGGTCAGATAGTCGTCCGCGCCGGTGTCCAGGCCCTCGGCCTCGTCGTACTCGCCGTCCTTGGCCGTGAGCATCAGGATCGGTACGTCGTTGCCCGCGGCGCGCAGCGCGGCGCACACGCGGTAGCCGTTCATGCCGGGCAGCATGATGTCGAGGACGACGAGGTCGTAGGCGCGGTCTCCGGCCAGGTGCAGTCCCGAGAGCCCGTCGTGGACGACGTCCACGGCGAAGCCCTCGGCCGTCAGTCCCTTGGCCAGGGAGACGGCGAGTCTCTTCTCGTCCTCCACGATCAGCAAGCGCATGGGCCCACCCTCCCAAATCGAACCTGAAGCGATCTTCAGGTCGCTTCAGGCTGCCTTCAGCTTGCTCCGGCCATCGTGTTGGCACGGACACAGCAACGACACAGGCCGGGTACAGCCCGGCCGGGGAGGCTCCTCATGAAGCGCGACATCACCGTCGCCGCCGTCGCCGCGGCGGCGGCCCTGCTCGCCGGTGGCGGCTACACCGCCATCGCCGCGGGTGACGACCACGGCGGCCGTGCGACGGCAGTCCCGAGCGCCACGTCCCCGCACGACGCGGGCGACGACCACGGAGGCGACCGCCGTACGCCGTCGACCGGTGCCCCGACGGGCGTCCCGCGCACCGGCGCCCCGACTCCCAGCAGCACCGGCCTCACGGCGGCCGAGGCCGTGACCGCCGCGCTCACGCTGTATCCGGGGACGGTCGTCTCCGTCGAGCGTTCCGGCGCGGATTTCTGGGAGGTCAGGGTGCTCGGAAAGGACGGCCTGCCGCGCGAGTTGAGGGTGAACGCGACCTCCGGCACCGTCAGCCTGGACGGTCACCGTGGCGGCGGCCGGGGCGCGGCGACTCCCCGCCCGACCCGTTCGCCCGGAGGTGACGACCACGGCGCGGGCACCCCGAGCCCGACCCGCTCCCCCGGAGCCGACGACCACGGCAGTGACGACCACGGCGGTGACCGGTCGGGCGACGGTCATGGGAGCGGGCACGGCGCGGACGACGGCGCTCAGCACCGGGGCCGAGGCGGCGACGACTCCTGAGCCGTGGGCGCGGCGGGTACGTCAGGCGGCTCGCGCTGCCGCCGCCGTACCCGCCTCCCCCGGCCCCGTCGTGACCGGGCGTCAGCTGTCGGAACGCTTCCGGGCGGGTCCGGTTCCGTGGCGCACGATCAGGTCGGGGCGCAGGAGGTGGAGGGTGGCGGTCCGCGGGCCGGTGCGGGGGGGGGATGGCGCGCAGGAGGAGTTCGACGGCCTGTCGGGCCATCTGGCGTTCGGGGATGGCGACCGTGGTGAGGGCCGGTCGGGAGAGCCGGACCTCGGCGTTGCCGTCGGGGCCGACGACCGAGAGGTCGTCCGGGGCGGAGCGGCCGAGGGCTCCGGCGGCCTCCAGCGCGCCGAGTGCGAGAACGTCGTGGGTGGCGAAGACGCCGGTCACGCGCGGGTCGGCGGTGAGGGCGGCGGTCGCGGCGGCGAAGCCGCCCTCGGGGGTCGGTTCCGGGGCGAGGAGGACGGCGGTGTCGGGTACGGCGAGGCCGGCGGCGAAGGCGCGGCGGAAGCCCGCGATCCGGACGGTGTGCGCGGGGCTGGCGACGGCGGCGACCCGCTCGTGGCCGAGGCCGCGCGGGTGCCGTCCCGCGAGGTGACCGGCGCCCTCGTAGTCGATGGTGACGACGGGGAACAGCTCGGGGCCGCGTTCTCCCAGGCGCAGAGCACGACGGGGAAGCACGTCCACCAGCAGCGGGAGGTGGTCGATGAGGTCGCGGTCGCCCGCTATCAGCAGGGCGTCGACCGAGCGGCCGGACAGACCGGCCATGATCGCCTGTCCGCGCGCGCTCGCCGCGCCCGGCGGGTCTCGGTAGGGTGCCGGGATGACCGAGAGCTGGGACCCGTCGGGCGACGGGATCGTACGGTTTCCGTCCGGTGCGCTGGTGCGCGGGCGCGGTCTGCGCCGACCGCTTCCGGCGGGCCCGACGCCGTCCTTCGGCGTCTATCTGCTGGGCGGCGAGCCGCCGTTGACGCGCTGGGAGGCGCGGTGGGTGCGCTGGCCGGATTTCCGGCTGCCCGCCGATCGACGGCAGGCGCGGGCGGCCTTCGAGGAAGCGCTGGCCCGGGCGGCGGACGAGCGGGTGGAGGTCGCGTGCGGCGGCGGCATCGGGCGCACCGGAACGGCCCTCGCCTGCATGGCCGTTCTGGACGGGGTCCCGGCGGACGAGGCCGTCGCCTTCATCCGCCGGCACTATCACCACCGCGCCGTGGAGACGCCGTGGCAGCGCCGCTTCATCCGCCGCTTCGACCGCGCGGAGCGCTGAGCGCGCGCCTGCGGCGATCCCCAACGCGCCAGACCGGTACGGGAATCCGTCATCGCTTGTTCGCTGATCGTAACGCGGGCGAAATGCCGGTTTGATGTCCTGTCGAGTCACAGAACGGCCCGGTCCCCGGCCTCTTCGTGAGAGCCGTACCGGAGGCGCTCAGGGCTCGGGGCTCGGCGGACCCAGCGGTTCCGACGGGTCCAGCGGGTGAGCGGGGGAGGACGGCCCGGATGGCGATGGACAGCGGGTCGGCGGCATGGGCGGACGGACCTCAACCGCCGAGCGGCCGATGTCTGGTCAGTGTCGAACTCGGCATGGACCTCGGCGTCGAACTCGCCGTCACGCAAAGGGACATGCCCACGGCCTCGGTGGCCGACCGACCGGCGCCCGCGCTCTCGCTGGCCGTACGGACGCCGGGGCGGCAGGTCGTCTTCTCGGCCGCGCCCGGCGCGGCCCTGCCGGGTGAACACCGCGTCCTGGACGAGCACTTCGTGGTCGACGCGGACACCCACGAGGCGCCGAAGTGGCGGCAGCTCGCCGATGTGCTCTACGGGAGCAGGTCGCGCTCGGCAGGCGACGCGAGCCGCTGGCTGCTGGCCGTCACCGCGGCGCACGACACCTGCCGGATAGCGGCCGTTCCCTTGGTCAGGAACGGCGGTTGGGCGGTGCTCGACACCACGGACCGGCAGATCACCTTCGTACCGGTGACGACGTCGCTGCGGCCCTGGTTACTGCCGTCGTGCCTGCTCGGCTGGCTGACGGCGGGCGGCACACTCCAGGAACTGGCCGCCGCCCGGCTGGACTGCTTCCCCGCCGAGTCGGACGCCCCGCGCCCCGGTGAGGGCTGAGCCCGATCCGGCTCTGCCGCACCCGAGATCGGTGACGACACGCCCGCCCGTGTTCTCGGCCGCCGCGACCGGTGGGCCCGGAAAACCGTTCGACGGCTCCGCCGAGTCCTGACACTGTGGCGGACCATGACCGACTTCGAGCTGCTGACCGCCGCGGACGTACAGCTCATGCAGGACATGGCGCAGCGCGTCACCGCCGTGCGCCCTGACCTGGTGAACACCGACGCGTCGTACGGCGAGCTGGCGTGGAACTGGGGCAAGGGGCACGCCGCCGGCGGCGCGAACTGGCCGCGGCGGCTGTGGTTCTCCGGCGGGGAGCCGGTCGCGTGGGGCTGGGCCCAGCTTCCGCACCGGCTGCGGCGCAGCGACGGTTCTGTGCGGGATGCGACCGGCGCCTATCTGGCGTATCAGGTCCACCCCGACCACGCGGGACTGGTCGACGAGGTGATCGACTGGTTCCACGCCACGACGCCGGACGTCGAGCGGACGGTGGTGCCGAGCGGCGCCGACACGTTCGGCCTGGCGCGGTGGGCGGCGCACGGCTACGAGCCCGATCCGGCCTCGCTCGGCGAGAAGGGGTCCTGGACGCAGCTCAACGAGCGGGAGCTGACCGACGTCGAGGAGCCGCTGCTGCCGGACGGATTCCGGTTCCGCACCGCCGAGGAGGCGGGACCGCAGGCCGCGGTCCGGGCCCATGTGGACGCGTGGGCGCCCTCGACGTACACGGCCGAGAGCTATGAGGGTGTCCGGCGGGCGACGGGCTACCGCGCGGATCTGCACCTTCTGGTGGAGGCGCCGGACGCGACGATGGCGTCCTCGACCATCATGTGGTTCGACGAGGCGAACGCGACCGTCGAGTTCGAGCCGGTCGGCACCCATCCGGACTACCGGCGTCTGGGGCTGGCCAGGGCGATGCTCCTGCACGGCATGCGTCGCGCGCGGGCCGCCGGGGCCACGCACGCGACCGTCGCCTGCCTGGGCGCGCCGGGCTATCCGGCGGCGCGCGCCCTGTACTACGGCGTCGGATTCCGGGAGTTCTCGCGGGACGCGCCGCTGATCAGGGTCCGCGCCTCCGCCTGAGCGGTCCGCGCCGGGAGTCACCGGACCAGCGCGGCGATCGGCGCACCGACCGCCACGCGCGGCCTCCTCGACTCCCTGGCGGGCCGTCCGCCGGACGCACCCGTCCGGTGACTACCGGCGGGATCAGAACAGCGCGTCGTCCTCGGACAGGCTCACGCGCGCCCCGGTGTCGAAGACGCCCTCCGACGTCCCCGCCGAGTACACGCGCATCTGCCCGGTGGTGGCGGCCACGAGATCGGGCAGCAGGTCACCGGTCAGGTCGCCGATGCCGAGGAGCGTGGTGAAGGGCGTCCAGCCGCCGGTGCCCGCCAGGACGCGGGCGCCGAGGCGGCCGTGTCCGTCGCCCGGATAGAGCCACAGCTTGCCCGTGGACAGTTCGGTCACGACGAGGTCGGGGCGGCCGTCGCCGGTCAGGTCACCGGGGGCGGCGAAGGCGCCCATCACGTTCCAGCCGGGGCCGACGAGCAGGCGGGTGCCGAAGGTGCCGTCGCCCCGGCCGGGGTACATCCACAACTGGCCGGTGGTGTCGCGGGCCAGCAGATCGCCCTTGCCGTCGCCGTCGAGGTCTCCGGCGGCGGTCACGGCGGTCATCGTGTTCCAGCCGGGGCCCACCAGGAGCCGGGCGCCGAAGGTGCCGCGGCCGGTGCCCGGATACATCCACAGCCGGCCGGTGGTGTCGCGGGCCAGCAGGTCCTCCGTGCCGTCGCCGTTGAGGTCGCCGTGCCGGGTCAACGCCGACATGGAGTTCCAGCCGGACCCCTCAAGACCCGCGGTGCCGTCGCCGGGCAGCCGCCACAGCTTTCCGGAGTACGTCCGCAGCAGCAGGTCCTGGCGGCCGTCGCCGTTGAGATCGCCGAACGGCTGGGCGGGGCGTTTGAAGACTCCGTACGGCGCGAACCACGGCAGGTACTCGGGGCCTCCCTGGCACTCCCGCAGGGTGTGCGCCCAGCGGAAGGAGCTGAGGTTGTGGTCGAGGGTGGCGCCGGGACTGGTGAACCGCGAAAGCTCCCAGCGGTCGTCGCCGGTGCCGGTGGTGTCGGCCTCGACGTCGTGGACGGCGTCGAGGTACTGGTAGTCGGCCAGGCTGTACATGCACAGGGCGTGGTAGCCGGTGCGGTTGTAGACCGAGGACGCCTTGTCGTCCCACGCGCCGAGGGTCGGCTGCGCGGCGGTGTAGGACGTCATGGTCCCCTGGCCGCCGGGCTGGTCGAACAGGCACAGGGCGCCCTGCGGGCACCGGTCGTAGCCGGTCGCGGCTTGCGCGGGGGCGACTCCCCCGGCCACAAGTCCGAGCGCGACGGCGGTGGTCAATAAGGTGGCGCGCAGTGAGGCGCGCAGTGAGATACGCATGACGGTCCCCCCAAGGAACATCCGGCCCGCCGGGCGGGTGCGGGCCGGGCACACCTTAGTCGTGCCCGGCCCGGCGTGTACGGCACTCGGCGGTACCGTTCCCCGCCCGGGAGGGGTGGACGGGGAACGGCGCTCATGGTCCGGCGGGTCCTGTCGGGCCTAGGGCGTGTCCGTGAAGTCGCGTCGTCCGCCCGGAGGGCGGGGCTGGCGGTGTCTGGTGCGTGCGATCGCAAGGCGGAGGGTCGTCCTCATAGTGGGCCTATTCGGATGAGCCCGACAACGCAGCGAGCGTGCGTGCCAGGCGCCGCCAGCCAGACGAGACTTCACGGACACGCCCTAGGTGACGGTCAGGCCGAAGACGTGCAGCCGGGTGCCCGCCTGATCGCCGGTGACCGTGGTCGGCAGGGTGACGTACGCCAGCGTCCTGCCCGCGGCCAGCGGGATCTTGGTGGCGTACAGGCTGACGGCGGTGTCGGCCGGATAGCCGCTGTTCGGCGGACGGTTCCAGCGGGGTGCGGTGGCGACGGGTTCGTCCTCGGGGAGCGGGGTGCTCGGGGTCCAGTTGGTGAGGGCGAGGGTGAACGGGGCGGTGCTGCCGTCGGTGTACGTGAGAGTGCCGGTGCCCGATCCGCTGCCGTTGTTCGCGGCGCCGAGGAACCACAGGGCAGATCCGCTCGTGTCCACCGCGATGTGCTGTCCGGCCGCGACCACGTTGTCCGCGCCGCCCGGTGCCGGGTCCGGCCAGGTGAAGGTGGCCGGGCCGTGTGCGACGGGCTGGCCCGGCTTGACGCCGACGTCGGCGAGGGCCTGGGCGGAGTAGCTGAATCCCGCGCCGTCGAAGTCGGCCGCGCCGGGGGCGGTCTCGTCGCCGACCCCGGTGTTGTCGAAGGCCGCGGCGAGTGATCCGTACAGCAGGGGCAGTGCGAGCGATCCGCCGTCGAGCGGGTGGTCGTGGCGGGCCACGGTGGCGGTACCGGTGAGGTCGAGCGCCGCGGAGGTGGCGTTCGCGCCGACGGTGACGGTCAGCTTGGTGGTGGCGGTGGCGCGGGGGCGCAGGGTCACCGCGGCCCGGGACGGTGTGACGGTGACGCCGGTCGGCGCCTTGATGTCGGCGGTGACGGTGACGGTCTGGTCGGTCGCGTTGCGCAGGGTGAGGGTCGCGGGGAACGCGGTGCCGGTGCGTGCCAGCTTGGTGGCGGAGGTCAGTCGCGCGGCCACCAGCGGCGCGGTGGTGACCTGTTGACCGCCGGAGACGCTGAATCCGCCGCTCGCCGTGGCCGTCGCGGTGAGCCGCCACAGGCGGTTCTGCGCGTCGGCGGGCGGGGTCACCAGCCATGAGGTGCGCGGGCGGGTGCGGGGGTCGACACGGTTGAAAGTGGCGGGCGTCAGGGCCCGTACGGTCCATCCGGCGGGTACGCCGAGGCCGAGCCGGACGTGCTGGAGCGTGCGCGTGCCGCCCGCGGTGAGGGTGGTGGTGACCACGTTGCCGTGGACGGGGTCGAGCGCGGCGGGAGCCTGCGCGGTGACGGTACGGGCGCCGGTGGTCGTGGTGAGGGTGTGGGCGCCGGTCAGCGGCAGATCGCGGGAGGAGTTACCGACGTAGATCCGGTACGTGCCCGGAATCGTCGTCCAGGCGTGGGCCTTGGAGTCCCAGGTGCGCAGGTCGTCGGGCGCGAGGGTGAAGGTGACGCGCCGCGACTGTCCGGCCCGGAGGGTGACGCGCTGGAATCCCTTGAGCTGCTTGGGGGGTTCGCCCGCGCCCGCCGGGTCGCCGATGTAGAGCTGGGCGACCTCGGAGGCGGTACGGGTGCCGGTGTTCTTCACCGTCGCGGAGACCTTCACCGGCCCGGTCGTGCCGGTGACGCCCGGTGAGACGGTGAGCCCGCTGAAGGAGAAGGACGAGTAGGTCAGGCCGTAGCCGAACGGGAAGAGCGGGGTGAGGTGGTGGGCGTCGTACCAGCGGTAGCCGACCTCGAGTCCCTCGCTGTAGTGGTAGTCGGTGGTGTTGGTGGCCACATCGACGGTGCCCGGGTAGCGGGACGGGTCGGCGGTCGGCAGTTGCGCCATGCTCGCGGGCCAGGTCTGGGGCAGCTTGCCCGAGGGATTGACGTCGCCGAACAGGACGGAGGCCAGTGCGGCGCCGTTCTGCTGGCCGCCGTACCAGGACTCGAGGACGCCGTCGACCTTGTCGAGCCACGGCATGAGCACGGGCGCGCCGGTGTTGAGGACGACGATCGTGTGCGGGTTGGCCGCGGCGACGGCGGCGACGAGGTCGTCCTGCGCGCCGGGCAGGGTGAGATTCTGCCGGTCGCCGTCCTCGCTCTCGTCGTCGTTGACGACGACCACGGCGACGCTGTCCTGTCGTGCGGCGGCCGCCGCGGCGGCGATGGCCGCGGTGTCGGGCACCTGCCAGCCCAGAGTGACCGAGCCGTTGCCCGGCGGGCTGGTCGGCGTCCCGGCGACCGGTCCTGTGGGGCCGTTGACCGGCTGGTAGTTCTCGACCGTGATCGGGGTCCGCACGCCGCCCCTGAGGCGGATGGCGGACACGCCAGGGCCGTACTGCGCCCAGTCCTGGAAGACCGGCTGCCCGTCGAGGGTCATCCGGATGCCGCCGGTGTTGGCCATCGAGAAGGTGTACGTGCCGGTGACGGGTGCCGTCAGGTAGCCCTTCCACCGCACGGAGAATCCGGCCGGGTTGACACCGGGGCCGGGCGCGGCCGTGTAGTGGTCGTCGACGGTCGGCTCGACGCGGGTGAGCGCGGGGGTGCCGGACAGGTCGAGGTTGTTGAAGTACTGCGTGGTCAGGCCGGGTTGGCCGTCGGCGGTGGTGAAGGTCGCGGCCGGTACGGTCGCCAGCTTGTCGGTCACGCCGGGGACGTCGACTCCGGTTCTGCCGATGGCGACCTGGGCGCCGGTGCCGTCCGCGCCGAAGGCGGTCAGTTCGGCGATCGACCACCAACTGTCGGCGGTGCCGGTCTGTTCGATCCTGATGTAGCGGGCCTGCCGGGCGGCGAAGGTCGCGGTGACGACCTGTCCGGTGCCGGCGCCCTCGGCGACCGGGTCGCCCCATGTGGCGCCGTCAGCGGAGAGCAGGACGCGGTAACCGCGGGCGTAGTCGGTGCTGTTGCCCGCGTCCAGGGTGACCCGGTCGATGCTGTGCGAGGCGCCCATGTCGACGCTGACCCACTGGCCGTCGGCCATCGGGGTGCCGCTGGACCAGCGGGTGCCCGCGTTGCCGTCGACCATGTTGTGCGGCTGGTCGGAGGGGCCGGCGGAGGAGGACGCCAGGGCGGCCCAGGAGCCGAGGTAGTCGACGCGGCCCTTCGTCCCGAGCCGTTGGGCGATGCCGTCGGCGACGGTGACGACGGACGAGGCGTCCACGGGTACGTGCGAGCTGCCGCCGCCTCCGGTGATCGGCGCGTCCTTGGCGGCGGCGCCGATCACGGCGACCGTGGGCGTCCTGGCGGGGTCGAGCGGGAGCAGCCGGCCCGCGTTCTTCATCAGGACGGTGCCCTGCGCCGCGATGTCGCGCGCGGTGGCGACGTGCGCGGGGGTGGTCGCGGTCGCGGAGGGCGAGCCCGGTGCGGTGTCGAAGAGGCCGTAGGCGAATTCCTCGGTGAGCAGCCGGGCGACCTTGTCGTTGAGCACGGCCATGCCGACCTGCCCGGAGCGGACGGCGTCGGCGAGCGGCTGGCCGAAGTTGCCGGGGGCGGGCATGGTGAGGTCGAGACCGGCGTTGGCGGCCCGGACGGTGCTGCGGGCGCCGTCCCAGTCGGTGACGACGAATCCGTCGAAGCCCCAGTCCTGCTTGGCGGTCCGGTTCAGCAGATACGCGTCCTCGTTGGAGTGGACGCCGTTGACCAGGCTGGTGGCGGCCATGATGGAGGCGGCGTCGCCCTGCTGGACGGCCTGCTTGAACGCCGGGTAGTAGATCTCGTTGAGGGTGCGTTCGTCGACGATGGCGTTGCCGTTGTTGCGGTTCTGCTCGGTGTCGTTGGCCGCGAGGTGCTTGAGGTCGGCCATCACGCCCTGGGACTGGACGCCTTGGACGTACTTGGTGGCCATCGCGCCGGACAGGTAGGGGTCTTCACCGGCCATCTCGAAGACGCGTCCGCCGCGCGGGTCGCGCTCCAGGTTCACATCGGGTCCGAGGTTGACGCTGACGCCCTTGGTCTTCGCCTCGGCGCCGACGACCTGTCCGTACGCGGTCTCCACGGCCGGGTCCCAGGTGGCGGCGGCGGCGACCGGAGCGGGCATGGCTGTCGTGCCGCCCATCACCACGCCCGCTCCCCCGTCGTTGAGGTTCAGCGCGGGTACGCAGAGCCGGGACAGGGGGGCCACCACGCCCGCGTAGCCGGGGAGTTGGCTGCCGTGGGTCATCGACAGCTTCTCGTCGGTGGTCATCCGCGCGAGCACCTGCGCGGCCCGCTGTTCCGGGGCGGCCTTGGAGTGCAGCCAGGGGCAGGCGGCCGTGCCACTGTCGGCCGCGGCCTGTCCGGTGACGGCGGGCAGCAGTCCGGTGGCCGAGGTGAGCAGCAGGGCGGCGGTCAACGCCCGTACGAGCCTGGCCGGTCGGGCCCGTGCGGGCCGTCCGCCGTCGGGCTGCGCTGCGGGGTGTGCGGTCATCGGTGTCCCCTCTGGAGTACGTCGCGCGGTGCGCGGCCGTGGTGCGGCGCCGCCTGCCCGGTCAATCGATTCATTCCGTCGTCGCGCCGAACGGGCCCGCCTCACAGGGGCGGTGCGGGGCCGGTCGCCGGGCGCGGGCCACGGGGGACGCGCCGTATCCGAAGCGGGGCAGACCATATAACGATTCAACAGGAGCCGTGGAGAACCTAAGTCCATCTCAGCGGCCGGTCAATAGGCATGCGCCCGGAATTACCCGAAAGCCCACGACAAGGAAATTGAAACGTCTTTCAATGTCGACAACGATGTCTGATCCGATGGATCGGGTACACACCCCCGGATGGCGGCTGCACGCAACCGGGCCGCGTCAGAAGTATTGACGCCCCGCCGGGCGTTCTCATACGTTTCTCACGCCCCAATGGAGTGAATCGTTTCACTCACCGCAAGGAGTCCGATGTCCGGTTTTGCGCGGGAAAAACTGTCGTACGGGATCGCCGTCGCGGTGCTGGTGACGTCGCTGTCCCTGGGCGGCGCGCCCTTCGCTCGCCCCCCGGCCGCGCAGGCCGCGTCCGGCGGAATCTCCGTGGGTGAGCTGACCGCTGACGCCACGACGGATCCGCTGGGCATCGACGATCCGCGTCCCGCGCTCGGCTGGAAACTGCGCGCCGCGGCCAACGGCCAGCGGCAGAGCGCCTATCGGGTGCTGGTGGCGAGCGACCCGGCCCGGCTGAACTCCCCGAAGGCGGACGTCTGGGACAGCGGCCGGGTGGCGACGGACGACTCGACCGGCGTGCCCTACGGCGGTCCCGCGCTGGAGTCCTCGCGCACCTACTACTGGAAGGTGCAGGTCTGGGACGCCTACGGCCGGGCGTCGGCCTGGAGTCCGGTCGGGCGCTGGGAGATGGGCCTGCTGAACTCGGCGGACTGGAAGGGCGCGCGGTGGATCACCCCGGACACCGGCGGCGCCGACTCCTGGTCGGACTTCACCCTGGACACGGACTTCACCATCAAGGCGGGCGCGGCGAGCGTCCTGTTCCGCGTCAAGGACAGCCGCGACTACTACATGTGGCAGATCAACGCGGCCTCGACGCCCGGCAAGGTGCTGCTGCGCCCGCACGTCCAGAAGGACGGCTCCTTCGCCACCCTCGGTGAGGTCGACCTCAGCCCGGTGGTCACCACGGCGAACGCCGGAGCGCCCCACCACCTGACCGTCCGGGCGGACGGCGCCACGATCACCACCTCGGTCGACGGCACGCGGGTGGACACCCGGACCGACACCACCTTCACCGCCGGCACCCTGGGCTTCCGCACCTCGACCACCGGCCATGTCGCCGAGGACGCCCTGTACGACAACCTCGTGGTGCGCGGCCTGGACGGGGCCAGGCTGTTCTCCGACGACTTCTCCGCCTCGCCCGACCCGTCCTTCCCCGACTCGGCGGTCACCGACGGGCAGCTCGAACCCAAGGGCGACCCGACACTGCTCGACCCGAACCCCGCGGCGCCCCTGCTCCGCAAGGGCTTCACCCTCGACGGCCGGAAGAAGGTCACCAGGGCGCGGGCGTACGTCTACGGGCTCGGCTTCTACGAGATGCACCTGAACGGCGCGAAGGTCGGCGACCGGGTGCTCGCACCGGCGAGCACGCCGTACGACCAGCGCGATCTGTACGCCACGTACGACATCACCGGCTCCCTCAAGCAGGGCGCCAACGCGGTGGGCCTCTGGCTGGGCAACGGATACGGGCCACGGTTCAGCCCGTACGGCTTCCGCTGGACCGGGCCCAAGCAGGCCGTCGTGCTGCTCGATGTCCGCTACTCCGACGGCACCCGGCAGAGCGTCGTCAGCGACGACTCCTGGAAGTGGTCGATCGGCGCCGTCACCGCCAATGACCTCTACGCGGGTGAGAGCTACAACGCCCGCCTGGACAAGCCGGGTTGGGACCGCGCCGGGTTCGACGACTCCGGCTGGCAGCCGGTGCGGACGGTGGCGGCGCCCTCGGACAAGCTCGTCGCGGACACCATGCCGCCGGTCAGGGTGACGGACACGCTCCGTGCGGTGAAGCTGACGCAGCCTCAGCCCGGCGTCTACGTCTACGACTTCGGGCAGAACATCGCGGGGTGGGAGCGGCTGCGGGTGACGGGTCCCGCCGGGACGACCGTGAGGATGCGGACGGCGGAGGAGGTCGGCGCGGACGGGACGCTGGACACGGCCACCAACAGGTCGGCGGCGTCCACCGATTCCTACACTCTGGCGGGCGCCCGTACGGCGGAGACGTACGAGCCGCGCTTCACCTACCACGGCTTCCGCTATGTCGAGGTCACCGGCTTCCCCGGCGAACCGGCCCTGAGCAGCCTGGACGCGCGCGTGGTGCACGCCGACGTGGCCTCGACGGGCACCTTCTCCTCCTCCGACGCGCTGCTGAACCAGATCTGGCGGAACAACCGGTGGAGCGTCCTCAACAACTCGATGAGCGTCCCGACCGACAATCCGGTCCGCGACGAGCGGACTCCTCCCGGCATGGACGTGCAGGCGTATCACGACGCGTCCACCCGTGAGTTCGGCATGGACCGCTACTACGCCAAGTACCTCCAGGACATGCCGCCCGGCACGGCCCTGCCGAACGACGCGGGCAACGCGCAGCAGCCCGACATGGGCGGCGACCAGATCACGCTGGCGTGGACGCTGTACGAGCAGTACGGCGACCGGGCGACGCTGGCGGCCACGTATCCGGCGATGAAGGCGTTCGTCGACAAGAACGCCGCCGATGTGCCGGGGCACATCTGGCCGAGCGACCGGGGCTTCGGCGACTGGTGTCCGCCGGACCGCGGCGCCAACGCCAACGGCGGTCGCGGCGGGCCGAACGCGGGCGCCTGCACCAGCGAGGTGTCGGTGGTGAACACCGCGCTGTCCTACCTCCAGGCGGTGGATGTCGCCAAGTCGGCGACGGCGCTGGGCCACAGCGCGGACGCCGCCCGCTACGGGACGCTGGCGCGGGACATCAAGGACGCGTTCAACGCCGCGTTCCTCAACGCGGCGGGCGACACCTACGGGGACGGGCGGCAGACCACGAGCGTGCTGCCGCTGGCCTTCGGCATGGTGCCCACGGCGCATGCGGCGGCCGTCGGACGGCAACTGGTCGCCACCATCACCGAGAAGGACGGCGGACACCTCGACACCGGCATCTTCGGCACCCGCTACCTGATGGACGCGCTCGCCGCGATCGACCGGATCGATGTGGCGATGACGGTGCTGGACCAGCGCACCTACCCCGGCTTCGGGTACGAGATCGGCCAGGGCGCGACGAGTTCGTGGGAGCAGTGGACGTACTACTCCAACATGGAGACCCACGACCACGCGATGTTCGCCGGTGTCAACGCCTCGCTCTACACGCGGTTGGCGGGCATCGAGCCGACCGGGCCGGCCTACCGTACGGTGACGGTCGCGCCGCGTATCCCTGCGGGGATGCGGCACGCCGCGGCCTCGATCGCCACCCCGCGCGGCACGGTCGCCAGTTCCTGGACCGTCACGAACGGCCGGACCACGCTCGACGTCACGGTGCCGGTCGGCTCGACCGCGACCGTCCATCTGCCGCTGCCCGACGCACGGCATCCGCGGGTCGAGGCCACGCACGGCGCTCGGCTGCTGCACAGCGACGGCGAGGAGGCGGTCTACGCGATCGGTTCCGGCCACTGGCGGTTCACCGCGGCGGGTCGGTGAGCCAATCGCGGGCCGGAGCGTGACAGTCACGCCAATTCCCGCACGGCACGGGGACTTTGGGACCATTGCGCGGCCGTCCCGAATTCGGCATGCTGAGCGCCGGATCACATGTGATCCACAGCGTTCCACGTCATGTGACGTATTTCGCAGCCGAATTCGGGGAGACCGCAGATGACCGCGTACGTCCTGCTGGAAATCCAAGTGACCGACATGGCCGCCATGGCGGACTACCGGGAGATCGCCCAGAAGGCGGTGGCCGAATTCGGCGGCGAGTACCTGATGATCAACGCCAGGCCCGAGGCGGTCGAGGGCACGTGGGACGGTGCCAAGGGCCTGACGCTGCTGTCGTTCAGCAGCGTGGAGCAGGCGCGGGCCTGGTACAATTCGGACACCTACGCGCCCGGCATCGAGATCGCCAAGAAGGCGACCGTGCGGCGCCTCGCCATTCTTCCCGGCTTCGGCGAATCGGTCTGACCGGTTCGGCGCTGTATACGGTCGGCGCGGATCAGGGCAGTTCGAGCATCGGCTCGCCGCAGGACTGGCATTCGGCGTACACATCGAGGTCGTTGAGGATTTCGGCGTATTCGCCGTGTCCCTTGAGCGCGGCCGTGGCCGCGAGCAGATAACCCGTGGTGACCTGGTCGTGGTCGCCCGCCACCAGCGTCTCCCCGAGCAGGGCCAGCGCCTCGGGGAGCGCCTGCCGGTACGCCTGCGCGAGGTCGTCGGGCAGGCCGTCCCAGACCTGCCCGTACTCGCCCGAGCACATGGCGACGAGCCCGATCACGTACAGGTAGTCGTCCCTCTCGGCCGCCGGAAGGCCGCGCGCGATGGCGACGATGTGCGGCACGGCGGCGTACGCGGCGGGCCAGGCGGTGCCCTCGGAGCAGAGGTACGGCCACAGGTCGTCGAAGCGTTCGCGGTCGGCGGGGTGGTCGAGCAGGTGGCGCAGTTCGTCGGGCACGCAGGGGGCGTCGGAACCGCTCTTGCCGTTCGACCGGTCGCGGTGGTCGAGCGTGGTCCAGCGGGGGTCGTCCAGAGGCAGCATGGCCAGGAGTGTAGGGGTCCGCACAGGGCGCGAAAGCGCCTAGGTGCGGCTGCCCGCCGTGCCCTAGCGTCGTGACCGCCCGCATGCCGTACGCGCCCGTGAGCAGGGAAGCAGAGGACGTATCGTGACCGTCATACCGCAACCGCCCGACATCCTCTCGCCGCAGTTCGCCGCCGACCCGTATCCGGCCTACCGCGTCCTGCGGGAGCACTACCCCGTCGTCTTCCACGAGGGCACCGGCAGTTGGCTGCTGTCGCGGTACGAGGACGTCGAACGGGCCTTTCGCGACCCGGTGTTCACCACCGACAACTACGCCTGGCAGCTCGAACCGGTGCACGGCGGGCGGACCATCGTGCAGATGAGCGGGCGGGAGCACTCCGTCCACCGGGCGCTGGTGGCACCGGCCTTCCGCGGCCGGGAGTTACGGGAGCGGTTCCTGCCGGTGATCGAGCGCAACGCGCGCGATCTGATCGACGCCTTCCGTGACGCCGAACAGGCGGACCTGGTCGATCAGTTCGCGACCCGCTTCCCGGTCAATGTGATCGTCGACATGCTCGGGCTCGACCGCGACGACCACGACCGCTTCCACGCGTGGTACGCCGCCGTGGTCGGCTTCTTCGCCAATCTCGCGCAGGACCCCGAGGTAGCCGAGGCCGGGATGCGCGCGAGCCGGGAGCTGGCCGCGTATCTGGTGCCGATCGTCCACCGGCGGCGGGCCGAGCCGGGCGAGGACCTGCTGTCGTCGCTGTGCACGGCGGAGATCGACGGCACGGTGATGACCGACCAGGACATCACCTCGTTCGTGAGCCTGCTGCTGTCCGCGGGCGGCGAGACCACCGACAAGGCGATCTCCGGGATGTTCCGCAATCTGCTGGCCAACCCCGAGCAGTTGGAGGCCGTGCGGGCCGACCGCGACTTGGTGGCGGCGGCCTTCGCGGAGTCCCTGCGGTTCACTCCCCCGCTCCAGATGATCATGCGGCAGCCGGCCCAGGACGTCACGCTCCACGGCGTCACCATCCCGGCGGGCGCGACGGTCACCTGTCTGATCGGCGCGGCCAACCGTGACGAGCGGCATTACGACAGGCCCGACACCTTCGACATCCACCGCACGGACCTGACCACCGCGAACGCCTTCAGCGCCGCCGCCGACCACCTGGCGTTCGCGCTCGGGCGGCACTTCTGCGTGGGCGCGCTGCTGGCGAAGGCCGAGGTGGAGGTCGGCGCCAACCAACTCCTGGACGCCTTCACCGAGATGGGCTTCGCCGACGGGACGCCGGCCCCGGACAGCGGGGTGTTCGTCCGCGGTCCGCAGCGCCTCGACCTGAGCCTCACGCCCGCGACGACCTGACCCGCAGCGCCGGACGCGGGCCGAACGGGCCGCGGCCCTGTCGCAGGGTCGCGGCGGCCCGCGCCGGGCGCAGGATGCCCGCCTGGAGGCGGCGGGCCGCGTCGATGTGGTCGAAGGTCCAGATCATCTTGACGGCGGTGGAGGTGCCGCGCCCGTCGTCGGCGGTGAGGTCGCGGCGTACGGCGTCGAGCAGCCGCCCGTCCGCGGCCTCGTCGCGGGCGGCACGGTCGGGGACGGCGCCGGAGCCCGCGAGGGCCCGCGCGGCGGCCTCGTACCAGTCGACCAGCAAGGTGCCCGCGTAGAGGATCTCGCCGCGGGCCGCCGTCCTGTCCTCCTGCGAGGTGACGGTCTCGCGCTCCCACAGGTCGAGGATCGCGTCGGAGGTGAGCCGCAGCGCGGCGACGCCGGTGATGAGGGTCGTCACGTCGGCCAGCGGGATGTGCTTGGTGCCGCGCTCGGCGAGGAAGCCGCGGAAGGCGTCGTCGAGGCGGCGCGAGGCGGCGGCGGCCCGGCGCCGCTCGTCCTGCGGGGTGGCGGGCGCGGGGGCGGCGGCGTCGCAGCGGGCGACGCCGTACTGGATGGCGCCGCGCAGATAGTGGGCGCCTTCCTCGTAGGCGCCGGCCAGTGCCTGGCCGAGGGCGCGTCCTGCCCCGCGTGGCCAGAACAGCGCCCCGGCCACCAGGGAGACCCCGCAGCCGAGGGCGACGTCCTCGACGCGGACGAGCCCGATCTGCCAGCCCGCGGGCTCGATGATGTTGTAGAGGATGAGCAGGACGGTGGTGAACCCGGCCTGTCCGGCGGCGAAGGAGATGGCGGCGGGCGCGAGTCCCGCGAAGGCCACGGCGAAGGGCAGCAGCAGCCACAGGGCGGTGGTGTGGGTGCCGACGCCGTAGACGATGCCGCCGCCGATGACGAAGCCGACGCCCGTGCCGAGCAGGCCGCGCAGCGCGTTCTGGCCGGTGCTCAGGGCGTTGGAGCGCAGCACCGCGAGGGTGCCGAGGACGACCCAGAACGAGTGCTGGACTCCGGTCGACTCGGCGAGCAGGACGGCCAGGGCGAGCGCGATGGCGCCGCGGACGCTGTTGTGCAGCCAGACGGAGTGGCGCTCGACGTGGGCCCCGGCGCGTTCCTGCGCGGACGACAGGAAGGACGGCACGCCCGAGGGCCCGCGGCCCAGGACGTGGTCCCACCAACCGCGGCGCAGGGCGGCGACGGTGAGGCCGATGTTGGTGGCCATGGCGGAGATCGCGAAGCTCATCTCCTGGGCGCGGAAGCTCGGTTCGAGGGCGCCGAGGATTCCGGCCACGGCGTCGTCGGCGGCAGGGGTGTCGGGCGCGCCGGACGGGCCCGGCGCGTCGGCGGAGCCTGACTTCGCCGTCCGGGGCCGGTGCAGCGGCAGATCGCCGGTGACGGCCGTCTCCATCGCCTCGCGGGCGGCCTCCAGCCGCCGCAGGTCGCGCTCCAGCTCCGCGGAGCTGTCGGCGACCGACTCCAGGCTGGCCGCGCCGTGTTCGAGCAGGGTCGCGGCGGCCACCTTCACGTCGCAGACGACCGCGTCCGTCGGCCCGGGCTCCTCGTCGAGCGGCATGCGCTCCAAAATCGCGTCGAGCCACACCACCTGGTCGACCAGCCGGACCAGCGTGCGCGCCGACGTGGACAGTCCCGTGGGGCGGTACGGCGTCCCGAAGAACGAGGTGCGCAGCGCGGCGACGGCGGCGCCCGCCTCGTCGGACAGCGCCCGGTACTCGGCCGCGCCGACCGGTCCGAAGCCGCCGCAGACGCAGTCGACCTCGGAGCGCAGCCGCCGGGCCAGCAGCGCGCACGCCGTGGCGGTGGCCAGCCGCAGCGGTTCGCGCCGGGGCGCGGGCCACAGCAGGCCGACGGCGATCACCGACGCCGCGCCGGCCAGCAGCCAGCCCGCGAGCCGGTCGGGCAGCGCGCTCACCGGGGCGGGCAGCGTCACCGGCAGCACGAAGGCGACCAGCAGCGCGGTCGAGGCGCTGGCCAGCACCGAGCTCACGACCCCGGCGAACAGCACGAGGAAGCCGACCACGAGGGTGACCAGGACGGCCAGCCACGCCGTCCGCGACGCGAGCGTCCCGACGGTGACCAGGACCGCGCCCGCCGCCACCAGACCGGTCTGCGCGGCGAGCCGTTGGCCCATCGCGCCGCTGAAGTCGACGAAGAGCAGCCCGGACAGCGCGCCGAACGAGGCGAAGGTGGCCATGGCCGGGTTGCCGACGACCTTGTCGCACAGGGCGAACAGGGCGGGCATGACGATCGCGGCGCGTCCGGCGCGGCGCAGCGCGGACAGGTCCGCGTCGCGGGTGCGGAGCCAGTTCAGGACGTTCAGCACGGCGGTGCCCCCTGTCGTCGTGCCCGCCGCGCCGCGCCCGGTTCTGTGGTCATCAGCAGAGCATCGCACTCCGTACGGCCGCCCGCGGGCCCCCGGCGCGGGGTGTCGGGTCATACGCTGCGGAAGTGAATCTTCCCACCGCCGAGAGCGTGCGCGCGCTGCACGAGAAGTACGCTCCGACCCGTGAGTCCCTGTCCCTCGTCCGCACCCACTGCGAGATCGTGGCGCGGATCGCCCTCGACCTGGCCGCGCGTTCGCCCGAGCCGGTGGACACCGGGCTCGTCGAGACCGGTGCGCTCCTGCACGACATCGGTGTCTACCGGCTGGGCGACGACGCGTACGTCCGGCACGGTGTGCTCGGCCACGAGCTGCTGCGCGCGGAGGGCCTGCCGGAGGAGCTGTGCCGTTTTGCCTCCCACCACACCGGCGTCGGGCTGACGCGCGCCGACATCGAGCGGCAGCGGCTGCCCATCCCGCCCGGTGAGTACGTCGCCGGGTCCGTCGAGGAGCGGCTGGTGATGTACGCGGACAAGTTCCACTCGAAGTCGAGCCCGCCGAAGTTCCTTGACGCCGCCGCGTACGCCGGGAAGGTGGCGCGGTTCGGCCCGGACAAGGTGGTCGCGTTCCGCGCGCTGATCGCCGAATTCGGTGAGCCGGACCTCGACCCGCTGATCGCCGAGTACGGGCACCGCGTCCTGCGCGGTGACGCGCGAAGGACCTGACCGGAGGGTGTGCCGGGGCGGCGGCCCGGCCGGGTGCCGTGCGGGGCTCGCCGGGGCGCATGGCAAACTCACCGGGGTCGCCGACGCGGCGCCGTACGTTCCGCTTTCCGGGACGGCCGGGGCGGGCACGACGTCGGCGGCGCGATGTCGCGGTGCGGAAGTGGGTGTGGCGATGCTGGCGGAGACGGTCTTCCGCAGCGAGGACCTGGCGGTCGAGGACCGATTCGACGCCTGGCGCGAGTGCATGAACCGTACGCACGCCCCGATGCGGCTGGAGAGCGAGTGCGCGGCCGACTTCAAGGCGCATCAGCGGCTGATCGGGCTGGGCGCGGTGTCGATCTGGCCCGCGACCTTCGAGCAGCTGGTCTTCCTGCGCACGCCGAAGCTGATCCGGCAGTCGGACCCCGAGGTCTACCACCTCTCGCTCCTGCTGAGCGGTGAGGCCGGGGTGTCGTGGGGCCGGGAGGAGAACTCCTACGGTGCGTTCGACATCCACACCAACGACTCCTCGCGGCCGTACGAGATCTGGACCGGGCACGGGTCGATCTCCTCGGTGGGCGTCGAGATCCCCAAGGTGCTGCTGCCGCTTCCGCAGCACCGGCTGGACAAGGTGATCGGGCGGCACATCACCGGACGCGAGGGCGTGGGCGCGCTGCTCGCGCAGTTCCTCACCCAGCTCGCCGCGGACACCGTGCCGTACGCGCCCTCCGACGGTCCTCGGCTGGGCGCCGTGCTGGTCGACCTGGTGGCGGCGCTCCTCGCGAACGCCCTGGACGCCGAGGCGGCGCTGACACCGGAGACGCGGACCCGGGCGCTCACCTTGCGGGTGAAGTCCTTCATCCGGCAGAATCTCCACGACCCGGAACTGACGCCTCGTCATATCGCCGCGGTGCACCATATTTCGCGCAGTTACCTGCACCGGCTCTTCCAGGCGGAGGACGAGACGGTCGCCTCGTACATACGCCGCCTGCGGCTGGAGGGCGCGCGTCGCGACCTGGCCGATCCGGCGCTGCTGGAGACGCCGATCCATCTCATCGCGGCCCGCTGGGGCTTTCCGCGGGCGGCGGACTTCAGCCGCGCCTACCGCGCCGTCCACGGGGCGGCGCCCACCGACCACCGCCAGCGGTCCGTACGTCCGGGTGCGGGTTCCTAGGGTGGCTCCGGCCGTTGTGGACGCATTGCCAAGTCGTCAGGCGACCGGCTGCTAACGACAGGCCGGCGCCGTGACCGGCAGGCTTGCACGTGCATGCCCCAGGTCGGACCCGCCACCCGCGGACCCCGGCCACGGGGCGGCCCGTCCGTCGCCCATGAGGGCGGTCCACGGACGGTTCGCCGACAGACAGGGACCGATCATGCACCTCAACAAGCCGAAGGCGGCCCGCCGCCGCGCCAACTGGCTCCCGCTGCACGACGACGAGACCTAGCGGAATCCCGGACGGCATGCGCCGGCCCTTCCTCCGCGCCTCGGCCGGACAGCCGGGGCGCGACGGCGGTTGCGGTCCGAATGACAGGGGCGGGAGCCACGGGGGTGTTCCCGCCCTTCGCCATGCCGTCGCCGGACGGTTTGTGTTATCCGGCCGCGTCCCACGGGGTCTCCGACGTGTACCGATGCACGTGGCACGGCTGGAGGCGGCACGATGGGACGCAGGCGGCGGACGAGATCCGTACGGGGCTGGTGGGGGCTGGTCGTGGCCGCCGTGGTCGCGAGCGGGGTGGTCTACTACTGGCCGTCCTCGCCGGGCGGTGACGGGTCCGCGAGTACGGAGGCGGTGACCCGCCAGGCCGCGGCTTCGGCTCCGGCGGCCCCGACCGTGTCCGGGTCGCCGACGGCGTCCGCGACCGCGACCCGCGCGTCCGCCTCGCCGTCGGCGACCGCGCGCCCGTCGCAGCGGCCGAGTCCCAAGCCCTCGTCGCCGAAGCCGTCCGCGCCGAAGTCAGCGGCGGCCGGGGCCGGTTCGGGCGGCGGGCGGACGATCACCGTCGTCAACCGCACGCAGGAGACGGTGTGGGCGATCGTCACCGGCACCGCCGCGTATCCGAACGGCCGGGAGCTGCGGCCGGGGCAGAGCACGTCCCTCACCGTGGGCAACAAATGGGGCGGCCGGATCTGGGGCCGTACCGGCTGCACGTCCGGCGGTCAGGGCGCGTGCCTGACCGGGGACTGCACGTCGCAGTGCTCGGGCGCCAACCCGCCCACCACGCTGGGTGAGTTCACCTTCGACGCGTACGCCGGGCTCGACTTCTACGACGTGAGCATGGTCGACGGCGCGAATCTGCCGATGTACATCAACATCTCGCACACCGTGACCGCCGATCCGGTGAGTGCGACGGGCTGCTACAAGGGCGCGTGCACCAAGCCGGTGGACTGCCCCAGCGCCATGCGGGCCATGTCGGGCGGCCGGGTCGTCGGCTGCAAGCCGCCGTGCGCGGCCTTCGGCGGGGACACCTACTGCTGCCAAGGCGCGTGGGCCGGGCGGGAGAACTGCGTGCCGTCGAAGTGGCCGGTGGACTACACGCAGGTGTTCAAGAAGGCCGCGCCGTACGCCTATTCGTACGCCTTCGACGACGCGGCAACGATGTCGTGCAAGGGGCGGTGCGACTACCGGGTGACCTTCGGCGTCACCTGAGGCGCGCGCGGGGTCTCGCTCCACCGCTCCCCCAGGAAGTCCTTCAGCAGGTGGGTGACGGCGGCGGGCCGTTCCATGCTGGGCAGGTGTCCGGCCCAGGGCAGTTCGAGGTGGCCGGCGTCGGCGAGCAGTCCGGGCAGCCGGGCGGCGATCTGCCGGAAGTCCGCCAGGTCGTGGGCGCCGGAGACGACGAGGGACGGCGCCCGTACCGCCGCGAGGTCGTACGGCGGGCGGAGCTGGTCGAACTCCTCGGCGGCGAGCTGTACTTCGTAGGCGTTCCGCTGCTGGACGCGTACGGCCCGCCGGGCGGCCTCGTCGCCCTCGGGGCCGATCCAGGTCTCGACCATCAGCTCGACGGCGCCCGCGAGGTCGCCCGCCTCCAGCAGCGCCTCCTCGCGTTCGTCCAGCGCGTCGAGTTCGGCGGAGGCTTCGCATCCGGCCATTCCCGGGCACAGCAGCACCATCGCGCCGACCCGCTCGGGGTGGCGCGCGGCGATCTCCAGCGAGGTCTTGCCGCCGTAGGAGGCGCCGACGAGCGCCGCCTGACCGATGCCGAGCGTGTCGAGGAGTCCGATCACGTCGTCGGCGTTGTTGTACGGCGCGTCCGGCGCGGGGGTCCGGCCGAAGCCGCGCAGGTCGCAGCGGATGACGCGGTAACCGGCGTCGGCCAGCGGCTGCCATTGCGGGTCCCACATCCGCCGGTCGCAGACCCCGGCGTGCAGGAATACCAGTGCGGGGCCGTCGCCCGCCGTGTCGTAAGAGA
This sequence comes from Streptomyces sp. NPDC008317, assembly GCF_042955955.1. Classification (NCBI taxonomy): domain Bacteria; kingdom Bacillati; phylum Actinomycetota; class Actinomycetes; order Kitasatosporales; family Streptomycetaceae; genus Streptomyces; species Streptomyces sp. NPDC008317. Next base: position 78,597 of record NZ_JBIBFQ010000016.1, read on the forward strand.
GAGTCATCCGGCAGACGGTACGCACCGCGCCGCCTGATTCCCTCCGGTTTTCGCTCTCGGCGACACTGTCGGCCGCCGCTGACGGGACCGAACATCCGGTGTCCGTCAGGCGCTTGCCGGACGCCGTGGCTGCGGGGCTCCGCGTAGAGCGCGCGACGAGGGCCGCGCAGCCAGGTAGGGTGCGCGGCCCTCGCGTGATTCGCCGTCCGCGTGGGTCAGTTGGGGTTCTCGGCGTTCGTGAGGGTCTCCCAGGCCACGAAGAGGTTGTTGGAACCGGCGGGGCGGTTGTTCTGCGTGAGGGTCTGCGTGTTGGTCATCGCGACCCCGCGCCGGGTGTGCAGCGCGTTGTAGCCGGTCTCGGTGATCGGGCCGAGGCCGCGGTTGACACTGCCGTTGCACAGCCAGCTCGGCGGCGCCGTGCCCAGTTCGTACTTGGACTGGAAGCCGAGCGCCTGCCGCAGCCGCTCGCCGATGTCCGTGCCGTACAGGTCGTCGCCCTGGATGCGGCTGGTCTCGGCGATGTGCGAGATCGCGGAGATGCCGTAGCCGGTGTGCGTGAAGTCGCGGCAGGTCTCCTGGGTCAGCCCGTCGACGAAGGTGGACTGCCCCTGCCAGTAGCTGACGATCTTGGCCTTGGTGTCGAGGTTCTGGCTCGGAACCGTCTTGGGCAGCGCCCCGTCCGCGGCGATGTAGACATAGGCCGCGGCGCGGGTGCGGAACTTGGCCATCGCCTTGTCGTAGTCGGTCTTGTCGTCGAGGAAGACGGAGATGCCGACGGCGGCCTCCATCATCGACAGCTCCCAGTTGCCGTTGCTGTTCGAGCCGTTGATGATCTCGGGCAGGTAGACGTTGCGGAGCATGGTGCCGAAGCGCCCGGCGTTCGGCCAGCCGCCGGTGTAGGTCGACTTGATGATGTCGGCGGCCTTGGGCCACGACGAGCCCGCCCAGCCGGTCTGCAACGGGGCGTTGCTGTTGGTGTGCTGGGTGATCGTCGCCGACCACGCGTCCATCAGCTTGATGGACTCCTGCGCGTAGCGCGCGTCACGGGTGAAGTACCAGGCCAGGGCGTCGGTGTAGGCCGCGATCGCGTCCTCGCGCTCGTCCGTGCAGCCGTTGTTGGGGTTGGAGTAGGAGCCGCACTCGACGTTCGCGCGCGGCTTGGGCGTGCGGGTCAGCGAGGCGTACGAGCTGGCCATCATCTGGTTGTACGCGCTCTTCCACGGCTCGGCGTTGGCCTGCACCTTGGCGCGGGCGAAGTCGAGTTGGGCGGCGGAGACGGTCACTCCGGGGTGGACGAAGGCGGCCGGTGCGGCGCTGGCGCGCTGGGCGCCTCCGGGCCAGGCGGAGAAACCGGTTACAAGGGCCGCGGCCGCACAGGCGGCGGTGACCAGCAGAACGGGGCGCCGTACGCGGCGGCGGTGGCGCGCGGGCGAGGGCGTGGGGGTGCCTGCCATGCGGTGACCATCCGATCTTGAGTGGGGGGCTGTTCGTGAGCGGGCGCGTTCCCGGGTGAGCGCGTTGGTGAGCGCGTGTTCCCCGGTGTGCACCATGGCGTTCCTGAGTGTGAACCGAGCTTGCATTTCTGAACACTTGACTGACCGCAGACCATAGGTACGGACTAATACCCCCGTCAAGCCCCTGCGCGGTGCGGGAGTTGGCCGAACCCGGCTCGCGATCAGGTGGCGAGCGCCGCGAGTTCGGTCCCGGCGAGCAGGAATCCGCCGACGCCGAAGTCGGCCGTGCTGTCGTACGTCACGGGCTGGCTGGAGTCCGGCCGGTCGCCGACCTTCTGGATCCAGCCGAGGGCGCCGTCGGGGTGAACCGCCGTGGCCAGCAGGCCGTTCCAGGCGCGCGCGGCGACCGGCAGATACGTGGCCCGGTCGACGAGTCTCGCGCGTACCGCGTACGCGGTGCCGTAGGCGAAGAAAACGGTTCCACTCGTTTCGGGGCCGGGGAAGTGCGCGGGGTCGGCGAGGTTGACGTTCCAGAAGCCGTCGGTGCGCTGCACCGCGGCGACCGCCCGTACCAACTCCTTGAGCGTGGCGCGGTATTCGGCGGTGTCGGCCTGATCGGCGGGCAGCGCCTTGAGGGTCTTGGTGTGCGCGGCGGCGACCCAGCCGTTGCCGCGCGACCACAGCACGGGCTTGCCCGAGGGCGAGAGGATGCCGCCGGGCAGGAAGTTCTTGTCGCGGTACCACAGCCCGGTGGCCGGGTCGTGGAGACCGGGGCCGCCCTCGGCCGACTTGGTGTGCCGGTACAGGTCGTGCAGCTTGCGGTGGTAGTTCGCGTCACCGCGCAGCACGCCCAGGCGGGCGAAGGGCGACATCGCCATGTGCAGCGCGTCGTCCCACCACCAGTCGTCGTCCTTGCCGGCCTGGTCGGTGTAGACCATGCGGTGCAGGCAGGTCTCGATCGCGGTCAGCTTCGCCGGGTCGGGTTCGATCTCGTACAGGTCCAGATACACCTGGCCCGCGCACTGGTTGTCCGCGTTGCGGGTGGTCGTGCCGCCGTTGAGGCCGTAGTTGTTCCGCTCGGCCCAGGAGCGCGCATAGGCCAGATAGCGGGTGTCGGACGTCAACCGGTACAGGGCGGTCAGGCCGCTGAAGAAGGTGGCGTTGGCCCACTGGTTGTTGCCGGGGTCGGTGTGGGCGCCGATCCAGTGGTCGGCGACGCGGCGCAGTGCGGTGACGACGGCCGCCCTGGAGGGCAGCACCGGGGAGGGCGGGGCGGCGGCAGAGGCCGCGGCACGGGCGGTGGCGTACGCGGTGGCGGGGATCGCGGTCGCGGTGGCGGTCGCGGCGAGTGCCGCACCGCCGATCAGGAAGTGGCGTCGGTCCATCGGAGTCTCCAAGTGCCGTGCGTGCTCGGTGCGCTGCGGGCATGGACGGCCGGTGGTGGCGTCGGTACGGCTCGGCTCTCGGCTCTCGATGCGGGTGACGCGCGGGTGGCGCGTACGGGACGCCCACTCACCGGCGGATTCAAGGACATGAACGATGAGTGTCCTTGTGAACTCGATGGAGCTTAGATGACCGCGCCCGCCGTACGTCAACCCCGGTCGCGCTGACTCCGGTGAGGTTCACCCCGGCGGTGAAGGGCGACCTGGCCGTGCGCACCAGCTCGGCGTCCGGACCGGGCGGGAGCCGGTCACTGGCGGCGGTGGCACCGGCGAGCGTACGGCCGGCGGCGGGGCCGCGTCGGGCGGCGCGCCCGACATCCGGTGCTGAACACCGCTCGCGCCGAGGTCGGCGGTCACTCGGGGCAGCGCGAGGAACAGCGAGGTCATGTCCATCGCCACCAGTGGCGTCGGCAGGGCGAGCAGGGTCAGGCCCAGCCACTCGGGCCGGTCCGCCGGTCCGCCCGGCGCGCCCGTATCCCCGTTGTCCGGCATGTCCGCTCCTCCGCCGTGTCGGGTCTCTTTCCCGCACCGGTCGGAGCGGCGACGGGCTTCTTGAGGTCCGGCTGGAAGAATTTTTCGGAGCGGGCCGTATTGGAGCGGATCGGCACGGATCGAAACGCATCGGCACGGATCGGAACGGGCCGGAATTCGATGCGCCGCCGATGTCAAGAAGCCGTCCGCGGCTCCGACCGTGTGGTGCACGGACCCGGAAGGGGTTCGGCGTACGGCACACACGTACGACATACGCGCGGGACGTCCGAGTAGGGCATCCGCGGACGGCGTCCACGCGGGACAGAGGAGTAGCGATGAAGTTTCTGCTGATCATGCACATGAACCCGGCGGTGTGGAACGCGCTGACCGAGGAGGAGCGCAACGAGGTCATGGGCGGCCACGACGCCTTCATCAACACGGTCACCGAGTCGGGCGAGATGATCCTCACCCAGGGCCTGGCCGACATCTCGCAGAGCGCCGTCGTGCGGGTCCGCGACGGGCAGCGGGTCGTCACCGACGGGCCGTACCTGGAGACCAAGGAGTACCTCGGCGGCTTCTACCTGGTCGACTGCGAGAACCGCGAGCGCGCTCTGGAGCTCGCCGCGATGATCCCCGACGCGAAGGTGGAGGGGCTGGGCATCGAGGTGCGCCAGGTGATGTTCTCCGGTGGACAATTGGAGATGTGAGCACCGACACCGTGACCGAGGACCTGCTGCGCGAGCTGACGCCGCAGGTCCTCGGTGTGCTGGTCCGCAGGCACGGCCAGTTCGAGGAGTGCGAGGACGCCGTGCAGGAGGCGGTGCTCGCCGCGGCCGTGAAGTGGCCGGCCGACGGTGTGCCGGACCATCCGCGCGGCTGGCTGATCACCGCTGCCTCCCGCCGGCTGATCGACCAGATCCGCAGCGACCACGCCCGCAAGGCGCGGGAGACGGCCGCGGCGGCCCAGTCCCCCGAGCGGGAGGCGGGCGTCAGCCCGGGTCCCGGCGAGGACGGCGCGCCGGAGGGTGACGACACCCTGATACTGCTGTTTCTGTGCTGCCACCCGGCGCTGACGCCCGGCTCGCAGACCGCCCTGACCCTGCGCGCGGTCGGCGGTCTGACCACGGCGGAGATCGCCCACGCGTTCCTGGTGCCCGAGGCCACCATGGCCGTACGGATCAGCCGGGCCAAGCAGCGGATCAAGGCGGCGGGCAGCCGCTTCACCCTGCCCGAGGCACGCGAGCGCGAGGAACGGCTGCGGGTCGTCCTGCACGTGCTGTACCTGATCTTCAACGAGGGCTACACCGCGACTTCCGGGGCCGCGCTGCACCGCGCCGACCTCGCCCGCGAGGCGATCCGGCTGACCCGTGTGGTCGGTCGGCTGCTGCCCGACGACGGCGAGGTCGCCGGCCTGCTCGCCCTCATGCTCCTCACCGACGCGCGCCGCGCCGCCAGGACCGGGCCCGGCGGCGACCTGATCCCGCTGGACGAGCAGGACCGTACGCTCTGGGACGCCGACCTGATCGCCGAGGGCACCGCTTTGATCAGTACGGCCATGGCCCGCTCGGCGCTCGGGCCGTATCAGCTCCAGGCTGCCATCGCCGCGACGCACGCCGCCGCGGAGCGCACCGAGGACACCGACTGGCACCAGGTGCACACCCTGTACAAGATCCTGGAGCGGATCGCGCCCAACCCGATGGTCACCCTCAACCGCGCCGTCGCCCTCGCCGAGATCCAGGGGCCGCGGGCCGGGCTCGACCTGCTGGCCACCTTGGACGACGACGCCCGCGTCGAGGGCCACCACCGGCTCCATGTCGTCCGCGCCCATCTCCTGGAGCGCTCCGGCGACCTCCCGGCCGCCCGCGAGCACTATCTTCTGGCCGCGCGCGGCACGGCCAGCCTCACCGAGCGCCGCTTCCTGGAGTCCCGCGCGAGCCGTCTGAAGCCCGGCGCGCGCTGAGCGGGTGACAGCGGCGACGACTGCGTACCCGACGGGCGTCAGCGGTGGGTCAGCTCAGCCGGGCGTCGGCGTAGACCGCCATCGCGTCGCGCTGGTACTCCGCCAGCCCGGCCGCGATCTTGTCGTACGCCGAACGGAAGCGCGGGTCGTCGGTGAACATCTGCCCCAGTCCCTTGTACGCGGTCGCGCTGGGGGTCCAGAATCCGCACAGCCATTGGTAGTGGGCATCCGTCTCGGCCTGCACCGCCGGGTCGGTCACTGGCGTGCCGGCCGCCATGAAATCGGCCATGCGGACCATCCGCGCCGTGATCTCGCGCTGCGTCCGCTCCTGGTCCTCGGCCGTGAGCGGGCCGGCGATCCGCCGGGACCGCTCGTACTCGCGCGGCCACCGCTCGCGCGCCTCGTCCTCGTAGCGCGAGGCGTCGAAGCCCTCGAACAGATTCTCCGGCCTGTTGATCTCCGCCATGTCGTCCCCGTCCTTTCCTTCCTCCAACTCCGCGATGGTGCGGCCGACCGTGCGGACCAGGGTGTCGAGCCGGTTCCGCTCCGCCAGCAGACGCCGGTGGTGCTCCCGGAGCACGGCCACCCGGTCCGCCTGTCTGTCGAGGACCGCCGCGATGTCCCGCAGGCCCAGGCCCAACTCCCGCATCAGCAAGATCTGTTGCAGCCGCAGCAGATCCCGCCGCTCGTAGGAGCGGTGCCCGTTGCGGCCGGTCCCCGCAGGGGGCAGCAGACCGATCTCGTCGTAGTACCGCAGCGTCCGGGACGTCACTCCGGACAGCCGGGCCACGTCCGCGATCGACCAGGCCATCGCCCTGCCTCCCCTCGCCGGCCGGTCGTTCCGGCCACATGGACGACCGTAGAAGTTGACGCGGCGTAAAGCGCAAGTCGACAGCGGACGGTACCGACGACGGGCTCAGTGCTCGGCCAAGGGCGGCGCGGTGTCCGTCGAGGGGGTCAGGCGCAGCGTGACAATCTCGAACGGTCGCAGGCGCAGGTCCACGGCGCCGTCGCGGATCTCGGCGGGCGGCTGGTCGGTCAGGGGGCGTTCCAGCAGGTCGCAGGGGGTGGCGGTGTGGAGGGCGAAGCCGGGGGTGAGGGTGGTGCGGGTCCGGGCGCCGATGGCTTCGTAGAGACGTACGACGATGTCGCCGCTCGCGTCGTCGGCGAGCTTCACGGCGCTGACGACGACGCCCTCGTGGCCGACCGTCGCCAGCGGTTCGACCGCGGCGGCGCCCGGCACGCGGCGCTCGGGCAGGTGGATGGCGTACCCCTCGCGGACGGCGTCGCCGATGGACGCGCCGGGAAGCAGGGCGTAGCGGAAGCGGTGCACGCCCTGGTCCGTCCGCGGGTCGGGGAAGCGGGGCGCGCGCAGCAGGGACAGGCGCACGGTGACGGCGGCGCCGGGGGCGCTGCCGCTTGCGGAGCGGGTGACGTCGTGGCCGTAGGTAGAGTCGGTGACCAGGGCCACGCCCCAGCCGGGCTCCGCGAGGTGCAGGAATCGGTGGTTGCACGCCTCGAAACGGGCGGCGTCCCAACTGGTGTTGCTGTGGGTGGGCCGGTAGACGTGGCCGAACTGGGTCTCGGCCGCGTAGCGGTCGGCGTGGACGTCCAGCGGGAAGGCCACCTTCAGGAACTTCTCCGTCTCGCGCCAGTCGACCTCGGTGGAGACGTCCAGGCGCTTGTGCCCGGCGGTGAGGGTGAGGTCCTGCACGGCGCGCGAGTGGCCGAACGAGCGCTCGACCCGGACGGTGACGGCGTGGGCCGTCGCGGCGGTCACCTCGACGCGGTCGGCGGCGGTCAGGTCGGTGACGGTGTTGCGGTAGTACGCGTCCACGTCCCAGGCGTCCCACATGGTGGGGAAGTCGGGGTGGAGTTGGAGCAGGTTGGCCGGGCGTCCCGCGGCGAGGGTCTCGCGGTCCGCGGCGAGGTCGTGGACCGACACCACCAGGCCGCGGTCGTCGACCTCGACCCGCAGCAGGCCGTTGTCCAGTACGTGGCCGCCGCCGGGGCGGGCCGAAGTAGTGACCGTCCCGTCGACGCCGGGGTCGGCGACGGGCGCGGCGCCCCCTGCCGGGACACCGCCGCGGGTGTGCGGGGCCGCGTTGAAGACCAGGGCCCCCTCTCCCTCCTGGCCCCCCTCCCCCTCCTCGCCCCCCTCCCGCGACGGCGCACCGGCCAGGGCGAGTTGGGCGGCGTCGATGATCGACCGCAGCTCCACCGCGAGGGCGGCGTACGTCGCCTCTGCCTCGCGGTGCACCCACGCGATGGACGAGCCGGGCAGGATGTCGTGGAACTGGTGCAGCAGCACCGTCTTCCAGATCCGGTCCAACTCCTCGTACGGGTAGGGCAGTCCGGCCCGTACGGCGGCGGTCGCGGACCACAGCTCCGCCTCGCGCAGCAAGTGCTCGCTGCGGCGGTTGCCCTGCTTGGTGCCGGCCTGGCTGGTCAGCGTGCCGCGGTGCAGTTCGAGGTACAACTCCCCGACCCAGACAGGCGGTTCGGGATACTCGGCGCGGGCCTTGGCGAAGAACTCCGCCGGGGACTCCCACTCCACCCGGGCCGAACCCTCCAGGTCGCGCAGCCGGGCGGCCTTGGCGATCATCTCGCGGGTCGTGCCACCGCCGCCGTCGCCCAGCCCGGTCGGCGCCAGCGACCGCCCGGCCATGCCCTTCTCCCTGAAGTTGCCTGCGGCGTGGGCGACTTCGCGGCCTTCCAGGCCCGCGTTGTAGGTGTCCATCGGCGGGAAGTGCGTGAAGACCCGGCTGCCGTCGATGCCCTCCCAGGCGAAGGTGTGGTGCGGGAAGGAGTTGGTTCGGCTCCAGGAGATCTTCTGGGTCAGCAGCGAACTCGACCCGGACGCCCGGATGATCTGCGGCAGCCCGGCCGCGAAGCCGAAGGTGTCCGGCAGCCACACCTCGTCGCTCTCGATGCCGAACTCGTCCAGGAAGAACCTCTTGCCGTGCACGAACTGACGGGCCATCGCCTCGGAGCCGGGCATGTTCGTGTCCGACTCGACCCACATTCCGCCGGTGGGCACGAACCGCCCGTCGGCGACGGCCTGTCGGACCCGGGCGTAGACCTCGGGGCGGTGCTCCTTGATCCAGGCGTACTGCTGCGCCTGGGACATGGTGTAGACGAAGTCGGGCTCGTCCTCTATCAGGGCCGTCATGTTCGCGGTGGTCCGGGCCACCTTGCGGACGGTCTCGCGCAGCGGCCACAGCCACGCGGAGTCGATGTGCGCGTGGCCCACCGCGCTGATCCGGTGGGCCGATGCGTGCGCGGGCGCGGCCAGCACGTCGGCCAGCAGGGCTCGGGCCGCCTCGGCGGTGCCGCCGACGTCCTGGAGGTCGATCGCGTCGAGCGCCCGTTCCACCGCGCGCAGGATGTCCCAGCGGCGGGCCGAGTCGGCGGGCAGCTCCGGCATCAGCTCGCCCAGCACTTCGAGGTCCTGCACGAGCTCCCAGACCGTGCGGTCCAGCACGGCCAGGTCCATCCGGCCCAGGACGTACTGCGGCGCGCGGCCCGCCGTCGCCTTGTCGCCCAAAGCGGTCGGGCGGAAGGGCGGGTTGTCCAGCACGATCGGGTTGGAGGCGGCCTCGACGTGCAGCAGGATCCGCTCGCCGCCGGTGACGGGGTCGCCGACGCGCACCCACTGATTGCGCGGGTTGAGGCCCTTCACCGGGGTGCCGTCCGGCCGGTAGACCAGGCCCTCGCACTGGAAGCCGGGGGTGTCCCGCTCGAAGCCGAGGTCCAGCAGCGCCTCGACGGTGCGGCCCGCCCACTCCTCGGGCACGGTACCGCTGACGGTGAGCCAGCTCGTCCCCCACGGCGGACCCCACGGCTCGCCGGGCGCGATCGGCCTGCGGGCCGCGGCGATACCTTCGGCCACCGGGACCGGCTCGTCGGGCGCGTCCCAGATGCCGACGGTCAGCGGCACCCGCTCCCCGTACACCGCGGGGCGGACGCGCTCGTTGAGGACGCGTTCCAGGCGGGACTCGATGAGGCTGCGGTCGTCGTGCATGTACGGGCTCCGGGGTGTGGTGGGCGGCCGGGTCGAATGGCTGACGGGCGTGGCGCGGTGGAGGCGGGGCTCGGGGACCGCGAGGCTCCGGACGGACAACGCGCCTGCTTCCGGGGCGCGTTGTCCGCGGCGTGCGGCTAGGACACGTCCCGGTCCGGGCCGCGGTCCTCCCCGTGGGCGATGATCGTGGTGCGCACCACGAACCGGCGCGGCGGCAGCGCTCCGGCGCCCTGGCGGGCCAGGCGCTCGCCGAGCAACTGGGCGGCGCGGCGCCCGATCTCGTCGGGGTCGTGGTCCACCACCAGCACGGGCACGCTGAGCACGTCGGCGAGGTCGAAGCCGTCGAACCCCGCGAGCGTCGCGCCGGCGCCGTGGTGCCGCAACGCCCAGTAGGCGCCCTGGGTGTTGTGGTTGTCGGTGCAGAACAGCGCGGTGGGCGGCTCGGGCAGCGCGAGCAGTTCGGCGGCAGCCGCCTCGGCGGAGGCGAGATCCTCCCGGCCGCGCTTGACCAGGGCGTCGTCGGGGTCGATGCCCGCCTCGTGGAGGGCCGCGCTGTAGCCGCGGTAGCGCTCGGAACCGGTGTACACCGAGGGCGGGTTGCCGAGGAAGCCGATCCTGCGGTGTCCTGCCGCCAGCAGTCGGCTGGTCGCCGCGTACGCGCCGCCGAAGTCGTCGACCAGGACGCAGTCCGCCTCGAATTTGGTCGGGGGCCGGGCGACGGTGACCACGGGCGGGGAGGTGGGCAACTCCTCGGCCAGATGGGCCTGGTCGGCCCCCGCCGGGACGAGGATCACGCCGTCGACCCGGCGCGCGGAGAAGTCCCGGACGGCGTCGCGCTCGCGGCCCGCGTCACCGGCCGTGTTGGTGATCACCACCCGCAGTCCCTCCTCGGCGACCGTCGCCTCGATGCCGAGCGCGAGCCGGGCGCAAGGGGTTGGCGAGGTTCGTGACGATCAGGCCGATGGTGCCGGTGCCCTGTCCGTGCCGGAAGTTGCGGGCCAGAGCGTTGGGCCGGTAGCCGAGCTGCCGTACCGCGGCCTCGACGCGTGCGCGTCTGTACGCCGACACCCCGGTGTCGCCGCGCAGGACGCGGGACACGGTCATCGCGCTGCCCTCGGCGAGGGTGGCGACCTGTTTCGTGGTCGGTGGTGCGGTGGTGAGCGGCGCGCCGGCCACGGTGGTCTCCCTCTCGGCTCGTTGACTAGAGAATAGAGGCATCGTTGTCTTCCGGAACCTCGGCCGCGTATCGTGCCGCGCCGATCAGCCCTGCTCCGGCCGGCCGGGCCGGGGGCAGCGGCGGCGGGAGGCCGGCGGCCAGCCCCCGCCAGTGCCGGACCGATCAGGTCCCAGGAGCCGGTCATCGAACCGCCCATCACGAGCGCGGTGGCGCCGAAGCGGGGGTGAGGAAGTCGCCGTCCCGGCGCCGGTTCTGGAAGAGCGACAGGGCGCGGTTCGCGGCGTCGGCGGCGTCGGCCAGTTCCTGCGCGTCACAGGCGGTGAGCGCGAGCGGCTTGTCCACGACCACGTGCAGACCCGCCTTCAGAGCGCGCCCGGCCAGTTCGACGTGCGTCAGGTGGGGCGTGGCCACGACCGCGAGGTCGTAGCCGTCGGCCGCCGCGAACGCCGTGTCGGCGTCGGCCACCACGCGGGCGCCCGGGTGGTCGGGCCGCGGCGGCGGCGCGGGCCGGATCAGAGGTGACGATCGCCCGGACCGTGTAGTGCGGATTCGTGGCGAGCAGCGGGCCGTGGAACACGCGGCCCGCCAGGCCGTAGCCGAACAGCAGGACGCGCAGGGGGTCGGACATGGGGCTCCTCATCGGACTCCGAGGACTTCGAGGGCTTCGAGGGCTTCGAGATGACGGCGCGTCGGCCCCAGGCGGGCAGGTGTGCGGGATCGACGCGCGCGGCGATGGCGTCCACGTCGTCCCAGAGCGCGTCGGGCACCTCGGTCGCGTCGAGCGCGAGGGTCTGCTCGATCCGTTCGGGCCGCGAGGTGCCGATGACGGTGCTGGCGATCCGCGGGTCGCGCGTGGAGAAACGCACCGCCGCCGCTGCGAGCGGCACACCGCGGTCACGGCACGCCTCTTCGATCGCGCCGATGGCGGCGAGCAGTTCGGCCTCTCACGGTAGGGGCACCACCGCGAGCCGCCGACGCCGGTCGGCAGGATCTGGCCGCCGGACACGGCGGCGTTGACGACCCCGGCGTTCATCGACACCGCCAGGTCGATGAGCGGACCGGCGGAACGGTTGACCAGGGTCCAGCGGTTGGGGGTGAGCAGGACGTCGAAGTGTCCGGTGCGCACATGCCGTTCGATCGTCGGGAGGTCGCCGCGGACGGCTCACACGGTCAGGCCGGCGGTGGTCAGCCAGATGTGTTCGCAGGTCGCGGACGCCTCGCGCAGCTTTTCCGGGGACTCCCGCGAGGCGTGGTAGAAGGTCCGCTCGATCATCCAGCACAGGGCGCGGGCCAGGGCGGAGGACTGGTGGGGCGCGGTGCCCGGTGCGATTCCGGCGCGTTCCAGGACGGCGGTGATGGCCGTGATGAAGAGGTCGGCCGTGTGGTTCCACAGCTCGCCGATCTCGGGAACGGTCAGGGACAGGTCGATCGCGGTGCGCATGACCAGGCCGTGCGCGTTCCACAGCTCGACCGTGCGCCGCATGGCCGCCGCGACGGCCTGGCGCGGTTCGTCGGCCTGGGCGGTGGTCCTGGACCGCTCCCACAGGTGCTCGACCGTTCTGGCCACGAGCGCGGTGACCACCTCCTGCTTGGAGCCGAAATAGAAGTACAGCGCGGCGCGGGTGATGCCCGCGCCCTGGGCGATGTCGGCGACCGTCATGGCCTCGTGGCCCTTGGTCGCCAGCAGTGCCTCGCAGGTGTCGAGGATGGCGCGCTCCCGGACATCGCCCTTGCGTTCGGCGGTCCGGCGGCCTCGGGCGGATTCGTGGCCTGGCATCAGAGCTGAGCGCCCTCGGCGAAGTCGGTCGTACGCGACAGCGTCTCCCATGCGCGGATGTCCTCGTCGACGGCCGTGCGCGCGGCGGCTACCAGGCGCAGCGCGTCCGAGCCCAGGACGAGGTGGGCGGGCGGCCGGTCGACCGACGCGATGTGCACGACCGCCTCTCCGGCCTTGGCCGGGTTGCCCAGTTGATTCCCGCTGGCCTTCCGCCGCGCTTCGCGGATGGGGGTGAACAGCTCGTCGTAGTCGTCGACGGACTGCTCGGCGCGCGTCATGGACCGTCCGGCCCAGTCGGTGCGGAAGGAGCCCGGCTCGATCGCCGTCACATGGATCCCGAACTGTGCGACCTCCTTGCCCAGCGCTTCGAGGATGCCCTCCAGGGCGAATTTGCTGCCGCAGTAGGCGGACATGCCAGGCACGGCCATGAGGCCGCCCATGGAGGTGACGGCCATCAGGTGTCCGCGGCGACGGCGCCGCATGGGGGGCAGCGCGGCCCGCAAGGTGGCCACGGCTCCGAACACGTTGACCTCGAACTGCCGCCGCACCTCGGCCAGCGGCGTCTCCTCGAAGGTGCCCTCCAGGCCGTAGCCGGCGTTCGCGACGACGACGTCCAGCGGGCCGACGCTCCGCTCGACCTCGGCGACCACGGCCGTGACGGCGTCGCCGTCGGTCACGTCCAGGACGCGGCCGTGCGCGCGCCCGGATTCCAGCTCCTCGAAGGCCCGCAGGTCCTTCTCCGAGCGGACGGTGCCGACGACGGTGTGCCCGGCTGTCAGCGCGGCCCGGGCGAAAGCGCGCCCGAGACCCGTGCTGACGCCCGTGATGAGCCAGTTCCGCGTCTCCATGTGCTCCTCCTCGACGGTCTCGCGGGGAGTCGACGTCCTCCCACGTCAAAAAGTCTACACCGTGTCGATTTTTATCACCGCCGTGTCGATTCCGCCGTCCGGGGAGGGAGAGACCTTCCGGCGCTCAGGGCCTGCGCGTGCGGAAGGTGCCGCGGAGGTCGGTGACCCAGGCGTCGGGGTTCTCCCAGGGGATGAAGTGGCCGCCGTGGTCGTGGGCGTTCACGTTGACGTGGTGGAACCAGCGGGACTGCGGCCCCGTCTTGAACGCCTGGACGCGGTCGGCGGCGGAGTGAACGCCGGGCGGGTTCTCGTACGTCACGAAGGTGAGGCCGACCGGGGCCTCGACGGCCGGGGTGCGGTCGTGGGCGGGGGTCCAGGGGTAGCGGTTGGCGTTGGCGTAGTACCGCATCGACGTGGCGATGGAGTTGTTGACCCAGTAGATCGTGGCGTGGGTGAGCAGGTCGTCCTTGGTGAAGACGGACTCGAGGTCGCCGCCGTTGTCGCTCCAGGCGTTCCAGCGTTCGAGCAGCCAGGCGAGCAGTCCCGCGGGTGAGTCGCTCAGCCCGTGGGCCAGGGTGGCGCCGTCGAGCATGTGCGCCACCAGGTGGGTCGCCGAGCGGCGGTCCTGTTCGATGATGCGGGCGCGGATGTCGGCGGGCTGGTCGTCGGTGAGGGGCCGGTTCCGGGCGAAGTCCCAGGCGCGGGGGCCGGTGAAGAAGTCGAGGGGCAGCCCCGAGCCGATGTGGATGCCGTACAACTCGTCGGCGTACTTGTGGCCGAGCTGGCTGGTGACGATCCCGCCGATGTCGCAGCCCCCGGCGGCGTACTTCTCGTATCCCAGGGTCCGGGTCATCAGGGTGTGCCAGAGGTCGGAGACCTTCCAGAAGTTGACGTCGGGGAAGCCGGTGAGCGGGCCGGGGAAACCGAAGCCGGGCAGGGACGGCACGATCACGTCGAAGGCGTCGGCGGGGTCGCCGCCGAAGGCGGCCGGGTCGGCGAGCGGGTCGATCACCTTCGACCAGTGCCAGAACGTCCACGGCCAGCCGTGGGTGAGGATCAGCGGGATCGGGCGGGGGCCGCGCCCCGGCTTGCGAAGGAAGTGCACGGGGACACCGGCGACCTCCACCTGGTAGTGCTCGTAGGCGTTGATGGCGCGCTCGGCCGCCCGCCAGTCATAGCCGTCCTTCCAGTAGGCGACCAACTCCCGCAGATAGCTGGCCGGGACGCCGTACGACCAGTCCTCGTTCCCCTCGTCCAGCGGCGGACGGGTCAGTTCGAGACGGGTGCGCAGGTCGTCGAGGACGCGGTCGGCCACATGGATCGCGGTGGGCTCCAGCGCGATGGGGTGCGCGGTGGTCATGGCGTCGTTCCTTCACCGGGTCGAGGAAAGCTGTGCCGTCGGCCTGTCGGGCCGACGGTCGTAGCGTTCCAGAACCGGGGACGGCGCTCCACCGCCACTCCCCCGCCGCGGATCTGCTCGCAGGAGCCGGGCTCAGCCGTTGACCTGCTCGAAGAAGTAGAGGAAGGCGCCCAGCCCGTGGAAGTCGTTCGTGGCCCGGGACCGGGCGGTGTAATACGCGTAGTCCCCGACATTGGTGCCGACCGAGATCGAGGTCAGATACGTCAGACCGTCGCTGTGCAGGGAGATCCGGTCCAATGCGCCGCGCTCTCCGGCGTCCACCGTGGCCTGGTACGTGGCGGCGGGGACATATCCGCGCTTGATCGCCGCGTCGGCGGTCAGGGTGAACATCGCCGAGCACGACGTCTCGGTCCAGTTCCCCGCGCTGCTCCCCTTGTCCACGACCTGGAACCACCGCCCGCTGGCCGGGTCCTGGTAGGCGGCGATGCCGCGCACCAGATCGCGTACGGTCGCGGTCAACTGGGCGCGCAGCGGGTGGTCGGCCGGGATCAGGTCGAGGATCTCGGTGGCGGCGACGCCGTACCAGCCGACGGCGCGGCACCAGTATTCGGAGGACAGGCCGCTGGTCGGGTCGGACCAGGTCGCCGCCTTGGACGCGTCGTAGGCGTGCTTCAGCAGCCCGTTCGCCTGTTGCAGATGGCCGGCGTAGACCACGAGTTGCTTGGCCGCGATGTCGTAGGACTGCGCGCTGTCGCCGATGTACCTGCCGTACTGCGCCATGAAGGGGTCGGCCATGAAGGTGCCGTCGGACCAGAGTTGGTTGGCCCGGTCGGCGCTGTTGGCGTGCCAGAAGCCGCCGTCGCTCGTGGTCGGGTACCCGGCGCCGGGCAGCAGCCGGTCGTGGATCTGCTTGGCGGCCAGGCCGTACTTGGCCTCACCGGTCTCGCGGTACAGGGCGATCATCACCTGCCCCGGCATCATGCTGTCCAGGCTGTTGAAGGTGATGCCGATGTGCCCCGAGGCGTCCACGAAGCGGTCGGCCCACGCCTTGATGTACGCGATCAGGGCCGCCCGGCGCGCGGGGTCCGCCGTGTGCCGGGCGACCTGGTACTGCCCCATCAGGTAGAGCGCGACCGGGTAGCTCCAGCCGCCGACGGTCGCGGGGGTGTAGCGCCGCATGGTGGAGTCGACCAGTGCGTCGGCCCAGTCCGTGCTCCGCGGGTCGGAGACGGTCAGCGAGTCGAGGTTGGGCAGGCCGCCCGCCGTGGCGCCGGTCACGCGGATCGCGTTGGTTCCCGCCCGCAGCGTCACCGGTATCCGGGTGACGGCCCAGGTGTTCCAGTCCGCGGTCGCGGCGAAGGCCGGTGCGGAGATCACCGTGCCGTGGACGCTGACGGTGCCCGCGCGTCCCTCCCCCGTCCCGTTCGCGTGGCGCAGGGCCAGCGCGAAGCCGCCCGCGGCCGGTGCGCTCACGCTGAACTCGACGTACGCGCCCGCCTCGTTGGCGGTGTTGACGAAGCCGGTCCCGGTGTATCCCAGGTGATCGCGGTCCACCGTCCCGTGGAAGACGGTGGCGTTCTCCGCCTCGTAGAGCGATGACGCCGCGTGCGCCGAGCCCGACGTCACGCCGTAGCTCGCGACGAGCATGCCGATCACCACTGCTAAAGCCCTCATGCGCATGTGCGACTTCCTTATCTCGCGGGCCGACGGGGTGCCGGGCCGACGGGGTGCCGGGCCGACGGCTGTCAGACGGTGAAGCGTGCGACGAAGGTCCTTCCGGCCGCTCCCGCGACCGCTACCGAGAGGCGGAGGTCGGGCGTCGTGGCGAGGACCGTCACCCCGGGGTCGACGGAGGTGGCGGCCGAGACGGCGCCGTCGACGGTGACGACGACCGACCCGGTGAGCTGCTGGGTCGGGTCGCTCACGGCCACGCTGAGCGTTCCGTTCGTCCGGTGCGTGACGACCGATGCGGTCCTGTCGACCTGGATTCCGGCGGCCTTGGGCGCTCCGGCCTGCCAGACGTTGGCCATGGTCACGCCGGAGCCGGAGCGGCTGACGGCCTGCACCGCGGCGGTGTTCGAGGCGACGGTCACGTCGTTCGACGCGGCGAACGCCGAGGTCTGGGCCGAGGTGGCGGCGGGCAGTTGGATGTAGCGGTAGCTGCCCGCGGTCGGGCTCACGCCGTGGTCGACCCACATGGTGACGAACCTGCGGGTGTACGCGGCGGTGTCGTCGTAGACGCCGCGGTGGTCCATGTCGGTCCACTTGCCGGTGCGGTCCTGGCGCAGGAGGGTGACGTGGCCGCCGACCGGGAAGACATAGCCGCCGAGGTTGTCCACGAAGATCGACCGCGGCTGGACCACCGTCGGCGTGTTGCTCGGCGTGGACAGGACAACGTTGCCATCGACGTGGATGTTCGCCTGCCCGTTGGGGCCGGTGTTGCGGTTCTCGATGACCGACTCGATCGTATGGCCGTCGTCGCTGGTGATCCCGGCGCCCAGGCAGATGACGACGTCGTCGACGCAGAACCACGACTTGTGGCCCTTGAGGGTCTGGACGGCGAACGACAGCCCCATACCGGCCGCCACGTTCCCGTCCAGCAGCGCGCCGCCCGCCCAGGTGTTGGTCGAGCCGCGGTTCGCGCCGAGCGCGAGGGTCTTGGTGTCGAGCGTGACCCCGGGCAGCCGGTACTTGTCCGCGGCCGGCCAGTACCCGTTCACCCAGTGACCGGGCTGCGTGGGCAGATACAGGTACGTGGCGCCCTCGCCGGTGTACCAGCCCTGGAGGTTCTCGTTGTTCGCGGACTCGTACGGCTTGATCCGCGTGCTGTCCATCGCGATGCCGAAGGCGAACGTGGGCCGCCGGTGCACGATCCGCGCCATCGAGGTCGACACGACGGAGATGGTGGACTCCGCCGCCGCCGGGATGGCGCTGTCGGCGACGACGGCGCGGCCGAGCGCGATGGACGAGATCCGCACCTGTTCGAGCGGGGCCGCGTCGAAGGCGAAGAAGTCCTGGTAGGTGTCCGCGCCGATCCAGCCCTTGGCCTGCGACCGGACGGTGAGCGCCTGGTCGGCCGGGAAGACGCGGGCGAGTTGGAGCAGGGTGGCGGTGGTGAGGCGGCCGATACGGTGGTCGGTCTCGTAGAAGCGGGAGAGCGCGCGTCCGCGCACCATGTCCATGAACGCCCCGCGGTAGATCCACGGCCGGTAGTTCGCCTGCGTCCAGGTGAAGACGCGCTGCACCTGGTCCGTTGTCGCCGCCCACGGGGTGCCCTGCACGGTGACCAGCAGGTAGGTCAGGTACTGGAGCAGCGACACCCCGTAGGAGCCGTTGTAGGCGTAGACCGCGTGCTGGATGAAGCCGCCGTCGGGGTAGAAGCCGTCGCCGCTGGTGCTGTACGGGAAGAGGTGTGCGATCGCCGCCATGGCGCTGTCGATGACGGTCGCGTCCTGGCTCAGCGCGCCGCGCACGGTCGCGATGGCGCAGTTCCAGTTGAGGTTGGCGCCGGTGGCCGTCCCGCCGTTGACCTTGGTCGGGTCGGGCGCGTAGCGGGTGATCGCGGCCATCGCGGTGGAGATCTGGCTCGCCGAGAGGTGGTCGTACAGGGCGACGCAGGTGTCGTTGAGGGCCAGCGGTATGCCGATCTCGAAGTCCCACCAGTTGTCGTACCGCGCGGTGACGCCGTACTTGTGGGCGAGGAACCAGTCGAGCGCGGATGTGAGGTCCGCCAGGAGCGTCGCGTTGCCCGCCAGCGACGAGCCCGGCGAGGCGTAGGCGAGGGCGAGTTGGCGCAGCCGTCCGATCACGTCGCGCTGGACGGCCGAGACGGTGGAGCTGTTCAGGTCCGCCCACAGGTAGGTGCGGGAGTTGGCGGTGTTCAGCGTCGACCACAGGCCGTTCGCTGTGTCGGCCATCGCCTGCGCGTAGGCGGAGATCACCTGGTCGGAGGCGTCGTAGCTGCCGATCAGCGTGGTGCCCCACTGGGTGCGGACCGTCGCGAAGTCCGAGGCCGTCGCCGCGGCGGCGCGGCTGGGCGCGGCGCCGGCGGTGCCGAGGAACCACGCGGGGGCCAGCGCGGCGCCGGCCAGCAGGGCGGAGCGACGGGTGAGGCCGCGGGACGAGTGGTCAACGGACATGGAGCACCCTCACGGTTGGGGGGGAGGACATCGGCCACGGGAGCGGCGCGGCCGATCGGGAGACGCTCGGCGCCGTGAGGGATCGTGGCTTCCGGATTCCCGGAAGTCAAGGGATAATACGTATTAGTACAGGGCTTCACGCCGACCGTCGCGCGTCCGACGGCCGGTCAGCGACCCGCCAAGGAGGGCTCGGTGGCGTGCCGGGGCGGCCGTGCCGGAGTGCCGGGCACGGGTCGCTCAGGGCCGAGGCCGGGCACGTCCTGCCGCCGCGCGCCGTGGCCGCCGAGCCGTACGGAGACGGCTCAGCGGAACAGGTCGAGCGGAACGGCGGCGGCCATCGCGGTGTGGCCCGCGTCGTTCGGGTGCAGGCCGTCGCCGCTGCTGTACGCGGCGGCCAGCTTGTCCGGGTCGGCCGGGTCGGCGGTGACGCGGGCGAAGTCGATCACGGCGTCGTACACACCGCTGGTGCGGATCCAGTCGTTGACGGCGTTCCGCTTCTCGCCGTTGGCCTGGCTCCAGAAGCCGAAGGTGTCGTCCTTGAAGGGCATGATCGTGCCGCCGATGGCGATCAGGCCCGCGGCGTGCGCGCGCGCCGCCAACTGCCCGTGCCCGGCGATCAGTTGCTCGGCCGTCACCGTCTCGGACAGCGGCGCCACGGTGCCCGGGTGGCCGAGGTCGTTCACGCCGATCAGGGTGATGACGTACGCCGCCGCGGGCTGGGCGAGCACGTCGCGGTCGAAGCGGCGCAGGGCGCTCGGTCCGAAGTTGAGCGCGTACGCCTCGGCCGGGTCGCCCGCGGGCGGATTGGGGTCGTGCAGCAGGCGGTTGCCGGAGATGCCCGCGTTCACCACCGCGCGGTCGGCGGCCGGGCGGGACGACCGCAGCCGCGCGGCGAGCTGGTCAGGCCACCGCAGATCGGCGCCGACGGTGCTCTTGCCGCCGTCGGTGATCGAGTCCCCGAGCGCGACGATCGCGGACGCCTGCCGTCCGGCCCGGACGCTGACACCGGAGACGAGATACACCGCCTGCGGCTCGGCGGTCGGCGTGACCGTCGTCGCGCCGGTGACGTTGCCCGCGGCCACGGCGTTCTTCTGGAGGGCGTACGCGTGCAGGCTGGTCGCGGCCGTACGCTCCGGCAGGTAGAGGCTCACGACCAGGTCAGCGCCGCCGGGCAGGGCCAGGTCGACGGGATCGCTGACGGCCGGGGCCCCGGCCGGGATCAGGACGGACCCGCTGCCGCCGAACGTCACCCGGCGGTCGGTGGCCGGGACGATCGCCGTGCCCTGCGTTCCCGCGCGGCGGGCGACCCGTACCTCGCCGATGGACGCGGCGCTCTCACCGAATTCGTTCGTCAGCCGTAACCGGAGCGCGGAGCCGCCGAGGCTCAGACGCAGCACATGGCGGACCGTCTGGTTCTCCAGGTGGACGACGGCGGCCGTCGGCGCGGCGTTCGGCGACCCGGCCCAACTGCCGACCCACTCGGCCCCCGGGCCACCGGGGCGCGCGTGTGCGGGCTCCGCGGAGGCCAGGGATCCGGCGCCGGCCGCCGCCGCGGAGGCGGCGCCCGCGAGCAGCAGAGCCCTTCGCCCCATGGCGCGCCCCGGCGTGCCGCCCGACGATGAACCCGACATCTGGCCTCCCGGATACGAGTCGCCGCGCGCACTGTATGCGCCACGGTCCGACGCTATCAATGGGACGTCGGACGGCCGGCGGGGAAAGGCCGGATGCCGTAACCAGCGGCGCCGGGCGTGCTGGGTTTGCTGGGCGTGCCGGGCATCAGTCCTTGGTACGGGCGGGCAGGCGCCAGCCGGGGCGTACGTAGTGGCAGGTGTAGCCGTCGGGGTAGCGCTCCAGGTAGTCCTGGTGCTCGGGCTCGGCCTCCCAGAAGGTACCGGCGGGCGCGACCTCGGTGACGACCTTGCCTGGCCACAGGCCGGAGGCGTCGACGTCGGCGATCGTGTCCTCCGCGACGCGCTTTTGCTCGTCGTCCTCGTAGAAGATGGCCGACCGGTAGCTGAGGCCCATGTCGTTGCCCTGGCGGTTCTTCGTGCTCGGGTCGTGGATCTGGAAGAAGAACTCCAGCAGCGCCCGGTAGTCGGTCCGCTCCGGGTCGTAGGTGATCTCGATCGACTCGGCGTGGGTGCCGTGGTTGCGGTACGTGGGGTTCGGCACGTCGCCGCCCGCGTATCCGACCCGGGTGTCCGTCACGCCGGGCAGGCGTCGGATCAGGTCCTGCATGCCCCAGAAGCATCCGCCGGCGAGGACGGCCTTCTGTGTCTGAGCGGTCATCTCAGTCCTCCTCGTGTTCCATGGCGGTAACACACGGCGGACGCCCCGTGTTCCGGGGCGTCCGCGGCGGTCTCTGCGGTGCTTCGGGCACCCACGGGAAGCCTACTGGCCGTGGGCAGCCGGTGGGTCCCGCCGGGGCGACGCGGCTGCGTTCCGCGGGATCGTACGGGACGGGGCGCGGTCGTACCGGCGCGTCGTACGGGCTCGCGCGGGTCTCAGGCGGTGAGCCCGGCCTCCGACAGCAGATAGGCGGTCATCGGCTCGTACGCCTGCGGGTCCACCACGTGGTCGTCGAGCGGGACGGTCACCGCGATGGTGCCCTCCGCCTCGCCGAGGAAGAGCGCCGGATCGTTGCAGTCGGCGAAGGCGACGGTCCTGATCCCGCGCTGGCCCGCGCGGCCCGCCCAGCCGTGGTCGGCCACCACCAGGTCGGGCAGCGGCTCGCCCGCGGCGGTCAGCGCGTCGAGAATGGCCGACATCGGCTGCGGCGCGTGGGTGTGCCACAGGGTGGCACCGTCCTCCAGCACGGCGACGCTGCCGAACTGACGGACGTCGCCGTAGGAGTCGTCGTCGCCCTCGGTGGTGGACAGGCCCTTGGGAATGGCGACGACGGTGGCCCCGGCCGCGCGCAGCGCCCGCGCGATGGCCTGGTGCACATCGAGCAGCCCGCCCGGGTGCCCGGTGGCGACCAGCACCCGCCACCGCTGCCGGGCCGCCTCCCGCAGGACGGCCGCCATCCGGTCGAGTCCTTCCACGGTGAGCCGCGCGTCGATGGTGTCCTGACCCTGGAGGTGTCCGGGGTCGGCCACCACGCCGACGCGCTCGGCCATCACCGCCAGCACCGTCTCCTCGGTCCACCGCTCCCCCAGCTCCAGCCCCAGCCAGAAGCGCCGGTTCCCCTTCACCAGCTCGCTGTAGTGCCGCAGATTCCCCTGCCGCGGGGTGGCGACGTCCCCGGCGATGCGGGTCCGTCGCAGATGGTCGATCAGCTCGTCACGCGAAAAACATATGTCCACCGAATCCATGCCCCCATTCTCCGTGTCCCCCGCCGTCCGCCGACGGCGGGGGTAGGACTGACCTGCGGATTCCCCCGCCGCCGCCCGCCTCGCGTCCCGGGGTCAGGGGCGGGTGAGGGTGGTGGGGGTGGTGTAGGACTCGGCGCGCAGGGCGGGGCGGGAGGAGGGCAGGGCGGCGGCGGGGAAGGTCAGGGTGAGGGTGCGGGACTCGCCGGGCAGCAGCCAGAGGTAGTTGTCGCTGTAGAGGGTGGGCAGGACGCGCTCGCCGGTGTGGTCGTCGAGGAGCGACAGCCGGACCATGGCGGCGACGGCGGAGCCGCGGTTGCGGACGGTGGCGGTGAGGTTGCGGCGGGCGCCGGAGTGGGTGAGGCGGCCGAGGTCGGTGGACAGGCGGGTCTGCTTGGCCTTGTTCAGGGCCCGCATGTCCTTGGTGTCGCGGTAGCGCCAGTAGGTGTTCTCGGACAGCACGCGGCCGAGCGGGTCCTCCAGGCGGAGCCGGAGCAGGTGGAAGGACGGCAGGGTGTCCATCCGGTCGGCGGTGAAGGCGGTGACCGACGACGACGGCGCGATGTTGACCAACTTGCGCTGTTCCGGGACGAGCCGGCGGCCGTCGAGGTCGTAGTAGTTGGCCGTCACCCGGGCGCCGGTGACCGTGTGCGGGGTGTGGTTGACGGCGATGACCTGCCACTTGTCGGGGTCGGCCTGGACGTGCAGCGCCTCGCACGCCTTGCGGGCCCCGTAATAGGTGCCGTTGACGTCGAAGTCGTAGTCGTAGGTCTGCCACACCGTGCTGTGCCACGCCGGGTGGGACATCCACAGCATCAGGCCGCTGGCGTCCTTCCACAGGTTGGCGTTCCACGCCTCGAACATGGCGCGGGTGTTCTCGTAGTTGACGAACTGCGCCTTGCGCGCGAAGTCGTCGAGGCCGGTGGCGGTGTCGAGGCGGGCCTCGATGGCGGCTTGGTAGTTCTGCGGCGCCTGATTCCCGCGTGTGCTCCAGTCGTGGTAGTACCAGGCCGCGCCGACCGGCCACTCCGGCTCGTCGCCGACGAGATTGCGCATGCTGGCGGCCGTGGACACCACCGGCATGCCGATCTCGGTGTGGAAGCCGAAGCTGCCGCTGCCGTACGTGGACGGCGCGTAGTAACGGGCGGGCTCCACCCATCCGTAGGGGCCGCCGCCGGTGATGATGCCGCCCGCGGAGTTGTTCTGGTACATCACGCCGGGCGCCTCGGAGGTGACGGCGTCGCGCATGCCGGTGTCGATCGCGGCGGGCGGATTGCCCTCGTTGGCCCCGCACCACACGACGACGCTGGGGTGGACGCGGTAGCGCCGTACGGTGTCGCGCGCCAGGTCGTTGTACGCCTGGTGGTCCGGCGGGTCCATGCCCCACGCGTTGGGGAAGTCGTTCCACACCAGCAGGCCGTGCTCGTCGCAACTGGCGAAGAACTCCTCGCGGTTGCTGCTGGCCACCCAGTTGCGGATCATCGTGAAGTTCATGTCGCGGTGCATCCGCACGGCGGCGTCCATCCGCGCGGCGGGCATCCGGCGCAGCAGTTCGTCCCAGCCCCAGTTGCCGCCGCGGCAGAAGACCCGGACGCCGTTGACGCTGATCTTCAGCGGTTCGGGCGTGTTGTCGACGGACTTCACGTCCGTCCAGGTCTTCGCGTCGGCGGACACCTGGATCGTGTACGTCTTCGGGTAGGCCGCTTCCCACACGATGACGACGCGGTCGAAGCTCTGGGCCGAGCCGAGGTCGACCTGGATCCACTGGTTGTCCAGATACTCCGACGACCAGCGGGAGTTGGGGTCGCCGTCGGTGGCGTGGGACGCCGGGCTGCCGGAGTCCTCGGAGGAGGCGCTCGCGGTCTTGTGGAGCGCGAGGTCGGTGCCGGGCCTGGCGCTGTCGACCACGGAGAGCGTCCACAGCGAGTTGCCCCAACTGGTCGCGCGGGCACCGCCGTTGATCCGGACATAGCGGGCGGTCACCGCGCTGAAGTCCTCGGTCTGGAGGCTGGCGTCGCCGCCGTTGAAGGGCAGCGGGACCGCGGAATTGTCGACGGACTTCGCGTCGGTCCAAGCCGAGCCGTCGGCCGAGACCTGGACCACGTACGTGCGCGCGTACGCCTGTTCCCACGTCAGGTCGACGCGGTCGAAGGCGACTTGGGCGCCGAGGTCGACCTGGACCCACTGGTCGTCCTCGAAGGACGAGGACCAGCGGGTGCCCTGGTCGCCGTCGGTGACGTTGCCCGGCTGGTGGTCGTCCTCGTCGACCGACGAGGCGGTGGCCGTCTTGCGCAACGCGAGGTCGGTGCCGGGCGCGGCGCTGTTGACCACCGACAGGCTCCACAGCGACGAGCCCCAGGCGGTGGCGCGGGTCAGGCAGCGCACCCGTATGTACCGCGCGGTCCGCGCCCCGAGGTCGACGGACTGGGTGTACGCGTCGCCGCCGGCGGTGAAGGGCAGCGGCACGGCGAATTCGTAGCCGAACTGCCGGATGCCGAACCGGGTGGTGCGCCGGTCGCTGGTGCGGCCGTCGACGGTCGCGGTCAGTGTCAGGTCGTGCAGGGCGGCCTCGCCGTAGCCGTTGGGCCACCACAGCTTGGGGTTGCGCAGCCGCAGTTTGCCGTACACGGACGGGGTGAAGGTGACGTCCTTGCCGCCGCCCGCGGGCACGGTGACCGTCTGGGTCACCTTGACGTCGTCGAAGGCGGCGGTGACGGTGACGCGCCGCTCGGTGGTGTCGGCGTTGCGCACGGGGACGACGATCGTCACCTCCGCGCTGCGGGTGTCGGGCAGGTCGGGCAGGACGGTGTCGACGCGGGGGTCGCCGATGACGGCGTGGCCGGTGGAGCGCAGCCGTACGTGGTTCCAGATCCCGGAGACGCGGTCGCGTACGGCGGGCATCCAGTCCCAGCCGGAAGAGGCCAGGTAGGTGGGCGAGTTGCGGTTCATCATGGTGGCGCCCGCGTCCACGAAGGCCAGTCCGGCCGCCCCCTTGTCGCCGGGGCTGCCGGGGAACGGCATCGGGGTGATCTTCACGGCGAGGGCCTGTTCGCCGCGGGCGGTGAGCAGCGCCGTCACGTCGTGGGCGGAGCGGGCGAAGGGGTAGGTCAGGCCGCCGACCCGCTTGCCGTTCAACCAGATGTCCGCGGTGTGGTTGACGCCGTCGAACTCCAGCCAGATGTGGCGGCCCGAGCCGGTCGTCAGGTTACGGGGCAGCTCGAAGCCGCGCCGGTACCACCACGAGTGGCGGGACAGCGCCTCGGGGATGTGCAGGTTGTTCAGGCCGGACACGGGGTCGGGCAGATGGCCCTGTTCGACCAGTGAGGCCAGGACCGTGCCGGGCACGGTCGCGGGCAGCCAGCGGCTGGTGTCCACCGACGGGCGGGACAGGTCGGCGCCCTCGCCGCCCGCCCAGTCGTCCATGGTGAGCGTCCAGCCGGACTCCAGCGGCACGGTGCCGTCGGCGGCGGTCTTCAGCGCGGGGGCGTGGTGGTGATGGGTGCCCCAGTCGGTCCAGCCGGTGGCGGCGGGGCGGTGGGCGCGCGAAGTGCCGTACACCGCGAAGCCGTTGAGGCCCAGCGGGTTGGCGTTGGAGCGCTTGCGCACGGTCAGCCGCACCCAGCGCGCGGTGACCTTGCGGTCCAGCGCGATGTCCACGACGCCGCCGGTGCCCGAGGTGGTCCGGTACACGGTGGTCCAGGCGTGCTGGTCGCGCGAGGTCTCGATGACGAAGTCCACCGCGCAGCTCGACAGGATCTCCTGCCCTGTGGTGCTGTCGCGCGGATTGCCGCTGTCGGAGGGGGTGAAGACCGGGTCGTTGACCGTGGCCTCGAAGGTCAGTTTCACGGAGTCGACCTCGCAGTCCGCCTGGAGGTCGACACAGATCCACTGCGGGTCGCCCGCCGCGGCCCGCCAGCCGGTGCCGCGTACGCCGACGGTGCCGATCCCGTCGACCGCGAATTCGCCGGGCGTGGGGGCGTAGTCCGTGGACGACACGGTGATCGGGCGGTAGGCGGCGAGTTCGGCCCGCGCGGCGGCGGTCCCCGACGGCGCCGCGGGCCCGGCGGCGGGGGCCGGGGTGGTAGCGGAGGCAGCCGTGGGAAAGGCGGTGCCCAGGCCGAAGCCCGCCAGGAGGGTGGAGCCGGTGGCGACGATCCTTCGCCGGGAAAGGTGCGGCTGATCCGACATGTCCAAAAAGTCCAATCCCACGTGAGCCGACGGAACGATCGACCCGGCTCTCAACTCGGATGACAACGTTGCCATAGGCTGTAATCCCTACTGGCTTCTGTCAAGACCTGCCGCGATGTCCGAATTTCCGACACGGATGGAAAAGGGGGTGAGCGGCGAGCGAGGGACCGCTGTCGAGCGATGCCGACACGCGACGTGAGCTGGCCTTTCCGCCCCCGCACGGGCGGCGCCGCCCGTGCGTACCGGCCGCCCGCGAACGGCACGCTTTCGTGCGGATTCGCGGGAGCCGCCGCCCCTCCCCCGGCGGGGGGGGGGGGGGGGGGGGGGGGGGGCGGCCGGGGGCCCGGGGGGGGGGGGGGGGGGGGGGCCGGCGGGGGGGGGGGGGGGGAAGGGCCGTGGGCTGT
>NZ_JBIBFQ010000017.1:0-55548 GCF_042955955.1 Streptomyces sp. NPDC008317
CCCGCGGAGCGGGTTATGCCTCGCTGCGCGAGGCAATAGTGAATGCACCGCGCTTCGCGCGGTGCGAATTACCGCTTCGCGGGAATTATGCCCGTTTCCGCTTCGCTTCAACGGGCATAAAAACAATTCACGCTCCGCGCGAATTGCCGGGTTTTCCCGCAAGCGGGAAAACCGAAAAGCAAGCTGGCTAGAGGGGGAGGTGCATCACGCGCGGGTCCGGGTAATCCCTGGAAGTTCCCGCCACTACCCCCGGTGACCGAACGTCATCCACCCACCGATTCGAGGCCCGCCCCACCGCAGAGAACGAGCTCCGCTACGCTCCACCCGAAACCACCTCCCCCCTGATGGACTGTCACCTGGACCATCTGCAGCAACACCCATCACGCACCAGCATACACGCCAACGCGCATCGCGCGTGCAGAATCCGCCAACTGTCACCCGTGCTGACGAACCGTGCGCACGGGGTAGTGCGGCTAGTGATGCACTGTGTAGAATCTGGGTCCAGAGAGCAGCACCGCCCGGCCCATACCCCCGCCGGGGAGAGTCCCCTTCTGTGCAATTTGATTCCCAGATTAGGAGCACGGGAAAATGCCGGAGAAACTGAAACTGCGTGACCATCAGAAAGAGGCCGTCGCCGCTATCGTGCGCGGGCTCGATATCCCGCCGAGTGGGATTCCTTCGAATGGTCTGCGTGGGCAGTGTATCGCGGCGTGCGGGACCGGGAAGACGATTATTGCCGCCACCGCGGCTAAGCGGATTGCCGGGGCCGGTCGGATTCTGGTTTTGGTGCCGACGCTGGATTTGCTGACGCAGACGGTGCGGGCGTGGAAGGCGGCCGGGCACGCTGGGCCGGCGGTTGCGGTGTGCTCGCTCCAGGAGGACCCGGAGCTGTGGTCGATGAAGGTGCGTGCCACCACGAGCGCGCCGCAGCTGGCGTTGTGGCACGGGGCTGGCCAGGTGGTGGTGTTCGGCACCTACGCGTCGCTGGGGGTCCTCGCGGAGGCGTTCGAGGGTGTGTACGGCGTGCGGATGGACCCGATGGACCTCACGGTGGTCGATGAGGCGCACCGCACGTCGGGTTCACTCGGGAAGGCGTGGGCCGACGTCCATTTGCAGAGTGTCATCCCGTCGGCGCGGCGGTTGTACATGACGGCGACGCCGCGGATCTGGCAGGAGCGCCCCGCCTCGTGGGAGGTGCGCGAGGGGGTCCGGGATGCGCTGCCGGAGGAGATGGCGGCCTCGATGGATGATCCGAAAATTTTCGGTCCTGTTCTGTATCGCCTGACCTTGGCGCAGGCGGTGTCCCGGGGGCTTTTGGCGCGGTATCAGATCATCGTCATGGAGTTGACGGACCCGGTGGTGACGCCGGAGCGGCTGCGCGGCCCGGAGGCGAAGGAGGAGGAGCTGCGCGGCCAGCGCCTGGCGGCGCTTCAGGCTGGGGTGTTGCGTACGGCTGTGGAGCACAAGTTGCGGTCGATGATTACGTTTCATCACCGGACGATAGAGGCGAACGCGTTCGCGGAGGGGCTGCCCCGGGTTGCGGCGAAGCTGCACGCGGACAGCCCGGAGAAGTACCCCGCGCACATCTGGGCTGACTGGCTGATGGGTGATCATGTGCCGGAGCGGCGGCGGTCGGTGCTGGGTGAGTTCGCCACCCGGCTCGGGCTGGCGATCTTGTGTAACTGCCGTGTCTTGGGTGAGGGCGTCGACATCAGAAGTGTGGATAGCGTTGCCATTTTGGATCCCAAGGGTGCTCCGCACGATATCGTGCAGGCAATCGGCCGGGCGCTGAGGCAAAAGCCCGGGGAGGGGAAACTGGCGTCTTTGATTGTGCCGGTTTTCCTGGAGGCTGGAGAACGCCCGGAAGACATGTTCACCTCCGGCAGTTACCGGCCGTTGGTCCAGGTTTTGCAGGGTCTCCGCGCGCACGACGAAGAGGCCGTGGAATTGCTGGCCGTGCCGCAGGAGGAGCAGAAACGCGACGTGAACCCCTCCCAGAACATCGGTGCAGCACCCGAGGATGAGGAGGAATCGCGTCTGCTGCTGCGGTTCGCGGCCCCGCGTGACCCGGTGGTGGTCGCGGAATGGGTCTCCTTCAACGTGATCGACACCGAGCGGCAGGACTGGGCCAAGGGGTACGCGGCGGCCCGCCGGTTCCGTGACCGAGAGTCACATCTGCGGGTGCCCTACGACCACAAGGAAGGCCCGTACCCGCTGGGGCAATGGATCGCCGAGCAGAGGCGCGCCTACGGCGCGGGCACCATGGACGGCCGGCGGGCCAAGCGCCTGGAAGGCCTGGGCATGGTGTGGAACGCAGCCGACAGCGCGTTCCAGGAGAACCTCGCAGCCGCGAGGGCCTGGTTCGAGGCCCACGGAACGCTGGCGGCCCCGCGGTCGGCCACAGCCCTGGACCGGCCGGTAGGGCAGTGGCTGTCCAATCTCAGGCGGCCGGGGGTGCTCGGGGACCACCCGGAACGGGCGGCGGCGCTGGCGGAGATCGACCCGGACTGGAACCCCGAGTGGCCGCTGGAATGGCAGCGGCACTTCGCCGGCCTCGCCCAACTCCGCCAGGCCCAGGTACCGGTCGAGGCGATCGAGCCGGGCACCACGATCGACGGCGACGACATCGGCCGATGGCTGGCCAAGCAGCGCCAGACCGTGGTCTGGGCCAAGCTCACCGACCAGCAGCGCGACAAGCTGACCGGCATCGGCGTGCAGCCGCTGGCCGAGGATGCCCCCGCCAAGGCACCCAAGGGCCCTGTGGGCGCCGCGGGGGCGTTCGAGCGGGGTGTTGCTGCTCTGCGGCAGTACAAGGCCCGTGAAGGTCGCCTGACAGTCCCTCGGCAGCACGTCGAGGTCTTGATTGACGAGGTCGAGGGTGGGAGGGCCGATGGCGCTGTGGGCGAGGGTGCCCCGATTCGCCTGGGTGTCTGGTTGTCGAACACGAAGAGCCGACGTGCGCGACTGAGCGCGGACCAGCTCGCGCAGCTCGCAGTGCTTGGGGTCGACTGGGCATGAGTTTATCGTCAGAATGACTATAGTTGCTTCCCGAGCACGGGTTGACGTGTCGTCAGCTGTTCGCTGCTCCCTATCGCCGTTCCGCATGGAGAAGCATCATGGCTGCTGACCCCGCACCCCCGCTCTCGGGTTCCGTTCCGCCCTCGGGCCCGCTCGTCACGCCTGCCGGACGCGCCCTGTCACCTCTGGTCGCGCTCGCCACGAGCATGCACTCCAGCCCGGGCGTCTACGCGCTGCTGCTCGGGTCCGGTGTCTCGACCGGCGCCGCCATCAAGACCGGGTGGGGCATCGTCCAGGACCTCGTGCGTCGGGCTGCCACGGCTTTGGACCCCGATGATCCCAACGCGGGCGCTGCGGCCGCCAGTGATCCGGAGGCCTGGTGGGCCAAACATGGCAACGGCCCCCTGGGATACTCCGACCTGCTCGGTACCCTGGCCCCGACCGCAAGCGGCCGGCAGGCGCTTCTTGCCCAGTACTTCGAGGCCGACGAAGAGGACCGGGATACGAGGCGGAAAGTACCCGGCGCAGCCCACAAGGCGATCGCGCAGCTGGTGCTGCGCGGCAGCGTGCGGGTCATCGTGACCACGAACTTCGACAAACTCACCGAGCGTGCCCTGGAGGACGTCGGGATCTCGCCCCAGGTCATTCACCAGCCCAGGCAGTTCGCCGGCGCGACACCGCTCGTGCACAGCCGCGCGACCGTCATCAAGCTGCACGGCGACTACCTCGACCTGGACTCCCGCAACACCGTCGATGAACTCTCCTCCTACCCTCCAGAGCAGCAACAGCTCCTCGACCGTGTTCTGGACGAGTACGGCCTGCTGGTCTGCGGGTGGTCCGCGGACTGGGACCACGCTCTGGTGAAGGCTGTCGAAGGCACACGGTCACGGCGCTACCCCCTCTTCTGGTCGCACTACGGCGACCTGGGCGCCGCGGCCGCTCGTATCACCGCTCAGCATCAGGCGGCCTTGATTCCTCGGCTGAGCGCGGACGAGCTCTTCCCCGACCTGGTCCAGCGCCTTGAGGCGCTGGACCGCCTCGCCGACGCGCCGATCACCCGCGACATCGCAGTCGCCCGCCTCAAGCGGGCCCTTCCAGACCCCATACGCCGCATCGATCTGTCCGACCTGGTCGGCCAGACCGCGGCGCAGCTCCTGGGCCGTACCGCCCCGGAGAACTACCCGCTCGCCAACACCTCGTACGCCGACAGCGTCCACCGGTACCGAGCCGACACCGACACGCTCCTCCACCTCCTGGCCACCGGGATCTACCACGACGACGGCACCTACGACAGCCTGTGGCTCCGTACAGTCGAGCGCCTGGTTCGCATCCGCAGCAGCTTCTCCGGCTCGTTCAACGACCAGCTCGAAGCCCTGCGGCACTACCCCGCTCTGCTGGCGACCTGGACCATGGGGGTGGCGGCAGTCATCGCCGGGCGCGAGGAGTTCATCACCACTGTCATGGCCAAACCCACCTGGACGACACTGTTCGGGCGTACTGAGCCCCAGCCTCCGGCCGTTTACCTTCACCCCTGGCGAGTGCTCCCCGGGGACCTGCGCGACGTGTGCCCGCCAGCGCCCGGGAACCGCTGGCTCTACCCGCAAAGCCACTTCCTGCGGCAGGAAGCACGGGAACCGCTGCGCTCACTCGAACCGGACGACGCCGCGTACAAGGCCGCATGCAACCGCTTCGAATTCCTCGCCTCCATGATCTCCATGGACGACGACGTGGAACACCGCCGCGACCCCTGGGCAGGAGAATTCCTCACCGGAGAAAACTGGGGACACGACAGCGGCCTTGCGAACACGATCGGGACGGAACTGACCGCTGCCTGGCCCCTCCTGCAAGCGGGTGCATTCCACGGCGACGTAGAGCGCGCGAAGGCAGCCCACGCCCGGCTCGTCGAGTGGCGGGCACGCAATCACCGCGGATTCTGACCAACCAGCCGGCAGATCAGGGCGTCAAGTTGGCGTCCGAGCTGGTGGCGCACGGCGGTGCGGGCCTGATCGCGTTCGCGTCGCAGCTGGGTGATTTCTTTGCGGGCGAGCTCGAGTTCAGCGCGCAGGCCGGTGGCGGAGGTGGGGCTGGGCGGGGGGACCGGTTGGGTGGCTTGCCGGGTCTGGGCGGCTTGGATGTTGGGGCGGATGGCGTCGGTGTAGGTGAGCCAGGTGGAGACGCCGGCGGTGCGGGCGACGGCGGTGGGGGTGACGGGTTGGTGGCCGCGTTCCAGGGCTCGCTGGCGCTTGTCGGCGCTGATGCGGGCGCGGGCCTGGACGAGAGGGGCGGGGTTCCCGTTGGGGTTCATCGGGGTCCGGTGTGGGTGGGGTTCGGCCAGGAGGCGTGGGAGGCCAAGCTAGCCGCGCTGCGGTCGTACCGGCGGGCTTCTGGGCACCTCGCGCCCCGTCAGGACGCGGTCTGGGGCGAAGGCGATGCGATGGTGCCCATCGGACAGCACATCGCCAACCTCCGCCGGAAGGGAACCAAGAACGGACTCGGCAAGGACCCGGAGCGGGCCGCCGTCCGCGCCGCGCAGCTCACGAAGATCGACCCGGACTGGAACTGCCCCTGGCCGCTCGACTGGCAACGCCACTACAAGGTGCTCGCCGACCTAGCCGACACCGAAGGCGAGGGTGTTCTGTCGCTCATCGAGCCCGGCGTGCAGTTCGACGGCGACGACCTCGGACTGTGGCTGGAGCGGATGCGGCACCCGAACACATGGGCGCATCTGTCCACTGAACAGCAGGAACGGCTGACCGCCCTCGGCATGCAACCCCCCGCGTCCCCGTCTCCAGCCCAGGCAGCCGGAAGCACGGCGAAAGGGACGAGCAGGGCGCAGCAGGCGTTCCAGCGTGGCCTTGCAGCCCTCACCCAGTGGGTCGGGCGGGAAGGCGCGAACAGGCCGGTACCGCGGGGACACGGAGAACCGATCACGGTCGACGGCGAGGCGGAACCGGTCATCATCCGGCTTGGCGTATGGATCTCCAACACCAAGCAGCGTCGCAGCAAACTCACCGCCGACCAGCTCGCCTCCCTCGCCGCGCTGGGCGTCGACTGGGCGTCGACTGGATCTGACGGTCATCGGCAAGGTCCGTCTTCTGTGGCGATGGTCCGGGGCGAAGTCAGGGACGCGAGGGCGGGGTGGTGAGGTACGGCGCGAGTTGGGCTTCATGAGCGGAGCAGGCACGGCACTCCAGGGGTCTACGGTGCGAGGGTTTGGAGGCCGCTTGCCAGGTCGGCCTGTACCAGATCGTCGCGTTCGGCTGCGGTGAGCCAGCGGGCGCTGGAGCCGGAGCTGGTGCGTTCCACCCACAGCACGTCGTCGACGGCTTCGGCGACGGCATGCAGGTGGCTGATCACCACGACCAGGCGGTCTCCGCCAGCCTGGGTGCGCAGGACGTCCAGGGCCGCGTCGAGAGCGGTGGTGTCCAGGGCGGCGAAGCCCTCGTCGAGGAAGAGCGATCCGAGAGCGGGGCCGCTGCGTGAGTGCAACTCGGCCAGCGCCAGGGCCAAGGCCAGGGAGGCCAGGAACTTCTCGCCGCCCGAGAGCCGGTTCGGGTGGTGGACGACGCCGGAGCTGCGGCTAACGATGTCGAAGCTCTCCGCGAAGCCGAACTGACCGTCCGACATCTGTCCGAGCATGTCGCTGGCGACGCCGAGCAGCGCCTGCGTGCGCAGCATGGTGAGGTGGCCCAGAAACTTGGCGTCGACCAGTTCCCTGCGCAGGACTTCCAGTGCCTCGTGGCGGGCGGTGGCTGCGGCGATGGCGTAGTCCAGGTCGGCGGCCGGCTGGATCAGATCCTGCGCCTGCAGCTGCTTGTCGCGCTGGTCCTGTTCCTCCTGGGCAGCGCGGGCGGCCGCGGCAACAAGGGGGTGGACCGCCTGAGAGTTGGTCAGGTCCGCTGCGGGGTCGAATCTGTCGACGTCGGTGAGGGTGGCAGCGTGCCGGCGCAGGTCCGTGGCTGCTGCTTCCGCCCTGGTCCGGGCCTTGTTGGTGCGCTCGGTCAGCGTCCCGGCCAGGGCTGATGCGGTGGTCCCGAGGTCGGCGGTGTACTGGCGGATCTCGGTGATCCCGGCGCCGGTGGGGGTCTTGGGGACCTGGTGGTGGGCGGATGCGTCAAGGTGTGCGATGGCGCGGCCGGCTGCCCCGGCCCAGGCGTCCAGATGGCCGCGCAGGTCGTTCAGCGGGCGTTCCACCGTGGTGCGGTGCTCGTTTTCGAGGGCGCGCTGGTCGGCCAGGAGCCCGATCTTCTCCTCGCGTGCTGCTTCCCTGCGGTCGGTCAGCTCCTGGAGTTCGGTGCGTCGGGCGTCCACGGCCGCCGCCGCGGCGGCGGCCTGGTCGGCGGTCACCGTGATCGTCTCGTCAGGCAGCGTCGCCCGGAAGCGGGCGGGCAGGGCGCGGGCGTCGGCGACGGTTCTGGCGAGGGCGCGGGTGTGACGCTCGAGGGCTGTCTTCAGTTCTGTGGTGCTGCGCTGGTGGGATGTGCGGTTCCCGTCTAGGGTCTTGCGGTCCGCTTCCAGGGCTGCGGCCTGTCGGAGCTGTTCGGTGTGCAGGTTCTCGGCCTTTGCTTCGGCTGCCTGCTCGCAGACGGTGATCGCGCCGGTGATCGGTGCGGTCGTCTGGTCGCTGTGGGGGGTGGCGGAGCGGATCGCAGTGGTGAGTGCGGTCAGGGTGGCCGTTGCCGCTGCGGCATCGAAGGCGTCGTTGGTCCGCGTCGCGAGATCCTGGAAGCTGTGTGCCGCGGTGATGGCGGCGCTGTGCTCCTTGTGTTGGGCGTCCTGGTGCTCCTCGGCGCGGTCGAGCACGGCCTGCTCGGCGACCTGCAACGCGCCGTTCGCTTGGGCGAGCCGGCGGCGGGCGGTGTCGCGGGCGGTTTCGGCCTCCTTCAGACGGGTTCTGGCTGCGGTCAGCGCGGTGACGTCGGCTGCTGCTGGTTCGAAGTCGGGGGGAAGTTCCTGGTGGCAGACGGGGCAGTCGCTGCCGGGGTGGAGGTCGGCGGCGACGGCAGCGGCCTGGTCGTGTCGCTGAAGGGTCTCCAGTTGGGTTCGGGCGGCGTCGTGGTCCGCGTTCGCGCGCTGCTCGTCCTCCTCCCGGCGGCCTTCGTCGGCCCGGGCGTTGTGGGCCTTGTGCTGGGCGGCGGCGTGGGCGGCGGCGGTGTCGGCGGTGTGCTGTGCTGCCGTGAGGGCTGCGGTCAGAAGGGTGCGTGCGGCAGCCGCGTGGTCGCGGATCTCGCGGCTGCTCTGCGCGGCCGCGCGTGCCTGCGCTGCCAGCGGCTCGCTGTGCGCGGTGCGCGCCGTGAGATCGGCCTCGGCGGCGGTGAGGGCAGCGTCCTCGTTTGCGAGCTGGTCGGTGAGCGCGGTGAGCCGGTCGCGTTCGCTGCGATGCCCGTGGGCGTCGGCCGCGAGGGTGCTCAGGGTCGTGGCGGCCTTGGCGAGGGCGTCGCGGCTCTCCCCTGCCGCGTCGGCCGCGTTGATCTCCTCGGCGAGGGCGCGTTCGTCGGTGTCGGCCTGGTCGATGCTGCGCTGGGTTGCGTCGCAGCGCTTGGCGATGTCTGCGGCGAGGGGCTCGAGCGAGTCCAGCACGGCGTCGGCGTTGGCCACGGTGTGCTCGGACAGGTCTTGGGCGACCGTGTTCGCCTGCGCTGCCGTCTCGCGTGCTGCCGTCACCTCTTCCTGTAGCCCGGTGATGTGCTCGACTGCGGCGTTCAGATACTCGGCGCGGGCGGCTGCCGCATCGGCGGCCTCGGCGGCTTCGGCTGCGGCCTGAGCCGGGTCCTGCGGCATGGGGTCGCGTTTGGCCCTCGCTTGGATCAGCAGTCCGTTGAGGGTCTGGGCGTGGCGGGCGGCCAGCTGCTGCACCGACTCCAGCGACTCGGCTCCGAACAGTTCACGCAGGCGTTCGCTGCGCTCCTTGGGTGGCGCGGTCAAGAGCTGGTCGAACCTGCCCTGTGGGAGCAGGCCCACGCGCAGGAAGGTGTCATAGCCCATCTGCAGCACCGCCTTGACGCGGGCATCGACGGCGGTGGCGCTGTCGACCTGCTCGCCGGTGTCCAGGTTGGCCAGATGGTGGCGTCCCGCGTTCGGGTTGCTGGCATGCATGGTGCGGTGCACCTGCCAGCGCTGCCCGCCGTGCAGGAAGGTGAGCTCGACGCTCATGGCCTGGGCGCCGTCGGCGATGAGCTGGCGCGGTTCCCTGGCGTCCCAGGAGCTCTTGCGGAACAGTGCGAACGTGATGGCGTCGAGCAGACTGCTCTTGCCGGCGCCGGTGTCGCCCAGGGCGGCGACCAGGCTCCTGCCGGTGAAGTCGATGGTGGTCCGCGTGGGGTAGCTGCGGAATCCGGTGAGGTCGAGTGTCAGCGGCTTCATCGCTTCGCCTCCATTGCGGTGGTGTCCGTGCCGATGAGCAGGCGCGAGGGGTCGACGGCGGTCACGGGCGTGCCGGCGATGACTGCGGTCAGCAGGGTCTCCTCGCAGCACGGTGCGGGGTCGTCGAGGTCGGGTTCGGCCTGGAGGTGGGCGAAGGCCTTCATGACGCGGTCCCGCGCCGGACCGGAGGTGCCGCGGCCGGACAGGTAGTCGCGCAGCAGGTCCTCGATGGCAGGCAGTTCCCTGCGGGAGGTCTGCCGGTCCAAGACACGGTCGCCTGCTCCGGTGCGGCGCTCGTCGATGTCGACGAGGGTGGCCTGCGGGAGCATCCGGGCGAGGATGTCCGCCAGGCCCGGGGTGAAGGTGTCGACGTTGACCACTGCCTTCACCCAGGCGTCCCCGACGCGGGCGGCACGCTGCTCGATCTCGTCCAAGGTGCCTTCGAGGCGCACCAGGCGGCGGCCGGCGGTCAGCGGCACCAGTTCGGTGCGGGGCGCTGAGCCGGGGCCGACCTCGACCAGGACCACGCTCTTGGTGTCTCCGCTCTCGCCGAAGTCCATCTGCAGGGGGCTGCCGGCGTAGCGGGCGGGGAATCCGGCGCGGTCGACGGCCTGGGGCTTGTGGATGTGGCCGAGGGCGCCGTAGGCGACGTCGGGCATGTCGGCGGGAGTGATCGCGTAGTCGGAGGCGATAGAGATCTGCCGTTCCGAGTGGGAGGGGGTGGCGCCTTCGACGAACAGGTGGGCGGCGAAGATCAGGACGTCGCGGGCGCCGCGGCCGGCGGTCAGCCGGTGGTGGACGTCGGCCTGGACGGCGCGCATCCGCTGGGCGTACGTCGCGGTCAGCAGGTGCGGGTCGGCGAAGTCGTAGGTGAAGCGGTTGGGGTGCAGGTAGGGCAGGGCGCCGATACGCAGTGTCAGTTCCCCGTCCCGGGTGGGGTAGTCGGCCATCAGGAGGCCTTCGGGGCGGGCGTCGGCCGCGAAGCGCACCCGGATGTCGGCGGTGTCGCGGGTGCCCATGTCGTTGAGGACGAACTCCACGAATGCCAGGACGTTGCGGGTGTCGTGGTTGCCGGCGACCACGACCACGGGGGCGATCTCTGCGAGGCGTCGCAGGGCGTGCGCGGCGCGGCGCAGGTCGTCCAGGCCGGGGCGGGAGCTGTCGAACAGGTCGCCGCTGTGGACGATCAGGTCGGGGGCGAAGTCGGCGGCTATGGCGGTGATCTCGTCCAGGACGGCGTCGACTTCGCCATCGCGGCGGAAGCGGCCGATCTGGCGCCCCAGGTGCCAGTCGGAGGTGTGGAATACGCGTCCCGTCACGGGGCTCTCCAAGGGAAACGGTCTGCGGTCTCGGCGCGGATGCCGGAGGCTTCGGAGCCACTGACCATACACCGGTACTCTGGAAAAATCTGGAAGAGAATGGAAGTCTGGTATGGTCGGCGGCATGAGTGATCCTCTGGACGCCCTGGAGAAGAGCATCAGCGCCCTGCGCCGCGCGATCCGCGACGCTTCCGCCGCCGGTGACACCGAGCGCGCCGGCGAGCTGCGTGGCCAGTTGCGCCGCGCGGAGCGGGCCTGGGACACCCTCGTCGAGACCGACGAGTCAGCCGAGCCGCCTGTCGCCCCTACTGCGGGGCCCGCGGCCCGGGGGGCGAGCCTGCCGGCGCGTGAGCACGTCCACCGGGCCCTGACGCTGCTGCAGACCCCGGCGGCGCCCAAGCTGATCGTCGGGGTGCACGAGGCCTTCTTCCCGGGCGAGCTGTCCGCGTCCAAGCTCTCCAGCCTGCGCCGAGACGAGGAGCGCTCGTACCGCTCCAGCCCCGGTGCCCGGCCGTACTACCTGTGCCCGGCGCTCGCGTACGACCTGCTGACGCCGGTGCGGGCACTGATCACGATCAGCACCTGGGATCCGGAGCAGCGCCTCGTCGGCCCGCTGTCGCCACGCGTGAACTTCCTGCGCAGCGCGATGCGCGTCGCCGAGACGGTGCACGCCTCGCAGAGCCCGCCGAGCGCGGCGGCGCTGCGGCTGCTGTGGCGCTTCGCGATGAACATCCCCGACGCCGCGCCCGTTGCCACAGTAGGCCGGGCGAGCTCACCGGACCCCCAGCGTGTGATCGATGCCGCCCACAGCGAGCTGAACGTGCACCAGGAGGCCGACCGCGCCACCCGGGCCACGGCGGCACGACGCGCCCGCAAGAAGCTGAACGACGGCGAACTCCTTTTCGGCGCCCCCCCGCAGGGCGTCATCCGCCTGCGGGCACGCGCCTGACGGCCACACCTCCGTGGTTACCCTTCCCGCAAGGACCCCCAGACCGTGAGAGCACCTGTCGACGACCGCCTGGCTGTACTGCGCGGCCCCGCGCCGCGCCGGGCCTACACCGCCCGGGCGCTGGCCGCCCTGGAGAACAACCCACGCTGCACACTGCGCGCCCTGCTGGACGCCTCCGGCGCCGACAAGGCCGCCATCGCCGAGCACGCCGGCTACCCGTCCGCCTTCGGCCAGTCGTCCTTCGCCCTGGCCCGGGGCAACGTGTTCGAGGCGCTGGTCAAGGAGGACGGCGGCGCGGAACTGCTGCGCCTCCTGCGCGAGACCCTGGGCCTGACGCTTCCCGAGGTCGGCTACGCGGACCTCAACGACTACGGCGGCGACGGCCGACCCGAGTCCCGCTACCAGTACACCCGCGAGCTGATGGTGGCCGCCGCCCGGGGCGAGGAAGCCCCCACCCTGTACGACCACCCGATGCTGCGCCTGCAGGTCGCCGGGCACGACGCGTACCTGGAGCCGGACCTGGTGGCCTTTCGCGCCGGCGACCGCTTCCACGTCGTGGAGATCAAGAGCTTCCCCATCATCGACGGTCAGGCGGACCCCGCGCAGGTGCGCTCGGCGACCACGCAGGCCTGCGCGTACATCATCGCGCTGCGCGACCTGCTCGCACGCGCGGGCATCGGCCCGCAGGCCGTGTCCGACGACGTCGTCCTGGTCGCGCCGAAGGACTTCACCAACCGCCCGACCGCGGCCTTCGTCGACGCCCGCAAGCAGGTCGCCACCCTGACCCGGCAACTGTCGCGTCTTGAGCGGGTCGGCGACCTGGCCGCGCTGCTCCCCGAAGGCCTCACCTTCGACCTGGACCTCGACGGCACGCGGCCGCAGCGGCCTCCCGCCGAGCTCGTGGCTGCACTGGACGAGGTCGACGCGACGTACCGCCCGGACTGCCTGAACCACTGCGAGATGGCCTTCTACTGCCGCTCGCGAGCCCGCACCGGGGCGTCGCTGGACGTGCTCGGCGCGGCCGTACGCGAGCAGTTCGGCGGCATCGACACCACGACCATGGTGCTGGGCCTGGCGCGCGGCCAGCTGACGCCCGGGCCCGACCAGAGCGAGATGGCCGTCGCGCTGCGCCATGCCGCGCAACTGCGGGCCGAACTGACCGGCACCGATGGAGGGTCGATATGAGCATGCTCTCGGCGCTGGCGCGCGCGGAGGCAATGGAGGCGATGGAGGCGGTTCCCCTGACCGCGTTCCGCCACCGGCGCCTGTCGGACCGGCCGCTGGTGATCGTCCCGCTGACGATGGCCGGGGAGGCCGGCGCGCCCCTGGCCGCGATCGCGGGCACCTCCCGGCGCAGCCCCACGCTGCTGGTCGTACCCCAGCCGCGCAACCGGGACCACCGCTTCGCGTTCGCCGCCGGCCTGGGGCAGATCGTGACGCAGTACATCGACTCCTTCCGCCAGGACCGCCGCGGCGAAGGAGCCAAGTCGCGGTACACCGACGCGCCGCAGATCCTCCTCCCCAACCCCGGCGGCATCAAGGCGCTCGCCGATCTGGGGCGCATGTGCCGGTTCCGTTCGACGTCGGGTCCCTACGCCGTCCCGCAGGTCGTGCCCGAGTTCGGCAGGTGGCTCACATTCCTGGTCGAGCAGGCCGAGCAGGCCGGGACCTCGGTGCTGCTGCCCGTCACCGGCCTGCTCGCCGAGCACTGGGCCACCGGACAGAGCTCCCTGGAGGACCAGAACCTCGCCTCCCTCATGGCCTGGATAGCCCCGCCGCCGGGGGTCGGCGTCGAGCAGGCCATGGCCGACGCGGAGAACCCGGACGTGTGCCCACCGGCCGGACCGGCGACCTCGCCCCAGTTCGACAACCGCGAACTGGCTCCGGCAATCAAGCGCTTCGACACCGCTGAGGACGAGCAGGCGCTGGCCGCCGCCGAACAGGAGCTGCGGGAACTGGTGGCGGAACAGGTCCACCCGACCTGGCGCATAGTGTGGGACGCCGTCGCATTGCTGCGCTCGGTGCCCCAGGCGCCCCGCGCCGCCCGGCGCTTCGAGGACGACTGCTTTGCCTTCACCCGCTTCTGCGACTACCAGGACTCCGGTGCCGCGCTGCCCCAGCGTAAGCGGGACACCGCGATCGGCGCGGCACGGCGGCTGAGCCGGTTGGAGCGGGCGTTGGAGAGCTTCGAGGCCGACAAGGCGTTCGACGACCCGTTCGTACTGGCCGACCGGCGCAGCGTCGGGGAAGCGTTCGCGGGGCCGGTCACGCAGGCCGAACCGGGCCGGGTCCAGATCGGTGCCGGCAACCGGCGCCTCCCGCGGCCGCTGGTTGCCGTGCGCACCGAGGACCCCGTGCGGCTGACGCCCGGCACCCGGCTGATCAGTCCCGACATGCCCGCCGGCCACAAGGCGCAGATCGTCTCCGTGCAGCCCGAGGGCGAGGCGACGCTGATCGTGGTGGAGGTCACCGGTGGCATGGGCCGCGCCCGCATCCCCCAGGCCGGAAGCGTGCCGGTCCTGGGGCAGCGTCTGGCCTACCTGCCCGACCCGGGCTGGCGGCCGAGCCCGCAGTGGCCCGCGGACGAAGGCACCGCGTGGACGCACCACGGCGCCGGGCCCGACCAGGAGAGCACCACTTCCCAGGACGACGCGGCAGAGGGTTGGGGACATGACGACTGACGACTCCACAACACGGGGGGCGGCCGCCGAAGCCGCGGCCGCCACCGCGGGGATCCTCGCCGACCTCGC
The DNA here is from genome assembly GCF_042955955.1 of Streptomyces sp. NPDC008317. Classification (NCBI taxonomy): domain Bacteria; kingdom Bacillati; phylum Actinomycetota; class Actinomycetes; order Kitasatosporales; family Streptomycetaceae; genus Streptomyces; species Streptomyces sp. NPDC008317. The sequence goes on from NZ_JBIBFQ010000017.1 coordinate 14,400, forward strand.
CGACCCCGGGCATCGGGCCGTCGTCGTCGACTCGCCTCCCGGCGCCGGCAAGAGCACCCTCGTGGTCAGGGCCGCCCACGAGCTCGCCGACCACGGTGAGCACCCAATCATCGTCGCCCAGACCAACAACCAGGTCGACGACCTGATCGAGCGCATCGCCTCAACCCACCCGGGCATGACGGTCGGTCGGCTCAGCAGCAGCACCTACACGCCGACACCGGCGCTTTCGGGCCTGGCGAACGCCGCCATCGGGCGCACCCTGGCCGATCTGCGCGGCTGCCAGGTCATCGTCGGCACGGCCGCCAAGTGGGCCACCGTACGTGACGCCACTTTCGGCTGGGCGATCCTGGACGAGTCCTACCAGATGCGCTCGGACATGCTGCTGCAGATCAACCCGCGTTTCGAGCGAGGCCTGTTCGTGGGCGATCCGGGCCAGCTGGACCCGTTCACCATGGTCGACACGGAGCGCTGGATCGGGCTGCCGCACGACCCCACGCAGAACGGCGTCACCGTCATGCTCGAACACAATCCGGGCACCCCGGTACACCGGCTGCCGGTGTCCTGGCGCCTGCCCGCGTCCGCCGCTCCCACTGTCTCCCAGGCGTTCTACCCGTTCACCGGCTTCAGCGCCGGCACCGCGCAGGGCGCACGCTCCCTTCAGTTCGCCACCGCCGGGTTCGGGAACACCTGCGTCGACGAGACCCTCGCGATGGCGTTCACCACCGGCTGGGCGCTGCACGAACTGCCGCGCCGTCACGTGCCGCGCACCGACGGCGAGACGCTGCAGGCCGCCGCGGACATCGCCGCCCGGCTGCTGCACCGCGGCGCGGTGGCAGCCTGCGAACGCCACCCCGGCGGCCGGCCGCTACAGGCCGAGGACATCGCGGTCGGCGTCGCCCACCGCGACCAGGCGGACCTGGTGCGCACCGTGCTCGCCCGCTCTGGCGGCCCCCAGGCCGCGCGCGTGGCGGTGGACACCGCCAACCGGTTGCAGGGCCGCGAGTTCGAGGTCGTCATCGTCGTCCACCCGGTGTCCGGGCGCCGCGACGCCACCGCCTTCCACCTGGAGGCGGGACGGCTGTGCGTGCTCGCCTCCAGGCACCGGCAGGCCTGCATCGTCGTGGCCCGCGAAGGGATCACCGACCTCCTGGACACCCATCCCTCCACCGACCCCGTGCACCTGTCGGTGCCGGCGAAGTTCCCCGACGGGTGGGAGGCCAACCAGGTCGTCCTGGCCAAACTCGCCCAGCACCGGATCGCCGCATGAACACGGGGTGAGCCGAGCGGGGGGCTCAGGAGGCGGGTGGCTGCCTCCTCGGGGTCTCCTTCGCGCCCCTCGGGAACCGGCAGCCATCTCCCGGGCGGGGGGATCTACCTGAGGGGCGCCATCTCTTAGGGGGCGTGTGCACGCACGGAATGGCATCGAAACGAGGGGGTGGCATGGATCCGGCACGACAGTGGTGGCGCAGTGTCCTGTCCAGTGACTGGACGGTGTTCGCTCTGCCGGAGGACCTGGTACGGGAGCGCTACACGTCCCTACTGGCAGCGCTGGAGGAGCTCTCCACGCGCGGCCCGATGTGGACGCCGGCACAGATCCTGGAGCAGATGCGCGCCGTGGGCTTCCACGATCCGCTGACCGAGGAGCAGTTGCTGGCACTGCTCGAACAGGTGGCCAGGTGGGAGCTGGCCAAGCCGTTCCGGGACTACGCGGCCCCGGTGCGCAACTACCGCGGCGTCATATCGCGACAGGAGTCGTGGGCGCTGACACTTCGGGGGCGGGCGGTCGTCGCCGCGGTGCGGGCAGCCGTGCTGGACGCCCGCCGTGCACTACAGCTGCCGACCCGGCTGCTGGACGGCGTGGAGAACACTGTCCGCCGGCTAGTGGAGAACTTCAAGTCCGATCCGGGACTGCTGACGGGCGATCTGGACGACATCCGCACGCGCATCGACGAGCTGCAGCGGGTGACGGCGGACTTCTACGGTGCGCTGGCTCAGATGGTCCAGTCCGATGTCACCGACGACGACGTGTTCGGCAGGAACCGGGACCGGGTGCTGGAGGCACTGCGGCAGTTCCCCCGCGAGTACGGGCGAGCGCTGCGCCGGGTAGAAGACGCGCTCACGACACTGCGCGAGGTGGGACACGGGGCCGTCGTCGAGACGGCGGCCGTGCACGCAGGCCTGGTGGATGCCGCGGAGCAGCAGCGCTGGGTGGACGAGCGGCTGCGGCGTCTGGCCGACCTGGAGGCCTGGTTCACCCCCGAGGGGACCGTGTACCGGCTGATCGCTTCGGCGACCGGCGCCGTCCACACGCTGCTGATCGCGATCGACCGCCGCTACGCGGCCCGCCGGCGGGGCGCGGACCTGGGGGCCGATTTCCGTTCCCTTGCCCGCAGTCTGCACCGGCAGAGCGATGAGCGGCAGGCGCGCCGGGTGTACGGGGCCGCGTTCGGCGACTGGCCCGCATGGCACGCCCAGATCGGTCCGGCCGAGGAGGACGTGGCCCACGCGACGGTGGCCGCCGCGGGCACCGCGGTGCGCCGCGTGGAGGTGACGCTGCGGGAACACGAACGGGTGGGCAGGCCCAGCGGCAGGCCCCGGAAGGTGGCCGACACCACCGCCGACCGCGAGAGCGCGCTGGCAGCGGCGCGCGAGGAGGCCCTGCGCAGGCGGCGGTTCGCCGGCCTGCTGGTGACCCCTGGCGAGGTATGCCTCGATCACTTCGCCGGGCTGCCGGCGGACGCGGTGACGATCCTGCTGCGGGCGGTGGAGACGGCGCTGCAGGAGTTCGACCAGGAAGCGGGCTGCGGTGCCGCGGTGGCCGAGGGAGCCAACGTGGTGGTGCGGGTGCGGCCGGGAGTGGCGGGGCGTCAGGTGCGGGTTGCACTGGCCGAGGGCGTGCTGACCGGTCCTGACCTGAGGATCTGTGTGGAAGCGAGCGAGCAGCGGCACGGGGCGACGGTGCGGGGGGTGGCATGAGCGGCGAAGTGCTGGAGGCGGATCTGCGCGAGGCGGCGCGGGTGCTGGTGGACCGGGGGCGTCTTCGCCCGGAGTCGGAGCCGGAGCTGTACCGGACCGCGGTCAAGGGGCAGGCGGCGCTCGCAGCGCTGTTCCGCTCGGAGCTGGGCTGGACGTGCGAGGTGCTGGAGGTGGCGCAGCTGGTCCGGGTGCACAAGCGCCGCGCGGACGTCCCCGGGGACCGGGGACCTTCGCTTGCGCGCGAGCGGGGGCGGCGGGTCCTGCTGTCGCAGGAGGCACTGGTGCTGGTGTGCCTGGTGTGTGAGCAGTTGTGGCGCCGGCCGCGGATGAGTGTGCGCGAGCTGATGCAGGCGCTCGCGCAGGTCTGCGCGGAGGAGGCGGCTACGGGCACGCTGCCGCAGGTGTCGTGGGTGGCGGGCGAGGGGGTGTCGAAGCAGCAGGCCAGGTATCACCGGCAGAACCTGGTGGACGCGCTGCAGGTGCTCGCGGCCGAGGGCTCGCTGGAGACGGACGCCGACGTGGAGCGGGTCGTGGTCGACGAGGACGCCGACATGGTGGTGACCGCTTCGCGGGACCGGCTGGCGGCACGGTTCTCCTCGCTCTCGCCCGCCCTGCTGGGCCTGGATCGCCTTCCTGCGACGGAGCACGCTACCGCGCTGTCGGCCGCTTCCCTGCTGGAACCGGTGCCGGTGGAGCCCGAGCAGGGCGCGCCGGTGGAGGAGCGGCGCCTGCAGGCACTGCGGCGGCTGGTGGACGACCCCGCAGTGGATCCCTTCGACGAGGTGACGCCGGGGACGGCGTACCTGCACACGCTGGCCGGTCGCGAGCGGGGGCTGGCGCTGCTGGCGAACCTGGGCCTTGGGGTGACGGTGCGGCGGGACTGGTGGGAGGTCACCGATCCCACCGGGCTCGGCAGTGCACTGGACTTCCCCACCGGACGGCGGATGGAGCGCCAGGCTGCGCTGGCGCTGCTGGCGTATCTGGCCGAGCAGCACGCGGCACGGGACCCGCTGCGGGTCGAGGACGTGGTGAACCTGCTGGAGACGGTGCGTGAGACGGTTCCCAACTGGGCTGCGGGGCACCGGATGCAGCTTCCCGCGCTGGCGCGGGCGGCGATCGAGGAGCTGGTGGCGGTGCGCCTGCTGACACCGGTCGCCGGGGAGGGCGAGGAGCAGTGGCGGCCCACGCCCGGGGTGCACCTGTGGCGGGTGCGGGTGACGCACGCCGCCCGCACGGCGAAGGAGCCGCAGCACGGTGCGGCGAACGGCGACGGCATCGAACCGGATGAGGGGGACGCATGAGGATCACTGGGCATGGGGGCGCCGGGAGCGAAGCCGCGGGGCTGGGGGTGCCTGTCGCGGAGGGCAGGTGGCAGCCCACGCGGGCGGGTGTGGTCAACTCCTGGGCCTGGGCCGAGGAGGAGCTGCTGTTCGCCGACGGGTGGCTAACGCTGGCGGGGCCGAACGGGTCGGGCAAGTCCCTGTCGGCGTCGATGCTGGTGACGGTTCTGCTGGACGCGGACGTGTCGCAGACGGCCCTGTCGGTGTCGGGGAAGGCAGCGGGGACGCTGCTGAGCAGGCACACCGACTGGGACGAGGACCGGGACCGCACGGGTGTGTGGTGGCTGGAGTACGGGCGCCGCTCAGAAGGCGGGACCGTCGAGTACGTGACGACCGGTCTGTGGCTGCGGGCGGTCGGCAAGACGGTGCACCGGGTGTTCTTCATCGCACGCGGGCGCGTCGGGCGGCAGCTGCGGCTGCAGACGGAACGCGAGCCGGTGCGCATCGGCGATCTCGCGGCGCAGTTGGAGGCGTGCGAGGGGCAGGCGTTCACCTCGTCCGGGACCTCGGCGGCCTCGAACCGGGCGCGGCTGTCGGAGCACCTTCGCGTCGTCGGCGATGAGCAGGACTACCGTCGCACGGTACGTGAGGAGCTGTTCGCACCCCTGGACGACGTGCAGTTCGACGCACTGGTGGGGGTGTTGCGCAGCCTGCGGAGCGTGCGCACGGCTGAGGCAATCTCCGCCGCGGAGATGGGCCGGCTGCTGTCCAGCGCCCTGCCGGCGCTGGACGGTGAGCGGCTGACGGTCATCGCCCAGGCGATGGAGCGGATCTCCGAGCTCGAGGACCAGTTGGATCGTGCCCGGGCGGAGGAGAAACTGCTGACGGACGCAGAACGCTCCTACTACCGCTACGTGGAGGCGGTGGCGGTGGTCGAGGCAGCGGCGCTGATCGCCGCCAACACCGGCTTCGACGATCAGACCCGACGCGAGCGCCGGGCGGGCGAGGAGGCGCAGCACGCCGCTGCGCAGCGCAAGGAGGCCGAGAGTCAGCTGGCCGACACGCGGGCTGAGATCGAGGGACTCGAGGGACGCAAGGAGGCCGTGCAGGAGGAGTTGCGCGGCCATGCCGGGGCTGTCCTGCCGCAGCGTGAGCAGCGGGCGCTGGAGCTGGAGGCGACCGCGCGCAACGCGGCCGCGAGCAGCGTCGACCTCGGCCGTGAGGCCGCCAAGGCTCATGAGCGCGCCGGGGAGTCGGCGCGCAGCGTCGCATCCGCTTGCAGCGCCCTGTCTGCGGTGTCCGGGCCTTTGCGGCTGGTGGGCGGCCGGCTGGGTGCCGATGCCGCGCTGGAAGGGCTTCTGCTCCTCGACGGGCGCCTGTGCCGGGGCGAGGGCGAGGCGGCAGGCGAGGCACCGCTCGATGAGGTGTGCGCGGCGCCTCTGGCCTGGGCGGAGATGAGGAGCGCTCAGGTGCGAAAGGTGGAGACCGCGCTCAAGGACCACGCTGCGGCGCAGGCGGTGGAAGTGGCCGCGGCCAAAGACCTGCGCGTGGCCGAGGACGATGAGGACACGGATCGCGGCGCTGCGGAGCGGGCGGCCGAGACGAGGGCAGCGTGCGAGGACTCGCTGCTGCAGGACGTCCAGCTCTGGGCGGATGACTCCGTGGAGTTGCGCGGGCCTTCCGTCGATCTGCTGGTGCGCGATGATCGGGGCGAGGGGGAACGCCTTGTCCCCGGGGAGCTGACGGCGGCACTGGCGCAGGCGGTGGGAGAGGCCCGGGCCAGGATCGACACCGCGGGCCGGCAGCGGCAGGCAGCCGCGGACCTCGCCGTGGCCGAGCAGGCGACCAGCGCCTGGCAGGCGGCACGTGCGCAGGAGGAAAGGGACGAGCGTGCCGCACACGAAGCCGCGCAGGCGCTGCACGCCGCGCAGCAGGACGATCAGGAGCAGGAGGCGGCCGAGGAACTGGCCCGCGAACAGCACCGGCAGACCCTCATGCGGCGACAGGAGCAGGCGGACACTCTCGTCGCCAATGCCCGACAGGCAGCCGAAGAGGGTGAAACAGCTGTGGCCGCGACGTGGGAGCAGTGGCGAGGCCTGATCGGCGTGTGGCGGCGCGAAACCCAGTTGATCGACGTCACCACGGTGGCGGAGCCCGCCGAGAAGGGCAGCGCCGACGGCGCCGTGCAGGCGGTGGCGCGCGTCCATGTGGCCCTCGAACGCGCCCACGCGGCAGCGGCGCAGCAGTTGCAGCGTGCGGTGGACAGTGCCGACCAGGCCGCCACGAGGGCGCAGGAGTCGGTCTACGCGTTGGAGCAGCAGCTGGCGCAGGCCCGGCAGGCGGCACCGGTGCCGACGGCGCCGTGGTGGCGCAGTCGGCAGCCGCAGGACGGCACCCCGCTGTGGGCGCTGCTGGACTTCGCCGACGGCGTGGCCGACGACGCCAGGGACCGGCTCGAGGGGGCCCTGCTGGTCAGCGGCCTGTTGGACGCGCTGGTCCGTGCGGACGGGTTGACGGTGGCCGGGGACGTCACTTTGCACCCGGGAGCGGCCCCGGCACCGGGTGCGAGCCTGGCCGACGCACTGCGGCCCGACACACGGGGCCAGGTCCCCGCCGAGGTGATCGAGCAGTTGCTGTGTTCCGTCGCCGTGGACCCCTCGGTCAGTGACCAGGTCACCTTCACGGTGGCGACCGCAGTCGCGCCCGCCGGGTACCGTGCCCGGTTCATCGGGCAAAGCGCCCGCGAACGCGCCCGGCTGCAGCAGGTGGCCGATCTGGAGCGGCAACTCGACGACGCGCAGCGGGTGTTGCGCGACCTGCGCCAGGTGACGGTGGATTGCCGCGCCCAGGTGACCGCTGCTGCTGCGGAGCGTGACCGCTTCCCCTCTCCTGCGGCATGGGAGCAGGCCCGTGGGACGTGGCAGGGTCTCCTCGGCGCTGTGCAGGAGGCACAGCAGCAGTACACGAGGGACGTGCGCTTTGCCGAGCTCCAATTGGCGCAGGCGGTGCAGGCTCTCGACCAGGGGGCGGCGCGGCGCCGTGCCGCCCTGGAGCTGCAGGTCCAGGAGGTGCGGCACGCCGAGCAGGTCGCCGCGGCGGCACAGACAGCGCTGCGGCGCGCTGATGACGCCAAGTGCGAGCGGGTCGAGGCCGCGACCGCCAGCCGTGGTGCGTGGGAGGACGCGAAAGCGGCTCAGCAGCGGGCCGATTCCGAGGCGGCCTCTTTCCCGTCCCTGGAGCAGGTCGTCTCGGCCCAGCAGCGTGAGGACGACGCGGCCGGACGCCTGGAGCAGGCCATCGGTCGTGTCGCCGATCACCGCGAGGGTCACCGCTGTGCCGGCGATGCCGTGCGGCAGACGCTGCGGGCCCTGCACCGTGCCGCCGACGCAGGAGGCGGCGCGATGCTGCCCACGGATCCCAAAACGGTGGACGCCCATCGCGAGGACTGCACGGTGATGCAGCGGCAGGTCGAGGCGTGGCGTGGTGCCGGTGCGCGGGTGGTCGATCTCGTGCGCAGGGCGCGGCACGATGCGGACGCTGCTGGTCGGCTGCAGGGCCTGACGGATCAGGCCGTTGCGCAGGCGGAGCGGGACGCGCTGGCAGCCGAGCGGGAGAAGTCGGCCGTGGAGGAGATGCGGCGAGTGTACGGGGCCCAGTACGAGCAGTTGCGTGCCTCGCTGGCGGAGGTCACCGGGGCGCTGGAGCGTGCCCGGGAACGCTCGGCGACTTTGCAGCGGGCTAAGGAGCAGGCCACCGCTGACGCGGCGTCCGCCCAGGCACGGCTCGATGAGGTCGCGCCGCTGCGGCGGGCTGCCGAGCAGCACCGTGACTCCTGCCTCGCGCAGTTGGGCCGGCTCGTGGAAGAGGGCCTGGCCGTGGTGGGCGAGGACATCCCCACCGGACCGCAGGGCCGTCCGGCGCACCTGACCGCCGGCCTCGCCTGGGCCCGCCATCTGCTGACCGACCGCGCCAGCAACGCGGGCACGGCGGCGGTGGGGGCAGACCGCCTCGCGACAGCAACCCACGTGCGTGACGGCGCGCTCAAACACCTGGAGGGCACCGCACGCACCGCCAATGGGACGCTCGCCAAGTTCAACCGGCAGATCATCCTCACCAACGTCTCCGGGACCGCGTGGCAGCGCTGTGAGGTCGCCGATCCTGCCGCAGCCCGTGGCCAGGACCTGCGCACCGCGGTGGAGGCATTGCGCGCTGCCGCCACCCAGCTGGAGCAGGACCTGCGTGCCGACATCAAGAAGGCCATCAAGACCAGCATGTTCGCCCAGCTGCAGCGCGACGTGCAGGTCCGCCAGGATCTGGCGCAGCAGCTGGTCCGGCAGATCACCACCACGCTACAGGGGGTACGCACGGGGGTCGCTCAAGTGGGGGTGAAGGTTGAGTGGGCGGTACGCGGCGACGCGGACGCGCAGGCGATGGTGGAGCTGGTCAAGAGTCCGCCCTCAGACGAGATGTTCGAGCGTATGTACGACGTTCTGCGGCAGCGGATGGAGGAGTCCATCGGGGACACCTGGGCCGACCGTGTCGCCCACACGTTCGACTACCGTGCCTGGCACGAGTGGAAGATCTCGGTGACCCACGCCTCGTTCGGCGACGGAAATGGCGACCACTTCAAGGAGGTCAAGCCCCGCGGCGCGAACCCGCTGGAGACTTTGTCGACGGGGGAGCGGCGCCTGGCCACAATGCTGCCGCTGCTGGCCGCCGCGTGGTCGATGTACAGCGGGGACTACCGCGGGCCCAGGCTCTTGTCGATCGATGAGCTCGACGCGGCGTTCGACGATGCGAATCTGCGTCAGATGCTGGGCTTGCTGCGGCGTTGGGAGTTCGACGTCCTGGCCACGGCGCCGTCGATGACTCCGGTGATCAAGAAGGAAGCGGGGCGGGTGGTGATCCACCAGGTCGTCGCCAGCGGGCAGCAACGGGTGACGGTGCCGTGGCTGTGGCAGGGCCACGGGGAGGCCCAGCCCCTCACCTTGGACCTCGACTTGGGCTGCGGCGAAGGAACGGTCGACTGATGGGCGGCTCGTGGCAGTGGGTCGCGGCCGATGCGGAGCTCGCCCCGCTGTGGGAGGCGGTCCACGACCGGCTCTGCGGCGGGACGGTCCCTGCCTCGCTGGCGAGCGTACGCGTGCCCGGGCTGGGGGCAGCCGCGGTCGCGGCGCTGCGGTCGTGGCTGGACAGCGCGCAGCAGGTTCGGCGCGGCACCAGCGCGGTGACGGTGACCGCCACCGGGACGGTGGTGCCGGTACGGGCGCTGCTCCAGGCGCTGTCGCTGGAGCCCTCGGACCTGGTGCAGCTGGTCGAGCAGGCAGTGGGAAGAACGGTGGTCAACCGGTCCCATGAACGGGCGAACTCTGCCGCGATGCGCGAGGACGTGTGGCAGTACGCTGCCACGCGCCTGTACCGGTTTCCGGCGGTGCTGGCGCGCATGCGTGCCGCCGGGATCAGCCAGATCAGCCAGGGCGCGCAGCACGAGGTCCGGCGCCTGGTGGACGCCCTGGCCGCAGTGGCGGACCAGTTGCCGGCCAACCCGCCGGTCTCGCTTCCCAAGCTCGCCCACGACACCGCGGGCGACCCGCACTTCTTCGACCTGGACACGGTGGCGGGCGCCCGGCTGGTCACCCTCGCAGCCGAACTCGCCGGTGTGGAGGAACCCACCCGACCTGACCGGATCCGCGCCCTGCTCGAGCACGTAGGCGTGGTGGCCGACCGGCTCACCGCCACAGTGCTGCTGCACCGTGTCGCCGCGGTGGGCGACGGCCCGGTGGACCGGCGCCTGCGCGAGGCGGCGGTCCCGGTGGCGCTGCACCTGCTCGACCTGACCCGCACTCCCCCGCACCTGGACCCGGGCCAGGTGCTGACCGTGGTGGAGAACCCCTCCGTCCTCGAGGCCGCGCTCGTGCGCGGGCACACCGCCCCGCTCGCGTGCACCAGCGGCCAGCTGCGCGCCGTGGATCACGCACTGCTGCAACTGGCTCTGGACCAGGGCGTGGCGCTGCGCTACGCGGGCGACCTCGACGGACCCGGCTTCGCCATCGCCCACACCGTCGCCCGCACCTACGGTGCCGAGATCATCGCCATGGACCTGGCCACAGTCCACGACGCCGCCCACCGCCCCTGCGCCGTACCGTTGGGCCCGCTGCCGACCGAGGGGCTGGACCTGCGGCTCGGAGACGTGCTGCGAGACGCGGGACACACGGTATTTCAGGAGCACGACGCCGTCCTGGAGCGACTGCTACCGCACGACCACCGGTGACCAGGGCGTGCCGTTGCCCTCCGGGGCCGGGGGCGCACGCGCTGCGGTCGACGCAGGCGATCACGATGCGGGGCATGGGTTCTCATCCCCGGGGCACGAGAGGGATCCGATCCACTGGTCCCGGTGCGACGAGATGGGACCGATCGTCTAGAGCCAGGACCGTACGGGCGGCACCGCGCGAGGCCCGGGCCGGCTGGGGAGGCAGTGCAGCCGGGGCCGGGTCTGTCAAACGAGCGGCTCTGTCTCACATCCGGGGGTAGCACAGGGCGAGCTTGGGAGCGATGAGTAATAGTTGCAGGTCAGGCCGCAATCGGCTGCGCCTGGAGGTTCTCGATGGTCATCGCCGGAACTCGGCTCCAGCGTCCTGATGAGTTGCCTTTGAGCTGCGAGGTTGGCTACGCCGTGACCCTCTTGCAGCCATGACACTCAGTCACCACCGGATGTGAGACAGGGCCGATCGTTTGACAGACGCGGCACGCCGATCTGCGTGACGCCAATCTGACCGGCGCGGTCCTCGATGAGGCCAACCTGGCAGATGCCTTGTGGCCAGAGCGGACGCGCTGGCCCGCCCCCTTTGCTGGCGTCGTGCAGGAGCGTTCGAGGCGGGTGCGCGCGCCGGTTGGTATCGGGTTCGCAGGTCCGAGACCGCCACTGCGGACATGCCTTCCCGGCGATAACAGCATCGTGATCCGGTGGGGCCTGTGCCGCATGCATCGGGTCTGTGTCCTGCAACCTTGCGTCCTGGGCTGCGGGGGGCTGCTACCGCTCGGGCCGGGTGCACGCTCATCGGTTTCGGGCCGCCTCCGTAACCGGGCAGAAGGGCGCTGCGCGAAGCCGTCCGGAAAACGCCGACAGCGCTGGGTGGGAGAGGACGGTGATGATAGGAGATCTGGTCTTGCGGTCTGCACTCTGCATGAGCGCAGCGGACGATTCGAGGGGCCGTGGTGGCACGGGAGTTACAGGTCGTGCATCAAGACCGGCACGAGATGCGGCGCACCGCGCCGGTCGAACGACTGGCGGGGGTGCCGTTGACGGAGCGCGGTGAGGTCTGGGCGCCGTCGCGTCATGCCTCGCAGCGCAGCATCGTCACGTGGTGGTGGGCGGTGACGACAAGGAAGCATGTGGGGTGCCGGTCGTTGGACCGGCTGGCGACGGCGATGCTGCTGGATTTTCATCCGGGCGTGGTGGAGTTCAGTGCATGGTCGGCGCAGCTGGTGTGGCGCGAGGGCGGCCGGGAACGGCGGCTGGTGCCGGACTTCTTCGTGCGCACCGCGTCCCAGGCGACGGTGGCGGTGCTGTGCCCGCAGCAGACGGGACCGGGTGACAGGTTCGAGCGGCAGCTTGCGGTGCTGCGTGAGGCGTGTGCGCACGCGGGATGGTATCTGGCTGTCCCGCGGCTTCCGGGGGCGGTGGCATTGGCGAATCTACGGTGGGTGGCGCGGCGCAGGCATCCGAGGTTCGGTGACGGGCACGTCGAGGCGGCGCTGGCTGGTGCTTTTGCGGTGCCGCGGCCGCTGATGGACGGTGTGGAGGCCTGCGGAGTGCCCCGGATGCTGGCGTTGCCGCGGCTGCATCACATGCTGTGGCACCGGCGGCTGGGGGTGGACTGGAGTGCCCCGCTGGGGCCGGATTCGCTGATCGGTCCGCTGGGTGAGGATGAGCCGGACGCGGTGCGGGTTCCGCTGGCGGTGGAGGGCCGGTGATCAGGGCCGCGATCGATGGGCGGGCGTCGGTGAAGGTGCGCACCGCGCCGCGCGGGGCGTTGCTGCGCGGGGACCGGGTGCGGTGGCGCAGCGGGCAGTATGTCGTCACCGATCTTGACGGCATGAAGGTCGTTCTGGCGGCGCCCACGACGGGCGAGGTTGCGCCGGTGGTGACAGTGCTGTTGACGGTGCTGGCCGCAGCCGAGGACTTCGCGGTGCTCGACGCCGACGGGCGTGCGCTGGCGAACGGCGAGCTGCCGGACTTCGCGATGATGGAAGGCATTCCGCAAGACGCGGCGGAAGCGGCACGGCGCTGGGAGCAGGCGGTTGTCGAGGTGGACACCGGCCTTGTGCTGGGGGCGCCGCCCGGGTCGGTGCCCAGGCCCGCATTCGACCCGGCGACCACCACGCTCATCGAGCGGTACCAGGCGAAGGCCGCCGAACTCAGGGCGGTGCTGGGCTGGTCGGTGTCCTGGCAGACCGTGCAGGCCAAGCGGTTGAAGTACTGCAAGCAGCGCACTGCTTTGTCGTTGGTGGACGGTCGCAGCACCAAGGCGCGGCGCCAGTTCGGGCTGACCGACCCGCGGGTGGTCGACGCGCTGATGGCGCTGGTGCAGCGCCAGCAGCAGCATCTGGATACGCCTAGTGATGCCCGGAAGATGTTCAAGCAGCTGCGCCGGCTGGTGCGGGCCACACACGGGCATGGTGTGAAGGTCCCGGCCGAGCCGACGCTGTACAAGCTGCTGCAGCGGCTGGGGGTCGATGCCCGTGACCTGTCCGGCTCCAGTGGCCGGGGCAGGCGGCTGCGGACAGGTGGCGGGGCGGTGCCGCCGTACTCGGTGACGACGGCCACGATGCCCGGCGAGCTGGTACAGATCGACTCGACCGACCTGGACGTGTGGGTGCTGGGCGATGACGGGCGGCCGGCGCGGGTGGAGCTGACGGGCGCGGTGTGTGTGGCGACCCGCAGCATCGTCGCCGCAGTGCTGCGGCCCAAGCAGCCGCAGCAGCGGAAGGAACCCGGCAAGGCTTCCGGCGGGGGTCTGGTCCGCGGCCGGCGGCGCAAGGGGCGGGCGACCAAGGCCGTGGACGCCTGCGAGGTCCTGGCGCAGGCGCTGGTGCCGGCTGCGATGCGGCCGGGGTTCGACCAGGCCGTGCACGCCTCGTTCTCCGACCTGCCCTATGAGGAGCTCGTGGCGGTCGATCCGCGGTTCGCGCACGCCGCGGCGCGGCCGGTGATCATCCCGGATCTGGTGGTGATCGACCACGGCAAGGTATTCGCGGGCAGGACGTTCCGCGACGCGTGTGCATACCTGGGGATCTCGCTGCGCACCGCGCGCAAGGGCGTCGGCTCGGACAAGGCCATCGTCGAGCGGGCGTTCTTGTCGATCAAGTCGGGGTTCAGCCAGTACGTGAACTCCTACACCGGCAACCGGCCGATGCGGATGCGGACGAGCGTGGACGGCAAGCAGCTGTGGACGCTGGCCGAGCTCGACGACCTGCTGCAGCAGTGGATCGCATTGGAGTGGCAGAACAAACCGCACCCCGAGCTCGTCGATCCCTTCGACGCCTACATGCCCGAGCTGACGCCGAACCAGATGTACGCGGCGTGCGTCGCAGCCGAGGGCTACGTGCCGATCCCGCTGACCGAGGACGACTACCTGCGGCTGCTGCCCACCGCGTGGGTGGGGGTGAGCGAGCAGGGCATCCGCTTCAAGAACCGCACCTACGACCACCCTTCCCGCGATCCCGAGCAGGGACTCAATCCGTACCGCAGGAAGCCCTCGGGGCTGCAGGGCAAGAAGCACAACGGCTGGGAGCTGCGGTACTCCCCCAACGACCTGTCGCGGGTGTGGCTGCGCGATCACCACACCAACAAATTCGTTGAGGCTCCGTGGGTGCACCAGCGGCTGGTCGAGGTGCCGTTCACGCAGTTCCTGTGGGACATCGCCGTCTCCCAGCATCTCGAGCGCGGCGGTGACATCGGCAACGACGAGGCGATCGGGCACGCGCTGGCCGATCTGCTGGAGCGCGCCGCACGGGGCCCGGACCGCTCCGGGCCGGTGACGGTGCCCGATGGGTACCGCCCACACCCCGCCCCCGCGCCCGTCCCGCAGTTCGACCCGTACGCCGGCCTGGACGTGGAGGAGCTGCTGGCCGCCGGCGAAGCAGTCTTGCCAGACGACGACCTGCTGGAACTGGACGACGTCGGCTTCTACTGGCGCACCTCCGCGGCGGTGAACGTCGACTGGGCGCAGCCGCCCCGGCCTCCGGACGCTGCTCTGCAAGATCAGAAGGCACCGCAGCCCGGTGCAGTAGATGTTCCCGCAGCAGATGAGGATCTCGATGCCCGGTACCGGCGGATCATCGAGGAGCTCGATCAGCAGCAGGACGACGCTGACGACGACCCGGATTTCCTGTGACCGGCGGCGTATCCCAACAGCCGCAGGCTGCTGGGATCCCGTACGCATCTACCCGAGGGAGCAATCGAGGATGGCGGACCTGACGCGCAAGGAGTTGCAGGCACTCAGCAACCCCACGGTGCCGGCGCAGATGCTCCTGACACCGCCGGTGCCGATGTGGCCAGAGGACAGCCACACCTGGCGGGCACGAGCCGAGCTGCGCCAGACCATCCCGGATCTGGCGGACTGCGCCCCACCGGGTACCAAGGTCGCCGACAACGACCAGCGGCTGCTGTATAGCGCGAACATGCACACGGTGATCACGCCTGCTGTCAATGCCGGGATTTTGGCGGTTGCCGAGGTCGTCAGAGCAAACCGGCAGCGCGTCGGAGGCAAGGTCATGATCGTTATTGACGGGCCGCGT
Source organism: Streptomyces sp. NPDC008317 (assembly GCF_042955955.1). NCBI lineage: Bacteria > Bacillati > Actinomycetota > Actinomycetes > Kitasatosporales > Streptomycetaceae > Streptomyces > Streptomyces sp. NPDC008317. The sequence goes on from NZ_JBIBFQ010000017.1 coordinate 29,456, forward strand.
GGCACGGGCAAGTCCACGCTGATGGACGCGATCGCCGTGCACTGGCATCGACGGCTGATGCGGTTATACGGGCCGGACGAGAACCGGATCCCAGTGGTCGCCTTGACTGTTCCGCCGCCGGGGCGCGGCCATGTACGCAACTGGGCCGGCGCGTTTGCCCGCTTTATGGGTCAGGAGCGTGAGAGCGGGGATCCAACAGAGTCGGTTATCCGCGCGATGCGCAATGCGCGCACCCTGCTGGTTCTGGTCGACGGCGTCGAACGGCTGCGCAGCCGCGTCGAGGCCGAGCAGGCATTTCAGTACCTGGACGTCATCAGCGAGGAGACCGGCGCCACAGTGGTCTGGTGCGGGCGCAACGCGCACGTCATCGTCGACGCGCAGCTCCGCGACACCGACACCCCGCCCGAGGACGGAGAAGTGCCGTGGAGCGACAGTCTGAAGCTGCGGACCAGCAGGATCGGCTTCAGCGAGGACGATACCAGGACATTCGTGACAATCGTCGACCGGTTCGACCAGAACCTGCGGCTGTTCCAGCATGAGCGGAAGGACCTGACGAAACTGTCGCCCTACCTGCACAAGCGCAGCCACGGTTACATGCGGACGCTCTCCCATCTCATCTGCCAGGCGGCGCAGTACGCGATCCTCAGCGGTGAGGAGCGCATCACCGAAGAACTGCTGGACGAGGTGCAGCTTGGCCGGGTGGTGCAGCTGTAGTTGGCCGCTAGGACCGGAAGTTCGCCCGCTCACCCGTGTATGGCCCCTGGTGGGGTGGTGCCACTACGCGGCAGGTGGCGGTTCAGGAGGTTCGCTACGCTTCGCCTTTTTCAGGATCGTCTCCCAGGCGCGACGCTGCTCTGCGTTGAGCGTGTGCGGCTCGGTACGGAAGCGCTGGATCCACCAGGCCAGGGGGATCCGCGAGGGCCGGTGGGCGGCCGACTGGCGCTGCTCGATGTGGCGGGGTGGGACGTCGAGATGCCCTTCACGCTTCAGGAACGCCGCGGCATCTTCAAGGGCATGGTCGATGGGTGTTTTTGTCTCGGCGTGCTTATTCTGTGGGCTCTCGAGCTCGCTGGTCTGAACGGCGGAGGGGCGCCGCGCGGGGGCGTATTTGGTACCCCCGTATTCCTGGCCGTCGGGCCGCGGGCCGATCCCGATGGCGCGCAGCAGGTCGCGCTGCTCTTGGTGGGGCAGCCGGAAGAAGTCGCTCTCCTGGCGGTAGACCCACTCCCCGATCATGCCGTCGCCGCGGATGTACGGGGCGCGGCCCGCTTCGGGCCGCCAGGCTTCCGGGCCCGGTGACATGGCCTTGGCACGCAGGTATTTGCGCTGCCATATCCGGGGCCAGGGCGGGTTCCAGTACGGGTCGAGGGCCTCCAGCGTCTGCTGAAGTGCTGCGGGTAGCCGGCCGTCCTCAGCCTTTCTGCGTTGCAAGGCCATCCACCTACCCAGTTTGTGGCCGCCGACCTCCTCCGTTTCAGGAATGAGAAGGTGGCCGTGCTCCGTGGCCCAGGCTCGGGCTTGTTCGAGCATGGTCTCGAACAGTCCTGGGTCGGCGGTCCACCGCATGCCGAGCGCGTTCAGCGCCTGTTGCTGCTCGTCGGCCAGGCGACCCAGCAGGTAGCGCAGACGAAGATTGCTCAGGCAGAGACCCAGGGAGAAGGACTCGTCGTCGATGTAGTCGGGAGGAACGTTTAGGTGTCCGAACCGGGTGCTGTAGGCGGTGGCGGCGGCCAGGGCCTCCTCCCACGTGCCGATCGCGGGGACGGTGATCTCCAGACCGAGTGCCCTGGCGAGTTGGGCAGCCCGCTCGGGCTGGGCGTAGAGCATGTGGTGTGACAGGACGCTGCTGCCGCGCGTGAGGCTGGGTAGGGCGATGCGGTCCATGAACGACTCGTCGTGGGCGCGCATCGCCTGCAGCAAGGTGAGTAGCGTCGCGAACGACGTGTTCTTGAGCAGGTCGGTGGCCTCGGCACCGCGGTGGAGGTAGACAGGGATGACCAATGTGGTCTTCTTGCGTGCGCCGGGGGGCTGGCGCAGTCCGCGGCCGATGGCTTGGATCGCATCGATGAGGCTGTAGCGGGGATCGCTGAAGACCACGGCATCGACGTCGGGCATGTCGACGCCCTCGTTGAGGACCCGGACGTTGGATAGGACGGCGCAGGACCGGTGGGGGTTGGCGAAGTCTTCCAGCAGGTCACGCCGCTTCTCGCTCGATTGTTTGCTGTGGATGGCTCGTGACCACAACTTCTCGCGGCGCAGGGGGGTGCCGACTTCTTCGGCGGTCTGCCGGAGGGTCGCGGCGAATCTTTCGGCAACGTCGATGCGGTTGTGGAACACGAGGACGCGGCGCAGGCGGTGTTCGCTGATCGCACGCAGGACAGCAACCTGGATGGCGGCGTTGCGTAGTCCATTTAGGTGGGCGGTGACGCCGGGGGCGCGGGCTGCCAGGATGCTGTGCAGGTCACTGTCGTCGACGATGGGCAGCACGACCTGGTAGTCGGCCAGGATGCCGATCTCGATGGCTTCGGCCATGCCCAGTTCGTACACCGTCGGCCCGAATATTTCGCGGCGGTCCATGGTGGCCAGTGGGATCCGCTCCATGAACGGCAGCGACGGGTCCTGAACAGCCGGGCTCCCCCAAATCCTGGGCGTAGCGGTCATGTACAGACGGATCTTCGCCGGGATCGTCCCGTCGTCGTGGATGGTGCCCCAGCCGTCGCCGAACGCAGAGCATGTGCGGTGGGCTTCGTCAACGACGACCAGGTCCCAGGGCGGCAGGCCAAACGACTCGCGGGCATCTCGGATACGGTCGAGCGAGGCGTAGGTGGCAAAAACGGTGAACGGGCCATCTGCTCTGGCAGAGCGCGCGATCTTGCGCGGGTTGCGGGTCATCACCACTTGCTCGGTGGACAACCCCGTGTCGGCCTGCTTAAGGGAGCACACGCCCAGCGCACGCCCCGCACGGCCGGCCTCACGCCAGCGTCGGATGGTTTGCGTAACCAGGTCTATCGTCGGCATGAGCACAAGGACCGAGCCCTCTTCCGCGAGGGACTGCGCTGCTTTGATGGCTATCAAGGTCTTGCCCGTGCCGCATGCGCACACCACCGTCATGCGCCGCTCGCCGGCCGCCGCAGCCACTTCGATAGCGGCAATCGCGGCGATCTGGTGCGCACGTAACTCCATTTCCCCTCCCGGTGACCCTTTTGTCGGATCGCGCGCGGGACTGTACCTGGCAGATCACGTGTCTCAATGAGCCCGTCGATCACTTTCAGCCAAAGATCCGTTTCTGTCAGTGACGAGGAGGGGAACCCTGCGCGTTCGGAGCCGTGAGGCCGTAGATAGATGGGAGCCGTTGGTCACGCGAGCCCTACCGCGGTGGGGCCTGCAGCCCGGACCGAGTGTGGTGAGAGGAGTTGGTAGATGGTGGCGGCTGCGCGCTCCGGCAGAACCCGTTCGGCCCCGTCGCGCCGGGCCAAGGTCTGGCGGCCGGCGCGACAGCTGGCGCTGTCGGTGCGGTTCATCGGCGGGGAATCGACCGGCTCCTACACCCGGCGGTTGGCGAACGCCAACGGCATCCCTGACCAGGAGTTCTGGGCCATGTTCGGGACGTCGGTCCGCAAGGACGGCTGCCCGAGCGACCCCTGCTACGGCGACGGGTACGTGAATGCCGAGGCGTTGGAGCGCCTGGCTGTCATGTCCGGCCGGCAGGTCACCGAGTTGCAGTTCGCCCTGCCGAACCTGCGCCCGCACCGCCTGCTGCCCGATGAGAGCGGCCCGGTGTGGGACTGGCCCTGGGACGACCGCGATTGCTTCCTGATGCGGATGTGTGAGATGTGCGCCCACGTAAAGGGCACCGGTTTGCTGGCCTACCTGGCCAGCGACGCGCCCTGGCAGGTCTGCGCGGTGCACCAACGCTGGCTCGACAATCGCCGCGAACCCGGGACAGCTGCCATCCCACTTCGCAGACTGCCCGAGGTCGTCTACGCCCACCAGCAGCGGCTGCTGTTCGAGCGGCGGCTGGGTGCCGGTGGTCGCGCGCTGTTCGCCGATGCCTACGCGATCGTCTCGCTCTGGTGGAACATCCGCGCACTGAATGCGCCCGTGTGGCGGGAGCGTCAGCTCGTACTGGGGCGGGCCGGCCGCGACGGATTGCGGGTGGCGCCGCTGGTGTTCTACCCCGAGGCCGTCAGCCTCGCCCAGGCGCTCGCCACCCGTGAGCGGCGGCGGCTACGGGGCACCCTCACGCTCAATGATCACCACCGATGGCTAGCCAGAGTCGCATCTCTCATGGACCGTTGGGGCATCCCGGACGAACCTGGGCTGGACCCGGTGGAACGACGGGCTGATCGCCACCCACCGCTGACACCGCGGCGGCAAAATACACCGCTGCCGGTGGAGCGGCCGGCACGCGGTCGTTTCCGGCGTCTGCCGGTGGCAGACGGGACTCACGTTCTCCATGCCCCATTGGGTAAACGCTCCTGCCTGAAGTGGCAGCTCGGCGAACTGCTCACCAACGAACTCCAGCCGGCTCTGGGAGGCTGGACCGTGGACGGCCGCGCATGAGCCGAGAGCCGTTACCCCCTCCTCCGGGAGGAGTGCCTGCCTGGCATACGCCGCTCGATCAGGGGGGGCACCCCGTGCTTCACCGGGCGAGACCAGCCTGGTTCGTCCCAACTGCCCCTGCCTGGCTCGTCGTTAGCGACCGCTCGGGAACTGGACTGTCAGTGCTGTGTCCTACGGTGCCACTGTGCCCTGCTTCACCAGCCAGCTCACGGCGCTAGACATCACGCACGACCGGATTCCCAGGAACTCACGACAGCACGTTCGAATACGTCCGGCGTCACCCATCGCGCTGCATCGCCACTGACGGCGCTCTCCGCTTTCAAGACCCTGACACGCCGCGCGCCCGCGTGCACCGCAGTCCTGGTTGCCACCACGTCTGTCCGGCGCGGCAGCACAGTCATTTTCAGGATGGGGATGTTCCGCTTTGATGCCCACGGATGAGCAGCACAATGCCCGCGAGACGTTCGCATCCGACCGTGAACTGGCCTTGACGGCCGGCGCCGGAACCGGCAAGACCACCGTGCTGGCGCTGATGGGCCAGTCCACGAAGAAGCGCGGCCTGAACGTGGCGTTCAACAAATCAATCGCCAACGAGGCTGCGCGCCGCCGGCTACCTCCTACTCGACTACGACAACCAATACAGAATCGGCCAGGTCGGGCTGTACCTCTCCCGCCTAGGACACCTCATCACCTGGACCGTCACCGACTCCCTGAACCGCGCCGGCGCCACCGCCCCCCTACCAACCCTGCGACGCGCCCTCCGCGACTTCCTGCACGCCGAAGGCGGGAGGATGTAGGCAATGCCGCATAGGCCAAACGCTCGCTAAGTACCTCCCGGGGCCGCTGGTGCAGACCCCGGCTTATGTGCGCATCGGCTACCCGTCGCTCGATTATGACGCCCGCAAGGGGTACCCGATCGATCAGCTGTCGAGCTCAACGACCACTTGGATCACTACGGGGAGTAGCACTCAGTCGCCTCCTCCGTTTTAGAAGCGCCCGAGGGGCAGGACCTCGCTGGCTGATGAAGGCCAGGAGCCAGCGAGGTCCTGCGCACTCGAAACGCTGCCTAGGCCGCCTTTCGCCTGCCTGGGCTGCGGTCCCACCGCTGAGCAAAGGATCGAATGGAGTCGGCGGTGAAGACCGGACCTGCCCCCATGCGCCCAATCGGGCGGGGGAAGTCTGGGTTGCTACCGTCCAACTGAGCTACCCTCTGTCGGCTGACGCCTAGCTCTGCAGCGGCTTCCGTGTATCCCATGAGTTCCATTTCTTTGGGGTGGTCTCGCTCGGCATCCGCCTGTTCAGACTCGACCACGCGCAAGTCAATCAGTTGCGGATAGCTCCCCAGTGCAGTTCGGAGACTCTCGGTGACCGTGCTCAAGGCGGTCTCTGTAGCCTCAGCCAGGCAAGGGGCCTGCAAGCGCAACACCATATGAAGCTGCTGACGCTCGGCTTCATGCCTGATGACAGCGCGCAAAGACTGCAGCAACACCTCGAACTGTTCGTCCAGGAGAGCATCGATATCCACTGCGGTCACCGACGCCCGCCACTCCTTTGTCATGTCCTTCTCCTCTCCTGCTCAATCTGGCGTATCGAGCAATGCCAACGGATGGACGGCGGGAGGGGGCCCGGCCTTCTGGCCCCCACCCACACCCGACTAGTCCTCTTCCGGGTAGATCAACCCTGCGCTCCGAAGCACGTACAGCAGATCGATCCACTCTCGTGGTGTCTGCGGCTCGCGGACCACAGTGGTGTCACCGTTCCGAGTAAAGAACCAGGACCCCTGCAGACTCTGCCGACTCTTGAATCCCTGCCGGTCCAGCGCTGCCAGGAGCACATCCATCCGAGATGTCACCCCACCCCACCCTCCCTTCAAACCTTGCTTGTGTCAAGTGTTAATCTCAGCAAGCTACCGGGCCCTCCCCACCTCGGCAAGTTGCCTGGTCAATACCCATGCGGGGAAGATCAACCGCCTCACAGGGCGGCCTCCAAGATCGGAGACTGCCCCTGGATGGCCGACAGGACGATCCGGCACCAACGCGCTGCCCCGCACGCCCCGCCCCCGCCTTCGCGATCTCGCGTTCGAGGCGTCTTCTCATCTTGAGGGCGGGTTGTGCGTGCTGTCACGAAGGCTGCCCGCCGGCCCCGGCCCGGGCCTGGTTGTCAGTAGCTCGCCATACATTGCCGCCGTGCCCACAGCAATCAGCGCTCACGCGCATCTCGGCTTCACCTCAGACACGTCGCAATCGGCGTCATGGCCGGAAGAGCCACCGGCGCTGACGCCAGGAAGTGGCAGCCGCCAAGACCGACGGCGGATGCTGCAGCAGATGCGCGAGTACTGGAAACAGGTCAACGCCGAGCGCAGCAGCCGCGTCATGCTGGAGCTGAAGCACGCTCGGGAGCGCCAGACAGAGGCGAACGCCTACTGGAACGCGCACAAGGCTGCTGTGAAGGCACGATGGCACAATCGCGCTGGCGGTAGAGGCAGAACCACGGTTGCCGACGTGCCCGAGATTGCTGGCCAGTGGGATCCAAGTAACCCTCACAGTCCCAGGGAGGTCCTTGCCACCGCCCAGACCAAAGGGGTGCTGAGTCCCTACCGGTGGCAGTGCCCTCTGTTCCCCGACGAGCACACACCCTGGGCAGCCTGGCCCAAGGACCGCGTCCCGTCAGGTTCGGGCTGCCCAGCGTGTCGGAAACTAACGCGGCTCAGCGACCTACCCACGCTAGCTGCCCAGTATCAGGGACCATCCTCAGCCGAGGATCTGGCCTACGGCTCACAGGTGAGCGTTCCGTGGCAGTGCCGAACGTGGGCGGTGGACCCGGAGACAGGGCAGTGGCACAAGGTTGAGCATCACTTCAAAGCGGTGATCAAGAGCCGAGCACTGCAGCAAGACAGCTGCCTGGTCTGCGCCGGCTACTGCATCGACGACACGAACAGCCTCTGGACGTGGTTCCCCGAACTCGCGGACGAACTCGATGACCCTTGCCTGGACGCGAGACAGATGTCGACTTCCCAGCACAACGCACGCGGAGCCCGCCACGGTGAGAGGCCCACGTATGCGACCGTGCCCTGGCGTTGTCGTCACGACCACAAGTGGGAAGCGACAGTCCTGAACCGGGTCCAGGGCTCCGACTGCCGAGATTGCTCAACATCGGGAGTCTCCAAGCAGCAGGTGAGACTGGCCGCTGAACTCGCCGGACTCTTCGACCTCGTGCAACCCACACCGCGAGATCCCCGATTGGACGCAGCTGTCACGGACTTCGCCTCGCACCGCCTATCGATACCCGAGGCCCACAAGCCTGTCCACTGGCGCTACCGGGACGTCGAGGTGGACATACTGCTGCGCCTGCCCGAGGCCGGCGGCATCATCGGCGTCGAGTACGACGGCGCCTACCACCACAGCAGTCAGCTGCGCTCGAGACACAACCGCCGCGAAGAAGGCGAGAAGAGCGCGGTTCTGGCCGCCGCAGGACTGACGAATGCGCTGGTCCACGTCCGCATCGGCGATCTTAAGCCCGTAGAGGGCGAACACGCCCTGACGGTGGCTTTGGCCGAGGGAAGCAGTCCCCACGAGCAGGCTTGCGCTGTTGCTGCACTGCTACAGGAACGCTTTCCCGGCTCCTGCCCCGGCCTTAAGGACTATCGCAGCGGCGGAGTGCCAACCGGGCAGCACCAGGCCGAGGCGTACATCGTCGCTGTATGGGGCGAAATACGCCCCCCGCGTCGACCACGGCCGAAGAAGGAACGAAGCCCTCGTGCACTAACCGCGAGCGTCCCCAGCGCAGACAGCTGGCTCACACCGAACGGAGAGCCCTACCGCAACCCAGACAAGCCGAGCGAGATCGTCCGCGACTACCAATGCCGGTGCGGCAACTCTTGCACCGCAGTCCAAAGCCAGGTCTCCTACGGCACCACCACCAGTTGCGGTTGCCGCGCTGCCGAGGCCAGGCGTAACCCTCGTCTTGTGATCACCCCCGCGGAAACTCAAGAGGTGCGGACCTGGGCCAAAGAGCAGGGGATCGCGATCGGTAGAACCGGCCGCACGCCCGGCAGGCTTGTGGCCTCGTTCCGTATGGCTCGCGCAGGCTACCAAGAGCACCTGGGCTCAGACGGCCTCCTGCACGAGACACCCGTTAAGGCGTGGGCAACACAGAACGAGCATCCGTTGGGAGTACGCGGTCGTATCACCAGTGACCTGTGGCTGCACTACGCGGCAGATATTCTGAGCGGCGTCGGGCGCACTCAGATCGCCTCAGAATGAGTCTACGACAGGACGTGCACTGAGCTACAGGCTCACGTACAAGGGCTCGGCGCAGGCGGCAAACCGGTCGCGCTTCGCCGTAGGGGTGCCTAACTTAACGCAATGGAGAGTGAGAGGACAGATACGGCCAGTTCGGGTGGTCCCGCAGGCTACGCGTCGGCCCAGGATCTGCCATCGGTTCGCCAGTTGCGTCAGCAACTGGGTCAGGCGCGGGTGCTTCGGTTCCTGCTCCCCCGTGACCAGCGCCCGAACCTTGCGGCCATCGAGCGCCAACTGCAACGGCTGTGCGACACGGTGGACGACTTCTACCGGGTCCTGGGGCCCAAGAACTGGATCTTCCACGAGAATCTCCCCGTCGATGACGTCGAGGAGCTCCTTGCATCCGGTGATGGGCCAGAGGCCGCCGAGGAGGCGTTCATCGCCCTGTACACCGACTACGACGCGCTCGCTCTTCGCCTCCACGTGATCAACAAATTGCCAGCCCTGCGCAAGCGTCGGCACCTGATCCTCAAGGCCCATGAGGACTACGCTGCTGGGCGCTACTACAGCTGCATCCACCTGCTGTTGAGCGTCATGGACGGCTTCGTCAACGAGTTCGAGACCGTACGCCGGGGCCTGCATGCCCGGCAGGCCGAGGATCTCCACGCTTGGGACAGCGTCGTCGGGCACCACATGGGTCTGGCCAACGCGCACAAGACGTTCACCAAGGGAAAGAGCGCCACCAACGAGGAGCCCGTCTACGAGCTCTACCGCAATGGCATCGTCCACGGCAGCCTGCTCAATTACGACAACGTCGTGGTGGCCACCAAGGCCTGGAACCGACTGTTCGCAGTCGTCGACTGGGCCAACGCAACGATCAAGGAGAAGACCCCGCCACCGCCGCGACCGACCTGGAAACAGCTGTGGCGATCGCTGTCCGAATTGAGCAGGCACCAGCAGGCCAACGACGCGTGGAATCCGCGTCGCGTCAGCAAGGACGACGCAGGCTTCGCCCAGGAGGCCCCCGCCTCGGCGACCGGGCAGTTCCTGACCGCCTGGACGCAGCGCAACTACGGGCGTATGGCGCAGTGGATCTCGCAGCCCCTCCAGGGCACGCACGGTGCTGCTATGCCCCGCGAGGTGCGGATGCAGTACGCCGACCATGTGCTGACGGACTTCGCCGTCCTGGCCGTCGATCACGTCGCGCCGGCCTCCTGCCTGGTCGAGATCGAACTGCGCCTGGCTGGCAAGCCCGAGGACGAACCTCTGCGGACGGCGATTCGATGGCTGTACGAGGACGACGATGGGGAGCCGGTCTCGTCGCTTCTGCCCGGCCAATGGCGCCTGAACTGCTGGGAGCCGTACCGATTCGTCCCGCCGCTTGGATTCGGATAGCGCCATGGCGCAGAACTCCCTGGCCCAATCCGCCATTGGGATCTCGGTCAGCCCAGGCTGGCGGCCTGCCTGAAGGCCCACGCCGCGGCGTCGCTGTTGTAGGGGCCGTCCGTGACCCTCGTGGGTCGAACAGTATGGTGCTCCACGTTGTCGGTGCTCACCGCTAGCGTGGCTCCATGCCGGAGACTACACAGCCAGCCGACGTCGAACGCCGCCAGTCCATATCAGTTGAGTTGGAGCGGCTGGAGGAGAGTGCGAAATACAGCGCACAGTCACAGTTCGAACAGGCCAAGCGCTGGCGCGTGATCAATCTCTGGCTAGGTGTCCCAGCCAGTGGCCTGGCTGCTGTCGCTGGTGCTACCGCCCTGGTGACAGCCGCTGGGCGTGTGGCCGCCGGGTGCGTTGCCCTCGTTGCAGCCGGCCTAGGGGCCATCTTGACTACCATCAACGCCTCGCACCGCATGAACCAGGCCGCGGCTGCAGCCAACGCCTACCTGGAGATCCAAACTGCCGCCCGTCAGGCCCGTGAGATCGATCTGTCTTCCTGGTCAATAGACGAAGCCCGGGCTGCGCTTGCCGAACTCACTGCACGTCGTGGCGAGCAGAACAAGACGGCCGAGCCTCCTAGCCGGCGCGCATACCAGCGGGGAAAAGCGAACGTGGAAGGCGGCGGGCAGACCTACGCCGTCGACGAACCTGACGCCCAGTCTGGCGCACGGTAGAGAGCAGAACGATGGCACTGACGGTGACCCAGGGATTTGACCTCTTCTTGCGGCAGCTGACACCCACACAAACCGAACGCGAGGCCAAGGCGCGCCACCGGCGCGGTGTGGAGGCTTCGCTGCGATCTGCATCGTTCGGTATCCTGCTGTTCAGGGAGACGGGGTCGTTCACCCACGGGACAGGAGTGCGTGGGCACTGCGACGTGGACCTTCTGGTCAGCGTGAAGGCCCCTCGCCCGGCCAGTTCTGATACAGCTCTGGGCTGGGTGAAGTCAGCCCTGCAGCTGAGTTTCCCCGCTACCCCGGTCGTCATCCGGCGGCCTACTGTCCAGGTCAGATTCGCCGCGGGCGCGGAGACTTGGGAAGTCCTTCCTGGCTTCCTCACCTTGCGCGGCGGCGACACCTCGGTCTACGACATTCCCGGAGCCACCGCTGGCTGGATGGACTCCGCCCCCACCGCGCATCTGGACTACGTCAGCGAGGTCAACCAACAGCCCGCAGTCGCCGCCGGCGCCAAGAGTCTTGCTCGCTTGGCCAAGGCATGGAAGTACTACAACGGTGTGCCGGTTTCGTCCTTCTACCTGGAGATGCGCGCGGCCCAGCACCTGGCGTCCGAGCCCAGCTTCCTCCCTGTCTGGGACATCTGCCGGCTGCTCGAGAAGCTCGACGGCCACCGCCTTGCCGACATGAACGACCCCAAGGGCAAGGCAAACCGTTTCGCTGCGTGTTCCAGCGAGGCGACCCGCCGGGACGCGCTGTCAAAGCTCAGCACTGGGGCTGGCCGCGCGAGAAGGGCGCTCGACGCCTACAGGAACGGCGATCACGCCACCGCGTTCGCCTACCTCGATCTCCTTTTCGCGCACCGATTTCCCCGCCGTTGACCAAGCCCTGGGATCTCAACGCGGATGGCCCCAATGGTCATCTCATCTGCCAATGACAGCCGCGGGCTCGTTGCTGCCTCTCGCTTGCTGACGCTTCGGCCGCCAGCGACGCGCCAGCGCAGCCATCTCGGCCCCGGTGGGAAGCCGCCCGGTTCCAGCCGGGACTTCCCCCGACCAGCTGCAGAGCGGCCGTATGCCTGCCCGCCATCGCTGCAGCTGCAGCTGCAACCGATTGATGCCCGGTACCTTCCGCAACGGCGTCATAATGTGACTGCTGGACCGTTTAGGGGCTTGCGCCCTACGTGGCAACCAGGAGACTGCGTGATCAGCCGCGAGGAGATCGACGAGAAGAGCGCCGAGCTCGGCGTTGACCCGTCCCATGTGCAGCGTGACTACCTCTTCGGCTGGCTCCTCGCCGGCCTCTACGGTGAGAGCCCACTGGGCGACCGCCTCATCCTCAAGGGCGGTAACGCTCTACGGAAAGGGTACTTCGGCGACACACGCTTCTCCGAGGACCTCGACTTCGCTTTCCCCGACCGTATCGATCCCAATGATTTCCTCGACACCCTGAACGACATCAGCCGGATGGCACAGGCCAGAACGGGAGTCCAGTTCCACCTCGACCGCGCCGAGGAGACCAGCCGGGAGAGGATCAACCAAGCCCAGACGGTCCATACATTCGAGCTGTTCTTCACTGACTTCTACGGCAAGAGCAGCAATGTGCCGGTGAGCCTACACCTGGACGTCACCGAGTTCACCCGCCTCCAGTTGCCACCGCAGTCACGCACGCTCATCCACCCCTACAGCGACCACGCCGCCTGCGCTTCAGACCTCACGGTGGTCAGCCTGGAAGAAGCACTCGCCGACAAACTGAAGTGCCTCCTGCAACGCCGTTCCATCCGTGACTTCTTCGACATCGCCTACTCGACCTTCATCAACAAGGACATCCAGGTCGACAAGCGCAGCGTGATCAACACGTTCCTCCGCAAGACCATCTTCGGCCCCAGCCCGGCCGCAGCCCTCAACTTGCTCACCGAGATCCCCTTCGACGGCATGCGCCATCTGTGGGACACCACCATCGCCTGCGCTCGGGACAGCCTCCCGGAGTTCACCGGGACAGTGGCCCGCTGGAAAACCGAACTGAGCCTGCTCTTTGCCGACTTCCACATGAGTGAGCATGGCCAAGGGGCCTTCTACCCGGCAAACCTGCGCACGCCGATCATGGAAGCAGGCGCCGAGCACAGACTGATGCGCCTGACGTACGACGGGCACCAGCGACTGGTCGAACCGTATGCGCTGCGCTTCAAGCGCCGAGACGACGGGGTCGGCCAGGAGTACCTGTACGTGTGGGACCGCACCGGCGGGCGCCGGTCCGGCCCCGGCACCAAGTCCCTGTTCCACCACAAAATCACTGACCTGACCGTCACTGACGAGCACTTCGAACCGCGGTACGAGGTCGAGCTTGCAAAGGCCGGCGAGTTCAGCGACCGCATCGGCTTCGGACCCGAGCGCGGCATCCGCCAGACAAGCAGATCGCTCTTCCGGCGGCCTGGACAGCGGCGTTAGACCAGTACCCATCTCCCCTCAGTAGCCGCACCACGCGGGCCTCCCGTAGCCGAACGGGGCAAGCAGATCGATCATGTATGGACTGCGTCGTGACTGTGATCATCTTCGACCGCTGGTGAGCAACCAACAGGGCCGCCAAACCAGACACGGGCGGAGCGCGGGCAGGGGCGGGGCGGTGCAGCGACGACCGCCGACGCACAGCCCACCACCTCGCTGACTGCATGCCCATTCGAGACCATTCGCAGACTGCCGCCCCGCCGCATCTCCCAAGAGACTATCTCTACAGTTACGACATCCTCTGTGTAATCACAGCACTGCAGCTCAGAGACCAATCGCATCGCCCGTCCACACCAAGGAGACCAAACCATTCGAGGTAGACGGCATGCCAGTTTTAATACCTGAACTCCAAACAGACGAGGTCAGAGCGCCAGGCATGTCGTAACTAGACAGAAGATCGACAGGGGTGTGGGCCAAGAATTTGAGGACGGCGGGGCGCAGGCTCGCGGAGATCGAGGCGCGGCGCGAGCAGGGGCTGCCGGTCGGCTCCACCACGGGCGCGCTGACCGAGGAGCGCCGGGACGCGCTGGAGGCCATCGACCCGTCGTGGTGCCCGGCCTGGCCGGTGGCCTGGCAGCGTTGCTACAAGCTGTGCAGGGGCGTCATCGAGGCTGGCGCCGCGCTGCCGGGGCCGGGCGAGGCCACGGTGCAGGGCGAGGACCTGGGAGCGTGGGTCCAGGCGCAGCGCCTGGGCTGGGACGCGCTGCTGCCCGCGCAGCAGTGGATGCTGGAGATGATGCTCGGCATCGGCCCGGCAGACCCTGACGAGAGGCCGCCAGCGGCCCGTACGCAGGCGGACAAGTGGGCGGCGAACGTTCGGGCCGCCCGGCAGTTCCACGGCCGCGAGGGGCACCTTCAGGTGCCCCGGAAACACGTCGAAATGGTGGACGGTGTCGAACACAAACTCGGCATGTTCGTGGACAACGCCAGGCGCCGGGCCGACAAGCTGAGCGAGCAGCGCCGCCAGGAGCTGACCGAGCTGGGGATGCGCTGGGCCAAGGAGGAAGCGTGACGGGCACGCAGCACGACGCGTACGGGGAAGAGCTGGCCCGGATCAGTCGGCACCAGGGCGAGGCGGTGAACGCGCGGCTGCGGCTGTTCGAGGTGCTGGCCGCAGCCGGGGTGCCGGCGGCGGAAGCGGACGTGCTGGTCTCGCGGCTGGAGGCCGGGGCGGTTGCCGGGGCGCACACCTGGGTGTCGGAGAGCAGTGCACTGCACGGGTCGCAGCAGCCGTTCGAGGACGGCTGGTTCGCCGGTGTGCGGGCGGTGTCGAGCTATCTGCTGCGCATCGCCGACGACGCTGCCGCTCAGCGCGGCCGGGCCGCGTCCAGCGCCGAACTGCGCGCCCACCTCCGGGAGCCAGCCGGGCGGGTGCCGCAGCCGGCTGCACCGCCCGCGGCCCCGGCTGGGTCGGCTCTGGACCCGGCGGAGGTCTTGGCGGCGGCGCTGCGGTGCACGTGGGCCCTGACCACCCCGGACCAGTTCTTCACCACCGAGGCGTCCAGCGAGATCCTGACCGTCGCGTTGTCCGCGGTACGCGAGGAAGAACACGACGGCTACGTACAGCGCCTGGAGGCGTTCGCCCACCGGCACCGCGAGCGCCTGGAGAAGCTGCTCCGCACCCACGGGCCCGGCAGCGCGCCCGCCGCACACGGCCGCTACGCCCTGGTCGGCCAGCCCGAAACGCTCGTGGTCTGCGAACGGATGGAGACCGCGCGGCTGCTGCTGTACGGGCTGTGGGAGGGCGAGCTGGAGGACGTCCTGCTGGACGACCTCGCCTACGTCTGGGGTGTCCGCCGCCCCACCCGGTGACCACCACACGCAGCAGCGCGGCCGGGCCGGGACTCCGAGCAGGGAGCCCCGGCCCGGCCTGTGTGTGCCGCCGTGGCTGTCCCGCTGACACGAGGTGGCCAACCCGGCCCGGCTCTGCTGACACCAGGCAGCCACGGGCGGGCCCGCTGTCATCGGTGAGAGATTCGCTGTCCCAAGGGTGAGATTCACTCCCGGGTGTCGTCCAGCGCCTGGACCAGGCCGCGCAGCGGCATGTGGCCGCCGGCCCTGTGCCAGACCGGGCCCTTCGGGCCGTGGGCGGTGAGGTCGTCCAGCATCGCCAGCAGCAGCGGCACGCTGCCGGGCCCGGTGTGGAAGTCGAGGAAGCTGTGCTGCCAGTGCTCAGCCGTCAGATTCAGGACGCGGTTCATGCGGCCCGCCAGCGCGGTGCGGCCGGCCCCGGTGAAAACAAGGGCCACCGGCGGCGTGCCCGGGCGGCCGGTGGGCGGGAAGAGCGTGCGCCAGTGCAGCTTCTCCACCTCCCCGATCATGGCGTTGTGCCGCTTCCCGTCGTAGACCGGGCGGGCGAAGTACTGGTCGTAGCGGGCGAGTTTCTCCGCGACCCGCTCGGGTGACTCCGTGCCCCGGTCGACCTCGATCATCAGCACCGGCACCCCGGCCGCCGGGGCGCGCAGCACGGCGTCGACCCGCACCGCCGCCTTGCTGCCCGACGCGATCGGCAGGTGCGTCTCGGTGCGGAACGCCCCGATGCCGCAGATGCCCGCGGCCGCGCCGGGAAGCGTGCCGCCGCGGACGAACGCGGTGACGGTCTCGTTCACGGCCATCGCGTGCTTCGCGCCGCCCCGGGCCACCCCGCGGGCCAGGCCGCCGTCGACGCCTTCCTCGAGGATCTGGTCGGCGTAGTCCAGGCCGGCCGCCGTCAGCCGCCACAGTTTCTGCGCCGCCGGCCCCGTCCGGCCCGGGGCGCCGATCCGGCCCCGGGGTCCGGCGGTGTTGCCCTCGGAGACCACCAGGCCGTGCTTGGCCAAGTCCAGCAGCGCGTTGCGGATCGACTTGTTGTCGGTCAGGTGCGGGCGGACCAGTCGCATGATCTGTGTGGCGGTGGCGACCTTCAGCGCCCCGAGCACGGTGATCGTGTCGTCCCGCTCCGGTGACGCCGACCCGTACGGGTACAGCACCCGCTTCGGTTTCGGCTTCCCCGGCTGTTCGGCCTCGGTCTGCCCATGCTCCTGTGTCTGGCTCACGCCTGCCTCCCCGCTTGCGGTGATCAGGCAGTCCAGTCTCGCCCGGCCCACCGTCAAAGCAGCGTCAGCGCCCGCCTGATGGGCCCGCAGCGCCCTGCTGCTCCGCTTCCCGGCCGACGCACACAGCGGCGGCCTGCGCCCCGCCAGGGCCGCCGGAGGCACACGAAACCGCCCGTTAGCCCCTCGCGCCTCGCCCACCACCCAGCCGCACCCGTCTCCTTTTCATCGGGTGCAGCAGGGGGTGGAGGGCAAGAGGGGATGTCGAGGCTTCCAGTGACATCACTACTTGCGGCCTGACCTGCGCAAACGCCCTGACCGGTGCCAGGTTGGCCGGTAGGAGGCGTGGCAGTGGTCCCGGAAGGGGCACCGGCAGGAGCCGTGTCGAACCGGCCCGGCCGGTCAGCCGGGGCGCAGGACCTCGTTGCGCAGAGCGCGCAGCAGGGTCAGGGCATCGTCGTTGTCGGCGTCGGTGAAGGCGTGGACCGCCCCCAGGATCGACATCCCGATGTGCTTGGCGGTGGCCAGGTCGTCGCCGGCCAGCACCGCCTGCTGACGCAGGGCTTCGGCCAGGAGGAAGGCCAGGCGGGCCTGCGGGTCGGCGTTGAGCTCCGCCAGCCGCGGGCCCGTCTCACCGGGGCCGGTCTCGGAGGTGATGCCGAACGCGGCGACCAGGATCCGCTCCAGCGTGTGCTTCCCGTACGCGGCCAGCAGCTTCGGAAGCGCCTTCTCCCCCGCCCCGCTCGCAGCCAGGACCGCCAGGCCGGTGTCGTTGTTGCCGACGACGGCCTCCAGCGCGGCCAGCGCCCGCAGGTGCTCATCGTCGGTCAGCTCGATGTCGTCGCCCATAGCCGGAGACCGTACGCGCCGCCCGCCAGCGTCAGAGCGCGAAGCGGCGAAACCACCCGACCGGGGGTGCGTACGGGGTAAGAGGGGAGATCCGCTCATCGGATCACTGGGGGCCGGGAGCCGGTCCAGGCTCCAACCGCCTTCCACGGCGCCGGCGACCCGCCACACCGCCGCGGTCGGGCCGTGCGCGGCCAGCCGAGCTGTCGTGGTGGTGGCCACCACCAGGCGACGGTGCCGGACCGGTTGCCGGCCGGCTGCGCGGGCCAGGAACTCCGCCTCCCGGGTGGGCGGCGCCGCGCGGCGCGACGCCGGGGCGAACACCACCAGCAGCCGCGGGAAGTCCTGCTCGAGGTACGGCCCGGCGTAGTGCTCCTGCCAGTGCGAGCGCGGCGCCCTCGCGGCGTTCCCCCGCCCCGACGGCGGCGCGGTGCGGTAGGCGGCGTAGCGGTCCAGCTTCGCCAGCACCCGCGCGTACGACATCGTGCCGCGGTCCAGCTCCACGAACGCGAACGCTCCCGTGGCGAGCAGCACCACGGCGTCGGGGATGAGCGGGCCGGCCGGGGTCGGGTGCGCGGCCTCCAGCTGCCAGTCGCCCGCGTCGGCGGCGCCGGAGCGGTGGAAGGCCAAGGCGGTGTCGACCAGGGCCAGGCCGTGCTCGCGCAAGCCCGTCTTCGCCGCCGCCTTCCTCCCCGTCGTGCGGCCGCCGGCGGAACCGTTGAACGCGGGCAGCAGCCCGGAGGCGGCTGCTTCCGCGAGACCGGCGGTCGTGCAGAACCAGTACGACTGCTGTGCCCGCTGCACCCGGCCCACCAACGGCGGCTTCTCCGCGGCGAGGTTCCGCAGGGCGCGGCGCACGTAGTCGGTGCCCTCCTGGTGGTCCAGGAGCAGCGCACGCAGCTGCTCGGGTTCGGCCAGCCGCAGCCGGGCCAGCGTCACCAGCACCTCGCCGCGGATCTCGGCGCCCGCCCGCGCCACCCGTCGGCCGCGCCCCGCCGCCCCCCGGGCAGGCCCCGAAGAGGAGAACCCCTCCTTCTCCGAGCGTTCAAGGGCGGGAGAAGAGGTGTCGCAGTCCTGCGGAACGGGCGGACAAGGGGTGTGAGCAGGAACGATGCCCGCCGTCGGCGGGAGGGGTCCGTGGCTTGCCACAGGGCCCGGCGTGTGGCCGGCTGCGGGGCTCGCAGTGACCGGGGGCCCGGCGGTCGCGCTGCGCGGGCGGGTCGGATCGGTCAGGTCCATCAAGGACGCCTTCCAGGTGCGGGGCGGACAGAACTCCGCCATCACCTGCTACAGGCCCGAAACGATCTTCCCGTGTGACAGTAGTCCTTGAGGAATTTCGCCCACCAGCCCGACCAGCCCCGTTACGCCGCTCATCAAGTGGACTGGACGATGACCCCGCCAGCGCGAGCCACGTACTGCCCCGCGCGGACGTCTGTCGCCGCGGTCAGGCGCTCCTGGAAGTCTGGTAGCCGTCGACCGGCTCGCCGTCGATCTCGAACGCCCACTGATCGAGGGGAGCCTCGCTCAGCGCGGCCGTAAGACTGCTGAGCAGCTTGGCGCCGACGGGGATGGGGCCCGTGAGCGAGGCCGCTGGGTCGACCGGGTACTCCACTGACCAGTTCGTGTGTGCCATGCGAAGGACAGTAGCCCGCCGACTCGGCGCGAGGAACAGCGTTCCACGACGCCCGTTTTCACCTTGTCCACCCCCTTGACCACACCAATTGCCCGTTCCTGGCCCTCCCGCGACGTTCCACACCCTTACGTCCCAGTTCGCAGAGGGGCGCGGCCGACCACGGCCCGGCGTGGTCAAGGGGGTGGTCAAGGGGCCAGTGCCGCATGGGCTCCGTGGCGCGGCCCCTATCCGGACGTCACACCCGTCACACACGCCTCAATTTTGTTCATTGACGCCGGGAAACGCCGGCTTCTGTCGCGGGTGGCCTACGGGCGGGGCAGCAACCGGCCCCGCGTACCCGACCGAAGGAGACGGCCATGAGGCGCAGCCCCCGGACCAGCCACCACATCGACCACCTGACGCGGCTGGTGGACAACCTGCTGGTCGACCTGGCCGCACGCGGCCGCCCGGCGCCGACCGCACCCCAGATCCGCACGGCCCTGCGGGAACTCCAGCGCAGCCGCCGCTCCCGCCGGCGGCCGAGCGCCCGCCGGTAGCCGCACTGTTCCATCACGCCCTTATTGCCCAATTCCCCGCCCATACCCACCGTTCCCCACCGTTCCCGACCGATTCGCGCAGCCCAAGGGCGTGCGGGTGAGCAGCCGGAGGGGTCGCTCACCCGCACGCCCGGGTCGCCGCTTTCCAGCGTTCCGGGGCTGTGACCTGCGGTAGTGATGTCCGTGGAACGCGCGGCGGGTCCGGGGGAACGCACCGTTCCACCGTGGAATCGAACGGGGAATCGAACTAGGTTGGAGGAGTGAGCGACGACCAGGACCAGGAGCACGGCGTGGGGCAGCCGGCTGCGCTGCCGCAGGCCGACGGCCCGCTGGTCGACGTGACCCTCCCCGACGGGCAACACCTGTTCGCCGTGGTGAAGTCCCGGATCAGGGAGCCGGACGGCTGGTGGTACGCCCTGCAGATCCACCTGCCCAGCCAGGGCAGCGAGCGGGGCCGGCTCCTGGTCTTGCCCGCGCCGGTCGACTTCCGCGCCCCGGCATCCCTGTGCCAGCCGATCGACGGCCAGCCCTACGACCAAGTGCCGACCGAGCGGCCCGGGATCACCCCGGCCTGGAAGGTCGAGGAGAAGGTGTACTTCACCGGCGACGTCGGCCCGGCCCGCATCGTGCACCGCGGCGACTGCCGCGCCGCCCGCGACCTCACCCGCCCCGCCAGCACCGAGTAGGCCCGCGCCGTTCTCGAGCGCGACGACGCCGCACCCTGCCCGCTGTGCCGCCCGGACCGCCCGCTGCGCAGGGCCGCGTAGCTGCGGGTGCTGTCAGTCGTCGTCCAGGGCCGGGAGCTGGAGACCGTCCGGCAGGGCTGTGATGGCAGCCTGGCCGTACCAGGACCGCGCCCACCGCAGGACCACAACACGGCGCAGCCGCCACTCCGCGCAGTCCTGGGAGAGGACTTCGTCGCAGAACGCTTCGCGCAGTCGGATCAGGACGTCGTCCTCCAGGCCGTCGTCGACGGAGATGCCGGCCTTGACCGGGTCCCCCAGTTCCAGGGCGTCCGCGAGGATCGCGGCGGCGGCCCGGCTGGTCCCGTTGCCGTTGTAACCCCACGCGAAGTCGCCGTACGGGCCGGACTCCAGCTCCCGCAGCACAGTGACGTCCTGCCGTTCCGTGGGGCCGAACTCCGGTTCCTCCACCCAGATCCGCCCCGGTTCCCACGCTTCGTCAGGCTGATTGCGCTGCTTCTCCGGCCCGAACTGCAAGCCGTGGTAGGTCCAGTCCCGGTACGCCATGGCGTCCCCTCCCTCGTCGCGTCGAACGAACCGAGCCAGCCTGACGCAACACAGCGTCCACCAACAGACCACCCCGCGTGACACAGCGCCCAGAAGTGACCGCGCCGCGGCGGTCTCGTTGAGCAGACGGTGCCGCTCGAAGCGCTGCGACGGTGCCCCGGCTGAAACGCACCCCGCACGCCGTGAGGCGGGAAGTAGGCCCCAGCTGCTCCGCGGCATCGCAGCACGCCGTTGTGGCCTCCTGGCCACGCCGCAGATCACGGCGGCGGCACCGGAGCCGGAAGGTTCTCCATGTCCTCTCACGCACGCCACAACGACGCCCGCCGCTACCAAGACGCGTTCGGGGTCTCCCACGCGCAGGCGCTGCGCCAAGTCCGCCAGCAGCTCCCGCCCGCCCGCGGCGCCTCCCGCGCGGCGACCGCCCCGGTGTGGGACGGCCAGGCAGTGCCGCCGGTGCTGCTGGTCGCTCAGGCCGACCTCGCCCGCTGGGCCATCAAGCACCTCAACGAGGTGATCGCGCTCGGACAGCGACTCCCCCACAACCTGTGCGAGTGGGCCCGCCTGTCCTCCTACGCCATGACCGACGCCCACGCCTACACCCAGATGATGGCCGGCACCAACGGCGCCTTCTTCCAGATGCTCGGCTGGGACGACGACCGGATCCGCCGCCACCTGCAGGACTGCGACGCCGACCGCTACGTCACCATGGACGCCGTCGCCCACGCAGCCGGCATGTTCGGCCAGCCGGTCCCGCCGGGCCTGGACCTCACCAGCTGGTGGACCATCGGCGGCCAATACGCCGCCGAACGCTCCTGATCCAGGCCGCCTGTGCGGCGGCGGGAAGCACTTCGCCGCGTGCTGCGGACATGCAGATGCTCCCGGTGCTGGGCACCGGGAGCATCGAAGAGCAGGGCCGCTCGCTCAGCCTTGCCGGGTCTCTCCGGGGCGGTCGACCCGGGTGACCGCGGGCGGGTCGTCGCTCTTCTTCTCCGTGCCGACGAGTGCCGGGTTGGCGAAGGTGTCAGCGAAACTCTGCTGCTGAGCCGGTGGTGGCGGAGGCGGCGGCGGTGCCTGACCGGCTCCCTCGTTCTGTGCTTCGCTCATGGTCACCAGTGTGGACCATGAGGGCGACAGTCGACAGGACAAGGCCGACGGCCACCGCGCACAGGCTGACCGTCCAGCACGTGCCCTTGCGGTTCAGCCGCGCACGGTTTTCAACGAAGATCCCCGAGCGCGTAGCGGCGAGCTGCGCCAGGGCCTGCGCCTTGGTATGGCGGACATTGTGCTCAAGGACCTTGTCCGCTTCCAGGTCCTTGTACTCGGCAACGCGGAACGCCATCACTCCCGCCACCAGCGCGACGGCGTAGGCCGCGAAGGCGATGCTGGCCAGGATCGGCTGCGGCTTGTGCGCGGCCAGGAACTGCGCGGCCGTGGCCACGAAGCCGACGACCACGACCGCCTTGGTGTCGACCTTGCCGATCGAGTCCGACTGGCGGGCCAGACGCGCCGCCATCTCGTTGTTGATCAACTCCAACGTCTGGACCTGATCGTCCAGCTCCTGCTGCGTCATCGTCATGCCCGGCGAGCGTAGTGACCTGCACCGACACCGCGACCGGGATCCGTCCGGTGCCGCCCGTACAAGCACACAGCCCTGACTGCTCGACGGGAATCGTGTTGGTGAACGCCGGCGCGGCGCCTACGGTCCTGCTGTGACTACGCACGATGTTCCCGCATCACGGCTGCTGGGAGTCCCGAAGGAGATAGTCCACGAGTCGGCGCGCACCCTGCGCCACGCCAGGACGTCGCTTCTCGACTTCGCCGGCAGCTTCCCCAATCCCGTGCCAGCCGGGAGCACAGCCGCCGTGGACGAAGGGTGGGTGTCGGCATCCGATCACCGGCAGCGCGCCGCGCGGCGTCGGCTGCTTTCCTGGGGGACCTGGTCCACGTCGGTGGTGCTGGGAAACGCCGCCGACCACGTTCTGGCCATGGAGCGCGCCCTGGTGGGCGAGCCGGTGTCGGTCTGGCCGCTGGTCTCTCTATCGCGTGTGGTGATGGAGGGATGCGTCAGGATCTCCTACCTGCACGAGGGTGAGGTCTCCAGTGAGGCCCGGGCGGCCCGCATCGCCGCGGCGTGGCTGGGCAGCATCCAGCAGCACCTGACCGCATCCAGGGAGTTCCAGCCGGACGTCACGCTGCCGAAGGCAGAAGCGGCCTGGCGTCAAGCGGAGCGGACCGTCACGGGCGCCGGCGCGACGCTGGGGCTGGACAACAAGGGCCGGCCGAACCGGGTGCTGCTGAACGGCGTCACCTGCAACCTTGAACTCAACCTCGTGGACGCGGTCCGCAAGCGCGCCGCTCATCCGCCGGCCTGGTACCGCATCTCCTCCGCCGCCAGCCACAGCATCTCGTGGATGCTGCAGCAGGCCGTGGAGCTCAGCCCCGAGGGCCAGCTGTCCATGCACGCCGACCCCGACATCATCACCGCCGCCACCATCGCAGTCCTCGGCGCATTCGGAGACACCACCGAGACTCTCGGCAGCTACTACAGCCACCCCAAGACCCGCGACGCGGTCCGCACCGTCCAACGACGCACCGTGGCGGTCGTCAACCGGCAGCACAGGTGGCGCAAGCAGATGGAAGCCGACGTACAAGCCCTGACCGGCGGCTGATCCGCCCACCACCGTAACCGGGTGCGGTCCTCACCGGCGCCGGCCTGCTCAGGCCGTAGGAGCGGAGCAAGGATAGAGGTGTGTGGTCTCCCCCGAAACCGTGCGGTGGTTCGCCTTCCGCCGCGGCGTGGCAGCGATCATGTCTGGGTCGGATCTTCGCGGAGCCCGGACGGCAGCAGTTCCGCGTATTGCGCACGGATGTGGCCCAAGCCCTCTTCGAGGGTTGGATCGTGTTCCAGGTTGCGCGTGACGAATGCGAGACGGGCACGGTTTTCGTCTATGACGTCGCGCCAGCGACGTACGTAGGCACGTACCTGGGGCCGCCCCTGCTTCCGAGCCGGATTGAAGACGCGCCCAAGAGAGCGAGCGTCCTCGCTGATCCGGTTCTCAACGACGTCGTCCCAGTCCGTACCGACCAGGAGGAAGTCCCATTCGGCCCTCTCTGAGGCGAAAGCAGGGTTCTTCAGCACGACGTTCGCGTAGTCCTCCAGCTGATCGAGTTCCGGGCGCCCGAGGGTGACGTTCGGCGCCTTGAGCTCGACCACGAGATGACGGATGCGTTCGAACTCCCGCATCTTCACAGCCAGGTGGAGGTCAGTACGGCCAGACCGGCTGTCCCAGCGTTTGACCGGCTCTACCCCGGCGGTCGGCAAGCCCTCAAGCCGGAGGTGGTTGCGCAGCAGCTCGGTCAGGCCCCGCTCGCTACTCATCAGGTGGTAGGCCTCGCCGAAGATCCACAGTTCCCGTTCGAGCAGGCGGTGCAGATGGTCGCGTTCGCTCCTGCTCTGGCCGGGTCCCGGCGGTTGCACCGCGGTGACTGCCACGCGGTGCACGCCTCACCCGGTCCGCCACCACCTAGCAGGCCCGCGCTGCCCTCGAGCGCGACAATGCGGCGCCCTGCCAGATGTGCCGGCCCGGCCGGCCGCTGCGCAGGGCGGCGTCGCGGCCGGTCCCGGGGTGACGCGGTCAGTGGCCGGTCAGGTCGTTGGTCACCTCTTCTTCCACGGCTCGCGCGGTGTGGTCGATGACGTTGCCGTTCGAGCAGTTGTCGGCGTGGTCGCTGACGTGGTCGCCCAGCACCGGTACGACCGCGACTTCCTGGAGGCACACCGCGGCCGCGGTGAAGCTCCAGTTGTTCGCGGCGTTCACGCCGCTGCCGAAGTTGCTGTCGTTGTCCGCGAAGGCGGGAGTGGCACCGGCCGTGGCGGCCAAAGCCACCGCCGCGGCCGTCAGCGCCCCGCGCATGATCATCTTTTTCATGGCCGGGCCAACGACCGCCGAACCGGGAGGGCACGGCCTGCTACGCCGCCCGGAGGACCCGCCGCCGAATCCTCAAGCAGGGCAGCGGCCAGAGACCGGCGGTCACCGGGCGGTGGTCACGGTGATGACGGTGTCGGGGCAGTCGGCGAGGGTACTGGTCAGGGCGGTCTGTTCGGCGGTGTCGATGTCCAGGCCCCACCGGGTCTTGTCGGCGATCCAGTCGGTGACGTAGGTGCAGCGGTAACCGGCGGCCGCCACTGCGACGGGTCCCTGTCGGCCGTGGACCGGTTGGATTTCGCGGAGGCCGCGACCAGGTCCCGTGGGTCGCCGAGGTCGTTGGCGTAGTCCTGGCCTTCCCTGGCCGTCCAGGCCGAAGCGCCGCTGTCCCAGGCTTCGGCGAGCGGCACCAGGTGGTCGATGTCGAGGCTGCGGGCGTCGTCGATGTAGGTGTCGTCGTACGGGCTGAACCAGGCGCCGCCGGTCAGCGTGCAGCGCGGCCCCTGGTCCGGCGCGGTGAGCGCGTCCCGCTTCAGCACCTCCTGCCGGGTCGAGCACCCGTCGCCGTCGGCATCGGTCCAGTGCCGGAACTTGCTCCGCTCGTACCCGGTCCGGTCCTCCGGCCGGACCGGAAGCGCCGCGAGCGCCTGGCTCACCGGAAGGGAAACCGTCTCCCCTGCGGTGCCGGACGTGGGGACGGAAGCCGCGGCAGCCGGGCCCGGTGCCCGCGCAGGATCCCGTGCCCGCGGTCCAGGCCCGCCCACGCCGTGGCGCTGACCCGCAGCCGCACCTGTGGCCCGGCCACTGGCCCGTGGCCGGCAGGACGGTACCGGCCATAACACGGATCTTTCGGCCGCCCCGCGATGTCGGCCCGGCTGCGGTGAGGACTCGATGCCCGTGGGGGCGCCCCGATGGCTGCGCTTCTTTCCCCGGATGACGCGGGTCATGTCATGAGGAAGGTCACTCCTCCTCGTTGCTCGGCTCAATCCTGGGTCAATGAGTCCCGATGTCCGGGACTCCACCGGCAGGATCCCTGTTGCCCCGTGGATTACTGGCAGACCGCCGGAATGTTCCCGAGATGACCGAACGCCACCGACGTCACGCTCCGCAATCAGTTGCCGGACGGCAACGTTCCGTACGTGGCCTGCCTCAGGATGTCTCAGGCGTGCCGCCGGACGGCGGAGCGCTGATTCTGATGGGGGTGGGCTGCGGGTGCGTAGATGTGTGTTCGGCCGCTGGGGAGCGGTTGTTGGTGTGGTGACCACGGGGGTGGTCATCGCGTCGGGGGCGCCGGCAGTGGCGGCGGCCCCGGATGTTCCGACGCAGGCGGTGGCGCTGGTGGACAGTATGAAGCCGGTGCTGACGGCGAAGGTGTCGAGCTCGTCGGGCGGGCAGGTCACGGCGAAGTTCTTCGCGGGGACGTATGCCGCGGGCGGGGCGTGGGA
>NZ_JBIBFQ010000018.1:0-26031 GCF_042955955.1 Streptomyces sp. NPDC008317
GGAACCGTCCCCACGACGTCCACACCGGCGCCGCCAACCCCCTCATCCCCAACTTTCCAGAACCCGAAAACCTGCCAACTATTTGACGCGGGACAAGGCCACGCCTGTGTCCACAGCGGGGAATGACTGCAAAACGCGGCCCTCCAGGTATGCGCCTGCAGCCTGGGGAAGAGACTCCGTCCGGCCACTGCGCAAGACCGTCAGACTCCCCGTCGTTGGCACACCTGGGTCCGGCTGAAGTCCCAACAGAACAAGGGCCTGGTCAGCCAACTGGGCCGCCGAACCATGGAGAACGGGCGCGCTTCTGCCTGCGGCCTGCAAAGCTGCGTGGATCTGGGGAGCGACCAGTTCGTAGTGCGTGCATGCGAGCGCAACCGCCTGAACATCGACCGGAGTACGTTCCACAGCGGTGGCGATGGCATCTGCCAAGGCTGCGCTGTCTGCGCGTTCGATCGCATCTGACAGACCATGGCATGCGACCTGCGTCACCGATAAGCCTGCCGCGAACTGTTCTATGAGGTCTCGCAGTTGCGGGCTGCCGATCCCCGTTGCGGTGCCCCACACCGCCAGCGGACCACCCGCTGCGGCTGCGGCCTCGACTGGGGGCAACGTCCCCACCACGCGCGTTCTCGGCTCGAGGTATTCCTTGATAGCAGGCAGAGCATGCAGAGTCGCCGTGTTGCAGGCAACGATCAACAAGTCCGGTTCATAGGCAAAGGCCGACTCAGCCACCATCAGCGCCCGCCCTCGCAGATCCTCCGGGGAGCGCACCCCCCAGGGCATGCCATCCGGATCGGTAGCCAGCACCAGATCGGCATCAGGACGCAATCGTCGAACCGCTGCGGCTGTGGCCAACATGCCCAACCCCACATCCATGATGGCGACACGAGGCTGCCTGTTACCGGACCCGTGCGGATGCCCGCCGAACTGGTGGCTCAGGGAACTCCCTGTCATGCCTGCACTCTCCCGCGTAGCTTCTTCGACATCACCAGCGGCAGTCTGCGGCGCGGGCTGGTACGAAGGACAGATCCAATTGGCCCGAAGTGGCTTTGAGCTCGATCAGCCGGGTCAGGACCGGGGTCGGCGACGGGTGTTGTGGAGCCGCACTGGCTCCGTTAGAGCGCCTTGAACTCCGCCTCCCAGGCGGGCTCGTAGACTCCGTCGCGGTCGTCGGTGACCAGCAGGATTCCGGAGGGGCCGCCGCCGGGGCCGGGAAGGATCCCGTGCTGGGCGTACCCCTGGCGCTTGGCGTCCCAGCGGGCGGCGTAGTGCGGATTGTTGAACATGCCGAGGTGCTCCCAATAGAGCGGGTGATCGGGGTCGTCGGTGTGAATGGCGAAGTCGGGGTAGCGGGTCTGGCGGTCGAGGGTCAGCGGCTGTTCGTACGCCCAGCGACCCTGAGCGAGCCGGTCGAGGAGGTCGGCAATGATGACCTCGTTCTTGCTGCGCACGGCGAGGCCGAGGTGGGTGAGGTGGATCAGATTCGAGTCGAAGACGCCGATGGGCTCGCCCTGAGGGTTTGGCAGGGGCCAGCCGGCTGGGGTTGAAGAGAATCGGTGAAGTGGCGGGCGGCGCCGGAGGCTGTCGGGGAGGACAAGGCGATCAGGTCATCCAGCGGTTCTTCGTGGCAGATGATCAACCGCTGGGTCTGCCGGATTAGCGCAGTGTAGAGCAGTTCGCGGGTGACGCCCCGGGCCTGGGCGGGCAGCATCAGAATCACGGTGCCGAACTCGCTTCCCTGGCTCTTGTGGATCGTCAGCGCCCAGGCCAGTTCGAGCGCGGGCTCATCCCTGCTGCCGCTGCGGCAGGTGATCCGCCACCCGGGCTGGGGGGAGAACTCCACCTGGGTTTGCCACGGTGCCTTGCGCATCTCTCCGGACTTCAACTGGCCGGTGAAGACGCCGAGTTCACCGTTGGCGACATACTTCCTGGGTTCCTTGGACCGGGTAGTAGAGGCATGGTAAGCGGGCGGATGGCGGTTGGCGGTGTTGACGACCCACAGCCTCACCGCGCTGTACAACATCTACGCCAAGCCCCCCGCGCGTACACTGGTCTTCCACAACCGCATCGCCCTCGCGGACGCGTTTTCCGGCTGGCTGCCGGACACCGCCGCCGCCCTGGACCCGGGCAGCCCGGTTCACATCGACGGCCCGTGGTCGCGCGTCATCCACAGTCGCCAGCTCAGCGAGGAACGCCGAGACCTCCTGGAGGACTTCGCCGACAGTGCCCGGCACTGCGCGGTGCTGTCCAACGTGCGGGTCCTCAACGAGGCGTCGACATGCCGGATGTCGACGCGGTGGTCTTCGCCGCTCCCCGCTACTGCGTCATCGACGCCATCCAGGCCATCGGCCGCGGACTGCGCCAGCCCCCTGGTGCGGGCAAGAAGACCACTCTGGTCATCCCCGTCTACCTCCACAACGGTGCCGACATCGCCGGCCTGCTCCACGACTCGCAGTTCGCGAACCTGCTCACCTTGCTGCAGGCCCTGCGTGCCCACGACGGATCGTTCATGGACCGCATCGCCCTGCCCGCCCGCACCCGCGCCGCCCGCACACGCTCCTCCGCTGGGGGGCGGGACGTCTTCTATGCCCAGCCCGAACGCGCCGCGCAACTGGCCCGCGTACTCGGCCTGGAGATCACCGTGCCGGCCATCGGCACCTGGCACCAGGCACTGACTGCCGCCACCGGGTATCACGCCAGCTTCGGACACCTGGACGTCCCCGCCGACTACACCGACCCCGGCGGCTTCGCCCTGGGGGAGTGCATCGCCGCCTTCCGGTTGCGCCGCCTGCTGGGCCGGCTGCCCGCCGGACAGCAGCAGGCGCTGGACGCGCTCGGCATGCTGTGGGCCGCCCGCCCGGCCACATTCCAGACCATGCTCGGACACGCCCGTGCCTGGGCCGCCGAACACGGCCATCTCACCGTCCCGGTCAAAGAAGACATCGGCGGTCACCGGCTGGGAGCATGGCTGGCCGCTCAGCGCCGCAAAGCTGCCACCGGCAAGCTCCCCTCCGACCAGCAGCAGGCACTGGAAGCGCTCGACCCGCACTGGAACCCTCCCTGGCACCAGCAATGGCAGCGCGCATACCTGCAGGCCAAGGCTCTGTCACCCGGCCCTGGCGGGGTCTGGCGCCCGGCATCGGATGGCTGGAAGTACAAACACCACCCTGACAGCGCGATCGTGGACTGGATCCACCGGCAGCGGCTGAACTTCTTCCGCCTGCCCCACCAGGGACAGCGGGACCTGCTGCTCGCCATCGGGATCCCGCCGCTGCCCGACGGCGTGTACTACGACAGCGCACACGACTCCGCACGCCACGCCTTCTACGACGCCCTCGGGCACGCCACCGCCTACCTGGCCCGCGAAGGCCACCTGAACGTGCCGCGCGACCACCGAGAACCGCGCTGGGCCGCCCCGTAGATGCTCAGCGCCGAACAGCGCCGCGCCTGGGAAGCCGTTCAGGCCCTGCAACACCGCCCGCCCGCCCGGTAGCGCCGCCTTGCGGGCTTCGAAGACCGCGTGCCAGGAGGGACGCCGACCGGGCCCGGCCCTCTCAGCAGGTCACAGTTGCACGACGCGGCCGAGCGGGATCTGCTCCAGCAGCGCCTCGGTGATGCGCTCCTGTCCGTTCAGGATCGCCGACTGCGCGCCCTGGCAGATCAGATGGGACAGGGTGCGCATGTAGCCGCGGCTGCGCTTGTGCAGATAGGGCGCCAGATGCGTCAGGTCCTTGCGCTCGTGCCGGTACAGCCGCAGGATCCGGTCGAACTGGTCGACGACCGTCACGAACGTCTCGGTCTCCTTCTCGCTGAACCCGATCCTGCTGGTGCGCAGCACCACCGTGTCGCTCCAGGGGGCCGGGTCCTGCCGGTCCAGCGGGGTGTCGGTGTCCCGCAGTTGTGCGTCGGCGATGGCGTGCGCGGTGCGCCCGCAGCAGACCACTGTGGCGCCGGTCTCCTCACTGATGAGATCCAGGAACTGGAAGGCCTGTTCGGTATCGACGCGGTTGCGCAGCCGTTCGATGCCATCGACGAGGACCAGCAGGGTACGGGCGCTGCGCATGGTGCGGATGACCGACTCCGTCGGGTCCCCGTTGTCCCGTTCCTGGCCCAGGAAGCGGGCGAACGCACCGGCCCAGTTGCGCACATGGCCGCGTCCCGGCGGCGGCACGGTCAGGGCGACGACCGGAATCCGGTTCTCGTCCGGCCCGTACAGTTGGCCATATCGGTGCCATGATCCCGGTCTGGTCCGGCCGGTCGTCGTGATTCTCGGGATCCGCTACCTCGGCCGCCGTCCCATAGACGAGATCCGCTGTGTCAGCCGCACCCGCCGCCGTGCCCGCTGTCCCCGCCCGGTCGCCGCCCCAGACCGCCCCGCGGGCGCGTGGGTGCTGCAACCCGTCACCGCCGCCGCTACTGCCTGTGCCCGGGGGCAAACCGCGCCCGGGCCGGTGATGGCCGTGTACGACCTGACCCGCCTGACCTATGGGGAGCAGCTGCGCTGGTACGCCCAGCGCTGCCCCGGCCACGCCGCTGTCCCCGGGGCCGCCGACCTCGTCCTGGCCGACTGGGAACCGTTCGACCCCGCCGTCTACCACTAGCACATCCGCACCCGCCTGCCCAGCCACACGGATCCCACTGCTCCGCCGGACCCGCCGACGTCCGCTTCCCCGCCCCGGCGGGAACACCCCTGAGACCCTGCGCCCCTTGGAGATTGACGTGCCCACCCCCATCGGCGAGCAGGAAGCCGCCGCGACCGCCTTCGAAGCCGGCGACCACCTTGCGGTGCAGGCCAGTGCCGGTACCGGCAAGACCACCACCTTGTCCATGCTCGCCACCCGCACGCCGCGCCGTGGCCGCTACCTGGCCTACAACCACGCCATCGCCATCGCCACCGACGCCGCCACCCGCTTCCCCGCAACGGCCACCTGCACCACCGCCCACTCCCTGGCCTACCGGGCCCTCGGCCACCGCTACCACCACCGCCTCAATGCCCCGCGCGTGCCTGCCTGGAAAACCGGCCAGGATCTCGGCATCACCGGTCCGGTCCGGATCGGACCGCACGAGATCACCCCCCGAACGCTCTCCCACACCGTGCTGCGCACCGTTGCCCGGTTCTGCCACTCCGCCGACACCGACATCAACCGTCGCCACGTCCCCGCACTGCGCGGCCTGGACGACCCCGGCCTGCGCCGTGAACTCGCCGCCCACATCACCCCCTACGCCCGCAGAGCCTGGGACGACCTGCGCGACCCCGAGGGCACGAAGGTCCGGTTCGACCACGACCACTACCTCAAACTGTGGGCACTGACCGGCCCGCGGATCGACGGCGACTTCATGCTCCTGGACGAAGCGCAGGACACCAACCCCGTCGTCGAACAGGTCTTCCTCGACCAGCGGAACCGCATGCAGCTGGTCATGGTCGGTGACTACGCCCCGGCCATCTACGGCTGGCGCGGTGCCCGCGATGTCATGACCGGCTTCCACGGCACTGCCCTGGCCCTGCCGCGTTCCTTCCGCTTCGGACCCGCTCTTGCCGACGAGGCCAACCGCTGGCTGACCGCCGCCGGCGCTCCGATCCGCCTGACCGGCACCGAACATGTCCCCACCACGATCGGGCCCTGCTCCGCCCCTGACGCCGTGTTGTGCCGCACCGACGTCGGCGCCATGAACGAAGTCCTGCACCTTCTCCAGGCCGGCTTGCGCACCGCCCTGGTCGGCGGCGGAGGAACCCTGCGCGCCCTGGCCCTTGCCGCCGGCGAACTCAAAGACGGCCGCCGCACCACCCACCCCGAACTAGTGCTCTTCCCCACCTGGGGCGCCGTCCAGGACTACGCCGCCCACGACCCCGCCGACAGCGACCTCCAACCCCTGGTCGGCCTCGTCGACAAACACGGAGTCCACGCCATCCTGACCGCC
This sequence comes from Streptomyces sp. NPDC008317, assembly GCF_042955955.1. NCBI lineage: Bacteria > Bacillati > Actinomycetota > Actinomycetes > Kitasatosporales > Streptomycetaceae > Streptomyces > Streptomyces sp. NPDC008317. Next base: position 5,920 of record NZ_JBIBFQ010000018.1, read on the forward strand.
GTCAGCCAACTCCACGACGAAACAACCTGCCTGGTCACCGTCTCCACCGCCCACAAAGCCAAGGGCCGCGAATGGTCTCGCGTCCAGATCGCCTCCGACTTTGCCCCGCCCAAGGACACCGACCAGCCCGGACCCGACGGAACCCCCATCCCCGCACCCGTCGACAGCGCTGAAGCCCGCCTGGCCTACGTCGCTGTCACCCGCGCCCAAAACCTCCTAGATCGCACCGGCCTGTCCTGGATCGACCGCTACCCCGACACGGCCACCATCGGATAGACGGCCTTCCCGTCTTCTTGGGCTGGCTCCATCTGTCTACCGTGGCGGCGTCCCTGCAGCCCCTCCGCTGACCACGCATGGGAGCAACACGCACAGCCGGGATGCCAGGAGCGACGTCCATTGCAGCAGTCCATGCCAATAAATTCCGTCGGTGTTCTTACCTGCTGTGGGGTGCTGCGGTCGGGCAGGTTCTGGCGGTTTCCCCGTTCGATTTGGATGCAATTTTCAGTGTGCGAGTGTCGGATCCGGATCCGGATCCGTCGGCTCGGCGGCTTCAGGAGGATCGTCGTCCGCTGGCACGACGTCACCGTCGCGTCCTCCAGGCTGCCTCCCGGCTTCGGCTACGTCACCGACCAGCGGGCCAGAAGTCGACGGTCCATTCCTCGGTGACGTCGGCGGGTGGACGGGTGGGCATGTCGCCGGTGTGGGACTTGCTGGGGTTTCCGCGTCGGTATGCCTTGATCTCGTACGGTCCGGTGGGTACCGGGATGCTGTCACCGGTGCTCCCTCCGAGGAGGTGCCTGACGGAGATGGTTCCGGTCGGGAATTGGACGGTGAAGGTGGGGGATTCGTCCCAGGTGCCTTCCGGTGGCTGTGGCGGAGAGTCCCAGTGGCGGAGCCGGACGAGGGGGTAGAAGTCGTTTCCGTCGGACATGAGGATGATGCCGTGGCGTCCGGCCTGGGCCCGGTCGGTCCCGTTCGCGGAGGGTGTGTCGCTGCCCGGTTGCGGGCACTCCGCGTCCGATACGACGACTGACCGGTACTGGACGAGGGGCCGTGTGTCGACGCTGGCTCGGGGTGTGTTCGTCATGAGTGGCGGTTGTCCTCGGCGGTCTTGGGGCGTACGCGCGGGGGCCGGGCCAGCGACGGCCCCCGCGCCTTCGGTCTTGTCGCGGACGGTCATGTCGGGGTCCAGTGTTCATGACCGGGAGGCGGCCGTGCCGGAGCGTTTTCTTGCCCCTCATGAGGCGGCCATCGCCGCAGCCGGTGTCCGCGTCGTCCTGTGGTCGGACATCGAAGGCCTCCTGGACGAAACAATGATGACCGGGGCGCTGCACCATCTGCGGGAGGTTGTGCCACTGGTGGCAGGCCGTATCGAGACCGGCCAGGACGGCAGGGCGCGTATCCGCGTGGACGAGACCGCGGCGGGTCCGTGTGTCAACCATGGCACCAGCTTCGAGGAGGAGATCAGCACGCCGCTCGACTGGTCCCGCGGTCCACTGCTGCGGCTGACCCTGCTCCCCAGGCCACGACCCGAAACCTCGCGGGTGGCGATGACCCTGTCCAGAGCTTTCGTCGACGGCATGAGCTACCTGGCCCTCCACCACCGGCTGTGGGAGACCTACGCGGCCCTGGCCGCGCACCGCCCCCTGACCGCCCACCCGGTGCAGCCGCTGGGGCCGGCACTCGACGACCTCCTCGCATCCCGCTTCACCGCCGCCCAACTACGCGCCTTCGTCGCCGAACGGGCCCGCCTGGATGCCCAGCAGCCCCCCGTACTCCTGACCACCGCGGCGGCACCGGTACCGGAACCTGCGCTCGCGCTGCGGCAGCAGCGGCTCTAGGTGATCCCACAGCTCATCCGACACGATCCACGGTGATGTCCCCACAAAGGACCGAACGCTCAACTGCCGCCCTGGACACGGCAACCAGGAGCGATCCACCTCATTGTGTTAGCCGTTGTTGGCCTTCGCGACTGGGGGTCAAGGGGTCGCAGATTCAAATCCTGTCGTCCCGATGGTGTACGAAGGGCCCGCTGGACTGGCATATCGCCAGGTCAGCGGGCCTCTCTCTGTTTTCAAGAATGATGTTCATGTGATGACGTGTCAGTACCTGGGGACCAATCGGGGCTGGTAGCTCAAGAAAACCCGCAGGTCAGAGCATGTTCTTCTGGGGACCAGAATCGTCGCGTTCGTGAGGTGATTGTGGATTCCCTACAACCGTCGCAGTGTTGCCGACAGGGCTGGCGACGGCGGGGGAGGGGCGCGGACGCCGGTGAGGTGGTTGCTGAGCGTGCGGCCGGCGTGGACCACGGACTGCAGGTCGGGGTGGAGATAGCGCTGAGTGGTCTGCAGGGAGCCGTGGCCGGCGATCAACCGCGGGACGTGCAGGGGGACTCCGGCGTCCGCCGTCCAGGTCGGGCCGGTGTGTCGCAGCTCGTGTCGGCGCGGGTGTTCGTAGCCGAGGGTCTGGACGACGTCGTCCCAGTGGGTGGCGTCGCGCAGGATGGCGCTGGTGATCCGCCCGCCGCGGGGGCCGGTGAAGACGCGGGCGTCGGGTTGGTCGCCGATTGTCAGCAGGCGTCGGGCGACCATGGGCCGAATTTCTTCGATGAGGGGGACACGGCGGGCGGTTTTGCCCTTGGTGTTTTTGTCGGCCAGTCCGCCGGGGGAGGGCGTGGTCTGGCGGCGCAGGTTCCAGATCCAGTTGGTGGTGTCGATGTCCTTGACCCGCACGCCGGAGACCTCGCCGATGCGTGCGGCGGTGCAGGCGGCGAAGGTCACCACATCACCCCAGCCGGGGTACTGGTCGAATGAGCGCGCGACCAGGGCCTGGCTGAGTTCCTGGAGGGCGTCCCAGTCGCGCAGGGCCAGGGAGCGGGGGTCGTCCAGTTCGTCCTCGGCGAGCTGGTACTGCCTCTGCCAGCCTTTGATGCGGGCGGGGTTGGTGGTGATCAGACCGTCGCGACGGCTTGTTCCATGACCCGGATGAGTACGGCGAGGGTGTTCTTGACGGTGGAGCGGCCCTCGCCGTCGGCGATCCAGGCGTACGTGGTGCGGTCGACGGCACCGTTGGTGATCATGGTGACGGGCAGGTGCCCGAGGGCCGGGACGACGCGTAGCCGCCAGCCCGCTCGATACGGGTCGGTGGTTTTGGGTTCCAGCCCGCGCAGCGCCAGTTGCATGTGGGTGTTGCCGTATTCGGCGAGGGTCTGGGCGGAGGCGGCCGGATCGATGCCCCGTGCGGCCGAGGGCCCGGAGGGCGTCCAGCCACTCCTGTGCAGCATCGTGGGTGGGGTGGGACTGGGAGAGCGACTCGCGGCGTTTGGTGTGGGGGTTGGTCCACCGGACGCGGGCCCTTTGGGGCAGAAACCGGTCGGGGCGGTACTCGATGCTCTCCGACAGCGGTACGGCGATCGGCAGCTGATGGACGTACGCGGTCAGGCTGCCACCTGCCCGGGATCGGTGCGCCGCTGCGCCAGCCAGTTGCGCACACCGGCCGTTTCGTAGAGGACGACGCGGGGAGACAGCCGGATGAACGGCGGTCCTGCGGAGGCTGTTCGGCCCTCCACCGCCGAACGGAAGACGGATCGACCCGCAGCACCCGCGCCACCTCTTCTATGGTCAGCAGCGGTGAGATCAGCAGCACTGTGGCACCGGGTTCGATGCTCTGCCGGAGCGGACTGGCAGCGGTCGGTATTGGGGAGTCCTGCGGCAACGCACTTCCTCGATGTCGGTTTCAAATGTAAGACACAACATTGGACGGAAACCCTTCCAAGTCCAGCCACGTCACGGCTGTTCTCCACAGAAGAACAGCTAAGGGCTGAACTGCGGTCTTCGATCCATCTTCATCAAGAAACGCGTTTTGCCTGACGGCATTTTCCGTGCTATCAAGCCCCGGAAGGAGGCAGCCGGCACCGCGGCCACTGCTCATAGGCCGCTCCGCCTTTGCGGGAGAGCGGCAAGGATGGCGTCCGCCGTTCGACGGCGTGCCAAGAGGGTGCCATCGCTTACTGGCAAGGCGGGCTGCCCGTTGGTGCGTGGGAAAGGGAAGTCGCTGAACCCTCACCGCCGACACTGAAGTGGCCCCCGCCTCACCGAACTCGTCCTCCTCTGCCTGGCCGTCCACGGCCGCAGTGAAATGCTGACTACGAGTGGCGAAGCTGGATTGCTCAACCGAACAGCAGGTTCCGCTAACGGGGGTTGCCGACGCGGGGGAGGGCGAGGTGAAGAGAAACGGCTCCTAGAGGATGTCCCGTAAATGATCTGAGGCATGCAGGCTGACCTGCTCGTTTGCCTGTTATCCGGTGAGGGTGAGGTTGTGAAGGCGGGCGATGCCGAGCATGGCGTGGTGGACGCTGTCGCCTTTGAGGCGGCAGTCGCGGAGGATCTTCCAGCTCTTCATGTGGGCGAAGGTGTGCTCGACGCGGGCTCGGACCTTGCGGTGGGAGGCGTTGTGCTCGTCCTTCCAGGGAGGGTGGCAGTTCCTCGTTCTTGTGGCGGCGGTAGTGCGGGATGGTGAGGCCGGTGCCGCGGTAGCCGCCGTCGGCGATCACCGTGGGGGTGGTGCCGACGGCGGCCTTCGCTCCGGAGTCCTGCCAGGCCAGGCAGTCGTTGCGGTTGCCGGGCAGCGGTCGGCCGACGGCGACCACGAGGCGGGTGTCGGCGTCGATGACGACCTGGTGGTTGGTGGAGTAGCGGTAGTTCTTGCTGGAGGCGGCCACGGTCCGGTCACGGGTGGGGACCAGGGTGCCGTCCACGATGAGAACGGCCTCCTTACGGAACCGCCGCCGGGGCTGGAGGGCGAGAGCCGGCCCAAGGTGGGCGACGATCCGGTCGGCCGCCGACTTCGAGACGCCGAAAAACGGGCCGAGTTGACGCAGGGTGAGGTTGGTGCGCCAGTACGCGGCCACCAGCAGCACCCGGTCCTCCAGCGGCAACGACCACGGCCGGCCCTTGCGGACCGGATCGGCTCCCTCACGCCGCAACGCGGTGATCAACTTACTGAACTGCCGGGGGCTCAGCCCGGTGAACGGGCCTATCCAGGAGGGCTCCGACGCCGTGATCACACCAGCCACGACAAGATCATCTCACCCCTGACCAGCAGTTACGGGACATCCTCTAAGGCCGCTACCATTGGAAAAGTCATCGCAGGTCAGCGCCATAGCTGATGCTCCGTCGGCTCGCTCGGCCCAGAAATTGCCCACTGCCCCCGACTGTCCGGCTTTGTGATGTTTTGGTTCTCCGCTCCGGTGTCCCGCCGGACGGACCCCACCCTCCTGAGTATTCCATGTGCTGCCGGTCCATGCGGGCGCAGCACGGCGCGATGGCGTTCGAGGAGCGAGGGTGGGGCGTCCGGTGGATGTGGCCAGCGTCGGGAGGTCCTGGGGTGCCGCGGCCACTTTGCGTGCCTCCTGGCGCGGGGCGTATGGGTGGGGGCCGGGGGAGGGTGGACAGTTCTTCCTTCTCCGGGTGAGATCGGCAGGGGCATGTTCCCAATGCTGCAGGGCGAGGATGTCGGTTCGGGTGGTGCTGTCAAGGTGGGGCGGTGTGGGGGCTGGGGGTCCGGAGCGCGGTGCTGGCCGGTCGGGGCGAGGGTGTGCGGCGGTGGCGGGGGAGTCTGCTGGCGAGCGGGAAGGGCGCATACGGGCTGCGTGGGCCGTCGGAGCCGAGCTGGTATGCCTTCGCCGCCGCGTATGCCACGGGTGGGCCGGGCCGGGACGACGCGGAAGAGCACGAGCGTGGCGCTGTGCCGGGTGACCCGGGTCATGCTCTGGCACATAGTCTGGCGGCCGAACGCGGAGGTGCTGCACAGGGCCCTGCGGTCGTGGGTGTTTCGTGGTGCCGGGGCTGAGGGCGCGTGAGATCCCGGCGCATGACTGGCTGATGCTGGCGTGGGTGGCCAACGAGGTTCAGGGGGATCGGCCGAAGGTGTTCTGTCGGATCGGGGCTGGGCGGAGGCTGTGAGTCCGCTTTTTCGGTGAAGTTTTTGCGTCGGCCAGGTGTTGACGTGAGCATGTATCCGCTGATGGGATGCAGCTCCCCCCATGTGCTGAAAGTTTCTGATGTTGTCAGTGGTGGGGGGAAGTATGTCCGTGCGCCTTGATGCTGTCCGGGGTGTGGTCGTTGCCGTGGCAGCAGGTGCGCTGCTGGTGGGCGGGGTTACGGTACTGCCGCAGGTGGCATCTGCGGCGGATGACACGGCGTTGAACGAGGGGCAGCGGGCCCTGGCGGAGGCCAAGGCCTCAGGCCAGCAAGTGGAGTTGCCGACTCAGCGCAGCGAGTACGACACCGTTTACGCGCAACCGGACGGCTTCACCTTCACGTTGGAGGAGTCGGCGGCCCCGGTGCGGGTCAGGGCGACTGGTGGATCCTGGGTGAAGCCGGACACTACGTTGGCGGTACGCCCGGACGGGTCGGTGGGCCCGAAGGCTGCCGCGGTTGAGGTCGCGTTTTCCAACGGTGGCAGCACCGCGCCTCTGGTCATGATGGGGCGCGCGGGGAAGTCGTTCAGCTTGGGCTGGTCCGAATCGGTGCTGCCGAGGCCGACGCTGGAAGGTGACACGGCGGTCTTTCACGACGTGTTGCCGGATGTGGACTTGCGGATGACCGCGACGGTGGAGGGATACCGGCAGCTGCTTGTGGTCAACACTCCTGCTGCGGCCGCGAATCCGGCGCTGAAGCAGGTGGAATTCTCTCTCAAGTCCACTGGATTGAACCTGGCTGAGACCCAGGCTGGGGGAATGGTGGCCCGGGACGGAGACGGCAAGGAAATCTTCTCCGCGCCGCCGGCCACGATGTGGAATTCCCGGTCCATCGCGCTGGCCACGGCGCAGAAGCGAGCTGTGGGGTTCCAGACGGTCAGGAGCGCGGACGCGGATGCGGTGGCTGCCGATGTGGGCAACGACGGCCCGGCGCCGGGTGATGACAGTGCACCACTGGGGGTGGACGTCGGCAAGGACTCGGTGACGCTGACGCCGGACGCGGATCTGCTGACGAAGACCGATGCGTCGGCGTTCCCGTTGTACATCGATCCGAACACGACGTGGGGGGAGTCGACCCGCACGCTGCTACGTGACGACGGCTACGAGGACTACGCCTGGGGCAACGGCGACGACGACCGCGGCAAAGGCGACGGCATGTGCGGCTCGTGGAATGGCTACTACTGTGGTCCGGGGTACAAGCAGCGGCTGTTCTTCCAGTTCTCGCCAGCCGCGCTGAAGGGGAAGCAGGTGTTGTCGGCGGCGTTCTGGGTGACGGAGCCGTGGGCGTTCCAGTGCGATCCCCGCGCGGTCGATCTGATCCGTACCGGGAACATCTCCTCCTCCACGACTTGGTCGAACCAGCCGTCCACCAAGACGTGGGACACCATGGTCGACCGGTCGGTCTCGGCGGGCCGGGGCTCGGCGTGCGAGAACTCCGAGCCGGAGGCGGCGATCGACTTCCACGACAATCCGGCGGAGTCGAACGAGAATCTCACACCGACGGTGAAGTCGTTCGCGGCGGGCAACTTTTCCACATTGACCCTGATGCTCAAGGCGCACGACGAGAGTGACACGTCGGCTTGGAAGCGGTTCAAGAACGACGCAGTGCTGAAGGTCAACTTCGTCGGCATCCCGGCCATCCCCACCGCGGTCGGGGTGTCCAGCAGTTCCGGCAACGTGTGCCGGACAAGTGAGTCGAGTGCACAGGTCATCGGCGACAGGACCCCGCATCTGGTGGCCACGGCCCAGGCCGCCTCCGGTGGGGAGTCCGGGGCCCAGCTTCGGGTCGGCTTCGATGTGGACATGAAGAACAGCAGCGGCGCCTGGGTGGATGCCCCGGAGCCGTCCAGCATCGTGCGACCGACCAGCGGTTTCATAGGAGACGGGACGGCTACGTCTATCGACTGGGCGACTCTGGCGGACAACGCCACGTACCGTTACCGGGCCTGGACGTATTCGTACTACGACAACGACACCACGTATCTGTCGGGGCCGACGTCCGCCAATTCGCCCGGCTGGTGCTACTTCCGCGTTGATTCGACCGCTCCGAAGGAGCCGAAAATCGTCGGCGGCGCACCGTACACGGAGTGTCTTACGAATAACTGTGTCGCGGCCGGCGGACCTGGGCAGGCGGCCAGCTTCGAACTGCAGCCCGCGGACGGCGACACCACGAACATCTCCTACCGATACCGCACGACGCAGGGCGGCTCGGCGGTGACCGCTCGGCACACCAGTGGGAAGTGGTACGCGGACGTCACCCCTGCCCGCTCCGGAACCATCACGTTGTACGCGGAAGCGGAAGACACCCTGAACGGCTGGGGTGAGACCAGGGTGTACAGCTTCCTGGTCAAGGACACCACAAAGGACAGCCTGGTGGGTCAGTGGCACTTTGACGAGAATTCGGGTGCCGCCAAGGACACGTCCGGCGCGACCGGCACGCATGACGCCTTGCTCTCGGCATCGGGCGCCGCGAGAGATGGGCGTGGTCGACGCGGTCTGGTTTACCACGACGGTGCCGGCAATCTACTGGTGGACGCGTCCGGTGTGCCAGCTCCGATGGTCGACCTGGGGTTGTCGCTGGACGGTGCGAACTCCGGTTATGCGGCGACCTCGGGGCCGGTGGTGGAGACCCGGTCGTCCTACACGCTCTCTGCGTGGGTGCGGATCACTGGTGACGGTTCGAGGAACGAGACCTTCCTCAGCGAGGACGGCGCTCACCGTAGCCCGTTCTATCTGGGTTACGAGGCGTCGTCGAAGAAGTGGTCCTTCCGTGTGGTGGACTCCGACGCACCGGCGAACGGCACCTGGAACTACACCACGGTCTCCTCCGCGAATCCGGCCACGTTCGGCGTGTGGACGCACGTGGCCGCTACCTATGATGCCTCGTCGAAGCAGATCCACTTCTTCGTCAACGGTGTCTGGCAGGGCAAGACTTCCTTCACCACCGCATGGTCGGCGACTGGGCCGATGCAGTTCGGACGCGCCAAGTGGTCGGACGCCTACACCGACTACGTCAACGGCAGCGTTGATGAGGTGAAGGTCTGGCAGATGGCGCTGCCGTCCGACACCGTCGCCGACGAGGCCCGCGCCCTGGACTCCGGTGGTTGGGGTGCCACCGAGATGGTGTCCGACTGGGACATGAACGACCAGACCGGAGCCACGTTCATCGACACCAAGGACAGCTACGGGCACAACCTCACTCTTGAGGGTGGCGCCACGCTGAACGGGCAGGACCTGGTGCTCAACGGGACCGATGCCGCCGCCACGACGCCCAACACACCGGTGAACGACGCCGGTTCGTTCACTGCCACGACCCTGGTGAATGTTGACCGGGCCGCTGTGCTGGCGAAGCCTGATGGCTATACCGCACAGATCCTGGGGAACAGGACCTCGTCGGGGTCTTCGTGGGGGCTTTGGCTCACAAAGACCGGCACCGAGACAGTCGTCGATGACGATTTCAACGAGACCACAGTGCCGGTGGGTTTGTGGTACTTCGGCCGACTGAACAGCGACGGCACCATCACCGGCGTGCAGTCCGACGATGCCGCAGCGATCGGCGCCACGGTTCGACTGACCGGAGTCTTCAACGCGCAGGACCAGACGGCGAGCTTGTACGTCGGTCTGGCCCAAAACGGTATCGCCACGCCATACACCGCGCAGTTGAGTTCTGATCCTTTGGCGGTCGGCAAGGGCTGGACGAACAATGCCTGGGGTCATTGGCTGCCTGGGGTCATTGGCGAGATTCGGATCTGGGCCGGTGCGATGACCGGTCCGGATGAAGTGCAGGAGATCATCGGCGATTAGGAGAGCACAGGCGCCCAGGACACGCGAGTCCTTCCTGGGCGCTCCAGGCACTGTCAGCCGCACCACCCGCTGTTCCGCTTTTTGTTCACGCGCTCGACTGCCCTTCGCCTAAGTCCTTATGGGGGCTGGGGGCGTTCTATCCGACGTTGTCCTGGGGGTTGTCATCGTGAGTCCCGAGTCCGCCTCCCGGTGGATACCTGTCCGTCGCGACGCAGGTCGTGTACGTGCTGTTCGGCGGCGTCGGGCCGCTGCTTGGCGGCGCACCGCTGTGATCGGTGTGGCGGTGGCGTTGACGGTTCCGCTGGTTTCGGCGACATCCGCCCAGGCGCGGGGGTCGCAGGCCCTGGGACGGCCGGATGTGCCAAAGCCGCAAGTGAGCAAGGTGTACGTGCCCGGGCCGGGTGCGAAGGAGGCTCGCGCGGGGGTCGCTCACCAAAAGGCGGTCAACGCGGCGCAGGCCAAGCGGGCACGCGCGGAACAACACACCTCCTGGCCTACAGCCGCCAGCAGCAGCATTACCTTGGCACCGAAGGCGGCCGCTGCTGCGCCGGGCGGGTTGCCGGTCACCCTGTCCGCGCCGGGCGTACACGCCGCCTCCGGCTCCGCCAAGATCACTGTCGTCAGCCGAGCGGCGACCAAGGCCGCGCACGTGCAGGGTGTGCTGCTGAGCGTGACTCCTCAGCGCGGTGGCAGCGCGAAGATCAGTGTCGGCTATGCCAAGTTCGCGTCCGCTTACGGAGGTGGCTGGGCCGGCAGGCTCACCCTGGTGCGATTGCCGGCGTGTGCGCTGACGACGCCTGAGAAGGCCGCGTGCCGCACGCAGACGCCCGTCGTGACGTCCAACGAAGTCTCCGCCCAGCAGTTGAGCGCCACCGTGGACCTCGCTCCGGCCGCGTCCGGCGCGGACAGCGCTGAGGTCACGCTTCTGGCGGCAACGGCCGGGTCGGGTGAATCGGCCTCGGGGCAGGGCACGTACAAGGCGACCGAGCTGAACTCGTCGGCCACGTGGGCCGCCGGAGCGTCGTCCGGTTCGTTCACATGGTCCTATCCTATGGCGGCGCCGGCACCGGCGGCCGGGACGTCTCCGCCGCTGACGCTGTCGTACGACTCGGGCAGCATCGACGGGCAGACGGCCAATACCAACAACCAGGGCTCGCAGGTCGGTGAGGGTTTTTCGCTGTCCGCCCAGTCGTACGTCGAGCGGCGGTACGACTCCTGCGACGACGACGGCCAGGACGGCAAGGACGACCTGTGCTGGAAGTACGACAATGCGTCCCTGGTGCTGAACGGCAGTTCCACCGAGCTGGTCAAGGACGACACCAGCGGCATCTGGCGGCTGAAGGACGACGACGCTTCCAAGGTCGAACGCCTGAACGACACCGGTCTCGGCAACGGTGACTCGACCGGCGAGTACTGGCGGATCACCACCGGGGACGGCACCCAGTACTACTTCGGTCAGAACAAGCTGCCCGGCTGGTCCGATCACGGGGCGGACGCGGACGATCCGGTCACCAACTCGGTGTGGACCGCGCCCGTCTTCGGCGACGACGCCGGCGAGCCCGGTTACAGCAACGGCAGCACGTTCGCGGACCGCTCCACAGTGCGGGCCTGGCGCTGGAACCTGGACTACGTCGTGGACACCCACGGCAACGCCATGTCGTACTGGTACGCCAAGGAGGCCAACTACTACCCGAAGAACGGCGCCTCCACCGCGAACGCCGCCTACACCCGAGGCGGTTACCTCACCAAGGTCCTCTACGGTCAGCGGTCGGACAACCTTTTCGCCACCGCCCCCGGCAAGGTCGCCTTCACCTACAAGGAGCGGTGCACCGCAGCCGACTGCTCGTCGCTGACCGACTCCACCGCGGAGAACTGGCCCGACGTCCCCTTCGACGCGCTGTGCGGCTCGGGTCAGTCCACCTCTGACTGCCACGCAAGCGGTCCGTCGTTCTTCACCCGTAAGCGCCTCACCCAGATCGATACCTCTGTCAATCCAGGCACCGGGGATATTCCTGTGGATACCTGGATGCTGACCCAAGAATACCTGGACGGGGGAGACATCGGCGATTCCTCGGACCAGTCGCTCACGTTGTCGTCGATCACTCGCGTCGGACACACCGGCGCCAGCGGAGGCAGCGGCGGAGACGCTCCGCTGGACCCGGTGTCCTTCACCTATCAGTGGCGCGCCAACCGCGTGGCGGGCGGTACGCAACCTGGCGGCGGCAACATCCTGCCGCTCACGAAGCCGCGCATCTCCACGGTGACTTCAGAGACCGGTGCGATCACCACGGTGACGCTGTCGCCGGAGGACGATTGCGTGCGCGGTACCAGGATGCCTGCTGCCGAGGACAACAACACCGATTCGTCGGTCGCCTGCTATCCGGTGTACTGGCATATCAACGGTGCTGAGGACGCGACTCTGGACTGGTTCCACAAATACCGCGTCATCGCGGTGACCACTGCAGACCCGGCGGCCAACAATCCGATCGTGGAGTATGCCTACGACTACTCCGCCCCGGCCTGGCATCACGACGACTCGCCTTTCACGCCGACGGACGAGCGCACGTGGTCGCAGTGGCGCGGCTATGGGACCGTGACCGCCTACACCGGTGACACGGCGAATCCCCGTTCCAAGACCGCTACCCGCTTCATGCAGGGTATGAACGGTGACACGAAGAAGGACGGCACCACCCGCTCCGTCACCACCGCTGGCATCGACGTCACCGGCCTGAATGTCGCGGACACCACCGACAGCGATCAGTACGCCGGTTTCACTCGCGAGCAGATCACCTACGACGGTGCGACGCCGATCTCGGTGACGGTCAACGACCCGTGGTCGAAGAAGACCGCGACTCAGCACAAGTCGTATGCGGACGTCGAGTCGCACTTCGTGCGGACCTCGAAGACCGCGACCTCGACCTACCTCACGGTTCCGAAGACCTGGCGCACCACCGCCACGTCGACCACGTACGACTCCTACGGCATGCCGAGCCAGGTCGACAACGCAGGTGACACCGCCGTGAGCGGCGACGAGACCTGCAACCGCATGTGGTATGCCCGCAACGACGACCTCGGTATCAACGGCCTTGTCTCGCGTGCCCGGACCGTCGGCCAGTCCTGCTCGGTCGCCGAGGTGAGCCTCAGCCTGCCCGCCTCCAGTGCCACTGCCGGAGACGTGCTCTCCGACACCGCCACCGTCTACGACAACGTCACTGCCACGGCTTGGACCGCCAGCCAGACGCCCACCAAGGGCGAAGCGGACTGGACCGGCCGCGCTTCCGCTTACCCCGCGACCGCCGATTCCGGCGGTGAGCGGGCTCCCAGCAACTGGCAGAAGATCGCAAGCACCACGTACGACGCGCTCGGCCGCCCGCAGACCGTGACGGACGTCGTCGGCCACGTGACGCGCACCGACTACACCCCGACCGGCAACGGTCCGCTGACGAAGACCATTGTCACCAACCCCAAGTCCCAGAAGTCAGCCACTTTCCTGGACGGTGTGCGCGGGTTGCCGCTGCGTACGTACGACGTCAACAGCAAGAAGACCGAGCTGACCTACGACGGGCTGGGCCGCACGACGGGGGTGTGGCTGCCCAACCGGTCAAAGGACGCCGGCCTGAGCGCCAACACCACCTTCGCCTATCACCTCAAGCGTGGTGACGCCCCGTACGTCGCCACCGGGTCGCTGCGCCGTGACGGCGGCTACAACACCACCTACACCATCTACGACGCGCTGCTAAGGCCGTTGCAGACGCAGTCCCCGACTCCCATCGGCGGACGCATCCTCACCGACACCCGCTACGACGCTCGCGGTCTCGCGTACGAGACGTACGGCGACATCTACGACAACCTCACCGCGCCCAATGGCACGTACGCCCGCGCCGAATACGGCCGCGCTCCCAGCCAGCACGAACTGACCTTCGACGGTGCCGGCCGCCAGGCCACTGACACGTTCATGGTCTTCGGCGTCGACAAGTGGACCACCACCACCAGCTATACCGGCGACAGCACCGCCACGACCACGCCCAGCGGGGGTTCGGCCTCCCGTACCATCACCGACGCACTCGGCCGCACGGTGGAGACGCGCGCCTACGCCTCGACCGCGCCGACCGATGCCGCCTACGGCGGCCAGAGCCCAGCGCCGTCCTATCACACCACCAAATTCACCTACACCCGTGACGGCAAGCAGGCCACCGTCACCGGCCCGGACAGTACCATCTGGTCTTACGTCTACGACCTGTTCGGCCGGCAGATCTCCACCACGGACCCGGACAAGGGCACGACCACCACCGCCTACACCACCCTCGACCAGGTCGACTGGACCAAGGACGCGGGCGGAGCCAAGCTGCTCTACGGCTACGACGAGCTCGGTCGCCCCACCGGCCTGTGGCAGACGGACAAGACTGACCCCAAAAAGCTCGCCGCGTGGGGCTTCGACACCCTCGCCAAGGGACAGCTCGACTACTCCACCAGGTACGACGGCGGCGTCGGCGGCAAGGCCTACACCACCAAGGCACTCGCGTACGACGACCTGTACCACGCGACCACGTCGGAGCTTGACCTTCCGGCAACAGATCCCCTGGTCGCGGCCGGAGCTGCGCAGGCCAGCTACACATTCCAGAGCATCTACAACATCGACGGCACCCTGCAGAGCGGCTATCAACCCGCCGCAGGCGGCCTGCCCGCGGAGTGGGTCGGCTACGGCTACACACCCACTGGCCAGGTCACCACCGTCTCCGGTGCCTCCGGCTACGTCCTCGACACCAGCTACTCCCCCCTTGGCCAGCCCCAGCAGCTCACTCTGGGCACCTCCGACACCGGTGTGAAGAAGGCCTTCCTCACCAACAACTGGGAGGCAGGCACCGGACGGCTCACCCGGGCTTCCGTCACCGACCAGACCCACGCCTGGATGCCCCAGGACCTGCACTACAGCTACGACAACGCAGGCGACGTCACCACCATCGACGATCCCGCGACGATGGGCGGGACCGGCAAGGCGGACACCCAGTGCTACGCCTACGACGGCTACCAGCGCATGACCGAAGCCTGGACGCCCACCAACGCCGACTGCACCACCAGCCAGCGCACCACCACGAACCTCGGCGGCGCCGCCCCCTACTGGAGCAGCTACACCTACGACCCCGCCGGCCAGCGCATCACTGAGACACAGCACACCACCAGCGGCGACACCACCACCCGCTCCTGTTACACCAACAGCGCTCACCCGCATGCGCTCAGCGCCACCAGCACGACCGCGACAAGCTGCACCGGCGTGCCAGCCACCTACGGCTACGACGCCGACGGCAACACCACCGCCCGGCCCCACAACACCGCAAGCCAGACCCTGACGTGGAACAGCGAGGGCAAGCTCGCCTCGCTCACCGAAGGGTCGAAGAAGGCCACCTACCTGTACGACCCGGACGGCAATCTCCTCATCCGTCGCGCGGCCGGCGACGGTGAGACGGTCCTCTACATCGGGGACACCGAACTCCACTACCAGGTCACCGGCGCAACCAAGAAGACCTGGGCCACCCGCACCTACACCTCGGGCACTGCAGACGTCGCCATCCGCACCAACGAAAGCGGAACCGCGAAGCTCAGCTTCCTCTTCGGTGACGCCCACGGAACCTCAAGCCTCGCACTGGACTCGTCCACCCAGGCCATCACCAAGCGCTACAGCACACCTTTCGGCGCCCCCCGCGGTACCGCCCCCACCACCTGGCCCGACGACAAGGGCTTCCTCGGCAAAACCACCGACGACTCCACCGGCCTCACCCACGTCGGCGCCCGCGAATACGACCCTGCCACCGGCCGCTTCCTCAGCGTCGACCCCCTCCTCGACGCCACCGATGACCAGTCCCTCAACGGCTACACCTACGCCGACAACAACCCTGCGAGCCTGAGCGACCCCACTGGGGAGAGCCTTGCCTGTGGCTCCGGCTTCGAAGAGGCGTGCCCGCACACGCCAAGCCAGGGTCGAGGGGACGGCGCTGACCACACACCCGTATCTCCGCCTAAAGCTCCCACAGTAGAAAACGAAGCCCTTCAGCGAGTGTTGAACGATATCTACACAAAGCCTAAGGCAAAGTCGTGGGTTGGGGATGGGAAAGCCGCGACTGCGCTTCGGCAGGAACTTGAGACTGGCGAGATGACCAAGGAGACGTGGCATGTAGTCGATGTGGCTGACCTACTGAGAAGACTTCAAGCCATCTTGGAAGACAACCGAAAAGGGAAGATCAACCTGGGGGCGGCGGAGACCAGAGTGGCTCTAGCGGAAGCGAGTGATCTCTGGGACGGCCTGAACACTGTCGACAAGGCTGGCGAGGTTACGAAGTACCTCAACGAACACGCTGAGGCTGCTAGGACTATTCGCGGTGCAATTAATCGGGTTGCGAATTCGCCAGCGCTTGAATCGGTCACAGGTTCGCAGTTCCAGGAGAGGCCATACAAGCCCCCGCTCCGGACTAGCGGCCCGCGCCTGAGAACAGCGGGCATGCTGAGTACACTAGGTGGCATTACCGATAGCCTCCTCATAGTCGACGTCGTTGTACAGTATCTGAGGGGCGGGATTAGCTATTGTGAGATTTCTGGTGGGGACTGCGGGCCTCCCCCTGTGGCGTAGCCCCCAAAACATCGATGATGCAGCGAGGTGACTGTGCCCGTGTCTAAAAAAGTATCTTCCGATGCGGAGTACGTGCGCGCAGCTCTGCTCCACTGGCTGCCCGAGTGCCTTCCCTTGGTTGAGGAGCTGGAGGCCGCTGAAGTCGAGTCGGCGCGCGACCTAGGTCTAGTTCCGCAAGAAATAGGGATTTATTCGCTGCTGTCCGAGGCGTTTGTCTGGCCTGTGCTCGTCCCTGCGCTAGAGAGACAGCTACCAGGTGACCCCGTGGTGGTGAGATGTGCTCACCTCCTTGAAGAGCTCGTCACTTCCCCCAGTTCGGAGGTTCGTCAAGCAGTGAAGATTCGAGTAATCGAAATCCTTTCCGGATCAGGCCTTCCAATGGAAGAAATCAAGAAGAGTATCGGACCTGTAACCGCTGGTCTGGTAGCCGCTAGTAGGAATTGAGTGACGTTCGCGATTCCTGCTGAAAAGCCTGGCCGAGGGATCTTCCGCATCACGCGCAATGCGCTTGTGGTTGACGTACTCGCCCGCCTTCGGGAACTCGGCGGTGATCCTGGGGACGCCGTGGGTGCCGTCCGATTCGCGGTGCACTTCCCGTATCCGGGCGGCGAGGTGAGCGTCTGCCGCTTGCCGGGCTGCCCGGGCACTGGCTGTTGCGTGCTAGCAGTAGAAGTTGGAGCGGGCGATGCCGAGGATGGCGCACAGCCGCTTGACGCCGTAGCGGCGCTGGTGGTCGCCGACGAACTGGAAGCGGCTCACCAGCGCGTCTCCCCGGCGAAATACTTGGCCGCCTTCCGCAGGATCTCCCGTTCCTCTTCCAGTTCGTGGACCTTCTTACGCAGGGCGGTGTTCTCCGTTTCCAACGGCGTCGGCGGTTCCGCGGGTGCCGCTGCCCGGCGTCCCCGTGGCCGGCCGACTCCGGCCGCCCGGACCCAGTTCCGCAACGTCTCCGGGTCGATCCGTAAATCAGCGGCAACCTGCCTGATCGTTGCCTTGGGCCGCGACTCGTACAGCGTGACCACGTCCGCCTTGAACTGCGGCGGATAGTTCTTCATGACCACGAGATGTCCGTCCTCAGATCCTCCGGATCCAGTGTCTCGTGTGTCCAAGATGAGGAGTCACGGCCCGTACGCGCTTGCCCCGTCACCCCGTCACCCCGGCGCAGACCAGCGACCTCTGCCTGCGCGGGGGCACCTGGGCGTCCGCGGGGCCGGTCGGCCACGCCGCGATCCGTTGGCCTGCCGGCGTCTCAGCGGCGGGGGGTGAGGCATACCGTGCCGCTCAGGTGGATCCTGGCCTGGTCGACGTAGCCCGAGAGTTCGCGTCCGACGACGGAGCCGTAGTAGCGGTGGGCGTAGTGGCTGTGCGGCTGTTCCGGGGCCAGGTCGAAGTAGTCGCCGCGGTGGATGCCGTCGCCCACCGGGGCGCCGTGGGCGTCGAGGACGTTACCGTCGCTGGTGACGACGTACTGGCGGGTGGCGCGGCAGGGGAAGTCGTCCGGCTGGGACCGCCCCGGCGTGCGGCCGGGACCGGACGGGACGGCGCCGTTCCGGTGTCCGGTGGGGTGGAACGCGACGGCCGCGTAGCCGAGCGCCGCGAGCACGACCGCGGTCACTGAGGCGGTGAGCAGGACCCGCCGCTGCCGTGACCGCGGCGCAGGGGTGGCTCCGGGCGGCGCCGGCTGTGCGGTCGGCCCGGCGGCAGGGGCCGCGGGCCCGTCGGCGGACGCCGGGCGCGGGTCAGGGGTGGCGGGCACCCCCGGGGGAGCCTCGGCCGGGGGCGTCGGCGGGACTTCGGCCGGCCCGCGGGGCGCGGCTACTCCCGGCACTCCCGGCGGGGTGGCGGCCGGGGGGACGAGCGGGCCGGCGTCGGCGTTCTCGCCGGTGTCCGCGGACATCCCCAGGGCCTGGCGAGCGGCACGCCAGGCGGGTAATCGGGCCTCGGCACCGTCCCCGAGGGCGGTGATGATCGCCTCGGCCACCGGCCACGGCGGGACGCGCGTGCCGTTGGTCGCCTCGTTGCAGTAGGTGCTGCTGTAGCCCGCCCTGGCGGCGAGCTGGCGCACGCTCAGCCCGGATCGTCGCACGAGTGCCGCCATCAGGTCGTGCCATGCCGCGACCGGGTCCGGTGCCTGTGTCATCCCGTTCCTCGTCCCCTCGAAAGCTCTGCCCGCGTCAGGTGTCCGCCGGTGTCCGCCGGTGTCCGCCGGTGTCCGCGGACGTCCGCGGACACCGGAGAGCTGGGCGGACACCCCCCTGGACACCTAGACCTGTCAGTGGCGCCGCTGTCCGGCGGACGCCCGGCCGCCCCGGCGCCCGGGCTCGTAGCCCGTCCGGCCCGGAACCCCGGCCGGACGCCCCGGCTCGCACCGGCGCGACGACATGACGACACCTCGACGACACGACGACACGACGACACGACGACACGACATCAGGAGATCCCCCATGCGTCTGTGGAAGCCTTTCGCACTCGCCGCCGCCACAGTAGCGGCGTCCGCCTCCGTCTTGGCGGCCCCCGCCTTCGCCGCCAACGGGCAGGGCGACAAGTACACCCACTCCACCACTCTTTCGCAGCCGAGCTGCTTCATCCATGCCAACTATCCCAAGGCCGGCGTCGCTGACTGGGGATGGACGAAGCCGCAGCGCTCACCGAAGGGCGGCTCCTACCATGTGGGAGTCCGGTACACCTACCGCGGCTACGCGCTGGTGAAGGACTACGGAGCAGCCGGGGAGCCCAGTTGGGGCTTCGTCGCCACATCCTGCCTGACGGATCCGCACGCCTACGACACGCACCACCGCCAGCTCCCCGACCGTCGTGCCGTGGGCGGCAGCGGGGCGGTCAAGTCGGTGGCGATGAGCGCCCCGCACGCCGGCAAGTCCAAGCGGGGGCTCGTCCACGTGGGCACCGGGCAGGTCGGCACCCTGCGCGACGCCGGGAAGTCCTTCGCCATCGGCAACGTCCGGGCGGGCGATGCCTTCTACCTCACCACCGAGCACTGCGGTAAGCACGACACCCGTGCCTGGATCCTGGGTTACGCCCCCGCGTCCGGCCGCTGGGGCTTCGTCCAGGCCGCCCACCTGCCGGCCTGCCACTGACCTGGAGCGCGGGCCGAGGGCTCGTCCTGAGCGCCTGTCCCGGTGCCGGGCGCCGTCTGGACGGCGCCCGGCCGCGGCACTGCGCCGGGTCACGGCTTCAGGACGACCTTCGTCCATCCCCGGTCGCGGTCGTCGAAGTGCCGGTAGGCATCGGCGTACAGGGGCAGCTCGTGCGAGACGATGAACGACGACTCGGCGCCCGGTAACCCCGTCCGGACAACCGGCTCACCGAAGCGGACACCCCCACTGCCATCCACGACTGCCTGGACGCGGCGGGCAACGTGATACACCCGCGACCCCCAGGGCACACTCAACTCCATGAAAACCGGGGGCACTTCGTACTACCACCTCACCGACGTCAACGGCTCCGTCCTCGGCCTGGCCAACGCCGCCCGCACCCGCACCCACAACCTCTACGGCCCGGACGCCTCTACCCCACCGGCCCATACAAATTGGGCGTCCGCCACTACGACCCCACCCTCGGCCGCTTCACCCAAACCGACCCCTCCGGCCAGGTGTCCCGCGTCAAATAGTTGGCAGGTTTTCGGGTTCTGGAAAGTTGGGGATGAGGGGGTTGGCGGCGCCGGTGTGGACGTCGTGGGGACGGTTCC
>NZ_JBIBFQ010000019.1:0-18956 GCF_042955955.1 Streptomyces sp. NPDC008317
ACGCTGTTGAGTTCTCAAGGAACGGAAGCTTCCTTCAGACCGTTTCACCGGCCCTCCGGGCTTTCCCTTCGTCGTGTCTCCGACTTTAGCAGAAGTTCACTGGTCGGAATTACCACTCGCGTTTCGGAGACACGGATGCCCGAACTGAGATTTCTCTCGGCTTGGGTGGTGTGTCTTCGTCGAGCGAAGCGACATGGATCCTAGTCGGTCACCAGCGGACCTGTCCAGCTCGTGACAACCGTTCTAACCTACCTCCCCGCCAACCTTGAGTCAACGGTTCACGGTGAGGAACTTTCAGACGGCCTCACGCGAAGGTCGACGGAGGGGTCTCCAGGTCTTCCAGCTCGATGCCGGGGGCCGCGAGGACCACGTCCCCGGCGATGTGGACGTCGTGCTGATCGCCGGTCGCGAGGTCGTTGACCTGGTACTCGTCCACAGCCAGCGGCCCGTTGTCAGTGGGGTGTGCTGTCCTGGTGATCAAGGACCAGGACTGGTCCACGGTGAGAGGCGCGAGCACGGGGGGCCGGAATGACACGAGACGTACGCGGGTGGCGGGGCCGCCGGGTTCCAGGCGGAGCAGTCGCGCGGTGGCGATCAGGAACGCGGGCGAGGCACCGGTGAAGGCATGGGCGGCGGCGTTGCCCTCCTGGGCGTGTTCGCCGGTGGGGTCGGTACGGACCCAGGTGACGCCGTCGAGTGCGGCTCCGCGTACCTGCCAGGCGGACGCGTGGAGTTCGAGTCGGATGGGGCGGCCGAGCTGGTCGAGGGTGAGGTCGACCGAGCCCGAGTGATCGCCGCTGGGGGTGGTGGTCTGCGCGGTGTAGCGCCAGCCGGAGGGGCCGGTGGCGCAGTGGAAGTGTTCTGCACCGAGGGGGGTGTGGTCGTGTGTGTCGTGGAACGAGTAACGGCCTCGGGGCATGGTGGGGTCTCGGTGTCTTTCGGTGTGCCGGTGACGTGCGAGGCCCCCGCCTCGGACGGGAGACGGGGGCCAGCGCGCGGTGGATCAGTAGCGGTAGTGGTCGGACTTGTAGGGGCCTTCGACCTTCACGCCGATGTAGGCGGCCTGCTCCGGGCGGAGCGTGGTGAGCTTGACGCCCAGCGCGTCCAGGTGGAGGCGGGCGACCTTCTCGTCCAGGTGCTTGGGGAGCACGTAGACGCCGATCGGGTACTCCTCCGGCTTGGTGAACAGCTCGATCTGGGCCAGGGTCTGGTCCGCGAAGGAGTTGGACATCACGAAGGAGGGGTGGCCGGTCGCGTTGCCCAGGTTGAGCAGGCGGCCCTCGGACAGCACGATCAACGTCTTGCCGTCGGGGAAGGTCCAGGTGTGGACCTGCGGCTTGACCTCGTCCTTGACGATGCCGGGGATCTTCGCGAGGCCGGCCATGTCGATCTCGTTGTCGAAGTGGCCGATGTTCCCGACGATGGCCTGGTGCTTCATCTTGGCCATGTCGGAGGCCAGGATGATGTCCTTGTTGCCGGTCGTGGTGACGAAGATGTCGGCGATGCCGACGACGTCGTCGAGGGTGGCGACCTGGTAGCCGTCCATCGCCGCCTGGAGCGCGCAGATCGGGTCGATCTCGGTGATGACGACGCGGGCGCCCTGGCCGCGCAGCGACTCCGCGCAGCCCTTGCCGACGTCGCCGTAGCCGCAGACCACGGCGACCTTGCCGCCGATGAGGACGTCGGTGGCGCGGTTGATGCCGTCGATCAGGGAGTGGCGGCAGCCGTACTTGTTGTCGAACTTCGACTTGGTGACCGCGTCGTTGACGTTGATCGCCGGGAAGAGCAGCGAGCCGTCCTGCTGCATCTCGTAGAGGCGGTGGACGCCGGTGGTGGTCTCCTCGGTGACGCCGCGGATCTCGGACGCGAGCTGCGTCCACTTCTGCGGGTTCTCCCCGAGGGTGCGGTTGAGGAGGCGGAGGACGAACTGCTCCTCCTCGCTCTCCGCGGTGGCCGGGTCCGGGGCGGCGCCGGCCTTCTCGAACTCGACGCCCTTGTGGACCAGGAGCGTGGCGTCGCCGCCGTCGTCCAGGATCATGTTGGGGCCGCCGGTGGCGGTGTTCGGCCAGGTCAGGGCCTGCTCCGTGCACCACCAGTACTCTTCGAGCGTCTCGCCCTTCCAGGCGAAGACGGGGATGCCCTGCGGGTTCTCCTCGGTGCCGTTCGGGCCGACGGCGATGGCCGCGGCCGCGTGGTCCTGGGTGGAGAAGATGTTGCAGGACGCCCAGCGGACCTCGGCGCCGAGGGCGACGAGGGTCTCGATCAGGACGGCGGTCTGCACGGTCATGTGCAGCGAGCCGGTGATCCGCGAGCCGGCCAGCGGCTGCGCGGCGGCGTACTCGTTGCGGATGGACATCAGGCCGGGCATCTCGTGCTCGGCGAGGGTGATCTCCTTGCGGCCGTAGGCGGCAAGCGAGAGGTCCGCGACCTTGAAGTCGGTGGCGGTGGTGGTCATATGAAGTGCTCCTCGGTGCTGCGGTCGAGGCGGACGTGGATACGGCGCGGCCACGGGGCGTGTACGGGGGTGCCCTCGTGCGGACACACCCGTCCCCTAGCGGCAGCGCAATCCGTCGGAGGCCCTCTCTCCCTCGGCCGGGCATCGCGAGATGACCCGCCCGACCGCCATCAGCAGCGACGTCTGGCTACGACAAAGCTACACCGGACGGGCGGTCCGCCCCAGTGCGCTTCCGGTCACCGGCCGCCAGGAGTCTGGTCCGGGTCGGGGCCCGCGGCGGCGGCCTGCTCGCTGTAGATGTCGGGTTCCAGGTAGACGACGCGGACGAAGGGTTCCGCGGCGCGGATGCGTTCTTCGGCGGCGTCGATGGCGCGGGCGACCTCGGCGGCGGTGTCGTCGTGCTGCACGGCGATCTTGGCGGCGACGAGGAGTTCTTCGGGGCCGAGGTGCAGGGTGCGCATGTGGATGACGCCGGTGACGGTGTCGCCGTCGACGACGGCGGCGCGGATCCTGGCCAGCGAGTCGGGTCCCGCGCCTTCGCCGATCAGCAGCGACTTGGTCTCGGCCGCGAGGACGAGGGCGATGGTGATGAGCAGCAGGCCGATGCAGAGGGTGCCGATGCCGTCCCAGACGCCGTCGCCGGTGGCGAGGGCGATGCCGACGCCGATCAGGGCGAGGACGAGGCCGATGAGGGCGCCGAAGTCCTCCAGGAGGACGACGGGGAGTTCGGGTGCCTTGGCGCGGCGGATGAACTCGGCCCAGGACTGCTTGCCGCGGGTGTGGTTGGACTCCTTGATGGCGGTGCGGAAGGAGTAGCCCTCGGCGATGATCGCGAAGACGAGGACGCCGACCGGCCAGTACCAGTGCTCGATCTCGTGCGGGTGGCGGATCTTCTCGTAGCCCTCGTAGAGCGCGAACATGCCGCCAACGGAGAACAGCACGATCGAGACGAGGAAGGCGTAGACGTAGCGTTCCCTGCCGTAGCCGAAGGGGTGCTCGTCGTTGGCGGCGCGCTTGGCCTTCTTGCCGCCGATCAGGAGCAGCGCCTGGTTGCCGGAGTCGGCGATGGAGTGCACGCCTTCGGCGAGCATCGAGGACGAGCCGCTGAACGCGAAGGCCACGAACTTGGCCACGGCGATGGCCAGGTTGGCGCTCAGCGCCGCGACGATCGCCCGTGTTCCGCCTGACGCGCTCATAGGTGCTGGGGTCCCTTTCGTCGGCCCGGGGTCTGTGTCTTGTCGTACCGGGCGTTGCGGACGCACATTGTTGCAGCCCGTCGGGCTTTTGGTGCGTCAGGCGGCCACGGTGGCCCGGAAGACGGTGCCTTCGCCGGTCAGGGTGGTGCGCTCGCTCGCGGGGACGTACGCCGACTCGCCGGGGGCCAGCGTCAAGGTGGTGCCGTCGCCGTCGCGCAGTTCGGCCCGGCCCGCGGTGCAGAGCAGGATCTGCGGGGTGCCGGAGTCGAGGGTGCGGGCCTGCGCGCCGGGGGCCAGGACGTAGCGGGAGAGCCGGAATTCGTCGATCGGCGCCGCGTACAGCTCTTCGCCGTCGGGGGCGGCCTCGGGGCGCAGGACGCCGGGGTCGCCGGCCTCGAAGCGGACGACGCGCAGGAGTTCGGGGACGTCGATGTGCTTGGGGGTGAGGCCGCAGCGCAGGACGTTGTCGGAGTTGGCCATGATCTCCACGCCGAGGCCGTCGAGGTAGGCGTGCGGGACGCCCGCGCCGAGGTAGAGGGCTTCGCCGGGTTGCAGGCGTACGTAGTTGAGCAGCATCGCGGCGATGACGCCGCGGTCGCCGGGGAAGCTGTGGGCGGCCTGGGCGTAGGCGGCGTAGTCCGCGGCGTAGGGGCTGTCGGTGGTGGACAGCCGGGCGGCGGCCTCGGCCGCGGCGGTGACGGACTCGGCCATCGCCTCGGGTTCGGCGGTGAGGACGGCGGCGAGGACTTCGCGCAGCGCCTTGTCCTCGGGGTGGGCGCGGAGGATGTCGGCGTAGGGCGCGAGGGCGGGGACGCCGAGGCCGTCGATGAGGTCGGCGGCGTCGGTGGGGCGGCGGAAGCCGCACAGTCCGTCGAACGGGGAGAGCGCCACGAGCATTTCGGGCTTGTGGTTGGCGTCCTTGTAGTTGCGGTCGGGGGCGTCGGTCGGGATGCCGCGGGCTTCCTCGTCGGCGAATCCGGCCTTGGCCTGCGCGAGGTCGGGGTGGACCTGGACGGAGAGCGGCGCGCCCGCGGCCAGCACCTTGAACAGGAAGGGCAGCCGGGGGCCGAAGCGCTTGACGGTGGTGTCGCCGAGTTCGGCGCGGGGGTCGGCCGCGATCACCGTGTCGAGTGCGACGGGGCCTTCGCCGCGGTCGATCCGGGAGGGCGCGCCGGGGTGGGCGCCCATCCACAGTTCGGCCTGGGGTTCGCCGGTCGGCGGTGTGCCGAGCAGTTCGGGGATGGCGGTGGTGGATCCCCAGGCGTAGGGGCGGATCGTGTTGGTGAGGCGGTTCATGCGGTCATGATCTTTCAGCCGAGGCGACGGTCAGGTAGACGGTGGCGAAATCCGCGAGGGCGATCAGTTCGGCCGCGGTGTCGAGCGGGCCGCCGGGGGCGGCGGCGATCTCGCTGAGCGGGGTGTCGTGGGCGTACGCCTGCTCGCGGGCGGCGGGGGTGGCGGGTCCGGGCTGCTCGGAGTTCTCCTGGAGGAGCACGATCCGCAGGCGCAGTCCTCCGGGTTCTTCGACGCGGTCGCGGAAGAAGTCCTCGGGTTCGGCGGCCAGGGCGAGGGCGCTGGCCTGGAGGGGGCCGTGGACGGTGAGCGCGGCGGGCAGTTCCGCGGTGAGCGCGGGCTGGCCCGCGCGGGTGCCGAGCACGGTCGCGAAGCGGTGGGCGGCGGTGGCGGAGAGCCGGCCCTGGCTCCACAACAGCGGGAGGGCGTCGGCCAGTTCGGCCGCGAGGGTCTTGGCCGGGTTGGTGTACGTGGCGATGGCGGGGCCGCAGCGGGCGGCGACCTCGTCGAGCCGGTCGGCGACGCCGTACAGCGCCTGGGTGGGTGCGCTCAGCAGGCCGATCCGGTCGGCGAGGGCGAGCAGCGGGGCGAGGAGCGCCCAGAAGGCGCCCGCGTCGTTGGCGGGGTCCTCGTCCGCGGGGTCCGCGCCGTTGCCGAAGGGCGCGGCGAACGGCAGGGCCATGCCGTGCACCTGTTCCACGGCTTCGGCGAGCGGTGCCTTGACCGGGGTGACGGCGGCGGCGGTGCAGCCGCGGCGGTAGGCCTGTTCCACGAGGTCGGTCAGGCCCTGCTCGCTGCCCTGCGGGGTGATGAGCAGCAGCAGGTCGAGCGGTCCCGCCCAGCCGGGCAGTGTCCAGCGGGACTGTTGCGGGGTGGGTCCTGTGGGCGGCAGCACCTCGACGGGGCAGGTGCCGGAGCCGAGGGCGACCAGCAGGTCGGCGACCGCGGCGGCGTCGGGTCCGCTGGCCGCGAGCAGGACGGTCCGGGGGCGGCCGTCGGGCCGCAGCGCGGTGACTCCGGCCTCTTCGGCCAGGCGCAGCGCGGTGCGTACGCGGGCGCCGGCGGCGGCGACGCCCAGCAGCAGTCCGCGGCTGTCCGCGCGGGCCAGCGCTTCGGGGTCCTCAAGCAGCGACTCGTCGAACAACGCGACCTCCCGGTCGGAAGCGGCCTGGTCAGGGTCGGCGGATGGATGGGGCTGACGGACGGTCCGGCGGTCGTGCGGGGGTGTCAGCGGGGGCGGCGGGCCTCGTCGACGAGGAGTACGGGGATGTCGTCGCGTACGGGGTACGCGAGGCCGCACGTGTCGGAGGTGCAGACCAGCTCGTTCGCGTCGGCGTCCTCGCGGAGCGGGGCGTGGCACGCCGGGCAGGCGAGGATTTCCAGGAGGCTGGGTTCGACGAGCGGCATGGTGGGGTCCTCCGTGCTGGGTGCGGCGAGCGGCGAGGTGCCACCGCGCGCGGGACTGCGGTCGGGATACGGCGGGCGCGTGCTCCGAGCGGTACGGTCCCGGGCCGGGCCGACGGCTCCCGCCGCGTACGTTCTCAGCCTATAGCCGTAGCGCCCGGCCCCGAGTGCGGCCTGTGGATAACTCCGGGCGCGCCCATGCGGTGACCGCGCTCGTACGGTGACGCGCCCATGCGGTGACCGCACCCGTACGGCGACCGGACCCGTACGACACCAGGCGCGTACGACGGCCGTCCCGCGTACCCCCGGCCGCGTAGGCCCCACCCCGCGTCGGGCCCGCGAGACCACGCGGGCTCAGGCCCTGACGATCGCCAGGACCTGGTCCCTGACGCGGGCCACGCCCTCCGCGTCGCGCGCCTCGACGTTCAGCCGCAGCAGCGGCTCGGTGTTGGAGGCGCGGAGGTTGAACCACCAGTCGGCGGACGTGACCGTGAGCCCGTCCAGCTCGTCGAAGGTGACGCCGTCCTGGCCGGCGAAGGCGGCGCGGACCGCCGCGGTGCTCGCGGCCTGGTCGGCGACGGTGCTGTTGATCTCGCCGGAGCCCGCGTAGCGGTCGTAGGAGGCGACGAGGGCGGACAGCGGGCCGTCCTGGGCGCCGAGGGCGGCTAGCAGGTGGAGGGCGGCGAGCATGCCGGTGTCGGCGTTCCAGAACTCGCGGAAGTAGTAGTGCGCGGAGTGCTCGCCGCCGAAGACGGCGCCGGAGTCGGCCATTTCCTGCTTGATGAAGGAGTGGCCGACGCGGGTGCGCACCGGGACGCCGCCGTGTTCCCTGACCACCTCGGGCACCGACCAGGACGTGATCAGATTGTGGATGATCGTGGCGCCGGGGTGCTTGGCCAGTTCGCGGGCGGCGACCAGGGCGGTCACCGCGGACGGGGAGACGGGTTCGCCGCGCTCGTCCACCGCGAAGCAGCGGTCGGCGTCGCCGTCGAAGGCCAGGCCGATGTCGGCGCCGGTCTCGCGGACCCGCGCCTGGAGGTCGACCAGATTCTTCGGGTCGAGCGGGTTGGCCTCGTGGTTGGGGAAGGTGCCGTCCAGTTCGAAGTACATCGGCACCAGGTCGACGGGCAGCCCGTCGAGGACGGTGGGCACGGTGTGGCCGCCCATGCCGTTGCCCGCGTCCACGACCACCTTGAGCGGCCGGATTCCGGAGAGGTCGACCAGCGAGCGCAGATAGGCGGCGTAGTCGCCGAGCACGTCGCGCCGCACCAGGGTGCCGGTTTCCGCGTCGACGGCGGGGACGCCGTTCTCCAGCCACTTCTCCGCGAGCGCGCGGATGTCGGCGAGGCCGGTGTCCTGGCCGATGGGGGCGGCGCCCGCGCGGCACATCTTGATGCCGTTGTACCGCGCCGGGTTGTGACTGGCCGTGAACATGGCGCCGGGCAGGTCGAGTTGCCCGCTGGCGAAGTACAGCTCGTCGGTGGAGCACAGGCCGATCCCGGTGACGTCCGCGCCGCGGGAGGCGGCGCCGCGCGCGAAGGCGGCGGACAGGCCGGGGGACGAGGGCCGCATGTCGTGTCCGACGACGATCGCCGTGGCGTCGGTGACCGTGGCGAAGGCGGCGCCGAAGATCTCGGCGAGCGGCTCGTCCCACTGGTCGGGTACGACTCCGCGTACGTCGTAGGCCTTGACGAGCTGCGACAAATCGGCCACTGCACACCTCTGGTGAACTCTGGTGAAGGGTCGGAACGGCGCCGGTGGGCGGCGCGGTGGAGTTTCCACCACAACCTACCCCGATGGGGTGAGCGGAGTTTTTCGCCGCCGCCGCGACGCGAGGGGTGGCGTCACGGGAGCCCCGAAAGGGTCAACGGGACGGCGCGAGGGGCGGCTTGCGCGGGGTGGGGACCGCGCGGTGGGGACGGGAGGTGAGGCCGGCTGCTACTGCTCGGGCGAGCGGAGCACGCGCAGATGGCCGCGGCGGGCCACTTCGAGCGGGTCGATGTCGCGCGGGCCAGGGCCCTGCTGGCGGCGCTCCTGGGGGCGGGCCGCCTCGCGCACCGCGTTGGCGAGCGCTTCGAGGTCGTCGCCGCTGGGCCCGACGGGACCGGTGTCCGTCGCCAGGCGCACGACTTCCCAGCCACGGGGCGCGGTCAGCCGCTCGGAGTGCTCGGAGCACAGGTCGTAGCAGTGCGGCTCCGCGTACGTGGCGAGCGGTCCGAGAACGGCGGTGGAGTCCGCGTAGACGTACGTCAGCGTCGCGACGGCGGGACGGCCGCATGCGGTGCGCGAACAGCGACGTACAAGGCTCACGAGGTTGGACGGTACCGCACTCTTGAGCGGGCCGCGACGACTCTCCGCCAGCTCACCCGGTCGTGTCGTCACGTGCCCCCGGAATCGTGCCGTGTGACGGCCGCCGCGCTGACCTGCGCGGACGGAAAACACATGGCAGGCGCGGGGCGGAGGTGCGGGAGAAGTACGACACGCGGTCACGGCCGGGAAAGGCGGCGGCTGGCGCATATGCGTCTGATCTATGGCCAGATGCTGACTGCGTGGTGTCCGTCCTGTGCGCACCCGGCGGGAGGGCTAGGCTCATCGCTGATGGAAAGCTCGGCACCTCCTCCTTCCGCACCCCGTCCGCGCCACCGCGACCGCCACGGACGTGGGATGCGCGGGCCCATCGCGCCCCCGCAGGTGCCGCTGGCGCTCAGCCGCGCCGACGCCTTCGACGACCTGGTGCGCGACGCCGCCGACCGGCTGGAAAGGCGCTGGCCGCAGCTCGCCGACGTCGAATTCGCCGTCCAGGAGGTGCCCTGGCCGCAGGACACCCCGCCGTCGGACGACGACACGGTGCCGCTGGGCCGTCTCATCGGCGCGGGCAAGGACCGGCCGAGCCGCATCGTGGTCTACCGGCGCCCGGTGGAGATCCGCGCCAAGACCCGCGACGAGCGGGCGCTCCTGGTGCACGAGATCGTCGTGGAGCAGGTCGCGGAGCTGCTCGGCCTGTCCCCCGAGAACGTCGACCCGAAGTACGGCGAGGACTGACACGGCGCGGCGCGGCCCCGACGCGGACCGCCCGCATATGGTGCGGCCCGCGCGGACCGCACCAGGTGCGGGAAAACGCTCTAGTGGTTGAGAATCCCCAGGTCGGCGCGGGCGGCGGGAACATCCACCATGCCGTGGTCGTCGGACATCGGCTGGATCGTGAACATCGGCACCCCGTCCAGCGGGAGCGCCAGCGTCCGTGAGGCGTAGACGCTTCCGCCGGAGACGCGCTCGACGGTCACGGCGAACGTGCCCTTGCCGGACGCGGGCAGCGGCGGCGGGACGGCGACGGTCGTCCCCGCCTTGACGCTGACCGTCTTCGACACCGGCTCACCGCCGGAGGATCCGGCCGACGCGGTGATCTTCACACTGGCGTCCTGGCCGACGGCGACCAGCGACAAGGTGGAGCCCTTGGTGCGGTTGTCGGCGACGGTGGAGCGGGTCTCGATCGCCGGGGTGGCGGGCAGGAACGCCATCTCCTGCTTGGCGCCCTTGCCGCGCGTCACCCGCAGGCCCGCCACCACGGGGACCGCCGCGTGGACCTGGCTGGAGGTGATGACCAGCGAACCCGCCTCGCCCTTGGTGAGGTCACCGAGGTCGACCGCGCTGGTCATACCGCTCTTGACGTGCAGCGTCTCGTGTCCCGCCGGGGTGATCGAGCCGGTCGGCGTCGCCAGCTTCAGCGTGAGGTCGGCGTCGTCGGAACCGGCCGCGTACACCACCAGGCGCACGGTCGCGGCGTCGGCGGGGATGCCGGGCAGCACCAGGCTGGTGGCGGGCTCGGCGGCCGGGGTCAGCCAGTCGCTGCCGAGCTTCTTGTCGATGGCCTGAACGGCCGCGCCGACCCGGCCGCTGCGCGCCACGACGTGCACGGTGAGGTCCTGCGCCTTGTCCGCGACCAGGGTGGACAGCAGCACCGGCTTGGCGGACTTGCCCGCCACGGTGACGCCGTCGCCGGTGGACGCCTTCAGCAGGCCGTCCTTGCCGTACAGCTCGATGTCGACGACCGCCGGGGTGTCGTCGGGGTTCACCAGGTGCAGGAAGTCCTGCCGGTCGGGTCCCGTGCTGGCGCCCGCGAACCAGAATTCGCTGTCCGGTGCCACGCAGGACGCGCCGAGCAGGCCGCGGCCCGCCCCGGTGTCCACGACGGTGGTCTGCTGGACGGTCCAGCCGGGCGCGAGCGGCCCGTCGGCCGTACCGATCAGCGCGGGCGCGTCGGGCTTGTCGGTGGAGCTGGTGGCGGGCTTGCCCGCGGCCTTCAGCGGGGTGAGCGCCTTGCCCTTGGGCGTCGCGGGGACCAGTTGCGCGCTGCCGGAGCCGGTCGCGCCCGCCGTCCCCTGCGGGGTGAACGAGGTGTAGGTGGTGTTGGCGAATTCCGACGAGGACGGCGCCGGGCACAGCAGATTGCTGCGCTGTACGGGCAGCCGGGCCGCGGAGGCCACCGGCGCGGTGTCCCGGTCGCCGCCGCCGGACACCACGGCGGCGCCGGTCAGTACGGCCAGGGCGGCGACGGCGCCCGCCAGGGAGATCGTGCTGCGGTTCACTGGTGGTCGCTCCCGTCGCGGCGCTGGTCGTCTTCGGCGTAGTACGGGGCGGCCGGGTCGGGGTACGCGGCCGGGTCGTAGGGCTGCTGTCCGCCGTACGGCGCCTGCCCGTCGTACTGCTGCTGCGGCTGCTGCTGGTCGTAACCCGCCGTCTCGTCGTAACCGGCCGCCTCTTCGTGGCCGGTCGTCGCGTACGGGTCGTAGGGCGGCGGGGGCTGCTGCGGGTAGCCGTACTGGTCGGTGTAGCCGACCTGCTGCTGCTCGTACGTGCCTGGCTCCGCCGCGTACTGCTGCTGCCCGTCCCACTGCTGCTGGGCGGGGTCGGTGCCGTAGCCGGGGTCCTGCCGCGGGTAGCCGTAGAACTGCTCGCCGGTGTCGGGGGCAGGTACCGCGTACGGGTCGTAACCGCCCTCAGAGGGGTCGTACGGGGTCTGCGGCGGTGCGTCGGGGCCCGCGGGCCCGTCCTGGCCCTGCCGACCGTGGTGGGCCTGCTGGGCCGCGTAGGCCGCCTGCTCCTGGCCCTCGGCCTCCGCGGTGTCGGGATCGGCCGCGGCGGCCTCGGCGTCGGCCGCCGCCTGGAGGCGGCGGGCGCGACGGCCCTCGCCCGCACCTTGTGCGGGAATCTGGACGGCGCTGGGCGCGTCGGCCTCCGGCAGGTCGTCGTCGATCTCGCGGCGGCGGCCCGGCAGGGCCAGCACGATGACCACGAGCAGCAGCAGTCCCTGGGCGCCCAGCCAGAAGGTGTGGGTGAACGGCTCCTCATAGGTGACGTCCAGACGGCCGCCGGTGGCGGGCAGCTGGAAGCCCTGCGCCCAGCCGTCGACGGTCGTTCTGGGCAGCGCGGATCCGTTCAGGGTGGCGTGCCAGCCGGGCGCGGCGGAGTCCGCCAGGCGCAATACGCGGCCTTCGGGACCTGCGGGCACCGTGGTGTGCGCCTCGACCTTGCCTGCCGCGACGGCGACGGGCTGCGCGCCCTTGCTGGTGATCGCGATCCTGGAGACCGCGTCGTTGACGCGCCACAATTCGCTGCCGTCCGCCTGGCTCACCCGGGACAGGCCCGGGGTGCTGTCCAGGACGCGGCCCACCGAGCGCGGCGCGCCCTTCTGCGCCAGTACGTAGCGGATGGCGTATCCGGTGAGGCGGCTGCCCTGGTCGGCGCCGGAACCCGCCACCAGGTTGGCGACGACGGTGTCGAGTTCGCTGTCGCGGGACGCCTCCGCGGCCAGTTCGGCGTCGCCGATCCGCGCGCCCGCGCCGCGCACCAGGGAGTACGAGATGCGGCCCGCGGTGCCGTTGAGCACCAGGGTGCGGGCCTGGTCGCGGGAGGTGCTCTCCTCGGCGACGAAGGCGGGCACCTGCTGCGGGTCCTGGCGCTTGATGGGGCCGTTCGCGCCGTCGGCGACCCAGGTGAAGGCGGCCAGCAGCGGCGCGAGGGCCGCGGCCAGCGCGATCAGGCCCGCGACGGGCTGGCGCCAGCCGAAGCCGCTGGCGGCGATCCGCTCCTTGGCGCCTTCCGCCCCGATCGCGGCGGCGGCCAGCAGGGCGAGACCGTAGACGAGGGTGGCGGGGCCCGCCCACGCCTTGGTGTTCTCGATGACGGCGAAGAGCAGTCCGGTCGCGGCGGCGGCCCAGGCGGCGACGATCGCCGGGCGGCGGGTGTCGCGCATCAGGGCGGCGAGCGCGGCCAGGACGACGCCGATCAGCAGGAAGGCGGCGCCCGCCTTGGGGCCGCCGGGGCTGAGCATCAGCAGGTCGATGCCGGAGACGCCCTTGTCGCCGTACGGCAGTCCCGCCTCGTGCAGCAGGCGTCCGGGGTGCGCGAGCAGCGTCAGCGACCAGGGGGCGAGCAGCACGATCGGGGTGATCAGCAGGGCCGCGAAGCGCAGGAGCTGCGGGACCAGGAGCTGCTGCTGGCCGCGGGCCATGCGCCAGCCGAGGGTGGCGGCGGCCAGTGTCAGGGCGATCGGCCAGGTGACCGGGGTGAAGGCGGTGGTGAAGGTGAGCATCAGCGCCAGCGCCCAGGTGGAGCGCCAGCCGGGCCGTGCGCCGCGCTCGATCGCGCCGTCGCCGAGCTGGAGGCCCGCGGTGCCGACGGCGGCGCGCGCCATCAGCGGCAGCAGGATGGCCAGGACGGCGGTGCCGAGCCGTCCGGTGGCCAGCGCCCCGGTGGCGGCGGGCAGGAAGGCGTACGCGACCGACGCCCAGGCGCGCAGCAGGCGCGACTCGACGAGCGGGCGGGAGGCGAAGTAGGCGGTGATTCCGGCCAGCGGCACCGAGGCCACCAGCAGCAGGGTGAGGGTGAGTCCCGTGGAGCCGAAGAGCACGGTCGCGAAGAGCGCGAGGACCGCGATGTACGGCGGCGCGGCCTGGGTGCCGCCGGTGCCCAGCGCGTGCCAGGAACCCGTGTAGGTGCCCCACAGGTCGGAGGCGCCGGGGTCGGCGGGCAGCAGGGCGCCGCCGAAGAGGGCTCCCCCGCCGAGCAGTGAGCGGCAGGCGGCGAGCGAGACGACGAGCAGGACGGCGAAGAGCACGGGGCCCGGCTTGCGGGCGACGCGCTTGAGCCGCGCGAATTGCTCGACTTCCAGGAAGTCGCCGTCCTCGTCGCCCGGTCCGGACTCGACGGACCCGCCGTGCCGTCCCGCGGCGGCGGACGCGGCGTCCGCGCGGCCCGCGATGTTGCTGACGACCTGGTCGACGGTGGCGCGTACGGTCGCGCCGGGCGGCGGGAAGAGCGGTCGCAGTTCGGAGGGCGGTACGGTGCCGCGGCCTCTTCTGCGTCTGGCGGCCAGCACCCGTCCGGGGCGCAGCAGGACGCCGAGCAGTCCGACGATCTCGTCGACGGCCTGTCCCGGCACCTTGCCGACGAGATAGGCGAGCGTGCGCAATATGGTGCCGACGGCGATCCGCAGCATCACATAGGGCAGCAGCGGGCCGCGGGTGTTGGCCAGCAGGGTGTAGACGGCGCCGGCCTTGTCGACGCGGTGCGGGTTGACCGAGGAGCGGCCCGCGCAGTCGACCGGGCGGCGCTCGCGGGAGGCGGCCTCGGCGTGCCACATGACGGCGTCGGGGGCGACCAGCACGGTGTGGCCCGCCGCTTGGGCGCGCCAGCAGAAGTCGACGTCGTCGCGCATCAGGGGCAGCCTGCGGTCGAATCCGCCCAGCTCCTCCCACACGTCGCGGCGCACCAGCATGCCCGCGGACGACACGGCGAGCACCGGGCGGGTCTGGTCGTGCTGGCCCTGGTCCTGCTCGCGGCGTTCGAGCGCGGTCCAACGGCGACCGCTGCGGGCGATGCTGACGCCGACTTCGAGGAGCTGCCTGCGGTCGAACCAGCTCCGCAGCTTGGGGCCGATGATCGAGGCGGACGGCGAGGCGTCCGCGGTGCGCAGCAGGGCGGCGAGCGCTCCGGGGTCGGGCTCGCAGTCGTCGTGCAGCAGCCACAGCCACTGGACGGGGTCGCCGTGCGGCTGCTCGGGCTCGTCGTACGCGTCGTCGTTCCAACTGCGGCTGACCGGGTCCCAGCCGCTGCGGCGTCCCAGGTACGGCAACTGCTCGGCGCTGAGCGGCGCGGCGACCCTGGCGGCCTCCTCGACGGCGGCGCCGAAGCCGGTGCGGCGGGCCAGGTGCAGGACGCGCTGGTCGCCGAGGGAGTCGGCGAGCAGCCGCGCGGAGTCGTCCGCGCTGCCGGTGTCGGCGGCGATCACGTCCTGGACAGGGCGGTCCTGGGAGAGCAGGCCGGCGAGGGCTTTGGGCAGCCAGCGCGCGCCGTCGTGCGCGACGAGCACGGCGGTGACGACGTGGCGCGGGAACTCAGGGATGCCGGCCGGGAAGAAGGCCGGTGCTGGGCTGTTCACGGACATCGAGGTTCGGGCCCCGGTTCGCTGGACTGCGGTTGACGCATCGGCCGCCGGCGGCGGGGAACGTCTCGGACGGGCCCCCACACTAACGGCTTACACCGGGGGCTCCGTCCGAGTGTGAGAACAACGGCAGCCCGCCTCCCGTGCCGGTGGGCGCGGAAAGCGGGCTGTACGCGGGCTGGAAGCGGGGTGTGCGGGAGCTGTGATCGGGCCGGTGCGCGGTGCCGCGCGAGAGGTCGGGGGCGCGGTCAGGGCTCGGTCGGCGCCCTGCCGCGGACCCGGTCCTCGGACCGGTCGTCGGCCCGGTCGCGTGGGTCAGACGACGCCCTTCTTCAGGCGGCGGCGCTCCCGCTCGGACAGGCCGCCCCAGATGCCGAAGCGTTCGTCGTTGGCCAGGGCGTACTCCAGGCAGTCGGAACGGACTTCACAGGCGAGGCAGACTTTCTTCGCCTCACGCGTGGAACCGCCCTTTTCCGGGAAGAACGACTCGGGGTCGGTCTGCGCACACAGCGCGCGCTCCTGCCAGCCGAGTTCCTCGTCGGCCTCTTCGGCCAGCAGCAACTGGAACTGCTCGGTCATGCGCGCCCCTCGTCTGTCGTGCTTCCCCGTGATGTTGCCGTCACCATGTGCGGCCTAACGACACGAGTGAAATTACAAGTGTGCCGATCCGGGCCAGTCAAGCCGAGATCTGCTATTGGGCCCGTTATTCACTCCGCTGAACCAAGAGGTGACAGAAAGTGTTGATATCGGCCTAAAATCCGGCATCCGTCAACCATGGTCCCGCCGACCCACCGTTCACACCTCGTCAGACGCCTTGGCGACGCGCCACGTTCCGCCATTCGGGTGAAGCGTTGTGGATCACATTCCGATCACAGAAGCACAACAGCACAACGTGCTCTTCATGCGGTTGGGCACCACATATCCGCACACTTCTGCGCACAAACCTTTCACCAACCGTTCCAGCCGGATCAGGTGAAAGATTCGCGACATTCCGGACATCCGGTTGACAAGGTACGGGCGGGACCGGTCTCCTTGACGGCATGCCTGCTGAGCACCACGCGCCTACCCGGACTCGCCGTCGCGAGTCCCGCTGCGTCGCGCTCGCCCAGAGCTGTTGTCGTTCCTGTTGTTGCCGCTGAGCCCCCTGCCCAGGACCTGTCACGGACCTGGCACCGCCTAGCCACTCGCGCATCACGAGGAACACACCTTCATGTACAGCGATGTCTCGATCGCCGGTGACCCGCTCGCCCTTCCCCACCTGCTCCCCCCGGTGCCGCAACATCCACGCACCGTCGCGGAGTTCGCCGGGCTCGCCCGCTCCATCGCCGCCGACCGCGAGCGATGGGCCCCCCAGGTGCGCTACGACGCCACCACCCGCTGGTACGCGCGGCTGCGCCGCGGCCCCGGCTACGAGGTGTGGCTGCTGAGCTGGCTGCCCGGTCAGAGCAGCGGGCTGCACGACCACGGCCTGTCGTCCGGTGTGCTCACCGTGCTCCAAGGCGCGCTGCGCGAGCGGGCGCTGCCGAGTGCGAGCACGGGCGCCTCGGGCGGCGTCGGCCGCGAGGTCAACCGGGTGCTGTCGGCGGGCGCGCAGCGTGCCTTCGCGCCCGGTTACGTCCACGAGGTCGTCAACGACGCGCTGGAACCCGCGGTGAGCCTGCACGTCTACTTCCCCGGCCTCACCAAGATGACCCCGTACGCCTGCACGTCCGCCGCCCCGCGGGCCGATACCTCACGGGCCGCCGCGGCGGGCTGACAGACTGGGAACCATGCGAATCGTGGTTCTGGCCGGAGGTATTGGAGGGGCGCGCTTTCTGCGCGGCCTGAAGGCAGCGGCGCCGGAGGCGGAGATCACCGTCATCGGCAACACCGGAGACGACATCCATCTGTTCGGTTTGAAGGTCTGCCCCGACCTCGACACCGTGATGTACACCCTCGGCGGCGGCATCCACGAGGAGCAGGGCTGGGGGCGGGCCGAGGAGACCTTCGCGGTCAAGGAGGAACTCGCCGCGTACGGCGTGGGCCCCGAGTGGTTCGGTCTCGGCGACCGGGACTTCGCCACCCACATCGTGCGCACACAGATGATCGGCGCGGGCTACCCGCTCAGCGCCGTCACCGAAGCGCTGTGCGCCCGCTGGAAGCCCGGCGTGCGGCTCATCCCGATGTCCGACGACCGGATCGAGACCCACGTGCTGGTCGAGATCGACGGCGAGCGCAAGGCCGTTCACTTCCAGGAGTACTGGGTACGGCTGCGCGCCTCCGTACCCGCGCACGCCGTCGTGCCGGTCGGCGCGGAGGGCGCCAAGCCCGCTCCCGGCGTCCTGGAGGCGATCGGCGAGGCGGACGTCATCGTCTTCCCGCCGTCCAACCCCGTCGTCAGCATCGGCACCATCCTCGCCGTGCCCGGCATCCGCGAGGCCATCGCCGAGGCCGGGGTACCGGTCGTCGGCCTCTCCCCGCTCATCGGCGACGCCCCCGTGCGCGGCATGGCCGACAAGGTGCTGGCCGCCGTCGGGGTCGAGTCGACGGCCGCGGCCGTCGCCGCGCACTACGGCTCCGGGCTGCTCGACGGCTGGCTGGTCGACACCGTCGACGCCGCCGCCGTCCCCGAGGTCGAGGCCGCCGGAATCCGCTGCCGGGCCATCCCGCTGCTCATGGACGGCCCCGAGGCCACGGCCCAGATGGCCAGGGAGGCGCTGACGCTCGCCGAGGAGGTACGGGCATGAACGCGCCCCGCT
Source organism: Streptomyces sp. NPDC008317 (assembly GCF_042955955.1). Classification (NCBI taxonomy): domain Bacteria; kingdom Bacillati; phylum Actinomycetota; class Actinomycetes; order Kitasatosporales; family Streptomycetaceae; genus Streptomyces; species Streptomyces sp. NPDC008317. Next base: position 17,530 of record NZ_JBIBFQ010000019.1, read on the forward strand.
ACGAGGTGTTCGCCGTCCCCGGCATCGGCGAGGTGCAGCCGGGCGCCGACATCGCCAAGCTCATCGCCGCCACCGGGACCGAACTCGCCGACGGCGACGTCCTGCTGGTCACCTCCAAGATCGTCAGCAAGGCCGAGGGCCGGATCGTCAACGCCGACGACCGCGAGGCCGCCATCGACGCCGAGGCCGTACGCCTCGTCGCCCGCCGCGGACCCACCCGCATCGTCGAGACCCGGCACGGCTTCGTCATGGCCGCGGCGGGCGTCGACGCCTCCAACACCGCGGCGGGAACCATCCTTCTGCTCCCCGAGGACCCCGACGCCTCCGCCCGGCGCGTCCGGGACGGCCTCCGCGAGATCCTCGGCGTACGCGTCGGCGTCATCGTCACCGACACCTTCGGGCGGCCCTGGCGCGAAGGTCTCACCGACGTCGCCATCGGCGCCGCCGGGGTCCGCGTCCTGGACGACCTCCGCGGCGGTCTCGACAGCCACGGCAACCTCATGTCCGTGACGGTGACCGCCACCGGGGACGAACTGGCCGCCGCCGGGGACCTGGTCAAGGGGAAGGTCGGGGGGTTGCCGGTGGCCGTCGTACGGGGGCTCGGCCAGGTCGTCGCCGCCGAGGGCGCTCTCGCCGACGGCGACGATTCCGGCGCGCGGCCTCTTGTGCGGGCCGCCGCCAACGACATGTTCCGGCTCGGCACCTCCGAGGCCGTACGCGAGGCCGTCTCGCTGCGGCGGACGGTACGGGAGTTCACCGACGACGCGGTCGACCCCGCCGCCGTTCGACGTGCCGTCGCGCTCGCCGTCACCGCGCCCGCCCCCCACCACACCACTCCGTGGCGGTTCGTCCTCCTGGAGTCGGCCGAGACACGGGAGCGGTTGCTCGACGCCATGCGGGACGCCTGGGCGGCGGACCTGCGGCGCGACGGTTTCTCCGAGGAGTCCGTGGCCCGGCGGCTTCGGCGGGGGGACGTGCTGCGGCGCGCTCCTTATCTCGTCGTGCCGTGCCTTGTCGCCGACGGGGCTCACGCCTATCCGGATGCGCGGCGGGGGGCCGCGGAGCGGGAGATGTTCGTGGTGGCGGTGGGGGCGGCCGTCGAGAACTTTCTTGTGGCGCTTGCCGGGGAGGGGCTTGGCTCCGCGTGGGTTTCCTCGACGATGTTCTGCCGTGACGTCGTCCGCGACGTGCTTCGGCTTCCCGCCGATTGGGATCCCATGGGGGCCGTGGCCATTGGGCGGCCGGCCGCCGCGCCGACCGTTCGGCCGGCTCGCGATTCCGCCGCCTTCATCGCCGTTCGCTGAGCCCCCTCCGGGGGGGTGTTTTTGCCCGCCCGCCCACCCGTGCGGGTGCTTTGTCGTCTGCGGGTGCCGCTTGTGCCTGGTCGGTGCCGGTCCGGGGCACCTCCTCGAAATGCGGCTACCTGG
>NZ_JBIBFQ010000020.1:0-3783 GCF_042955955.1 Streptomyces sp. NPDC008317
GGAAGCGCCGGCGGTCTCACCATGATCGATCAGACTCCTTCACACGACAGAGCCCGCAAGAAACAGGCTCTGCCACAAAGTCTGACGCGCGACAACCCAGCGGTGCCAGGACGTCCACCGGCGGACCTGGTGTTCGTCCAATCCGGTCAGTTCCTTTCCCGTCTGGAAGGTCTCCTCGACCGTCCACCTGCGCCCGGCTACCCGTACGAGTGTGGACAGTGGCACGGCGATGGGCGAATAGCAGCGGTAGAAGGCGAGTTCGCGAGTGCGCCGGTTTCGGCGGACCAGGAGTTGGTGGTGTCCGGGGCGGTGATCGGCGATGTGGACCACGGCCCAGTCGTAGAAGCGGTGGCCCTTCGCGCCGGTCCCGGCGGAGAGCTTCTGCCAGGCCCGCTTGGGCATCTTCTTGACCAGCGCGGACGCCCGCAGTCTTCCTCCCCTCGTGGCGATCTGGTGGTCGCAGGCGACCGTGAGGACGTAGCCGACCGCGCGGCGTTCCAGTGCGGTGCGAAGGGTCGGATTGCCGCCGTAGACCTCGTCACCTGCCACCCATCGCGCCGCGACGCCGGAGTCCAGGGCGCGGGCGATCATCTGTGCGGCCAGAGCGGGCTTGGTGGCGAAGCCCACAGCGGCGGGTATGCCGGCCGCCCGGCACCGCTGGCGGTCCTCGGTCCAGGAACGCGGGACATACAGCTCCCGCTCGATGGCGGCGTGTCCGGCCCGCGCAGAGTAAACGAGGTAGACCGCTACCTGCGCGTTCTCTATTCTGCCCGCGGTGCCGGTGTATTGGCGCTGGACGCCCACCGTCGCGATGCCCTTCTTCAAGTCGCCGGTCTCGTCGACGACGAGGACCGCCTCTTCGTCGCGCAGGTGGTCCACCACGTAGGTGCGGATGTCGTCGCGGACCGCATCGGCGTCCCACTTGGCACGGCCCAGTAGGTGCTGCATCCCGTGGGGGGTGGTGTCTCCGGCATGCTCCGCGATCGTCCAGCAATTCTTGCGCGGCAGATCCGACAGCAGCCCCAGCACCAGCGAGCGGGCGCGGCGGCGGGGTTCCACCCGGGCGAACCGACCTGCGACGCGGGCCATCAGGCCCTCGAACATCACCTGCCATCGTTCAACGTCTACGCTGTGACCTGCGGCCACTGCTTGATCCTTCGTTGTCTTCACAAACCACGATGATCTTCGGTGGCCGCGCTGTTGCCCAGGCAGGCAGATCACGACCCTCGGCCCTGGACTACCGGGCTCCGCCCGAGGTTGGAAAGCCCTGATGAGTCGCTACGAGTTGAACGAGCGCGAGGCCTTCGTCGCCATGTCGCGGTTCGTGTGGCAGTTCGCGAACCGCGCCGGGGACGACCTTCTCACGCTCTTGGGCGACATCGGCATCGAGGCGGACGGCGGAACGACAGACCCCGCTGCCTGGGAGGACTGGATGAGGTGCGTTCGTTCGGTCGTCGACGGCGCAGAGGACTCAGCAGGCGGGTCGGCAGGATAGAGGGCCACTCGAAGGACAAGATCACGATCTACAGCTGCCGTACTAGGCGGGTGCAAGCCCGAGGCCGCCGCTGCGGCGCAATGCGCGGAATAGCCGGTGGGCGGCGGTGGGGTGAGCAATAGTCAATGCTTGTGGATGGCTTGGTCACAGCAGAGGATCGGTTCCCCGGATCGCCTGCCAGCGGCAGCCATGGGTGGCTGACGTGAGGTGATCGACGCCTGTGCCTTGGAGGGTGACGAGCGCGGTGTGGACCGGGGCGAGTTTCCCAACCGAGCAGCGTTAGGCGAGGATCTGCGTCAGGCTGGCCATTCTCGAGCGGCGCGCAGGGTTTCCCTATGCGCTGCGCATGATCGGGGTGGATCTGAATGCGGCGCTCCCGGAAGGTGGGGATAGTGGAGACCCGGTCGGCTCGGTGGCCCAGTTGCAGTACGTTCGGCTGGGGTCCGATGCAGCTCGCGTGTACCGGGTGGCTGCCTTGTGGCCGTGGGAAGAGCTCAGCGTCGGGCCGGTTGCCGCAGCCGCCCAAACGAGCCAGCGCGAGGCCGCACAGGCGCTGGTTCAGCTTGCGGAACGCCATTTGCTGGAGATCACCGATGGCGGGGGCGATCGCTTTCGTCCTTCTGTTCGAGCCCACGCAGCCAACACGGCGTTACGCGTGCATGCGATGACGCGGTCAGTAGGAACGTCGCATGGTTCCTCCGCTAAGCCAGCCAGGCCGACGCCGCTGCGTTCAAGGAGCGTTGGCGTGTCGGCCCTCTTTACCAGGAGATCGGCCCAGGACCGTACGGCAGTGAGGGAGAGGCCGTCGCCGAGCTGCTTCCGCAAGTAAGCAACCTGGTGCAGTCGGTCCTGGCTGCGCCGGATGCCGGGCACTTCGAAATTGGGTGGTGGGTTGGTGGTCGGCCGCCAGCGGCAGCGGGAGTTCCGGCATGACGTGCCGGCGGAGCGCGGCCCAGTGTCACCGCGGTGGCGGGGGAGTTGGGTGCGGAGCTGGCGTCGAGGGCACCTACTACGCGGGGCTCCGATCGGAGGAGGAGCCGTCGCGGTGGCCCTGGCGGACTGCACCCTGCCCGAGAGCGGCTGGGGTCGGCTGGTTCTGCACCGCACCACCCCGAGGCACGCAAGAAATAGACTGACAGCGGCGAGTCCCAGGGCGGCGGCTGAAGAGTCGGCCGCCGGGCGAGGTCGGCATATTGGCCTTCTCGCCACCTCTGATGAAAACAGAAGGGTTCGATCTGCTATTTTCTTTACTATGAGGGAAGCGGGAAATAAAATTTCCCGCTTCCCTCATAGATCAATGCTCCCGGTCATTTCTTGTTGCGTTGTCCTCGGCTGACCCAGATCAGCGATGCCAGGATTGCAACAAGGAGGACGATTGCGATAGTGACGCGGAGCGGCTTGCTGAGCTCGTCCTGGGCCCAGGGGACGAACAGGAACATAGCCACTATGGCCACGGCCACAGATGCGAACCACGCAACGACTCTGGTCCTGTAGGTGCTCACTGCTCCTCCTGGCGGCTGACTGACTACGAGCTGCGCAGCGCGTTTTTCGCGCATTTGACGGTGGCTCCGGCCCCTCCCGAGACGGCTTGGTTCTCCTAGCGCTTTCGAGTGAGTAGAACGATAAGAAAATAGAAGAAAGCCACTAGGGCAACTACGAGCACGGTTATTCCCAGAGCGGCCCCGCTGAAAGCCAAATAATACGCCTGGGGTTCGGCCCCCTGCCCGGAGCTGATTACCATGCTATCGGTCACCACTTTTTGCCCCTCCGTTCCCTGTACTTTCGCATACCTCCGGTTCGCATGAAAAGTTGGAATGCTATGAGGGCGGCGACAACCACCACGATGACGAGCCAGACGAAGATGTTCACCGGGTTCCTTTCGGTTCAGGGGCCGGGCAAGGGTGCCCGGCCCCCAGGCGTACCAGGTCAGAACAGGCTTGCCCCTAGTTTGAAGGCGTCCTTTGCGTCGTTGAGGAAGCTCACGGCTTCGGAGGCGTCGCCGGAACCGCTGGGCCCGTAGTCGCCCACGATGTCCAGCCCTGTATCGATGGCGCAGCCGGTCGCGGCCTCAGTGGCGAGGCCGATTCCCGTGGTGGCGGTTCCTGTGAGTCCTGCGACGAGCGCTCCTTGAGCTCCACCCTTGAAGCAGGACGTCGCGTATTTCGACCAGGGCACCTCGCCGGTCGGATCGACGTTGTTGATGGGGTCGTCGCCTGCGTAGGCGTAGCGGTTTCCCTGGGCGGGGTCGGCGAGGAAGGAGTGTGCGTCCTGGCTGGTGAAGCGGCCGG
>NZ_JBIBFQ010000021.1:0-3100 GCF_042955955.1 Streptomyces sp. NPDC008317
AAGCCGGTGCTGACGGCGAAGGTGTCGAGCTCGTCGGGCGGGCAGGTCACGGCGAAGTTCTTCGCGGGGACGTATGCCGCGGGCGGGGCGTGGGATCTGGTCAACGGCGGTACGGTGACGGTCGCTTCGGGCTCGGTCGCCCGGCTGACGCTGCCGGTGTCGATGCCGTTCGGTACGCAGTTCGACTGGCAGGTGCAGGCGTGCCAGGGCACGACGTGCTCGGCGTTGACGACGCTTCAGGACACGCACGTCTCGCCGATGCTGGCGGCCGGGGGCGACGCGGCTGTCGTTCCCGGCCGGTGATCACGTCTCCGCACAGGTGGATGTCGCGTCGGGCAATCTGCTGGTGTCCACCAGCGACCTGACGCTGCCCGGCATCAACGGGGATGTCGGCCTCGGGGCTTCCTACAACAGCGCGTCGGTGGGATCCGGGTTCACCTCGACCTCGGCCGCCGCGGGGTACGGGTGGCTGCTCACCCCGTACGACATCTCGCTGACCGTGCACGAGGAAGGATCGGTGACCTACCGCGGCCAGGCCGGTGTAACGGGCCTGTTCGTGTCCATCGGCACCGGCTTCACGGCGCCGGGCGGGTTCAAGGCGGACCTGGTCAAGAACAGCGACGGCACCTACACGCTGACCGACCACTCCAGCCAGACCAAGCAGACGTTCGACTCCGCCGGAAAACTCACGAAGATCACCGACCGCAACGGCAACGCCACCACTCTCGGCTATTCCGGGTCCCTGCCTGGCTCGATTGTGGCGACCCGCGGCACCACCAGCCAGCGCACCGGCGTGTACGCCAATGCGTCGGGTCATGTGACGACGCTGAAGCAGACCGCCTCGGACGGCTCGGTGCGCACCGTGGCCTACTCCGTCAACGCATCTGGGGACCTGGCCTCGGTGAAGGACACCCTTAACCGCACCACGTCCTTCGGCTACACCGCGCACAAGCTGACGTCGATCACCAACCCCGGCGGCGGCATCACGGAGTTCGCGTACGGCGGCCGCGGAGTGGCCTCGGTCTCCCAGCACAACACCGCCGCCGGTGCGCCCGGCGACTCCGTCACCCGGCTGTCGTACCCGTCTGCCACGCAGACCCTGCTGGCTGCGCCGGACACCGACCAGACGCAGTCGGTTTCCACGGTTCCGCACACCACCTACGACCTCAGCGCGGACAACACCGCGCACGTCACCAAGGCCACCGACGCCGACGGCAACGTCCGTTCCAAGACGTACACGGCGAACTTCGACACCTCCACCAGCACCATCGGTGCCGGGACCGGCGCGTCCACCTCGTCGAACGAGTTCAACGCCAACGGCGGCGAGTCGCTGACCAAGACGACTTCCCCCACGGGTTCGTCGCAGTCCGCGCTCTACGGCAACACCGCTGCCGGGACGAAGTACCTGCCCTCGGCGTCCACCGACGCGCAGTCCAACAGCAGCTCCTACCACTACTCCGGTGCCGGCCAGCGCGACCAGACCACTGACGCCAACGCCGCTGCTGCCAAGGTCACTTACAACAGCGACGGCACCGTCGCCACGTCCACCGACCCGGGCAACAGCGACAGCGCCACCTACGGCTACGACTCCGCCACCCACCAGACCACCTCCCTCACCCCGGTGACCGGCGGATCCCTCGGCGCCCAGAGCTATACGTACGACAGCTACGGCAGGCTCGCCACGGCCAAGGACGGCCGGACCATCACCACCACCTACGCCTATGACGACGCCGACCGCATCACCTCGGTCACCTACTCCGACAGCACTCACGCCGTCGGGTACACCTACGACGGCTTCGGCCGCGTCCGGACCCGCACCGACGCCACCGGCACCACCACCTACACCTACGACGACCTCGGCCACCTCGCCACCCGCACCGCGACCTCCGGCGGCGGCACCCTCACCTACGGATACGACAAGTCCGGCAACCTCGTCACCCTCTCCGACGCCCGCGGCACCGCCACCTACACCTACGACGACGCAAACCTCCTCACCCAGCTCATCACCGCAGCGCCGGCCTCCACCAAGATCCGCTTCGCCTACGACGACCACGGCCGCCGCACCGACACCTGGTACGGCACCGACAACAACCACACCCTCTACAAAGCCCACGTCCACCAGGACTACGACGCCTCAGGCCGCCCCTCCCGAGTCTGGGCCGACCAGGGCCCCGCCACCTCACCCACCCGCCAGTTCGACGTCACCTACTGCCGCGCCGCAGGCGGCACACCCGGCACCACCTGCTCCACCGCCACCACCGACGACCGCAGCCTCCTGCAGTGGTCTAAGGACAACCTCTCGGGGAAAACGACGGCCTACGGATACGACCCGGGCAACCGGCTGACGTCAGTGGCGACTTCGGGGGGTGGGACCACGTACAGCTACGGCTACGACGCGCGCGGCAACCGCACCACCGCCACCGGGACGACCGCCCTGACCCACAACGCCGCCAACCAGATCACCACCAGCGGCTACACCTACGACGCCGCCGGGAACCTCACCAAGACCCCGTCGCTGTCCTCGGTCGCCTACAACGGCGCCGGACAGATGACCGCGGCCACCACACCGGCCGGAACCGGCACCTACACCTACGCCGGCACCGGTCAGACCGAACTGACCCACCAGACCACCGACACCGGCGACAACGTCGACTACGTCTACGGCCGCCCCGACGGCAACGGCCAGCCCGTCATCGAACAGGTCACACTCGACGCAGGCACCGCCTACATCGACCACGACCCCACCACCGGCCAGCCCCTGGTCCTGCGCACCACCACCGGCACCGAGGCGTACTACATCATCGACGGCTTCGGATCCCCCGTGGAATTCATCAACCAGTCCACGGTCACCTCCACCGTCTACCAGTACGACCCCTACGGCGCCTACCAGACCACCACCGCCACCGGATCAGCCGCAGCCCAGAACCCCTACCGCTACGTCGGCGGCACCTACGACCGCACCACCGGCTGGATCAAATACGGCCAACGCTGGTACAACCCCGCCACCGGCCGCTTCACCAGCCAGGACGCACACTCCTTCCTCGCCGACCCCGCCCAGGGAAACCGCTACGCCTACGCAGGCGACGACCCCATCAACAAC
>NZ_JBIBFQ010000022.1:0-1650 GCF_042955955.1 Streptomyces sp. NPDC008317
GGAGTCGTCGAAGGTGGGACTGGCGATTGGGACGAAGTCGTAACAAGGTAGCCGTACCGGAAGGTGCGGCTGGATCACCTCCTTTCTAAGGAGCACTTCTTACCACTTCGGTGGTCAGAGGCCAGTACACCGGCGAGTGTCCGGTGCTGGTTGCTCATGGGTGGAACGTTGACTATTCGGCACGGTTGTTGTCTGTCACCAGTACTGCTTCGGCGTGGAACGTGATCAGAGGGCAGTCGGGCCGGGCACGCTGTTGGGTCCTGAGGGAACGAGAGTTCTTCTCAGTGGAACCAGTCTCATTGAGCGTCAGCGGTCTGCTGGCGGGATGTGGGGGATGGTTGGTTGTTTGAGAACTGCATAGTGAACGCGAGCATCTGTGGCCAAGTTTTTAAGGGCGCACGGTGGATGCCTTGGCACCAGGAACCGATGAAGGACGTGGGAGGCCGCGATAGGCCCCGGGGAGCTGTCAACCGAGCTGTGATCCGGGGGTGTCCGAATGGGGAAACCCGGCAGTCGTCATGGGCTGTCACCCATACCTGAACACATAGGGTATGTGGAGGGAACGCGGGGAAGTGAAACATCTCAGTACCCGCAGGAAGAGAAAACAACCGTGATTCCGGGAGTAGTGGCGAGCGAAACTGGATCAGGCTAAACCGTATGCGTGTGATACCCGGCAGGGGTTGCGCATGCGGGGTCGTGGGAGCTTTCTTGGTCAGTTTGCCGACTGGCCGGAGAGTAAGAAACCGTTGGTGTAGGCGAAGGACATGCGAAAGGTCCGGCGTAGAGGGTAAGACCCCCGTAGCCGAAACACTGGCGGCTCTCTTGAGAGCCACCCAAGTAGCACGGGGCCCGAGAAATCCCGTGTGAATCTGGCGGGACCACCCGTTAAGCCTAAATATTCCCTGGTGACCGATAGCGGATAGTACCGTGAGGGAATGGTGAAAAGTACCGCGGGAGCGGAGTGAAATAGTACCTGAAACCGTGTGCCTACAAGCCGTGGGAGCGTCGCTGTTGTTCTTCGGAACTTCAGTCGTGACTGCGTGCCTTTTGAAGAATGAGCCTGCGAGTTTGCGGTGCGTTGCGAGGTTAACCCGTGTGGGGTAGCCGTAGCGAAAGCGAGTCCGAATAGGGCGGTGTAGTAGCGTGCTCAAGACCCGAAGCGGAGTGATCTAGCCATGGGCAGGTTGAAGCGGCTGTAAGAGGTCGTGGAGGACCGAACCCACCAGGGTTGAAAACCTGGGGGATGACCTGTGGTTAGGGGTGAAAGGCCAATCAAACTCCGTGATAGCTGGTTCTCCCCGAAATGCATTTAGGTGCAGCGTCGTGTGTTTCTTGCCGGAGGTAGAGCACTGGATAGGCGATGGGCCCTGCCGGGTTACTGACCTTAGCCAAACTCCGAATGCCGGTAAGTGAGAGCGCGGCAGTGAGACTGTGGGGGATAAGCTCCATGGTCGAGAGGGAAACAGCCCAGAGCATCGACTAAGGCCCCTAAGCGTACGCTAAGTGGGAAAGGATGTGGAGTCGCAGAGACAACCAGGAGGTTGGCTTAGAAGCAGCCACCCTTGAAAGAGTGCGTAATAGCTCACTGGTCAAGTGATTCCGCGCCGACAATGTAGCGGGGCTCAAGCGTACCGCCGAAGTCGTGTCATT
>NZ_JBIBFQ010000024.1:0-1329 GCF_042955955.1 Streptomyces sp. NPDC008317
TGTCCCGCGTCAAATAGTTGGCAGGTTTTCGGGTTCTGGAAAGTTGGGGATGAGGGGGTTGGCGGCGCCGGTGTGGACGTCGTGGGGACGGTTCCAGGCGAGGGCTTCGTGGGGGCGGACGGTGTTGTAATCGTGCCGGTAGTCCTCGGCGTGACGGATGAGGTCGAGGGCGTCGGTGATCTCCTCGAGGAGGAGCTTCTCGTACTTCAGGGAGCCGAAGCCGCGCTCGCGTGAGCCGTTCTGGCCCGGGGTGCGGACCCGGGTGCGGACGTGCCGCAGTTCTGGGTGGGTGGTGATAAAGGCCTCGAACCGGAACGCGCGGAACGGGCCGCCGTTGTCGGTGACGATGGTGACCAGCGGCTGCACGGTCCCGTCCGCGTCGCGCGGAGCGAGGTCCAGCAGTGTTCTGCCTGCGAGCACCTCGGCTTCGCGGATGGCGAGTTCGATCGCCGTTATCGCGTCGTGCTGGTTCGCGGTGGGCGAGACGTGCCAGCCCAGCTCGTACTTCGACCAGTAGTCCCGGCAGCCGGCGAGCCGCCAGGTCCCGCCCGAGGCGGTCTCGAACTCGGAGAAATCCAGCTGCCAGACCTGGTTCGGGCCGGTGGGCTCCGTCGCGAAGGCGGCTTTGCGACGGGCGGCGAGCTGCCGGCGTTCGCGCTGGTAATTGGCCTCCAGCAGCAAGCTCTCGTCGCGCAGCAGCCGCAACACGGTGGCCTGCGAGACGCGGTGGCCGTCGTGACGGCACATCGCCCAGACCTTGCGATGGCCCCAGGCCGGATGCGCGAGCGCGTGCCGGCGAGCTGTCTCCCGCACGCCCTCGCGCGCCGGACGCGGCCACGGCCCGCGAGCCTGGACGCCCTGACGGGCCCTGGCCTGGTGGCGGCGCCAGGCCCGCTCGGGCACGCCGATCAGCCGGCAGAACCTCGCGGTCGGCATGCCCGCCTCGACGCGGATCACCTCGAGGTCCTCGAAGGGCCCAGCCGGCCCTCCGCGGACTTCTTCCACACCCGCAGCTCGACCGCTGCTTCACCCAACGCCTGGGTCAGATCCGCGACCTGCGCTTCGAGCTGCTGTTCCCGCGTACTGGGACCGGACTTACCGGCCAGTCCAGCGCGGCCGGACTCCAGGAACTGGCGCTTCCAGGTCCCGATCGACTGCTCGGAGCCGCGCAGCCTCGGCAACGGTCATCTCACCGGCCAGGATCGACAGCACGATCCGGACCTTCTCCTCCGGCGGAAGCGCCGGCGGTCTCACCATGATCGATCAGACTCCTTCACACGACAGAGCCCGCAAGAAACAGGCTCTGCCACAAAGTCTGACGCGCGACAA